>NZ_JXYA01000019.1 GCF_000967655.1 Pseudoalteromonas rubra
CCAGCCCGCTTTGATGGCTGAGATAATGTCCAGGCTACCGCCGTTCACGGCACTGATGTCTTGGCTGTTTAATGTATTAATTAAACCAGCACTTTATTAATTTGGTAACACCCCTAAAAACCAACCGAGCGAAATTTAAATTTATTTATCAAGTTGAAAGTTAAACAGGCTTGAAAAACAATTCAGGGTCACATGGATCATCGTATTCTCTCCCTGATCCAGCCACACACTTAATCTCTTCATCAAAAATATATCTCATCTTCCTTTCCTTTTAGTTTTTATAATGTTCAACATCAGGGCACATAGGAACTTCTTCTCCGCCTGAGATAGCACTAAACTCTTTTAAAAATAAATCTCTCATAACCACTCCGGTAAATTTCTATATTATTATTAAATCAGTCTACGAAATATGCTTCAGCTAAATTCATTTTTTATAAATATCACCTACCAAGCCCATCTAAAAAACCACACTTACACATTGCTTGCGCTTGTTAGAAATGCAACTTTTATACAGTTCTAGATAGCAAGAAGTTACAACTTAAAAACTCAGAATTTAATAAAAAAACAATAACAATCTAACTTTCAAATTGAGATTAGAATTTATCTCGCAAACCTTATTACACTTTTTGAATTAAGCTTATCCCCGCCAAGATATAAGCTTATGTAAAAACTAACATTTAAATATAATTTGTCAATATAACATTTCAAAAAAATAAAAGATTAGACATTTAATTAAAAATCAAATTGAGATTAGAGCTTATCTCGCAAACCTTATTACATTTTTTGAATTAAGCTTATCTCCGCCAAGATTTAAGCTTATATAAAAACTAACACTTAAATATAATTTGTCAAACTATTTTTAAATTAATTAAATGACAAACTAAATTAAAAAACCACACGCAAAACCAATAAAACCTGACGCGCAATAAACAATAAAATTAAATAACATAATCAAACACCAATATAAAACTAAGCCATTATAAAACCACCCGAATCACTGGTATCTTTATACTGTTCATCATCAACACATAATGTAATATCCTGATGGATCGTTCTCCTGGTGCCAATATCGGGCTTTTCTCCAGCGATCGCCTGCCCATATCTGAGTTCAATAACACGATCTGCACTGGCTATCGTCTCTGGCCTGTGAGCAATAATTATTCGTGTTATATCCAGATTCTTAACCGCCTCATTTACAGAGAACTCGAGCTTTGTATCCAGGTTGCTTGTAGCTTCATCCATAAACAATATCTTCGGCTTCCGGTATAGAGCACGAGCCAGTAATAAGCGCTGGATCTGCCCACCTGACAAAGCGGCCCCCATATCACCTACAAGCGTGTTGTAACCCATCGTCATAGACATTATGTCTTTATCAATCGCAGCAACCTGTGCAGCCCACTCGACCTTTTTCATATCTAAATCGGGGTCAAAAAATGCAATGTTATCTGCGATTGAACCTGACAACAGTTGATCGTCCTGCATAACAGCTGCTATCTGAGAGCGATACTTAGATAATCCCACTTGCCGGATATCCACTCCATCGACTAAGATTTTGCCTGATTCTGGTTCAAACAGTCCTAACATAATTTTTGCCAACGTTGTTTTACCGCACCCCGAAGGTCCGACGATAGCAATGGACTCACCGGCTCCAATCTTTACATTGAGGTTTTTGAATACCGGGGCGTCTTTACTGTTGTAACGATAAGTCACATCCTGTAGTTCAAGCTCTCCACTGAGTTCCTTTGTGCTCGCCTTACCCTGCATGTCACTTTCTTTGTCTGTCAGCGAGATATCAGCAAGTCGATTAAAGTGCAGGCTCAGCATCTTGAATTCGATTAATTTTTCTATTAGAGAGGCCATTTTTTCTACAAACTGCCGCTTATAGGCCATAAATGCGAAGAGCATACCCACGGTCAGGTCCCCTTCCATGACCAGCAGTGCAGCAAAATACACAACCAACACATTTTCAAAACCGAATATCACTTTATTGATTGATTCATAACCAATATTTAAATGACCAACCCGTATGCCTGCGTTTAGGCTATCTGCATACTTGTTGTGCCAGACACTTTGCCTTTGCACTTCACGACCAAAAAGCTTAATGGTTTGAATGCCGCGCACGGTTTCCATGAAATTCGATTGCTCTTTTGCCTGGTTTACGATGACTTCTTCAGACATTCGGCGCAGAGGTCGATACATCGCAATTCGAATCACGGCGTAAATGGTGATCGCTGTGAGCACAACCATACTTAACTTAGGGCTATACAGGAAAATCATAATGAGCGTCGCAATGGCCATTACACCATCGATAAGCGCTTCAATAACGCCCTTTGTCAGCAAGTCTTTCACCTGTTGCAAAGAACCAAAGCGAGACACCACATCGCCAATATGACGTTTTTCAAAGTACTGAAGTGGCAATCGGATCAAGTGATGGAACAGATTAGCCCCGAGCTGAATGCTCATCAGATTACCAAAGTGCAGTAATAACACACTGCGCACTGCACCTGTGACCATTTCAATCAACATGAGTAGGCCAAATCCAACGGCCAGAATCGCCAGTAAGTTCTGATCAAAACTCAGAATGACCTCATCAACCACTAATTGCATATAGTATGGGCTGGCTATAGCAAAAGCCTGTAACAACAACGATAAGACAAATACCTTGCCCAAGGTCGATTTAAGACCTGTTACTTTGCTCCAGAAGTCTGAGAGTTTGAGGTTAACCCGCGTATCTTCCGACTTAAACTCTTCTGTAGGGCTTAGCTCCAACGCCACACCGGTAAAGTGTTTCGAGAATTCATCCATGGTGTATTTGCGATGACCTAACCCAGGGTCATGTATCTCAACACTGTGTTTTGTAACCTTTTTAAGTACAACAAAGTGATTCATATCCCAGTGTAAAATACAGGGCGTTTTAAGCTGGGGCAGATGTTCCAAATCTAATCGCAGCGCCCTTGAGCTCATATTGAGCTTATCGGCTATCTGCATTAGCTCTTCCAAGTTCGCACCCTTTAAAGATATTTCATGGGTCTGGCGTAAGGTTGTTAGATCTGTTTTATAACCATGATAGGCGGCCACCATAGCCAGGCTCGCTAACCCACACTCAGCGGCTTCGGTTTGCAAAATGACAGGCAACCGTTTAGCACCGCTAAACTTAAGTAAATGCATTGGATTTTCCATTAAATCGCTCCTTTAATGCTGTACAGTGGCTCAAACAACCATTCAAATAGTGTGCGCTTATCGACCATAATATCGGCCTCAAGCAACATACCCGCTTGCAATGGCACAGATGCACCATAGGCTTTCGCACTTTGATCTTTTAACGACACGACAACCTGATATGCAGGCTCTCGCAGCACCACTGGCAAACTACTCGCTTCTTCTGGGAGTAAAATTGACTTAGAAACACTAGAGATCGTACCTTCATAGATACCAAACCTTTCATAAGGGAATGCCTGGTAACGGATCCGCGTGTTTTGCTCCTCCTGAACAAAGCCAAACGCACGGGATGGCACAAGTAATACCGCTTCTAGTGAGGCGTTTTCTGGCAATACAGTCATCAAAGGCTTAGTACTTTGCGCTATCATGCCCGGCTTAACCATTAAACTACTGATCCGTCCACTTCTGTGACTACGGACGTCATAGCTTTGCTGTGCACTTGCCTGTGTTATTTGCTGATTAATATTGGCAAGCTGGCTTCTAAGCTGAGACTCAGTTTCCTGAAATGTCAGCGGCAGTTGTTGACGTTCGAAACGTAATTGGCTCAATGATTCCTGCTGACTGAGCACTCGTCCTTCAAGATCTTCAGCCTGTTGTTGCAATACCAACATCGCGTCCCTGACACTCTCGACATCAGCTTGGGATACAAAGTCTTTGGCAATTAAAGCCGAAGTATCCTTGTAACGCTTTTCACTCAGCGCAACTCGCTGTGTTAATAGTTCAAGCTGTTTGCGAGTTTGCTTCAACTGAAAAGCAGTATTGTCAATTTGTGAGTCCAGCTTTTCCTGATTGACTTTCGCAAGCTGAGTTTGGTTTTCAATATTCTGCTTAAGTAACTCTTTTTGCTTTATTAGTTCAGCTAGAATCACCTCATTCATATCACCACCAGAGGTCAGGATGCGCTCCATTCTAACCCGCAGTAGCACCTGTCCTTTCTCTACCTGTTGGCCTTCCTCGACATACACTTCATCGATTACCCCCTGGCCGAGTGGATATACCTTGCTTAAACCGTCAGTCGGTCTTAAATAACCCGATACAATTTCTTTTCGGTGGTACTCTCCAAGCACCAAATATGTTATCCCGACGACGACCGTTACCAAGATCAAGAGCAAAATCCAATTGAATGACATATGTGTCGCAATTGACACTTCACCATCGAGCTTTTGCCCCTGATGTTCAATGGCCTCTTTTCTGAATAGACCCGCCATGCTTACCCCACTAAACCTGGAAATGAAGCGGTTGAAAAAATACGCCACTGACCCTCTTCTTTAGCCAAAGAGTGAATATTCTGCATGCTTTTTTCTTGGTTCTGGCCTTCCTTTTCACCACGGATCATCATCTCGTCTCTTACAACCAATAAGTCATCCTGCTTCGACAACAGCTCAACCTTAGTGAGGGTCATTTCGAAATCAAACTGTTTACGCATATTTTCAAACTGGGCTTTCGCGCCAATCATGACAGCTGACCCGTTGTGGTAAAAAGCTTCTAGATCATCAAGATTGCCCGAACAAATGATTTGGTAATATCGCTCAAAAAACGCTTTTAATGTCATCAGGTATCCTCCGTTGCATTCAATTTATGAAGTCAGTGCCGCCAGACAAAGAGGGAGACGCTGCTCGATTGATTTGCATCATGCGCTACGAACCGGAGGAAATCAAACCGACAAAAAAACGACTATAAGCATAAAAAACAACAACTTAAACCACTTAATTATTTACCAATAAGTGGCTGATTTGAGTAACATTGGAATCTCCAAATTCCTATAAGTATCCCAGCCAACCCAAGCTAATCGAACGATTCGCCATTTGCTGGAGCAGACAAGGCGGCATGCTCATATCGATCATGTAAACAAGGCTGTTCACTTGCCCGACTATATTGAACAGATGAAAGTGGTGCCCTGACTGCTAGGAATGAGTGTCTTAAAAGGCAATGATGTGAGTGATTGCGTGCGGCCGGTATATAGCGCAAGGTTAAGGATAATCACCAGGCATACGTTCAAGGCAGGCGGCGTTAATACATAAGTAATATCAAAACTCACGCCTGTTACTCGCTGGGATAAAAGTGTTGAACGAGGCCTCGAGTTGAATTACCCGTTTACAGGTTTTGTCTGAATTACTGCCAAAACGACCCCCTAAGCGCGGTAACTTACTGTATTACTTGCAAGCCAGCAGAGCCAAAAGCGGCTTTCTGAGGTGATATAACACTCCCCCCTGTAATTGAGAGGCAACTTGGTAATACACAAGATCTCACCTGGCGAGAAATAACAGTCCGCTGAACTGAAAATGTGAGTAGTCGCTATAAACCGCCCTATGCATATTCAGGCCAATCGCACACCAACCAATCGTTGATTACAAGCCAGGTAAACGGCGCTTATTTAATACTGTAGATCAACAGGGCTCAATAAGCTTTCACTTGCGTATGACTCACATAGGAAAGTGTAGAAAGTTTGAAAGACCTTTTTGCGCTAAGCAGCTCAATGGGTCGGGAGGCGTAAGCTTGTGTCCAGGGCATGAATTTACCCTTGGGATTACTGATGATATTAAAAAAGAAAGGGAAATAGAAAAGGCAACTCAAGGGCTTGCTTTAAAAAATGTTAATTTTATCTATTGCTTTTTGAAATTAACCAAGATAACATTTAATTTCCTTATTACATCTGCATTTCTCGCATATGTATGCCCGAGGCACCGCCATGCCTAGGGCAATTTTATCTTATCTGCCACTATCCACATAAATCAGGATCCTGATAAACTGTCACTGACAGCTTTTCTTCATTAATTTTGCGTAGTTGCTCATCAGACAAGTCGCCACTTTGTAACGACACAAATACCTGCGTATCACTGACATAATTAACATCTAAACGCACTTCTTTCGAAGATGAGCAAAACCAGAGCACTTTAACATCGTCAAAGCCTTGCCTAGTAAAGGCCGTTGCTGGCGTAAAATGCCCATAAGCCACTTCATCCTGCAATTTAACCAGTAAAACGCCTTTGTCTATCTCAGGCGTGCGCCACAGCTTTTCAATATAGCCATTACTCAGGGATGTAACGTCGACCAATTTGCCGCTTTCCATCCGATAAGTCATGATCACCTGACCTCTTTGCATCAAGCTACCGACACCGCCAACGCTCCGTTCCAAAGTGCCAGCATGCTGAGCAAAATAATATTCTTTGCTGGGCTCGCTAATGTGTAACAGCCCGCTGATAGCTTTATCTATCGGCGCACTCAATGCCAACAACGGCACACAGAGCACGGCTGCTCCTAAGCTTCGTTTCATATAATCGCTATTCCTTTTTTCAATTCACACCACTTGTTATGGTCAGTTGTGTATGGGTGCCAAATTTGTGACTTAACTCTGAGTCATATTCAGAATTTGCATTCATCGTCCCTGGAGTAAGTTATCTACTCAGGTTGAGTAACCTCAGCTCACAGCTCTGTTAGTCTGTCACTGGAAGTTTAGAGGTGATGATCCCATCGTTTGAGTAGCGCCCACCGCCTATCTGCTTCGTCTCGTTTGCGTTTAATGGCTGTGAAACAGTAAGTGATTTAAGGCTGCGCTTTTTAATACCGAACTTCATAATTGACCTCGAATTTATTTTTCTAATTTTTAGTTTGTTGTGGCTGTTACGCTCAGTGGATGTTTGTTTTTACTCAATGCCGTCAGTAGGCATCTTGGAAGTAATGATACCGTCAGTGCCACCCGCGATTACTTTTGTCTGCTGGCCATTCAGTTGCTTTACAGTTTTAAGTGCCTTAAGTGATTTCTTTTTAACTAGAAGTTTCATTTGACGTTCCTCATTACTCAGTAGTTTTAGTGCAATAGACACTTAGTGAGTTCCTGTAGTGTCTTTTTTATAGTTATGTTTAATTCAACCCAGTTTTACTAACCGGTGCAGCTTTTTGTATTTGCTCGCTGCTTTGTTGCTAAAAACTATAGAATATCCGACTCGAAATTAGAACTTATCAAAGCTTATAAACAAGTATAAGCATCAAAGGTAAGCCGCTGTTTTTAAAGCTATTTAAATTACTTATTCAATGATATGGAAGCGCTAACATCATTTTCATCAGATTTGACTGCCTGTCCGTGCGCTACGAGGCAAAAAAGCATCACGCCCAGCCAAAAAATCTTCGCCTGCCAACATTCCAGGTAAGTTGATGTTGATGTTCATACCCGCTTTTGAGTGTGGTATTACGCTCCTGTGCAGGCGAGAGTGGGATAAGGAAATGACTAAGATATGCATGACAGTGGACAATCACGCAAATCATAAACCAAAGCAGGGATGGCTTTAACGCAGGGTTACATTTGCCATAAGATTAGGTCAGAGTGACCATTGAGGTAAACAGGAAGGCGCTGAACCAGTTTACTGGTTCAGCGAGACTGAAATTAATGAGGAGCTTCTAGCTTGATCAGCTGGTTGTTTGTTTGTGCGACCGTACTGAGTACCAGGGCCTGTTGTGATGCATTGTATGTAATTGCAGTGACTTTTTTCTCACCCATGTCAAACAACTCGGTACTCATACCATCGACTACTTCATATACTTTCTTACCATTGCTATAAAACACTCGACCATCGCCCACAGCAACCAAATGCAGCTCGGTTGTGTATTGCAGAGCGACTTCTTGAGCAACCTCTCCCGTTGCAATATCAAAGTACAGTAACTTGTCATTCGATGACAACATCACGTATTGGTGTTTGTCCAATTGCGCAAACCACACAATATTTGAGATAGGTAGTTTCTTAGAGCGCTCTAGTTGCTGAGAGTAAACATAAACTTCATTTGCTGATTGTTTATCGCCCAGCATGACGTAGCCAATATCACCATTCAACAAATATTCCGCTGATATCACCACCCCATCCACTTCTATCGCTTTCAACAGGGTAAACTGCTCATCGTATAAGTGCATCGTGTTACTCTCTCTAAGCAGCAGTTGCCCGGAAATAGACGAGTGTCTGAGCGCAGTATAGTTCCCCTCAGGCACTTGAGTCGCCACACTCTGCTCTCCCTGCTTATAGGCTAGGTGGATAACACCCGACTCATACCTCAAAAACAGAGTCTTATCTTCACCACCGACACCTGAGAAATTAATGTGCTTGCTGCTCACTAACTCATCAAGCTCCATGCTTTTTACGTCCAGGCCATAGATATCCTGTGCAAATGGGTAGCTGGTCAAGAGCAACTCGTTGGGGCTCAGAGCCTGAGAAGTCGCGAAAATATTGTCAGTCTGTAGTTGCGTTTCTCTTACTAAGCGCTTCTCTGAGAGGGCGTATTCATAAACTACATTCTCGATATTATCGAACCATACAAGTGCGTGGGTTTCCGGGATATAACTGATAGACCAAATTGGATTATTGGATTCGTACAGTTTTATTTGACTGCTCCCCTCCAGGTCCGTCATGTAGAGCTCTCTTGCATCAAACTGATGACGTTCAAAAAAGATCCGCTCGATTTTCGGTTCATACATTAAAAACCGATCGCCATAGGAGTTTAAACTTGGTGAAGTTAACTGAAACTCTTCTTTCGTACTCAGGTTATAGCTTACCAATGCGGAAAGCTCATCTCTGCCACGATAATTAGGTTTAGAATAGACAAAGTAGTCACGGCCAACACCCGCGCCTTGTTTAATCTGCAGCGGACAATCGAATAAATGCTTATTGTAACTCTCAAAGTCAGAGCTTACTTGCCATATTTCACAACGCTCTCCCTTCGTAGCACGATAGAATAACCGGCTCGAATCAGACGACCAGCCAATTGGATAGAGATCTGCGTCCTGATTAGCCATTTTTTTCTCATAGTCGGTACTCAGATCCTTAACTATCAGCATTTCCCTGGTTTGACCTTGAGGCACAAATGTAAATGCCAGCAGTTGCTTGCTCGGTGACAATATGGTTCTTAAATATCGTCCTGGCGCCCATGACAATAGACTCTCCTGATAGGCCACACTTTGGCGCTCAATCTGTGCTTCTAAAGGCGTTTCTGCCTTAGTCATATAAGTGATACCGAAAACTGACATAGCGACACATGCAGCCGTGAGCACGCTGTACAGCAAATAGTTAGGTTTAGTTTTAGCAGCAGGTTGAGGTTTACTCGCCGGCTTAATTGCACCAGGTGTTGCCTTTACCGTCACTTCCTCCTGATACACAATTTCTGTCTTAAGGAAAAAGCTATAACCCTTTCGATAATGGGTTTTAACAACCAATCCCCTTTGCTTGTCTGATTTAAGCACTTTTCGTAATTCAGACATGGCTCGGTTAATGGCGTTGTTATCTACATAATTTTGGCACCACACATCACTCACTAGATCATCACGTGTAATTATCTGGTCATTATTCAAAATTAAGTAACAAAGGATTTTAAATAATAGAGGCTCAAGCTCTCTGGTAACGTCACCGTCAGTGATGGTTTGTCGTTTCGGATCTAATATCCAGGCCCCAAATTTGACTTCTTTCACAGCCCTTGAAAAATTCACTTCATTCATATATTAACTGCTTTATATCAGTCTCTTGTGTTTTTCGCTTGCGCGAAGTCAGTTACTAAAGCGTGTAAAAATCGCGTCAAAGCTGCTCACCATACTGAATCATTTTCTAGGTAGGCGTTTCGTTTAGTGGCAAAACTCTGGTAATTCACTTTGCGTCAAAACGGCATACCAGAACCCAGCAACAGCCATTCGCAATATTAAAGCAAAATATTAAAGAGTTAAACACTCTGTTTCATTGAAAGACACTGAACAATCGTACCTTAAACAAAAACAGTAAAAAACCTGCATCTAACGCTCGCCTCCGCCTCGATTACTTTACCGCTCGAAGCCCTCAAGCCAGTTTATTTAATCCCAATTTGCTGAATTAAGCGCTCTATTTTGAAACGAGAAAACAGGCTCGATAACACCGCAGGCACGTCCTGCTACCACAGAGATACTGACCCCCAGGCAGGCGAGGCAATAATTTGCGAACTCATACCTTGATTAAAGATTCGATTTAACACGACTAGCACCCTACTTGTTCCTTCAAATTGAACAGGTATTAAGAGAAGTTGCAATAATAGCAGCATCTCACCTTCTGATGGTCAAAGAAACTTATAGAAACCTTGCTCTTTGTATGCCCATTTTCTGTAAATTGCAGACATAAAAAAACCCACGCAGTGCGTGGGTTTTTTAAACCAGATAGGTGGCTGCTTATTTGCGCAGCTGGCGTAGAAGACGTAGCTGAGCAAGGGCTTCTTCAAGCTGCATCGCTGCTTGCTGGTAATCCAGCTCGCCTGCGGTGCCTGAAGCCAGTTGCGCCTGCGCTTCACGTTTAGCTTCTTCAGCAGCTTGCTCGTCAAGCTCTTCCGCACGGATCGCAACGTCAGCAAGGACAGTTACGGTCTGTGGTTGAACTTCCAGCGTACCGCCTGCAACATAGATAAACTCTTCTGTTTTGTCTTCTGTTACTAAACGTACCATACCAGGTTTTAGGCCAGTCAGTAGTGGCGCGTGACCCGGGTGAATACCCAGCTCACCTTCACTACCTGTCACTTGGATCGCAGTCACGTCACCAGAGTACAAACTCTTTTCAGCGCTTACTACGTCAAGGCGTACTGTCATTGCCATAACAACCCCCTAATTACATGTTTTTGGCTTTTTCAACTGCTTCGTCGATTGAGCCAACCATGTAGAAAGCCTGCTCTGGCATGTCATCGTAGTCACCGTTTAAGATGCCTTTGAAGCCAGAGATAGTGTCTTTCAGTGAAACGTATTTACCAGGTGCACCTGTGAATACCTCAGCAACGAAGAACGGCTGAGACAGGAAACGCTGGATTTTACGTGCACGAGATACAACTTGCTTATCTTCGTCAGATAGCTCGTCCATACCTAGAATCGCGATGATGTCTTTCAGCTCTTTATAACGCTGAAGTACAGTCTGAACGCCACGTGCAGTCTCGTAGTGCTCGTTACCGATTACTAGCGGGTCAAGCTGACGAGAAGTTGAATCCAGTGGGTCTACCGCAGGGTAGATACCAAGAGATGCGATGTCACGTGAAAGTACAACCGTTGCGTCAAGGTGCGCGAACGTCGTTGCTGGTGACGGGTCAGTCAAGTCATCCGCAGGTACGTATACGGCCTGGATTGACGTGATTGAACCAGTCTTAGTGGACGCGATACGCTCCTGTAGTACACCCATCTCTTCTGCAAGAGTTGGCTGGTAACCTACCGCTGAAGGCATACGGCCTAGTAGTGCAGATACCTCAGTACCCGCCAGCGTGTAACGGTAGATGTTATCTACGAAGAACAGTACGTCACGACCTTCGTCACGGAACTTCTCTGCCATAGTCAGACCAGTCAGAGCAACACGCAGACGGTTACCCGGTGGCTCGTTCATCTGACCGTATACTAGCGATACTTTGTCTAGTACGTTTGAGTCGTTCATCTCATGGTAGAAGTCATTACCCTCACGAGTACGCTCACCAACACCGGCGAATACTGAGTAACCGCTGTGCTCGATTGCGATGTTACGGATAAGTTCCATCATGTTTACGGTTTTACCTACACCGGCACCACCGAACAGACCAACTTTACCACCCTTAGCGAACGGACATACAAGGTCGATTACCTTGATACCTGTTTCAAGTAGCTCAACTGAGCTGCTTTGCTCTTCGTATGAAGGCGCAGCGCGGTGGATTGACCAACGCTCTTCTTCACCGATTGGGCCGGCTTCATCAATTGCGTCACCCAGTACGTTCATGATACGACCAAGTGTTGCTGTACCAACTGGAACCTTGATTGGCTCAGCTGTACCTTCTACTGAAGTACCACGGCGCAGACCGTCAGTACTACCTAGTGCGATACCACGTACCACACCGCCACCTAGCTGCTGTTGCACTTCTAGTGTCAAACCAGCCAGGTCGCCTTCTGTAACTTTTAGTGCGTCATATACGGCTGGCACGTTGTCTTGTGGGAACTCGATGTCCACAACGGCGCCGATAATTTGGACGACCTTACCTAAACTCATGTCTATTCCTCTCGTTAAACTTTGCCGAAGCGTTACACGGCAGCTGAACCAGATACAATCTCACTGATCTCTTGTGTGATTGCAGCCTGACGCGCCTTGTTGTATACCAGCTGTAACTCATCAATCAGGCCACCTGCGTTATCTGTTGCGGCTTTCATCGCAACCATACGGGCAGCTTGCTCAGAGGCAGCATTCTCAACTACACCTTGGTAAACCTGAGACTCAATAAAGCGCACTAGTAGTGTCTCTAGAATCGCCTCTGGGTTTGGCTCATATAAGTAATCCCAAGCGTGAGCTGATACTTCTTCTTCAGCTTTTGGCAAAGGTAATAACTGATCGATAACAGGCTCTTGCTTCATTGTGTTGACAAAGTTGTTGTACACAACGAATAAGCGATCAATTTTGCCTTCTTCGTATGCTTTTAGCATCACAGATACAGGACCGATTACGTCCTGAACAGAAGGCGCATCTCCTAACCCGGCTTTTTTGGCTTCAAGCTCACCGCCAAAACGTTTAAAGAAACCGGCAGCTTTGCCACCCAGGGTGGCAAATGTTGCATCAACACCCTTTTCTTTCCACGCTTTAACGTCTTTCGCTACACGCTTAAACTCGTTTGAGTTCAAGCCGCCACAAAGACCACGGTCAGTAGAGATAACAATGTAACCTACTCGCTTCACCTCACGTTCGTTTAAGAACGGGTGTTGGAAGTCAAGGTTAGCCTGAGCAATACGACCGATCACTTTGCGTAAGTTTTCAGCGTATGGGCGGCTGGACGCGACGCGTTCCTGTGCCTTCTTCATTTTAGAAGCGGCAACCATCTCCATTGCGCTGGTGATCTTTTGAGTATTCTTGATACTCCCGATCTTGCTTTTTATCTCTTTTCCGCTGGCCATGACTCTTTCTCCGAATCTGGGTGAGTAGCTAACTACTCACCTTCATAACACATTACCAAGTTTGCGTAGACTTGAACTTCTCAAGAAGTTCTTTCAGCTGCGCTTCGATCTCGGCGTTGTAGTTACCAGTTTCATTGATTTGAGTCATTAGCGCTGCGTATTCGCTTTTCGCGAATGCGATAAGGCTTGCTTCAAAATCAAGTACTTTGTTGATTTCGATGTCTTTCAGGTAGCCTTTCTCAACAGCGAATAGAGACAGAGACATGTCAGCAACAGACATTGGTGCGTACTGTTTCTGCTTCATTAGCTCTGTTACGCGCTCACCGTGCTCAAGCTGGGCACGTGTTGCATCGTCAAGGTCAGAAGCGAACTGAGAGAACGCCGCTAGTTCACGGTACTGAGCTAGCGCTAGACGGATACCACCACCTAGTTTCTTAACGATTTTAGTTTGCGCTGCACCACCTACACGAGATACCGAGATACCAGCGTTAACCGCTGGACGGATACCTGCGTTGAACAAGTCAGTTTCCAAGAAGATCTGACCGTCGGTGATTGAGATAACGTTGGTAGGTACGAATGCAGAAACGTCACCACCTTGAGTTTCAATGATTGGCAATGCCGTCAATGAACCTGTTTGACCTTTCACTTCACCGTTAGTGTATTTTTCAACGTAATCAGCGTTAACGCGTGATGCACGCTCTAGCAGACGTGAGTGAAGGTAGAATACGTCACCTGGGTAAGCTTCACGGCCCGGCGGACGCTTAAGTAGTAGTGAGATCTGACGGTAAGCAACAGCTTGCTTAGACAGGTCATCATATACGATTAGCGCGTCTTCACCACGGTCACGGAAGTATTCACCCATAGTACAACCAGAGAACGGAGCCAGGAATTGTAGTGCAGCAGACTCAGATGCTGATGCAACAACAACAATGGTGTTCTCAAGAGCGCCGTGCTCTTCTAGTTTACGTACTACGTTAGCAATGGTAGAGGCTTTTTGACCAACCGCAACGTACACACACTTAACGCCTGTGTCTTTTTGGTTGATGATAGCATCGATAGCCAGTGCTGTTTTACCAGTCTGACGGTCACCGATCACTAGCTCACGCTGACCACGACCAACTGGGATCATAGAGTCGATAGACTTATAACCAGTTTGTACTGGCTCGTCTACTGATTGACGCTCGATTACGCCCGGTGCGATTTTTTCAACTGGCTCAAAACCATCGTTGTCTACCGCGCCTTTACCGTCAATCGGCTCACCTAGAGTGTTTACAACACGACCTAGCAGACCACGGCCTACTGGTACTTCAAGGATACGACCTGTTGATTTAACTTTTACGCCTTCTTTAAGGTCAGCGTATGGACCCATTACTACCGCACCTACTGAGTCGCGCTCAAGGTTCAATGCGATAGCATAACGGTTGCCAGGAAGCTCGATCATCTCACCCTGCATACAGTCAGCAAGACCGTGGATGCGGATGATACCGTCGGTAACAGATACGATAGTACCTTCGTTACGCGCTTCACTTACAACTTCAAACTGCTCAATGCGTTGCTTGATCAGTGCAGAAATTTCTGTGGAATTAAGTTGCATGCTCTTTTTCCCAATTACGATTGTAGCGTCGTCACAAGACGATCTAACTTGCCGCGAATAGACCCGTCGATAACGGTATCGCCGGCTTTAATGACCAGACCACTTACGATGGTTTCGTCGATGCTACAATTCAGCTTAACTTTGCGTGCGAAACGTTTCTCAAGTGCCGCGACCAATTTTGCTTGCGCATCTTCGGCAAGCGCTGCTGCTGAAACGACGTTAACGTCGATTTCTTTGTCATAGTCTGCTTTTAATTCAGCAAACAAGTCTGCAACAGCTGGCATGGCGGCTAAACGCTCATTTTCGGCCATCAGCTTGATAAGGTTTTGGCCTTGTTCGTTGAGTTGCTCAGCGCATAGCTTGATGAATACATCAGACTGCTCTGCTTCAGTGGCAATGCCACCTAACAGCGCCTGAACCTGTTCATCGCGGGCCACCTGGCCTGCGAAGAACAGCATTTCATTCCAAGCTTCAACTGTGCCTTTCTCAACGGCAAGTTCAAAAGCCGCTTTAGCGTATGGGCGAGCGATAGTAGTCAATTCAGACATGCTCATACCCTCTACTTAAAGCTCAGCGACAAGTTTTTCAACGATGTCACTGTGTGCGGCTTGGTCGATTTCACGCTCTAAAATCTTCTCTGCACCAACCACAGCCAGAGTCGCTACTTGTTGACGTAGCTCTTCTTTCACGCGGTTGCGCTCAGATTCGATCTCAGAGTGTCCCTGAGCAATGATTTTCTCACGCTCTTGCTGACCACGAGTTGTCTCTTCGTCAACAATCAGCGTTGCACGCTTTTTAGCTTGTTCGATGATCTCGCTAGCCTGAGTTTTCGCTTCTTTCAGTTCTTCAGCCGCTTTTTCGCGCGCTAGCTCAAGATCTTTTTCAGCTTTGTCAGAGGCAGCTAATCCATCTTCGATTTTCTTCTGGCGAGCTTCAATCGCACCATTTAGTGGTGGCCATACGAACTTCATACAGAACCATACGAAGACCACAAATGCGATTAATTCACCTATTAGAGTGGCGTTTAAGTTCACGACCGCTCCTCCTTACTTGACAGTTGTTCGTTTCAGGTATTTTGCAATATTAAAGAGCGAACAACATGTACATAGCGATACCTACACCGATCATTGCTACGGCATCGATAAGACCAGCTAGGATGAACATTTTAACTTGTAGTTGAGGCGCAAGCTCAGGCTGACGAGCACATGCTTCTAGGAACTTACCACCCATGTTACCGAAGCCTAGTGCAGTACCGATTGCACCAAAACCGATTAGTAGAGCAACAGCGATAAGTTTAATAGCAACTGCGATTTCCATTTTTATCTCCAAAGTTTCAATAGTAAATTAAAGTTAAAGTTTAAAAAATTCTTTTTTTTCAGCTAATTAGTGGCTTTTTGTACTAGCCATGCTGAGGTAAACGATAGTCAGCATCATAAATACGAATGCTTGCAGTACGATTACCATGATGTGGAATACAGCCCATACAAAGTGCAGTGGAAGCTGCATCAGGCCGATTGCACCGATCAGGATGAAGATCATCTCACCTGCATACAAGTTACCGAACAAACGCAGTGCCAGCGAGAAAGGCTTAGCAACCAGCGCGATTGTTTCAAGTAGCAAGTTACAAGGGATCAGGATAGCCATCACCAGTTTGTTCTTAGAGCTGAACGGGTGCAGCGTAAGCTCACCAATGAAGCCGCCCAGGCCTTTGATACGAATTGAATACCCGATCATCAGAATAAATACGCCCAGTGCCAGTGCAGCAGTCATATTCACGTCTGTGGTCGGTACAATTTTCATGTAAACATCGTGAGGGTCCATACCAAATGCTTGTTCACCAACAAAGCCGGCGAAAGCTGGTAGGAAGTCAACAGGAACCAAATCCATCAAGTTCATTAAGAACACCCAGACGAAAATCGTCAGGGCCAAAGGCGCGATCAGCTTGCTATTGCCATGGTAAGTGTCTCGCACGTTATCACCAACGAGCTCAACAACCATTTCAATAAAGCACTGGAATTTACCAGGAACGCCTGTGGTGGATTTTTTAGCGGCACTTCGGAAGATCCATAAGAATATAAGACCTAAACCGATGGACCATGCGAGGGTATCTATATGCCATGTCCAGAAACCACTGTCCGCACATGCTTTATTGAAGGCCAGACCGGCATCGGTCGAACACATCTTGGCATTGGTCAAGTGGTGCTGAATATGGCTCGATAGAGTCACTTCTTCTGCAGCCATTGTTTTATCCTAAAAGTTAATGATTAAAAAAAATCAGAACCAACCATTGTGTCAGCATCACCAGCATATAAGTGCCGAAAAACGGCAACATAACCACTGAAAAATGCTTAAAAATCAGCGCAAAAAGCACAACAGTTAGCAAAAATTTTAATCCGTTTCCTCGTTTCAAAGAGGAATACACTTGATTTGCCTTACTCGCTCCCATAAATCGGAATGCATAAGCGGCAAATACAAAATTAGGGAGTACCAGCACCGCACCGCCAGCCAACGCCGACAGGCCTGCTTCCACTCCCCAACCAATAAAAACTATTACTGCAGCAATGATAGCTACGAGACCCTGATACAAAACACCTTTTAATGCGGCACGCCGATATGGGCTTGCTAACGAATGAGTCACTTATATTTAACCTTAATGACGCTAAATTTTATCAGGGCTAGAAAACTGGCGAAATTATACTTATTTCTGCTCAATTTGCAACTTGACGAGACGAAATGTAACGCTTTTCGAGCGCCCATTTCGCCTCAGAAGGTAACTTTAGGAGGGTTGTTGAAAATCGGGCTGGATACGCCCCAAAATTCCGTCTAATTCGTCTAAATTTGCATAAGAAATCACCAGCTTACCTTTGCCTTTTTGGTTATAATTTATCTCCACTTTGGCTCCCAGGTTCTCTGCCAGTTGTTGCTCAAGCAGTTTAACGTCCGGATCTTTCTCTTTTGCTGGTTTTTGCTCCACCGGCTCCAGCATCGCACGCACTAATTTCTCAGTCTCGCGCACAGTCAGCCCTTTGGCTACAGCCGTTCTGGCGGCTTCAGATTGCTGCTCGCCGGTCAATGCCAGCAGACAGCGTGCGTGGCCCATCTCAATATCACCATGTTCCAACAAGATTTTTACATCATCATTGAGGTTATTGAGACGAAGTAAATTGGTCACTGTGGTACGCGACTTACCAACCGCATCCGCCACTTGCTGATGGGTCAGTTCAAACTCATTCAGTAATCTGTCTAGCGCCACGGCTTCTTCCATGGCATTGAGATCCTCACGCTGAATGTTCTCAATCAGGGCAATGGCCACCGCGGCTTCATCGGCGACATCCTTAATAATACAAGGCACCACGTCCAGCTCAGCCAATTGAGCCGCGCGCCAGCGTCGTTCACCGGCAATGATTTCGAATTGGTTTTCAGCGATGGGGCGCACCACGATTGGCTGTAATACCCCCTGGGCCCGAATAGAGCTGGCCAGCTCTTCCAGTGCCTGCTCAGACATATCTTTGCGCGGTTGATATTTACCACGTTGCAAATACTCGATGGGCAATCGCTGTAATTCCTGATCGGTCACCTCATGACTTTGCGTCGTCTGCTCAGGTTCAACGGCACGCTCGGTGCCCTGGGTTTGTGTGACTTCAGGCTGAGCTGATTGTGGAGCAGCAGGTTTTGCTGAACTCAACAAGGCATCCAGACCTCGACCCAAACCGCGTTTTTTCACCGACATTGTTTTTTCTTCCTCTTAGGCAACAGCTGCTGCTTGTTTTTCCTGACGGCGGAGCATTTCTCCGGCCAGTGCCAGATACGCTTTGGCACCACTGGAGGCTCTGTCATAGTACATCGCCGGTGCACCAAAACTCGGCGCTTCAGCCAGACGCACATTACGTGGGATCACAGTGCGGTAGACTTTTTCACCAAAATGCTGTTTTAGCTGTTCAGATACATCATTGGCCAGGCGGTTACGCGGATCGTACATAGTGCGCAGGATCCCTTCGATCTGTAACTGCGGATTCACCAGTTTAGACAGCTGGGTAATGGTATCCATCAGGGCTGTGAGTCCTTCCAGTGCATAATATTCACACTGCATTGGCACCATCACAGAATCAGCCGCGGCCATCGCATTGACCGTCAACATATTCAATGAAGGCGGACAATCGATAAAAATAAAATCATACTGATCCAGCACCGACTCCAGCGCATTGCGCAACCGCACTTCGCGGGCAAACAATTCCATTAGCTTAACTTCGGCCGCCGTGACATCACCGTTGGCAGCAATCAAATGGTATTCGCCGGAGGTTTCTTTGCTGATCACGTCCTGGATCGGGGTTTCTTCGATCAATAGATCGTAAATGGTCGCTACTTCGCCATATTTGTCAACACCGCTGCCCATGGTCGCATTGCCTTGTGGATCCAGGTCAATCAGCAGGACCTTACGTTTGGTCGCAGCCATGGAAGCTGCCAGGTTGACCGCAGTGGTGGTTTTTCCCACACCGCCTTTTTGGTTTGCAATCGCAATGACTCTAGCCACTATGTCCTCGAATACTAGTCTTTTTTCAAAATGATTAAATGACGTTCACCGTCCAGCTCGGGTACCTGTAAGCTGATATCACTTTCCAGGGTTACACCAGCGGGCAGGCTATCCAGTTCCTGCTGCGGAAACTGACCTTTTAATGCCAGAAAGCGGCTTTCGCCATCGACCAGATGTCCACACCACTGAACCATGTCCTGCAACGAGGCAAAAGCGCGGCTCAGTACACCGTCTAATTTAACACTTGGCTGATATTCTTCAACACGAGACTGAACCGGTGTGACGTTTTCCAGTCCAAGCGCATGTTTTACCTGGGTTAAAAAACGTACACGCTTGCCAAGGCTGTCGAGCAGGACAAAATTGGTGTCGGGCAGGGCGATGGCCAATACGATCCCGGGGAGTCCCGGTCCGGTGCCTACATCAATGTAGTTTTTGCCACTCAAATGAGGCGCAACCACCAGTGAATCCATGATGTGTTTAACCATCATTTCTTTTGGATCGCGCACTGAGGTCAGGTTGTAGGCTTTGTTCCATTTGTCGAGCAGCCCGACATAATCGACGAGCTGCTGCTTTTGTTGTTCAGTTAGCGTGATGTCCGTGCGCGCTAACAGGGCTGTAAGTTGTTCTAATAACACAGTCTTCCATTTGTTGTTACGCAGACTTGCGCAACAACCCTTGCTTCTTCAGATACACTAATAATAGCGAAATCGCAGCAGGGGTGATACCAGAAATACGAGACGCCTGACCGATTGTTTGCGGTCTGGCTTCTGTCAGCTTTGCCACCACCTCGTTGGACAGGCCACTAACCTGAGCATAATCAAACTCTGCAGGTAACAAGGTTTCTTCATGGCGAAGCTGTTTGTTGATCTCATCCTGCTGACGCGCAATATAGCCCGCATACTTAGTCTGGATCTCAACTTGCTCCAGCGCCTGAGTATTGTCCTGGTCACTTGCCAGCCCTTCGATCTGCATCAGATCTTTGTAACTGACTTCCGGGCGACGGATCAGATCTTCTAAACTGGCTTCACGGGTTAATGGCGATTTCAGTAATGCGTTCACCTGCGAAAGCGCCGGGTGATCTTTGTGGATCCAGGTATTACGCAGTCGTTGCGTTTCCTGTTCCATCACTTCCAGTTTATTGTTGTATGCCGCCCAGCGTTCATCATCAACCAGACCCAGCTCACGCCCTTTTTCGGTCAGGCGCAGATCCGCATTATCTTCACGCAACAGCAGGCGATATTCAGCTCGGCTGGTAAACATACGATAGGGTTCTTTGGTCCCAAGAGTTGCCAGGTCGTCGATCAAGACTCCGGTATAGGCCTGATCGCGGCGCGGTGTCCAGGCTTCCTGACCTTTTACTTGCAAGGCCGCATTCATACCAGCTATCAGACCTTGTGCACCAGCTTCTTCATATCCGGTGGTGCCATTGATCTGGCCAGCAAAGAACAGACCATTAATGAATTTGGTTTCCAGAGATTGCTTCAGGTCGCGCGGATCGAAGAAATCATACTCAATCGCATAACCAGGACGACAAATGTGCGCATTTTCAAAGCCCTGGATTGAACGCACAATCTCTAACTGAATATCAAACGGCAGGCTGGTGGAAATACCGTTCGGATACAACTCGTAAGAAGTCAGTCCTTCCGGCTCGACAAAGATCTGGTGTTTCTCTTTATCAGCAAAACGGACGATTTTATCTTCAATCGATGGGCAATAGCGCGGCCCGATCCCTTCAATGACACCGGCATACATAGGCGAGCGGTGCAGGTTATCGCGGATCACATCATGGGTTTTTTCATTGGTATAGGTGATATAGCAGGGGATCTGTTGTGGATGATCCGACGCTTTACCCATAAATGAGAATACCGGCGTTGGCGTATCACCAGGCTGTGCCTGCATCACTGAAAAGTCTACGGTACGCGCATCAATACGGGGTGGTGTACCGGTTTTCAGTCGATCAACGCGGAATGGCAATTCACGTAAACGCTGTGCCAGAGCAATTGAGGGGGGATCGCCTGCACGACCGCCTTTGAAATTTTCCAGACCGATATGGATCTGACCGCCGAGGAAAGTACCTACTGTCAGTACCACTGTTTGTGCACTAAAGCGCAGTCCCATCTGGGTGACAACGCCCTTAACCTGATCCTGTTCAACGATCAGATCATCACACGATTGCTGGAAGATCTTCAGATTATCCTGATTTTGCAAGATCTCCTGGATCGCCGCTTTATACAGAGCGCGATCCGCCTGAGCACGTGTTGCTCGTACAGCCGGGCCTTTAGAAGAGTTCAAAGTACGGAACTGGATCCCGCCTTTGTCGATCGCTTTGGCCATTGCGCCACCTAAAGCATCGATCTCTTTTACCAGATGACCTTTTCCGATCCCGCCGATCGCTGGGTTACAGGACATCTGTCCCAGGGTGTCCATATTGTGTGTTAACAATAAGGTATTCATGCCCATACGTGCTGCAGCCAACGCTGCCTCAGTACCAGCATGACCACCACCAACAACGATAACGTCAAAATGTTCGTGATAAATCATTTACGGGATCCTACTTAAAAACAACCAGCAAATTTCGAAAGGGTGCGTATTCTACCCAGAAAAACGCAGAAGTGAAACGTTTAAATTTTAATCAGAGCAAAAGGATCACTTAATAATATATAAGGATCTTTTTAAAGATCTTTTATTAGATCTTACTATTAGATCAGCCTGGATCTGTGAATAACAGTGTATTCCTTATTTGATCCAAAGAGTTAGATCAGATCATATGATGTGAATTAGATCGGATCATCACGATGAAAAGCTTTGATCAAAGTGGCTATTTATTCACAAGGCAAGATCCGATGAAAACTATCCAATGGATAAGTATGCTTAGATCCGCAGTTAGATCAAAGGTTATCCACAATGCGATCTAAGAAAGGTCTATTTTGTGAATAACTTCTGTGTAAAAGATCTTACTGCAGATCCATATATCTTACTGAACTGCCAGGCTCAGCTGCTGTGTTAGCTCTGGTAACCAGGCAATGGCTGCATCTTCCGGTAATGCTTCGTCTTGTACATCGACCTTTAATACCGGTAAAAGCTGCTGCGCGCCTTTGTCTGTCAGTAACTGCGCACAATTACTGGCGGCCAGGTTATAGGTGTCATAACTTGAGTCGCCAATACCCACCACGGCAAACTGAACGTGGCTCAGATCATCATGCTGCGTCAGTTGCTCTATAAAAGGCAGCAGGTTATCCGGGTAATCGCCCGCACCATAAGTGGAAGTAACCACCAGCCACAGAGGATGCTGACAGGCGTTCAGATCTGGCTGCTCATGTAGATGTGTGCTGAATTCACTGGCATCGAGTTGCTCGGCAAGCTGCTCTGCGACGTATTCTGCACTGCCCATCTGGCTGCCTATGATGATCTCAATATTGCGCATGACGCGGTGTACCCTGATTGCTGACTTTCGATCTATTCGCGACATCTTAATGACCTCACAACAGAAGTAAAGTATTGATCTGGGTTTGGGATAAAAAAATCTTGCCTGATTTGTGTGCAAAACAGTGGGCTTTATCAATAGTTGTTTTATAAACAATGGGTTAATAAAATATTCCAACTGCTAATTCAGTGTGCTAGTTGTGGATAAACCGCGTATATCCTGATGTTTTTTGGGGTTATATGATGAGACTAAAACGGCCGCTTAAGTGGCAAAACCGGCCTGTTTTTCGGCTTGTGGATAGTTTTGGGGGGATAAGTCGATCTACAGGCAAAAGTGCATTCCAGTAGAGGATCTATAAACTTTGATCCATATAATAAAATAATCTAAAAAATGGCGATCTTTTTTTGGATCACAGCCTGGATCGGACTGTTTTTGATAACCTGCGGCGCCAAAAGGCCGGGTTTAAGGGTCGCGTATGGTACCGCTGTGTGCGAATTATGGGCTTTATCGGAGTCGATACCGACAGTAGCGCAGCGTGTTTATGGTCGTTATTCTTGACTAAAACGGTGCAATTAAATCGGCCAGACAGCACGATATGGCACCTGATCAGCAATACCAAACAGGGCAAATGTGTGAATAAGGAAAGCGTGACTAGCTGTGGGAGTGGGCGCAGACCAGAGCGGCACTGCGCTAATAAAAGGTTATTTACCGATACAGAAGGAGCTGAAGATCTTACCGAGCAGGTCGTCTGAGGTGAATTCACCGGTGATCTCATTGAGGTGCTGCTGGGTCAGGCGTAGCTCTTCGGCCAGGATCTCGCCGGCAATGTGCATTTCTAACTGAGTCTGACCAATCTCCAGGTGCTCTGCGGCACGTTCTAACGCGTCGAGGTGACGGCGGCGCGCCATAAAGCCGCCCTCGGTTGCACCGGTAAAGCCGATACAGGCCTTAAGGTGTTCACGCAGCAGATCTATGCCTGTGCTGTCTTTGGCGCTGAGGCGGATCAGGGCATGACCATGGTCGTGGCTGGTGCCTGTGGGTTCACCACTGAGATCGACCTTGTTGCGGATCACTGTGATGTCCATGCCCTGTGGCAGCTGTTCAATGAATTCCGGCCAGATCCGGGCAGGATCGGTTTCATCGGTTTCGGTGCCGTCGACCATAAATAATACGTGATCGGCGGCGCGGATCTCATCCCAGGCACGTTCAATACCAATTTGCTCGACCTTGTCCGGACTGTCGCGCAGACCTGCGGTGTCTATTATGTGCAGCGGCATACCATCAATATGGATATGTTCTCTGAGCACATCCCGGGTGGTGCCGGCGATATCGGTCACAATGGCGGCTTCGCGGCCTGCCAGCGCATTGAGTAATGAAGACTTGCCTGCATTGGGGCGACCCGCGATCACCACTTTCATGCCTTCACGCATGATGCTGCCTTGCTTGGCTTGCTGACGCACCACGCCCAGCTGCTCTATGATGGCGCTGAGATCGCCGGCCACTTTGCCATCGGAAAGAAAGTCGATTTCTTCATCCGGAAAGTCAATTGCGGCCTCAACATAGATGCGCAGATGGATCACTTGTTCCACCAGCGCATTGATGTGCTTTGAAAAGTCTCCCTGCAGAGAGTGCAGCGCGCTTTTGGCTGCCTGTTCACTGGTGGCATTGATCAAGTCGGCAATGGCTTCGGCCTGGGTGAGATCCAGCTTGTCATTCATAAAGGCGCGCTCGGAGAATTCACCGGGCTTTGCCAGCCGTACACCGTCAATCTGACTGATCTCTTTAAGCAGCATATCCAATACCACCGGGCCGCCGTGGCCTTGCAGCTCCAGCACATCTTCGCCGGTAAAGGAGTTCGGGCCTTTAAAGAACAAGGCGATCCCCTGATCGAGTTGTTCTCCCTGAAGGGTTTGGAATGACAGATATTCTGCATAGCGGGTTTTCGGGCATCTGCCGAGAATTGTGTGGGCAACTTGTTCGGCCAGAGTACCCGAAATTCGGATTATGCCGACGCCGCCCCGACCAGGTGCGGTTGCCTGTGCTGCAATGGTGTCTTGTGCGATCATGATGACCCTTGAAAGCAAACTCTAATTAGCGCTAAGTGTACAGCAAACGCACGCTGTGAGGTATAGTAGAGGCGGTTCAGAGATAAGGATATAGCTTGTGGTGGTATTTGCTCAGTATCGCTTTGACAGCGATAGCTTGGTATTAAAAAAAGATCAGCAAGTGGTGGTGCTGCGCCCTAAAGTTGCTCAGTTATTACAGTATTTATTGGCACGACCGCAGCAAGTAATATCCCGCGAGGCATTGCTGGAGGCACTGTGGCAACACGGTGAGTTTCGTGATGCGGCGCTGACGCAAAGCATGACGGAGCTGCGCCAGGCACTGGGTGATGATGCACAGCAGCCCAGCTTTATCCGCACCATACCGCAGCAGGGTTATCAATGGATCTGCCCGCTGACACAGCCAAAGCACAGCAAGCACAAGGTGTTATTGAGTGCGCTGTTAAGTGCCGCCTTGCTGATTGGTGGCGGTGTTATTGCCCTATTCACTCATACAGATCCTGCCCCGGTGTCGGCGCAGCTTGCCCATCCCGCTTTAACTATTTTGCCTCTGGACAACCAAACCGGGGTCGCCGCCAATGCCTGGTGGGGCTATGCGCTGCACGCGGCATTGACGACACGATTGCAATCTGAATACCGTTTGATCCCGGCTGCGCAGTCGACTAAAGAGGATGACAGCAGGCAGGTGGCGCTTACCTTATCGCGCCAGCAACAGCGTTACGTGCTGACTATTCATACCGCCCGGCAGCAACAAAAAATCGTGGTTGAGCAGCTGGATATGGGGTTTGATAACGTTGCTGAGCAGATCATTACAGCACTGGCTTTATTGCCTGATGGGCAAAATGCGCGCAAGTCGGAGCAGGTTGCTTCGCAAGACTATTATCGCGGATTACAGGCGCTGGATGAGCAGGGCAACAGACTGGCTAAATCCTATTTTGAGGCAACCCTTATCCAGCATCCGCAGCATCTGGCTGCGCAACTTGAACTGGCGCGCATTGCCTGGCAACAAGGTGAGCTGGCGAAGGCGCGGGCCTTGTTTGCTGCGATGGATCTGAATGCTGCAGAGCCTGCCATACGGGTTCGCCATTATTTGTACTTGGCTGAGTTTAATAAAGCTCTGGGCGACTATGTGCAGGCGCAGACTGCCGTGCAGCATGGGCTGACGCTTGCGCAGCGTCACCAGTTGCTGGAGCAACTGGCCACAGCGTATCAGCTACAGGCCGAGCTGTTCTGGCTCACCCAGCAGTGGGATGCCTACGCCAAAGCGCTGAATTCAGCATACGCGTTAATTGGCAGCCGTGCTTTGGCGTATCGTGACGCACAACAGGCCTTTTATCTGGCCAATCCGCCCGCCACCGGGCCCGAAACCAAGCGTTTACTGGACTTAGAACGCAGCAAGCAGGTGCTGGCACAGTCGATAGCGTTTTACCGTCAGTCGCCTCGGCGCAATTTACTGGCGCGGGCTTTATTTGCCTATGGGCAGAACTATCTGGTGCCGGTTGCGCAGAGTGAGCCGAGCTTGCTGGAAGCGCTGGAGATTGCATCGGAACTGGGTGATGTCTACTTACAAAAGCAAATACTCACTTACCTGGTATTTTACTATATTCAGCTACATCAGCGTGACAAGGCACAGGCTTATCTGGCACAGGTGGAGCCTGATCCGCAGTTTGTTCCCCACTATGAATTACACTGGCTGCTGCGCGGCATGGCCATTATGGATGGCGCACTGGATCAGGATGGCGCGCCGGGACTCGCAACTGCCATAGAGACCTTCGAGCAGTTGTTAGGCTGGGAGCAGGTATCCACCCTCACCGCTGCGCATGCCCAGTTGATGCTGGGGTGGAGTCTGATAAAGCAAGATGAACTGGTACGGGCCGACGGGTTAGTGAGAAGCGCACAGGCGGTGTATCAGCAGCTCAAGCTGGTTGAGACTGAGGGCTATGCCCGTTACACACGTATGTATATTCATTTACGCCGGGGTGAGGCGAAACAGGCACTGACTTTATTGTCTGCGCCAGAGCAGGCCAGTCACCTGGAGCTTTTATATGGTGCGGTGGCGGCTTTTATGGTTCATGATCATGCCTTGTCAAAGCAGTTAAGCGATCAACTGGCCACACGCCCCAACAGTGCAGCACTGATCAATCAGCTTACCTGGATCAGAGCTGCAATAGTGCCGCCATTTGAGTTGGTGACAGCTGTTATCGACAAACCCTACAGCGTGTATTGTCAGAGCAACTGGGCGCTATAAAGGTAAAGGCGGCACCTGATTTGCGCGGTAAATGACTTTACCTTGCCTGTTTTGCACTACCCAGTAGGGTAAATCTGTCACCTCAAAGCGTCTGAACAGCTGATTGTGGCTGTCAAAAACGATCTCATGATTAACGTTAAAGCGTTGTTGATAGGCACTGACCTGAGTGTGATCCACATAAAACGGTTTGATCACGGTGATTACCGGGTAGTCGATATTGGCTGACAGATGGTTATTCTGTGCGATCCTGCGCTCGCAATTCGGGATATGCTGAAACGGACACAGGCTGTCGCTGAAGAATAATACCCGAAAGCCCGCACCCGGGCGGGTGGGATCAAAAGGGTGCCCGGATAAGGTTTGAAGCGTTTGATCCTGAGCGGGCTGGTCTGCGTGTGCCGCTAGTGGGGCCTTGATTAGCGCCTCTCGTGTGATTACTTTTTTTCCTTCTACCACCAGCCGATAGGGAGTTTGTCTCACGCCATAGCGGATCGCCAGCTGATTGTGGGTGTCTATTTTCAGACCGTCATAGACAGGGAACAGCGCAGTAAACTGATCCACACTGGGTTTATCTATGTTGATGTCCGGGTGCAGAAAGCGACGCTCGATATCGGGGTGTGGATCCGGCAAAGGGGTTTGCTGCACGTACTCATCCCAGAGATTAATAAAGATGTACTCAACCGGGGCGGCGATTGACTGCTGGCTGAGCAATAGCGCAGTCAGGCTCAGTAATAGGGTGATCGGGTTGTGTAACTTCATAGTTTGTCTCCTGTCAGTGTCGCCAGGTGCTGTCTGAGTTCATCGGTTAACAGGGCGCTGCGGTAAATCTCTTTGCCACTGGCATCGAGCAAAATATGCTGAGGTGTGCCGGTTACCCGATACTGGCGGGTAATGCTACCCGATGCATCAAACACTGTGGGAAACCGATAGCCATAGCGGTTTAAATAGGTTTTCACCCCCTTGACGGTCTGATTAAAGCCCACATTGACGGCAATGACCTGATAACTTTCCTGGCTGTTTTCGAAGGCCTGCTGGAGCAGGGGCATCTCTTCTACACAATAGGCGCACCAGGTGGCCCAGAATTTCAGGTAGGTGATTTTGCCACTGCTTGAGATTGGCTGATCTGCTAATGTTCTGGCCTGCAAAGGGGGATAAGGTTTGGCCGAGGCGGTGGCCGACAGTGCCAGTAATACGATGCCTGTGAGGAATGTCTTAAGATTAGTCTTCATAATGGTTTCCATAATGGTCTCCTTGCGTTATAGCCAGCTCTTGCCGGCCTGAATAAGAAAATATTGCGCCATCATGAGCAGTAACAGCGCACTGATGGTGGGCACGTGATTGAGCCAGGCGCCAGCGCGCGGCAAACGCGCCACAAACTGACTGCTCAGTCCGGCCAGCAACAGCAGGGTGCTCATACCCAGTGCAAAGCTAAATAACAGCAGCGCCCCGAATATCGGCTGCCCGCTGGTGGCCACAAACAGCAGCAAGCCGCCGAGCACCGGAGAAGTGCAAGGTGCGGCCACCAGCGCACTGGTCATGCCCATCAGCAGCGCCCCTTGCGAGCCCTGAAATGCAGGGCCCGGTAAGCGCGGAAAAGTCAGCCAGCCTTTATTGACCAGGGCCAGATACATGAGCAGATTGGCAAAACCAACTTGCACCCAGGGGTTGGAGGCCACTACCCCAAACAGGCTGCCACTGTAAGCGGCAACGCCACCCAGCAGGGCATAGACAGCAGCAAAGCCGAGACAATACTGCAGTGGTGCCAGTGCCTGGGTGCGGTATCTGGTCAGTGAAGCCAGGGTAATGGGCAGCAGAGGATATACGCAGGGCGTAAAGCTGGTCAGCACACCGCTGAATAAAGCCAGCGGCAATAGCCACCAGCTGAGGTGCGGTGTGTTTAATGCGTCTAACAGAGGGGGGTCAAACATACTGTGCTCGCTAAGTTGTTAAGATGCAGAATAGCGTGCTGCATGGATCTCAATCTGCCTATCAAAGTGGCATAAAATCCACCTAAAATTTTATCAAGATATTGATTTTAATGATTAAGCTGAGCTGTGAGACTGTGAGACTGTGAGACTGTGAGACTGTGAGACTGTGAGACTGTGAGACTGTGAGACTGTGAGACTGTGAGACCGATATGCCGTTGGATGTTATCGCGAGCATAAAAAAACGGCCCGCGATGGACCGTTTCTTGATTATCTGTATTGCGTATTAACCGCGGACCTTCATGCCCTTTTTCTCCATGCCACGATAGATATACAGCATCTGGGCAATTGAGATCAGGTTAGAGACCAGCCAGTACAATACCAGGCCAGACGGGAACCAGATAAAGAACACAGAGAAGATAACCGGCATCCAGGTCATCATCTTTTGCTGCATTGGATCAGTCACTGTCATAGGTTGCAGCTTCTGAGTCAGGAACATACTGGCACCAAACAGGACTGGCAGTACATAGTAAGGGTCTTTTGAAGACAGGTCTGTCAGCCACAGCATAAACTCGGCATGGCGCAGCTCTGTTGACTCCAGGAATACATAGAACAGTGCCAGGAAGATAGGCATTTGCAGTAACAGCGGGAAGCAGCCGCCCATAGGGTTTACTTTTTCCTTACGATACATCTCCATCATTGCCTGACCGAATTTCTGACGATCATCGCCATAGCGCTCTTTCAGTGCCTGCATTTTCGGTTGCAGCATACGCATCTTCGCCATAGAGGTGTATTGCGCTTTGGTAAGTGGGTAAAGCAACGTTTTTACGATTAAGGTAATCGCAATGATGGCCAGACCCCAGTTACCGATAATGCTGTACAAGAACTTCAGCAGGTTAAGCAGCGGCTGCGAAATAAACCATAACCAACCGTAGTCGACTGTCAGATCCAGATCTTCATGCAGCGCTTCCAGTGCGTCAGTGTCTTTTGGACCCATGTAGTAAGTGGCGGTGAGCTGTGCAGTGCCATTGGCCTGAATATTGGTTGCTTCGCCTTTTGCACCTATGATGCTGTTGTTATTACGCAGTGAGCTGTAAATGGTGTTGTTCTTTTCCTGACCTGGTACCCAGGCACTAACAAAGTAGTGCTGAATAAAGGCAACGTAACCACCCTGAGTATTTTTATTCAGGTTGGCATCGGCCATATCAGAGAAAGAGTATTTCTCATAAGGCTCTTCGCTGGTGCCATAGGCTGCGCCCAGATAAGTCTGGTCAACCATACTGCCTTTTTCCTGAACCGTGCGCTTGATTTGGGTATACAGTTGCACCTGAACAGGATCAGCCGTTGGGTTAGTTACATCGTATTCCAGTGCGACATCATACTGGCCCGGCTTGAATACAAAGGTTTTGCTGAACTGCACGCCTTTGCTGTCGACAAACGTCAGCGGTACACGTAGCTCATCACCGCTTAATGTGTAGCTGGTTTGTTCGCTTTGATAGACCGGGCGACCCTGGCTTGATGCATCCGGGCCATTCAGGCCAATCAAACCACTTTGTGCAAAGTACTCTTTGCCTTCAAACTCTCCCAGTAACAGGTAAGGCTGGTCGCTGCCATGGGTTTCGGCGTGCTGTAGTAATTTCGCCTCAACAATGTCACCGCCACGGGTGTCGATTTTCACTGCCAGTACATCGGTGGTTACCGAAATGACTGAGCGAGTAGCCACAGTGGCCTGCATTGGCACATCAGCCTGACTGGAAGCCGGTACGTCGGCCTGGTCATTGTTTGCGGGGCCGGCCACTTGTTGTGTGACGGCACTGGTATCAGCATTGGCTGCGGTTTGTTCCTTTGACCACTCTGTGAAGAGTAAAAAGGAAACCAGCAGCAAGCCGATAAATAAAAACGTGCGTTGCGATTCCATAACAGCTCTTATTTCTCGTGTTGTTTATCTTGCGTTGATTTAGCAGGCACGGGATCAGACCCGCCTGCACTTAAAGGGTGACATTTTAATATGCGTTTAAGCGCTAACCAACTCCCTTTTGCAATTCCATGTAAATTAATTGCCTGAATTGCATAATGAGAGCAGGTGGGTGTATAGCGACAGTGTGGTCCCAGCAGCGGACTAATAAATTGCTGATAAAAACGGATCACACCTAATAGCAGTGTTTTGATCAGTGTCTGGCATACCTTAAATGGCCACCGGATCCACTTTATACATTGCTGCCTCAGGCGCGATGATAGTGTGGAAGGGGAGTGATTCATGGTGATGCCGTCAGAACTGATAACCAATTCCCAAAAAACAGCGGGAAATTGGCGATTAAAAGGTGAGCTAACTTTACCTTATCGGGGTCAAAATAGCCATTGAGCACCATGCGATTTTAGCGAAATCACAATAAGTTGAACTCGATTAATCGTCGAGCCACAGTCGCGTATGATGAACTGAATAAATTGTAGCGAGCATAGCCGATGCGGGACGGGCTAAGTCGTGACACTTGAATTTATTTATCGTTCTGTTTAGTCGGTTTGGGATTACGTTGCTTAGACGCTGGACGCTTTTTACCCGGACGTTTATGCGGTGGTGGCTTAGGGGCACCTGGTTTACAGCGCTCATTTACTTTACGCCATAATTTTGCCAGTTGTTTGCTGAGCTCTTCATTGGTTTGCTCATCAACGCCGGTTTTGACCATCAGTACAATATCAATATTGTCCAGTTTATGACGGTTTAGGCGAAAGCTTTCACGGGCAAGACGTTTAATGCGATTGCGTTGGCAGGCTTTTTTACAACGTTTTTTAGCCACGGTAAGTCCCAGACGTGGATGTCCAACATCATTGGGTTTAGCTAAAAGTGTAAAATAAGGAGTGGCTGCGCGAGCGGGTTCGTTAAAAACTCGGGAGTAATGCGAGGGAGTTAACAGACGTAACTCCCTGCTGAAGCTAAAGTCTTCCACTTATATATTAAGCAGAAAGTACTTTACGGCCTCTAGCACGACGACGCGCTAGTACTTTACGGCCATTCTTCGTTGCCATACGTGCACGGAAACCGTGAGTACGCTTGCGTTTAAGAACGCTAGGTTGAAAAGTTCTTTTCATAACTAATCCATCCGATCGGTTAAAGTTTAAAACATCCTATGCAGGTCGCGATCCTGGCACAGGTGCCATTGCGAGCGCGAGATATTAATGCCGCGGCGTAGGAAAGTCAATCATAATCGCGCCATCAAGCATAGATTTTAGCCATAAATAACAAAAAACGGTCATTCTGGCGGTTATCCCCTGAGGTAAACGCAGCGCATTATACCTTTATAGCAATCATTGTGGGATCAAAATCGCACAATAGTGGACCCATTAGTGGATCCATTTTGCGCCATGAGATCAGATCTGATCTGTGTATGTGGGTGTGATCAACTCGGATCGGATCGAAAAGAGGTTTTCCACACAGCCTGGGTGAAAAGTGGCAACATCCTCTGGAAAACTTAAAATGATCGTGTTTTTTAGATGAGATCCTGGCGTATTTTTGCTAAGATCAGTAAACAGGGTGAAAAATAAAATACCAACAAAAACAAGCGGATGCGTTTGTTTCTAGGAAAGAACCTGAATTTTAAAAAAGTCAATATTGATGTTGTGGATAAGATCCCTTCATAATACCCGGCTTCCACCTATGTATTTATGATAATAAACAAGCATTTCCGTCGATCCTTTGGATTAGCTGTGTATAACCTTGTTGGTAAATCTGGCGATATCCTGAGTTTTTATGTACGGGAATATTAACTATTTCGGAGTGCGACGTGTATCTGTCGGTTTGGCAAAGTTGTTTATATGTTTTGCAAGATGAGCTGCCTTCTCAGCAGTTCAATATGTGGGTGCGACCACTACAAGCAGAAAGTACCGAAGATACCTTAACCATCTATGCGCCAAATCGGTTTGTTTTGGACTGGGTGAGAGAAAAGTATTTAAACCGTATCAGCGAGTTGCTGACGGAGATCTGTGGTGACGAGGCGCCAGAGCTGCGTTTTGATGTTGGCAGTAAACCAATCGGTGCTGTCAATCATGCTCCCGCTTCTGGCGAGAGTGCCCAAAGCGCTCAGGCCGGAAGCGTGGCTAAGCCGGCTGCATCACCAGCGGGTGCCCCTAGTACAGCTAAAGTTGAGCCAGCCCCTAAATCTGGGGTTAAGTCCAACATCAAAGAAAACTATACCTTTGATAACTTTGTTGAGGGTAAGTCTAACCAGTTAGCCAAGGCGGCTGCGACCCAGGTTGCTGATAACCCGGGTTCGGCATTTAACCCTGTCTTTATATATGGCGGCACCGGGCTGGGTAAGACTCACCTGTTACATGCCGTTGGTAATGGCATCATAGATAAAAAGCCGGACGCAAAAATTGTTTATATGCATTCCGAGCGTTTTGTTCAGGACATGGTTAAAGCATTGCAAAATAACGCCATTGAAGAATTTAAGCGTTACTATCGCAGTGTCGATGCTTTGATGATCGATGACATTCAGTTTTTTGCCAATAAAGAGCGATCTCAGGAAGAATTCTTTCACACCTTTAATGCCTTATTAGAGGGTAACCAGCAGATCATTCTGACATCGGACAGATACCCAAAAGAAATTGAAGGGGTTGAAGACCGGCTTAAATCTCGTTTTGGCTGGGGCTTAACCATTGCCATTGAGCCGCCTGAACTGGAAACCCGAGTTGCTATCCTGATGAAAAAAGCACAGCAGAGTAATATTAATCTGCCGCATGAAGTGGCTTTTTTCATTGCTAAAAAGCTGCGCTCTAATGTGCGAGAGCTGGAAGGGGCACTAAACCGGGTGATCGCCAATGCGAACTTTACAGGTCGGCCGATTTCTATTGAGTTTGTAAAAGAAGCACTGCGCGACCTGCTGGCATTACAGGATAAGCTGGTCACCATCGACAATATTCAGCGCACCGTGGCTGAGTACTACCGTATTCGTGTTTCAGATTTACTATCAAAACGCCGTAGCCGTTCAGTAGCCCGTCCAAGGCAGGTGGCAATGGCGTTGTCCAAAGAACTGACGAACCACAGTTTGCCTGAGATTGGTGATGCTTTTGGCGGGCGCGACCACACTACGGTGTTGCATGCGTGCCGTAAAGTCAAAGCACTGCGTGATGAAAGTCACGAGGTAAAAGAAGATTATCAAAACCTGATCCGTACATTGTCGTCTTAAGGGCCTAGTATGCAAATTACGATTTCAAGAGAACAGTTTTTAAAACCCTTGATGCAGGTCTCGGGTGCCATTGAACGAAAACACACGCTACCTATATTGTCCAACGTGTTGGTCGAAGTGAAAAATGGCGTGTTATCGATGACGGGCACCGACTTAGAGATTGAGTTGGTGGCGAATGTGACGCTGGAAGAGCAAGTTGCAGATGCCAGTATTACGTTGCCAGCAAAAAAATTACTCGATATATGTAAAAGTTTGCCGGATGGTTCTTTACTGCAATTGAGCAGTCAGGAGCATCAATTATTGCTAACGAGCGGGCAAAGCCGTTTTTCTTTGACCACCTTAGCCGCAGAAGATTTTCCGAATCTCGAACAGTGGGATGGCGAAGTCGAATTTCAGATCACCCGACTTGAGCTACGCCAGTTGTTGGAAGCCACGCATTTCTCGATGGCCAATCAGGACGTCCGCTATTATCTGAACGGGATGTCTTTAGAGGTCGATAATAGCGAGATTAAAACAGTCGCAACCGATGGACACCGACTCGCGATAGCGCAGCACCAGTTAGCAGCATCGTTGAACACGCAACGTCAGCTGATCATCCCACGCAAGGGCGTGCAAGAAATCATGCGCTTGTTACCAGCAGACGATGAGCCATTAACCATTCAGTTTGGTAGTAATCACATCCGTATTCTAGACCCTGAGTTCACATTGACCAGTAAGCTGGTGGACGGACGTTTCCCTGATTACCGACGGGTGTTGCCTCGTGGTGGCGATAAGCTGGTGACTGCGAATCGCGAATGGCTACGCAGTGCATTTCAGCGAGTGTCTATTCTGTCGAATGAAAAGTTTCGTGGTGTGCGCCTTAACTTGTCGAATGGCATGTTGAAGATCAGTGCGAACAATCCGGAGCAGGAACAAGCGGAAGAAACCGTTGAAGTTGAGTACCAGGGCGATGACCTGGAAATCGGGTTTAACGTGTCTTATTTACTGGATGTATTAAACACCCTGAAAACCGAAGACGTGCAATTTACATTGGCAGACACCAACAGCAGTGCCCTGATTGAAGGCGCGAGCGACGATTCTGCGATGTATGTTGTTATGCCGATGCGCCTGTAGTTTTAGGTGTGTGCTCTTAAATGAGTTTAAATCAAATTAGCCTCAATAACTTTCGCAATATTGAGGCTCTTTCTTTTTCACCAAGCGATCAGATCAATATCATTCTCGGTGAAAATGGCAGCGGAAAAACCAGCCTGCTCGAAGCCATCTATTTCCTGTCTAACGGGCGCTCATTCAGAACCAACAAACATAAACTCATGATCCGTCATGAGCAGACCAAGTGCGTTGTGCATGGTAAAAAGCAACTGCACAGTTTGTCGATCCCCATCGGCATCAGCAAAGATTTGCAAGGTGAGACTCAGCTCAGGATCCAGGGTCAGTCTAGTCGTAAAATTGCCGAACTTGCACAAATCCTGCCGACGCAAGTGATCACACCAGAGAGTTATGAGTTGTTTTTTGGCGGGCCAAAAGAGCGAAGAAAGTTTCTCGATTTGGGTGTGTTCCACGTGGAACATCAGTTTTATAGTGTCTGGAAAGACTTCAATAAAGTACTCAAACAGCGCAACGCATTGCTCAAGAGTAAGCCTGTTCAGTACCAGCTTCAGATACGCACCTGGGACCGAGAATTTGTCCGCCTAGCGGAACAAATAAATATGTTCAGAAAGGCGTATATAAGTAGGTTTGAGCGGCATTTTTTTGATAAGATAGGGGTCATAAGCCCCATCTTTAAAGGCCTTGAAATGCGCTATGACGCAGGCTGGAAAGGGGACTTGGCCGAGTTGCTAAATGCCCAGCTAGAGCGGGATAGCAAGCTTGGCTATACAACTAAGGGACCGCATAAAGCCGACTTTAATTTTTATGCAAATGGTCACGGCGTTGAAAATATACTGTCTCGGGGTCAGTTAAAGTTAACCCTCTATGCGTTAAAAATCGCACAGAATAATTTGATTGAGGCCGAGACCGAGAAGCAATCCATATTGCTGATCGACGATTTACCTTCGGAGTTAAGCCAGGATACGATGCTCAGCATCGCGCACTTACTTGCAGAATGTCAGTCACAGCTGTTTATTACTGCAATAAACTCCGAAAGTATCCAGGCCATTGTGGAACCCATGAAACGAAATGTTGAGATGTTCCACGTGGAACATGGCCGCTTAATAACAAAATAATTGGAATACACCATGTCTGATAATTACGATTCATCGAGTATTAAAGTACTGAAGGGATTGGATGCGGTAAGGAAGCGTCCGGGAATGTATATCGGGGACACTGATGATGGTACTGGACTACATCACATGGTCTTCGAAGTCGTTGATAACTCAATCGACGAAGCGTTAGCAGGGCACTGTGACGATATCTTCGTTACCATCCATACCGATGGTTCTGTGTCAGTACGCGATAATGGCCGTGGTATCCCAACGGAACTGCACCCGGAAGAAGGGGTCTCTGCGGCAGAAGTCATCATGACCGTGCTACACGCCGGCGGTAAATTCGATGACAACTCATATAAAGTATCAGGTGGCCTACACGGCGTAGGTGTTTCTGTTGTAAATGCACTTTCAGAAAAACTACAACTAACAATTCGCCGTGATGGCAAAGTGCATCAGCAGAAATACACTATGGGTGTGCCGGATGCCCCACTGGGTGTTATTGGTGAAGCTGAAAGCACGGGCACAGAATTACGATTCTGGCCAAGCGCCGAGACTTTCTCAGATACCAACTTCCACTACGATATTCTTGCAAAACGCCTTCGTGAGCTGTCTTTCCTGAACTCTGGCGTAAGCATTATCCTGAGTGATGAGCGTGAAGAGAACAAGCAAGACCACTTCAAATACGAAGGGGGCATTCAGGCTTTCGTTGAATACCTGAACCGTAAAAAAACGCCTGTTCATCAAAATGTATTCAACTTCACTTCAGAGCGTGAAGACGGTATTAGTGTTGAAGTTTCTATGCAGTGGAATGATGGCTTCCAGGAAAATATTTACTGTTTTACTAACAACATTCCTCAGCGCGATGGCGGTACGCACTTAGCAGGTTTCCGTAGTGCTCTAACTCGTACGCTAAACAACTACATGGAAAAAGAAGGCTTTAACAAGAAAGCTAAAACAGCAAGCAATGCGACAGGTGATGATGCGCGTGAAGGCTTGACGGCTGTAGTAAGTGTTAAAGTGCCTGATCCTAAGTTCTCTTCACAGACCAAAGACAAGCTTGTTTCAAGTGAGGTGAAGGCCGCCGTTGAACAAGCAATGGCTGAAAAGCTAACAGAGTATCTACTAGAAAATCCGGGTGATGCTAAAACCGTTGTAAGCAAGATCATTGATGCTGCACGTGCCCGTGAAGCGGCGCGTAAAGCCCGTGAAATGACACGTCGTAAAGGCGCTATGGACCTAGCTGGTCTGCCAGGCAAACTTGCTGACTGTCAGGAACGTGACCCGGCTGAATCTGAACTCTACATCGTGGAGGGTGACTCAGCGGGCGGATCGGCCAAACAGGGCCGTAACCGTAAAAACCAGGCCATTTTGCCACTGAAAGGTAAGATCCTGAACGTTGAAAAGGCGCGTTTTGATAAGATGCTGTCTTCGCAGGAAGTTGCCACACTGATCACGGCACTGGGTTGTGGTATTGGCCGTGACGAATACGATCCGGAAAAACTGCGTTATCATCGTATTATTATCATGACCGATGCGGACGTCGACGGCTCGCACATTCGTACGCTGCTGCTGACCTTCTTCTATCGTCAAATGCCTGAGATCATTGAGCGCGGTTATGTCTACATTGCACAGCCGCCACTGTATAAAGTGAAAAAAGGTAAGCAAGAACGCTACATTAAAGATGACCATGCACTGACAGATTACCTGACTACCCTGGCACTGGATGGCGCAAGTATCTATGCGAGCGAAGGCGCAGAAGCCATCTCAGGTAACCGCCTGGAAAACATGGTGCATGATTATCAGAAAACGCTGAATGTCATCGACCGCCTGACGCGTAAATATCCGCGCGCGATGATGTCTCGTCTCTTATATCAGAATGAGCTGAGTGAAGCAGACCTGAGTGATGAAACTAAGGTGACGGAGTGGATAAAAACGTTTGTTGCTGACCTGGACAAGTATGACGAAGATGCCACTATCTATAGTGCCGAAGTCAGCTTCGATGACGAGCGTCACATGTATTACCCGGTGGTCAACATTCGCCAGCACGGTGTAGATAAGGCCTATACGCTGAACTATGACTTTATCACTTCAAAAGACTATGTTCGTATCGTAAACACGGGTAAGGCGATAGCGCACCTGATCAGTGAAGGCGGCTATGTACAGCGGGGTGAAAAGACGCATCCTGTTGAAACGTTCGCTGAGTCACTGGACTGGCTGATTGCCGAATCTAAACGTGGCTTGTATACACAACGTTATAAAGGACTGGGTGAGATGAACCCGGATCAGCTGTGGGAAACCACTATGGACCCGGCGGCACGTCGTATGCTCCGCGTAACCATTGAAGATGCGATTGCGGCCGATCAGTTATTCGCAACCTTGATGGGTGATCAGGTAGAACCTCGTCGCGACTTCATCGAGCAAAACGCACTGCGCGTTGTGAATCTGGATGTATAAACAAGTTACGACTTGTCACTAATCCTCGAAAAGCCACTCCACCGCGAGTGGCTTTTTACGTTATAGGGGCTCTGTCACCGAGTAGGGTTTGAGTTGCTACGGAAACGGCACAAAATTCAGGGGATGAGCAACTTACCTGTGAGTGCCTTTTTACGCGCTTTTTTAGTGATAACGCTTAAAACGGCGCGGCGCTCGCGGTATACTGAGCATAATTTTCAGACATTATTAGCCCAAACTGGCCCGCAGTGATTAGGCCAAACTGGGTTCCATGTACCATACAAAAATAAGCCAACTATGCAAAAATACGATATCAAAACCTTCCAAGGGTTGATCCTGGCTTTACAGGACTATTGGGCGCAGCAAGGCTGTGTGATCGCGCAGCCACTGGATATGGAAGTGGGTGCGGGGACGTTTCATCCTCTGACTTTCCTAAAGTCGATTGGCCCGGAGCCAATGTCGAGCGCGTATGTACAACCTTGTCGCCGTCCGACCGATGGTCGTTACGGTGAAAACCCAAATCGCCTGCAACACTATTATCAGTTCCAGGTGGTACTGAAGCCATCGCCTGAAAACATTCAGGAGCTGTACCTGGGCTCACTGCAAGCACTTGGTATCGATACCCTGACTCATGAAGTGCGTTTCGTTGAAGACAACTGGGAATCACCAACATTGGGTGCCTGGGGTCTGGGCTGGGAGGTTTGGCTAAACGGAATGGAAGTGACTCAGTTCACTTACTTCCAGCAGGTCGGTGGCCTGGAATGCTCGCCGGTTACGGGTGAGATCACCTATGGTTTAGAGCGACTGGCCATGTATATACAAGGTGTGGATAGCATCTATGATCTGATCTGGACCGACGGTCCTATGGGTCGTGTGACTTATGGTGACGTATTCCACCAAAACGAAGTGGAGCAGTCGACCTACAACTTTGAACATGCGGATGTGGATGCGTTGTTCAAGCAGTTCGATCAGTGTGAACTGGAAAGCCAGAAGCTGATTGAAGCGGGATTACCTTTACCAGCTTACGAGCAGGTGATGAAAGCATCGCATGCCTTCAACCTGTTGGATGCGCGTCATGCTATTTCTGTTACAGAACGTCAGCGTTATATTTTACGCGTGCGTGCGCTGTCTAAGGCGTGTGCCCAGGCTTATTATGAGGCCCGTGAGGCACTCGGATTCCCGCTTTGTAAGGATTAATCATGACCACAGAAAATCTATTAGTTGAAATTGGTACTGAAGAGTTACCACCAAAAGCCTTACGTAAGCTGGCAGAATCATTTGCCGAGAATATGCAGGCGGAACTGACCGGCCTTGAGCTGGCATTTGAAGACATTAGCTGGTACGCATCACCACGTCGCCTGGGTTTAAAAGTAGCGAACTTGCAAACCCAGCAACAGGACAAAGTAGTTGAGAAGCGTGGTCCGGCAACCAAAGCGGCCTTCGATGCCGACGGTAATCCGACTAAAGCGGCGATGGGTTGGGCGCGTGGCTGTGGTATTGAAGTATCAGAAGCCGAAACTCTGGAAACCGACAAAGGTGCCTGGTTACTACACCGCGCAACCGTAGCCGGTCAGCAGGCGAGCGCTTTGTTGTCAGATGCCATTGCTAAGTCACTGGCTAAACTGCCTATCCCTAAACCCATGCGCTGGGGTGCCAACAAAACGCAATTTATTCGCCCGGTGCACACCGTGGCTGCGTTACTCGGCAGTGAGGTTGTTGCAGGCGAAGTATTAGGTAAAACCATTTCAAACCAGCTTCAGGGTCACCGTTTTCACCATCCTGAGCGGGTCAGCATTAACCACGCTGATGACGCATTTGAGACCCTCAAAGGGGCGTATGTTATTGCCGACTACGAAGCCCGTAAGGCACTCATTCGCGAGCAGATCAACGCAGAGGCTGACAAGCTGGGCGCGGTTGTGGCGATGGATGAAGACCTGCTGGAAGAAGTGACGGCATTGGTTGAGTGGCCGGTAACTTTGGTGGCCTCGTTTGAGGAAGAGTTCCTGTCAGTTCCTGCTGAAGCGCTGATCTACACCATGAAAGACGATCAGAAATACTTCCCGCTGCTGGACCAGTCGGGCAAGTTAATCAACAAATTCCTGTTCGTATCTAACATCGAAAGTAAAGATCCGAGCGTGGTGATCTCAGGTAACGAGAAGGTGGTTCGCCCGCGTCTGGCGGATGCGCAGTTCTTCTTTGAAACCGATAAGAAGAAAACCCTGGAGAGCCGCCTGGAGTCACTGGGCACGGTATTATTCCAAAAACAGCTGGGTACGTTAAAAGACAAGTCTGAGCGTATTGCTGCTTTGGCTGGTTTTATTGCTGAGCAATTGGGTGCCGATAAAGCACTGGCTGAACGTGCAGGCTTGTTGAGTAAAACCGATCTGATGACCGAAATGGTTATGGAGTTCACCGATGTACAGGGCGTGATGGGCATGCACTATGCACGTATCGACGGTGAAGCCGAAGAGGTCGCTGTCGCGCAGAACGAACAATATATGCCGCGCTTTGCCGGTGATGCTTTGCCGTCAAACCCAATCAGTTGTGCGGTCGCACTGGCGGATAAGTTTGATACCCTGGTGGGTATTTTTGGTATTGGTCAGACGCCAAAAGGCGATAAAGATCCGTTTGCTCTGCGTCGTGCTGCCATTGGCGCATTGCGTATCATGGTTGAGAAAGAGCTCGAGCTGGATATTCATGCGCTGGTCGAAAAGTCTCGCACACTGTTCGGTGATAAGCTCACTAACGACAATGTGGCCGAAGAGGTGTTTGAGTTTATGCTGGGTCGTTTCCGTGCCTGGTATCAGGATGAAGGCATTGCCGTGGATGTGATCCAGGCTGTACTGGCGCGTCGTCCTTCTCAGCCGGTTGACTTCGATCGCCGTGTGAAAGCTGTGAGTCACTTCAGAACGCTGGAGCAGGCAGACGCACTGGCGGCGGCGAATAAGCGCGTTAACAACATTCTGGCGAAGAACAATATCACCAGCGACGCTGAGGTGAATTCGGCCTTGTTGTCAGAAGCTGCAGAGCAGCAGTTGGCCCAGGAAGTAGCGGCACTGACTGTTGAGCTGGCACCGGTTTACGCGCAAGGGGATTACCAGCAAGCACTGACGCGTCTGGCAAGCCTGCGCGAAGCGGTAGACAACTTCTTTGATAACGTCATGGTCATGGCAGACGACGAAGCGGTTAAGCAAAACCGCCTCGCACTGCTTAGCCAGCTGAGCCGCTTGTTCCTCAATACGGCGGACATCTCTGTCTTACAAAACTAAGACAGCCAATCTTAAAACAAGCCAGCATACGTGCTGGCTTTTATTTTTGTGATCGGGATTAACAATGAAACAGCACATCATCGCTTTGGCAATGGCATTGGGTTTAAGCGCCTGCTCGACGGCCCCACATCAGCCAGCGGATAACTCCTCCGGGCAGGCGACAACGAGCACCGGTGCATCTCTTGTGATGGACAGGCCTATGTATTTACGTGGCGATTTTACTTTGTGGGATGCAGACGAAGTCTATCGGCTAACACAGACTCAGACAGGAGTGTACAGTGTTCGGGTACGCTTCATGAGTCCAGGCAAAGTGTACGAATTTAAAGTTGCCGATGCGAAATGGACGCCGGGTTACAACTGCGGCTTTCGCTATGATGGCAAGGTGAGCCTGGGTAAACCGCTGGCAGCAGACTGTGATACGGTGTACAACTACTTTGGATTTATGCCCGACAGAAAGGGGTGGTATCGAATTTCACTGGACTTAAGAGGAGCAACTCCACAGATCATTGTGCAGCGCGATTAATATAGGGAATTTATTTCGCTTGAATATTGAGCTTTTTGAATTGCTTTGTTATTGTTAATTCCGAGTTAATCAATGTAAAAACAAGGAAATGCAATGAAAATCAAACTAAATAAAAAAACGGTAAAAAATCTTTCAGATAAGCAAGTCATTGCGCATCAGGCAACACCTGCTGTTAATGGTGGGCAAAATCAACACGTGATGGCAAGCTGGGATCGTGGTTGGATCACGTGCATCGAATGTCCAATTCTCGTATAGTCCTAAAATAAAAACAGCTGGTGGGGCTGTTGCACCAGCTTTGCTGTTATTTCCCTTTCTTCACCAGGTAGCGATAAGGGACGCTATCCACTTCTTTCGCCACCAGAGTATGATCCATAAATTCACAGAAACTGGGAATATCCCGGGTGGTAGACGGGTCGTCTGCCAGGATCAACAGGGTTTCACCGTCCTGCATTTTCCTCACCTTGCCACGGATCATCATCACGGGCTCTGGGCATCGTAAGCCTATCGCATCGAGAGTGTGGTCAGTGTTGTCAAAGTTCATGGCGGTACCCTTTAAAAATAAAGCGCCTATTCTAACGCGCCTGAAGTGACAAATAAATACGCAAGTTCAGATGCCCGATCACGAAAAAAGGCAAGCTACACGAAGCAGCTTGCCTTGGTCACCAAGTTAAAACGGTTAGGGAATAAGGTGCGGGTTAGTCTTCAACACGCTCGAAAACAGTTGCGATACCCTGGCCCAGGCCAATACACATGGTCGCCAGGCCATATTTAGCGCCTTTGTCTTCCATAATGTGGATCAAAGAGGTGCTGATCCGTGAGCCTGAACAGCCCAGCGGGTGACCCAGTGCGATCGCGCCGCCGTTGAGATTCACTTTCTCATCTGCCACATCCAGCAAACCGAGGTCTTTCAGTACCGGTAAAGACTGCGCTGCAAAGGCTTCATTCAGTTCTGCTACATCAATGTCTTCAATACTCAGGCCTGCTTGCTTCAGTGCTTTCTGGCTGGCAGGAACCGGACCGTAACCCATGATAGACGGATCGCAACCTGCAACTGCCATCGACTTAACGCGTGCACGAATTGGCAGGCCCAGTTCTTTGGCTTTCGATTCACTCATGACCAGCATGGCTGAAGCGCCGTCAGACAGAGCCGATGACGTACCTGCGGTCACTGTGCCCGAAGCCGGGTTGAATACAGGGCGTAACTGGCTCAGGCCTTCCATGGTGGTTTCCGGACGGATCACTTCGTCGTGTTCAACCAGCACAGGTGCACCATCGGCATCATGGCCTTCCATAGGTAAAATTTCACGCGCAAAACGGCCTTCAACCGTGGCAGCGTGGGCGCGCTGATGTGAGCGCACTGCAAAGGCGTCCTGTTGTTCACGGTTGATGCCGTGCAGGGTGGCCAGGTATTCTGCAGTCAGACCCATTACTCCGGCCGCTTGTGCAACCGACGTCGACAGACCCGGGTGGAAGTCGTTACCGTGCGTCATTGGGACGTGGCCCATGTGCTCAACACCGCCGATCAGGTAGGTATCGCCAGCGCCAGTCATAATCGCACGTGCCGCATCATGCAGTGCCTGCATGGATGAACCACATAAGCGGTTGACCGTAACTGCCGGTACTGTGTGTGGAATGCCTGCCAGCAGAGCGGCATTACGACCGACGTTAAAACCTTGCTCCAGGGTTTGTTGTACACAGCCCCAGTAAATGTCATCGATAGAATCCGGTGCCACTGCCGGATTGCGATCCAGCAGGCCTTTCATCAGGTGGGCACTGAGGTCTTCAGCACGTTTGTGTTTGAACACACCGCCCTTGGAGCGGCCCATCGGCGTACGAATACAATCTACGATTACTGCCTGTTCCATGTTACTGACCCTCCACTTTGTAGAATACTTTACCGGCAGCTGCCCACTCACGGGTTTGCTCCGACACCTGATAGATTTCGCCTAAGTGTGCGTACTTATCGGCGATTTTTACGAACTCTGCCAGACCCAGTTGATCCAGATAACGGAATGCACCACCACGGAACGGCGGGAAGCCAATACCGTAGATCAGTGCCATATCGGCTTCTTGCGGTGAGGCCACAATGCCTTCTTGCAGACACAACAGAACTTCGTTGATCATCGGTACCATACAGCGCTCGATGATGGTTTGTTTGTCAAACTGTGTCGGTGCATCACAAATCTCGCTCAGCAGGGCAACGGCGTCAGCGTCTTTGCTCTTCTTCAGGCGACCTTTGCGATCAGGCGCATACTGGTAGAAACCTTTCTGGTTTTTCTGTCCATAGCGATTGGCGTTGGCCAGGTGGGCAACCGGATCTTTTTCCTGACGTGCCATGCGGGTTGGGAAACCATCTGCCATCACGCCAGTACAGTGATTGGCTGTATCGATACCCACCACGTCCAGCAGGTAAGCCGGACCCATCGGCCAGCCGAAGACATTTTCCATCACTTTATCGACTTGTGTGAAGTCAGCACCTTCCACGACGAGCTGGCTGAAACCGGCAAAGTAAGGGAACAATACGCGATTCACGAAGAAGCCCGGACAGTCGTTCACAACAATCGGCGACTTGCCCAGTTTCAGTGCATAGTCGACAACAGCGGCAACGGTTTCATCCGAAGTTTTCGCGCCACGAATGATCTCAACCAGTGGCATCTTAGGTACCGGGTTAAAGAAGTGCATGCCACAGAAGTGCTCAGGACGCTCCAGACCTTCAGCCAGTTCATCAATGCGAATGGTTGAGGTATTTGAGGTCAGAATAGTGCCTTGTGGCAGTTGTTTCTCAAGACCCGCCAGTACGGTTTTCTTGATCTGCGGGTTCTCGACAACCGCTTCAACTATGATGTCACTGCCTTCCAGGTCACGGTCGTTAAGCGTCGGTTTGATCTGCGCCAGTGTGCCGACCATTTTGTCCAGCTTCATGTGGCCGCGCTCGACTTTTTTGCCCAGCAGCTTGGCCGCTTCGCCCATGCCTAAGTCCAGGGCACCCTGGCTGATGTCTTTCATGACAATCGGCGTGCCTTTGTACGCTGACTGATAAGCGATACCGCCGCCCATGATGCCAGCGCCCAGTACCGCAGCTTGTTTGATGTCAGTCTGGCTTTGCTTAGCTTGTTTCTTGGCAACGCCTTTGATGTACTGATCGGCCAGGAAGATCCCGGTTTGTGCCGCCGCTTCAGCGGTTTTGGCCAGCTTAGCGAAGCTCGCGTTCTCAACGGCCATGGCTTCGTCGCGACCCATATTGGCAGCAGTCTTGATGGTTTTAACCGCCATCACAGGAGCCGGGTAGTGACCTTTGGTTTTGGCCATCACCATGCCTTCAGCCATCGCAAAGCTCATGCCTTGCTCAACGCGGTTCATTTTCAGCGGGTCAAGCTTAACCTGACGTTTAGCGCGCCAGTCCAGCTTGCCAGCTGCCGCTTGTTCCATGGTACGCAGTGCCGCGTCCATCAACTTATCCTGAGCAACCACCGCATCCACAGCGCCTACTTTCAGGGCATCGGCTGCACGGTTCTCTTTACCTGTGGTGATCCAGGTCATCGCGTTGTCTGCACCAATCAGGCGTGGCAGACGCACAGTACCACCAAAGCCCGGCATAATGCCCAGCTTTACTTCCGGCAGACCAATCTTGGCGCTGTCAGAGGCAATACGATAATCGGTAGCAAGTACCCACTCACAGCCGCCACCCAGTGCCAGGCCATTGACCGCAGACAAGGTAGGGAAAGGTAAATCTTCTAACGCGTCAAATACGTCAGTGGCTGCTTTGATCCACTCAATCAGCTCGGCTTCCGGGCGGTCAAAGGTAGGCAGAAATTCGAAGATATCGGCACCCACAATAAAGTGGTCTTTGTCGGAGCTAAAGATCAGGCCGTCGATGTCATCGCGTTGCGCCAACTCTTTGAGCGCCGCATGACAATCTTGCAGGGTTTGCTGAGACAATTTGTTGACCGAACCTGGCATACAAAATTTAAACTCAGCGATTTTGCCTTTGCAGAAATCCACTACAAAGGACTCGCGTTTCATTAACATACATGTTCTCCCGTGTTTTTACACTGGTACGATGAGTTGTCATTTCATCCAGTGTGGCGTCTTTAAAAGAAAATTGCAATGAAAAATTTACCGCAGGTTTACTGCAAAGGGTTAGGCACAATGCTAAGGTGGTTTGGCTGAATATTTTCCGGGTGACGGGTTCGCCCGGACGTTAAGCTTCGGGCAAGTTGCCGCACAATAGTCTGGTGTGAAACACAGGGCTGTTCAGTGTGCACACAGTGCGCCCGGGCAGGGAACTCAGAGAAAGGAAGGTGTTTTGGAGTGGGCCTTATTTTTATGCATTTTAAACGCCCCAGAACATTGACTGCCAATCAAGAGAATGAAAGTTAAAGCACTATGAAATTATGGTTTAGTCGTATTGCTGCCACCTGCCTTGCGGTGTGCAGTGGTGCCTGGAGTCACCTGGGTCAGGCTGCTGACTCGCATCAGGCGTTTAAAGACGCAGAGCGGGTGGCCTGGAGTGGTAATTATCAGGCCTTTAAACGCTCGCTTGGCGAGCTCGATCATCCGCTCAAGCCTTATGTCGAGGCGACTTTCTATAAGCGTCACCCCAAACTTAAATACCAGGACGAGATAGGACGCTTTTTATCTGTGTACGATCACACGCCGCTGGACTGGATGGTACGTAAGAGCTGGCTGAATTACCTCAAGCGGCGCAACAAAAAAGCTTTATTTATTGAGCACTATCAGGACACCAGCAATGCCGAGCTGAAGTGCACCTATTTGCAGTTCCAGCTGGACCTGGGTGCGCCGGAAAAAGCCATTCTGGATCAGGTGGAGCCGTTGTGGGTGGTCGGCAAGTCACAGCCAAAAGCCTGCGACAAGTTGTTTAGCCAATGGCAAAAAGCCGGGTATCGGACACAAGCGCTGGTGTGGCAAAGGATCACCCGCGCCGCGCAGGGCGGTCAGGCCTCGTTGCTGAAGTATTTAAAAACCCTGTTGCCGCGCAACCAAGCCTATCTGGCCGATCTGTACCTTAAGGTGCGTCGTGACCCCAGCGCCGCAGCCGGGTTATACCGATATAAGAAGCGTACGGCCAAAGAGGCGGAAATTGCTGTGTATGGCGTACGGCGGTTGATCTGGCGCGATCCTAAACTGGCGTTGCGGGCCTGGGACAAGTTGCAGGAAATGTTCACCTTTAGTCAGGCACAACAAGATAGCGTGGCCTATCGGTTTGCCCTGGCGCTGGCCTCCAAAGGTCATGAGCAGGCCAAGTTCTGGCTCAATAAAGTGCCTCAGGAATTACAGGATAAAAAGCTGCGCCAGTGGCTGATGAGCAATATGCTCAAAGAGCAGGACTGGGAAGGCATCGCGGTGCTGTTCACCGGCATGGAGAATCTCAGTCATGGACAAAAATACTGGCTGGGTTACAGCTATGCCAAACGTGAGCAGATGGATAAAGCGCAGTCACTGTGGCGCCAGATAGCAGCGGAGCGCGACTACTATGGCTTTCTGGCGGCAGCGCGGCTGGGGTTACCAGCGCAATTGAATGCTGAACCGCTCAATGTACCGCCCAGCATCGTCGCCAAAGTATCTGAGGCGCCGGGCTTTAAGCGCGCCAAAGCCTTATACGAGCTGGAGCGTTTCACCGCTGCCCGGCGCGAGTGGAATTATCTGACCAACACCTCCAGCACTGCTGAAAAGCTGGCGGCCTCAGTGCTGGCCGCGGAGCTCGACTGGTATGACAGTACCATTTATACCCTGGCACAGATCAAGGCGTGGAATTATGTCGATCTGCGTTTTCCGATGGCCTTCGATGAACTGTTTGAGCGCTACAGTGAACGCAATGATGTGGACCTGGCGTGGAGCTTTGCGATTGCCCGCAGAGAAAGTTCATTCGCTCCCGATGCGCGCTCGCACGCCGATGCGTACGGATTGATGCAGCTTTTGCCGAGTACGGCTAAATATGTTGCTAAATCAAGGGTATCTACGCGGCAGCTGATGAGGCCCGCCACCAATATTCGTCTTGGCACGGATTACCTCGATTACCTAAAGGGCAAGAACAAGGGCAATGAGATCCTCGCGACGGCTTCTTATAATGCCGGTTTTCACCGTGTGAAGCGTTGGATCCCGCAAGAGGCCATGCCAGCAGAGCTATGGATCGAGTTGATCCCCTACCGGGAAACCCGCGATTACGTGAAAAACGTGATGGCGTACCGGCAGGTCTATCATACTAAGTTAGGTCGTGAAGGGAACATTCTGGCCGGGATCCTGGATATGCAGATCGGCGGTAAGTAGAAGCGGGTTTGTTGGTCTGTCTCGCGATAGCGGGGCTGACCGCGGGCCACTTTACTTCTTTTAACCGGTGGCGCTATGTTAGACTCAGTCACAAGCGAATTAAATTAAAATGGGTACACCAATGGAACAATTAGCAAACTTGTATGCCGAGCATATTGCAACGCTGCAACAGCGTACGAAGACCATTATTGAACGTGAGAATCTGGATGGGCTCGTGATCCACTCAGGGCAAGCCAAGCGCCAGTTTCTGGATGATATGTATTATCCGTTCAAGGTGAACCCACAATTTAAAGCGTGGTTACCGGTCATCGATAACCCACACTGCTGGCTGGTGGTCAATGGCACAGACAAGCCTAAGTTGATCTTCTACCGTCCGGTGGATTTCTGGCACAAAGTACCGGATGAGCCGAGCGACTTCTGGGCCGATTACTTTGATATTCAGTTGCTGCTTCAGCCCGATCAGGTTGAGCAATTCTTACCGTACGACAAAGCCAGTCTGGCGTATATTGGCGAGTATCTGGAAGTGGCGCAGGCACTGGGCTTTACGCAGATGAACCCTGAGCCGGTGATGAACTACCTACACTTTCACCGTGCCTACAAGACCAGTTATGAACTGACTTGTTTACGTGAAGCCAACCGCCTGGCTGTGCTGGGCCACAAGGCTGCGCGTGACGCTTTTTATGCCAAAGAGTCTGAGTATGGCATTCAGCAGGCTTACCTGCAGGCCACTGAGCATATGGAAAACGACACGCCGTACGGCAACATCGTGGCACTGAACGAGAACTGCGCCATTTTACATTACACCCATTTTGAGCGCCGCGCCCCGCAGCAGCATGTGTCGTTTTTGATCGATGCCGGTGCCAACTTTAATGGCTATGCGTCTGATATTACCCGTACCTATGACTTTGCTCGCAAGGGCGAGTTTGCCGAACTGATCAAGGTAATGAATACCCACCAGATTGAACTGGGGCAGGCATTACAGCCAGGTAAACTGTATGGCGAGCTACATCTGGATTGCCACAAGCGCGTTGCGCAGGTGCTGATCGATTTCGACATTGTTCGTGGTCTGAGTGTGGAAGGGATCCTGGAGCAGGGCATTACCTCGACTTTCTTCCCGCATGGCCTGGGTCACCACCTTGGCTTGCAGGTTCACGATATGGGTGGCTTTATGGCAGATGAGTTAGGTACACATCAGGCACCGCCGGAAGGGCATCCGTTCCTGCGTTGCACGCGTAAGATTGAAGCCAACCAGGTCTTTACCATTGAGCCTGGTCTGTATTTTATTGACTCACTGCTGGGCGACCTGGCACAGACCGACAACAAACAGTATGTAAACTGGGACAAGGTTGACGCGTTTAAGCCGTTTGGCGGCATTCGCATTGAAGACAATATTATTGTTCATGATGACCATCTGGAAAATATGACTCGGGATTTGGCGCTGGATTAAGCTTTGCCCTGCACCAAACTGAACTATGTTAAACTGGGAGCCAAGTGCTCCCTGTGTTTTTGTTGAATACTCATGTCTGAATACGCCATTCCCAGCAGTTCTATTTCCCATCACGAAGAAATCAAAAAAAGCACCTTTATTGTGCATATCGCCCATACCCCGACACTCGCTGATGCCAAGGCATTTATTCGTTCTATTAACGAGCAGTATCCGGATGCGCGACACAACTGCTGGGCCCATATCGCCGGTGCGCCGGGCGGCAGCCATGTCCTGGGTTTTTCGGATGACGGGGAACCGAATGGGACGGCAGGTAAGCCGATGCTGAACGTTCTGCTTGGCTCCGGGCTGGGCGAGATCACCGCGGTCACAACCCGTTACTTTGGTGGCATTAAGCTGGGCACCGGCGGCCTGGTTCGCGCTTACGGTGGGACATTGAACAATGCACTGGCCGTGCTGCCAACGCAAATTAAGATCCCGGCAAGTACGCTGGTGGGGGAGTCGGACTACGCGCTGCAGGGGAACATAGAGCAGCACCTTAGTAGTCAGTACACAGTGCTGAATATAGATAAACAGTACGGCGCGACGATCCGCTGGGAAATTGAACTAGACAGCCGGGAAGCTAAAACGGCTATGGCGTCGGTATACGATCTCACTCACGGTGCCGTCTCGTTGGTGATCAAACAACCCTGAGCGGTGTTTCGCGGTTTACTAACTGAGTGATGTATTAGACAATCGGGTGTAATTACAATAACTCGCGAATCGCGCCATGCAATTTCGTACCATTATAAAGATACTCGGACAGCTCGTTGCGCTCTTTAGTCTGACTATGGTGCCTCCGGCTCTGGTGTCTTTGATCTACAAGGACGGCGGCGGTGTGCCGTTTGTTCTGGCATTTATCTTTAGTGTCCTGATTGGCCTGATGGCCTACTACCCGAACCGCAAAGAGCAGGGCGACCTGAAGGCCAGAGAGGGCTTCTTGATCGTGGTTTTGTTCTGGCTGGTACTGGGTGCCTTCGCGGCCGTGCCGCTGATCTTCTTAAGTGAGCCTAACCTGTCTTTTGCCGATGCAGTCTTTGAAGCGTTCTCCGGCCTGACAACCACAGGCGCGACGGTACTGACAGGTATCGAGTATTTACCTAAGTCGGTGCTTTTCTATCGTCAGCAACTACAGTGGCTCGGCGGTATGGGGATCATTGTACTGGCCGTTGCCGTACTGCCTATGCTCGGCGTAGGTGGCATGCAGCTGTACCGGGCTGAAACGCCAGGGCCGGTAAAGGACTCCAAGATGACGCCGCGCATTGCCGATACCGCCAAGCATTTATGGTACATCTATGTGACGCTGACACTGGCCTGTACGCTGGCGTATGCCTGGGCAGGCATGAGCTGGTTTGATGCCATTTGTCATGCCTTTGCGACCATCGCCATTGGGGGGTTCTCAACCTATGACGCCTCGATAGGCTACTTCGACAGCCCAATGATCAATGCCATTTGTGTGTTCTTCCTGCTTATTGCAGCGGCTAACTTCTCTTTGCATTATGCGGCCGTGGCGGGTCGGAACATCAAAGTCTATTTCAGAGATCCTGAGCTCAAAGTCTTTTTGTTTATTCAGTTGGCGCTGGTGGTCCTGTGTTTTGCAGTGCTGTCATCCAAGCAGGTGTACAGCAATGGGGATGAAACCCTGGATCACGCTTTGTTTCAGGCGGTCTCTATCAGCACCACCGCCGGCTTTGCCACCGACAGCTTTGCAGCTTGGCCTTTGTTCCTGCCAATTCTGCTGATTTTTTCCAGCTTTATTGGGGGCTGTGCGGGCTCCACCGGCGGCGGTATGAAAGTCGTGCGGGTATTTTTACTCTATCTGCAGGGGATCCGGGAGCTCAATCGTCTGGTTCACCCGCGTGCTATCTATTCAATTAAGTTAGGCCGTAAAGCGTTGCCCGATAAAGTCGTCGAAGCGGTATGGGGCTTTTTCTCAGCCTATGCACTGGTATTTGTGATCATCATGATTGCACTGCTGGGGACCGGGCTGGATAACATCACGGCTTTCTCTGCCACTGCGGCCTGTCTGAATAATTTGGGTCCGGGCCTCGGCGATGTGGCCGCACATTATGGTGACATTCCCGATTCTGCGAAATGGATCCTAACCATCGCCATGGTCTTCGGCCGCCTCGAGATCTTCACCTTACTGGTTCTGTTCACCCCGACATTCTGGCGTGGGTGAGGTCAGACCGATATGCCAGTGGCATATCGCAGCTGGCCGAACGCGAGACCGGGGGCGCCGAGCCTTGGACGGTCGAGCCGGAATACACCACCACGGATGGCTTTAGGCACTTATCTAATCGCAGCTGGCCGAGCCACACTATACCGCCATGGATGGCTTAGGTACCTTTCCCAACTCTCTCCTGTGATGATTACGACTCAAACAAGCTGACCTGATAAAGGTATATTTGTAAATTTAAATTATGTCACTTAACTTTGAAATCAACTTTTTAACAAGTTTAAGCTGTTAAAAATCAAGTGTTTATGTCGTATTTTGGGCGTGTTCAGACTGTTCTAGGTTAATTTCGGTTAAAAAAATATATCAAAAAACGCAAAAAATGCATTTTTTCATTATCGATGGTGTCATATTTGTATCGTCAGGGTTAATACCCGACCTTTTAAGTTGCCCACACAGGAAAGTGGGAGTTGCCAGAAAATAAAATTATGAGGAGTGGCCGGGATGTTTGCCATGTCACAACAAAATAAACACAAAGCAATAGCAGCAGGGATTGTCAGCCAGGTGAATCTGGCTGGTGGCGCTGGTGATTTAACTGAATGTGTGGCTCAGCTTAACCAGTATATGAATGGTGCCGGGAGCTTACAGTACGATAACCACCTGCCGTCTGCGCACGATAGTGTATCACTGCTGCGCTATGATGGGGTTGAGGTCGGCGAGTGCATGATTGGTATTATTTCAGAAAACGCATTATGGCAGACACGCAGTTTACCGCCGCTGGTAATGAAAGCGCAAACGGGTCGGCTGGCCCACAGTCACCATGAACCTATGCTGGGCATTACCTTTATTAGCAAACGCAATGGTGAGCCTATGTTGTTCTTTACTGAGCATTACGAGCAACATCTGGCGTTGAGTACGCTGGAAGTGCAAAGCCGCATGATGACCCTCAGGGATGCTGCAATTTTGCTGAAAGGGTATTTGCAATAAGAATAACCCTGTACCTTTAATGGGGTTTTGGCATTATATTAATTAGATTTTACTGCTACACTATTTGCAGAGTAGTTAGCAGGGTTACAAGATGTTGAAGCGTAAAACGCAACGGAGCAGGAAGCACTTAACGCAAATCCCAGCGGGCAGTTTGATCGATATCGAAATCGTTATGCCGGCCAGCCGGAAACGCGTCCGTACAGAGTTTATCGGGGTGCTTGAAGATCAATATATTATTTTAAACTATCCCAACCCTAAGCGACTCGGCGCGGCGGCAGATTATGTGAAGACAGGCACGGAGATCATCGTCCGGGCCCTGCCTGAAGACAGCAATGGTCAGATCATTGCCTTCAAAGAGAACATTAAAGCCATTAGTAATCACCCCGCGCGGCTTATTTTTCTATTTTACCCTCGTGAAGTACAAACCTATCAGCTGCGTGCCCAAACCCGCGTGCCAGCCCTAATCCCGGCCATTTTACAATTACCTGATTACAATGAAGTTGGGATCATCAAAGACATCTCACTGTCTGGCATGATGTTCGACATTCAAAAAGAGCACCTGCCGGACGACCTGGAATCGGAAAACTGTGAGGTACTGATTGAAGGCAAAGACGACAATGCGTCAGCCATCAAAGGTAAGGTATGTCGTATTATTGAAAGTGCTGAGGGCAATGTGTCTTTGGGGATCCAGGTGGTGGGCCCGGATACCACCATAAAAGCGGTACTAAAAGACTACCTGATTGATTTGTCTATTTTGTCCGACGAGGAATAACACGGGCCAGCCTAAGGTCAGCCCTGAGTTGGTGCGAATTACACAAACAGGGCGCTAACCTGGAAGAGCTTTTCAACAATGCCGATATGCTTTTTATCGATCAGGAACATGATGACATGATCGCCTGAAAGAATAATGGTGTCATCATGGGCAATTAACACTTCGTCATCTCGTACAATGGCACCTATGGTGGTGCCCGCAGGAAGCTTAATATCCCGGATGGCCCGGCCAACCACTTTAGACGTGTTTTCATCACCATGCGCAACTGCTTCGATGGCTTCTGCTGCTCCTTTACGCAATGAGTAAACGTTCACAATATCACCGCGCCTTACATGTGTGAGCAGTGCAGAGATAGTGGCTTGCTGCGGAGAAATAGCAATGTCAATTTCGCCACCCTGAACCAGGTCGACATAAGCGCCCCGCTGGATCAGCACCATGGTCTTTTGCGCGCCCATACGTTTGGCCAGCATGGCGGCCATGATGTTGGCTTCATCATCGTTGGTTACCGCAATAAACACATCAACCTGCTCAATGTGCTCTTCAGATAACAGCTCCTGATCAGAGGCGTCACCACAAAAGACCACGGTATTGTCGAGCATTTCAGACAGCGAAGCGGCCCTGTCATGGTTTCGTTCGATCAGTTTAACACTGTGGTTTTTCTCAAGTGATCGAGCCAGACCGGCACCAATATTACCACCGCCGGCAATCATAATCTTACGGTACGAACGTTCCAGCTTTTGTAGCTCATTCATCACCGCGCGAATATGTTTGGTTGCCGCGATGAAGAAAACCTCATCATCTGCTTCTATGACAGTGGTACCAAGCGGCTTAATCGCTTTACCCTGACGATAAATAGCTGCCACCCGGGTGTCGACATTGGGAATGTGCTCTTTCAGTGCTGACAACGCGTAGCCAACCAGCATACCACCATAATAGGCTTTAACCGCCACCAAAGAGAGCATGCCATCGGCGAATTGCAGTACCTGTAGCGCACCGGGGTAGTCGATCAGGCGACGAATATAACGAGTCACCAGCTGCTCCGGAGCGATATAGTGGTCAACCGGCAGGTCGTCGTTATGAAAGAGCTTTTCCCGATACTTCAGGTATTGCTCAGAGCGGATCCGGGCAATTTTGGTGGGTGTATTAAAAATACTGTAGGCCACCTGACAGGCGATCATATTGACCTCGTCCGAGCTGGTCACCGCAATGACCATATCGGCATCTTCGGCACCGGCTTGCCTGAGCACATCCGGGTGTGCACTGTGCCCGGTCACGCCTTGCAGGTCGTATTTATCCTGCAATTCCCGCAGTCGTTCGCCGTCAATGTCGACCACAGTGATTTCGTTCTGTTCGCCGACCAGGTTTTCGGCCAGTGTACCGCCGACTTGTCCGGCGCCTAAGATGATGATTTTCATAAGCTAGTTTAGCGCTATTATTGTTTTGTCAGCCGTGCATAATAAAAGCCATCGGTATGGCCTGGCAGCAATTGCAATCCGGGTTTATCCGGCGTGTCTTGTGCGTGCAGCGGGGTGAGCTGAGCATCCGCCGTGCGTGCTAAAAACGCCGTTACTTGCTCGGAATTTTCCTGAGGCAGCACAGAGCAGGTTGCGTACACTAACGTACCGCCGGGCTTGAGCAGTGGCCAGATGGCATCCAAAATGCTGGCCTGTAAGGCTGCCAGCTCATCGATGTCGGTGGCACGGCGCAACCATTTGATGTCCGGGTGGCGACGGATAACGCCGGTTGCCGAGCAGGGCACATCTAATAAAATGCGATCAAACTGTTCGCCCTGCCACCAGGTATCCGGTGTTGCAGCATTCGCTTCAAGGCACTGGGCGCTGAGGTGCAGACGCTTAAGGTTTTCGTCGACGCGCTTGAGGCGCTCACCATCGGCATCCAAGGCAATCACATTGGCATCGGCCAGTTCCAGAATATGGCAGGTTTTGCCACCGGGGGCGGCACAGGCATCCAGAATATGCTCGCCATCCTGTGGATCCAGTAACCGGGCTGCCATTTGCGCTGCGGCATCCTGCACTGAGCTGGCACCCTGAGCAAAGTCTGGTAACTGCTGCACATCCACAGGTTTGGTTAGCAAAATGCCATCTGCAAAGTCCGGGTCCAGCGTATGGGCAATGCGTTCAGCATTGAGGCGCGCGGCATAGTCTGCGGTGCTCGACTGGCGTTGGTTTACGCGTAACCACATAGGTGCTTGCTGCTGGTTGTCGTGCAAAATATCTTGCCATTGCTCTGGGTAAGCCGCCTGTAGCTTTTTGATAAACCAGCCCGGATGATTGTATTTGCATACCGGGATAGCATCGGCGCTGGCTTCCAGTGTGTCCTGAGCTCGCTGAAAGTTACGTAATACTGCGTTTATCAGCCCCTTCAAACCGGGGGCCTGAAGCTTATTGGCCGCATTAACGGTTTCGGCGACGGCCGCATGAGAAGGCACTCGCATGTGTTGCAGCTGATAAATACCCACATACAACAAAAACTGAAAGACCCGGTTCTTACCTTTAAGCGGTTGCTCCAGCAGTTGCTGACAATAGTGCTCCAGGCTTGGCAGATAGCGCAAAACGCCATAACAGATCTGTTGTAACAGGGCTCGGTCTTTTAATGGTAACTGACGGCTGGCATAGGGCAATTGGGTCGTCAGTGACTGGCCTTTATCAACAACCTGAAACAGGGTTTGCGCGGCAAGCGCGCGTACATTGGCCATCAGGCACCCACCTGGCTACCGGGGGTTACCCAGTCGCTGCGACCATTTAAAAAGTCTTGTGCCGACATCGGCTTTTTACCTTGAGGCTGAAGCTGTGTGATAGTCAGTGCTTGCTCACCACAAGCAATGGTGATGCCGGCTTTGTCGGCACTGAGTACCTGACCGGGCGTGCCTTGCTGCGATACCACAGTCGCCTGCCAAACCTTAACCGTTTGTCCCTGCATTTGGGTGTAGCAAACCGGCCAGGGATTAAAGGCGCGGATGTTACGCTCAATTTGTGCGGCATCCATTGTCCAGTCTATATTGGCTTCTTCTTTAGAAAGCTTTTTGGCGTAGTTTGCCTGCGCATCATCCTGCGGCTCGGCACTGAGCTTGTCTTCGGCCAGTTTGTCCAGAGTCTCCACTAATGCATCGGGTCCCAGCTCGGCCAGTTTGTTATACAGGCTGGCGCTGGTTTCGTCCTGGTCAATTGGGCAGGTTGCAATGTGCAGCATGTCGCCGGTATCCAGGCCTTCATCCATTTGCATAATGGTGACGCCTGTTTCTTTATCGCCAGCCCAGATAGCACGCTGGATTGGCGCCGCACCACGCCAGCGTGGCAAGATTGAACCATGTACGTTGAGACAGCCAAGTCTTGGCGTATCTAAAATGGCTTTTGGTAATAACAGGCCATAAGCCACCACAACCATCACGTCGGCTTCCAGCGCAGCAAGCTGTGCCTGGGCATCGTCAGACTTGAGAGACTGAGGCTGATAGACCGGCAGGTTATGTTCCAGTGCCAGGGTTTTTACTTCGCTGGCTTTGAGTTTTTTACCGCGGCCGGCAGGGCGGTCGGGCTGGCTGTATACAGCGACAACGTCATGGTGTGATGCGATCAGCGCTGCCAAGTGCTTGGCAGCAAAATCCGGGGTGCCCGCAAAGACAATACGCAGAGATTTGCTCACTTAAGATCCCAGTTTAGGTAGTAATTAATAGTCGGTAACGACACGCTTACGCGCGTGCCGCCAGTTTGGCTTCTTTTTCGATTTTTTTACGGATCCGCTGACGCTTCAGCGGCGACAAGTAATCGATGAACAACTTGCCCTGCAGGTGGTCGAGTTCGTGCTGTACGCACACAGCTAACAAACCATCAGCGTCAAATTCGTAGCTTTCGCCGTGCTCGTTAAGTGCTTTAACGGTAACGGTTTCTGCGCGATCAACTTTGGCGTAGGAATAAGGCACAGACAAACAGCCTTCTTCGCTGATGGTTGAGCCATCTTTGGCCGTGATTTCAGGGTTGATCAATACGCGTGGCTCGTTGCGCTCTTCTGATACATCGATCACCACAATGCGCTGGTGAATATCTACCTGCGTGGCGGCAAGGCCAATACCATTTTCTTCATACATGGTTTCCAGCATGTCCGCGACAATCTGGCGGATCTCGTCATTTACTTCGGCGACCGGTTTTGCAACCGTACGCAAACGCTCATCTGGAAAACTCAGTACTGCTAACTTAGCCATAGATACCTTTTACACTTGAATTAAATGGGGTAATGTATGCTCTTATTTTAGCCATTCACGTTCCCCTTTAACAGGTTTTGGTGGATAATATCGAAAAATAACTCAAGGAAGCCTGCATGAAATCTCATATTGCCGCCCTTTTGCTGGCAACGAGTGCTGTTTTTCCTGCCCTAGCACAAACGCTGGCGGTTAAAACCAGTGCGCCCGAGCGTTATGTCGTTAAAAAAGGGGATACCCTTTGGGATATTTCCAGTCTGTATCTGAACAGTCCCTGGAAGTGGCCTGCATTGTGGCAGTGGAATCCACAAATCAACAATCCGCATCTGATTTATCCCGGGGACGTGTTATCGCTGCACTATGATAGCGAGGGGAATCCACGGCTGAGTCTGGCTAAGGGCGTACGTCGACTCTCCCCTCAGGTCCGTGTTGTCAGTGATAAAAACCAGGCTATTCCGACTTTGCCTTTGGCGGTGATGGAACCCTTTATGCGCTTTGAACAGGCGATGGGGGAGTCAGACTTTGACCAGTTGCCTATGGTGCTGGGCTCAAACTTCAATTACAAAATGAACATTGAAGGGCATCTTTTGTATGTCAAAGGGGATCTGCCTCGTGGTGGTAACTATGGTATTTATCGTAAGGGAGACGCTTATCGCGATCCTGATAACGGCGCGATTTTAGCCTATGAGTCTATTCTGGTCGGGACCGGCCGGGTGGTCAGAACCGGTAATATTGAAGCCGGTAAACCGAGCACAGTGAAGATTGAATCGGTTCGTCGTGAGGTAAAGCCCAGTGACGTGCTGATGCCTATCTCGAGCGGACAAAGTTATTCGGCTAACTTCAAAATGACCCAGCCGGTGCAGGCCATTTCAGGCAACATCATTGCGAGCAGCAATAAGTTGCGTGAGTTCAGCACCATGGCGGTTGTGGTTATCGACTTAGGTCGTAAAGATGACCTGCATGAAGGGAATGTACTTGCAATCCATCGCCAGTCTCCTACAGTGATTGAGAAGGAGTCGGGTCCGAGTTATATCGAAGATGCCAGCAGCCTGGACAAAGTGATCACGCAAGTGAGCGAATGGTTTGGTGAAGAGAACGACGAAGACAGCGTCGTCTGGCATATGCCAAAAGAACAGGTCGGCGAACTCATGTTGTTCAAAGTGTATGACAACATCAGTTATGCCATGGTGACCAAAACACGCCAGCCCGTCAGAGTGGGGGATTCTGTCAGCAGTCGTTAATCCCGCAGCTTGCCTTAGTATGATTTCATGGTTTTAGCACAGGAGTGCACTTTGCTCAGGGAGGGCGCATGGCAACACTGGATTTACGGCACAGTCTGGCACTGAGGATATGTCCCGGGCTGGGCAGCAATACAATGGAGCGGGCTATTCAGCACATCACGCCCGCCGAACTTTTCACTGTTTCGTCCCTCAGGTTGCATGAAGTGGGGCTGCCTCAGGACGCAATCCACTACCTTCAAGCACCAGACTGGCACTTTATCGATACCCTGATCCAGCGATGCATCGCACAGCACATTCAGCTGGTTGGCTACTTTGACGCCGCTTACCCGCCATTATTAAAACAGATCAGCAGCGCGCCTTTGATGCTCTTTTGCAAAGGCCGGTTGTCTTTATTATCTGAGCCACAAATTGCCATCGTGGGCAGTCGTAATGCAACAGCCACCGGGCTGGAGATTGCCAGGGAGTTTGGCCGGTCACTCAGTGGTGCGGGCATGACGGTGACTTCGGGGCTGGCCAGAGGCGTGGATGGCGCAGCCCATCAGGGCGCACTGAGCCAGGGGGGCGCCACTCTGGCTGTACTGGGGACCGGGGTCGATGTGGTCTATCCGCGCCGTCACAATACTTTATATCAGCAGGTCGCCGAGCAGGGGTTACTGGTGAGCGAATTTTTACCGGGCAGCCAACCTAAAGCCGAGCACTTTCCACGTCGCAATCGGATTATTTCAGGCCTCTCGCTGGGTGTGCTGGTGGTCGAGGCCGAAATAAAAAGTGGCTCATTGATCACCGCACGTTACGCCCTGGAGCAAAACAAAGAGGTGTTTGCCGTGCCAGGTTCAATCCGTAACCCCTTGTCTCAGGGGTGCCATTATTTGCTCAAAGACGGTGCAAAATTGACAGAGCGGATAGAGGATATTCTCGAAGAGGTAAGATTTTTCTCCGAAAACGGTCTATATATAGTAGAAAGTGACCAAAAACAGGAGCACTGCCCCGTATTGCAGCATCTCGGCTTTGAGGTAACCAGTGTAGATACCTTATCGCAGAGGACCCAGTGGCCAGTAGAGAAGGTGCTTGCCAGACTACTGGACCTTGAGCTTGAAGACAAAGTAGAACGCGTACTAGACGGCTACATCAAATTAGCGAGGGGTTAATTATGTTTGATATCCTAATGTATTTATTCGAAAACTATATTCACAGCGAAGCGGATATCTTCGTCGAACAAAACGAACTCACTGATGAACTGGTCGGGGCCGGTTTCAATCAAGACGAGATTTACAAAGCACTGGACTGGCTGGAGCAATTGGCCGATTTACAGCAGTCTGATGAAATTCCTTATTTAAACGCCCGCCCGGATAGCGCGATCCGGATCTACACTGAGCAAGAATGTGCCATGCTGGACATCGAATGTCGGGGCTTTTTGATGTTTGTTGAGCAAATAGGTGTGATAGATTGCACGACCCGAGAAATGGTCATTGACCGCTTATGTGCACTGGATAAACCGGCAATCTGCCTGGACGATTTAAAATGGGTGATCCTGATGGTGCTATTCAATGTTCCAGGTAAAGAACATGCCTATGCCCAGATGGAGGACCTGATCTTCGAAGAACCCACAGGTCCGCTGCATTAACCCCCTTACCTTCATTGAGGGGCACAGCTTCGTTAGGTCAGGCGAGTTGCCTGGCTGACGCTTCTTTGTTCCTTATATCACTTTCCCTTGATACTATTACGAACGCACAGCCATTGGGGTGAAGTAGACGGGGACTTGTTATGAGTAAAATAGATCATTCGTTGTTTAATGCAGACCAGCATGCCCTGGAGCGGGAGTACGAAGTATGCCCCAAGTGTGGCTCTGAACTGGTGATCAAGCACAGTAAGTCGGGCCCTTTCCTTGGCTGTGCCAGTTATCCCGCGTGCGATTATATTCGCGCCATCGCGCATCATGATAACCATGATATTAAGGTGCTCGAAGACAGCGCCTGTCCTTTGTGTAGCGAGCCACTGGTTGTACGTAATGGTCGCTATGGCATGTTTATCGGGTGTACTGGCTATCCTCAGTGTCACTATATTGCCCACGATGATGAACCCGAAGAAACGCCGGGCCCGTCCTGTCCCAAGTGCCAAAAAGGCACCTTGCACAAACGCAAGAATAAGTATGGCAAGTTTTTTTATGCCTGCGATGCATACCCACAGTGCAAGTACAGTGTGAATCACCCGCCGGTTGCACACCCTTGTGAGGCCTGTGGCTGGCCCGTCATGGTGCAAAAACACCGGGGTGGAAAAGCTGTGCTACAATGCCCGCAGAAAGTTTGTCAGCATACAATTGAGGAGCCTCAGTGAGCGAACAAGATACGCAACGTCAGTTACCCCAAAATGCCGTCGAAGCATTACAACAGGGGGGACTGATCTGTTACCCGACCGAAGCCATTTTTGGTCTGGGCTGTGATCCCGATAACAAACAAGCCGTCCATGCGCTGTTGGCACTGAAAGACCGCCCGGTAGAAAAAGGGCTGATCCTAATTGCCGATAATTTTGCTCAGTGCTTGCCGTACGTCGATGACAGTAAAATCCCGCAGGACAAACGCGCAGAAATATTTTCATCCTGGCCTGGTCCGGTGACTTGGCTGTTACCAGTAAAAGCGAGCGCACCAGAATGGGTGACGGGTGGCAACCCGAGTATCGCAATTCGCGTGACCGATCACCCTGTCGTGAAAGAATTGTGTCAGGCATTTGACAAACCGATTGTGTCTACCAGCGCCAACTTCAGTGGCGAAGAGCCGGCTAAGACCTTGGCAGAAGCTCAGGCGGCATTTGGTGATCGGGTGGCATTTTATCAGGCGGGTGAGCTGGGTAAGCAGACCAGTCCAAGTCAGATCCGTGATGCCTTAAGTGGCAAGATCATAAGGAGTTAATGACGTTGAGTCAGGTAAACCTAGAATCCGTTAAAGCCTTCTTGCTCGCCCTGCAGGACGAAATCTGTCAGGGTCTGGAGCAGGCGGATGGCAGCGGTAAATTTGTTGAAGATGCATGGCAGCGTGAAGAGGGCGGCGGTGGTCGTACGCGTGTCATGCGCGACGGTGCTGTAATTGAGCAAGGGGGCGTGAACTTCTCCCATGTGTATGGTGCCTCTATGCCAGCTTCTGCCACAGCCCACCGGCCTGAACTGGCAGGGCGCAGTTTCCATGCCTGTGGTGTGTCTTTGGTGATTCACCCCAAAAACCCGCATATTCCTACCAGTCACGCCAATGTGCGTTTCTTCATCGCCGAAAAAGAAGGTGAAGACCCTATCTGGTGGTTTGGTGGTGGCTTTGATCTCACGCCTTTCTATCCGGTGCTCGAAGATGTCAAGCACTGGCATGGTGTTGCCAAAGCGGTATGTGAGCCGTTTGGTGAGCAAGTCTATGATGACTATAAAAAATGGTGTGACGATTACTTCTATCTCAAGCATCGCAAAGAAACCCGGGGTGTGGGTGGTTTGTTCTTTGACGATCTCAACCAGTGGGGTTTCGATACCAGCTTTGCCTTTATGCAAGCTGTAGGCAAAGGTTTCCTGGATGCATATGTGCCCATCATGGAAAAGCGTAAAGATACGCCATTCAGCGAGGCACAGCGCCAGTTCCAGTTATATCGTCGCGGCCGATATGTGGAGTTTAACCTGGTCTGGGACCGTGGTACTTTGTTTGGTCTGCAAACGGGTGGACGAACAGAGTCTATTCTGATGTCGATGCCACCGCTGGCACGCTGGGAATACGACTTTACGCCGGCCGAAGACGCGCCTGAGGCATTATTGTATAAGCACTTTTTGCGCCCAAGAGACTGGCTGGCGATGTCTACGTTAGATGACTAGCTTGATTACACATTAAAAAAGGCGCCGGTGGCGCCTTTTTTGTATCAGGGTAATGTTATTCCAATCGGAAACTACGCACCTGCTCATCCAAAGAGCGGGCCAGGTCGAGCAGATTTTCACTGATCTGTTTGCTGCCATGGGCATCAATCAGAGATTGCTCAGCGTTGTCTCGAATTGCCACCACACTTTGATTGATCTCCTCGGCGGCCAGGTTCTGCTGCTCCGTTGCATCGGCAATTTGCACATTCAGTGCATTGATCTCATGCATCTGATTCGAAATATCCTTGAGTGCCTGTGCCACCTGCTTGACCTGCATGGCGCGATCATCCGCTTCCTCACAAGATGCGCTCATTGCACTAACCGTTTGCGCGGCTTCGTTTTGCAGCTTGTCTATGGTGCGTTTTATTTCGTCGGTTGAATCATGCGTTCGGGTGGCCAGGGTGCGTACTTCGTCGGCAACCACGGCAAACCCGCGGCCTGCTTCACCGGCGCGGGCCGCTTCGATGGCGGCATTCAGTGCCAGTAAGTTTGTTTGCTCGGCAATGCTGCTGATCACTTCCAGTACTTTACCCACTTCCAGGGTTTGTGTCTGAAGCTGGCTAACCTGCTCTGCCGCCTGGCGCACATCGCGTGCCAGCTGATTAATGCTTTGCTCTGTACGTTCTGCCACAGCCATGCTTTGCTCGGCAAGGTGGTTACTGCTGTCAGATTTCTCAGACGCAAAGTGGGTGGTGTTTTTCACTTCACTGGATGAGCTTTCCAGCTCATTGATAGCCGCAGCAACTGAGTCCGTGCCTTGCTTTTGCTCCTGAATAGCCCGCTCGGTCGTATCCGCTGCATTGTAGATCTGCTCGGCAGACTGGATCAGCACATGCGATGAGGCCGACACCTGAGCAATGTTGTCTTTAAATGATGCCATCATCTTATTAAAGTTGATGGCCAGCCTACCTAGTTCATCATCTATGGTATCGTCGATACGTAGCGACAGATCTTTGTTCTGGGTTGCCAGACGCATCGTACGGCCCAGCGTTTTCAGGCGCACAATAAAGAGCTTGCGAAAAAGAATACCCAGAATGACAAACGTCGTGGCAAAAATGCCCGTCAGTAAGCCAGTGCTCAGCCAGGTGTTGCTGTGGACCGTGTCATCAATATCTTCAAGAGAGTAACTGATCCGCACTGCACCAAGCACGTCGCCTTCTTGTGCCTGATGGCAACCCAGACAGTTAGTCCCTTTATAGTCTTCCTTTGCGACCATCGGCTTAAGGTAGGTCATGATACGCTTGCCGTCGCGCTGTTCAATAACCAGGGTTTCCTGACCCCGTAATGCTGCCCGCTCGACCTCGCTGGTGGGTTGCTGATTGGGGTTGCCCGTACCATACAGCTTATTGATTTTGTCACCACGAATAATATGTGCGTCTTCAATGTTATCGTGATTACGCATTTTATCGCTGAGGATCTCGCGATTGGCCATTGTGCCGGTGAGCATCATAGTGTTGATAGAATCGAAATAATTGTCTGCCAACAAACGAATATTGGTCTCGACGGTTTCTTCGGCCAGTTGTTTTTGCTGACTGGAGTTACTTAATATACTGGCGATCAGCACCAGTACGCCGGTAATGGCAAGTAACGCATAAATTTTATGTTGAATGGATTTCACACGCATCGCACCTTAAAAAAGCAGAGCCGTTATTATGCGTGTTTAGTAACCAGGGCAGTTTGACTTAGCGCAAAAAATTATTGCGCTAATTTAATATAAAATTAATACTTTAGTCGTGATTTATCATGTGTGTGGCTAATTGAGCCAGCGATTTTCGCAATCCTTCTCGTAACAAAGGGTTGTCGACTTCCTGATCGAGGGCTTTGTCCATGCAGTACATCCACTGGTCGCGCAGCTCTTTATTTATCGTAAATGGCATATGGCGCATTCTGAGCCTGGGGTGACCATATTGTTCTGCAAACAAGTCCGGACCGCCCAGCCAGCCGGAGAGAAACTCGAAAAATACCTGACGGATGCGATCCAGTGGTAACGGGTGCATGTCATATAAAGGTTTAGCGTAGGGGTCACTTTCCATAATGTCATAGAAGCGGTTGGCCAGCGCTCGGGTGCCAGCTTCGCCACCGATGATCTCATAAGGTGTTTTCTCGGGCGTCGGAGCCTGATGGGTTGCATCTGAGGATGGATTGTCACTTGCATCTTGATTAAAGATGCGTTTAATTAACTGCTTCATATAACATCACTATATCGTTAGGCCGTTCAATGGATAAATACGCGGTTTTTGGAAACCCGATTAAGCATTCTAAATCTCCTGTCATTCATACGCAATTTGCTGGTCAGTTTAATTCGGTCATTGAGTACCGAGCCATACTGGCTGAATTGTCTGAATTCGAATCGACTGTAATGGAATTTTTTGCCCAGGGTGGTCTGGGTGCCAATGTCACTTTGCCCTTTAAAGAGCGCGCGTATCAATTGGCTGGCCAGTTGACGGAGCGAGCCAGGTTAGCTGGAGCAGTCAATACTTTGATGCCACAAACAGATGGTTCAATACTGGGCGACAATACCGATGGTGCAGGGCTGGTTGCTGACTTACTGCGCCATATCGAGACCTTATCAGGTGCCACAGTCCTGCTGATTGGCGCGGGAGGCGCTGCGCGTGGCTGTGTTTATCCACTTTTGCAAGCCGGGGCTGCGAGTGTAGTGATTGCCAATCGTACCGCAGAAAAAGCACAGCAACTTGCCCAGTTGTTTGCTGAATATGGCGAGGTGCAGGGCGTTGCACTAAATGACATTCCTGATAAGCACTATGATCTGGTGATTAACTCAACGTCATCGAGTGTCACAGGGCAGGTGCCAGACGTCGACCCTCTGCATGTCAGCAGCTGCGCACTGGCGTATGACATGTTTTATAGCGATCAGCAAACAGCCTTTTTGGCTTGGGTCACTGAGTATAATGCGAAAGCGCACTGTGTGGATGGTATGGGCATGCTGGTGGGGCAGGCTGCTGAAGCGTTTGCCCTATGGCGAGGTCAAACCCCAGAGATAGCCCCTGTGCTGAGTGCGATGAAAGAGGGCAGACTATGAATCAGCAGATCCTGATCAATGATGATATTCACTACGATGATACACGCCAGTGCTTGGTATTCACCGCTATGGCATCAGGCATGCTGGTTTCTTGTGTGATTGAGACCACGCTGTCAAAAGAGCAGGCGCTCGCACACTTTAAAGCACACCAGTTTGACTACGAAATGCAGGCCGAGAAGCAAATTGAAGAAGAGGCGTACTCGGCCCAGGGGGAAATTGAACTAGTCCAGCTCTGACAGGTAGTCATCTTTGAGTTCGACATAGTTCTGCGCCGATGTTTTTAAAAAGGCGATCTCCTGCTCGTTAAGTGGCCGAGCTTGCTTAACCGGGCTGCCAACATACAGGTAGCCCGACTCCAGGCGTTTATTAGGAGGCACCAAAGCACCACCACCTATGATCACGTCGTCCTCTACCACGACATTGTCCATAACAATTGCGCCCATGCCGACCAGGATGCGATTGCCCAGCTGGCAGCCATGCAACATCACTTTGTGGCCAACGGTCACATCATCTCCAATGATCAGAGGGTAACCATCCGGGTTTGAAGCACTTGAGCGAGTAAGGTGTAATACGCTGCCATCCTGAACATTGGTACGTTTGCCAATCTTGATAAAGTTCACGTCTCCTCGCGCTGCGACTAAAGGCCAGACACTGCTGTCTTCTTCTACTTCTATATCGCCAACCAAAACGGCGCTCTCATCTACATACACGCCGGCCGCTAATTTTGGGGTTTTGCTTTTATAACTTCTGCCTTTGTATTTGTTTGTCATTTTAGTATCCCTTTATTACCTGCTGTTACCGCTATTCTTGGTACTGAGTTCAGTGTAGAGCTTTGCTCTATAGATCTCCAGCCCCGCATAAAGCGCAATATTGCATGTTTTACATGCATTTTTGCACTGTTTGGTATGATTTTCATTCGAACGCGCCATTTTTCTCACTTTTCTTCAAAAAAGGGGTTGCGCTGAGTTTCGATTTCCCTATAATGCGCATCCACCGACACGGGGCACAACGCTGAAAAGCAATGAGCCAGCGAGTTGGGAGTCAAATAAAACTTGATTCTGAAACTTTTCAAAATTAAGTGTTGACATAAAATGGGAAGTGATTAGAATGCACAACCCTCAGCGCTAACAGCGCAGCGACATTAAGTCGCTCTGTTCTTTAAAAATATGAAG
>NZ_JXYA01000020.1 GCF_000967655.1 Pseudoalteromonas rubra
TTACAGAGTACTCAAGGCAAAGAAGATGGCGCTGACTCAGGGGGTTTCGGTCCTATGCTGAAGCACAGCCGCTGCAATTAGGAAATCAACCTCTGTGTCAATGTCAATCGAGTTTTCGTTAGACATGATATAAGGGTAATAATCTTGCTCCAGGAAGAGCTTCCCTGACTTTTTGAATTCAGCCTTATCTACCAAGTATATGGCACCATTCAATTGATAGTATGGGTCCAAATCCTGAGATCTGGTGTTAGTCAGACCTGAGATAAATTGCTTAAAATCATGCTCCTCTTTCAAGCGCGTGCTCCACAATGGAGAATGTGCGCATTCCGTCATAGAGACGATCCCTTTTGCGTTTTTCTCGACATATAGCTCGATCGCTGCATCAATATCCTTTGATGTCCGCAGCGGCGTTGTTGGCTGGAGCAAACAGATTACGTCAAACGCTATCCCGCTGTTATTAGCATACTCGACTGCATGATGAACGACATCCAATGAAGAGGCTGTATCACTCGCTAACTCCGCAGGTCTCAATACCGCAGTAGTGCGCTCATAGGTAGCAGCGATCTCCAGTACTGTTGGGCAATCTGAAGTCGCCAATGTATGGGTAATATACTGAGAGCCCTTAATCGCTTCAAATGTATGTGCGACAAGAGGCAGCTCACCGAGGACTTTGATATTCTTCTGAGGTAATCTTTTACTGCCAGCTCTAGCAGGAACAATCGCCAGTACTTTTATCATAATCAAAACAACCCTAGATCATGAATATCATTTTGTGCTCGTTTAAAATCGTCATGTCTACCTATATCTAACCAGTATTCATGGATTGGAAACTTCAGCACTCGATAACTGTCTTCTGTTTTTTTCTGAAACAAAGACGGCATGTCTAGATACTGATTTTTGGGTACAGAGCGAACGATATCAGGTGATATAACATAGATACCTGCATTAACAAAGTACCTATAAGTAGGCTTTTCAACGATATCAGTAATGACATGCCCGTCACCTTCAATTACTCCAAAAGGCACTTTAATTTCATAATCTCTGACGCACATTGTCGCATCAGATTTTTGCGATTCATGAAAGTCCAATACTTTTGTGAAATTCATGTTTGTCAGAATATCGCCATTAATCATTATTAACGGCTTATTCGGCAAATTATCTGGTAACAGAGATAGTGCTCCAGCCGTTCCAAGTGGCTCCTCTTCATTTACGTAAGTAATGTTGACGCCAAACTCTTCACCACTTTTAAAGTACTCTGTAATTACTTCTGGTAGATAATGGGTAGAAATATAAAAATTATAAAAGCCGAAAGACTTAAAATGTCGGATCAAGGTTTCCAGCATCGGCTTATCACCAACTTTAAGCATTGGCTTAGGGCAGTTATCAGTTAAAGGCCTTAGTCTTGTTCCAAAGCCGCCAGCCATAATAAAGATCGGATTGTCTTTTTTCTCAACTTCTAGCGCTTCATGCAAGGTTTTCAACCCAACAAGACTACCTCTTTCATCTACAATAGGCAGAGATAAGCTACTACTGTTACGCATGATCTCTTTTAACTCTGAAGATGTATTGTGCTCTGAAGCTACTATCGGTGATGAATTCATCACTTTCTCGACTTGGTCCGATAAGTCAACGCCAGACAATATCCCTCTGCGGATATCGCCATCCGTCACTATGCCGGCAAGTTTATCCCCATCAGCAATCACTAACGCGACCCGAAGCGCTTCCCGGTCAATAACTTCCATAGCATCTCTAATGCTGGTCTGTGGCGAGATTATTAAGTTTTTCCACTTGCTCGTCATTTGGCACCCTGTACTTTAACTGTTGTCTTTGGTCCGTAAGCAATACATTTTTTAGCTAGGCTTTTTGTCAACGATGCTCCAACACCAACAATAGCGTTCTCACCAATTGTAATGTTATTGATTATACTTGCTCCGGTAGCCACGTGCACACCGTCTTCAATTCGAACCTGTCCACTCATTGTAACACCTGGCGCTATATGGCAGTGCATACCAATTGAGCAGTCGTGATCAATTGTAGAGGATGTGTTTACAATTGAGTTTTCTCCAACCGAACTGCCAATACAAACCACCGCATTTTGCATGATCTGCACGCCCTCTGCTAATCGAACATTAGCAGAGATATTGGCACTGTTTGCAATCACTTGTGCAAATTTATAACCATCCTTTTTAAAACGCTTATATATTTTTTGCCTCAATGATTTATATGGCATCGCACCAATCCCATTGACTAGCTCTACCTGGTGCTTGTCGTATTGCAGAACATCTTCATCACTTGCGTGGTGCGTGAACTCTGCTAACTGTCTCAAGCTTGGGGAAAGTTCAGGTGCAACTACAGCCAAAATCTGCCGGTTTTGTTGGATCAAGATCTCAGCCAAACCGGCAGCATGTCCTCCCCCACCGATCAATACCACTGGCAATTTATTCATCTAGCAATTGACCAACTTGATAATCTTGAGAAGCCTTGGTTTTGAGCACTTTCCAATATAATGAAGGCGGCATACCATCACCCGGACGCTTAACAGTAATGTGCTCTGGAGTGATCACTTCTCCAGCTTTGAGTGGTTGCACTACAACCAGGCTTTTTCTAGCCACTTCTTTGTTCTTAATTTCCAGAGGGCGAGGTCCCTTAATACCATCACCCAGCACTCTTTGCGCGATGCGGATCCCATCAACCATGGCCTTCAACTCTACAGGATCCAGCGACGCTTTATGATCGGGTCCTGGTAAAGACTTATCTGTCGTAAAGTGCTTTTCAATCAAAACAGCGCCTTTAGCTACAGCGGAAATTGGCACAACAATTCCTTCACTGTGATCTGAGTAGCCAACGGATAGTTTAAACGCGTCTTTCATCGTATCCATAGCGTTCAGATTGATGTCATCATAAGGTGCTGGATATTCCGTGGTGCAATGCAACAGGGTCACTTTCTCTTTCAGTAGTGCTTTGCCTTGCTCTGAAAAATACGCTTCTATTAACAACTCATCCGTTGGGTCACCATTAGGATGTAGATATCCAAACGCAATTACAGATAACACATATTCTATGTCACTCAGTGTTGCCATACCTGTTGAGACAATTAGATCACATCCTGTTCTGGCATGCTCTAAAACAAGCGGTGCGTTTGTTATCTCTCCTGAAGGTAACTTGAGCCTAGTAATACCCAAATCGTTAACTAAAAAGTCAAGGCTTTCAGAATCGAACGCCGTCGATAAAAATTCAATGCCCAGCTCCTGACAATATTTTACTAGCTTATGATGTGTTTCATAGCTCAACTCTAAACGTTTGAGCATACTGAACTGGGACTCTTGCTTTCCTGTATTGGCAACTTGGTAATCCGCTTGCTTAGCCGATTCCGTTACCAGGTTTTTAGCTTTAAAGGTTTGAAATTTAACAATATCCGCACCGGCTTCGTGTGCAGCATCGACCAGTTTAAAAGCCAATTCATCGCTACCGTTGTGGTTAACGCCGGCTTCTGCAATTATTAATGTCATAATACTCTCATTTTAAATCGTAAAACGGCTTACTTGGTTGAAAGTCAAGCTCTTTTAGCATTTGAATTGCTTGCTTGCTTGCATTGCCTGCACCATATGGGTTTGAAATTATCTCGTCTTCAGTTTGATATTCACGAGATAGTGCCGCTTTTATCGCTCGTTCAATACTTGGGGCTTGCGCACTACAATGCAGTACACTTTTCGCAGCTAAACGCCCCTTCTGCCGCACACCAATATTTACGGTTGGGACATCAAAAGAAGGCACTTCAATAATACCACTCGAAGAATTACCAATCACCGCCGAAGCGTGCTTCACCGTACTCAAATAACGCTGTTGCCCTAAAGAGGGTATAGCAAAAACCCTCTCACTATTCGCCTGTGCGTAGTGCTCGAGAATAGGGATTATCTTTCTCCCACCATCATCAGCATTAGGATAGGTTAGAATTACCTGGTGGTCAGGATAAGCATCTAGTGCTGATAAAATCGCATTGAAACTCTCTTCAGGAGGTTCTTCTCCCAGTGTCACAGGGTGGTAAGTTACTAAAAAATAGGGCGACTTTAAGTCAAACTGCAGAGACTCAGCAATCTCATCCACTGTCATAAAATCACTTCTTTTTAAGTGATCTAAGCCAATCGCACCAATATTCTTAACCCGACTTGGTGACTCTCCAAGTTGAATTACACGCTGCCTATATTCTTCTGTCGAAGTACCGTGAAGATAGCTGAGTTTACTAATTGCATGCCTGATTGCATCGTCGTAAGCCCCCTCTGTGATCTCACCACCATGAAGATGCAAGATAGGAATTCTCAGAATCATGGCTGTCTGAGCAGCAGCCAATGCCTCAAATCTATCTCCTAAAATCACTAAGGCATCTGGCTTCAGTCGACTCAGTGCGTCTGTAAAGCCTAAAACACCGAGCCCCATACTCTTAGCGGTACCGACCGCCGTGTCAGAAGAGAGTAAGATTTCAATTTTTTCATCAATATTAAAACCATCATCTTCTATCTGCTTGTAAGTATTACCGAATTCAGGAGACAAATGCATACCAGAGACGAGCAGCTGTAATGTCAATTCAGGATCATCATGTATGTCTTTAATCAACCAGTAAAGCAACCCGTATTCGGCACGCGTTCCTGTAAAAACAGCTATTTTTTTACTCATAATCAGACACCTAATTTAGTCGTTGGTGTACTCGGTAAGTTTACAAGACGCGCTTCAACATATTCAGAATATGTCAGATCTCCTCTCAGTGCGTTGCTGAACATGGGCAAACGGTGCATCAATTGCCAAATCGGCCTGGTCATAACCCCTTGACTATTCGTTTCCTTTAATAACTGCTCTCGCGCAGCTTTATCTTCACAAATCACCGCATTGAGCCAATAATTTGATTGCGCGTAAGCAGGTTCAGCTACAAATTTAAACTCACTGCCAACGAAAAAGTCTTGATATTGTTGTGCTAACGCCCTTTTTTGCTTAATAAAAGTAGGTAGTATCTCAAGCTGTGCACACCCTAACGCAGCATTCAGATTTGGCATACGGTAGTTAAACCCAGCCTCATCGTGAAAAAATTCATATGGATGGGGAACCTTCGCAGTCGTGGTGACATGCTTAGTACGAGCGCCAGAGTCAACCGTTTGACATAAGACAACGCCTCCGCCACCGGTAGTCATAATTTTATTACCGTTAAAGCTTACCGCGCCATACTCTCCAAATGTCCCGGTGTGCTTACCTTTGTAATATGAACCAAGGCTTTCCGCTGCATCTTCGACTAAATTAATCTGCCACTTTTTACACAATGCAACGAGCTCGTCCAATTCAACAGGGTGGCCAAATGTGTGCATTGGCACTACAGCCTGAATACGCTGCTTCGTGCCGCGATGAATAGTGCCCTGCTCTGTCAATATTGCATTGTCCTCTAAATAGGTTTCCAATGCTTTAGGACACAGGCCAAGGCTCACTTGTGACACATCTACAAATACAGGCTCTGCCCCCATGTGATGAAGGGCGTTGCAAGTCGCAACAAACGTAAGAGCTTGGGTTATAACAAGATCACCTGCTCTCACTCCCGCCATATAAAGCGCGGCATGTAAAGCGGCAGTACCATTGACCGTTGCAACCGCTTTAGCCGTACCCGTGAGGCTTTCTATTTTTTGCTCAAATTCGTCGACGAACTTACCAACACTTGATACAAAGGTGCTGTCAATAGTCTGTAAAACATATTCTTTTTCATTTCCGCTAAATGTCGGAGCATGAAGCGGTATAAAGTCATCAGTCTGATATAGAGCTCTGACAAACTCATTAATTTTTTGTGGTGTCATTACAGCCTCAAATCACATCTTGCTGTCTAGGTATTTGCCAGTTTCTTTATGACCAAAATCAGGGATCATAGTGAAAAATAGCTCAACAATCTCTTCTTTTGTCCAAGACTTCTGCTCTTTCAGTTGGCTAATTGTATTCTCAAACAATGCGATTTTTTCCGCGTCATACTGCAACTCGTTCTTTATGATCCCCAGGTTGTTAAACCTCTCCATATCCAGGGTTTCTTTATCCGTGAAGAACTCCTCAAAGTCTTTTTCACCGGTTGTATCACTCTTAGTAAACAAGCAAGGCCATTTCCCTTTAGCGGGTAGCGTCTTAACCAACTCACGCGCTTCTTCTTCGGTGCTACACAGGTGCGGCTCATAACCTTTGTCAGCAAGGTATTTTACTGCGATATCAGCAAAGGTAATCAAATGTAATGATTCGCTCAGCTTCGGGAAGAAAATATCTCTATTATCACCAAAAATACAAGACATTAGGCAAAGCTCGCCTGATTCCTGTGGGATTACAAAGTAACGTTTAATATCACTTGGAGCAACTATCGGCTGCTGTTTTTCTATACGCTGGTTAAACCCGTGCAGCAGGGAGCCGTCGGAGAAGGCAACGTTCGCAAATCGCGCCGTTGATATCGCTATTTCCTCACTGCGACGCATCAAAAACATTTCCATAATACGCTTCGAAGCGCCCATCATATTAACCGGGTTTGCTGCTTTGTCTGTTGAAACACAGAAGTACTTTTTAACACCTGCATCGATAGACTGTTGAATCGTTTTGTCCGTGTTAAATACGTTGACATCAATCATACGCATCAAAGTATAAGGGTCTTTCTCACTGCGGACATGCTTAAGCGCAGATAAATTAAGTACATAGTCATATTGGCCATCAGCCTTGATGAAGGCATCATATTCAATTGAACCTATGTCCAGAGCAAAGGTTTGGAAATCTCCATCGATATAACCGTAGGAGCTGCGAATATCTCTAACTAGCTCCACCATATTGTTTTCACTAATATCCACAACGTGAAGTTTTTTTGGGTTGCGCTTAAAAATCTCTTTAGTCACTGCTTGACCAATCGAGCCTGCGCCACCCAGGATCAGAAATCGAGAGTTAGACACTTCTTTTTTCAGCGCCTGTTCAGCAGACTCAATATCTTGCAAAAAAAGCTGCTTTTGTCTACCTATTAAATTTAGTATTTTGCTCATTTATAATCTCGAACTTTTAATAAAAACAGTAATTATCTGATATATATCACACTGTGATATTGCTCATAACAACGATATGCGTTTCAGGGGTTTTAACAGCAAGCCTTAGACATCTTTGTCTAAAAAATACTTACACCTTTATAAGGAGTAACCTCATGACAAACCACTTTGTTTAGCCTATTGAACAAAAACGTAGTAGTCCATGTACTATTCAATTATGCAAGTTGTTTTGACAAAGGCTTGATGATGTAGCTATACGTACTACTTGTATTGTGCACTTATCTTAAAGATAAGAGTTTATGTACTAAGCGCTATGAAGGATTTTGTAGCCAAAGCCCCGAATCGTCGCATATTAGTCAACCATATGGCCCTCTTCTATTGCCTCATCAAGGCGCTTCTGCTCGCCGGATAATTGCTCACACCATTACCCTATTGCATTTAGCTTATGTATGCAGGTATCTCGAACACCATTATACTATTTTTGATAAGTGAGTCTAGCTCTCTCATCTACTGGGCACAGCCCTGTCACAGAGCAAGAATAGGCGCTACTGTGAGGTTTTTTACTGAACAAGCCTCGCCAAAATCTTCATAGCAAACAGGTAGAAAAATCAGCTAATAATTGTTACATTTTCTGGGCTGATACTTTGGGCCACACGCTGTACACTATGAGTATTTATATGGCACAAAAGTGCCGGAATGTCAGCATCACAGTACAAATAAACTTAGTCATCTTGTCGCACCATCAGATAATCAAAAATATCAACTATATACAGTCAGGCAGGCGAGGTTGCAAGCTTCTGGATAGACACTCAGCAGAGAACATCATTAACACAATTAAAACTTCAAGAATAAACCCAAATTAGATACGCATAGCCAGAGATTGAACGCACAGCTTAGCGGCTGTGATATGTTGGGTTTATATACGGACCTTCACTGCGCTGACGAAGTAGCAGATAAAAAGATATAAAGATCTGAAAAACCCTACCTGGGGTTGGCTTCTCAGTATTTTGTAATGCCAGAGCGCGGCTTGCATTTTATTTGCTGAAAGCCCCCCCGCATGCACACGATAGCGAGCCATTGGCTCTAATATACCTACTGAGTCTGTTTTCATTAATATCTTCAGCCACATATCATAGTCTTCATGGCCTATAGCTTGCTGAAATACAATATCAACCTGATCTACATCGTAAATCCCCGTTAAATTCCCAATGTGATTCTTTCTCAGCATATCCTGATAGCTTACAGTTTTAGCTACACTTTTTAGACCAAGCTCTCTATTTTGGTTATCGACTCTAAAATACGCAGTGTGGGAAGCAGCCTTACCACTTTCCGTCATCGCGGCAATTTGCATTTCCAGCTTCTTCGGTAACCACAGGTCATCACTGTCGAGAAAAGCGACATACTTACCCGTCACTTTTCTCAAGCTGTTGTTTCTTGCAGACCAGGCACCCGACGGATTTGAATTATAAAAATACTTAATTCGGTTATCAGAACTCATAAAGTGCTGAATAATTTCTTTTGTCTTATCCTGGGATTTATCATCAGATATCAACAACTCCCAGTCTTCATAAGTTTGTGCCTGGATTGATTCAATACTCTGCGCAATTGTCTTCTCTGCATTGTATGCAGGCATAATAATAGAAACTTTAGCCATAACTTATCTGCTTAGTAAATTTAACCAGTTTTCAAATACAACATCTTTCGAGTAGTTTTGTGAGTCTGACAAGGCCGCCAATTGCATGGTTTCGCGCTGCTCATCGTTATTGATAAGACTGAGTAGTCGGGCCTTAAACGTCTCGTCGTCATCCTCATCGATAACATAGCCATCGACATTATTGCGTATGAGCTCTCTCGGGCCGGTCTTACAATCAAAAGAGATAGCCGCAAGCCCAAAGGACTTAGATTCAATCAGCACTAAAGGCAGACCTTCATAACGAGATGTCATAGCAAAAAGGCTAGCATTTCTGTATTCCGAAGCAATGTCTTTTGACGCTGGTTTCAACTCAACAGTGTCCTCTACCCCTTTGTGTCTGATCAGTTGCTGCAGCGTATCCCTGTCCTCACCATCACCTACAATTCTTAATTTCCATCCGTGATGATTGGGTAATTCAGCCCAGATATCTACTAACTTCTCAAACGCTTTTTGATAAGTTAGCCTTCCAACGGCAAGAACCACTTTTTCTTTGTCTTTAAGCTCAGTCGGGCGTATCGACTCAAAACTGGTCGCATTGCGAATGACTGACACTTTTGCTGATGTCTTGGAATGTAACAAGGCGTAGTCATGATCAGTCAGAAGTACCAAATCGCTTGCAAGGTTATAGCTTAGTAACTTCAGCTTTCGTACCATTGATGAAGACGTTTCAAAACCCACATGCTCACTCAAGATTAACTGAGATTTTAGTCTTAACGCACGATGTACAATTGCAACTTTAAATGATAACCGCCCCATAGAAACGGGAATAATTGCATCATATTTATTGGAGTAAAGATAAGACGCAATTTTAATCGTGTTACCACTATCAAGAACTTTTAAATTAACATCTTTATTTAAACTGTAATACGGAGAGCTTCCGCTATACAGTAATGTCAATAATGTTACCTTATAACCAGAACTTGCAAAATTATTAGCTAAAAAAGCAGCAACTCGTTCAGTGCCACCAGAAGATGTAATATCATTAATAACAATCAGAATTGACTTTTTAAACATTTTTCATCAGGCTCAATGGTTTGGAGTAAAACTCAAGTAAATAGGGAGCTTGCATTTGCAATGTAATCACAGATTGCAATGCAATATAAGCCGGCAATATAAATAATTTAGCAACTGCGCTAATTCTATCCCTGAATACAAGTGGCAAAATAAAAACTTCAGCATGTGAGAATACAGTAGACAGCCTTCCACTCATTATCGCGAAATCAGAAAAGCCGATCCGAATGGCCAATGATAAAAACTCTAAATAAAGGAAGTACCTATATGCTTTCTTCCTACGCAATGCAGGTCCAGCACAAAGGCCCACAAAGAAGATAATGAGTATCGTTTTTATTACCTGAGGGTTTATAACACTCACAGAGCTGGAAAAGTTATCGCTAGAAGCATAAGCCTGCAAACGAGGGGATAAACCAATTAAAAAATCCAATAGGAAAAACTTAAAAAAGATAATAAAAACGACTAGAAAGAAAAAGTTCAAAAGAAAAAAGTCAATCCTAGACCGCTTTGAAAAACTATCAGCAAAGTAAAAGAACACAGAGAATACAAGCAAAAACAATGCGGTCTGATGGAATAAAAAACCAACGACAAATAGCAGAAATGAAACCAGCAGCTCTCTTTTATAAATAAAACGAACGATAGCATATAAGGTAATAGCAATAGCTAATCCCTGCCTCATCTGCATAAGCTGCTGTAAGAAGAAATATGCAGATGGAAGATAAAAAACCAAAACAAACAAGTAGTTTACTTTTAACAATCTAGAGCTTTTATATAAAAAGTAAAAGTTCAGAATAGAGAAAATGGAAAAAAGTAAGACATTCGAGCTTGTAAACAAACTAATAGCCCAGGCATACCAACCAAAGCCAATTTCCATTCCGGTTTGTTGATAAAACACGAAAGGATTAAGCAAATCAAGCTTATCTATGTTCGCCAATACATTATAGTATATTTGAGTGTCAGGCGTGCCACCCCTAAACCCAACGAACAAGACAAAGGGTAAAGAAAGCACTAAAAAAATCAAATTACCAAGTTTAAAACTTGTCTTCGACAGAAGGAAAACCATCTTAGTCCAGCTCTAATGTCGTGAAAAAGCCTTCATCAGAAAACTCTTTAATGCAAGACTTAAAAGTTGACGTCATTTTTTCACTATAAATGACAAAGTTATTCACCCTAGGTATAGAGCTCAAATTTAGCTGACACGTGCTTAAAAAGCTATATATATTAACCGTCTCATACTCATCTAAAAGATTAGAAATATGAACCTCTGCAACCTGGCGAGAGTCCAGCATTTTAAACTTGTTTGCTACTTTAGAAGAGAACTCTCTTGGGTGCTTTACATATACAGTTTCTAAACCTGTATCATCTAGAAAAGCACATACGTTATCGATTAGAGTAGAACAATCTTCAACAAAGATCTCATCATAACAAGCACCAACTAGTACATTAATAGACTTACCATTCTTCATCCCCTCACTCTTGTAATCAAAAAGAGTAACAGGAACTGTTTTTTCTATAATATTAGAACGATTTGGGTAAATTGTGTAATGAGCTTTACTTAGTCTCTTGACCTTGCTCGCATCAAAATTTATAAAGAAAAGAAAGTAAAACAATTTAAACTTAAAACTTCTTTTCTCTAAATTATAGTACACACTGCTTTTAATGACATTGGCACTCCCGTCATCAAATGTATATAGCGAATCATAAGACGCCTTTGACAATATTAAGTGCATAAAAACGTTATCTATTGATGCAATATAAATCGAATCGGCTCTGACTTTTGAAAAGACTCTAACTAACTCGAATGCTGTTTCAAGCACTTTTCCATCATAGTAATATTCATTGACAGAATAACCTCTACCCCTAAGCGTACTAATAAAGTTAGTAGAGCTGTCATAAGGTTTTTTGGTGACAAATGAAAAGACCACATCAGAAAGCCCAAGCTCCGCAACGACTCTTTCAGCAATCATCAATTGCAACGTTGTATAACAAACAAGTTGATTTTTCATAACACCCTCGATTTCACAAAGTATAGCCAAGGCATTTCAACCTTTTTTGCAGCAAGGTACCAAGTGAATAAAAACCTGAAAAACATTGAAATACTGAATGCATAGGCTGCACCTAACAATCCATACTTAGGTATAAGCATGAATAGTAATAATAAATTACCTGCACCTACACAAATTGTCACTACAGACAGAGCTGCGGTTTGCTTAGAGAAGAATATGTAGTTAGTTACAAACAGATACATACCGCTAAAAATCTGGCCTAGTACAAGCCAACTAATAATCTTACTTGCTTCTGCATACTCATCTCCTGCAACAAATAACAGTACAATAGGTGAAATTACAAAATTGAGTAATGCAAGAAAGATTAAAGATATAAAAATAAGATAGGTTCTCTTAACAATTTTCTCTCGAATAATTGTACAACCACTAGATAGAGAGCGGTATAGCCAAGGTAGTAATGCTTTATTCAGAGAGTCAAAAACGATTGATATAGCAGAACTGAGTTGATATGCAAGTAAGTATATACCAACATGAGCAAGCCCTAGTTCTGTATTAATAACAAAGCGGTCAATTGAAGTCAGAAGGAATATCCCAAAGATATGTGGGATCAAAGGGACACCAAAGTTCAAAGCATCTTTCAAATAAGCTTTGTTTAAAAATGAAAAACCAAGTAAATCTTCTTTGTATAGCAAGAAAGTTGCAACAAGCCCACATACCAAAAATGAAAATGCAATTCCTGCTATACGGCCCTCACTACCATTATCAGCGTATAACACTAGGTATAGAGATGCACCTACGTTTAACACGCTACACAAGACCTGAAGCACTCCATAACTCACTGGGTTCTCTCTTACCTGCCACTGACTCAATCTAAACTGGAGCAGGAAAGAGAAAAAAGAAGACATAAGAGCAATATATAACCAACTCACCGGTAAAGATAGAAAGTCAGACAAAGCCTCACTGAAAATATAAGTGATAATGAAGATCAAGAAGGTTGAGAAGAGCAGTATCCATAAACAAGCTGAATTATATTGTCTGATTGACGCATGAGAGCTATCATCATTATAGAAATGACGCGCAGCAGCGCCTACAACATTTAAACCTACAAAAGCAGATAACCCTGCAATAAACAGGGAGAACATTGCAACTTGACCATACTCTTCAGGGGTCAGAACCCTAGTTAATATTGGTAATAATAAAAAAGGGATCAGGGCATTTATCATATTTGCGATAAAATACACCAAAGAACCTTTTATAAGAGACTTTTTCATCATTCCCTTATTAGCTAGTTGATTTTTAAATGCGAATAAGTCTGCTCAGCAAAGGCTAAACAAACTCATAAATTACATAAGGCACTTGCCATATAAAGTGGTGAGTGCCTTAGTAACATGTCATATGTAGTAACAGCGAAAACACTAAAGCTCGGCTAGCGCCCCATGCCAAACAATACCGTTTTAACAGTTCTGAATAGAATGCTAATATCCAGTAGTGAAGAATGGTGTTTTATATAATGAATATCATACTTGTGCTTCCAAACCGCATCTTCAATAGAAGCGCCATATGGATAGCTAACTTGAGCTAACCCAGTAACACCAGGCTTCACTGCATGTCTGAACCTGTAATAAGGGATCTCTTCTTCCAATACTTTTATAAATATCTCTCGCTCTGGACGAGGCCCTACCAGCGACATTTCACCCCTTAGTACATTAATTAACTGAGGGATTTCATCAATTCTGGTTTTTCGAATGAATTTACCCACTCTGGTAACCCTAGAATCGTGTGCAGAGGCCCATTTTGCACCATGTTTTTCAGCATCTTGTGCCATTGAGCGAAACTTAATAATCTCGAACTCTTCATTGTACTGTCCAGTCCGCCTTTGCTTGTAAAAAATAGGCCCTTTGCTTTCCAGCTTTATTAGCACAGCAAACAATATTGAGATTGGCAGTGTCATTAACAAAATCACCAAGGAGCCGAGCACGTCTGCAACTCGCTTCATAATCTGAGTGCGCTTGTTCGAAAGAATAGTAAAGGCCTTCTGGTGTAAGAAGTAACTGCTATGCAGAAGCCTGATATCTGTATAGTTGTGCCTTTCATCTAAATAGCTAACTAAAGGCTCAACCCATGCTCCACGCTCCGTCGCTTTAACGAGGTAGTCTCGCTGCTCCTCTGTCAGGGCTGCACTTTTATAGTGACAGAATACCTTCTTAGATAGGTCTCTAATACTGTAGTCATTTAAGACTATTTCAAAGTTATAATCACTTAATATCGTAGCTAGCTCATCTTGAAAGTCTGATGGACAATAAACATAAATAACCTTTTGACTCATTACTTCTTTTTTAGATTTGAAGCGTTTATTAAGTACAAAAGTAGAGATATCAAGAGTGTCTTTTTCAAGACCTTCCGTTGCGTTGTTCATTTCACACATAAACCTTACTAATTATCAAACTCTTTCTGATTAAAAGCCATCACAAAGGTTATGGATACCCCAATAAATAAGCCTATCAAAAATCCAACTACACATATGACCGCTCTTTTCGGAGCGACTTTCGACTCAGGTACCAATGCTGGGTCAATTACTTTAAAAACATATTCATTTCTAACACTGGCAAACATAACCGTTTTTGCTTGCTCTTCTAGTAAGTTATTCAGAATAACTTGCATTTCAGCCACTTTAGTTACTTCAAGCTCTTTGGCAAGATATTCGCTATACTCATGACTATCTTTGATGTCCCTTTCTTTTATTTCTTTGTTAATTTCCTCTATCAATAAAGAAACCCAACGTTCTGCAACTAAGGGAGATACATGCTCGATTGAGAGAACGATCATGCCATTATCAGGCAAGACGTTTACACGCAACATATCACTAAACGACTCATAAGCTTCCTGATCAGAGGGTATCACTGTGCGTGGGAAACTAACCTCCCTGATCCATTCTTTACTTTGTTCGTCATATAGCTCAGGGTCATATTGTACTTTGCCTGTTGACGCATCCCATGACTCAGCGGCAATTAGGTCTGGCAACAATGAGTATTTATCTACAAACTTTTTGACAAACGCTCTAGACTGAAGTGTTGCTATAGCTAACTGTACCTTAGATATCTGGTTACTTCCCAGATTAACCCCTGCAAGCGAGGCAAGCCCCCCCAATTGACCACCAAGTGATGAACCAACACCAGATTGGGCATGCTCAGCCGGTGCCAGTAGTGCCTCTGAGCGATATATATTGGGCAAGCTCAATGCATAAACCACTGCTAAGAGAGAAAAGGCAATTGTGCTCAGAAGTATTATTAATTTTCCTTTCCAAATAACTTTAAACAACTGGAGGAAATTAATTTCCTTATCATATATATCGTCATCTGAACAAACTAGGTGTCTATTATTCATCTCTATAGCTTTATGTTAATTTACTTTATTTAACTTAACAGATCTCAATTCAAACTTTCCGTTACGAATTACTGCACGCTTGGTGGTTTAACTTAAAGTGCTGCAATAGCGGCTATACCCACCCCTAACTGATAAAAGATCTGTGTTGCAGTACTCCATAAGGTCAAATTATCCATATGAGAAGAGTCCATAGGCACCACAATGGTATCACCCGCTTCTAATTCAACCCTGTTATTTACGGCAAACCAAGAGCCTCGGTTCGGTATTTGTACCTCTCCATTCGCTTTGATCACATAGACTTTATCTTCATCAGCCCGATCTCGTATCCCGCCACTCAGGCTAATATACTCATCGATTGTTCTTCCGGCTTTGAAAAGATGAGAGGAGCTATAATTAACCTCACCAATAATTGAAATTGAATCCTGCTTACCAGGTAAGTACAGCTTGTCACCTTTTTGCAGTGTTAAAGAATCTGAGCGAGACAAGATAGAAGGCAAATCAATTACTAGTCTTCCTACCGCCTCAGCTTTTGCGAGATCTCTAAGCAATTTATCCGTCTCATTATAGCTAAGTGAATTATTGACCCCTATTGACTTTTGAAAACTCCTAGCAGCCATGTCTTTTCTGAGCTCATCAGACAATCTAGATAATTGCTCACGCTCTTGTTCTCTGATCGATTCACGAGTAAATATTGCTGCATTTTCATCAGCATACTTTGTAATGCCACCGGCTCGGTTAAGTACATCTATTAGCGTATCACCGCGCTTGACCACATACTCCCCAGGAAAACGCACCTCTCCAATTAGAGAAACTTTGAAGCTATCTTGCCAGTTTGGTTGCATCAAGATATTCAGCGTATCGCGCCCTATCAACTTAATGTTGTATTGGTCTGCCCCTTTGATCAATGATGATTTAGCGTGGAGCACCTCGCCTTTGTCATTAATTCTTGTCACTTCTGCGAACTCAGTATAGGCAGATTCCAATAAACCGCCAGCGGCTCGAATAGCATCAATCGTACTCATATCTCGTGATACAGGGTACTGCCCCGGAAAACGTACCTGGCCGGTTACGTTGATTGTTAAATTCTGTTTTACGGTAGAGGCTTGATAATCAAGTTTCGATAATACAGGAGCAAGTAAATTTTCACGTGAAAATACAGCAGGCGTATAGTCTGCGAGCTCTTCTTCCTGTTCAGTTGTAGTTGGCGGGTTCTTTGCCTTACTAATGGCCTCATCGAACGTAACTTTCTTATCAAACTGGCGACGTTCGTACAAATGCCATAGCTTCACTTTCTCCTGAAGCTCCCGTTCTTCAGCTGTAATCGCTAAATTTTCTAGGGCTTTTTCTTCTTCAAGTAGAGAATTAAAACGGCTGAAAATGTAAACTTCATCGTTTCTTTCCAAAGGTACAGGCACACCAGACAGAGCTTCGCTTAGCACAAACTGCAATACTTCGATCTGCCCAGGCAGCTCTTTTTCTCGAACCACGATTGCGTAAGACAAATCGGCTTGAGGCAGAAGGTCTGTTTTCAAACTAGTAATGTAAGAGTCTAAAGTGGCTCCCTCATACCATTCATAGTATCCTGGCCTAGCTACAGCACCAATGAGCGTAACAGAGTTTACGATCTCATCATTTATAGCTTGGACATTAATTTCATCACCGCCTCTAGGTGTATAGTCGGCACTGTTATCGCTAAAGTCGATGGATGTTACCGACTTCGCCTTATTATTGAAGATCCTATTGACCTGGACATTCTCAATAAACGCATCCTCTGCAAATCCACCAAACATGTGGATCAGCTCTTTAGCAGTATCGCCTTGTTTCATTTCGAAGATACCCGGCCGTTTCACCTGGCCGGTTACTGTAACCTGAGGGCCTACGGATGGTAAAAAGACGACATCTCCAGACTGTAAGGTGACGTCATTACTGCTATCACCTCTCAGTAATAGGTCATATAAGTCCAACACAGAAACCGTTTGCCCTTGTCGCTTGACCTCAATATTACGCAGTGACGCGATCTGCGTTGGCCCACCGCTGGCAAAAAGCGCATGAGTAACATTCGACAAAGGTGAAAGTGTGTAACTTCCCGGGCGATAAGCCTCTCCCACAACCAACACTTGAATACTTCTCAATTCAGCAATTGATACAAATGCATTTAAACCAATCGCTTCGCTCTTAATTTTGTTTTCAATCAGATGTTTGAGTTCAGAATAGGTCAGGCCAACAACATTAATTGGTGCGAAGTCTGGAATGCTCAAACGCCCTTCTCTATCAACAGTGACGGTGTGTGTAGCTGTTTCCTTACCGTAAAAACTAATCGTGATAGCATCGCCGCTAGATATAATGTAATCACTTGGCACTGAGCGCATTTCATTTGGTGCGAAGCTGGTTGGCTCGCCCGCAAATAACTCATACCCAAATGGCTTAAGTTTGGGCTCTTTCGGTGCCATAGGATCAACTTCCGCCTCATTGCTATGTTCGCTTTGACGCGGATATACGCTAGGCGTATTAGAATTCATATCAGTCGAATTTGAAAAACTGGATTTTGACAACGCTGACAAATCAAAGCCATATTGCTTTGCCAGCGCTTGCTGCTGACTTTTTGGCAATTTTTTAAACTGTTCTATTTGTTGCGCGGTCGGTGTAAAAGCAATTGAAACCGCACTAAACACCAGCATGGTTGCTGCAAAAATACGTTTAAACGACATCCGGTTTTGATTCCTGTTTTACGATAAGCCAAAAAGATTGCGTATTTTACATAAAAATGACGCCATAAAAAAAGGGCTTATCGCCCTTTTTTTGATATATCTTTAGTTAATTATGTTAAAAGCTGTAAACTAGCGTAAGGGATGTTTCCGTATCGGTATTTTCCTTACCTTCGTCCACTGTTGAGTTATGGGTAATATTGTACGCCACTTTCATCTGTAATGAGCCGTTGATTTTCGTCATCAATGCTGACTCAGATGTCGTTTTCGTGTTGGTATCACCATACTCGACACCCACCACCTGAGTGAAGCGCGCGTTATCCGACACTTGCCATTCGAAATCAACTTTAGCGACACCAATCACTTCGTTATCCGTCGTGCCAGCAAGCGGGTTGCCATTTTCATCTACCTCGGTGCTATCATCCTGATACTCAAAGCGCTTCATACCTGGACCGATTTCTGCGTCTAGGTACATAGTATCCAGATTAAGCAGACGTAAGCCGTAACCGACTGAGACAACCGTTTCACTGCGATAGGCACCAAAGTAATCCGAATCGTAGGCGCCGTAGATAAACAGGTGGCTGTGATCTTCGTTTAGCTTATAGTTACCTTGCATCGACACTGAGTACTTCTCATTAGTACGTTCACTGACTCGCTCACCATCGTCGTTTTCTATCTCGTCTTCTTTGTAGATACCATCCAGCTTATACTCATTGCGCCAGTTTTTAAGGTTATGCTTGGCCTTAAGTGCGCCTTTAAGTGTCGTGGTTTCAGTATTACCGCTGGTAATAATTGCCCCCACTTCACTGGTGATATCCCAGGTTTTTTGCTGTTTTGGCTTCTTTGCAGGAGCTTCTTGTGCAGCAACATTCGAGCTGATGGCTGCCAATACGCACAGAGATAAAAGTTGTAATTTCATTGCCTATAAACCTGTCATTAATTAGTCTTTGTGAAGGTGAACATCCATTTGTGGGAATGGAATTTCGATATTAGCATCGTCTAATGCTAATTTTATATTCTCTACAAGGTCAAAGTAAGTCGGCCAGTAGTCTGATGTTGAAACCCAGGGGCGCACAACAAAATTAACACTGGAGTCTGCCATTTCTAATACAGCGACCGTATAAGCCGGCTCTTTCAGGATCCGCGGTTCTTTGTCCAGCACGGATTTTAACACATTTTTCGCTTCCCGGAGATCCGCTTCATAACTCACCCCGATAACTAAATCGATACGACGTGTTTTTTCACGAGAGTAATTCACGATCGCACCTGACATAATCGCCGAGTTAGGCATAATGATGACTTTGTTGTCTGGCGTTCTTAATTCAGTTGAGAAAATCTCGATGCGCTGTACGCTGCCCGCTTTCCCTCCGGCCTCGATATAATCACCAGACTTAAAGGGACGCAGAATAATGATCAAAACGCCTGAAGCGAAGTTTGATAAGGAGCCTTGTAAGGCCAGGCCTATTGCCAGACCGGCGGCACCCAGGATAGCCACAAAGGAGGTCGTTTCTATGCCAACCTGAGACAGTGCCATCAACAACGTAGCGGCAAACACAATGCTGTAAGCAATGTTACCAACAAACGCGCCAACCGCCTTGTCCACTTTGCGTTTACTAAACGCTTTTTCTGTCAGGTTTGCTGCAAGCTTTGCCAGCTTCATACCAATGAAGAATATGATGAGGGCCAGCAGCCCCTGAAAAAGGTGGTGTATGATAAGAGATGAGTTATCATCGACCCAATGAACAATCGTTTCCATAGTGACTCCTGTAAGCACTTGAGTGAGATAGCGGGGCGATTTTACCCAGCCAGTATGAATATTAGCTGTACAACTCGGGGATACTCAACGAACTTCTTTAAGATTTTTTTAATTTAACCCTTTGCAAAGCCCGCGTTTTTATGTATTATGCGCGCCACACCAACAAAGGTGTTCTTATCTATTGTGGCGGCTGTAGCTCAGTTGGTAGAGCCCCGGATTGTGATTCCGGTTGTCGCGAGTTCAAGCCTCGTCAGTCGCCCCACTTCTTTCTTATTCTATCTTTCCATTCATCAAGCTAAATTACAAATTCGTTTTATTTCTGTTTTTATATAATCAATGGTCATGCTATAACTGCGGCATTTAAAGAACTTCAACGACTACCGCAAGACTCGGGATATTGTCAGGTTAGTTGGTTACACAATTTGTGCCAACACTGTACACAGTATGCGTGGCACTCGCCGCCGCACCGGCTACTTTAAGGGTTTCTTTCATATCTAACTCTGAGTTCACCAGAGACATCTTTTTAAGCGTTTTCTTTTTTACTTGAAGTTTCATATCTATTATTCCTTAAAAGTTAAGTTAGCGTTTATTTAACGCACACCTAAAGTAACATTTTCGTCACAGTAAGAATATTGAGAAATTTTCTACGCAATTTTCAACATAACGGATAGACAGCGGGATACGTCAGCAAACTCAAGTTAAGGGTGGGAGAGACATTTAACTGGTACGGAATGGCATAAAAAATGCCACCTTGCGGTGGCATTACACACGGGATTATTTCTACTTTACAGATAGAAATTCTTTTCGCTATTTCCAGCTTCTCATCTTATGGCCTTTCAGGGCATAGAATAAAATGAATACATAGCACGGAAACAGTATTAAATAAGCGTTCTGGCTGGATGCAACGGTAGCTTCGGCCCCTTTTGCTATCCCAAGGAAGAGTGGTCCAAAAGCACCGCCTGCAATTCCCATTACCAATAAGCCTGAGCCTACACTGGTTAGCTTACCAAGTCCAGACAAAGCCAGAGGCCAAATTGCAGGCCACATAATCGCATTTGCCAATCCACACATAGCTAACAAGAATACGGCCATAGGCATACTGCCCAGCCCTAATGGGTTCACTGTACTACCAGGGTCAGAGAAAACGATGCCCAAGGTCAAAGCTAAGCCTAACAAAGCTGACACACTCAGTGCTGTTTGCTGCGAAATAAGTCGCGGTATCAGAATGATCCCCAAGATATAGCCTATTACCATAAAGGTCATGGTATAAGAGGTCATAACACTGAAGTTTTCTTGACCATAGGCAAGTGCAAACGAACCTATGGTATCACCTGCGATCACCTCTACTGCAACATACAAGAACAAAGCAATTACACCCAGCGCCAAGTTAGGGTGTGCCAGCGCTTCACGCACAGTACCATGAGACTCCGACTCTTCTTTTTCTTCTATCTCCGGTAGCGGTGAGAATTTAATAGCCAATGCGAATAGCCCGATAAATGCGGCAAGTCCAAGGTAAGGTAAGATCAGGTTCTCTGCCATGCTGTCTTTTTCAGCTTGCGTCAGTGGACCTTCAGCAATTTCACTAAATCCACCCATCACCAGGGCTGTAAACACTATCGGAGCGACTACACCGGCAGATTTATTCAGGATCCCCATCAGGCTGACCCTTGCCGCGGCCGACTCTTCCGGACCAAGGCGCACTATATAAGGGTTAACTGCGGTTTGTAGCAGGGTTTGAGCAATACCCATAGTGAACTGAGCAATAATGAATAAAATAAATAACTGCGCTTTTGCAGCCGGGATATATAAAAGTGCGCTGGCCATCATCATTGCAATTGCCATCGCCATCCCGTTTTTATATCCCACACGTCTGATCACTTTTGCCGATGGGATTGCAGTTACTGTAACTGAAATATAGAAAGAAAACAGGATCAATGAAGCCTGTATTGAGCTGAGCTCAAAGACCTGCTGAAGATAAGGCATTAATGAGCCATTGAGCCAGGTCACAAAGCCCAATATAAAAAACATAGCAGCAACAATTGCCAAAGGAATGGCGTTGCTTCGATTAGTAGTGTTCGACACAGTGGCTTCCATAAGCTTGTTCTCGTTGTTAAGGTTTAATTATGTCAGTTGAGCAAGTGATCTGCCATCATGCTCGTCTCAACACAAAAATGACAGCGCTGACATTTAACTTTACGTTAAAATTTGGCCTTTTTCTAGTTAGTTTTGTAATCAAATGTCCTCACCTTGGGGAAAAGGGACTCCCTCCCCAAGGTGGCACTATGGGGTGAATTAGTCTAACCCGGTAGTACGACTGAACTTTTTATCGCCTAAACGGGTACGTAATAATACGCCACCAGACTGGCTTACACTCATCGGAGCTGTGTAAGTTTGCCAGTTGTTACCATTATCAAGACTCACTTCAATGGTTAAGTACGGGAATGCACTGTTCGCATGAAGCTGACCATCAATGATCTTACCGCCCGGCACGGGGAGATTCACATTCACACCGGCTTTATCCAGCTTAGTCAGCTCTTTTAGTGCCAGAGCAGCGGAGAATCCATGCCAGTCCTGCGCAAAGCGCTTCTTATCCAGGCGTTCCCCTTCCCAGCCCGCTTTGTGCCAGGCGCGCTCTGCCATCGCGAGCAAACGTGGAAAGACCATCGCCTGCATCTGGTCTTCGGTACGAATGGTTTCACTCCAGACCTGCCCCTGAATACCGAGAATATTTTCCGGCTTTTCCAGCTCGGGCAGCGGACGCCCAACCAGGGCTTCTAAATTTTCAATGACCTCGCCACTGCGAGTAAAGTCGGCATTGGCATAAACATCATCCGGCATATAGCTAAAGGTTTTCTTACTGTCTGTGTAGCGGGCAGCCCAATAATAGCCGCGCTCAGCCGGGTGAGGCTCATAAGGGTGGTCAAAGTACAAGTGCGTACCATGGGACAGCACTACCTGGTAGCCATCATTGGCCAGGCGATGCGCCCTGTCAGCCACACCCCACTCCCAGATATTGTCCCAGACATTGGCGGTAAAGACCTCATTGGGAAATGCATCGCGGTTAAACGGATTAACCTTGTCGTACATCAGGCCATCTTCCCAGGCACCCGGTGCAATGCCCCGCTTTGCCAGCAAAGTGGCAACTCGCTGGGTAAAGTAGGGCTTAAGATCGGTCGGACCGGCAATGCCATTGTTCGGTTCGGCAAATAATGCCTGACACACGGGCGAATCTACCCAGGAGCCGGCGCCCACTTCGTCACCACCAAAGTGCAAGTTGGTCAGACGCGTGCCCGCTTCACGATACATGCCTTGTAGCTCATAGGTCACTTTTTCAATGAATGCATAGGTCGAGTCCTGACACACATTCATAGAGTTATCGGTATAATTCTGTACTGTGATGTACTTTGAGGTGTCCTGCGGATCGCTGAGCAAATAGGCTTTTGCCTGCTCCGGTTTGCCCGCTTCCATCAGTGTGTGATAGCGCGCTTCCATTGCCTTAATTGAAGCACGAGCATGGCCCGGACCTTCAATCTCTGGAATTATCTGAACATGACGCGCCTTGGCAAACTTGAGTAGTTCAACAAACTCATCCCGAGTCAGATAACCATTGCCCGATCCCGACTTATGCGGGCCAGTACCAAGCTGAGTTAGTAAACACTCACGCTCCTGCAAATCAAAACAGCGATAGCCGCCAATATCCGTCAGCTCTGGCAAGCCTGGGATCTCAAGTCGCCAGCCTTCATCTTCAGAAAAGTGCCAGTGGAACTTGTTCAACTTGTAACGGCCCATCTGTTCAACCAGTTTGAACAGCGCCTCTTTACCATGATAGTTACGGCCGTTGTCATAGTGCATGCCACGCCAACCAAAACGCGGGGCATCTTTAATCTCTACATTAGGCACTTGTATCTGGCCTTGTTGATCGGCCGGGAATAACGCAAGCAAACTCTGAATACCGTAAAATACGCCCGCATTGTCATGGCCTGTGATCACAATTTTGTTGTCGTCTACTTCCAGCTGGTAGCCTTCGCTGCCCAAATCGCTCAGGTCCGCTACTTGCAAATAGATTGTTTTGGTTTTGCCGGCACTGATATGATCCGGCTTTGCCTCCAATGTCAGGCCGTAATCGGCCAAATCTTCCTGAAATACGGCGACTTCACTTTTTAATCTGCCCGCGTATCGGATCTGCCACTGACTGGACAAGTCCGCATAACCTCGATTGAAATCAACATCCATCGGCTTAGGGATAATACGTTTCAGCGCGTCTTCGCGAGACAGCTTGCCTGTCTGCTGGTTTTGTTCATAACGCCAAGCCGCGGTTGCACGCGGTGATAAGTCTTTTGGCTCGCCGTGACGATCCAGTTGGTTATCACGCACAATCGGCGCGACAAAGTCCAGCATGTTTTCGCTGTCTGTGTTGGCGAACACGGCCGGCTTTGAATTACCACTGACCATAAATGCGCGCGGCATAAAGTCGGTATAAGCGGCTATCCAGGCGGCAGCTTCATAGGGAATGGTCAGCGTTTCGCCCGGTTTTAGTCCGGCAAACTCTTTAGTCGGGACTAAACGATGTAAGTCGCCATTCACATGCTCAAACTTCAATCCACTTGCCTGCTCAGTGGCCACTTTTCGGATTGAATGAAAGTAGATCTGCCAGTCGCTTTCGCCAGCTGGTAGCGCTAACTTTGAGTCATTTTTTAAGGTGATAGAAGCCAGAAAGCTGCTGCTGCCATTGTGATGATTGCTTTCGACCGCAAATGTGAAGGTGGTGTTGTCAGTAAAGGTCTGCAGTTGAGCATTATCCCAGGCGGCCTTAGCCATCATCGGGACTAAAAGCGTGGCCGCGATGGCCCGGGTGAGCAGTTTTTTCTGTATTTTCATTCCGGCTCCTTAACCTGCGCTGAGCGCAAACTTCAAATTGTTGTAAATACCATCATATAGAAGAAAAAATGACAGCGCTATCAATTTTTCCTTACAAGATCTCTATCGCCTTTTTTATCAGAGAGTTAATACAAAAAAGCCGCCAGAAGCTGGCGGCCATGATAGCAGTAAACACTTACCAGATTTTGACCCGCTCTTGCGGTTTAAGATACATTTTGTCGCCTTCTTTGACATCAAACGCATCGTAAAACGCTGGCATATTGGGCAGTACACCAATAACACGATAGTGACTGGGTGAGTGCGAATCCGTCATCAAACGATTACGCAGTTCTTCATCACGGTATTGTCTACGCCAGATCTGCGCCCATCCCATAAAGAAGCGTTGCTCTCCGGTGTAACCATCAATTACCGGAGCCGGCTTACCTTGCAGAGACAGCTGATACGCTTTAAGCGCCACACTTAAACCGCCAAGGTCACCAATGTTTTCGCCTAATGTTAGCTCACCGTTTACACTGGCATCTTCAAAAGGCTGGTACTGATTATATTGCTCAACCAGTTTTTGGCTGCGCGCCTGAAACTGAGCCAGGTCTTGCTCACTCCACCAGTTACGCAAGTTGCCATCACCGTCATACTTGGCGCCCTGATCGTCAAACCCATGGCCCAGTTCATGACCTATAACGGCACCAATGGCACCATAGTTGACGGCATCGTCGGCTTCCAGGTTGAAAAATGGCGGTTGCAATATCGCTGCAGGGAAGACTATTTCGTTATTCACCGGGTTGTAGTAAGCGTTAACGGTTTGCGGTGTCATAAACCATTCACTGCGATCGACAGGCTTATCAACTTTACCCACCATATCCTGATAGGCCCACTCATTGTAGCGCACGTAGTTACCCACCAGGTCATCAGCATTGATCTGTAATCCTGAGTAGTCCCGCCACTTGTCCGGGTAACCAATCTTAGGCGTAAACTTACTGAGTTTTACCTTCGCAGCCTGCTTAGTTTCTGCGCTCATCCACTCCAGTTCATCAATAGACTGCTCAAACCCTTTGATCAAGTTATCGACCAGCTCTCCCATGCGTGCTTTCGCTTCTGGCGGAAAATACTCTTTAACATAAATTTTACCCAGCAGCTCGCCCAGTACATCGTTACTGGCATTCACGGCTTGCTTCCAAACTGGCGCTTGCTCTTCGAGGCCACGCAGCGTCTTGCCATAGAAGTTGAACTTCAGATCAACCGCCGTCTTGTGCAGCAGCTGCGCATAATCGCTGGCGAAGTGAAAGGTCAGATAATCGCGCCAGGCGGCTACATCTGTTTTACCAATCAGTTCCGACAACCCTTCCAGATAGCTAGGCTGAGTCACGACAAGCTCTTTGGTATTGAGGCCAAACGCTTTCAGATACGCCGCCATATCAAAATGTGGTAGCTGTACATTGAGCGTATCAACCTGAAACTTGTTATAGGTTTTATCCGCATCGCGACTTTCAACCCGTGACCACTGAATTTCAGCTAAAGCGGTTTCAAGTGCCATAATATGCTTGGTCGCCTGCTCTGCACTCGTTTGATCATAGCCCATCACCTGCATCAGGCGCTCAATATATTGACGATACTCAGCACGAATTCGGGTGAACTTTTCTGTATCCTGAAGGTAGAAATCCCGATCCGGCAGACCCAAACCCGACTGCCATAAATAAAGCGTATTCATGGTGGAGTTTTTGGCATCATTATTTGCATACCAGCTCAATGGGGTGGTGCCCCCCTGAGACAAGGCACGAGCAAATAAGGCAGGGAGTTCAGATTTACTTTGTAATGCCTGGAAAGGCGCCAGGTAAGATTGCAATGGTGTAGTGCCTAGCTCTTCGCGTGCCAGCTCATCGGTGTAACTGCGATAGAAATCGCCCAGTTTGGCCTCGTCTGAACCAGGCTTGGCCTGATCGTTACTGGCAGCCTGCTCGAGGGTTTTACGCAGCGCTTTTTGTGATGCGTCGTACAGCTCAGTGAATGAACCATAATTAGACTTATCTGCTGGTATTTCGGTGCGTGCTAACCATTTACCATTCACATGGTAATAGAAATCATCCTGCGCCCTTACCGCACTATCGATGTTGTCCAGTGCGATCCCTGAATTCAGGGTACTCTTTGCTTGCATTACTTCGGCTTGCGAGTCTGTTTTCACCTGCTCGCTACACCCAGTCAGACCCAGTGCCAGCGCAACCGCTGTGGCAGTGACTGCTATTTTCTTCATTTTTATCATCCTTACTGGTAATTTTGCTCAATGGCCGTTGCTACTGGTGCCCATCATATTGTTGCGCCAGTGCGTCCAGAATCGCCTCGTTGGCGGCGGGAAAAGCCAGTTGCTTTAACTCACACCAGCTGACCCACTGGCTCGGCTGCCCTTCCAGCCCTGTTGCTTGTCCCGAAAAATCTTCGACCTTATGCACTTCCAGTTTAACCTGTTTGTCGCCATAGTCATGTTCAATTGTCAGTAAATGTTCAGAGCCGTGAACGTCAATACCTATCTCTTCTTTCAACTCTCTGGCCAGTGCCTGGGTTACGCTTTCCTGTGCTTCAATTTTGCCACCCGGAAACTCCCACAGACCGCCCTGATGCTGCTCTTTAGCGCGTTTACATACAAAGAACTGTGCATCCCGAATGATGACACCCACAGCTACATTCACCACTTTTTTTGTCATATCTAACTCAAATAATCTGTTTTTCTGAGATAAAAAAAGCGACACAAGGTCGCTTTTTAATAATGTCGCTGCAAACTTAAGACAGTTTACCGCAACACTGCTTATATTTTTTGCCCGATTTACATGGACATGGCTCATTACGGCCAACTTTAGGCTCAGTGCGCGCCGCGACCGCTGCCCCCTGGGGGGCTTCTCCACCAACCGGCGCTGACTCTTCATGCTGATACTGACGCGGTGCCTGCTCGCTGCGACGATGTTGCTCTTCTACTTTTTCAACATCTTCTTCAGCGCGCACCTGTACTTTGCTCAGTACGCCAACCACGTCCACTTTGAGGTTTTCAAGCATTTCAGAGAACAGCTCAAACGACTCGCGCTTGTATTCCTGTTTCGGATTTTTCTGTGCATAACCACGCAGGTGAATACCCTGACGTAAGTGGTCCATCGCAGCAAGGTGATCTTTCCAGTGCTGATCCAAACTTTGCAGCATCACAGCCTTTTCGAACTGGCGCAGTACCTGGGCACCCACCATTTCTTCTTTTTGCTTGTAAGCGGCATCAATCTCTTCGCCGATGCGCTCACGCAAACGCTCTTCGTATAGTTTGTTGTCTTCCTCAAGCCATTTGGCAATTGGCAACTCAACCATAAAGTCGTTCTTCAGACGCTCTTCCAGACCTGGGATATCCCACATTTCGGCCAGGCTCTGCGGCGGAATGTACTGATCAATGGCAGCATTGATCACATCGCCACGGATAGCAGAAATAGTTTCTGAAATGTCACCTTCTTCCAGCAGTTCGTTGCGCTGTTCATACACCACGCGACGCTGGTCGTTGGCTACATCATCGTACTCAAGCAGCTGCTTACGAATATCAAAGTTACGTGCTTCTACTTTACGCTGTGCATTTTCAATGGCACGGTTAACCCAAGGGTGCTCAATGGCTTCGCCGCGTTGCATACCCAGTTTACGCATCATATTGGTCATGCGCTCGCCAGCAAAGATACGCATGAGCGCATCGTCCATTGACAGGTAGAAACGGCTCGAACCGGCGTCGCCCTGACGACCAGAACGACCACGTAGCTGGTTATCGATACGACGAGATTCATGACGTTCAGTACCGATAATATGCAGACCACCCGCTTCTAGTACATCATCGTGACGTTTCTGCCACTGCGCTTTAATTTCATCAATCTGCGCATCGCTTGGGTTGTCCAGCTTAGACACGTCATTCTGCCAGTTACCGCCCAGCATAATGTCCGTACCACGACCCGCCATGTTAGTGGCAATGGTCACCTTACCCGGTAAACCCGCATCCGCAATGATATCCGCTTCCTGAGCGTGGAATTTCGCATTCAGTACGTTGTGCTCAATTTTTTCTTTGCGCAGGAAATGTGACAAATACTCAGAGCTTTCGATTGAAATGGTACCGACCAGTACTGGCTGACCGCGTTTCTGACAGTCGCGGATATCGGCCAGAATGGCTTCAAACTTTTCGTCCTGCGTCAGGTAAACCAGATCAGCACGATCATCACGGATCATTGGCTTGTTGGTCGGGATAACCACGGTATCCAGTCCGTAAATTGACTGGAATTCAAACGCTTCGGTATCAGCAGTACCTGTCATCCCCGCCAGTTTGTCGTACAAACGGAAATAGTTCTGGAAGGTGATGGAGGCCAGTGTCTGGTTTTCGTTTTGGATACGAACATTCTCTTTGGCTTCCACCGCCTGGTGCAGACCTTCTGACCAGCGACGTCCTTCCATCGTACGACCTGTGTGCTCATCAACAATGATAACTTCATTGTCTTTAACAACGTAGTCGACATCTTTTTGATATAGCTTGTGTGCACGCAGGGCGGCATAAACATGGCTCAGCAGGGTGATGTTACCCGCAGAGTAAAGTGAATCGCCTTCTTCAATCAGGCCATTTTTAACTAATAACTCTTCAACTTTAACCTGACCACGCTCGGTCAGGTGGACTTGCTTGCTCTTTTCGTCGAGCGTGAAGTCGCCATCGCCTTCAACCCCTTCTTCGTCTTCTTTCTCCTGCAGGATCAGCTCAGGTACTATAGTATTGATCTTAGTGTATAGCTCAGAGCTGTCTTCGGCAGGACCTGAAATAATCAGCGGCGTACGGGCTTCGTCGATCAGGATGGAGTCAACTTCATCCACCACGGCATAGTGCAATGGGCGCTGGACGCGCTCTTCAATGCTGAATGCCATGTTGTCGCGCAGGTAGTCAAAGCCGAATTCGTTGTTGGTGCCGTAAGTGATATCGGCTGCATAGGCTTCTTTCTTCTGGGCAGGCATCATGCCTGGCACGTTGCAACCTACGGTGAGGCCTAAGAATTCAAACAGTGGGCGGTTATTCTCAGCATCCCGCTTTGCCAGGTAATCATTCACAGTAATGACGTGTACGCCTTTACCTGTCAGACCATTTAAGTACGCAGGCAAGGTCGCGGTCAGTGTTTTACCTTCACCGGTACGCATTTCTGAAATACGCCCCTGGTGCAGCACAATACCGCCGATCATTTGCACGTCAAAGTGGCGCATGCCAAACACCCGTGTCGATGCTTCGCGCACCGTGGCAAAGGCTTCTGGCAGCATGTCATCCAGGCTGGTGCCTTGCTCAAATCTTTGTCTGAATTCCGCGGTTTTAGCTTGCAGTTGTTCGTCTGACAGCGCCTTGTATTGTTCTTCTAGGGCGTTGATCAGGGCGACCGATTTTCTCAGATTTTTAATCATTCGGTCGTTGCGGCTACCAAAAATCTTGGTAAAAATTTTCGTTATCATGTTTAAACCATTTCACTCATCTATTTGCGAGCACCTACTGGGGTAACGCGGTTATCACGCTCGCTCGTCCTGTTGGCGACAAAGTCGGACCTTGCTGTGTGCCGAGTTAAATTTGTGCCCTATCATACCAGACTATGCGCGTCTGCAAACCATCAAAAAGTAATCTGTTCCTATTTAACCATACAAGTTTGGGGAAACCCACCCAAACCATCCAATGACACACCGGCAGCGCCGTATTATCGGCTTCCAGATAAGAAAGTAGACAAGGTTTTCGAGGCATTGCTCGTATACATATGGGCGCCATCGAGGAATTTCAAGGCAGGCCTTAAACCGGGTGTGTAATCTGCTATCTGTAATGACGCGCACGCGTTATACTGGTCGGTGAGATGGCGAAATGCTTGCTATAGCAGGCGTGAGTGAGTTGTTGCTATGAGTAAAAACCGATTTGACCCTAAACCCCTCGACGAACTGGCTGGAAACTGGTCAGATAAACTACATGGTTATATGCAAAAAGCCCAGGGCATCGCTGAGCTGCAGCAGCCCCTGCACAATGCACTTGGCCCGGTCCTCAGTAAAAAATGCCGTGTTGCCAATTACCAGAATGGTACTTTGTACGTTGAAGCTGCGTCGGCAACATTAGCAACGCGATTAAATTACCTGAAGATGGAGATCCTCAGCAGTTTTCGTGCCGCAGGCTTGCATGATTGTTGCCAGATTAAGATAGGCACCAACCCGGAAGCGCAACAGCGTCTGACACCGCAGCAAAACCAAGTCAAAACACCAGAAACCAGTTATAACGGGCGACAAATGAGCGCGCAAACAGCGGGGGATCTGATGGCGCTTGCCGAGCATGCCCCGGCCGGCTTGAAAGAAAAACTGTTACGCCTTGCCAAACATGGCGGACAAAAAAAATGACGCTCTTTGGCGTCATTTTTTATCACATCTAACAACTCAGGCGGTTGCTAAACTGGTATCCACTTCCATGCCAGGTGCTGGCATAGTGACAGGCTCGTCGAAGGTCGCCCATTCCCACGCAGACTCAGTGGCAATGATCTGACGCAGCAGCTTGTTGTTTAAGCCATGACCTGATTTGAAGCAAGTGATCTTGCCCAAAATGTTGTGTCCAGCCATAAACATATCGCCAACACAGTCCAGGATCTTATGCTTTACGAACTCGTCTTTGTAGCGCAGTCCGTTCGGATTAAGCACTTTAAATTCATCCAGTACCACCGCATTGTCCATGCTGCCACCTAAAGCCAGGTTGTTAGCGTGCATGTATTCAATGTCTTTCATAAAACCAAACGTACGCGCGCGGCTGATCTCTTCAGTAAAGCTCTGGGCTGTAATGTCCAGGCCAATACGTTGGCGGCTGGCGTTAATCGCCGGGTGGTTAAACGCAATTTCAAAGTCGATGTGGAAGCCGTCGTAAGGCTCAATTTCAGCCCACTTGTCACCGTCTTCTACACGCACTTTTTCTTTAATGCGGATAAAACGCTTCGCCAGGTTCTGCTCTGCAATCCCACCTTTTTGCAGCAAGTAAATGAACGGCAATGCACTACCGTCCATAATCGGTACTTCTGCACTATCGAGCTCAACGACCAGGTTATCAATACCCAGTGCCGCAACGGCTGCAATTAAATGCTCCGTTGTTGACAGACGAACACCGTCTTTATTGGTCAAACAAGTACACAATTGCGTGTCGCCCACAGCTTCGGGGGTTGTTTCAAAATCGACAACCGGGTCGAGATCTACGCGACGAAATACTATCCCCGTATTTACGCTCGCAGGTCGGAGAGTGATCGTGACCTTTTCACCTTTGTGTAATCCTACACCTGTGGCTTTAACGACTTCAGCAATCGTTCGTTGTTTTATCATAGGTTCGTCCGCTTCTGACTGGTTAATGACTAAATAAGACCGCAAATTCTATCACAGATAGAACCAGCTGCCAATCGTTTAATTTTTAACCTGACATTAATCAGATTGTTTGCGTAAAAACGCAGGGATATCAAAGTAATCCCCTTTTTCTTTACCACCAGCATTGCCAGATGGTGCAGATGTACTGGCCGGTTTAGGCTCAGAAGGTGCAACATTGCTTTGCTCTGGCTCGCTGCTTTCGCTGGCAGTCTGGGTAAAGCTTGGAACAAACATATTCTGCCCTTTACCGCCGTCACTGTCAGAGCCAACCGCTTTCTTAAGGCCGTTGTCAACGATACCGAATTGCGGCTTACGCTCACCACCAAGACCCGTTGCAACCACAGTCACACGCAGCTCTTCGCTCATTTCTGGGTCGATAACCGCACCCACAACCACAGTTGCATTTTCAGACGCCAATGCTTTCACATGGTTCCCCACAATCTCAAATTCTTCGATTGTGATGTCCATACCAGCTGTGATGTTAACCAGGATACCTTTAGCACCGGTTAAATCGACATCTTCTAGCAGCGGGCTGGAAATGGCCGCTTCAGCTGCTTCCTGTGCCCGGTCTGGACCACTGGCCGCAGCGGTACCCATCATGGCAGTACCCATCGCCGACATAACTGTACGTACGTCCGCGAAGTCGACATTGATCAAACCAGAACGGGTGATCAGCTCGGCAATGCCCTGCACCGCGCCGTATAATACGTCGTTTGCTTTAGCGAAGGCATCTAATAATGTAGTGCCTTTACCCAAAACTTTAAGTAACTTGTTGTTAGGAATTGTGATGAGTGAATCTACAATTTCTGACAATTCGCCAATCCCCTGATCGGCAGCCGCCATGCGCTTTTTGCCTTCCAGGTCGAATGGACGCGTTACAACCGCCACAGTCAGGATCCCCAGCTCTTTGGCAACACGGGCCACAACCGGTGCAGCACCAGTCCCGGTTCCACCACCCATACCGGCAGCGATAAAGACCATATCAGCCCCTTCCAGGCTTGCCTTGATGGCATCGACATCTTCTTCCGCAGCGCTACGACCCACTTCTGGATTAGCACCTGCACCCAGGCCTTGGGTGATCTGAGTACCCAGTTGCACAGTCACATCGGCAGAGGACTTACGCAGAGCCTGCGCATCGGTGTTCGCCACGATGAAGCGAACGCCTTCAATTTCCTGCTTTACCATGTGTTCTACAGCGTTACCGCCGCCGCCACCGACGCCGATGACTTTAATAACGGCTTCTTCGCCGTGTTGTTCCATAATATCAAACATCTTCACTCTCCGACTTGAGCTTAAAACTCACCTTGGAACCATTTTGTGACTCGGTTCCACCAACCATCTTCGGCATCCGCTTTCGTCCTGTGTGCATTCTTGACTTGCAGCGTTCGGCCATATTGTAACAAACCTACCGCTGTTGCGTATGCCGGATCATCAACATAATCGGTTAATCCTGTTATCCCTACAGGTTTACCAACACGAACGGGCATCTGGAAAATGTCTTCTGCCACTTCCAATGCACCTTTCATTTTTGCACTGCCACCTGTTAGCACAATACCTGCGGCAATCTGATCTTCAAATCCAGAACGTCGGATCTCTTCAAGCACCAGCTCAAACAGTTCACGAAATCTGGGCTCGACTACCTCTGATAAAGTATGTCGAGACATAATGCGCGCAGGTCGTCCCCCTACGCTGGGTACTTCAATCGTTTCTTCGTTGCTGGCCATCTGGCTGCTCGCATAGGCGTATTGTACCTTCAGCGATTCCGCGTGAGAAATAGGGGTGCGGAAAATTTTTGCAATATCCCCTGTAACCTGATTACCCGCAACCGGAATAACGGCGGTATGACGCAACGCTCCATTGACGAAAATCGCAATATCCATGGTGCCGCCGCCAATATCGACAACCGCAACGCCCAGCTCTTTCTCGTCTTCCGTCAGCACCGAGTAACACGATGCCAACGCGGTAAAGGTCAACTGATCGACCTGCAAACCACAACGTTCAACACACTTTTCAATGTTTTTCGCCATGTCGTTTGAACAGGTGATAATGTGCGCTTTGGCTTCCATTCTGACACCGCTCATGCCCAGGGGGTTTTTAATGCCCTCCTGCATATCCACACTGTATTCCTGAGGCAACGAATGCAGCATCTTACGCTCGGCAGACATAGGTACTGAGCGCGCGATGTGGATCACATTGGCAATGTCGTCATCGGTGATCTCTGCATTATTGTTAATAGCCACCACGCCGCTCTCGTTCTGGCACTGAATATGTTTACCCGAAATACCGAGATAGACAGAGCTGATCCGGCAATCAGCCATCAGCTCCGCTTCGTCAACAGCGCGCTTGATGGAATCTGATACCAGGTTGAGGTCGTTGACGCCACCTTTGTCCATACCATGGGCAACCTGATTCCCGACTCCCACTATACTCAGCTGGTTGTCTGCGGTGATCTCCCCAACTGTTGCAACCACCTTAGAGGTGCCCACATCCAGTCCAATCACTAAGTTTCTCTCTGCCGACTTGGTCATGCTTTACTCTTATCTTTATTGTCTTCGTTCTGGCTGAACTTCCAGCTAACCGCCAGTCCCGTATCATATCTCAGGTCAATCACATCGACCTGAGCGCCCTCTGGCCTTTCCAGCCTCGGATAAACATCTATAAAACGTTGCACACGCTGTGCTTTATCTTCCCGGCCCAGATTGAGCCGAATACCATTATCCAGCCACAGCTGCCAGGCAAAGCGCTCTGACAGCGCCAGGCTGATCAGGTTAAACTGGTTCACAGCCAGCATTTCTTTTAGTTGTAAAAACGTCTGCCAGGCTTCAACTTCACTGCCCTCCGGGCCATACAGCTCAGGTAAAGTCTCCGGCAATCGCGTACTGCTTGCCTGAAACACCCCACCCGCACTATTGAGCAACAGGTCACTATTCCACACAGCAACCGGTTTATGCTCAACCACGTACACCTGTAAGGCATCTGGCCACTGCTTCCTGACCGAAACGGTGGCGACCCAGGGCAATGCTTGTACCGCATCGTGCACCGCCTTAACGTCCAGTTCAAAAAAACTCGACAGATCTGTTTGCCTTATCGCACTTACTATGTCGTGCTCGGCGGTGTAATAGGGCTTACCCAGCACGGTCAGGGTCTTGATCTGCGTGTCTCTGTGCTGAGTCAACCAGTCACGCGCCCATAGCCCACTTTGTATCAGTCCTATTAATACAATCAGGAAAAAGCCCACACCAAATAGCAGTGACCAGTTGACACTGTGTCGCAGCGGGGCGATTTTTCCCAAAAGAGCACGCATATTAAAGGGTTTGCTCCAAAATGCGAATAACTAATTGCTTAAATGACAACCCATTTTGCTTTGCTGCCATCGGCACCAGTGATTTTTCTGTCATGCCCGGAACCGTATTCACTTCCAGCAAGTAAAACTGGCCATTGCTATCTTGCATGGCATCCACTCTGCCCCAGCCCGTTGCACCCACCAGCTCAAACGCATGTTTCGCCATCACCTGTAACTGCTCAGTGTAGGCAGTGCTGATATCTGCCGGGCAATAGTACTCAGTGCTGTTGGCCTGATACTTTGCCTGGTAATCATAAAAGCCCCGAGGCGTGCGCATTTCAATGACAGGTAAGGCCTCGTTTCCTAACATAGCAACAGTAAACTCTCGACCTTCAATCCACTGTTCAATGAGAATTTCATCGTCATATTTAAACGCTTCACTGAGGGCAGCTTGCAGCTCCTGCGCTGACGTTGCCTGAGTCATGCCGATGCTGGAGCCTTCGTGGCTGGGTTTAACCATCACTTTGCCAAAGTCAGCCATCAGCGCAGCGGCGTCTATATCCTGAGACGCTTTGACCACACAGTAACGTGCCGTGCTTAATTTGGCAGATTCAAATAGCTGTTTGCAGCGGATCTTATCCATCGCCAGCGCACTGCCCAGTACACCACTGCCGGTATAGGGTAAGCCCATAAACTCCAGCGCCCCCTGTACGGTGCCATCTTCACCGCCGCGGCCATGCAGGGCAATAAACACCCGGTCAACCTCGAGTGCTTTAAGCTCCCACAAGTTACGCTCCGCCGGGTCAAATGCCACGACTTCTACACCCGCTTCTTGCAGTGCCTTGATGATCGCCTGACCCGACTTCAACGACACTTCGCGCTCGGCAGACAAGCCACCCAGCAATACCGCAACTTTGCCAAACTCACTCATAGTGCACCTTGCTTTAACTTTTCGACCGACAGCTCAGTGGCCGCCAGTTGTTTAACGATTTGCCCAATATTACCGGCACCCTGGGTGATCACCAGATCGTTATCTCGTAATACATCCGCCAGAACCGCCTGTAAATCATGACCATCCGTGACATGGATGGGTTCAACACCCCGCTGTCTTAAACTACGACACAAACTCTTACTGTCGGCGCCAACAATGGGGCTTTCTCCGGCACTATACACGTCTAATAACAACAATTGATCGACCTCACTGAGGACTTTCACAAAGTCTTCATAGAGGTCCCGGGTGCGCGTATAACGATGCGGCTGGTACAACATAACCAGACGCTTATCAGGCCATCCGGCGCGCGCGGCACGAATAGTCACGGCTACTTCCGACGGGTGGTGACCATAATCATCAACCAGCATGACTTCGCCGCGTTCATTTTCAAACGCGCCATAATGCTGAAAACGCCGACCTATACCCGCAAACTTTTCCAGCGCCGATAAGATCGCTTCGTTACCGATATCATGATCTTTTGCCACGGCGATGGCTGCGGTGGCGTTCAGTGCGTTGTGTTTTCCTGGCATGCTGAGTGTTACCTCAAGCTGCTCACCAGAATTATGCACAACTTTAAATCGGCTGCGGCTCTGCGTTTGCTCAAAGTCCACCATGCGGTAATCCGCTTCTGGGTTTTCTCCATAGGTGATAGCAGGGCGGGCAAAGCGGGGGAGCAGCTCTTTTGCCACATCAGAGTCGGTACACACCACAGCTAAACCGTAGAAAGGCAAGTTGTGAATGAACTCAACATACGTGTCTTTCATTTTTTCAAAGTCACCGTCATAGGTATCCATATGGTCGGCTTCAATGTTGGTGATCACCGACACCATGGGCTGCAAATGCAAGAATGACGCATCACTTTCATCCGCTTCCGCTATCAGATAATCGCTGCTGCCAACCTTGGCATTGCTGCCCGCGCTGTTCAGCAGACCACCGATGATAAAGGTCGGATCCAATTTGGCTTCCGCAAAGATACTGGCGATCAGACTGGTCGTGGTGGTTTTACCATGGGTTCCGGCAACCGCAATACCATGGCGAAAGCGCATCAATTCAGCCAGCATTTCGGCGCGTCTGACCACAGGTACCCGGGCACGCTTGGCGGCCTGGATCTCTGGATTGCTGATGTCGATGGCACTGGATACCACTACAACGTCGGCATCTTTTATGTTGTTCTCGTCATGGCCAATAAAGACCTCCGCCCCTGCGCGAATTAAACGTTCTGTCATCGCATTCTGGGCGAGATCAGAGCCGGTAATACGATACCCTTCAAAGGCCAGTACCTCAGCAATCCCTCCCATGCCTGCACCACCTATCCCAATAAAGTGGATGGTGTTAATGCGTCTCATGGCTCTGCGTCTGTTAATTTCTTTCACTGTTTTCTCTTTTAATTCGTTACTTCTTCGCAAATGGCGGCCACTGACTGGGTTGCAGACAGCTGCGCACAAGCTTTTGCTTTATTTGCTTTTTCCCAGATCAGTGCCCGGTCGCGACAATAAGGTATCAAAGTGTCGCACAGGTGCTGTGCCGATAATGCTGATTGTGGAACCAGCAACGCTGCCGATCCGTCTACTAAAAATCGTGCATTAGCCGTCTGATGATCATCCACCGCATGCGGTAAAGGCACAAAAATGGCCATCTTACCTGCGGCGGCAATCTCGCTCACCGTCAGTGCGCCCGCGCGGCAAATCACCATATCGGCCCAGTCATAAGCCTGATCCATATCATCAATAAATTCGGCCACTTTGGCCTGTAATCCTAAGCGCTGGTAGTCACCTTCTAGTGCAACATGATTGCCCTTACCGCTTTGGTGCCAAACCTGTATGTTGCAGGATGTTGCCTCAGTCAGTAATGCTATGGCCTCAGGGACCGTATCGTTGAGCACTTTCGCGCCCAAAGAGCCGCCCACAACCAGCACATTAACGGCACTCCCCGGTTGTTTTGGCTTAAGCTGTGCCACACTTGCACGCACAGGATTACCCACAACATCATGCGCACGCTCGGCAAAAGCCTGCGGAAATGCCGCCAATACTCTGCTGGCAATGCGCGCCAATAATTTATTACTTAAGCCGGCAACCGCATTTTGTTCATGGATCACCAAAGGCACGCCAGCCAGCTTGGCAGCCAGTCCAACAGGACCTGTGACATAGCCTCCCATCGCCAGGATCACGTCCGGACGGCGATGGCGAATGATGGCTCTGGCAGCAAAAATGGCCTTTATCACCATCCAGGGTGCAGTCAGCAAGCGTTTTACCCCGTTACCGCGCACCCCTTTTACTTCTATAAAGTCGATGTCTATACCATGTGCCGGTACGACTTGCGCTTCCATTCTGTCAGCGGTGCCGACCCAGGATATTTGCCAGCCCTGCGCCTCAAGTGCTTTGGCCACGGCGATACCCGGGAAAATATGTCCACCGGTGCCGCCGGCCACAACCAGTAATCGTTTGGTCATTTTTTTCCTCCCCGGGAGGTAGCCTGACGGGTCGACAGCTTAGTTTCAAAATCAATGCGCTGTAATAACCCCGCAGCAATGGTCATGATCAATAAACTCGACCCCCCGTAGGAGATAAACGGCAGTGTCAGACCTTTGGTTGGCAACATGCCCGCACTCGCACCGACATTGACTACAGTCTGAAAAGCGAACCAGATGCCGATCCCAAGCGCCAGGTAACCCTCATATTCTTTGCCCGATTTAAGCGCTTTTTGACCTATGAGCAAGGCCCTGAACACTAAAGTCGCCAGCGTCAACAGTACACAAATCACGCCGACAAAGCCCAGCTCTTCGGCCACCACGGCAAAAATAAAATCGTTATGTGCTTCCGGTAAATACTGTAACTTCTGAACACTGTTGCCCAGACCCTGGCCGAACCAGCCGCCCTGACCATATGCCATAAGAGACTGGACCAGCTGATAGCCTTTACCAAAGGGATCTTCCCAGGGCTCCAGGAAACCCACCACCCGGGCCATCCGGTATGGCTCAAAGATTATCAACATCACCACCAGCAACACCCCGGTCAGCATCAGAGCAAAAAACTGCCAGAGCTTTGCGCCCGCCAGAAATAACAGCCCAACGGTAGTAACAAACATCACCACCACAGTGCCCAGGTCCGGTTGCATCAGAATTAAAAAGGCATAAACCGCAAAGACAATAATGGGTTTTGCAAACCCCTTGAGGTTTTCCTGCACTTCATCGCGTTTGCGCACCAGATAACCGGCGATATAACTGAAGAAAAACAGTTTTGCGGCCTCTGCTACCTGAAAGCCAATCGGGCCAACAGGTAACCAACGCTTGGAACCATTCACCTCTCGGCCAACAACCAGCACCACAGCCAGCAGCACGAGTCCCAGCAATAAAAGATAGGGGTTGAAGCGTTTCCACCAGGTCATAGGCACGGAGGTGCTGAGCCAAAACAGCACCAGCGCCATCACCAGAAACATGCCGTGACGCGTCACAATATGGTAGGGGTTATCGTACAGGCGTTCAGCCACAGGCATAGAGGCACTGGTGACCATCACAAAACCAACGCCCACCAGACACAACATGGCGTACAACAGTGGCACATCGAACAAAGAGTCCGAAGGGGTTGGGGTGAAGGTGCGCCGCAGTGCGGTCATGCTCAGCATATTTGCCCCTCAACCAGGCGACAAAACTCCTCGCCACGCGCCATATAGTTGGCGTACATATCAATACTTGCACAAGCGGGCGCCAGCAGCACCAGATCGCCGGGCTTAGCCTGCTGCGCAGCCAGCGCAACGGCCTCACTCAGATTGTTGACCATCTGGCTGTGCGGGTGTAGTGGCATAAAGTCAGCGCCATCCTTACCGAAGCAAAATACGGTTTTACAATAACGCTGTAACGGCGCTTTGAGTGGCGACAAGTCAGCCCCTTTGGCATCGCCGCCCACGATCAATAAAATCTGGCCTTGTTCACCGGCCAGGCTTTCCAGCGCCGCCACTGTCGCGCCAACATTGGTTGCTTTGGAGTCATTGAAATAACGCACTCCCTGCACATCAGCAACCAACTGACAGCGGTGCGGTAACCCTTTGAACGCCCCAAACGCCGCGATAAAGGCGCTGTCTGGCAGTGCCAGCGGCGACAACAGTGCCATTACCGCCAGAGCGTTAAACTGGTTGTGTTTACCCGGCATGGCCAGCGTATCAACCGGACACAACATTTTGCCATGCAAAGAAAAATAAGTTTGCCCATGGTCTTGCGTTAAGCTGCAAGTCGCGCCTTCAAGCGCCACACTCAGTGCGTTATCATGAGGCAGGAAGGTACGCGGATCGTCGGCGTTATACACCAGACAATCGACCTGCTGATAAATGCGTAATTTTGCTTCGCAGTAGGCGGCAAAATCCGGATATCTGTCCATGTGATCTTCGGTGATATTGAGGATCATGGCACTCAGACAGTGCAAGCTGTGGGTGGTTTCGAGCTGAAAACTCGACAGCTCCAGCACAAACACATCAAAGTCTCGCTCCAGCAGATCCAACACAGACGTGCCAATATTACCGCCCAGCCCGACCTTTAAACCCGCCTGCTGACACACCTCAGCCGCCAGGCTCACCACGGTTGATTTACCGTTTGAACCGGTTACCGCAATCACGGGCTTGTCATTCAGACGAGCAAACAATTCGACGTCACCAATGACTTCAACCCCGGCTGCAATTGCCTGAGCCACACAGGTCTCATACAAAGGCACACCGGGACTGATCACCACCAAGTCGGTTGCACTCAGTGCCGCCTCTGCGAGTGGGCCAAACACCGCCTCGCATTCAGGCAAGTTGTGGTTCATCCAGTCGGCACCAGGAGGCACAGGGCGAGAGTCGACGACCTTAGGCGTAATGCCATGGCGTACCAAAAAGCGTACTATGCCCAGACCGGTGACACCCAGTCCGAGCACGGTAATGTGTTTATTTTTTAAGGTGTCTAAATAACCCATATCATAACCTTAGTGTACTGCTTTAGCGGATCTTTAAGGTTGCCAGTCCCGCCAGCACCAAAATGATCGAAATGATCCAGAATCGCACTATCACTCTGGGCTCCGGCCAGCCTTTTAATTCATAGTGGTGATGTATGGGTGCCATACGGAAGATCCGCTGACCACGCAGCTTATAAGAACCAACCTGCAAGATCACCGATAGTGCTTCCATGACAAAGACGCCGCCCATAATCAGTAACACCAGCTCCTGACGCACCAAAATAGCGATGATCCCCAAGGCACCACCGAGTGCCAGTGAACCGACATCGCCCATAAACACTTGTGCCGGATAGGTATTGAACCATAAGAAGCCAAGCCCGGCGCCAACAATTGCCGTACAGACCACCACCAGCTCACTGGCAGCGGCGATATGCGGAATATGCAGATAGTTGGCAAACACGGCATTGCCGGTCACATAAGCGATGATAGCCAGCGCTGATGCCACCAGAATAGTCGGGACTATGGCCAGACCATCAAGCCCGTCAGTCAGGTTCACGGCGTTCGACGTACCAACCAGCACAAAATAACTCATCACCAAATAAAACAACCCAAGCTGAGGCAGGACGTCTTTGAAAAAGGGCACCACCAGCACGGTTTCAGAAGGGTCCGTCGACGTGAAGTAGATAAAGGCGGCGACCGAAATGGCAATCACGGACTGCCAGAAATATTTCCATCTAGCTATCAAGCCTTTGCTGTCTTTGCGAATAACTTTACGGTAGTCATCCACAAACCCGACGATACCCAGAGAACCAATCACAAACAAAGTGATCCAGACGTATTTATTGCCCAGGTCGCCCCACAGCAAAGTACTGGCAAAAATAGCCCCTAAGATCAGTAGTCCGCCCATCGTCGGCGTGCCTGATTTAGATAAATGAGATTCCGGACCGTCGTCTCTGACAGTCTGGCCAATTTGCATTCTCTGTAAGGCCCGGATCAGCTTAGGTCCGAAGTACAAAGAGATCATTAATGCGGTCAGGATCCCCAGGATCGCACGCAGCGTCAGATAGGAGAAAACATTAAAGCCACTGTAATATTGCGTCAGGTATTCCGCTAACCAGGCTAACATGAGCTGTCCTCTTCGCTATTTGCGTCGTTGTTGTGGGCTTTTGAGGCATCGACCAGATCGGCCACCAGCAGCTCCATACGCGCACTGCGCGAGCCCTTCACCAGCACAGTACACACTTCATCGTGCTGCGCTAAGAGTTGTGCAATTGCCTGTAACATGTGCTCGCGCTGCGAAAAGTGACGATTTGCAGTTTCAAACACATCGCTGGCATAACGGCTCAATACCCCCAGAGAAAACAGTGCATCAATGCCTTTTTCTTTGGCATACTCACCCACCTCCTCATGATATTGCCGCGCCTCTTCACCCAGCTCGCTCATATCACCCAGCGCAAACACCCGATAGCCCGGCATACTGGCCAGCAGGTCGATGGCGGCTTTGACAGAGCGCACATTGGCATTGTAGCTGTCATCAATGACCCGCAGCGTATCCGACACTTCAATCAGGTTAACGCGCCCTTTCACTTCAGCCATGCTTTGCAGCGCAACTTTGATATCTTCCAGGGTCGCACCCAGTTGTACCGTACAAGATGCTGCTATCAGCGCATTCATGACATTATGCTCGCCAGGCAGAGGAAGCGTAATGGTGACGCGCTGCGTGCCCTGACACAGTGCAAAGGTGGCACGGCCCAGTGTATCCAGGCTAATATCCTCTACCCATAAATCAAGCTGCTGTGCCATAGAGAAGCGGCTGGTGCGCTGCGTCGTTAAGCCTTGCTCCCACATAGGGGCAAAGCGACAGTCGCAGTTCAACACCGCAACGCCGTTGTCTTTGAGGCCTGAGAAAATTTCGCCTTTCGCCTGGCCAACACCTTCTATCGAGCCAAAACCCTCAATGTGCGCCGGTGCCACATTACATACAACCGCAACATCTGGCTTAACCAGCGCGCTGGTATAAGCAATTTCACCTATGTGGTTTGCGCCTAATTCAATGACCGCAAACTCATCGTCTTCACTCAGGCGCAGCAAGGTCAGCGGAACGCCTATGTCATTATTGAAGTTGCCCGCCGTGGCCAGCACTTTACCCAGTCGGGATAGAATGGCCGCCGACATTTCTTTCACTGTGGTCTTACCCACACTGCCGGTGATCGCCAGCGTTTTGGGTGATACTTGTCGGATCACGGCCTGACCGAGTTGCCCCAGTGCCAGTCGCGTATCTTTGACAATCAGTTGAGGAATATCCACGTCGACCGGATGGTCAACAATCGCCGCAATCGCACCTTTTTGCTGCGCCTGGGCAACGAATTTATGACCGTCGAAATTAGGTCCTTTTAACGCCAGAAACACTTCGTTTTCGCTAATTGTACGTGTATCTGTATTTATATTTGAAACACTGCGGTTTTGCCCGTCAAAAGGGGCCTTCAGTACATCCGCAAGCCAAGAGAGATCCATCTTGATCATGCACTTTCCCCTGATAATATTTTCTGAGCCCAGCTAATATCGCTAAAAGCCAGGCGTTGGTTACCTATGATCTGATAGTCTTCATGCCCTTTACCGGCGATCAGGATCACGCTATGTTGATCAGCGCCCCGAATTGCCTCACGTATGGCACTCGCCCTATCAGGCTGACAAAGAGCATACTCGGGCTTACTGAGCCCAGCCTTAATGTCGTTAATAATGTCGAGTGGATCTTCACCACGCGGATTGTCGCTGGTGATCACCACAGTATCCGCATATCGCTCCGCCGCCTGAGCCATCAGCGCACGCTTACCTTTATCGCGCTCGCCGCCACAGCCAAATACACAGGTCACTTTGCCCGGTACATGCTGTTGTAGCGCCTGCAGTGCCAAGGCCAGTGCATCCGGCGTGTGGGCATAGTCAACCACACAGGTTGGCTGCCCGGCTACTTCAATTGCCTGCATCCGACCGGTGACGGGCTTTAGTTGCGCAGCACCTTTAACCAGTTGTGACAGCGCGACCCCCTGGGTCAGTAACACAGCAAACGCCGCACTCAGGTTATACAGATTAAACTCGCCAAATAAAGGTGTGCTAACTTCGGCATCGCCCCAGCTGGTGTGTAATCTGACATGTATGCCCAGGCTGTCAAAGCGTGCGTCACTAAAATAAACAAACTGCTGTACAGTCTCGCTTAGCGTGTCATCGGCAGGCATACGGCCAAAGCCGACCGGACGCGTTATCTTGCCTTCTTTTAGCCAACGCTGTGCCCAGGGGTCATCAATATTGATCACCGAGTAATTTGGCTGACAGGCGCTGAATAGCTGCAGCTTGGCCTCGGCATAGTTTTCCATGGTGCCATGATAATCCAGATGATCACGGCTTAAATTGGTAAATACCGCCGCCTCAAACTGGCACTGCGCAACCCGCCCCTGCACCAACCCATGGGATGATACTTCCATCGCAGCCAGCGGATAGCTATCACGCAGCTCGCTTAAAATACGCTGCAGATCGACGTGAGACGGAGTGGTGTTATTCAAAGGCGTTAGCGAGTCTGGTGCCCCGTAACCGAGCGTGCCGATTACCGCACCGGGTAGTCCACAGGCGCTGGCCAGATGCGCTATCATGGCCGTGGTGGTCGACTTACCATTGGTGCCCGTTACACCTACCAGCGTCATCGCGCGGCTTGGCTCGCCATAAAACGTCGCAGCCAGCATGGCCACTTTGTCGGCCAGTGCGCGGATCTTAATAATCCGTGAGACAACCCGTGAGTCTTGCACATCAACAACGCAGTTTTCATCGGCCAGTACCAGTGCCGCACCACGCTCAAGCGCAGAGCCTACATACTGGCCACCATCCTGCTGATGACCCCGTAGCGCAATAAAGCAATCGCCCGGACCCACTTCTCGGCTGTCCAGGCGCAACGCGTTAATCTCTATACTTGGGTGTGAAACCCCAATGTCAGCCAGTGCCTGGCTCAAATCACGAGTCATTATCCGGCCTCTTTAAATAAGCAACCCGATCTTTGTCCGGTGCCACATTTAAAATTCTCAGTGCGTTAGAAACAATTTCGGCAAACACCGGCCCCGCCGTGTGTCCGCCGTAATACACATCCCCGCCGGGTTCATTGATCATGACGACCACGGCCAGGCGAGGATCGCTGACCGGTGCAACGCCGGCAAAATAGCCCACATATTCGTCACCATATCCGCCTGCAATGGCCTTTTCTGAAGTACCGGTTTTCGCCGCGGCCCGGTAACCATCCACAATCACATTCGATGCCGTACCGCCTTTTTCAAAGACCGACTCCATCATTTCCACCACAGCCAGGGCATCTTCTTCACGGAACAAACGCTCACCCGGCACGGGGTCATTTTGCTTCATAATGGTCAGCGGACGAGAAATACCACCAGCGCCAAAGGTCGCATACAATCGGGCCACCTGAGCGGTACTGACCGACACCGCGTAGCCATAAGACAAAGTGGCGATTTCAAAATCTGACCAGCGGCGGTTGGGATAAAACAGGCCAGAGCTTTCGCCGATCATCATAGTGCCGGTGTCTTCGCCAAAACCAACTTGCTGATACAGGCCAACAAAATACTCTTTGGGCAGCATCTGACTAATTTTAGCCACGCCCATGTTACTGGATATCTTTAGAATTTCGCGCAAGGTCATTTCACCGTGGTTGCGCTCGTCTTTAACCAGTCCGCCATTGAGGCGCATCCAGCCTGGGTAGGTATTTATGGTGTCATCCGCCTGAATAACGCCATGATCTAGCCCTGCCAACACAGCCAACGGTTTCAAAGTTGACCCCGGCTCGAATAGATCGGTAATGGCCCGGTTACGACGCTTATAAGGCGCCGCATCACTCATATCATTGGGATTAAAGCTCGGACTGTTGACCATAGCGAGGATCTCACCGCTGTGCACATCCACCACCATGGCCGAACCTGAAGTGGCCTGATAAGTCAGCACCGCCGATTTTAACGCCTGATAGGCAATCGCCTGGATCCGCAAGTCGATACTCAGGTGAACGTCTTCCGGCTCAACCCGCTCTTCCTCTGCCAGCACCTGAACCTCACGCCCCTGAGCATCTTTACGAATAGTGCGACGTCCTTCGGTGCCTGTCAGCGCCTTGTCATAGAGCTTTTCAATGCCTTCGATGCCAATGCCATCAATGTTGGTCACACCCAGTACATGGGCCGTCACCTCACCATTGGGATAATACCGCTTAGACTCGTCGAGCAAATGGATCCCTGGCAGGCGCATCTGACGAATATAGTTGGCCACCGCGGGCGTTACCTGGCGTTTTAAATACACAAAACGACGCGCGGGATTGTCGCGCAGGCGCTTGTCTATTTTTTGTTGTTTGATTTGCAGCACATCGGCCAGCTCACGCCAGCGTACTTCATCCTGATAAAAAGCCTGTTTACGGGCACTGAGTTCGGCGGCATTATCGGCCAGCGCCTGAGAATCTTCCCCATTGCGACGCGCCTTTCTCAGCACCTTCTTAGTCAATGCCTTATCCAGCGCTTTGGGGTCGGCATAGACGCTGACCACAGGCACGCTGACTGCCAGCTCTTTGCCATTACGGTCAAAGATCATCCCGCGCTGCACCCGCACGGTTTCAACCCGCACTGTGCGCTTGGCATTTTCAGAGCGGGCTTTGTCGGGCTCAATCACCTGTAAATAGGCAGCACGGGCGATCAATGCGGCAAAAACCAACACCAGCATCACACTGACCAGCGCAAAGCGCCAGCTGATTAAGTTAACAGAAGTCTTTTTCGCCGGGCTCATGGTAGTACGATCACCTGCTCTTCTTTACTGGTTGGCCGCTTCATCTGTAACTGGGTTCTGGCCACTTCTTCAATACGTGCATGCTGAGAATAAAACTCTTCCTCAACCAGCAAGTAGCGCCATTCCAGGTCCAGTTCATCCCGTTTTTGTAATAGCTTGTCCTGCTCTATCAACTGCTGGCGGGTCAGGTGTGTTACCTGCACCACCGCAAGCGCCGACCCTAAAGTCAACGCCAGCAACACAAACGTCAGCTTATTAGCCAGTAGTAACTGGCATATTTCTAAAAATAACTTGGGCTGACGCTGATGCTTTTTCATTACAGTTTCTCGGCAATTCTCAGCACCGAGCTGCGCGCACGCGGATTGGCATCGATTTCAGCCTGACTGGGTTTAATGGCTTTACCCACCGCCTTCAGTGTCAGGTTTTGCTTAAGCTGCGCGTCTGTCAGCGGCAAACCACGTGGCACAGCCTCCCCTTTACTTTGTTTTTTAATAAACTGTTTCACAATGCGATCTTCCAGTGAATGGAAGGAGATCACCACCAGACGACCACCCGGTTTTAATACCGCCAGTGCGGCCTGCAATGCTGTCTGGATCTCTTCAAGCTCACTATTGATGTAAATGCGAATGGCCTGAAAGGTGCGCGTGGCCGGGTGCTTATGCTTGTCTTTGACCGGCACCGCTTCATCAATTAGATCTGCCAGTTGCTTGGTCGAGGTGATCTCTGTGTGCTCGCGGGTTTCAATGATCTTAGTTGCAATGCGGCGGGCAAATTTTTCTTCACCGTATTTTTTGATCACAAACACCATGTCTTCGAGCTCGGCTTCTGCCAGCCACTGTGCGGCACTGCGGCCAGCCGTTGGGTTCATGCGCATATCCAGCGGGCCATCTTTCATAAAGCTAAAGCCACGCTCGGCGTCATCAAGCTGAGGTGAAGACACGCCAATATCCAGTAAGATACCATCAACTTTGCCCAGCAGACCGGCATCACGGGCGACACTCTCAATGTGCGAAAAGCGATTGTGGGCAATACTAAAACGCGGATCATCGGCGAACTTCTGTGCCGCCGCAATCGCTTGCGGATCCTGATCAATGGCCTGTAATCTGCCCTGCTCGTTCAGCCGCTTAAGTATTTCACCCGAGTGGCCACCACGGCCGAATGTACCGTCGATATAAGTGCCATCGGGTTGGATATTCAATGCATCCAGCGTTTCAGCCATCAACACTGAAATATGTTGCCATTCTGTCGCCATAAAATTTGGTTTTCACCCCAGTTATAAAGAAAAGTCATCCAGCTCAGGGCACGCTTCTACGTCACCACTGCGCTCAATCTCGGTATCGGCCTGCATTTGCTCATACCAGCGTGCTTCGTCCCAGATCTCAAATTTATTGAGCAATCCGACCAGCATCAGCTTTTTGCCAAGGCCAGCATGGGCACGCAACGTGGGCGCCAGTAAAATTCGACCATTTTTGTCGAGCTGGTATTCTTCCGCATGTCCTAAAAGCATGCGCTGCCAGCGTCTGACTCTGGGGTTGGTGTTGGATAGTCGTTGTAATCTGGATTCAATTTCGCGCCACTCAGACAATGGATAAAGCCACAGACATGGTTCATTGATCGCAATAGTGCAGATCACGGCCCCCTGTTCTTCAGACAGCAGCGGCTGGCGATACCGGGTTGGTATCGAAAAACGCCCTTTGTCATCCAGGCTCAATGAGCTTGCGCCGCGGAACATAACTACCCGCTCGGCCTGATACGATTAGCCAATCTTTGATCCAATTTGATCCACTCTAACCCACATTTTCCCACAGGATGACAGTCTAGGGCTTGACAAGCCTTTTTGTCAAGTTGGATCACACGGCTTGACTCGCCTACAGGCCAGAAAAATCGCGGGTTTTGCGGAACTCCATGAATTCGGTGGGAAAATGTGGGCAGACAAATAATGTGGGATCTTTTTACGTAAAAGCGTCCCTTTTTTGATAACTGTGGAATATTTCATTCATGAAATTTTTACGCGCCGGGGTGTTACCAAAAAGCCGAAAAATTAATAACTCTCGACTAGTATTTAGCTTAAACGGGTTGGTTAAAGCGCGCTGCGCTTGTATCATGCCGCCACCTTAAACCCAGGCGAGTTTTTATTATTAAAGAAATATCAATAAAACAGCGATTTTACCGATTGATGCTCATACTCAGTCTGCCTGGCTTTTTGCTGATCCTGGCTCTGTTGTTCGCGCAGCGCAGCAACATGCTACAACTACAGGAGCAACAGGCCCTGATGTATGCCAATCAGGTTGCCACATTACAACATGCCGAAGTGGCCGCCACACAAACGCTGCTGCAACAACTGGCCTATCAGCCAGACAATTTGCAACACCATGGTGGTCGCTGCCCACAACTGCTGTCCAATGCACAGCATCTGTCGCCCAGCTTTGCCAACTTTGGTCTGGCCAAGCCTGATGGTAACGTCACCTGCTCTTTATCTAAGATATCGGGCCCTATCTCCATTGCCGATCGCCCCTACTTTCAGCAGGCAATCGATGAGGGCACCTTTAGTATTGGTGAATATCAGCATGACAGAAGTATCGACAGTGCCACACTCAACTTTGCCCACCCGGTTTATCAGCATGGTCAGCTGGTGATGGTGATCATAGCCGTGAAACGCTTGTCACACTGGAGCCGCTCACTGTCCAGACTCACGCTGCCTCAGGGCACCCGCGTGATGATTGCCGATCACACCCGTGCGATTGTCGCCGAATACCCATACAGTACTGAGCCTTTGGGCAGAGCTGTTAGCTCAGACTGGCCAGCGAGTCTGAGCGAGCAGGCGGTGCTACTCAATGATGCCAATGGTCACCACTATGTGTATATTCGCCTGCCTTTATTGGCCGCGCGCGGTGAGCTGAGCATCTATTTCGCTTTCCCATTTGAAGCGGCCTGGCAACAAACGCAGCGCCACTTTGCGCTGGTTTTAAGCAGCTTTTTTATCTTGCTGTGCCTGCTTATCTGGCTGGCCCGTTATCGTCTCAACAAAACCCTGCTGCTACCCTTAACGCAATTCAGGCAAGCCATTGCAGCCCTGGCACAGGGACGCACACTGGATCTCACCCGCCACACCATGCCACAGGAACTGGCCGTGCTGGGGGAACATTTTGAAAACATGGCCAAAGTGCGGTTGCAAACCGAGCAACAGTTAACCCATAAACACACAGAACTGCAAACTCTGCTGTCGGCGCTGCCCGACAGCTACCTGCGCGTCGATACACAGGGGCAGGTACTGGCTAAACACGGTAACCTGGTGCAACAAGGCAATACGCTGAGCGAGCTGTTTCCACACCATATTCATAAACGGATCCGGGTTGCGCTAACACTCCTTAAAGAGCAGCCTCAGCTGCTGCTGGAATATACCCAGGGCGAGAATCAGCAGGGCTATGAGGTGCGTGTTCAGGGCATGAGCCACGGCGAAGAAGCTGTGATAGTGATCCGAGATATCAGCCACCGCAAGCGCCAGGAAGAAGCACTGAATCTGGCGGCGCTGGTATATAACAACTCCAGTGAAGGCATGGTCATTACCGATGCACATGGTTATATCCTGGATGTTAACCTTGCATTTGTTGAAGTGACCGGATTCAGTGCGCAGGAGGCCATTGGAAAAACCACCGCGATTCTCAACTCAGGCAAACACGACCGCGACTTTTACCGCCAGATGTGGCATGCACTCAACGACACCGGCCGCTGGCAGGGCGAGATAGTTAACCAACGCAAAAATGGTGAGCTGTATACCGAATGGCTGACCATAGATACAGTTTATGACGAGCAAGGCGCGCCCTACCGCAGAGTAGCCATTTTTACGGATATTACCGACAACAAACGCAAAGATGAGCAACTTTGGCGACAAAGCCACTATGACTCACTGACCGATCTGCCCAACCGGACTAGCCTGAAAAAGCATCTCAATACCTTGCTTGAAACACCTGGCACATCGCTGGCCATTCTGCTGCTGGATCTCGACCATTTTAAGGATATTAACGACACCTTAGGGCATTATTATGGCGATCAGCTACTGGCCCAGGTTGCCAAAGCGCTGCAGTCTCTGGAACAACCCGGCCTGACGTTATCGCGGATCGGTGGCGATGAGTTTGTGATTATCTGCGAGCACTGTCGCACGCAAGCGCACGCCATTTCACTGGCGGAGCGTGTCCTGAAGGTATTTAAGCAAGACTTTATCCTCGAAGGTGAACATTGTCAGATAGGCGCCAGCATTGGCATTGCGCTTAGCCCCAGAGACGGTGATAGCAGCGAGCTGTTACTGAAGGCCGCCGATCAAGCCATGTACCAGGCAAAAAGCCTGGGCCGCAATGGGTATGCCTGCTTTGACTCGGCCCTGCGCCAGCAAAATGAGCAGCGGCTTGTTATGCTCAGAGACATGCGTCAGGCATTAACCGACGCACAATTTGTGATGTACTATCAGCCGATAGTGACCATGCAAACCCGGCAGATCCACAAAGCCGAAGCCCTGATCCGCTGGCAGCATCCAGACAAGGGGATGATCAGCCCGGGTCACTTTATACCCCTTGCTGAGGAGACCCAGCTGATCCATCAACTGGGAGAGTTTGCCTTCCAGCAAACGCTGCAAACACTCAGCCACCTGCAACAACGCCATGGTGCGTTCCAGATCAGTCTGAACGTATCGCCAGTGCAGTTTAACGCCAAACACACCAGCCTGCTGAAGTGGCAAGAACAGCTCCACGACGCCAATTTGCAACCCGAAGACGTGGTCATTGAAATCACCGAAGGCCTGATGATGCAAGGAGAAGGCCGCAGTCAGGCACGCCTTGGTCAGCTCATCCAGCAAGGGTTTTCAATTGCGCTGGATGACTTTGGTACCGGTTACTCCTCCCTGGCTTATCTTAAGCAAATGGACACCGACTTGATCAAGATAGACAAACGCTTTGTTGATGGCATTGAACACAACGAAGACGACCTGGTACTGTGCGAAACCATGATCATGATGGCACATCAGCTAGGGCTTAAGGTCATTGCTGAGGGCATTGAAACCGCTACGCAGCATGAGCTGCTCAAACAAGCTGGGTGTGATTATGGTCAGGGGTATTTTTATGCCAAGCCTATGAGCCTGGCCGATTTAGAGGCTTTGTTGTACAACAGTTAGGAGTGTCACATTTTAACCAACCCAACACTCAGAGCCATGCACTTGTATTTGAACAGCTTTTTCTCGCCTTCAGCTCAAAACAAAAAAGGCCACAGTTTGGCTGTGGCCTAAATAAGATCGGCAGATCTTTTATGTTAGTTATTATGGATTATCCTTAAAAACCTGTCTTACTCAGCCTCTGCCAGGCCCAGCGCTTTAATCATCTTAGTGCCGATGTCGACATGGTGTTGCAGTGTTGAGAACTGCTCAGTCACGCCAGCCGGACCAAACGCGTAGACAGGAACAGGTGCAGCTGTGTGTGTACCAGTGCCCCACACTACGTTTTGCTGTTTCGCCACGATGCGGCCAACTTTGGCTGTATAGTCTTCAGTGCCGTACACATAGAAGTCAGAGAAGTCATCAAATTTAGGCAGCGGTACATTGTCGCTATTGAAGCCTTTAAATTCATTCATGCGAGCGGCTTCGTCAATGCTGACTTCATACGGCGTGTACATTTTGATGGCATCTTGCCAGTCCTGATCCGTTGAGTTGCTGAAGTCATAGTCACCATTTACATGGCCAATCACATCGTAGAAGGTACCTTTTTGTGCGTACAGCGTATCCAGTAATTCAAGACCACCGAAATTAAACTTAGGCTTGTATTGTTTACCGCGCATACCGTCGCCCGGCAGGTCAACACCGTCTGGTTTGTTGTGGCTTGAATAGCTGAAACCAAAGCTACCTGTTTCGTGGTCAGCAGTCACAACAACCAAAGTGTCGGTACGCTCTTTAGCCCACTCATGAACAGCTTCTACCGCTTCGTCAAACTTCAGTAGCTCATTGAGCATCCAGCCCGCGTCGTTCGCGTGACCTGCCCAGTCAATCTGACCACCTTCGATCATGAGGAAGAAACCGTCTTCATCTTTAGACAGTATATCCAGCGCTTTCAGTGTCATGTCTTTTAAAGAAGGCTGAGTACAGCTGTTATCCGCTTTACATGCTTTATAGGCAATCCCATCTGCCATACCTGACTTCGCAAACAAACCGAGGATTTTGTCACCTTTAAGTGCACTCAGTTGTGCATTGTCAAAGGCCAGCTCATAGCCATGCTGCTCTTTTGCCTCTACCACAACATTGCGTTCATCTTTTCGTTTTGAGTCTGAATATGACTTTTCAGGCATGCCCAGAGCAGCCATTTGCTGCTTAACTTCAGCCGCTTTTTGTTTAATTTCCTCTGAGGCACCTTCGGCTTTCGCCGCTTTTAGCACTTCAGGTAAGAATGCACGCGCTCCGCCAGAAAGCATGACATCGACCATGCCACTTTCAACCATTTCAACGGCAATTTCCGGCTCGTAAGAGCGGTGAGGCTGGTGTGCAGCAAAGGCAGCTGGCGTAGCATGAGTCAGGCGCGTATCAGAGACCAGACCTGTTGCTTTGCCTGCTTTCTTAGCTTTCTCCAGAATGGTTTCAATCACATAACCCTGGTCATCCAGACCAATCATTTCAGAGCCAGCGGCTTTGCCCGTTGCCAGCTGTGTTGCTGAACAGGCTGAGTCAACGACCAGCTTGCCATTTTCGCCATGTGGTGCGTTTAGTGATAAACCCAGATGACCACCGGCAGCAAGTTTAGACAGCGCGGTTTCATTGTTTTTATTGTTATACGTAGAATTGGGTGCACGACGTGCATACTCTTCAAGTAATCCAACCTGCTGTGCGCCCATCCCGTCTCCAATCAACAGGATAACATTCTTCACCTGAGTAACAGGCTTAGGCGCAACTTCAACCTCTTTAACAACCTCAACTTCTTTTACGACTTCTACCGTTTTGGTATCGTCATCATTACATGCGGTCAATAAGACGGCAGATACCGCCACTGCTAATAGCTTTTTTTTCATTGTAGTGTTCCTAAAACGTAATCATCTGAGCCGCGGCACAGTTTAGGGACACTTGATGACTCTTTTATTTCAGCCGGATTACACTTTGTGTTATTGCACTATTGTTTTTTCATCAAAAAAGCGCCAGCCAGATGGCCACTCACCCCAAAGATAAAGATACTCAGTAAGACGGTGGCTGCCGTGATCTTAGTGATCAGCAGACTGTCTGGCAGTTCAGAACCCAGCAGCATCAGACTTAACACCACCGACGCCAAACCTTTTGGCCCAAACCAGGCCAGCACCACTCGCTCGTACCAATTTAGCCGGGTGCCCAGTAATAGTAAGATCACAGGAAAGAAGCGGAACACAGCCACTGCCAGCAGGGCATAGGCCCACACCAGCCAGTCAAATGTTGTGAACATCAGCACACTGGCGCTGATCCCGAAGATCACCCACAGAATATAAGCCGCCAGGTCAGCAATGTGCTCACTTTCTTCAATGAGTTTGTCTTTCAGGGCATCACGAAAACCATAGTCAAACAACAAGCCACTGATAAACACCGCGATAAAGCCGCTGCCGCCAGCTAATTGCGTAACGGAAAACACCGCAATGGCAATCCCGATAAACAAAAACGGACTGCTCTTGGCGGCAAAGAAGTGATGACGATAGGTCAACTTTATCAGGTAAATGGCGATAGCAGTTAACACTAATGCAACAACCAGTGCGAGGCCGACTTCCTGCAAAAATAGCGCTCCCAGAGAGCGCTGCGCGGGCTGCTGGGTATACAGACTGCTGCTGAGTAAGAACAGAAAAACCGGCACACATAAACCATCATTCAGGCCACTTTCCACATTAATGGCCTCGCGAAGCTTAGCCGGTACCTGCTTTTGCTGAATAAAGCTCTGACATAAGGCCGCATCGGTGGGTGTCAGCATAATCGCCAGAATAAAACAGCTTAGCCAGGGCAAAGCCAACAGCGCATATGCCCCAAATGCCGCAAACCCCATGGTTAATGGCAGCGCGAGCAACAGTAACAGCGGCAGTTGATAGGAGTGCAGCAGCACTCTGAGACGAGTTTTTGCCGCATCAGAGAACAAAAAAATGGCCAGGATCAATTCTACCAGCGGCAAAAACTCACGCAGCGTTTCCAGCCGCAGCGCCAGTGAATCCTGAAAATACCAACCCAGGGCACAGCCAAACAGCACAAACCACATCGGCCCGGTAAATTCCGCCCGCTGCAGCTGACGAATAGCAATGGAATATAAAAAAATGGCCAGCCCCAGCCAGGCCAGCACCAGATAGATTTTTTCCACTTAACGCCTCCTTGGCTAAGTTAAACAAAGACCACTTTATACTACGCTTGCAGTATTAACAGAGCAAAGAAAATACCCGGATAGCTTGCAGTTACATTCGGGATAACAACTCAGAGCGCAAGCGGATGTTATGCGGCACATGAAAAAGCTGCGATTAGCCCAGCTTATGCTGTTTTCTTGTGGTTAATTTTTGCTAGAATGGCGACAAATTTTTTTGGAGAACCGTCAATGGCAATGTATGTAGTGGGACACAAGATCCCAGACTCAGATTCAATTTGTGGTGCAATTGCACTGGCTTACCTGAAGAACCAGATCGGTGAAGAAGCAGTTCCAACACGTTTGGGCGATGTTTCTCCCGAGACCCAGTTCATTCTGGAGCGCTTTGGCTTTGAAGCCCCGGAGCTTAAGCTTAGCTATGCCGGTGAAGAAGTCTATATCGTTGACCATACAGAGAAAACACAAGCGCCAGACGACATCGACGAGGCTACTGTTGTTGGCGTGGTTGACCACCACAAACTGGGCGACCTGACTACCTCAACGCCGCTTGAGTGTTGGATCCGTCCGGTAGGGTGTAGCAATACCATCATTAAAATGATGTACGACTTTTATGGCGTAGAAATCCCACAAGGGATTGCAGGCCTGATGATGTGTGCCATCCTGAGCGATACAGTGATCTTCAAATCACCAACTTGCACGACAGCAGACATTAAATGTGTAGAAGCACTGGCTGAAATTGCCGGCATCGAAGACTTTAAAGCACTGGGCATGGAAATGTTCAAAGTCAAATCCGCGGTTGAAGGCACACCGGCACGCGACCTGGTAATGCGTGACTTTAAAGACTTCAACATGAACGGCAACCTGGTTGGTATCGGCCAGCTGGAAGTGATCGACCTGTCTGTATTCGACGACATCAAAGCCGACTTGGAAGCTGACATTGCTAAGCTGAAAGAAGAAGGTGGCCGTCACTCAGTATTACTGCTACTCACCGACATCATGCAAGAAGGCTCACAAATGCTGATCGCTTCTGACGACGAAAGCATTGTCGCCAAAGCCTATAAGGTTACCCCTGAAAATAGCCGAGTATGGCTGGATGGCGTACTAAGCCGTAAAAAGCAGGTTGTTCCGCCACTGCAAGATGCATTCGCATAAACCTGGCTGATAAACCTCAGAAAAAGCCCTGCTCCTGTCAGGGCTTTTTTGTTTTTAGCTGCTCTGCAAGGCAGACGATGCATTTTCTTTCTTGTTATCACGTTTACCCTGATACTGGTAAACAAAAATGGCACACATGATGATGCCCAGGCTAACCGGGAGCCGCGCGTCAAATACCTGATCGCTGATGAGATAAGATAATAGCACCCCCACGGTTGGCACCAGATAATTACTGAATGAGGCAAAAGCCGGCCCTTTGCTCATGATCAGCTGCATAAACAAGATATACACGACTCCACCACAGAACACCCCGAGATAACCACTGGCGAGTACTGCGTCTAGTTTGATTTGTGCCACATCCAGTGGCGAAAATAACACAGCCAGGGGCAGTAACTGCACAGCAGAAATCGCAATCACATCACGAGCCACAACCACAGGGTGCAGATGTGCAAGCTTTCTGACCAGGATTAGACTCAGGGCAAAGCTCAGCGCCGCAATAAAAATTGCCGCAGCTCCCACAAACTGAGAGGTCGATTGCGTTTGCAGCTGGGGTAAAAATAAATACAACAAGCCGGCAAATCCAATCAGGCCACACACAACCCCTTTAACGCTAAACTCACTGTCTTTGAGCAATAAGGGGGCAAGTAAAATCGTCAGCAGAGGATTCATGCCCGTAATGACCGCGGCATGCGCAGCTGCCGTTGTTTGCTGCCCCCAGGCCACGAGCAGAAATGGTAAAGTGGCTTCCAGCAAGCCAATGACAAACAACAAACGCCAGTGTCCGGGTTCACGCTTTAAACCCAGAAAATAACAGGCAACAATCAGTACCAGCGCACCGATACCAGAACGCAACGCGGCTATCCACAGTGCCGGGATACTCTCCAGCGCAACAGCATTAAAGGTATACTGGGATCCCCACAGCAATCCGCACGCTATCAACATCATTATAGACTTCATCAAACACTCCTTTTATTGGTTAGGGTAACCAACCAGGCTTGCATGTTATACCAATTTGCTTAATTAAGTGTTCTATTTTGAGGCAAGAAAATAGGGGGATAACAAGGCAAAAATTTTGCTATTTAGTTGTTCTAAATAAGAAATTTTTAACACCGTTAGCGCCATATTTGCTCCCTCAAATTGAGCAGGTATTAAGTGAAATTGGTATTAGATTCGAATAACAATTTTGCCCCGGACATGCTCCGTTTCTGAGCGAGCATGAGCTTGTGCGATTTGAGCAAAGGGCATTTCAACAATCTCGGGAAGTTTAATCTCGCCACTGTCAATTAAGGTGCCGATGTGTGCAAGCTGATCACCATCTGGCATGACCAACACCCGTTCATGGGCGAAGCGATATCGGCTGGGTAACGCGTGCGTCTTCAGCGTTGAAATGTACAGGCCGGATGCGTTTAGCGCATCATATATCCCCGGCGCATCGTTATCGACAACATCAAACACCACATCAAACTGTCCCAACGCTTTTAGATAATCAGGGGTGCGATAGTCTGCCACCTGATCTGCGCCCAGTGCGCGCAGGTAATCATGATTGGCGGCCGATGCAACCGCACTCACGCGCGCCCCCTGGCGCTTTGCAAATTGCACAGCAAAACTGCCAACTCCACCACTGGCACCATGGATCAAGACCTTTGTACCCGGCCCAATCTCTGCCAGCTGATGCATTGCCTGCCAGGCCGTAAGCGCAGTCAGCGGCACTGAGGCGGCCTCGGCAAAACTCAAAGAGCGCGGTTTTTTTGCCACCAGCGCGGCATTCACGCTGATGTATTGCGCATAAGCCCCGTCCCTGCTCAAATCGCCAAAGGCATAAACAGGGCTGCCAATTTGTAAGCCACTCACCTGCTTGCCCATTTGCACGACCCTGCCTGCCACATCCCAGCCCAAGATCAAAGGCAATTGATGCAGCCCCTCTGCTGCTAACCAGCCTTCCCGCACTTTCCAGTCAACCGGATTAACACTGGTACAGACCACCTCAATCAAGACATCATCTTCAGCGACATGGGGTAATGGTACTTGCTCTTCAAGCAATACCTGCCGATTGCCATAGGTATGAATTCGAAGGGCCTGCATTGTTGTACTGTTCATCATTTTCTCCTGATTAGATAGCGTGCTTCAACCCCTGCTATGCTAGTGCCTTTACCCGGTTTTACACCTGTACAGGTGGTCAGGTCATGGCGCAGAGAAGCTTGATAAGCCGGTTAAAGGGTCCGATTTACGCCAAACCAGACCAAAACAAAGAGGCGTCATACTCCTACTCTTTGCGCGCGACTATAATTGAGAGAAATTAAGCTTTAAAAATAAACACTTGACTAACCATATCCCGATAATAATATCGTTACTCATAATGGAAAATAACTGTGCTGCATTGCTATGATTAACAAGGATAAACTGTTCCAGACACTGGATTTTATTGACAGCTGTGTAAAATCAGATAATGACGGTCATTCAGTCCATCTACTGTTTAATAAACTGGATAAAATTATTCCCATCAAAAGCGCCATTTTAGCCATTGATATACATGAGCAATTTCAACTTACCAGTCCCTCGCAACTATTTACCTACAATTTAAATAGTGAGTGGCAACAGCTCCACTTTCAGCGTAAGTTCTATCAACAAGATCCGGTCCTTAACGCAGCCTCACACAGCAGCCGGGTCATCGACTGGCAAAGTGCCTTTCAGTTCTCACCTGCCAAACAGCCTTATTCCAGTGACTTTCAGCTGCTATCTCAGAAATATGTGGGCAGTCACGGCCTGTCGGTTGTGGTCAATAATCACAGTGGCTCTACCTTGTTGTCGCTTGCGACACAAGCTATGCCAGACCAAGATGGTGAACAGCTCCTCTCATATATTGCGCCACATTTTCATGAGTTATTTTCACGCGATGGCGAAAATACCCGACGCAAAATGGGAATGCCGCAATTATCCGCTCGCGAGCTTGAAGTATTAAAATGGGCAAAGGAAGGCAAAGCCAACGGCGATATTGCGCAGATCCTCAGTATATCTGAGCGCACCATCAAATTTCATTTATCGAATATATTTACCAAGTTCAATGTGATTAACCGTACTCAGGCCATCGCCAAAGCCATGCACTTTGGTATTATTCAGTAGCTTAAAATGCCCCCAGTAATAGCCCGGCCTCTTAGTCATAACCTCTGAATAAAACGCTAGTTTTTAGCACGATACCTGCCGATGCCCCCGGACAATGAAGAAGCGACTATATTCGGCTGTGCAACTCTATGTTCTCGCTGGGCGTATTGTGAAATAAGCGCGCATGATCATGTCACCATGCTAGGTTATGTCGCGAAAGATATGTGGAGAGACGTAAAAAAAGGGTAAGCACCATCTGCATAGTGTGATGAGACACCAAAAAAGTAGCTCAGACTTGGCAGAATGCTAAAACAGGCTAAACGCAGGCAATAAAAAACCCGGCCTGAGCCGGGTTTTTCGAATCTAAAAGCGAATTACTTGATTTTCGCTTCTTTGAAGATCACGTGCTTACGTACTTTAGGATCGTACTTTTTGATCTCCATTTTTTCAGGCATGTTACGCTTGTTCTTGTCGGTAGTGTAGAAATAACCAGTACCAGCAGTAGAAACTAGACGGATCTTATCACGCATGATTTAAGCTCCTTATACTTTTTCGCCGCGAGCACGGATATCAGTCAATACCGCGTCGATGCCTTTTTTATCGATGATACGCATACCTTTAGTAGTAGTGCGTAGAGTAACAAAGCGCTTTTCGCTTTCAACCCAGAAACGGTGTGTTTGCAGGTTAGGTAGGAAACGACGCTTAGTTGCGTTGCGCGCGTGTGAACGGTTGTTACCAACAACCGGGCGCTTACCTGTAACTTGACAGACTTTAGACATGTCTATATATCTCCAATAACTTCGCTCGAGCTTAACTTCCCCTTAGGCCTTCAAACTGCTTGCCCTGGGTAAAATCAAAGGGCGCTCTTTATACAGTATTTACAGGCAGAGTTCAAGGATCTGATGATATCCTAATCAGCTCATGGGTAAATTTGATAGCGGCCAATTATAATGATCCATGGCCGCTTAGGAAAGTAAAAACTGCATTTAAATTAAACTATTTTTAATTTATGCTAGGAAAGCGCCCTGAAACACGCCATATCCGGGCCAATCCCCTGCTACAACAGCCCCCTTTGGGCAAATGAAAGGCAACAACTCCCCGCCACAATTAAGTGATCAAGTACCTGAATATCTACCAATGCGAGGGCGCGCTGCAATTTATTGGTGATCAGCTTGTCTGCTTCACTGGGTTCAGCCACCCCCGAAGGGTGGTTGTGGGCAAAGATCAAGGCGGCCGCATTGTATTTTAGTGCCGCTTTTACCACTTCTCTGGGATACACACTGGCGGCATTAATTGTGCCCGAAAACAGCACCTCATCTCGGATCAGGCGATTCTGGTTATCTAAAAACAGCGCCATAAACACCTCATGGTGCAATCCCTTGAGCTGAATTTTCAGATAGTCACTGACCGCCTGAGGCGAGCCAAACTGCGCATCGCGAACCATGTCTTCCAGCAAATAGCGGCGGCTCAGCTCCAGTACCGCCTGTAACTGCACGTACTTGGCTTCACCCACCCCTTTAAACTGACAAAACTCGCCGCACGACACATTCATCAAAGCCTGTAACGAGCCACTTTGCTCAATCAGCGACTGAGCCAGCTCTATGGCATTCATACCTGCCACCCCGGTACGTAAAAAAATAGCCAGTAGTTCGGCATCACTGAGCGCACTGGCGCCACTGGTTAACAGGCGCTCTCTCGGGCGCTGTGCTTTGGGCATGGCCAATAGTTGCATGTTTGCATCCTCCTTGTGGGCATTCATCACGTCACTGTGATTCTCTGAGTGTAGTCACCGGGCAGAATAATTCAAAACCCGGGGTAGGCTATGCTATCTTAGCGCTAGTTTTTATTTGCAGGGGCCGAGCATGAGCCAAACACACAAGCGTATTCTTCTGGGGATCAGCGGTGGGATCGCCGCCTATAAATGTGCCGAACTGGTACGACGGTTAAAAGAGCAACATTGTGAAGTCAAAGTGGTGATGACTGAATCGGCTAAGCAGTTTATTACCCCATTGACCATGCAGGCAGTATCGGGCGAGCCCGTTGCTGACTCTCTACTCGACCCGGCTGCCGAAGCCGCTATGGGCCATATCGAGCTGGCAAAGTGGGCTGACCTGGTTTTAGTGGCTCCGGCCAGCAGCAATATCATCGCCAAGATGGCCGCAGGTATCGCCGACGATCTGCTTACTACCTTATTGCTGGCAACGCCGGCCAAAGTGGCCATAGCACCGGCCATGAATCAGCAAATGTATGCACACCCGGCAACCCAGGCCAACCTCAGCACACTGGCAAACCGGGAAGTGGCTGTCTGGGGACCCGGTCAGGGCGAGCAGGCTTGTGGCGATGTGGGTAAAGGCCGCATGTTGGAGCCACATGAGCTGGTCGCGCTGGCACTGGATGCACTGACACCCGAAGCCCCGCTGCTGGCGGGTAAAACCGTCACTATCACTGCGGGCCCCACGCGCGAGGCACTCGATCCGGTGCGCTATATCAGTAACCACAGCTCAGGAAAAATGGGTTACGCACTGGCAGAAGCTGCGCTTGCATTGGGCGCTCATGTTCATCTTATCTCCGGCCCGGTCACGCTCACGCCACCACCAGGTTGTGAAGTACATGCGGTGAGCAGTGCGCTCGATATGCATCAGGCAGCCATGAAATTAGCACCTAATTCAGATGTGTTCATAGGCTGCGCGGCCGTGGCGGATTACCGCGCCGCAGACATCGCCGAACAAAAAATCAAAAAGCAGGGCGATGAGATGACCCTGACGCTGGTGAAAAACCCGGATATCATCGCCGACGTTGCCGCGCTGACCGCGCAGCGCCCTTACACAGTGGGGTTTGCCGCTGAAACCCAGGATGTCGCGCAATATGCGCAAGGCAAATTGAAAAACAAAGGGTTAGATATGATCTGCGCCAACGATGTCAGTCAGGCCGGGATAGGCTTTAATGCTAATGATAACGCACTGACCCTGTTTTGGGACAATGCGCAACAATCTTTACCCCTGGCAAGCAAGTCAGAGTTAGCGCTTACTGTCGTCAAAGCAATTGCCGGTAAACTTAATTAAGTTCATGTTAAAAGACTGGAAAGAAGCTGAATAAAGCATTAACATGGCCAAATAATTGAGTTTTGGGCTCCGCAGTTAGTCGTTCAGGTGAGCATAACGACCAGCGTGCATGGAGCCCGCTCCTACTAAAATAATGATAATGATAAAGGAAACCTCATGCCAGCGACTAAACGCAGTAATCGCAAAGAGCAAATACTTCAATCCCTTGCGCAGATGCTTGAAACCAGTCCAGGGCAGCGTATTACCACCGCCAAGCTGGCAACTGAAGTCGGCGTCTCTGAAGCCGCACTATATCGCCACTTTCCCAGTAAGGCACGGATGTTTGAAGGCCTGATTGAGTTTATAGAAGATACCTTGCTGTCGCGCATCAATTTGATCCTGGAAAACGAAAAAGAAACGCAAAGCCGTATCTACAATATTCTGATGCTGTTACTGACCTTCTCAGAAAAGAATCCAGGGATCACCCGCATCCTGACCGGTGATGCACTGCAGGGTGAGCAGGAGCGACTGCGCGAGCGTGTACAAGGTCTGTTTGAGAAACTCGAAACCCAGTTTAAACAAGTGCTGCGAGAGCGCAAACTGCGTGAAGGGAAGACCTTTGCCAGTGATGAAGCCGCTTTAGCAAACTTTTTCCTCGCGTATGTTGAAGGTAAAATGAACCAGTTTGTACGCAGCGACTTTAAAGCCAAGCCGGCGGCCAACTTCGCCAGCCACTGGCAAGAGCTACAGCGTATCTGGCTGGCCTAGCAACAAGCAGGCGGACCCGCTCCGCCTGATTTTATCCAGTTTTTCCTAATACCCAACGCAGTACAGTTTAGTCTCTCAGATAAAAGTGTTACAAAGTTACAACTCCTATCGAACAAGAAACATATTATGACGTTTGCCAAATCTTTACTCACGGCCGCCCTGTTTTGCACATCCGCCCTCGCCGCTAAACCCAGCCTGGAATTTAACGATGTATTTGACTTTAAATATGCCCAGGGTCGGGTCCTGTCAGAAGACGGACGCTTTGTTGCCCTGAGTGCGCAGCCTTACCGGGGAGACAGCACGGGCCAGCTGTATAACCTCAGCACCCAGAAATTGATAGCCAGTGTAGAGCGCGGCACCAAAGCCCAACTCAACCGGGCAGCCAACTGGGCCGCCTTTACTCAGGTGCCGAGCCTGCTGACATCAGAAACCACAGACAAAAAAGCCCGTAAAGAGCTCAAGCGCGCTCTGGTTTTGGTGAATACACAAACGGGTGAACAGCGCACCTTTGAAGCCGTCAAGGATTATCAACTCAGCGACGATGGTCGCTGGCTGGCCTATCGGCAGGATGTTGAAGCCAGTAAATCAGACAAAGCCGAGAGTAAGGGCGACGCTGCCATTCCAGCCGATAAGAAAGACAAAGCATATCCACTGGTCATTGTAGACTTAACCTCTGACCAACAACACAAGTTTGAACAGGTTGGCCGTTACGCACTGAGCCCGGCGGAATATGGCGTGCTAATGAGCACGCAGAGTGAAGATGGCACCGACAACCAAATTCAGTATTTTGATTTGAGCCAGGCACAGCTCAGCGTATTAATAGACGAGCCTGGCGTGACCCTGTCTACTATCGCCTGGCACCCCTATTCCTCACTGGTGGCCTTTACGCAGGGCAATTATGTCAATAGCGATACACGCCGCCGCGACTACCAGATACGTTTATGGGATGCCAAAGTAGACCGCTTTACCGACGTGGCACAAGCGCAGGGCTGGTATAGCGCGAAATCTGCAACACTAAGCTGGTCAGAACAAGGTGAGCGACTGTATTTTGAGAACCGTCCGCGCCTTGCGCCTAAGCCCGTCGAGAAAAAATACCAGGATCAGCCATCGCTGACCGACCTGGATACCATTATGGCCCAGTCAGGTCTGAAGGTCTGGCATAACAACGATGCGCAGATCAAACCACGCGAGATCAATACCTGGGAAAAAACCAACCGGGATCGTGACTATCAGGCGGTCTACCATTTAGGCAGTGAACGTGTGGCTCAGCTGAGTGACGAAACGGCACGGGATCTGACCCTCAATCGTGAAGCTCGCTTCCTGCTGGCCAGCAATGATCAGCCTTATCTGCATCAGATCATGTATAAAGGCTTTTACGCCGATTACTATGCCGTGCAGGTTGCAACGGGTGCACGCAGCTTTATCGTTAAAGAAGCACCGAATCGCCCCACGCTGTCGCCAACGGGTCAGCATGCCGCTTATTTCCTGAACGATCAGCTGTGGCTTAAAGATTTACATGCACAAAAAGAAACAGCCGTCAGTCAGGCCGTTCGCGACGCACTGTTTGCCGATGACCGTCACGATTACCCAGAGCCGAATCCGGGATACGGATTTGCGGGCTGGCAACGCGATGGCAGCACGCTGTATGCCTACAGTAAATTTGATATCTGGGCCTTTGATAGCCAAACCGCCCAGGCTAAACGCCTGACAAAAGGGAAAGAAACCCAGACACAATACCGGGTGATCAAACTGGACAAAGACTTTGTTGGTTTTGATGCCGATGATCAGGTATACCTGTCTGCACACAACCTGGCAAACAAGCAAACACACATAGCCAGGCTCAACCTGGCTACGGGCAAGCTCACCACCCTGACCTCAGGGGAAGCAAAATACAGCTTGCTGGAAAAAGCCAAACAGGCGGATACCCTGCTGTTTACCAGACAGAGCTACCATGAGTTTCCTGATCTGTGGCAAACCGACAGCGCCTTTAGCCAGCGCAACCGGATCACTAACCTGAACCCTCAGCTCAGCACCTTTGCCTGGGGACAAAAGCCCGAGCTGGTGCAATATCAGGGATACAATGGCGAGCCCTTGCAGGGCGTGCTGATCAAACCTGCCAACTATAAGCCAGGTAAAAAAGTGCCGGTGATCTTCTATTTCTATCGCTATATGAGCCAGCGCATGTATGATTTCCCGCACATGGTGCTGAACCACAGACCGAATTTGCCAATGTTTACCTCGAACGGTTATGCCATTTTCCTGCCCGACATTCGCTTTGAAATTGGTTACCCGGGGCGCTCATCAACGCAAACCCTGGTTAATGCCGCACAGAAGCTGATTGACCTGGGCGTTGCCGATCCGGATAAGATAGGCCTTCAGGGGCACTCCTGGGCAGGTTATCAAAGTGCTTTTGCTGTCACCCAAACCGATATGTTTAAAGCGGTGGTATCCGGTGCGCCCGTATCTAATATGACCTCGGCCTATAGTGGTATTCGCCTGAAATCGGGTCTGGCACGTCAGTTCCAGTATGAGACCGGACAAAGCCGGATTGGTAAAACACTCACCGAAGCGCCTGAGTTGTATATTGAAAACTCACCGGTATTCTATGCCGACAAGGTCAATACACCCATTCTGTTGATGTTTGGTGATAAAGATGGTGCGGTACCGTGGCAAGAAGGGATCCAGTACTATCTTGCACTGCGCCGTCACAACAAAGATGCCATCTTCTTACAGTACGAGGGCGAACCGCATCATCTAAAACAGTTCCCGAACCAGGTGGACTACTCTGTTCGCATGAAGGAATACTTTGACCATTACCTGATGGGTAAACCCGCTGCGAGCTGGATCAAGTCCGGGATCCCTTATCGTAAAGAGCCCGAAAACTAAGCCCAAAAAAAGCCGCTATCCAGCGGCTTTTTCTTTGCTCCGCGCTAGCGTTTAGCAGCACGCCCTGCGGGTTTATTCTTACCCACTCTGGGCTTGGTATTGGCCTGATTAAACTGGCCAAAGCCACTGTGACGCGTCAGCGCTTTGCTGCCCGGCTTACGTCGGGTAGTGCTCTTACCTTCGCTGCGCCCGGCTTCCGGCACCAGGCAATGTGGCCCGCGTCCAATCAGGTTTGCCTTGCCCATTTTTTTCAGCGCTTCGCGGATCATCGGCCAGCCAGCCGGATCATGATAACGCAAAATGGCTTTGTGCAGACGGCGTTGTTTGGCCCCCTTAGGGACCGCAACCACTTCTTTGTTGTTTTTGATGTTACGCAGCGAATTCATCTCGGTATGATAAATGGTGGTTGCGTTGGCCATCGGTGACGGATAGAAGTTCTGCACCTGATCCAGCTTAAAGTCATGGGCTTTAAGCCACAGCGCCATATTGACCATGTCCTCATCCGTGGTGCCCGGATGCGCAGAGATGAAATAAGGGATCAAATACTGCTTTTTGCCCGCTTCTTTAGAGTATTTATCAAATAGCTCTTTGAATTTGTCATAGGTACCCATGCCCGGCTTCATCATCTTGGACAATGGCCCCTGCTCGGTATGCTCGGGCGCAATCTTCAGATAACCGCCAACGTGATGAGTAACCAGCTCTTTGACATAGCGCGGATCTTCAATGGCCAGGTCGTAACGCACGCCAGACGCAATCAGGATTTTTTTCACCCCTTCGACATCGCGCGCCTTGCGGTACAGCTCTATGGTTGGCGTATGATCTGTGTCCATATGCTTACAAATATCCGGATACACGCACGACAGACGACGACAGGTACTCTCTGCTTTTTTACTCTTACAGCGCAGTTTATACATGTTAGCTGTCGGACCACCCAAGTCTGAAATCACGCCGGTAAATCCCGGTACCTTATCGCGGATCTGTTCAATTTCATCAATGATCGACTGCTCAGAGCGGCTCTGAATAATGCGCCCTTCGTGCTCTGTGATTGAGCAGAAGCTGCACCCGCCAAAACAGCCCCGCATGATGTTCACGGATGTTTTGATCATGTCGTAGGCCGGGATCTTTTCATCGCCATAGCTGGGGTGCGGTACACGCTGATAAGGCAAACCAAAAACGTCGTCCATCTCGTCAGTTTCCAGCGGAAAGGCGGGGGGATTGACCCATACGCTGCGATCACCATGACGCTGAAACAGCGCTCGCGCACAGCCCGGGTTGGTTTCCTGGTGCAGAATCCGTGACGCATGGGCATACAAAGGTTTGTTTACACTCACCTGCTCGTAAGCCGGCAGCTTCACATAGACTTTTTCCCAGGGTTTCAGTTTTGGAGGTTGCACCACAATAGGCTGGGCCTGGGTTGCATCCTGTGCCTGTTCAGCCTGCACAAACTCCGACTTACTACAGCCAACATCGTCGGCCCCATAAGGATTAGGGATAGGATCAATTTTGCCAATTTTATCTATGGCGGTTGAATCGCTGCCGCGCCATTCTGGTAGTGGCTCCTTACGGATCACGGCGGTGCCGCGCACATCCTGTATGGTATCAATGGACTCGCCATTGGCGATACGGTGCGCCACTTCAACCAACGGGCGTTCGGCATTACCGTAAATAAGCAAGTCTGCTTTGGCATCGAAAATAATGCTGCGACGTACTTTTTCCTGCCAGTAATCATAATGTGCGATACGACGTAAGCTGGCTTCAATACCACCGATCACCAGTGGCACCTCTTTATAGGCCTCACGGCAACGCTGGCTGTACACCACCACGGCGCGATCCGGGCGCTTACCACCCACATTGCCGGGCGTATAGGCGTCATCGTGACGAATGCGTTTTTCCGCGGTGTAGCGGTTGATCATGGAATCCATATTGCCGGCCGTCACGCCGAAAAACAGGTTCGGTTTACCCAGGCTCATAAAGGCATCTTTGCTCGACCAGTCTGGCTGTGCGATGATCCCAACTCGAAAACCTTGCGCCTCTAACACCCGGCCTATGACTGCCATCCCAAAGCTGGGGTGGTCGACATAAGCATCTCCCGTGACTATGATGATGTCGCAGCTATCCCAGCCCAGCGCATCCATTTCGGCGCGACTGGTCGGTAAAAAAGGGGCAGGACCATAACATTCGGCCCAATACTTGGGATAAGAAAAAAGCGGGCGCTCGGCCTGTAACGCATTCATGATGACGGCTCAATGCTGAAAAAAGAAGCGGATTATACTAAAAAGCGTGATGGCTTCCCAGCCCTAGCTTTTTAAATACGCCAGCAAATCGGCCTCGGCCATGGGTTTGGCGAAGAAAAACCCTTGTACTTCATCGCATCCCAGAGCACGTAAAATATCTGCCTGCGCCTGCGTCTCAACCCCTTCAGCAATGGTTTTAAGCCCAAGGTGGCGGCCTAAAGAGATCACCAGCTCAGCAATGGCGCCGGAATCTTCATGGGGGATCCCTTTAACAAACGCGCGGTCTATTTTGAGCCTCGCCAGTGGTAGTTTTTGTAAATAGCTCAATGAAGAGAAGCCAGTGCCAAAATCATCGATGGCCACTTCAACACCAAAGGATTTTAGTTCACTGAGGGTGTGTACTACGGTATTGATTTCGTCCATCACAACGCTTTCTGTGACTTCCAGTTCAATTTTTTGTGGCTCAACATCGTGATCCAGAATGGTTTGTTTGACCTGCTGAGCGTAATTAGGCACCTTAAACTGCGGCACAGACACGTTCACTGCGACACTGATGTCATGGCCCAGCGAGCTCAGTTGCTTTTGCATCACACAGGCCTGCTCCAGCACCCACTGGCCGATTTCCACAATCAAACCGGCGTCTTCTGCCAGCGGCACAAACACCGCCGGCGAAATGTAGTCACCCTTTCCGGTTGGCCACCTGAGCAGGGCCTCACAACCAATCACAGCATTAGACTCAGACTGTAAACACAGCTGCGGCTGATACCAGACTTCCAGCTTGCCCTGTTCAAAGTCTTGCCGAAGCTGGCGAATAAGGCCCAGTCGCCAGGCCATTTTCTCTTCAAGATCTGAGCTATACCAGTTCAGTGTTTGGCGCGCCTGTTTTGCCTGGTTCAGGGCAATGTAGGCCAGTTTCAGCGTTTCCAGCCCTTGCGATGAAAAGTCGCTCTGGCAGCACACGCCGATATGAAAGTGCATAGTCAGTACATGCTCACCAACCTGATAAGGCACGGTGAGCGCATCTAAAAACAGGGTTTCATCAAAACTTTGCTTTGGCAGCAAGACCCCGAATACATCCGCCCCGATACGTGACAGTAGCTCGCCTTGCGGACACTCCTGTTGCAGGCGCTCTTTCACCGCCAACAGCAGCAAATTACCCACTTCCTGACCTAAGCCGTTGTTGATATCCGAAAACTGCGCAATATCAATCAGCACAAACACCAGACTATCTTGCCCAGACTTATAATATTGGGCTATCTGATCAACAAAGTTGGCCCGGTTTGGTAATCGGGTCAGGGCATCTTTATAGGCAACATCGCGCAGCTCGTTGATCAGTTTTATGTTATCCAGACCAACACTGACGTTGGTCAAAAAGATTTCCGCAAATTGCATCTGCGCCGCATTAGGTGGCTCTGCTACTTCCAGATAAATGGCTGCACGGCGATTTTTACCTTGCAGTAAAAAGGTCACATCGTGATCAGTTTGCTGATGGGCATCCATATCAAAGCAGTTTTGTACCTGCATGATCACCCGGCCATTGTCGATTTGCTCCAACCCCTGGCCAATGTGGGTTAAGTAAGGCTCTGTGCCACCAAACACCAGCACCTTAGCATCTTTCTCAATTGCGCCAGCAACCAGGCCATGGGGTTCGGAGCCGAGAATTTTAGCCAGCTGATTGACCACAGACAAACCAAAAGACGGCATATCTGTGTGGCCTAAGATGGCATGGGAGGCTTCGAGGATGTTGGTCAGTGCCAGGCTTTGTTGTTCAAGTTCGCAGATCTGTTGATAAGAGCGAATGGCAGTCAGTAAAGAGGTGACCAGCTTACCGCGGGTCAGCTCAGTTTTCATTTTGTAGTCATTGATGTCGTATTCTCGAATGACTTTTTCTTCCGGCGCATAGCCTGGCTGCCCGGTGCGCAAAATGATCCGCACGGCGTAATTGCCAAATTCATCTCGTACTTTCTTTACAACGGACAGGCCCGCGTCATCGCTTTCCATCACCACATCGAGCAACAGGATGCAAATTTCGGGATGTTGAGACAACACCTCCAGTGCTTCTTTACCCGAATAAGCATGATGAAATTTGAGCGCACGCCCCCAGAACTCAACCCCGGACAGGGCCAACTTAGTAACCGAGTGGATCTCCGGATCGTCGTCCACAACCAGTACATCCCAATACGCGCTGACTGTTTCTTGTGAGTCATGCGTTGAGTCTTGATCCGCAAACAAAAACTCTTCTTGTTCTGACGCCATCATCAACCTTATGTTCAACTACTTAGTTTCTGCCCACATGACATATTTGCCTATGTGTTATCTTATAAATTATGATAGGTTTTTACTATCAAGATCCATACCCGTTAACACTCAAGTAATATTATAGTCGATGTTCAACAACTTGTGCTCGTTAACTAAATAATATAGCGGCTCTTAGCAGGTTATGACAGCATCAATTTTTCGGGCTTTTACGTTCAGCATTGTTTTGATATTCGGCCTGATTGTGGCCACCGCTTTGCTTCCCTCTGACTATCAGGCCCACACAGCGCAGCGGGTAGCCAATCATGACCTGCCAGTTTTACAAAAGTATTTAAATGCCGAACACTGGCAAGGGCTATTGACGCCCCAACCAGATCTGCAGCTGGTGTTTCTGACGCAGGCTGAGCACGTAGGTGGCTATGGTGAATTGGCTCATCCCTGGGGGTTGGCAGAGGTGACTGTGCTGAGCCTGGAACAACAACGCGTAGCCATTCAACTGCGATTCAATGCCGAGCACGTCGCCCATATCGAGCTTTTGCTACAACCTCAGGCCGACACCTTACTGGTCCAGTTCAGTGCCAGAGGGGAAAACCACACGCCTTTGGTGGGCGGACTGTATGCCCGCTTTGCGGCTTACTATATAGAACAACAACTCAAAATGATGCTGAACCAGTTGATCAGCCAGTTAAAATTACACACGCAGGGAGTGGTATGACAATAAAAAATGCCCAGGCACGCTCCAGTTTGGCGCTTCTTATCGAAGAGAAGCTGGGCTATGCCATGATCAAACAGCCAAAAGCCGCGATACAATCCGAAGACCGGCGCTTTGCGCAGACCCCCGATGCGAATCAAAATCAATTTATTGTGCGCAGCGAACACGGCGTACTAAAAAGAGCACTCAAGCGCAGTCAGTTGCAGCGAATTGCCCAGCAACGCAATATCGAGTCAATTATGGGCATGTCACTGACTTTATGCCCCGATGTCACCAGCCGGGGGCGCCCCGACCCGGACTGGCTGGAGCACTTTATCGCCCTGGCCGAGGACATTGCCAACAGTGCCATGCAAAAACTCTGGGCGAAAATTTTAGTCGGTGAATCAATTGCGCCGGGCACCTTTTCAATCAAAAGCCTGCAAACACTAAAACAAATGACCCAAAAAGAGGCCGATGCACTGCAGCGTTGTGCGTCTTTATGCGGCTATCTGGAAAAAGAAGACAGCTATCTTATTTTGCTGGGGTTTTATAAAAAGCCATCGCTGTTCGATTTACTCCGCAAAGGCGCGAAAGAATCTCTGAACCTGGCGCAGGCCGGATTGAGCTTTCCACATATTCTGACCCTGATGGACATCAATTTAATCTATCGCCAGGAGATTGAATCAGCCAACCTGCAAAAAGGTCAGTCGCTGACACTGGCCTATCAGGGCAAACACCTGTCAATTGAAGCGAACAGTAATGATCTGGTCTTGAGCTATTACAAGCTGACCCAAACCGGCGATGAACTGAAAAAGCTCATCAATACGCCTGTGAACAAAACCTACAGGCAACTGCTTGGTAAGGCACTTGAAGAAGAATTTACCTTGCACTGGAACTAGGCTCCCCTAAAGGAGCCTAAATAGGGAGAAAATATCTTGCCCCAATTTTGGAGCAAGACGGCCGGGTTTACAGTTCGTACTTCACCTTAAAGAAGACGCTGCGCCCTGTGATGTCATAGGTATTGCCTTCAATGCCTGAAGGAACAGTTGATACATGTGGAGGCTCTTCGTCCAACAGGTTGTCGACCCCCATTGAGAAGGTCCAGTTTTCCTGATACTTATACGCAGCGGTCACATCAAAGCGGGTATAAGAATCGATCATGGAATCCGCTTTAGCCAGATCTTCCACTTCATCCATCCACTGAGTACGCAAATCAATGGTCAAATCATCCTGTTTCCAGGTCACAAAACCCGATAGCTTGTATTCAGGTAACAATCCAGCGTTTGAGCCGTTGTCGAAGGTGCCAACCCGGTCTATTACTTCTGCTTCCGGGTGTGCCTGGTCGTTGTACTTTTCGTACCAGGACAACTCAGCGCCAAAATTAAATCCACCTATGCTGGTGTCCAGGGCATAGTTTACCCCCAGATCAAAGCCGGACACTTCACGTTCAGAGAGGTTCAGATAAGTGACGTCGACGCGCTTAATGTTGCCATTGGCACTTCGGATGACACGATTTCCCAGCTCAGTATCGCCCGCCGCATTCTTGTCGATAAAGTACTGCTTGGGGTTATCAATGGCGTTTTCTAAGGTAATGCTGAAATAATCCAGACGGATGTTGAAGTCATTATCCACCGCCGGGCTCCACACCACTCCGGCAGTAAAGCTCTCGGACTCTTCTGCTTCAAGCTTAACCGAATTACCCGTTGTGATTGTCAGAAACTGGAGAATATTAGGATCTGATTGCGTAACACATCCCTGGGTTGCCGGGGTAGACCCGGCATTGTCGGCACTACAGGGGTCTGTCAACCAATCAAATGCCTCCGAGTCGCCAAGATAAAGCTCCTGCAAAGACGGGGCACGGAACCCGGTAGAGTAAGTCGCACGCAGCTTTACAGACTCAACCGGATTAAAGTCAAAACCGATTTTGGGGTTCAGCGTATCACCAAAGTCACTGAAGTCGGAATAACGCAGCGCCAGGTTGATATCAAAATTTTCCGTTACCGGAATTAACGCCTCAGCATAGGCCTCACTGACATCCCGACTGCCCTCGGTGGCTTTGAGGTTAACCCCGCCTATGGTGCCAAAGTTTTCAATCAGGCCATCCGGTTGCTTGTCGAAACGCTCGTTTCTGAACTCCACCCCGGCAGCAAAGCCAACCGCCCCGGCACTCAGTTCGAATAAATCGCCATTAACGTCGAAGTGATAAGACTCCACATTGGCTTTACCGGCCATCTGCACGTCGGTCAGCACATAACGCCATTGTTCTTCGTTCATGGCACCGGCCGGTGCCAGCGGATCCATCTGCACGCACCCTTCCACCTGGGCACAGACGTCTTTATCGCCCACGGCCAGTTTCAGGCGCTCTTTGTTGATCACGTTAACATAGATCTGGTGATAACGGCTCTGTGAGCCCAGCGCCTTGGCACTCCACTGCCAGTTGTCGTTAAAACTGCCCTGCAATGACAGCACAATACGGTCAAACTGGGTGTCGTGGGCAAAGAAACGCGGCTCGCCGGAGTCAGTCATACGGCGACGCCAGTCAGCCACATCCTGACCAAAAATATTATACTGGCTGGTGGCCTTCCACGACACATCTCCCACCTCAAAGGCGGAGAAGATCGGGGCATAAGCCCAGGTCTCAAACACTTCGGTGTCTGAGTGGATAAACTCGCCCTTAACAATCAGCTCATCGCTGAGCTCATAGGTGCCGCTACCATAAATAGAAAAGCGTTTGTTATCAGGTATTTCAGAGGTGACCTGTTGGTAATTATAGCGCTCAAACTGCCCGCTGTAACCGGACAGATCCGTTGCTGAATTGATGCGGGTTACAGTTGACGCGTCATCCTCATTGCCGGTGAACACCACGCTGCCGTCGTCATTGGTTTTATAACCTGAAATTGCCGCCAACCCGGAAGGGATAGCTGAGCTTAGCTGCGGCGTTACCCGAGTCGCATCACGGTCCCGAGAATATACCGCGTCCTGCTTATAAATATTGGCCCCGATCACAAATGAGCCTTTATCCGATGCGCCACCGAACAACAGGTTCATACTGGTAGAGTCGCCGCCATCTTCTTCTGATACCGACTTGTTTACATCGACCGAAAAGCCCTCATAGCGCTCTTTAAGAATAATATTCACTACCCCGGCAACGGCATCGGAACCATAAATGGCCGATGCGCCGTCTTTGAGCACCTCAATGCGCGCAATCGCGGAAGGGGGAATGCTGTTAATGTCGACGGTTTCGCCATCCGAGGCATTATTGGCGGCGCGCTGGCCGTTGATCAAAACCAGAGTCGCCGTACCGGGCAAACCCCGCAGGTTAATACTCGATGTGGCGCTACCAGCCTGGGTAGTGTTGGTGATCCCGGTAATGGCAGGTAGGCGGTTGATAAGATCGGCCACGTTTTCAACGCCGGAAATCTCAATCTGAGCGGCATCAACAATCGACACCGGGGCGGATTTTTCCAGATCATGGCGTTTGATCCGCGATCCGGTTACTTCAATGCGCTCAACCTCAGCGCTGCTTTCTTCACTCAGTGCGGGTAGAGCCACCACACTACTGGCCAGAACAGAGCCACCAATGGCATACTGCACGGCGCGCAACAGTTTATTCTTATTCATTTCCTTACTCCTGAATACTAACTTTCGTTGTGTTTTTTAAGTTGTCCGTACTACTTAACCGGCAAAGTGCGCAGGCTGATCCCAAAATTAGGGTCAACACACATTTAGTAACACAAATGTACAGAATTCACAAACAAAGAGTGTGAGCACTGAAAATTTACAACGAAACGTTCACGTGTTAACTGGATAGCACCGACGGATCTCCAGGGCAGCAACATAAATGCGTTGAACATCAATAAGAAATCACCATAAAAAAAGTGAGCTATTTAAATAACTTGGGGGGTTATGCTCTGCTGCTGGATTGCAGCGCTTAGGCGAGGCGGAGTGTAGAGCCATTGTTACAGGCTATCTAAGTAAACCCGGACCAGGGCGTTTGCCAGCGGTGGGCACGATAATGAAATCACCCAAACGTATAAAATTAGTTGTTTAAATAAGCCACACCGTTGCGGCGTGGACTTATAAGCAGCAAAACCAGAGCGGGTATATCCGCTCTGGTTTTATTGATTTAGAAATGAACCTGCACGCCTGCAAACGGACCCGATGCATCTAAATCGGTAGTGATATCATCAACATCGTCCAGTTCAACCACCATAGAGCGATAACCCGCGCGAACTGCCACATCCACAGCCATATTATCGATAAACTCCCAGGCAACGCCAATCTGGAAGTCCTGGATTTTACTGTCATCAATGGCCAGTAAACTGCCTTCGGCAAACACACTCAACCCGGTCAGTGGTAAGCCTACTTCGCCTCTGAGGTAACCCAGCGGGATAAAGCCTGAAAAGTCCACCGTTTCTGTGGTTGATTCGCCGTTAGCAAAACCGGTAACGCTGATATCGCCATCAAAGTGTTTGGCATTCAGACCGAAGTCAAACGACACCAGGTCGTTGTCGAACAGCTCATAATACAGGATGTAATCCATGTGGTTCAGATCGCCCACTGTATTCACTGTACCGCCCACGGTGAAGCTTTTGTCACCGAAGTCGAAGGTTTCATTCAGTACTGCTGAACCTTCCAGTTTTAACTCGGTATACTTGAGCTTGACGTTCGGCACTAAAGGCACCGGATGCTCAAGCGCGGCATAGAAGCTCGAGAAGTTTTTATCAACAAAGTCAAAGTCTTGCTGATTGCCCTTGTTCGCAAAGCTACCTTCTGGCTCTGCGCCCCATGCTTCACCACCCAAATATAACCCTAACAGGGTGTCTGCTTGTGCTGCAGGTGCGAGGCAGGCCAGAGATAAGGCTGCCGCTAAACAGTACTTTTTCATTTATTTATCCTTGCGCTAAAAGTTCACTGAGTTCAATAAGAGCCGCATTGGCCCGGGAAATATAGTTCGCCATCACCAGCGAGTGATTGGCGACCAATCCAAAACCACTACCATTTAAAATCATCGGGCTCCACACGGTTTCCTGCGTGGCTTCTAATTCCCGGATGATCTGTTGCAGGCTCACTTTTGCATTTTTCTTCTCGAGCACATCCGCAAAGTCGTATTCTACCGCTCTTAAAAAGTGTAACAGAGCCCAGGTGGCACCACGGGACTCATAAAATACATCGTCAATCTTCCACCAGGATGTTTTCACTTCGTGATGATTGGCGGCAGAGGTTGCCTGATTCGCTGCGCTGTCGCCAGCCAGGTCAGTGTTCAGCCTGTCCTGGCCAACACTGGCACTCAGCCGCTGACTTAGGCTACCCAAGCGTTTTTCAGCCTCTTTCAGCCAGCCCCTGAGGTTATCTGCCCGGGCGTAAAATTGACTGCCCTGATCGGCGGGATTAGAAATTTGCAGCAAATAGTCATTCAGATGCGCAATACCGGTGCGATACTCGCCTTCGGCGCTGGGCCATAACCAGGCCGTTGAGCTTATATTAAACTGCGGCTGGGCCTTTTTCAGACTGGGGTGCTCGGTTGATTGCGACTGAGAACGACTAAAATCTTTGCGCATAGACAAGGCCATGTCACGTACCATTTCCAGCGCGCCATATTCCCAGGCCGGCATATTGTCCATGATCACACTCGGTGGTAGCACATCATTAGATAAATAGCCTCCCGGTTTATCGAGCAAGGTTTGCGATACGGAAATAAGCGTGTGGGTAGTGACGTAACCGGTCACCAGCTGAGTGTTAGTCTGCTCGGCGTGGCGCTGCGCACTGCCCACCACATCGAACTGCTCAGGCTCCGCACTCCAGTAAATTGCCAGGCCATAACCGAGCAACAGGATTGCCGCCAGTGCAGCCCAGACTTTCCCCATATGACTGTGTGTTTTGTGATCCATCAAGACTCCTAGTGATGCTGATGTCCATTTTTCGCGTTATGCATCTGCGCCTTTAGTGACACCACTTCAATCAACCCATAGACGCGATTGCCATCAGCAAAATATAGTGTAAGTTTACGATTTTCGCCCACTTTTAATGGTTTTGTCGGCTCAAAGGCCATCAGATGGTAGCCGCCGGGCTTAAATTCAACCTGGCTATCTGGCGCTATCTCAAGTTTGTCTATCTTTTGCATGCGCATCATGCCATTGACGTGGGTGTGTTCGTGGATCTCAACTCGCCCCAGCCCTTCTATTTCGGCCTTAACTAAGGTCATAGCCTGCTGGTTGGTATTGGTCAGGGTAAAATAGCCGGCGGTCGAGCTGGCTGTAGGCAGAAAATCCCGCAGCCTGGCGTGCATCAACTGCATCGAGCCCGGCTCAGCATGGGCATGATGTGCCGCCTCATGGGTATGGTCCGGATGTGCCTGTGACATCCAGGGCAAAGTACACAGTAAAAAGAAGGCTAAATTTTTGATCATAAGCGCTTTCCTTGTTGAGTATAGTTCATTGACTATACCACATTAGCCTTAGTTTAACGCGCTTTCATCACCATTTCTTTACAGCCTGCTGCTGCGTTCAATCTAGCGCCTAATGCCAAAACAGGCGCCTTAGCACAGCGCCTGTTTATCACTCACCAACCAGCCGATTGCAACCAAAAATAACAACGGAATGGCAATCAGTACCGAGTTAAATAGCAGTGCTAATACTAGCCCAATGAGCACAACTAACATAACGCCAAGCAACCCTATGCTCAGCAAAGCCAACAAAGCAAAAACGGCGATCATAGCCACAAACAGGCTCAGCATTTCGATCCCAACCCAGCTTATATCCAGGACCATCTCAGGGACACTGAACCAGGCCAGTGGCGATGACACCCAGGACAAAGCGGATAGCATCACTAAACCAATCAGTAAGATAAATGCCGCTTTCATAGTGCCTCCTCAGGTGCGCTCCGAGAGCACAATCCAGGCGATAAAGTACGCCACCATTACCAATACCGGTGCTGTAAGTGCCAGTAAGACGGTGATCACACGGACCAGCCAGGTTGGCATATCCAGCCTGTTTGCGACATTGACACATACCCCGGCCACTTTTTTGCGCGGTTGCTGCGGGCGTGTTGTACTGTAATAAGTATCATGTTCTGTCATCAGATCTCTCCTCACTATAACTACCTTGCGGGGCCTGTGGGCACCGATATTGTTTTCACCTAAGCGGGTTGCGTTTTTTGTTTCAACTCGGCCAGGGCTTTATCCACTTGCTCTTCACGTGCCAGTGTCTCCAGCGCCTGCCATTGCGCTTGCTCTTTGCTGACCAGCTCATAACTGTCAACTTCGGCTTCGACCCGCTCAACCTTACGTTCAAGGTATTCAAATCGACTTAAAGCGTCTGCTATCGACTGCTGACTTGCCACACTGCGTGCTTTCAGCTGGGTGGTGGCTGTGTCTTCACGGCGTGCCAGCTGCGCTTCTTTGTGGCGTAGCTGATTAAGCTTTTCAGTCAGGGTTTGCGCGTCCTGCTCCAGCTTGTCATAAGCCTGCTGTAACTGCGCCGCCTCATCTTCAATATGCTGCTGGGCTTGCTGACATTTTTGCTTTTCCAGCAACGCAGCGCGGGCCAGATCTTCGCGGTCTTTTTGCAGCGCATACTCAGCCTGCTGTTGCCACTGCTCGGCTTTTTTAGCCAGCGTCTGATTGCGGCGCGCCAGCGCTTTTTGCTCACAGATCACCTGTACCACAGTGCTGCGACATTCACTGAGCGCCTCCTCAAGCTGAGTCAGAATCTGACGCTGGTTTTTTTTCGGGTCATCTGCTTTGTCGAGCAACGCATTAAACTCGGCTTTGATTAAATCTTCGATTCGGTCGATTAAGGCCATGACAGGCTCCTTGAGTAAGCTAATGTTGATTAACTTATTCCAAGGTTTATGCCAAAACACATTTATGATTAAAAATCAGATGGTTAAATAAAAATATTGATTGTAGAGACAAGAGATAAAGAAAGGGGTGTGGTCAAAAAAGCACATTGTTAGCTTTTTTGACCAAAATTAGAACTACAGTTCCGGTACAAAGCTCAACGCTTTTTCCATCACGCTGATATCGGCGCTTTTACCATGGCCATTTTCCGACAAATGACGACGGAAACCACGGGCACCCGGCTGGTTTTGGAAAATCCCCAGCATATGGCGGGCGATATGCCAAAAGTTCGCACCCTTAGACATTTCAGCCTCAATGTAGTCGTACATGCTACGGACAACCTGATGACGGGTCTGGGTAAACGCCGGCGCACCATACAGGGCGCTGTCAACCTCAGAGAGCATAAATGGATTACTGTAGGCTTCTCGGCCTATCATCACGCCATCCAGGTGTGCCAGGTGATGCTGACATTCCTCAATGGTTTTAACGCCGCCATTAATACTGATATGAAGATCCGAATAATCCTGCTTGAGCTTATACACCCGAGGGTAATCCAGCGGAGGAATTTCGCGGTTTTCCTTAGGGCTCAGGCCCTGCAACCAGGCCTTGCGGGCATGAATGATAAAGTCATCACAGCCGACGGCTTTTGAGGCTTCAATCAACCGGGTCAGGAATTCATAGGAGTCCTGCTCATCAATCCCAATGCGGGTTTTCACCGTCACCGGGATAGAGACTTCGCTTTTCATCGCTGCGACACACTCAGCCACCAGCTCAGGTTCTGCCATCAGACATGCACCAAAACGACCATTTTGCACCCGATCCGACGGACAACCTACGTTGAGGTTCACTTCGTTATAGCCGTATTGCTCAGCGCGCTTTGCACATTCAGCCAGGGCTTTAGGGTCTGATCCGCCAAGCTGCAATGCCACCGGCATTTCGTGCTCACCAAAATGCAGGTAATCGCCCTTACCAAAGATAATCGCGCCTGTGGTGATCATCTCAGTGTAAAGCACCGCGTGCTGAGTCAACTTACGGTGAAAAGTCCGGCAATGGCGATCAGTCCAATCCAGCATGGGCGCAACGGAAAAGCGGCGAAACGCCGAATTGCTTGTGTCTAGCGGGCTTGCGCCTGAATTATCTGTGTTTGTCATACTACCTCTGAACGCTCAAATTAACAGCTCGAAACTGCCAACAAGACTAATACCAAACTACATGCTGGCCCGTCTGTCGCAAATAGTGGGTCGCGAGTGGCCATCAAAATAACTAAGGGGAGAATTATACACGCTGTTGTGGTGAGTTTCACCCAGCGTTGACAGGGAGTGGAGTAAGTGGCCATCAAAATAACTAGGGGTGAATTATACACGCTGTTGTGATGAGTTTCATCCAGCGTTGACAGGAGGTGGGGTAAGCGGCCACGCCGGGCCGCTTATTGAGGGTTAACCTTCATACCCGTTCGGGTTTTGGCTTTGCCAGCGCCAGGTGTCCTGCATCATCTCATCGATGCCACGCTGTGCTTGCCAGCCTAGTTCATTCAGGGCTTTTTCAGGGGCGGCATAACACGCGGCAATGTCGCCATCGCGTCGCGGTTTTACTTCGTAATTGATTGGTTTACCTGCGGCTTTTTCAAAGGCTTTGACCATGTCCATTACCGAGTAGCCATTGCCTGTGCCGAGGTTATAGACATGCGCGCCGGATTGCGCTGCTATCTTGTCCAGCGCTTTCAGGTGACCAATGGCCAGGTCAACAACATGAATATAGTCGCGTACACCGGTACCATCATGGGTGTCATAGTCATTGCCAAACACGCCCAGCTTTTCTAGTTTACCCACTGCAACCTGTGCAATATAAGGCAGCAGATTGTTTGGAATACCATTGGGGTCTTCGCCTATCTGGCCTGAGAGATGTGCGCCAACCGGATTAAAGTAACGCAAAATCGCAAACGCCCAGCGCGTATCTGATTTAGCCAGGTCTTGCAGGATCATCTCTACCATCAGTTTAGAGGTACCGTACGGGTTTGTTGTGCCACCCACAGGGAACTCTTCACGGATTGGTAAACTGGCGGGGTCGCCATAAACGGTTGCAGAAGAGCTAAACACCAACTGAAATACACCGGCATCGCGCATTGCATCGAGTAAAGTCAGCGTGCCCTGCACATTGTTTTGATAATACTCGACTGGCTTTTGTACTGACTCGCCGACCGCCTTTAACCCGGCAAAGTGGATCACCTGCTCTACCTGATGTTTAGCAAAAACCCCGTCGAGAAATGCTTTGTCGCAGATATCACCCTGATAAAAGGTCGCAGCGCGACCTGTCAGCGACTCTACGCGCTGCAAAGATTGCTGCGAGGCGTTACTCAAGTTATCGACAACAACCACATCCTTGCCTTCATTTAGCAACTCCAGCACAGTATGCGAACCAATATACCCGGCACCACCGGTAACTAAGACGGTCATAGTTCTTTTCCTAAAAATATAACTGTGCTCATTGTAAACGATCACGTCGGATGTGTCAGTGCTTTGCCGATAATGACCGCGCCTGTTTAGGCCCTGTCACACACAAACACCAGTCGTCGTCCTTGCTTACTCAGGCGCGAAATATTCCCGGCACAATAAGCCGACAGGTTGCGCCATAATTGCACTTTATTTGGATTATCCAGCTGACGGGTATAAATACGACCATCAATGGCATAGGCAAGGGTGTTGCTATCAAACCAGGTGTAATACTGAACACTGTTTGGCAGCGCAAAGTGTTGCGTCACCAGCTGTGTTTTCGCATTGAAACTGGCAAACCACTGCTGGCCTTGGGTGGTATAGGTGAAGCTGTATATCGCCCGCGCAGGATTATAGGCCAGGGTCCGGCCGATATCACTGGCCACTACTTTAGGTAAATGCCCTTTTAAGTCGGTGAATTGCAAAGTGTGTGGCGCGCCAAGAATGAACATTACCAGCTGCTCGTCTTCGCCCCAGGCGTGGTATCCCACTGGGGCAATATGCTCAAACAACCGCCTCGGTGAGTGTGCTTCAGAAAATGGATAAAACCATAATTTTTGCGAGCCATCGGCTTCAACGACCACCGCAGAAAGCCCGTCATCATAGGGGTATAGAGTGGGTGAATATTCAGACACCGGAGTATTGGTGAGATTACGGGCCTCTTGAGTGGTAAAATCATAAAAAAACAGGTCGGTTTGGGCCCCTTCAGGGCTTTGAACCTGCTGCGTAAAATAGACGCCATTGTCGACAACCAAAGGCTGGTTGTGATAGCCATCCGCTGCGCTAATCGGTTTGACCGAGAGCGTGCCGGCGTGTTCTTCCGCCAGCCACAGCTGGGAGGCAGGCATCGCATTGAGCGCGCCCGTTACGCCCCATAGCAACCCGATTGTGATGATCTTTTTCAGCAGTGTCATTGTGTTATATCCCTTGTTTTTTTCGCTATCATACCGGGCGAGCGTAGGAACTCAATCATCGCCATTCAAGTCGCCGCGAAATGCCTTGCGAATTTTCCCTTATCGAGTAACATCGAGAGGTGTTAATCGGAAGTTACGCTCAGGCCAGCTGAGCCAGGTAAGGGGACAAAATGTCTGCAAAGCATCCAATCATCGCGATCACGGGAAGTTCTGGTGCCGGGACCACCACCACCACAGCCGCGATTAAGCACATTTTTCGCAGCCTGGACGCCAAAGCTGAATTTGTCGAAGGCGACAGCTTTCACCGTTATACCCGCCCGGAAATGGATAAGTTAAAACGCGAGGCCCTGCAAGAAGGTAAACATCTGAGCTATTTTGGTCAGGAAGCCAATGACTTTGCCGCACTCGAAGCCCTGTTTGAAAGCTATGGCCAGACCGGCACCGGCCAGGTCCGACGTTACCTGCATACCTTTGATGACGCAGTGCCTTACAACCAGCTACCTGGTACCTTTACGCCTTATCAGGAACTGGACAGCAACAGCGACATGCTGTTTTATGAAGGCCTGCATGGCGGCATAGTGACCGAAGAGCATGATGTGGCCCATCATGTCGACCTGCTAATTGGCATGGTGCCCATCATCAACCTGGAGTGGATCCAAAAACTGATCCGCGACACCCATGAGCGTGGTCATTCCCGCGAAGCCGTTATGACCTCAATCGTGCGTAGTATGGATGACTATATAAACCATATCACGCCTCAGTTCTCACGCACGCACATTAACTTTCAGCGTGTTCCAACGGTCGATACTTCCAACCCCTTTAGCGCCAAAGATATTCCTTCACTGGATGAGAGCTTTGTGGTGATCCGCTTTCGCGACATCAAAGACGTTGACTTCCCCTATTATTTGCAGATGATCCAGGGCAGCTTTATGTCGCGCGTGAACACTTTGGTGGTCCCGGGTGGTAAAATGGGGCTGGCAATGGAGCTAGTGTTAACACCGCTTATCAAAGACTTACTTACCAAGAAGCGGGCACTAGAGCAAATTGTACCGCTGGATTTACCCGTTTAACGCACAGTTACACTTCACCGCTTGCGACCTGCCCGGCGAAGCCGTTACACTAGCGCTTTTTCAGGGCATCGCACATGGCAGTTATTAAGGTACTCGTCGGGTCAAAGAACCCGATTAAAATCAATGCCGCAAGGCAGATATTCACGCAATATTTCCCAGACAGTGTCATCCAATGTGAAGGCTTGGATGCGCCAAGCGGGGTTGCCAACCAACCACTGGGCGAAGCCGACACACTACTGGGCGCACAAAACCGCGTGCAATACCTGGTTGACCAACACACAGCCGACTATTACTGCGCAATGGAAGGCGGTGCCCATCAGTTTACTTATGGCCCCGCTACCTTTGCTTTTGTGGTCATTTCTAATGGTCAGCATGAGAGCATTGGCCGCAGTGCCAACCTGCCGTTGCCGCAACGGATTTATGATGCGCTGCTGGCGGGAGACGAACTGGGTCACGTGATGGACCGCCTGTTCAATACCGACAATATAAAACAAAAAGGAGGCGCGATAGGTTTGCTGACCAACCATCTGGCAACCCGAGAAAGCGCCTATACTCAGGCCCTGTTACTGGCCATGGCCCCCTTTAACCATCCAGAGCTGTACGCATGAAATATACCCATATTCTCTTTGATGCCGATGAAACCCTGTTCAGTTTCAATGCCTTTTTAGGCCTGAAGGCCCTGTTTGCCCGTTACAATGTCGAGTTTAGCGAAGCCGATAACGCCGAATACCAACGTATCAACAAACCTCTGTGGGTGCAGTATCAGAACGGTGAAATTGATGCAAAAACCCTGCAGATCACCCGCTTTGCATTTTGGTCTGAGCGCCTCAATGTACCCGCTGAAACCCTCAACCTCGGATTTCTGGATGCCATGGCCGAGCTCTGTAACCCACTGCCTGGTGCAGCTGAGTTATTACATGCTTTACAGGGCAAAGCGACTCTGGCCATCATCACCAATGGCTTTACCGCCTTGCAGGAAAAACGTCTGGCACACACCGGATTCAAAGATTATTTTCACAGTATTGTGATTTCTGAGCAGGTGGGTGTGGCTAAACCCGATCCCCGCGTTTTTGAGCACGCACTGTCATTGCTGGGCAATCCAGATAAGTCTCGGGTACTGATGGTCGGTGATACACCTGCCAGTGATGTGCTCGGTGCCAATCGGTTTGGTATCGACAGCTGCTGGTTACGCCACCCGGGTGCCGAGTGCCCGCCTGAAATCAAGCCAACTTATACGGTCGATAATCTAACGCAGCTCAAGGTGTTACTGCTGGATTCAAAAACACAAAAGGCAAGCTAAGCTTGCCTTTTTCATCTCACTGAGTGCCAAGCGGTTACTGATTATTTCGCTGGCGTAATACCTCAAATAAGCAAATCCCGGTGGCCACCGAAACGTTCAGACTGGATACAGTGCCCACCATAGGGATTTTCACCAGTACATCACAATGTTCGCGCGTCAGACGACGCATACCGTCTCCTTCTGCCCCCATCACAATGGCGATTGGGCCGCTCAGGCTGGCATCAAACAGTTCAGTATCGGTTTCACCTGCGGTGCCAACCACCCAGACACCGGCTTCTTTAATGTCTCTTAGTGTCCGTGCCAGATTAGTCACCTGGATCAGCGGCACGGTTTCCGCCGCACCACAGGCCACTTTACGGGCCGTACCGTTGAGCTTGGCCGACTTGTCTTTGGGCACGATTAAAGCGTGGGCACCGGCGGCATCCGCACTGCGCAAGCAGGCGCCAAGGTTGTGCGGATCCGTCACCCCATCGAGCACCAAAAAGAAAGGAGTAGACTCTCGGGCTAAGATCTCATCCAGATCGCGCTCGTTGAGCACTCTGGCCGCTTTAACGTTGGCAATGATCCCCTGATGCTGCTCACCATTGGCTTTATTGTCCAGCGCCTTGCGCTGCATAAACTGCACAGAAATGCCAAACTTACGCGCCTCATTGACGACGGCATTGAGACGTTTGTCGTCTCGTCCTTTGAGCGCATAGATCTCTAAAAAGCGCTCAGGGGTGGTGGATAAAATGGCTTCAATGGAATGGAAACCAAAAATTAATTCATTACTCAAGGTTTAAGCTCCCGCACTTGGTTTGTTTCTTTTACGCGCGTTTTTGCCAGGTCGTTTTGCCTTGGCGTTCTTTGCACTTTTCTTGGCTTTTTTCTTGCCGCTCAGTGTCCCTGCCTGCTTGGCTTTTTTGGCGCTGCCTTTGGGCGTAGTCTTCTTACCCTTTTTCGGCTTTTTGCCTTCGCTGTTGGCCGATTTCGCGTCTTTATCGGCTTTGCTGTCTTTGCCTGGGATCTTGCCGTCTTTCAGCTGCGCGCGGACACTGCTGGGGGCACCACCAGCCGCTTTACGGCGTCGTCTGGCATAACGATCCGGCACGGCTTCTTCCGCCAGTGCCAGGTTAATGCGTCGCTCATCCAGGCTGACGGAGTTCACCACGACGCTCAACTTGTCACCCAGCCTGAACACGCTGCGGCTGTGCTCGCCTATCAGGCAATGCTTGGCACCATCAAAGTGAAAATATTCATGGCCCAGGTTGCTGACATGGATCATGCCGTCAATTTGCAGTTCATCGAGCCTGACAAATAAACCGAAGTTAGTAACCGATGAGATCACCCCGGTAAATTCATCACCCACGTGATCTTGCATAAACTCACACTTCAGCCAGTCCGCCACTTCGCGGGTGGCATCATCGGCGCGGCGCTCTGTCATAGAACACTGCTCACCGAGCTGATTGGCTTCGTCATTTTCGTAGGCATAAGCCCCAGACACCTGCTGCCCCTGCTGGGCTAAAATGCCTTTGATCGCACGGTGCACCACCAAATCCGGATAACGTCGAATAGGCGAGGTAAAATGCGCATACGCTTTTAAGGCCAGGCCGTAGTGGCCGATGTTATCGGGCTGATAGACAGCTTGTTTCATCGAGCGCAGCAGCATGGTCTGGATCAATTCAAGCTCAGGGCGCTCGCCAAGACCGGCCAGGGCCTCGGTGATCTCCAGCGGTGTGGGCTCGTGGCCCAGCGTGCTTTCAATGCCCAAATCTTGCAGGAATAACCTGAACTGACTGAGTTTTTCCGGATCCGGCTGGTCATGTACCCGATACAGCGCACTGGCTTCGTGTTTTTCCAGTAAACGCGCTGCCGACACATTGGCGAGGATCATACACTCTTCGATCAACTTATGTGCATCGTTGCGTACCACAGGCACAATGGATTCGATCTTGCGATGGGCATTGAACACAAAGCGGGTTTCGAGGGTTTCAAACTCGATGGCGCCGCGAGCCTGACGCTCCGACTTCAGCGCCATATACATCTGATGTAACTCGCTGATGTGCGGATAAAGTTCGCGATATTGTTCGCGCAGACCTTCATCGCCCTGCAACATGGCGTGGACCTTAGTATAGGTCAGACGGGCATGAGAGTTCATCACCGCTTCGTAAAAACGATAGCCCGACAAACGCCCCGCTTCGGACACCGTCATTTCGGCCACCATGCACAGGCGATCGACCTGCGGGTTTAACGAACACAGGCCATTTGATAAGACCTTGGGCAGCATAGGCACCACTTGCTCAGGGAAATAGACCGAGTTCCCCCGCGAGATGGCTTCTTTATCCAGCGCACTGCCTTTTGGCACATAATGAGAGACATCCGCAATAGCGACCCATAAACGCCAGCCACCGGACTTTTTGCGCTCACAGTAAACCGCGTCATCAAAGTCCCGGGCGTCTTCCCCGTCTATGGTCAGCAGCGGCAGCGCCCGTAAATCAACCCGCCCCTGTTTATCCGGCTCGGCAACAAACTCGCTATGTTCAGCGACCTGATCCAGCACCGCCTGTGGCCATTCATAAGGGATTTCATGGTTGCGCAATGCCACTTCAATTTCCATCCCCGGCGCCATGTGGTCACCCAATACTTCGGTGACCTTGCCCACGGCGTTCATTTGTTTGCTGGGGCTTTGGGTGATCTCCACCTGCACCATTTGGTTATGGCGTGCACCATTTTCGCTGCCGGGTAAGATGATAATGTCCTGGGTGAGACGCGGATCTTCCGGTACCACCACGGCCATACCGTGCTCCACAAAAAAGCGCCCGACCAGCGGTGCCCGTTCTTTTTCGAGCACCCGTACGATACGCGCGTCTACTTTGCCACCAGAGCCACGTGAACCCGCTTTCGCCAGCACCCAGTCACCGTGCAATACTCTGTCCATCTGATACTTAGTGATAAACCAGTCTTTGGCTTCCCCTTCAACCTCCAAAAAGCCAAAGCCATCGCGATGCCCGATCACCCGGCCTTTTACCAGGCCATCGTCGGTTGGGATCACGTAACACTTAAACTTGTTGAAAAACAGCTGGCCATCACGCTCCATCGCTCTGAGTCGGCGCTTGAAGGCAATCTGTCGGTCATCTTCAAAAACTTTGAGGTCCTGACATAACTGGCTGAAATTGTTTTTGTTATTGCTTTTTTGTATGTGGTCAAGAATGAACTCACGGCTGGGTACCGGGTTATCGTATTTTTCTTGTTCTCGGCTGAGATAGGGATCCTGTTTAGACATTCACTGAGTATGTAGAGAAGTTATACCTGTATTCTAACTCAAATCCTGCCAATGGCCCACCTAACCTTGCGCTTTTTCAAGCACTCAGGCATTCAGTCGCTGATGGCAGGATTGCAGCGCCGAGGCACTTTGTTTGGCAAATTGATGTAAGGCAGACCAGTCAATGTCGCGCTCTTGTGCTGCACGGCGTCGGGTCTGATGTAATGCCTGACGTAAGGCATATAACCCCAGCTGCTCCACCTCATGCTCCAGTTGCAACAGTTTTTCGCGCAGCGATTCGTCGGCCTGAATATCGGCCAGACCACGTAACTGAGCAAATTCATAATCCAGTCGATCACTGAGATAGATTAACCGCGAGGAAAAGTCGGAGCGCTCGGATGACTCGCTTAACTGGCGCTCAACAAAGGTCAGATCCACATAGGCGGCCTCGGTTGCCGCCAGGCCGCTGCTGTTTTGCTGTACAATGCTTTCGAATACCTGACGCAGCGCAGTAATCCGTAGGGGCTTTTCCAGACAGCTGTAAATACCCGCCTGCTGATAAGCCTGACGCGCTTGCTGATCAACGTCACCGGTGAGCGCCACCACTACCGGTGGGTGTGCCAATCTCAAGTCTGCAAAACGCGATTGATACCATTCTAAGCCATGGCCATCCGGTAAGTGCATATCCAGCAGCAGCACGTCAAACTGGCTTTCTGTGAGCTGCTGCTCCGCTGCGGCCAGAGTTTCAACCATCTGATAACCCAGGCCCAAAGTATCGAGATAGCCGCGCACTACTTCACGATTCAGATGATTATCTTCAATCACTAAGACAGACATGTCGCCCAGCGTCGTCGGCCTGCTTTCGGGCACTTCGCTTTGTTCGCTCCGCTGCGAATTGACCTGCATCTCAAAGAAAAACTCACTGCCCTGGCCTGGGACGCTTTCGACCTCAAGGTCGACACCCATGTTTTCCAGTAGTTGCTTGCACAAGGCCAGGCCCACCCCGGCGCTATCGGCAATAGCACGCGGCGCGCCAAAGGTGACAAAGGGCTCAAACACCTTTTGCTGCTGCGCGCGGCTCAGCCCGACTCCGGTATCTTTAACGGCGATACGCAGCTGATGACGGTTCGGATTCAGCGCATAACCAAAGACGATTAATTCTACCTCACCGCGTTCAGTGTACTTTATTGCATTGGATAACAGGTTTTTGATCACCAGGGTAAAGGGATCTTTATCTATCATAACCTGCAAATTGGCCTCTATGCCTTGCATGGTCAGCGACAACTTTAGCTGCTTTTTCTCGGCCAGTGGTCGGAAGAAGGTCATTTGCTCTTTCAGGTGACTGGCGAGGTTGACCGGTTCTATGATGGTATTGGGCACAGCGCCACGTGCCTGCAACAAGATTTGATTAGCCAGATCCGACATCGACATAGCGGTGGCAATAATCACATCACAAAACTGTCCGTGCTGCTGTGGCTCACGCGGGGCCCGTTTCAGTAACTCTGCGTGACCAACAATGGCATTTAACGGGGTTCTGAGTTCATGACTGAGCAATGTGAGCGAGCGCTCTTTGTGCTGCGCGGCCAGCTCGGCCCGGTGGCGCAATTCATGGAGTTCTTTTTCACGCCGTCCGCTACACAACAAGCACAAAGAAAAACACAAGATCAAAGGCATTACGATGACGGACACGGAGAAAAACTGATTAACCCAGTTATTGGTGATCAGGCTGTCGTGCTGAGAGTAATGGTGCAGCATCGCCAGGCGCACGGTAAAGACGATAAACAGACAAACACAGGCCAGGGCAAAGGTCCAGTGTGCCGGCGAAAAGCTCTGCCACAACCGTCGCTGGCCCAGCCATAAAGCGCGCAGGCATAAAATCATGCTCAGCGCCCACCCCAGATAATTCAATATCACCCTGGCGATAAAATTGGCATCAAAGTAGGTGTAATACAGGTAACCCGGGAAGAATACCCCCGCCAGCAATATCCAGGGCCAGGTCAGCTTTGGCACCGAAAAAAATTGCTCACTGCCCCGGCTTAAACAATACAAACCAATAAAGATCAGGCTGTTGGAGATAAAGATGGTCCAGGTCACAGACAGCGAAAAGGAGGCGATGAAAATACAGCCAAACGCAGTACAGACAGAAAAACCAGCCCATAACCGGGTTCCGAGCAAACGACGATGAATAAACCAGTTGACCAGCATAAACAGTGCACACACGCACGACGTCAAAGCCAGGATCTGTAAAAGTTGTTTCGGATCGCCCATACTTCATCAAACATCGTCAAAAAGAACTACTAGTATAGTATTAATTTTGTCCGATCCGGAAGCAAAATCTAATCCATCTGACATTACACGGCATTACACCTCATACTTTTATCTTGAAAAGTGCCTCGCCAGCTCAGGCCAGCTTATCCGAATGGATGGATAAGCCATCACTGCCCGGGGTTTATCATAATACTTTAGCAACCGTCAGTTACCGTGATAAGCTAATGAAAAACAAGCCGAGTTCGCCATGCGCCCGGAACAATCCTCTCTCGTTAATTTACACCTGGCTGTGCTGCTGTTTGGCGGTACCGCGTTATTCTCCAAGCTCATTTCCCTGTCTGCGCTCGATATCACGGTCTATCGAACTGCCATTGCTTTTGTCACCTTAGCCTGCATTTTGAAATTTAAAGGCAGTGTATTCAAACTCAATGCCCGTAAAGACTATGGCGTGGTGTTAATACTGGGGATCTGCGTTGGACTGCACTGGGTGACCTACTTTGCCGCCATGCAAATGGCCGGTATCGCCGTGGGCGTGATTGCCTTTTTCACCTATCCGGTGATCACTGTGCTACTGGAGCCGCTGTTTTTTCATAGCCGATTAAAGCGCAAAGATGTCTTTACAGCGCTCGTCGTAATGATCGGCATTTATTTACTGGTGCCCACCAGCGACCCCGGCAATCAAATTACCCTGGGCATACTGACCGGGGTGTTTTCTGGTGCCTTATTTGCGCTCAGAAACTTGCTGCAAAAGAAGCTGTTTTCCGGCTATGGCGGGCCACACACCATGTTTTATCAAACTCTGATAGCCAGCCTGATGCTCTGCGCTTTTGTTGAAGTGCCCCCCGCCGAATTAAGTACTGACAACCTAGTTCTTATCGTCCTGGCAGGCTGCGTATTTACAGCCATTCCGCATGCCTTATTTGCGTCCAGTTTACGTTACTTATCAGCCACTACCGCCGGGCTGATTTCTTGCTTGCAGCCCTTGTACGCAACTGTATTGGCTTATATGCTGTTGGCAGAAACCATAACTCTCACCACCCTGGCAGGGGGCGTCCTGGTTGTCAGTGCAGCCTGCTATGAAACGTGGTCGATCACAAGGAATAAGCTATGATCCAGGTTTATGCACACCGAGGTGCCAGTGGCAACTATCCGGAAAACTCACTCAGCGCAATTACAGCGGCATTAGAAGTGGGGGTCGATGGCATAGAACTCGATGTGCAAAGTTGCCTGGATGATTATGCCATTATTCACGATACCTGGCTGGATCGCACCACCAACGGCCGGGGCAAGGTCAATGAAACCACGCGAGCGGCGCTGTCCCAGCTTAAGCTCAGTAACAACGAGGCTGTACCAACGCTGCAACAGGTGCTTGATACCATAGGTCAGCAAACGACGATTAACCTGGAACTTAAACATACCTTCAGCCTGGATAAGTTTGTTGCAACCATAGAAGACAATGTGCAGCGCGGCATCATTGCCAGACACCAGCTGCTGCTGTCTTCTTTTGATCACCACCAGCTATTGTGGCTTAAGCAAAAGCTTCCCTGGGTGAGGATCGGCGCACTCACGGCGTCTATTCCGCTCACTTTTGCTCAATTTGCCCAGCAACTGCATGCCGAAAGTATCCATATGGACAAGAACTTCATTAACCATGAATTTGTTCAGGATGCCAAACAGCGCGGCCTTAAAGTTCTGGCTTATACCGTCGATAAGGCAAAAGACATTGAATTAATGTTAGATTATGGGGTAGACGGCATATTCAGTAATTATCCCTGTTACGCCAAAATGGTGGTGCAGCAACAGCTAAACCAGACCTCAGCGGCAAAGTAAGCAGGCAAAACGCGCTGAGGATTATGCCGCTGATTAAAATAAATTGCTTAACCTGTAAACAGTTGCACCTGCCAGGTTTACTCTATACTGTATGCTAAACGGCACAGTGAAGAGCCTAATATGAGTTTGTACATGCGCATCTATAATTTGATCGAAGAATCTTTGTTCTTCACCCTGACCCGCAAGATTTTTGGTAATCTGGGGTTTTTATTAGTTTTTCAAATCATTACCTTACTGTGGCTACACAGTGAGCTGGCCGAACAAAATGCTTCAACCGGTGTATTCTGGTTGCTGGCCCTGGTGTCGGTGGGTGCCTTTATTTTTACCTTCTTTTATATGCGCTACCTGATTGTGCGCCCCGTGCAGGCCATGCGGGACACGCTGGAGCAAATTAACCGTCAGGATGGCGACCTCGATGCCAGGTTACCACAGTTCACCTATGACGAATTTCGCGACCTCAGTGAGCAATACAATACCTTTACTCAGCACCTCAGCGAACTGCTAGCAGCCACCTACCAAAGCGCAGAAGCGGCGAACCGCAGTAATCAGCAGGTCACTGACTCGATGAAACAAACCGCTTTACTGGGTGGCCAGCAGATCGATCAGGGCGATACCATTATCGCCGCCAGCGATCAGGTCACGCACAGTTTGCAAAGCATAGTACACAATACCGATCAGGTTTATCAGGCCAATACGGAAAGTCTGCACTTTGTACGTGGCTCGTCACAGTCACTGGCGACGCTGGTGAAGGAAGTGCAGCAAATTACCCATCTGCTCGGCAGCTTTTCTTCTACCGTGGCCGGGCTTAAAGAAAACAGTGAGAACATCCGCAGTATTTTGAAAATGGTCGAAGAATTTTCCGATCAAACCAACCTGCTGGCGCTCAATGCCGCCATCGAAGCGGCGCGGGCTGGAGAAGCTGGCCGGGGCTTTGCCGTGGTCGCGGATGAAGTGCGTAACCTCTCAGTTAAGGTGAACGACGCCACCCGCCAGATCAGTGACTTTATTAACCAAATGGATGTGCTGGTCGGTGAAACCCATCAGGAGTCTGAGCAACTGATCGATCATTCAAGCTCTGCCGAGAAAGCCATTCGTACTACGTCGCAGGGCTTTGCCGATATGTCTGAGGACTTTGAACGCAATCAGTCGCAGCTCGAAGAGATTGTCAGCGCCGTGCATCAGCTCGAGTCCACTCAGCAGCACACGCACCAGTCAGTACAACGCATTGTTGAGCTGGGGCAATCCGCCAAAGCGCAGATTGATGCCGCCCTGACTGACTGTCAGGATGCACAGCAGCGCTCGACCAGGACACAGCAAGAGCTTAAGCGTTTTGTATAGGGCCTGCTCAGGCCCCTAATTACTCACACTCGCCTTATGCCCTGTCAACATCAAACGCGATAACCTCTTTGAGTTGGGTCTTGCCAGTCGCCAGCATAACCAGGCGATCGACGCCCAGCGCCACCCCGGCACACGCAGGTAGCCCTTGCGCCAGCGCCGCCAAAAAACGCGGGTCTTTTGCCACAGGTGCCAGCCCCATTGCAGCACGCAGCGCGTTATCTTCATCAAAACGCGCGCTCTGCTCGACTTCATCCGTTAATTCATTGAAGCCATTGGCCAGCTCCATGCCACGGTAATAAAGTTCAAACCGCCCAGCCACTCTGGGGTCCTCGGCGTTGAGCTGTGCCAGTGCGGCCTGAGAGGCCGGGAAATAATAAACAAAGCACGGTGCCTGCTGACCAATTAAAGGCTCAATCTCCATACAGAACAGCAATTGCAGTAGCGTATCGCGGTGTTGCTCCTGCTCTGCAATGTGGCCATGGCCGCGCTGAGATGCCAGCTGTCTTAATTCATCCATAGACGCGCTCAGCGGATCCAGGCCCAAATGGGTGATAAAGGCCTGCTGATAACTCAGTGACTCGGCTTCAGGGCAGCCCAGAATAGCCTGCATTAAGTCGTTCACTTCCGCCATCAGCGCAAATTCATCAAACCCGGGCCGATACCACTCCAGCATGGTGAACTCGGGGTTATGATGTCGGCCTGACTCTTCATTGCGAAACGCTTTACCAATCTGGTAAATCGCACCACTGCCGGCAGCCAGTAGCCGCTTCATGGCAAATTCCGGTGAGGTTTGCAGATACAGAGGCGTACCGCTGGCATGACCCGGCCCGACAAATGTGGTTGAGAAGGTGGCAAGATGAACGTCCGTCACTGAGGCTTGGGCCAGGCTCGGAGTTTCGACTTCAAGGACTTCGCGTGCGGCAAAAAAAGCACGAATTTTAGCGAGGACAGCGGCACGCTGACGCAAGGTATCGATACTGGCACTCGGTGCCCAAACAATATCAGACGCCCCACCAGATGCAGAATGACTCATAATTACTCCAGACAAAAAAATCCCGGTCAGGACCGGGATTTACAGGTGACTTGTCGATGCAGACTCACTTAATAACAAAGCGAGATAGCAACACAGCGCACTGGCTTACTTAACACGACTCACGTATTCGCCGCTGCGCGTATCTACTTTGATCACTTCACCGATTTGTACGAACAAAGGAACACGTACCACAGCGCCTGTGCTCAGCGTCGCAGGTTTACCACCGGTGCCTGCTGTATCGCCTTTCAGACCTGGATCTGTTTCAGTGATCTCCAGCTCAACGAAGTTAGGCGGCGTCACAGCAATTGGACTGCCGTTCCACAATGTGATGGTACACACATCGTTTTCAACCAACCACTTCACGCTATCGCCCAGCGCTTTTTCATCTGCCGCGATTTGCTCGAAGGTTTCGTTGTTCATAAAGTGCCAGAACTCACCATCTGTGTACAGGTAAGCCAGGTCGGTGTCCATGACGTCTGCACCTTCAACCGATTCACCAGACTTAAAAGTTTTCTCTAAAACTTTACCTGAGATCAGCTTACGGATCTTAACGCGGTTAAACGCCTGGCCCTTACCGGGCTTGACCACTTCATTTTCCAGGATGGAGCAAGGCTCTCCATCGATCATAATTTTTAGGCCGCCCTTGAATTCGTTGGTGCTATAATTCGCCATCGTATCCTCTAATCTTTGTATTTCGAGTAATAAACCCGCTAATGATACAAATAAATGAAGTAAATTTGCATACTAACTGGCAAAAAGAATTGGCGAATGTGGTCACCAGTGCAGACGAGCTGCTAAAACTGGTGGGCCTGGAGGGCCACTTCAGTGAACAAGACCTGGCCGCTAAGCGATTGTTTCCGCTCAGAGTTCCACGTCCCTTTATCGCAAAAATGCGTTATGGGGATGCCAAAGATCCCTTGCTGCTTCAGGTGCTGCCTCAGCATCAGGAATTCATAGCCAAAGCCGGTTTTCACAAAGATCCCCTCGACGAACAACAGGCAGCGCTGCCCGGATTGCTGCACAAGTACCGCTCCCGCGTGCTGCTGATGCTAAAAACTGGCTGCGCCGTGAATTGCCGCTATTGCTTTCGTCGTCACTTTCCTTATCAGGATAACCAGCTCAATAAACGTTCTTTGCAGGCCGTATTCGACTATCTGAGCAGCCACCCTGAGATCAATGAAGTGATTTTAAGCGGCGGCGATCCTCTGATGGCCAAAGATGACATGCTGGCCTGGCTGCTTGAACACCTCGATGAAATACCTCACCTGACACGCCTGAGAATTCACACCCGCTTACCTGTGGTGATCCCGGCACGAGTAACCGACGGCTTATGCGAGACGCTCAGTAGAAGCCGGCTAAAACCGGTTCTGGTAAATCACATTAATCATGCCAACGAAATCGATATACACTTTACAGCGGCAATGCAAAAGCTAAAACGTGCCGGCGTGATGCTGTTAAATCAGGCGGTATTGCTCAAAGGGATTAACGATAGCCTGGCTGCTCAACAGGCGCTAAGCGAAGCCTTATTTGACGCAGATGTACTGCCTTACTACCTGCATGTGCTGGATAAGGTAGAAGGTGCCAGTCATTTTGAGGTGTCAGAACAAGAGGCCATTACATTGATGCATGGACTACTGGACGCCTTGCCCGGCTTTTTGGTGCCTAAGCTGGTAAGAGAAATCGGCGGCCAACCTAGTAAGACGCCGATTGATTTGGGACTGAGCCCGGCCTGATACCACACACAAGCCAGGGCTTGCGAATTCAGGTTAGGCACAGCATATCAATGCCTACACGTAGACGTTGATATTATTGCCCATAGTGGCCGTGGTTGACTTTGCTGGAGCTGAATTTCCAGCAGACTCAATTAAGGCCAGGGCGGCTTGTCCATCTGCTTTTTGCTGTTTTTTGGCTAGCTGCGCGCTCATTACTTCGCCGCTTTGCCCTGTCCCAGACATAGCAGGTAGGTTACTTCCGGATATATTCATAAGCTTATACCTGACAAGATTGATGGATCCAAGTACAATATCGGCCAGTTCATGTAAGTCTTTAGGAAAAATATGCAGACCGTTATCGAAAAGCTGAATGAAAATCTAAAACTTGTTTACCGTCAAGCACTTGATGCCGATAAAAAATTAGACGAACTACAGCAACAAGGTCACGGAAAATTCCAGGCATTATTTGCCGAAGACGCCGGTTTTGATTTTGCTGCCAAGCGCTTCAAGCCTTATGTGCTGGATATTGCCGCTGATGTCGAAGCACTCAGCCAGTCAGAGCAACTAGACGAGGCGCTACTTACAAAAACGGTTTTTAAGCTGCAGCAGCTCATCCAGTTACTCGCCACATTTAAGTAGGGCGCACCAAAACCACTGGCCGGGTGAGTCAACCCGGCGATGGCGCAGTTACCCTTTCACTTTGTCTGCGATCTCTTCTTTGTACCAAGTGCTTAACAGCCGTTTATCATAGTAAAACTCACTGTCTCGCCCGGTTCTTACCCGGTCCATAAACGACAGATCTTTAAGCACCTTCTCCTGCGCCTGCGCCACAACCGCACCATTGTTGTCGGTGAGCGTGTAGCTGATTTTCAGACGCGGAAAGAAAATCGGTTTAACAACCCGGATGTCGTGCATGTTAAAGCGCACATCACCCGCCAGATCTATGTCGTCAAAGGTAATATTAAGCTGATAACCCTCAGGGGCCTCTGTCATCAACTTGCTCAGGTGCTTTTCAAGCTGCGCAGCCACCCGTTTGTGGTAACCCGCTTTGCTTTCATTGGCCGGCACCACATCGCGATAATCGTTAAAGTCGCGCCAGGTGATATTGGCTTCCCCGGCCTGCGCAGCCAATGGACTCAGGCAAAGCAACGCTATTGCATGTAAAAGTTTCATGATGTTCTCCTCACGATTGCCAACCCATCTGTGGTCGATATTATACCAATTTCACTTAATACCTGTTCAATTTGACGGAGCAAATATGACGCTAACTGTGTTAAAAATTTCTCATTTAGAACAACTAAATAGCAAAATTTTTGCCTTGTTATCGAACATATTTTCTCGCCTCAAAATAGAACACTTAATTAAGCAAATTGGTATTAGCTATTCAACCCTTAAATACTGTGCATTTTTTGCTGAACACGCAATGAAAGGTAACATTTAACGACAATTTGATACCAATCCACTGACTTTGGCGGATTGGTATCTGCCATGTGTTACAACTTCACAGAAATGCGATACAGCAGCGCATATAAGACGGGCACAACGCCTAATGTCAGTATAGTTGAAAACAACAGGCCACCCATAATCGCCAACGCCATGGGTTCCCACATTTCACCCCCACCCAGATAGAGCGGCACCAGTCCCAGCACTGTGGTTGCGGTCGTAAGCAATATAGGCCGCATGCGCTGCTGAGCGGCCTGAATAATGGCCAGTACTGCATCGTCGCCCTGATCCAGTTCATACTTAATCCGCTCCAGTAACACAATGGCGTTGTTAATCACGATACCCGCCAGTGAGATGATCCCCAGTAAGGTCATAAAGCCAAAAAATGACTGTCCGACCAGCAACCCGGCAACCACCCCGATAAAGCCCAGTGGCACAGTGGTCAGGACAATGGCCGATTTACGGAGTGAATTAAACTGACCAACCAGCAGGATCACAATAATGAAGATGGCAATGGGCATTTTCTCGGCGATAGACTGATTGGCTTTGCCAGAAGACTCGGCCTCGCCGCCCAGCTCATAACTGTAGCCAAAGGGCCAATTTTTTTGTTGCTCTTCAAGCCAGGGCTTGAGCTTAGAAAAGCCTTCATCGGCAGTGATACCATCCAGCTGAGCGCCCACAGTCACGGATTTGAGGCGGTCTCGTCTGAGGATCTGCGCGTTTTCCCACACCACTTCAATATCCGCCACTTGCTTCAGTGGCACCGACTTACCCGAGGCCTGTGAATACACTACCATGGCTTCTAACTTACCGATATCCTGCCTGTCGGCGGCCACCGAGCGCAGGGTAACCGGAATAAGCTCATCACCCTCGCGGTACTGAGTTAATTCCAGCCCGCTCAACCCGGTTTGCAAAGAACTGGCGATGTCTTTGCTGGATACACCGGCGCGGCGCGCGCGGGTCTGGTTAATTTTGATCTGCAGCTTCTTAATTGGTAAGCCCCAGTCATCACTCACCGCCTTCAATCCCGGCGTGCTACGCATTTGAGCCTTGAGTTGATTGACCAGCCCAGTCAGCACATCAATATCGCTGCCAGTTAAACGAACCTCAACGGGGTTATCTATCGGTGAGCCATTTTCGATTTTTCGTTGCTTAATCAGTAAGTCGGGATGGCGCTGTAGCGCATAGGTCTCAATTTTTGCCATCAGTTCATCGATATGACGATAGGAGGTGGTCGACACTATCATCAAAGCATAGTTTGAACTGGTCGGCTCCGGGGTATGGGTCAGCAGGAACCTGGGTCCTCCGTTGCCCACATAAGTGACCCAATTGGTGACGCCTTTGTCACGCGACTCGTTGACCGTTAAATCACGCTGTAAAAAGGCTTCCATATCCTTAACCATGGCCTCGGTGGCACTGAGGCGCGTGCCAACCGGCAGCTCCAGCTCAACCTTAAAGTAATCCCGGTCCGAGGGCGGGAAAAACAACTTAGGCACCAGCTGCAAGCCCTGTATAGCCAGGAAAAACATCAGCACGCACCCGGCGAGCGTCATCCAGCGGTGCTTGATAAGCCCCATCAGAATGTTTTTATAAACCAGATACACGCCTGCATCGTAATTAGCAGATTCAGATTTTACCCGGGTGAATAGCACACACAGCATAGGGATCATGGTCATTGCCAATAACCAGGAACACAACAAGGTGATGGTCACAACCTTAAACAAAGAGGCGGTATATTCCCCGGTGGCGGATTCTGCCAGGAAGATAGGCAAAAACGCCGCACCTGTGGTCAGCGAAGACACCAGTAACGGCACTTTCAGCTCATCCGCAGACTCTACCGCGGCATCGACCGCCGACTTGCCGCGCTCCATCTGCACCATGATGCTTTCCGACATCACAATGCCGTTATCCACCAGCATGCCCAGTGCGATGATCAGTGCCGCCAGAGAGATCTGATCTATGCTGATGTCAAAAAACGACATCGCCAGTATGCCAAACACCATACTCATGGGGATCAGGCTGGCCACAATCAAACCGGTTCGCAGCCCTAAGCTGAATAGCATCACCAGGGTCACCACCAGCACCGCCTGAACCAGGTTAGAGACAAAATCATCTACCTTTTGCTCAACCTCTCGGGGCAAAAAGGACAGTAGCTCAAAGTCCACACCAATCGGATACACAGACTCCAGATAATGTATGGCATCGAGCACCTGTTCACCCAGTAACAGGTTATTGCCCCCCTGGCGCATAGAAATGGCGATCGTCATACCGCGCTCATCCGCAACCCGCACCTTTACTTTGGCCGGATCAACATAATCACGGTACACCCTGGCAATGTCACTGAGCAGGATCACCTGCTCCGACCCAGCAATATTAATGATGGTGCCGGCAATGTCTTCCACCGATTCAAAATTACCACTTGGCTCCAGCGCCAGTGTTTCATCTTCAATAAAAATGGAGCCGCCCGGGTTAACAATATTGCGCGCGGCCAGCTGATCTTTGAGTTGCCCCGGTGAAATGCCCAGAGATGCCAGCTTGGCATTTTCAAACTCAATAAAAACACGCTGCTCCTGGGCACCAAAGATCTCCACTTTGGCCGCTTCAGGCAACCTGAGTAACTCATCTCTGACCTGCTCGGCCACTTCTTCCATTTCGCGGTAGGTATAGCCCTCGGCAGTCAGCCCGATGACAACGCCAAACACATCGCCAAACTCGTCATTCACTATGGGCTTTTGCGCATCGCTCGGCAGGTCGCTTTCCACGGTTTCAATCTTACGGCGCAGATTGTCCCAGATGGGCCGCATTTCTTTGTAGCTTTCTTTAATATTGACACTGACGATTGAGACCCCGGTTTTCGAGGTGCTTTTCACAAAATCCAGTTCCGGAATTTGTTGTACGACCTTTTCAATTTTGTCCGTGACCAGCTCTTCGACCCGTTGCGGGCTTGCACCGGGAAAGTAAGTCACAACCTGTGCCGTTCTGATGATAAAACCCGGGTCGTAATCCTTGGGCATCTTGTTAAACGCCACGATGCCGAAAAACAGTAAGGCAAAGATCAAAACCCAGGTGGTGCGATTATTCTCTAATGCAATTCGGGTGATGTTCACTCACGACCTCCCTGGAATTTCACAACCTGCTCTTCAGTCACTTTGCTCATGCCTGCCGTGACCACGTGCGTGCCAGCCGTCACCCCGGAGATCACCGGAAACCCGAGCGAAGATACTTCTCCTATTTGTACCGGCGTTTTCGCTATTTTACCTTTTCCGTCACCGATTGATGTCACCGTCCAGACGTAGTGGCCTTGATCATCTTTTAGCACTGCAGACAAAGGCAGATAAAGACGAGACTGGGCCTCACTGGGCGCACTGGCCATCACTTTGGCGGTCATGCCCGGTAAAATGTTGTAACCCGGAGGAGGCAACATACCCAGCGTCACCTCATAGGTTTTGGTTACCTCGTCGGCCTGGGTACTCACCTCGACAAATTCAAGTTCAAAGCGCTTGCCTTCAATTGCGGCAAACTCCGCAAACACCTGTTTTGGCGTGTCTTTACTAACGTGGATCATCAAACTTTCCGGCACATTCACTTTCAGGTTAATGTGCTCTATGTCTTGCAAGGTTGCCACCACTTGTTTGGCCTGCACCTCTTCGAATTGTTCGACATGTGTGCGTGCCACAATCCCCGAAAAAGAAGCCCTCAGCTGTGTATAATCGAGGTTGTTTCTGGCATTGGCTAACTTGGTTTTGGCACTAGCAAACTGCGACTTCAGTAAGTCATAATCCGACTGACTGATGGTGCCGGTGACGATTAGCTGCTTGCCCCGCTCAAAGTCGGCTTCGGCTTTTTCAAACGCCGCTTGTGCTTCTTCCAGTGCCAGCTTGTAATCGGTGTCATCGATTTTTGCAATCACATCCCCTTTGCTAACTTCCTGACCTTGTCTCACATTCAGATGGGTCAGTTCACCAGACACTTTAAACGACAGATCCGCGGTGCTGGCTGCATCGACCACAGCCGGAAACTCCTGCAGCGGTCCAAAATTATTCACGCTGAGTTCAATGGTTCTGACCGGTCGTAATTGGGGTGCTTTCTCGGCTGACGTCTGTGGCTCAGAGCACGCAGACAAAACCGTCGCCATGACGACTAAAAGGAAGGAATGCTTTATTATCATAAGTGATCACCGCTGTATGGTTTTTGATTTACTGGTTATTGTGTCTGCACTGAATACATCAATTGTGCGCAAGGGACTGATCTAACATCTAAAATGACGTATTCACATAAGCAATTTTAAGCTCCTTTAAAAATAGCAGCCTTTTGCGGTTATGTGGCAACAAATGCCAGGAATAGTTCCGCCGATCAAATCTTTATAGTTAGTCACAGCATAAAAGCAGTGGTACCGCCTTAACCACTGCTGCAAGTTCAAACTTAGAGCGCATTCGCCACTCCTGAATGCGCTCGGGTGTCGCGGTTAAACCCCTTCCACTATCAGGCGCGTATCTGGCAGACAAGATAGATGCGGGATCGCCATTTGCGGGCACTCCATCCGGGTCAGTGCATTAAGCGCCGCGGCAATGGCTCCTTCCTGCCAGCCGGGTAAAGAAGACAGCTGATCGCCCACAATAAAGAAATTAGGCTGAGTTTCGCTGCCATCTGTTGCTTTGACTGCGCTTCCCTGTGCCAGCATATTGAAATGATGCACCGCCTGATCGCCCACCACGTGCCACTGTGCCCAACCGCCTTTAATGTAGGGCATATTTTGCCAGGCGATCGCCAGACCATGTTCCAGACCGTTGCCAAACGCCTGACCGAATAACTTAGCCCCTTCCCGCGCTTTGTCCAGACGCGCCTGCACTGGCAGCTTGCCCCATTCATAGGCAATTTCAGAGAAATTATAGGCCCCGGTGAGTACACCTTTTTGGTCATGGTAGGCGGTGGAGGGATACCAGATCTGGGTGATGTCGTTGTCCGTCCAGGAAATACCGCCGAAAATGGGCACCACGCCAATTTCAGAATCAGGCACACTCAGAACATCCACGTCCGCACTATCATCATGGACTTCCTGAACTTGGCTACCCTGCCACAAGTAACGGTCTGCCTGCCAGCCTACCTTGGTGGTACAGGCCAGGAATTTCGCCTTATAGCCACCATGATCATCGACAAACTGAGACTGATACACGGCCTGTAATGCTGATTTGAAATCGCTGTTGAGGCCCACCTGGCTGTTCGGGTCCTGCAGCGTCTCTGACAAAATCTCTTTTAAGAAAGGAATGGCCAGATTACAAAAACAATAATCAGCATACATAACATCCAGGTCCTCGGTGCCCAGTTTCGCAATGGAGATTGCGAACTGCTGGCGCGATGCATCCCAGTCAATGCGTTTTACCGGGCTGTTGAGTAAGATGGTGCCGCCCAATTCAGCGACATGCTGCGCAAACGCATGTTGTACCTGATCCATCCCACCAACAGGCTGGAACAAAGTCGCCTGCCAGAGGAAGTCAACGGGCTGATAAAATCGGGTTTTATCCCAAAACTCTGACGCCAGCAGGCTGTCGAAGCTCAGAGGCTCTGCAATTGTCCCTGCATCTACTCCCGGCAGCTCAGTGTAACCTGCCCGCGAGCGGCCATTCTCCAGTCCATCTTCACCGGCCGTTACAACGTATTTGCCGACATTGGGGCCACTGGGTACCAGCTCACCAAAACTGATCATTAACTCTTTAAGTTGTTCGGCACGACTTTGTACATCCCGATCCGTCACACCACATTCCGTGGTTTTGATCAGCTGCTCGGCATTCTCAAACACCATCTGAGCAAGCCAGCCCCGGGTATTGTGATCTAAACGACGATACACCAGCGGTAACCCAGCAAAACTATCCGACATCTGTACCAGGTTTGACTCACTGTTCATCACATACACTTCAACATCCACACTGAACTGCTTCAGGTATGACAGCAGGCGTTTATGACTCGAAGGAATACGGCCCGGACCTGCATTCAAATACGGCTCTGCATCCCCTTGTGGCCGATCAAAGCGCACCACCTGAGGCTGACCAGGCTTAGAATTAAATAAATCACTGTCGACATCTTCAATTAAGGTATCACCGGTGCGCAGGCTCAAACAGCGCCCCCCGGTGCGGTTTTGCGCTTCAAGCACCGTGACTTCCATCCCCGACTGCTGCGCTAACAACTCATAAGCCGCCGTCAGGCCGGACACACCGGCCCCGATGATCACGGCCTTTTTGCCCTGGTATTTATTCTTGGTCAGAGTGACGGGTCCCGGTGTAACCTTGAGTTGCTGATTGGTTGCGTGATCCAGTGCGGCGTGGGCCCGGGCTTTGGGGTGCTGCTGAAAAAAGCGTGCGCGTGATTGGTGTTCTGCCATGAGTTGCTCCTTAAAAAACACCGCCTCCATGCCAGCTCAACTGCACACCTGCTGTAAAGCTTGCTGCAACTTTATGGTCAGAGCCGGCCTGGTGGTTTGGAAAATAATTTATCCCTACTACCTGCAGACTCCAGTAAGGTTGACGACCTGTGTCATAGACTTATTTAAACGAAAAGCCCAACTGCGATACGCGGCTTAGTAACTCTAGTCCAGTCTGCCCAGCTTTGCCTGCTGCTCAGATAAATATCTATACAGGCGGATTAGTAGGGCATCATGCTGGTGCGTTATGGTAAATTGAGCGGCATTCGCGCAAACCTGGCGCCTGGTAAAACGCAGATTTTTGCGATTGTGGTGGTGAGTCTTAGCAGAGAAATCGGGGTTAGCTTGGATAGCAGATAAGGCCGCTTTGCTGTGAGTGGAGCGGTCCTGCCGTTTGTCGGTGTGGTGCTATGTGCTCTGGTAGCAGCTTTTCAAAGGACCATCAAACCATTGGCTTGAGATATCCAGTGCAGGCGCGCATCAGCTAAGAGCCCTGCGCGTCTGTGTAGCGATTGATCAATAAGCTGGCGACCTGCTGCTTAACCGCGCGCTTGTCGCTGGGGTCTACACCAAAGCGTTGCGCCAGCAGGGCAATTTCTTCGTCTGTAAGATTGAATGACAAACGTTGTCGGGTTTTTTTCGATTTGACTTCTAAATCGAGGATTTTGCGGATCATATCAGAAGGCGTTAACTCTTCGTCTATAGCCTGTTTTTTCAGGCTTTTCTGCACCTCTGTGGTTAAGTCAAACGCCATTTGAGTCGCCCGCAGCGCCCGCTCCTGACGCTGCCATTTCGCTTGTTTATCTGTCACTCGCCGGCTCCGGGAAACAAGTCGACAATATCACTCAGCGGTCGCGTCAGCGTTAAAGACACCTCCGTTTCTCCGCCGTCCCAGACTTCAATATTAATGCTGTGCTTTTCATCGGGCGAAGCCAGCTCAATCACCTCGCACACGTCCCCGCTTTCATCCTGATATCGTGGTAATGTGCGTCCGCGGTAATCCTGCTCATGGTAATAAGCAACATACGGCGCTTCACTTTGCTGGTAGCTCTGCCCCAAAAAGCGTTCGAACTCAGCAGGCTTTGCCTGTGTTTCAATCCGGGTCAGGGATTCTTCATCGAAGATCCGGGCAAACTCGTCCAGAGTAAAAATGGCGTCCACATCATCGCGCTGAATTTTCACTGAGAAGTTGGCAAACTCTTCCCCGTCATCCTGCTCAATCTGTAAAAACACCACCTTGCCCGATTCAGACTCCAGCACAAATTCATATTCAGCACTGCGCTGGTATTGATAGGTTTGCACCGCGATCACCTTCATGGTCTGACCTTTTAACCAGTCTGGATAAGCAAACGAATCAATCACACTCAGCATATCACCTACGCGTAAATCACGGGCATGATTGAGCTGGCGCTCTGGCGCTTTCTTAGATTTAAAAAAACCAAACATAACTCACCTTTATTCAATTAGAGCAGGCAAAAAAGGAGGCCAGGCCTCCTTTTTAAAAAAACAAACTCGGTTATTTGGCTTGTTTTGCCTTAATGCGATCCAGAATGTCGTTGCTCTTTTGCGTTGTACCAATGCCCGCTTCAGCCATTTTTGCTTTCAGATCGGCACCGCTTTCAGCCGCTTCCAGCTCTTTAGCCGCAGCCAGCTGGTCTTGTCTGTCCAGCTGACGCTGCTTAATGCGCTCCAGTGACTGACGTGCGTTGACCATAGACGATTCGTTGGTATTCAGTGTGCTGTTGACCGCCATTGTGGCCTTTTGCACGCTTTCGGTGGTTTTCACCATGGTCAGTTGACGCTGGTTTTCTTTAATCGACTTTTCAGCGTCTTTCACTTGCTGCTTAAGCAAAATAACGTGCTTGGTAAAGCCGTTAAGCACTTGCTGATGCTCTTCTTTCTCAGTTTCGAACTCACCAATTTTTTCCGCAATTTCGACCGCCAGCGCTTCGTTGCCCTGTTGCAATGCCTGACCTGCATACTCTTCATGCTCGGCAATGCTCTCGTCCAGCGCCGCCAGTTTGCGTTTGGTTTGCATTTCTTTCGCCATCACTTCAGTCAGGCTCTTTTTCGCTTTCGCCAGGGCATTTTTTGCGTCGGCAATTTCCTGCTCGAAAATACGGATGCCATTGGCATCAACAATCGACTCACCCACTTCACGGGCACCGCCACGCACAGCAGTAAATAATTTCTTTAAAATACTCATCTCACTTCTCCACTATTAGTCTTTCAAGTACACAGTCACAGCGTCCAGCGCTTCGATGGCATTGTCTGCCAGCGTGACCAGTTCGTGCGTTATCTCATCGATGGAGGAGGAAACAGCCAGCGCGCCAAAGATGGCGTACTGTTCATCAATTTTAGCAAACGCACTCAACGGGATCGGCACATTGAGTTTTAACAATGCTTCGTTTAACTCATTCAATAACTCAGGCTTCACTTCATTCTCGTTGAACAGATAACTAATACACACCAGTTGCTCTTCTGTCTGAGTTACAAAGATCGGTAATTCGTCATTTCCCTCTACAATCACTTGTAATACATCCTGCTCACCCTCATTGGAGATCAGAAAGGATTCGAAGTTAGCACCTTCTGTTTCAAACGATGCCAATTTGATTGATAACTCATTTAATTCCATCTTTCTTTACCTTTTGATTTTGACATATTATGTCTGAGTTAAGATTTGCATGTGCGACATAATATGTCAACACTGTTGCGTTAATTTTTATACAGCTCATCTTCGGTTTGCCATGCCTGGCGGTAATAATCGTACAGTACACCTGAGCCTAACCGGTTGACTTCAATCTCTTTATTCTTGTCAAAAAAGCGATTAGGAAAGACAAAAGAAGACAGTAAATAGTTTTTACTGACCCAGTTACTCGCCACCGGCAGCCCCTCAACGGATGCAATTCTGGCGCTGGCAGGTTGACCGGTACGCGTCGCTATGGTCCATCCCCATTGACCAAAGGATGGAATATTTTGCTGATACTGCTCAACGTGGGCAAAACCCGCCTGCTTGACGGTTTTTGCAATGCTGATAAAGGCCTTTTTGGCATGATAGGGCGAGGTTGACTGGATGGCCAATGCCCCATCTGGTGCCAGTAATTGCCTGACATGATTATAAAAGTAATCACTGTACAACTTATTCAGATCCGGATGGTTAGGATCAGGCAGGTCAATGATGATGGTATCGAATTGCAGACCACGGTCCAGCATGCGCTCAACTTCTAAAAAGGCATCTGCAACTATCACCTCTGCCCTTGGGTCGTTCAGCGCGTTGTGATTCAGCTGCACTAGCTTAGTTGTGATCTCCGGGCGCGCCTCAAACCCTTGCCCCTGTAAACCAAACAGCGACAACAACTGGCCGTCCAGGTCAATCAACGTAGCGCTTTGCACCGGCCATCTAAGCACGTCGCGCAATGCTAGCCCATCTCCGCCACCAATGATCAGCACCCTCTCGTGCCGGTTTGATGCCAGCATAGGCGGATACACTAGCATAGTGTGATAGATTTGCTCATCCGCCGATGAGAACTGTAAGCGGCCATTTAAAAATAAATCGTGTATGGGCGTGGCCTGCGTGCGACTGAGTCGCTCGGTGATCACCACATGCTGATACTTGGTTGATTCAGAGTAAATGACCTTGTCTTTGTACAGCACGTTGCTGAGATCTTTCATCCAACCACTGCCGTGCACCAAGATGATGGCAAATACCCCTAATAGCAAAATGTGGCAGGCCAGCAGGAGTTTGGCAAAACGCACATAGCTAAAATAGCGCCATAAGAAGATCAGCCCGGCAACGATATTGAATAAAGCCGTCCAGGCTGCGGCTTGCATAATCGGCAAAGCCAGCATGATCATCACCCAAATAGCGGCCCCGACGCCGGCGCCAATGTAGTCAGCCCCATAAATGGTGCCGGCATTATTTTCCAGAAAGCGCCCATACACCTGCTGGCGAATACGGGCAATTAGGGGGATCTCCATGCCAATCAGGATCCCCAAAATAAGCCCGAATATATAGGGCAAAAACCGGGCAAAATCCTGAAGCTGCTGAAACGGCATGCCGTCGAGCAGGCTGTCTGGGGGCAGATTATAATGACTGGATAGGGTGTGCGGTAAGGTGTAGGTCAGCGCTATGATACTGGCAATGATCAGGATACTGCTCATGCCCAGCAACGCAATCACGCTTTCCAGCCAGGCAAAGGCCGTAAAGGGATCTTTAAACCAGCGCGCCAGAAACGCACCTATCCCCATGGCCACTATCATAGTGCCTATCATGGCATAAATGGCGCTTTCCACTGAGCCAAGCACTCGCCCGGCATAGTGAGAAAGTAAATACTCGTAGATCAGGCCACAGCCAGCCAGAATGGCCATCACGCCGATCAGTAAAACATCGTGACCCAGCAGCGATAAACTGCCGGTCACTTTTGGCTGATTGGGAGGAACAGATACACTCAAGAATTATGCGCCTAACAGGGTTGCCATGGTCACGCCCACGGCAAATGACACCGCCGCAGAAATGGTCGCCACACCAATGTTTTTCTGCCGATTGACCTCATCAGAAATATCGGTACCCGCGAGAATGACTTTGATCATAACCAGGTGCAACAAAGTAAATAACACAATGCTGCCCAGCGCCGCCACACTCCAGTAGATTAAACTGCTGGTCATGTTATCGGCCACATAAGGTGCCAGGCCGGAAGCCGCAGTCAGGGCCAGTGCCGCACCAATCAGAAATCCAGCATAACGAATACCCACAGCCACATTGTTATCTAAAATAGCCTGCTGCAAACAGTCGCCGTTACGATTAGTCCGCTTGAACAACTGCACCCGGTACTGGCTTACCAACAACATACAGATATTGCCGATGACAAAAGCAATGGCAACAATCGGCAGGCCATACCAGCCCTCGGTCAGCACCCAGAGTAACGCCGAGCGGATCACAATCGCGACACTGACCACATGGCCAAAGTCAATTAATGCGGAGGTAATGTTGCCCTTAATGATTTCACTGTGCAGGTCTACTTTGCGCAGCGCGACTTTGTCCTGAAAGAAATGACCCAGCTTGATCAGCACAATGCCCACCACACCATAGCCCGCCATTTGCAGTGCTTCCTGAGTCAGCGTGCTGGCAAAAGCGCCACTGGTGATCCCGGTCAGTACAATGGCCAGGCCGGTAAGGCCGCCAGCAAAGCTCAGGCCAAAGGCAAAATTGTCTCTTTCGGTAATTTCGTCATTGGCGTGCAGGTTAGACACCCACCCTTTGATATATTTTAAACTCACAAACAGGGCAATGATGACCGCCATATCGATGAGAAGTGCCTGTAATGTCCAGACGGTTAATCCGTTAAATTGATACATGTTTAAACTCCGCTATCTGATGCGCTACTTGCCCCGGCTCACGCCGCGAGAGGTCCGGTTTGAACTATTGCGAATTGAGCCCGAGCTCGATTTGGCTCTCGAGTAGCTGCTTCGCGATATTGACGATGGGGTATGACTGGCCCGGCTTAAGCCTGACGCGCCCGCCTTTCTTTTTGCATACGGGCTGGTAAATTGCCGGCCCTGGCGCTGGTAAGACTGCCGGGTACGTTGTTCGATGGCATTCTGGCGCTTATAACCCTGATAGCTGGTGTAACGTTTGCGTCCATAATCGCTGTAGTAGCTGTATTTGCGGCGCTTGCTCCAGCTGCTATATTCGATGTCCCCAACCAGATCGCCGAGCATCCGGTACATGCCATACCACATCCAGAAGCTGGTGCCATTGGAGTTGGTTTGCCATTCACCATAGTTGGCATTGCCAACCAGCTGGTTACCAAGTGCAGGTTGACCATTATTGGCCGCCTGCTCAGCCGACTGACTGACCGCCCCAACCCGGGCCAGCGTGCCGTTAGACATGTCGGCCAACACATTGATGGGATCGGTCAGCGCGTCATTGAATAAACTCACTGAAGCGGCCTCTTTAAGCAACACCGCTTGTTCAATGATGTCATCACTACTCATACCTGGCTGAGGCGACTTTAATGCCTGATAGCGACTCAGCAGACTTTGATATAATGGACCGTTGCTGGTTGCATCCTGTGCTATCAGCTGAGCAATATTACTTAGTTGCGGGTTTTGTTGGCTCAGTACATTGGCGTACTCAGTTAAGAGATTTGCATTGCGCACCTGGTTTTTATCCAGGGCATCGCCCAATGCGTTAATGGCTCGGGAGGCATCCTGCTGTGTGTGGGTAATGGTCTGCTGTATGCGTTCTTCTTTCGATTCACACCCCAGCATTAACACCATGACACAGAGCAGACTTATCAGTTTCCAAACTTTAAAATCGGACATTCATTGTCACCTAGTCTACCTTGCTACGAATTGAGTTTTCTATTCTACATAATTGCGATGGATAACCAAGCAGCATTCATTGGCACTTGCGGTAATTTTCACAACGCATCACTGATCACGATAATCGCTCACTTAAAATCGTGCCCAAAGCAGTATGCACCTTATTTAATATCAGCGTGTTATGTGATATCAGCCACGTAACTGTGAAGTACACGCGGCTGACTCGAATTGGCAAGGCGTTAACAGTTGTCTTCAAGCAGTTCGAAGATCAAATCTTCGAGATCTTCAAGGTTGTCTTCATCCACCTCCAGGCGGGCTTTTGACTCATCCAGGTCGAGTGCTTCGGCAAAGAAACCACGCAGGCCACGGGCCTTACGATCAATTTCAAAAATCACTTCAAGCTGTTCTCCACGATTGAAAAACACCAGCTCAACCTCATCAAAACGACCATGGAACTCACCGGCATTGGTTTTAAACTCTAATTCCTGGACAAACGGCAGACGTGAAAAAGACGCTTCTTCTATCCCTTCACAATCGGACTCGTACAGTTTAAAGCCAAGCTCTTCCATTGCATCAATCACTGCCTGCTGCAACTCGGTGGGCACCACCCGAATGTAGTCGCGATCTGACTTATCCAGTGCCATATCGATATCCAGGTTAGTGGCAATCCAGGTTTGCGACTCACCCACCGTGATCGGCGTTTCCAAGTCTAACTCGAAAGCGAAAGGAATATGTTTTTCATCACCGGGCTCAATGGTAAAGCGCTCGTTAATACGAAACTTGGCCAGCGTGTGCTGCTTAGTGAAAGTTTCCGACTCACCTTCACTGTTTTCTCTTTCAACGGTGTAAGTACACATCACTTTAAGATCGATTTTGTTGATCTCCTGTGCAACCTTGCCACCATTGATTTTGACGGTGCCGGAAATTTCTTCACCGGGTGCAAATTGATGATAATCTAACAGTGTGTCTACTTTTGCTGCGCCAATACCCACCGCGCCAAGTGCTTTTTTGAAAAAAGACATAGTCATCCTTATTGATTTTGTCTCCCTCTACCAGTGAGGGGTTTCGGCGTCGATTATAAAAAAGAACATTGGCGCGTCAACCGCTTTTTATTTTAATCTGCTTAACAGAAACAAGCCCCTTAAAAATACACTCACTGAAAAAATACCAATATATAATGCATTTTTGAAAACCTTCAGTTAGTTTCCAGCTTATAAAATATTATTTAATTTATACAGGCTAACCAATTTAAACCAATTCACACCTGTTGAAAAAGAAATATCGCACAACTGTGATGTTCAATCTCTCAAACACAGACAAAGCCTTTGTATTCCAACCTGCCAGATAATAAAAAAGTCGGCTCTGTAGCGCTTTAGAAACGTCAGTCTTTAGGGGCTGAAGGCAGCAAATTGCCTATCTAAGCAGGTAACAACCAGATTGGTATTTTAAGAATACAATTGAAAAGAGGCGCAGCTTCGTACCTACAACAACAAATAGATGGTTCATTGACTAATCGCCAATTGAGCCCCCATTGCTCTCAGGCACCACTCACAGCCATCACATTTTACAAAGGTGTGAGGCAAGTCTACCTGGGACTCAGATACGTGACTAACCACTCAACGACAACCATAGTTACCTGAGTTTGACCAAAAAAGACCATTTTGTTATTAAATATACTCAAGATAAAAGGTAACATGTCGATAACAATTTAAGAATGCAACGTACAAGGAAAAAATTATGAAAATTGGTACAAATGTGAGTAGTTTAACGCAGCAAACTATATCTCCAGCAAAGGAGAAACAAACATCATCAGTCAATACGAAATCCGAGCTGTCAGATAAGCAAGCAGGTATGCTCGCGGATGTTTATCATAGTAATTCTGCTAAAGAACTTCCTTCAACTTATGAGCGGCCAGCGTCGATCACATCTAATGCAGAAGCGGTTACAAAAACAGTCGATGAAGCATTGGACGACATTGCACTGGCAACCGTTCATCTATATACCCCAAGCGGAGATCTTTCTCAGTCTGTCGAGCGGATGACGAAACAATATGAAGAGATCATGTCTGAACTAAATGAACAGCAACCACAGTTAGCGAAGAAAGACTGGGGCATTTCGATAACAGAGTCTGGTGAATTGCAAGTCACAGGCTCTTTGACTGAAGATGAGCGAAAGCTGGTAGAGCAGACACTCAATAGCAACGATGAATTTGTTGCTGCAGCGAATGATTTTAAGGCCAGTTATTTAAAGAATGTCGAGATGGAAGTTCGCGGTTGGGCCAAATATAACGTCACCGAGGAAAACTTCTCGCAAGTTTTTGATATTAAGAATATGTTAGATAGTTCTAAGGCTGATAGCGAATTTAAAAGCGCATGGGGTTATGACAGTAACTGGATGAAATTGAATGATAATATTTCGGCGCAATTGAGTAGTAAAGCAAGTAAATACTGATTGGTATGAGGGCTTCCAACTACATGGAAGCCCTCGCTTTTTTATGATGGGTTGCTGGAGATCAGATCTTGATCACAGATATGTCCAAAATAAACATAAGATACATTGTCACCGCCAATGCCGATGGTATCTAACTTGCCGTTCTCATCCACGCCTCTGTTTGTTGGAATGTCTAAACGCCATAGACCCACTTCAACATCAGAACGCCACTCATTCTTATAGCCAAGGCTATATTCAGTATGTTCGATACCTCTGGCATTTGGATTACAAGCGCCTAGGTTAATTTGCTCAGAAATCGCTCCGTTACTATCAGAGTTTACTCTATAAGTTGCCAAAGTATTTTCAGCGTCATTGACATTTTTAATAAGCGTAAATTGTGCAAGCGCTCCTTCAATTGGCGCACCAGTTGTATCTTTAAGTACCAATGACCAATTTAACTTCCTATACGCTTGCGTTGTAAGATACGGACCTGAGTAGTATTTTGCAGAATAAGGAATGCGATTGACATTACTCTCCCCCGTAATAACATCGCTATCAAAAGATGCGACAATAGACGCGATATTTAATGTATAGCTATTTGCCGGGTTAACAGGTAACGCTTTGTTTGCACTCACTCTTAAATTAATTGACTGATTTTCCTGTAAATTAGAAATAATTTGATAGGTATTAGGAGCTATAGGCGTCCATCCGCTATTATAGATCTCGACAACATATTCATTGCTTAAACCATCAAAAAAGCTCAGTGATAAGTCTTGCCCTCTAACTGCCGTGAATTGGTAATAGTCAACATCGTTAATACTGTCCATGTTACCAACAAGCGAATTTTGTCTGTCAGGCAGTACTGTTGATAAAGCAACAGTATCGTTAAACTCGTAAGGGTCAAGGTTGTTAGCAACGGCTGCACCGAAGTTATACTCGGCCCCATCTGATTCTACAACCTCCATAAACCAGTAGTAGTGTCCCGGCTCAGTGAGCGCTAAGACGACCTCGTCTTGGTTGCCAGGGTTTGCCGAGCTACCAATAGCAGTAAAGGTATTATCAGGGTTATGTTTGATGATACTTAAATTGACATTGGTTCCCTGAGATTGCCCCACTAACAAAGCTGTAGTTTTACTTCTTTCAGTAATTTCAAAGTGATAGCAAATACTCTCACCCGCGCTAGAGTTGCTAAGGGTATACAGGCTGCCTGTCGCAAGCGTTGGGCAGACTGGCGTGATGGCAGCTGTCGTTTCAGACTGAACTGACGCACTGGCAACTCGTTGAGATTGCATAACCGCTACAGGCGCATTTAATGCATTATTTACGAATTTCTTAACCTGACCTGCATGTTCCAGGTCATGGTCAATCGCAAGCGCGTGCGTTGAAGCAAGAATTGAGAGAAGAGAGAGTGTAAGTGTATGTTTTTTCATATTGATATCCTTATTGAGTTTACATTACGCCATTAAAGTAAATGTAAAGTTAAGCATTTGCAATTATTTATTCCCTTAAATAGATAAAGTACGTTTTAGATCAATCTTTCTAATCTAAAGGCACGTACCCAAACATATCTAAGCTTTAGAACCCAGGCCGTTCAGTACTCTAGGCGTCAGGTGATAGAGCTTTAACCCCCAGCCACGCTTGGAATAAAAGCATAAACACCTGTTATTTATGAAGAAATAAAAGTTATACGTGTAATTTATTTCGAAGGTGAAGCGCACTTTTATGTCCAGCTACGCATAAAGATTAACGTAACCTGGCGTTGCTGCGACTAACTGCTTATCGTTATCAGGGTGAGCGAGCCCTTTGCTGCCCCACTGAGTGCCCATTTTGAATAGCGCTGACTGTTGATCGCGCAGCGCAACAATCTCTTGTAAAATTTCCTTTGAAGACTTTCCAGCTTGCTCACCCTCACTGATGATTGCCAGTTCCAGAGTATGGTATTGCTGTGCCTCCACCTCAAAATGCTCAATTGCTCTGCCGATACGGCCATGTATTTCATCTTGGTTAGCCGCATTGACAATATCGCTCATTCTGAACATGGCCACGGGCGGTCCATATTTTTTTATTGCATCAATAGAGCCAGCTAATTGTTCCTCCGTGGCTGAGTTTATGTATTTGACGTAACTTTCTCGGTTATCTGATTCGGGTGCAGAGCCGCCACTTTGTACTTGCGAGCCAGGCGTACGTTCAGTCGCGCCCATACTCGGATTGCCCACTTTGTGGGCATAGCTCGGTGCTGTGTATCCATTGATATACATAACAAATCCCTCTTAGTTATTCGCGTTGACTTAGCCGATACTTTCAGTCTCTTTGCCGTTTCAGGCAATTGATTGCCACTTGGCTATCAATACTGCAATCAATGAGTGCCAAAGCCATGCCTGGCTCAAGTAATAAGCAATTTATAAACCAGGTAACGGTTCGATTTAGTACAAATAACGGCACTGTCGCAGTGCATAAATAAAGTACCTGCCTTTGCACATTAACCCTGTGCCAAATATCAAGCTAACCAGCAACTGTCTATTTTTTGATGTATTAGTTGAATATACTCAAGAGAATACTTACTGTGTCGATAACAAGAGAAGATTGAAGCATACAAGGAAAAAGTATGAAAATTGGCACGCAAGGTAGTGGCTTGGTCCAACCAACCACGGCTTCCGCTCACAAGGCGCAAGCATCACCACAAAACAATCACACCAAACAGTCAAATGACAAAGGGTTAATTGCAGACGTTTATCATAAAAATGCAGGCAAAAATCCTGCCCCTACTTACGCGCGACCCGTTTCAATATCCTCAAACAAGGCCATGGTCACAAAAACGGTGGATGAGGCGTTGAATGATATCGCACTTGCAACCGCTCACCTGTACACACCCAGCGGCGCACTTTCTCAGTCAGTGGAACGCATGACAAAGCAATTCGACCAGATTATGTCTGAACTCAACGCCCAGCAGCCACAGCTGGCAAACAAGCACTGGGGCATTTCTGTTGCCGAGTCTGGCGAGCTGCAAGTGACAGGCGCTTTGACGGACGACGAGCGAACATTAGTAGAGCAAAGATTAAATGAAAACGATGAGTTTGTTAGCGCGGCGAATGAGTTTAAATCCAGCTATTTGAAATATATTGATATGGAAGTTCGCGGCTGGGCTCAGTACGATGTTAATGCGGAAAATTTTTCGCAAATCTTTGATCTAAAAGATATGCTGGACAGCTCAAAGAGCGAGGACAACTTTAAAAGTGCCTGGGGATATGAAAGTAACTGGATGAAGTTACACGATAATATTGCGCAGCAATTGAGTCGTAAGGCCCGCTACTTTGCCGCCTCTGAATAACCCTCTTGCGCCTAAAAGCGATTAGACCTCTCATAAGCTGTCTCACGTAAAACTGATAACAATAGAAAACAAAAAATCAACAAAGTATTGCAATCCATACAGGTCGCTGGCATATTTTTTAGGCCCACAAAGTATCTTTATGGGTTAATAATTTAAATATTAAGGATCGATAGAATGAAGAAAAACATAATATTACTTACTCTTACTTTGGCTTCGACTTCCGCCTTCGCAAATGAGGAAGCGTTCAATATCAATGATGTAAAACTTCTTGAATTGAGTAAACCGTTACCTCTAAAAGCAGAAGGTGGTATAGAAGCATTTGCAGCAGCTGGCGCTTGGACAGATGTAATAACCAACCCAACAATTAGAAATGCGGGGCAAGTTTACCGCGGCCCTATAATGTCTCCACCTGCAAATACTCCTTCAACCTCAAAAGTTACAAACATCACATGGCAATGGAATATATTCAATTATAATTCTGGCCTGATAACCTATTTGTGTGAAACAGCACAAGGCAGATGTATCGATGTAAGTGGCAACTTTGGTGCAGGAGCAAACCTCGAAGGCGCTAATGTATCAGCCTCAACATCATGGCAATACTTATTCTACGTGCCAGGTAATGGGGCTTTAAACCCAACTATGTTTGGACAAACAGGCTCTGTCGCTGTTACTTATCAATAATTTAGTAATGTATGTGCAGCTTATTTCGGAGTTAAACTGCACTTTTATGTTCTGCTACGCGTATAGATTAACGTAATTTGGAGTTGCTGCAACCAACTTCTCATAGTTATCAGGGTGAGCGAGTCCTTTACTTCCCCAATTAGTGCCCATCTTGAATAACTCTGACTGTTGATCGCGCAGCGCGACAATCTCTTGTAAAATTTCCTTTGAAGACTTTCCAGCTTGCTCACCTTCATTGATAATCGCTAGCTCCTGTGTATGGTATTGCTGTGCTTCTGCATCAAAATGATCAATCGCTCTTCCAATACGACCATGTAACTCATCTTGGTTAGCCGCATTTACAATATCGCTCATTCTAAACATGGCTATTGGAGGTCCATATGTTTTTATTGCATCAATAGATCCGGCCAATTGTTCCTCAGTTGCTGAATTTATGTAGTTGATGTAACTTTCTCGATTATCTATTTCGGGTTCAGAACCACTACTTTTTACTGGTGAATTTGAAGCTCCTCCAGCCGAGTCCACCGTTGCGTTGCTCACCCTATTCACATAATTGGTTGCTGTGTAACCATTTACATACATAACAATTCCCTCTTAGATTGCTGTATTATACTTAGCAGATATTTCTTTGCCGTTTTAGGCAATCTTTTGCCACTTGACTTTGTAATACCGTATCCAGATAGTGTCAAAACCATGCCTTGTTCAAATTATTAGCAATTTATGAACCAAGTGTTGAGAAGAGTTAGCTCGAATACTGCGGTCGTGCGCAAAAAAGCCCACTACGCTTTATGAGAGCTGGACCCCATTGGTTA
>NZ_JXYA01000021.1 GCF_000967655.1 Pseudoalteromonas rubra
AATTTAATCAATTTGGTATTATTTAGAGCCGTTGTAGACAGAGTGGTGTTGTCTATTCATCCATGAAGCTTGGTCCCATCGCGCATCCTTGCGCTCACCTCTTCGAACTGCGAAGCGTTGCTTCGGTTTCTCATCACCCTTGCGCAAAGTAAATGTACTCGCGTTGCTCGCTGTCATTGTACTTTGCACTACTATTCAATGGCTGAGCAGTTTGATTGATAGCGGCTGAGGTAGCCGGGATCAGCTAGCAGCTTTCTAAGCGCTTCATTAAACAGTGGTGCGTACTTCTTGCTCTGCGGGTTGATTAATAAAAACCCCCGATTGATAAAAGCAGGCTTAGGCTGGCGTACAAGGCGGGTCTGATCTGTATCGGGCAGGGCTTTTGCGTACTCCTTTCCTGTCTGCTCATCTAAAATGATAATATCTGTGCGCTGACGAAGCAGAAGTTGTAAGTTTTTGGTTGTGTAAATGGCTTCAGAGGTTTCGATATCGTATTGTTTGATTGCCTGCCAGAGCGTCTCTGGGTAGGTCAGTCCTTTATTTATCAGAAGTCGATAGGGTTTGAGATCCGCATACGAATCAAATTTAAAAGGTGTCTCATTTAAGTGATAGAAATACAAAATTTCTGAGGTAATGGGGTGAGCGGTATACACGTATTCAGAGGCTCTTTTCTCATTAAAGTACCAATAGGCACTACCGATAAACTCGGACTTTTTCCCTTCTTCATATGCGCGTTGCCAAGGCATAAAAACAAACCGTACTCGGATATCGTGCAAAGCAAAGGCATCTCGGATAAGCTGAGCGGTACATCCCTGATCCTGACGGTGTCTGTCTACGTATGGTGGCCATTGACCTGTTGTAATGTGGACTGTTTCGGCGGTACAAGTGAGACTGTAAAATAAAGCAAAAATAATGTATTTCACTGACAATGCTCTGAAAACTGGGCTAAATAAAACTATAGCGCTTATTGTTGAATAAAACGAATAAGCCAGGAAAAGTGATTAACTAACTAATTGAAATTAAGGCTAAGCTGTGGAAAGTTTTGTAGATATTTATGAGCGAGCGTGTCAGCGCAAAGGTAGCACGGAGATATTGGAATCATTACTTAGCGAACCATTATCATCAGTACAGCTCGCTCGGCTTTCCGATGATGTATGGCTGGAGGAGTTCACTCGAAAAATATTTCAAAGTGGCTTTTACTGGTCGGTGATCAACGCCAAGTGGCCCGGGTTTCGCGAAGTCTTTTGGGATTTCTCTGTTGAGAAGCTGCTGTATATGTCGCCCGAAATGTATGAGCAGCGTGCTCAGGACGAACGGATAGTACGTAACTATAAAAAAGTACAAAGTATTGCCGACAACTGCCTGATGATCCATGAATTAGCCCTTGAGCATGGCTCTTTTAGCGAGTTGGTTGCGCATTGGCCCGAGGACAACATCATCGAATTGTGGTCACTACTTAAAAAGAAAGGTAGCCGGTTGGGAGGAAATACAGGGGCGTATGCACTGAGGGCAGTTGGCAAAGATACCTTTATTCTAAGCCGGGATGTAGAAGCCTATTTGCGGGCGCACGAGGTGATCTCGGGTGGCCTGCATAGCCAGAAGTCACTTCGCGCTACACAGGCATTCTTCAATGAGTTACGTAATCAAAGCGGTTATTCGTTACAAACATTAAGTCAGCTCGTTGCTTACAGTGTGGGTGACAATTTGGCAGGAGTATCATCATGAGTCATTTCTTCCCACGTTACACCGAATTAGGCGAGGCTTATCTGGTGCCACAGCAGCCTTATCAGTTTGAACAAGCTCAGGTATTGCTGACGAACCAGGCGTTGTTAACTGATCTGGGTCTCGACCTCGATCAACAACAGCTAAAAAACTACCTTGCGGGCTTGTCTCAGGTGAATAGCATCCAGCCGGTTGCCATGGCTTACTGCGGACATCAGTTTGGTCATTTTAACCCACAGCTCGGTGATGGGCGGGCACACCTAATTGCGTCATTCACCGCGTCTGATGGCCTGAATTATGACATGCACCTCAAGGGCTCTGGTGCGACTGTGTTCTCCCGTGGGGGCGATGGCCTGTGTGCACTGGGTCCCGCTATCCGGGAATACATTATGAGCCAAGCCATGCATGCGCTCGATGTGCCAACAACGCACTGTCTGGCGGTCTTGTCTACTGGTCAACACGTTATGCGTCAAAGGCAGGAACCAGGCGCGGTTGTATGCCGGGTTGCTCGCAGTCATATCCGGGTCGGTACTTTTCAGCTGATGGCGATGAACAAAGATACAGCAGCCATGGAGCAGCTTGTCGACTTGTGTATTCGCGAGCACTTTAGCGACATTACCTCAAGTGGTGAGGCCCGTATATTCGACTTCTTCAAACATGTGTGCAGCAAGCAATGTGCATTGATTTTAAAATGGATGCAGGTGGGGTTCATTCATGGCGTTATGAATACAGACAACACCCTGATAAATGGTGAGACCATAGATTACGGCCCGTGTGCCATGATGGAGTCTTTTTCATTTGATGCCGTATTTAGCTCCATTGACCGACAGGGGCGTTATGCGTTTGGTCAGCAGCCTAATATTGCCAGCTGGAACTGTGGGCGCCTGGCAGAATCCCTGATGCTGTTAGTCGATGACAAAGACGCCGCAGTTGAACGTTTTTCAGAAATTTTAAGTCAGTTTGCCGACGATTTTAATCAAGGCTATCAGCAGATGTGGATCAAAAAGCTCGGCTTATTGACGTGGCAAGAGTCTGAACAGGCTCTGCTGAGTGAGCTACTTTCCCTGATGCAGCAAAATAAGCTGGATTACACCAATACGTTTGCTGCGCTAACTAATTCACTGCACACTAACCCACTGCCGAGCTATACCGTACCGGAGGTGCTATCGGGTTGGGTAGCAAAATGGCGCGAGCGGATCGGCGACCCTGGTGAAGCACACGCGATAATGCAATCCGTCAATCCTGCCATTATTCCACGCAATGATATGGTTGAGCACTTTATTGCAGAGTTTAACCAGGGGGACAACAGTAGTGCTTTCACCAACTGGTTAAATGCGCTGAAAACCCCATACTTATATCAGACTTATCCCGCGCAGTGGCTGGCAACGATGTCCAATGAACAAGCTTACCAGACGTTTTGTGGTACCTGACCTATGAATGAACAGAGCAGTCAGGCACTGACCTGGCAGGAAATTAAACGACAGATACTGACACATAAAACGCCTTTGATTTATGCGCATCTGATAGCGCTGTGTGCAGCGCTGGTCAGCGTGCCAATTCCGCTTATGATGCCCCTGTTGGTGGACGAGGTACTGCTGGCACACCCAGGTACTGCGGTCGAGACCCTCAATCAGGTGTTGCCCGCGCAGTGGCAGGGAGCAACGGGCTATATCATATCGATATTAATCGCGGTGGTATGTATGCGCTTGAGCGCTCTGGTACTAGGGGTCGCGCAGTCCCGCCAGTTCACGATTATTGGAAAAGACATTTCCTATCGGATCCGGGAGAGACTACTGGGACATCTGGCACAGGTACAGCTAAAGGAATATGAAACTCAGGGCGCTGCGGCAATTAGTTCACGATGTATCACAGATATCGAGACGCTGGATGGGTTTATTAGCCAAACACTCTCTCGCTTTCTGATAGGTATTTTGACCATTGTAGGCACTGCGGTGGTGTTACTCTGGATTGACTGGGTGCTTGGGTTGATCATTCTGACGCTTAACCCGGCCGTGATTTACTTTTCCCGGCAGTTCGGCAAACGGGTTAAGGATCTTAAAAAACATCAGAATAATGCATTTGAGGCGTTTCAGAGTGCCCTGGTGGATACCTTAGATGCGATTGCTCAGCTCAAAGCGATGCGCCGGGAACAAAGTTATTTTGACACGGTTATTACAGCGGCAAAATCACTTCGTCACCATTCTGTGCAGTCACAATGGAAGACGGACGCGGTTAATCGCCTCAGTTTCACAGTTTTCTTACTGGGTTTTGAAGTATTCCGTGCAATTGCGATGCTGATGGTGGTTTTTTCCGATCTGACTGTAGGACAAATATTCGCGGTGTTTGGGTACCTATGGTTTATGATGGGGCCGGTTCAGGAGATCCTGAGTATTCAATATGCTTACTATGGCGCGACCGCAGCATTGCAACGTCTGAACCAGGTGCTGGCTTTCAGTACTGAGCCGCAGCAATCAAGCAACAGCGAAGTTTTCAATCAGCCAACCATTCAAATCGATTTTCGTCATGTCAGTTTTGCCTATCAGGATGGACTGCCGGTTCTGAATGATGTCACGTTGAGTTTACCCAGCGGTAAGAAAACGGCCCTAGTTGCGGTTTCGGGAGGCGGTAAATCGACTCTTGTGCAGCTGTTACTGGGACTATATCAGAAGCAGTCCGGGGATATTTTTATTAACGGTATGCCTGCAGAGGAAGTTGGCTTTCACGCCATTCGGGAGCATGTTGTCACTGTGTTACAGCAACCCATTTTGTTCAATGCCAGTATTCGGGAAAACCTGGCCATGGGCAAAGTATGTGACGATGAGCAGCTATGGCACGCGTTAAAGGTTGCAGAGCTGGCCGAAACTGTGATGGCCATGCCGCAACAGCTGGATACTGTGGTCGGGCGCAATGGTGTGCGGCTGTCTGGCGGACAAAAGCAGCGCCTGGCCATTGCCCGTATGGTTGCGGCGGATCCGAAAGTGGTTATTTTAGATGAGGCAACTTCGGCATTGGATGTCGAAACAGAAGCGAAGATCCACCGAAATCTCAATACTTTCTTATCGGGCAGAACCACGCTGATCATTGCCCACCGCCTCAGTGCCATCCGCCAGGCAGACCAAATTTACGTGTTGGACGACGGGGTGGTGAGTCAGGCTGGCGATCATCACAGTCTGGTGGCCGAACAGGGCTTGTATCGGGTGTTGTTCGGTCATCAGAGCTGAATGTAAAATTAACAAAAAATTCCTAAATAGTGTTAAGTAAATATTAAGACTTAATCTACTATTATTACTGTAATTATCAGATTGCACTATTATTTTAGAGAGGGAAGGATGATGAAACTAAGAATGCTAAGCGTTGTTGTAACAGCTTTGATGGCAACCGGAGCGTATGCGGATGACCATAAAGAAGGGGTTTACTTGGGCGTTTTCGGCGACTACTACAACGCTGAGTGGGAGAATAGCCGGGATGCGGCCGGTGTCACTGTTGATGATTCCACCGGTTGGGGCGCTGAGCTGGGCTATCGCTTCAGTAAATACTGGAGTGGTCGTATTGAATATGCTGACATGGACTTTGACTTGTCAGGGCTTCGCACTGATTCCGTTGATGGAGACAGAGTCGGTATCGATGGTCTCTACCACTTTAATGGCGGCCCTTTCTATGCACTGTTTGGTCTGAAGTCAATCGATGTGTTTGACAGCAACACATTTGCTAACGTCGGTGCGGGTTATCGTCATCACTTTAGCGAGAACTTTGCTGCGAACTTTGAAACGGCGATTTATCAGGGCATTGATCGTGGTTACACAGATGTAGGTGCAAAACTGGGTATTAACTACTTCTTTGGTGGTTCAAGCAGCAGCAAGCCCGTTGAGCCAGCACCTGCGCCAGAGCCTGTGGTTGTTGTGGCTGCACCTGTAGATACCGATAAAGACGGTATTTATGACATGGATGATCAGTGCGCGAACACACCAATGACTGATGCCGTCGATGCACAGGGCTGTACCTTGTACGAAGATAAAGAAGTCACTGTTAGCCTGCTGGTGCGTTTCCCTAACAATAATTCCAGCGTATCTCAACAGTATCTTGACGATATTCAGGCCGTTGTCAGTTTCCTCAATGAACACCCTGAAACAACCGTAGTACTTGAAGGCCACACTTCAGCGGTGGGTAAAGCCGAGTACAACAAGTGGCTGTCTAAAAAGCGTGCCGATTCAGTTGCAAAGCAGCTGATTGATAAGGGCATTGATAAAATGCGCATCACAACGGTCGGTTTTGGTGAAGAGCGCCTGAAAAACATGGGTGAGTCTGCACAGGCCCATGCTGAAAACCGTCGTGTAGAAGCTAAAGTAAAATCTATCGAGCGTGTTAAGGTACAGCGTTAATCTTAACCTGTTTTACAAAGGCCCGGAAATATCCGGGCTTTTTTGTGTCTTAAGCATTCATAAAAATACCATTTTTCCCTACCTGCATTCATGTGATTTATAGCGAACATAAGGCGACTTAGTGGCCGTTTGATTTTCATCTATACTCTAAGACCTTATAATAAATCATCATATTTTATGGATAAGTAAATTTATTGGAGTTATTAACTTAAAAATTTAATTATCTGTTCACGTCACCAAGAGGGCAATATTGTGCTTCAAGAATATCGTAAACATGTTGAGGAGCGCGCAGAGCAGGGGATTGTTCCCAAACCACTGGATGCGCAACAAACGGCAGAACTGATCGAGTTATTGAAAACGCCACCAGCAGGTGAAGAAGAGTTTATCGTCGATCTCTTTATCAACCGTGTACCACCCGGTGTGGATGATGCGGCATATGTGAAGGCGGGTTTTTTAGCGGCAATCACTAAGGGCGAAGCGACGTCACCTTTGATCACCAAAGCCTATGCCGCAGAGTTGCTGGGGACTATGCTGGGCGGCTACAACATTGCCCCAATGATTGAATTGCTGGATGATGATGAGCTGGCACCTATCGCAGTAAAAGGGCTGTCTCATACGCTGTTAATGTTTGATGCTTTTTACGATGTTGAGGAAAAAGCCAAAGCAGGTAATGCCTTTGCTAAGCAGGTGATTGAGTCCTGGGCCAACGCTGAGTGGTTCCTGGAAAAACCGGCGGTTGCAGACAAAATATCTGTCACCGTATTTAAAGTCACCGGTGAGACCAATACGGATGACCTGTCTCCGGCACCAGACGCCTGGTCACGACCTGATATTCCATTACATGCACTGGCCATGCTAAAGAATGAGCGAGATGGGATCAATCCGGACAAGGCGGGTGAGGTAGGTCCGATCACTCAGCTGGAAACTTTGAAGCAAAAAGGTCTGCCGCTGGCGTACGTTGGTGATGTAGTCGGTACGGGCTCTTCACGTAAGTCAGCCACTAACTCAGTGCTTTGGTTTATGGGTGATGATATTCCGTTTGTACCGAATAAGCGAGTGGGTGGTGTGTGCCTGGGTGGTAAGATAGCACCTATTTTCTTCAATACCATGGAAGACTCGGGCGCGCTGCCGATTGAGTTACCTGTAGATGACCTGAACATGGGGGATCAGATTGATATCTATCCCTACGAAGGTGTTGTGAAACGTCATGGCAGCGATGAAGTGATCACCACGTTTAGCTTCAAATCTGATGTGATCCTCGACGAAGTGCGCGCTGGCGGTCGTATTCCTCTGATCATTGGTCGCGGACTGACAGACAAGGCGCGGCAGTCATTGGGTATGGAGCCAGAAGAGATTTTCTGCAAACCTAAGCTAATTGAAGATTCAGGTAAAGGGTTCACACTGGCGCAGAAAATGGTTGGTCGCGCCTGTAATATGCCGGGTGTACGTCCTGGTCAGTATTGTGAACCGACCATGACCACAGTCGGCTCGCAGGATACCACAGGCCCAATGACCCGGGATGAGTTGAAAGACCTGGCGTGTCTGGGCTTTTCAGCCGATCTGACAATGCAGTCATTCTGTCATACATCGGCGTATCCTAAGCCCATTGATGTGAATACGCACCACACCTTGCCTGATTTCATCATGAACCGGGGTGGCGTATCACTGCGTCCGGGTGATGGCGTGATCCACTCATGGCTAAACCGTATGTTGCTGCCCGACACAGTCGGTACTGGCGGTGATTCCCACACCCGCTTCCCGTTGGGTATTTCCTTCCCTGCGGGCTCCGGTGCTGTAGCCTTCGCGGCGGCGACCGGCGTGATGCCACTGGATATGCCTGAATCTGTATTGGTGCGCTTTAAAGGCGAGATGCAGCCCGGGATCACACTGCGTGATTTAGTCCATGCAATTCCATACTACGCCATTAAACAAGGCCTGCTGACGGTTGAAAAGAAGGGTAAGATCAATGAGTTTTCCGGTCGTATCCTGGAAATTGAAGGGGTTGAACACCTCACTGTAGAGCAAGCATTTGAACTGTCTGATGCGTCGGCTGAGCGCTCTGCCGCGGGCTGTACGGTCAAGCTGTCTCAGGAATCCATTGAAGAGTACCTCAATTCTAATATTGTGATGCTGAAGTGGATGATTTCTGAGGGCTATGGCGATGTCCGTACTATAGAGCGCCGTATCACTAAGATGGAAGAATGGCTGGCCAATCCAGAGCTGATGACGGCGGATAGCGATGCTGAATATGCCCATACACTAGAGATTGATTTGGCAGAAATCAAAGAGCCGATTCTGTGTGCGCCAAACGATCCGGATGATGCTCGTTTGTTGTCTGAGGTCACCGGTGAGAAAATTGATGAAGTATTCATCGGGTCGTGTATGACCAATATTGGCCACTTCAGAGCGGCAGGTAAACTGCTCGATAATTTTGGTGGCCGTTTACCCACTCAGCTATGGGTAGCGCCACCGACTAAGATGGACAGAGATCAGCTGACCGACGAAGGCTATTACGGTATTTATGGACGGGTTGGTGCGCGTATCGAAACGCCGGGATGTTCATTATGTATGGGTAACCAGGCGCGGGTTGCGGATAAAGCAACGGTGGTCTCTACCTCAACGCGTAATTTCCCCAACCGCCTGGGGACTGGCGCCAATGTCTATCTGGCGTCAGCTGAGCTGGCAGCGGTTGCGGCGATTATGGGTAAATTACCGACCCCGGCGGAATATCAGGAATATGCCGAGCGGATCAACGCCACGGCGGCAGATACTTATCGTTACCTGAATTTCCATAAAATGCCTCAGTACACCAAAAAAGCTGATAGCGTGATTATTCAGCAGGCTGTGTAAGCGACTGAGTAAATTGCCTCAAAGAGCCAGCTTCAAGCTGGCTCTTTTGTGTTGAGCGTCTGCAACATCTAGCCTACTTTTTCATTAAATCTTTCATATTGTTTCAGTTAGCTTTCAGTGCTTTAAAGTCATGCTGAGTTCCTTGACTATCCTCTCGGCTGGCTTATTATTGTACAATAATGTAAGTATCTGTAACCAGGGAGTGGTGCGTTTTTCCTTGTGTTACTTTTTAGTCCACTCTGCGCAAGGTCTAATGTTATGAATAAATCGTTCATTATGGCGTGTTGTCTGGTGACAGGCACCGCGGCAGCTGCACCAAACCCCTCCTACAGTGAAATTCGACTCGGTTTTGAATCAATCGACTACAGTGAAGCGCTCAATGATTTGAGCGGACTGGGTCGTCTGACCCAGGATGCCACAGTCAGTAACCCCACAATACGACAGCTTTCCTACTCAGGCATAAACGACGACTGGGGTGTGTACATTGGGACGGCTGCAACCATATACACAGGCCTGGATACTGAAACCTGGTATGTGAACGATTTCACAGATCCTAACGACAGCTCAGTGACACACCAATTTGGTGCGGTGCAGACCAATGACTTTAAAGTAAAGTCTAACGAAATTGCCCTGAGTGCCGCCTACAATATGACGCGTGCGTTGCAGGTGACTATGGGGGGGCGGGTATTCACCACCAGTTTTACCCGCTCAGACTTCCAGTTTGCACAGCCAGGGGCAGGCCAGTTTGATCAGGTTTTACAGTCAGCCCCCCGTGGGGAGAATGATCCGGTGGCCCGCTTTAACTTACCCGGACAAAACAACTTAGGTAGCGGCGATCTCGAAGGATTACCAGGTAATTTACAGTCTGTGGTTTCCACCACTGAAGACCAAATGAGCATCATTGCGGCGGCGGGACTGCGTTATGACAGCAAATTACAGGATGCCTTTAACAAATTTAGCTGGTATGCCGATGCCGAAGTCACGCTTCCCGTTTATACTCGGGTACAAAATACCCGTACCATAGAAAAAACCCTCAGTGAGACATTCAATGGCTGGGGCATTCAGGCACGTGCGGGTGTGCGATATCAGGTGTTTAAGAGCATTGCCGTAATGGCGGGCGTGGATGCTTCCTACAAAGAACGTGATGCTATCTCTGAGTCCGATGGTAATCGCCGTACGGTGCCAGATATAGAATATACCAACCTTTCTCTTTCAGCTGGCATTCAGTGGAGTTATTAATGTACAAACACAGCAGTATCGCCTTATTATTGGCAGTTTCTTTATTAGGCGGATGTAAAACGCTGGATTCGGTGAGCAACATTGTCAGCAGTAACAAAGCCTCCCCAGAGCAGATCCAGGCCGCGTACAATAAGGCGCAGGCAGCCTATCAGGAAGCCCAGCAGGCGCTGGGCTTGTCTGCAGAGGAAGCCTTATCAGAGTACGACAGCGAGCGCACAGCCAAAGCCGACAAGCTTTGGCAATCTCTGCAGGAGGATTTTGCCGAATTACGAGCCAACCCGGCCGAGTCACTTGAAAGCGCCTCTTTATTTTCTTCAGATACAAAAGCGGATGAAGTGATGGCGGCAAGCCAGGAAATTATCAGTTTAATTGCGGCCGCACAAAGTGCAAAGCAAGCGATCATCAGTGTGCTCGAGCCGATCCGCTCGCATTTTGCCGTGCTGGATAAACTGGCAACCCAGCAGCATTTTGAACGTCGTTACACGCGTCTTGAGGAGCGCCATCAAGATCTGAAAGAAATGCTGGTGGCAGGCAAGCGGGAACAAGTAGAAGGTTACTTACCTGACTTACAGTCTCAGCTAAATGCGCTGGAGCAAGATGCGGCTGAGCATTACTTTCTGGGGAAAGTGCTTGAAGATGTAACCAGGTTGGCAAATTCAGAAAAGGCCGAGGTTTTACCTTCTGTCTATCAGGACGTAAAAGCCACAACGGAGTCTGCACAAAGCTTTATTCGTCACAATGTCCGCGCGTATGATGATATAGAGCACAAGGTGAACCTGGCAGAGTTACAAGTGAAAAGAATGGAGCAGCTTTTTGCTGAGCATATGAGCAGGAAGGCGGCAATTGACGATAAGCGCTCAGAAGCCCCGTTACTGGCGCTAGAAGCGCAGCTCCTTGAAATGACAAATAAGGCTGGCCTGGGAGATTTACGCCATCTGAGTTTTAGCGAACAACTGGAGGCGATTAACAATAAGCTGTAATTACTGTGTACTCAGAGGCTGTCGGCATACACTGGGGCAGCCGGATAAATAATGACAAAAATAACATAAAAGGCATGTAAGCCTTTAAATCAGCTCTATTTTATCGATAAGGAAAAACAATGATGTTAGCAATGAATGCGAGGTGGCGGCTGTTGCCACTTATTTCAGTCATGGCCTTAACATTGGCCGGGTGTGGCGGCGGCAGTGACAAACCAAGCACATCCCCTGACGCCCAGCCAGATACACAGACAAACCCCAAACCCACCCCCACCGAATCAGAAAACCAGTCTCCGGTCGTCAGTATTGACGCGACCGGGGCTCAGCTTGAGCGCACTGCATTTACACTGACAGCTAAAGGAAGTGATGCCGACGGTTCGGTGACAAGTTATGCCTGGACACACAATGCGCCCTTAGAGTTGACTGAAACTGCCACTAATACGGCCACGCCCAGTTACACTGTACCGGATATAAATCAGGATATTACAGTCACATTTACCGTCACGGTGAGCGATGATAAAGGGGCAACAAGTAGCGCCAGCCAAGAGGTTGTGATCAAACGAAAAGTTAGCTCAGTGACTCTGACCGGTGTTGTGACAGACAAGCCGATAGCCAATGCACAGGTTGTGGTGCAAGCCGCAAGTGCACAAGCGCAAGTGAGCGCATCCAGTGAAGGTCAGTATACCGCAACGCTCATCGTGGATGAGAGCGAAGTCGATCGTCCGGTGGTGGTAACCGCAACTGGGGTTGATGCACAAAGTCAGGTCGAGTTTGTGTCGGTACTTCATTCAGTTGCCCGATTGGAGCAGCAAGCGGGTGAGGATGGTATTTTGGACAAAAGTGAGCACTTCGGTGTGAATGTGACCAATGTAACCACCGCTGAATATGCCTTAATGGCACGCACCGATACAACCATTGAATCGGACGCACAGTTGGAGCAGGCGTTATTGAATGTGGATGCTGACGAGCAACTTACCCTGGCATCTTTGATAAAAATTGTGGTGGACAACGACGCATATAATCTGCCAGAGGGCGTTAGCACAACGCTGGATTTAATCGATGATGGGCAAACCGCGCAGGCGTTTGAAGATGAGTTGAATGCGGTCGATCCGGAGCTGATTGCACAGACCAAAAAAAGCATTAAATCGGATGACGATTTAATTGCTGCGCCTGACACCTCACTTGAGGGGGATTTCATTGTGCAATCGGTGAAATACGCCGATCTGCCACCTTATCACATCAGTCTGAATGAGACGGGGAGCGGCTCAGTTTCGGCAATTAATACGGTTGAAATTGACAGCTGGGTGCAGCAGCAAAACACCGTAACCATTACGCTGAAGCAGCCGCTTCATGTATCCACAAAGTGGCACAGAGACTACTCTGTCTATCCATCAACACACAGTAAGCACATGGTGTATGTTGATGTCATTAAACTCACGGTACTGGCAGAAAATGCCGTGTTCAGAACCGTCGATATCGACGAGTTGGGACAGACGGTGATAGAAGGTGATAATGCCGGCACGCAGGTACACCAAGTCAGCTACACCAGTAATCTGATCAACAAATTGAAAATGGCACAAGTCACCCCAGAGTCGTTGCTAGGAGTTTGGTACCTGGACTTGAGTGACGCGGATGAAGAATCGCAGAAATCAGCACCCCAAAGATTTGAGTTTAAAGCTGACGGGCAGGTTATAGCGCTGGATGACCCCGATGATGAACTCAGCTGGCAGTTAACCGATAACACTTTAACGGTGAGCTACCGTGAAGGCGATGTGACAGGCTCAATTTCGTTCTGGTTCACCAAGAAGCTGGATACCGGCTACCAGGTTGTAAGCTTGGACCTCAGCGTGCCACAGTGGCCGAATACCGAGTTTGGTCTGATGATCGCTGCACAGCCCGATTTGGCTTTGACTGAAGAGACGGCTGCAGGTCGCTGGCATGGCTTGATTGGTCGAACTGAACAATTCGATATAGATATGTTTGAGACTGGTAAGGTGCATAGCGACTTGTCTAGAACTCGAGCAACTTGGTATGTCAAGGACGGTGAGCTGTATCGAGACTACTATCGCTCCACGCGTTGGCCACGAGTCGAAGACTGCCAGTTAGACGATCCTGACTGCATACTTGACTTGCGGTATAAATATCAACTCGTAGCTGTGTCTGGGAATGAGCGATATGTGATACAAACCATTGAAAATTATGACTCAAGGGGTGAGCTATTTTTCACCATAGCCAGCCTGTTTGTTTACCAGTACAGCGATACGATAGCGCAACGCGAATTTTACCACAGAAACCTCGAACGCAAGCAGCAGCTTTGGGTTTATGACGCAGAGCAAGGTTGGCAGGAAGTGTTATTTGGCACCGGTATTACGCCACAAAACCCAGATGCACCCAACCAGGGTGAGGCCGGGTATCAGCTTTCTTTACTGGGGGCGACTTATCCTGTTGCCTTAAGAGCGGGCAAACTGGCATTTACCAAGGGCGAAGAGGCCCACTTTGTCGAGCTGTTGGATTACGATGCGCAAAAAATCCAGGTGTGTGTGTATGCGGCGGCAGCTGGCTGTCAGGCGGCAGATCGCCAGACCTGGTTCGTTAGCCCCACCATGTTTACAGTGACAGCCAGTGCCAGTGGCAATGGCTATATTTATCCGGATTATCAGCAAGTCATTGAGGGGAGGAGCGCTGAATTAAGCTTTGTAGCCGAGATGGGTTATATGCTCGATACCATTCAGGGGTGCAATGGCCGCCAGGAAGGCGAGTTGTATGTGATCCCCGAGGTAACGGGATCCTGTGAGGTAACGGTAAACTTTGTCGAGCGGCCCAGCCTGGCTGAACAAGTCGGGATAACCGATCCTGTTCTGGCTCAATGTGTAGATGATCTCAATGTTTCGTCGATTGAAGAAGTGATCGATCTGGATTGCGGCTTTCGCGATGAGATCGGATCTGTATCCGGGTTAGTTAACCTGACTAGTCTGGAGACGCTGGCGTTGTCGGGGTTGTCTGTTACTGAGTTAGACTTGTCCGGGCTAACGCAATTAAGGGAGTTACAGCTCTCTAATAACAGCAATGGTCTTCCTCTGTTAACAATCCCAAACTTAGAGCGAATAGAGGAGCTTACTTTATCTGGTAACGGTTTAACTAATGCTCAGATTACAGCGCTGGAACTGAGTCGTTTTACGGCGCTAAAAAGGTTAGATTTGAGTATAAATCAGTTAACGGAACTGGATATTTCAACCTTAAGCCAGCTTGAAGGGGTTTATGCATACGATAACCAGTTGCGCCAGCTCACCACAGGTAACCATCCGCAATTAACGACTCTTTCAATATCGAGTAACCGTTTAAGCACTCTGGAGCTGGCAAACATGCCGGTGTTGTCCGTGCTGCATGCCAGCTACAATGATTTAGCACAACTTGACTTCGCACCTACTCCTCAGCTGCGAATATTGAGTATTGATGGAAATCCTGTTGAGCGGCTCGATTTATTGGCGAACCCTCAACTTCAACAGCTTGATGTAGGCAATTTATTACAGCTCACAGAGTTGGACCTGAGCCAGCAAACTCAGCTGATTGAATTGAATGCGATAAACAACAACCATTGGCAGACTCTGACTCTGGCACCAGGTGTACCACTGCAAAATCTGGATATATCATATAGTCAGAGCTTGCTGGATAAGATAGATAAAACAGTTATTTATCCACTTAAGGTATTAAACATAAGTAATGTTGATGCGGCAAGCCTGGATGCGGCAGGTATCGAGCTGGCTCAGCTGAGCAACCTGGAAAAACTATTGTGGCAAGATGCGGGGGTAGAGCAGCTGGACCTGTCCCAATTGCCTCAGCTTATGGAGCTCTCTCTGGCGGGAAATCCCTTAACAGAGGTGAAGTTTAGCGTACCAACACAACTAACCGACTTGAACCTGCATGGGGCTGAGTTGACCAGTTTAGACTTGAGTGCTCACCCACAACTTAAATACCTGGATGTCACTAATACAAAAATTACCGGGTTAGATTTCAGTCATACACCTTACTTGCACTATCTCGATGCGCAACGAAGCGCATTAACTACCGTTTCGGGCATCGCGTCTATCTATAATCAATGGGCTACGCTTGATTTAATGCTCAATCCGCTTAGTGATGAGACTATGGCCTATCTGGCGGACATGCAGGCGCAAGGTTACAGCAACTTACGCTTTAGTCAGGGACCGGTTGCCAGAATAAACGTAACGGGGAATGGCTGGGCCGCTATAAATTTTGTGGAAATGGCCAGCGGGGAGACATTTGATCTTGATCTGATACCCGAGCCCGGCCATCAGGTTGGCAGCGCCACCGGTTGCCCGGGTGAGTTACTGGACACCGTTTACCGGCTTGGTCCGTTGCAAGGCTATTGTGTGTTAGAGGTGGAGTTTGTGCCTCTGCCTTAACGCTATGCTAGCGTTGTACTTTGCGGTGTAACCGACACTGCACTGACGTTAAAACAGGGCTTTGCATGCAAAGCCCTGTTTTTCATACTTGTCTTTTCTTTCCTTCATTACTGTATTATCAATGAGTTGCATTGTTAATAACCTGCATCAAGTATCATTGCCTTTTATGCATCTGTTGAAAAAATAGAAACGATGTTAAAATGCATGTGTAAATCACGCTATCAAAGTGATTAAACACAGCACAATAATACGAGGACGGAAAACCTCGATGCAGGAAATACAATAATGATTAAAATTAAGGGTTTAATGGCTATAGGCCAGAATAAATGGTCGATAGCCGCCTTAGCGCTCGCATTGAGCGGATGCGGCGGGGGCAGTGATAGAACTGAACCGGGTGTTGGCGCTAAGTCGGATGTGAGCGCTGAAACGAGTACCAGCGCTGGAGTCGATTCGGATTCTGACTCGGATCAAAGCACAGTCACGGCTGAATCTAACCAAGCGCCGGTAGTCAGTATCGCTGAGATGCTTGAGCAACAGGAGCGCATCGCTTTTTCACTGACCGCCAGCGCAAGCGATGAAGATGGTCACGTAGCCAGTTACGCCTGGTCTCACAGCTCGTCGCTTGCTTTAACGGAAATAGGCACCGAGACGGCAACTCCAACTTATACGGTACCAGATATTCAGGAAGATACGAATATTACCTTTACGGTTACGGTCACTGACGATAAGGGCGCGACGCAACAATCGAGTCAGAGCGTGCTGATCAAGCGTAATATGGCGTCAGTTACTCTCAATGGCCGTGTGACCGATGAACCAATCGCCAATGCCAATGTGGTTTTGTCTGCGGGCAGTACTGAGGTGCAGGTCAAGGCTAACGAAGCTGGCCACTACTCAGCGACATTGCTGGTGGATGAGAGCGAGGCACATTACCCGGTTAGGATTTCGGCAACCGGCGAGGGGGCGCAGAGCCAGGTTGAATTTGTTTCTGTGCTGAACTCTATGGCACAGCTGGCACAACAAGCGGGTGAAGATGGTCTGCTTGATAAGGCTGAAAACTTTGGTGTGAATGTCACCAACGTGTCGACTGCGGAATATGCCTTGATGACCCGCACAGGGTCGCCGCTGACCAGTGATCTGGAATTAAATCAGGCACTGTTAAACGTTGATGGCGATGAAAAAATGGTGCTTGCTTCTTTGATTAAAATCGTTGTCGATCATAGTGACTATAGCCTCCCTGAAGGCGTTACTTCGACACTGGATCTGGTTGATGATGAGCACACAGCTCAACAATTTGAAAGTCAGATCAATGCCGCCGATCCGGCGCTGCTAGAGCAGGCTAAAGCAGCGATAAAGCAAGATAGCGACCTGATTGACGACACAACGGCCCCACTTGGGGGTGAGTTTATCCTGCAAACGGTGAAGTATTTCAATGCCGGTGCATATCATCTCACCCTAAGCGATGCTGGCAAAGGGACGCTGTCTGCCATCAATACCGTAGCGATCGAAAGCTGGCAACAAGACAACAACAAAGTCCAGATCACCTTAGCAGAGCCGCTTCACATCTCCACTTTTGATGGCAATACCGTCTACATTGATTCACTGGAAATGACGATTCTGGCGGAAAACGCGGTGTTCAAAACGGTCGACATTGTTGAGCAAGGCACGACGGTGTTCAGCGAGGATGAGTCTTCTACAGAACCTTATGAAAAAGCCTACACCAGTAATCTGCTGGATAAAGATATGACCCTGGCGCTGCCTGATAACGAAGAAATGCTGGGCTTATGGCATATTGAGGTGCGTGAAAGCGACGGCAAAACCGCTCGTGGCTTTCCGGATCAATATCAGCTGGAGCAAAACGGCGAAATTTCCACCCCCCTTCAGGATCCTAAGCGCGAGGTGCAGGCCTGGCGCGTAAACGGAAACACGCTGGAAGTTGATTACCAAGCGGGTGAGCAAACCGTGACAGAGGTGTTCTGGATAACCAAAAAACTCGGCGCAGCCTATCAATATGTCAGCCTGGCCCGGGGAGAAGCTGGTATGGCCGATACCCGCTATGGGATCCTGGTGAAGCAGCAGCCTGAAGCGGCATTTACCGACCGCAATGTGGTTGGCCGCTGGCAGGGCTTCATTGGCACGAGCCAGACTTTTAGTATGGATTTATTTAGCAGTGGTGAGCTGTATATTGATACTTATGACTGGCAGTATGCCTGGCGTGTTGATAAGGGGGAGTTAATACGAGAGCGCTTTAGCTATGACGGCACCATCACCCCGGAATGTAAGCCGGGTATGCCTGAGTGTGTTTTGGATGCCAAAGTAACGCACCAGTTAGTTGCACAATCAGACGATCAATATATTGTCAGCCGTCAGTTTGAGCGGTTTGATAATAAGGGCAACACAACCTCTTTTTATCACAGTCTGTTGGTTTATCACTACACCCCCGAAATAACGCAAACCGAGTTTATGCCGGGCAATCTGAATGAGGCTCACTATATGTGGGCACAAAACGAGACTTCGGGTTGGTATGAGGTGATTTTTGGACCTATTTATTGGGATTCTGATAGTCGCAAAGATCAGTTGGTTATCGATGGTGTTGTGTATCAGTACGCATTAGAAGATGGTAAATTAGCCATCATGCTCGACGAGCAACTGCATTATGTGGAGCTTCTGAACTATGACGCAAGCGGTATGGAGATCTGTTTTTATGCGGCCAGCCAGGGGTGTCAGGAGTCAGATAAACAACAGTGGTACTACGATTTTGACGGTTACGCTATCACCACCCAGGCAATAGGCCAGGGCAAAGTTTATCCGCGCTATCAGGAAGTCCCTGAAGGGGATACCGCCTCTGTTTATATTGAGCCCGAGGCAGGTTACATGCTGCAGAGTATCACTGGCTGTGATGGTGAACTATATGACCTGTACTATCACATTCCAGCACGTAATACGGATTGTGAAATGACTGCAACCTTTGTTGAAAAGCCCGACCTGGCAGAGCTGGCTGGTATTACGGATCTCCGCCTGGCTGAGTGTGTCAATCAGACATCAGTTCAATCGCCTCAGGCAATTACTTCGCTGGCTTGCACCCCAGAAGATGCCATTCAGTCACTTAATGGTTTGAATAATTTAACCGGTTTGCAAGACCTTACGCTTGGCACTGTGACTGTAACTGAGTTCGACCTGTCTGGCTTGAGTCAACTGACATCCCTGAGCATTGAGAGAAGCGAGCGAGGGATCACCCGTCTTAATGTCGCGCATCCAGAGCTGTTACTTACGCTGAAATTAAGCCATGCCGGACTGAGCGATGACATGCTGGCATCGCTGGATTTGGCCCGTTTCACTGCACTACAACAACTGGACTTATCCGGTAATGCGCTGAGCATGTTCAATGGTGACAGCTGGCCAAACCTGATCAACCTGATATTGTCAGATAACCGACTCGACACACTCAACCTAGATCACAACCCTCAGTTGCATGAGCTGGATGTCGATAGGAACTCGCTGACAGAGCTGAACATTGCACACAATTTGCAGCTGCGTCATCTTGAAGCTGGCTGGAACGCGCTAGAGCAGCTGGATATAACTGATCATGCCTCCCTGTCCAGTGTGCAGCTTTTTGCAAACCAGTTAACCCACGTGTCGACTGGTGAACATCCTTGGCTGACTCAGTTTTGGGCTTGGCATAATAAGCTGACTGCAATTCCACTGGATGGGATGCCAGGGTTAGAAATGTTAGATCTTGATGATAATGAGCTGGCGCAGCTGGACATCTCTCACAACCCCGAGCTGAAATATCTAGACATTGGCGCTGCACAGCTTGATCAGCTGGACCTGTCCGCTAATCCCATGCTGGAAGCGCTTTACGTAGACAATATTCCGTTGCTAAGTGAGTTAGATTTGAGGCAAAATTCGCAGCTGACAATCCTGGACATTAGCCGCAATACCCGCTTACAGTCTGTCATGCTGGCTGACGGAGTACAGCTTGAACGATTGGATATATCGTATAGCCCTTTACTTATGAGCCAGCTGGGACAGTTTGATAGTGAGCGTCTCTCTTCCCTTAACATCAGTGGGGTAGACCCGCGCTGGGTCGACTTGGCTCAGTACCCGCAACTGACATCACTACTCTGGCAGCGGGCATCATTGGCGCAGGTTGATTTGTCCAGCCTGACCAGACTAAAATGGCTGGAACTCAGTCATAATCCACTTAAGCAAATAGATCTGAGCCACAATACTCTATTGGAAAGCCTGTCTTTTTCCTACACGTCTATTACCGAGTTAGATTTACAGCATAATCCGCGACTAGAATATGTTTCTGTGTATGGCAATGCTCTGCACTCAGTGACCGGGGTTGAGGCGATAGAAAATAAAGATGTGCACTTAGCACTTTACTGGAACCCGCTCAGTGATGACGCGGCTTCTTACCTGTTACGGTTGCAGAATGAGGGGTATGATAACCTGACTTACAGCCAGTCCTCTCTGGCTGAGGTTACCGTCACAGGGCCGGGCAGCGTCAATGAGTCATTTATTGTACTTGAAAACAATCAGTTTCTTGAGCTTATCTTACAGCCCGATCCCGGCCATCAGGTTGGCAGCGCCACTGGTTGCCTGGGTGAGTTACAGGGCACAATTTACCGGCTTGGCCCACTGCAAGGCTATTGTATGTTGCAGGTGGAGTTTGTGCCCCTGCCTTAATTTTATGCCTGCGTTGAGTGTTGCGCTATAACCGACATTGCACTGACGCTAAAACAGGGCTTTGCGTGCGAAGCCCTGTTTTTGTATGCAGCAAACAGTGAACTTGTTATTTGTGTATTTTTGATTTAAAAAATTGCAAAAAACAGGCTAATTATTCTTTTAAACTGACTAAATAAACAGATTCAAAATCACAATTCCCCTTTAAATAGATTAAGATCTCCGCCAAATTGTCATCCCTAGGCGAGAGCAAAATGACCGCAGTAAACAACCAGAATTTGCTACAACTTCGTTTTATTCAACAAGCGCAGATCGATGCCGTTAAACCCTCGTTTAACCGTCTGCCAGAAAACCCGTATGCAGACGGCGCATTCAGAAAACGCCGTTACTCTGTATTGAAATTTGCCAATGGCGAGGTGGCATTGCAGCCAACCAAAGCCTTTGTCCAGGACGACTCAATCAATACCTTTCAGGGTAATGTTGAGCGCGTGTACGAAAACCTGGAAGACGCACTGATCCACAGCGAGGGCTTCAAGCACCTGTTGAATGAGTTTAAAGCAATGACAGGTATCAGCGATGAGCGTGATATCGAAGTGCACCAGTTCCGCATGCTGGCCATTGAGAGTGATACACCGCCAGCTCCAGAAGGCGTGCATCAGGATGGTTTCGATCATGTGTGTGTATGTGGTGTTTCTCATGAAAATATCGCAGGTGGTGAGCTGTTGGTGTACGAACATAAAGACGCTGAACCCTGCTTTAAAATGGAGATCAAAGATGGTCTGTTTGCCCTGGTCAATGACCGTGAGGTTTGGCATAACGCAACGCCAATGAACAAGTTAGATGCTACGCAGACCGGCTACCTGGACTGCTTTGTGTTCACCGCGTAAGAGTCCATTATGAATCTGAATCAAGTGCGTCGTCAGTTTCCTGCCCTGATGCAGCAAGTCGCAGGTCGTTCTCCTATTTTCCTGGATGGTCCAGGCGGCTCTCAGGTGCCACAGTCTGTATTGAGCGCCATGTCTGCATACCTTGGGTACTTTAACTCAAACCTGGGCGGGGCGTTTTTCTCCAGCGATAAAACTGTCGAGCTGATGAACAATGCGCGTCAGGCAGTGGCGGATTTACTCAATGCTCCGGCCAAAGAGCAGATTGTGTTTGGCGCTAACATGACCAGCCTGACCTTTAGCTTTAGCCGTGCGATCTCCCGCGACTGGCAGGCGGGTGATGAAGTGATAGTCACCAACGCCGACCATTTCTCGAACGTGTCGTCATGGCGTCAGGCTGCCGAGGACAAAGGCGCAAGTGTGCATGCGGTGAAAGTAAATGAAGCCGACTGTACGCTGGATATGGATCATTTCCGTAGCCTGCTGAGCAGCAAGACCAAGCTGGTGGCGGTGACTTATGCGTCGAACACCACAGGGTCTATCAACGATATAAAGCAGATCGTTGAGCTGGCGCACCAGGTGGGTGCCCTGGTGTATGTTGATGCGGTGCACTATGCGCCCCATGAGCTGATCGATGTGCAGGCACTGGACTGCGATTTTCTGGCATGTTCCGTCTATAAATTCTTCGGTCCACACGTGGGCGTGGTTTACGGTAAAATGGCCCACCTTGCAGGCTTTACACCTTACAAAGTGGAACCGGCCAAAGATGTGGTGCCGGGCCGCTGGGAAACCGGGACTCAGAGCTTTGAAGGCCTGGCGGGTGTGGTGGCGGCCATTGATTACATTGCGTCACTGAGCGGTCTGCCAGAAGATACGCCGCGACGTGAGCGGCTGAGCGTGGCATTTGCCAATACCAAGGCCCATGAAATGGCGTTAAGTGCGCACTTTTTGTCGCGTTTGCAAGCATTCCCGCAGATCCGCTTATATGGTATCGCAGACACAGAGCGTCTGGCTGAGCGCACACCGACCTTTGCACTGACCTTTGATGGCATGGCGCCGCGCGCGGTGTCTGAATACCTGGGCAAGCACCATATTTGTGTCTGGGATGGTAACTTCTATGCGCAGGGGTTGTGCGAGCAGCTCGGTGTGATGGAAAGCGGCGGTGTAGTGCGGATTGGCTGTATGCACTATAACACCATCGAAGAGCTGGACGTTCTGTTCGGTCACTTCGAAACGTTACTGGCACAGTAATCATAAAAAAGGCGTCTGGTTAGACGCCTTTTTTAATACAGCTCCCCACTAGCAGCCATACTGAGGCTTGTTACTGACACAGCCCAGATAGCTCATACAGTACCAGGCAGGTTGCGTATGTGGGCAGGTTGCAGGGGCCAGGCTGTTACCGCCGGCAATGTCTTGTGTCTGCTTGTTATTCAGGGGGATAGAATTGAGTTGCTTGATAGATTTTTTCGATAGGGTTAGTTTCATGGTCCTGTCCTTAAGTGTTGTTTTAACAGGTCCATCATATTAGTATTTAGTCAAAGTTGACAATTGAGAAAATTTTAACCAATTGTATTTGTCCAACGTGGATCTGTAACTAAAGGCTCACTCTCACTGTAAATGATCTTCAATATAATGATTGAGCTGGCCTATCCGGGCGCTCATGCCCTCGATGATCTTATCCTTAATTTTCTCTCTGATCACATTCGGCAGGCGTGTCAGGGCATCGGGTGTAATGGCCAGTAAGATGGTATCTTTGCGCGCCAGCGCGCTGGTGCTGCGCTCCCTGTGAGTGATAAAGGCGCCTTCTCCAAGAAACTCACCCGGACCGACCCGGCCAATGGCATGATGTTGATCCTGAGTATAGATAGACAGCTCGCCGCTGAGCACAATATAGAGCCGGTTATCTTTGTCAAAGCGCCGAAATGCATGCTTATCCTGACTGACCAGGTAAAGGTGGCTGAATGACTCGAGCAACACCTGGCGCTCAGACAGCGTAAATTCTTTAAAAAAGCTCAGTCTGTTGAGTATTTCCAACTGTTTTATCAGCGGGATATGCTCCAGTAATTTCATTATTCAGTGCGCGATAGGATCAAGATGACTGCATAGTGCTTGCTTTTTAAGGTGGGGTCAAGGGACAAGCGCGTGGCGTAAGCCACCGGGTTAAATCCCGGCGGCCGGGCATGTATTTAGCAGTTTGGATCATAAGGTGAAGTAGGGCAGGTTAGCCCCTGGTAGGTCATACATCCCTTGTTATAGGGGGAGCTGGCATACTGGCCGCCCGCGGCCTGTGGCGTTAATTCCTGCGCCAGCGGAGTTTTGTTGTTTAAGCGTTTGAGTGATTTTTTCTGTAATGTGATTTTCATAGTCGTTCCTTAAATATTGGGTTTTTTTGTGCAATGGCACTTTCACAAAATACGATTTCCAGCTTTCAGGAACAAGTGATGATTTTTCATACAGGCGGCTGGGCACTCAGGTAAAGTTACGCTCCTTCAGTTTGCGGGTCAGGGTGTTGCGACCCCAACCGATTTTCAGGGCGGCTTCTTGTTTATGGCCATGGCATACGGCCAGCGCCGTTTTTATTAAGCGGGTTTCGAGCTGGGCCTGTACCTGAGGCCAGATGTCTTCTTTACCCTGATGCAGCTCCTGCTCCAGCCAATGCTGAAATGCGTCGAGCCAGTCACCTTCAATGGCTTCGCTCGTGGCGGCTTTGAGCGGTTGATTCAGCTCCTCGGGCAGATCTGCGACATTGATAACATCGCCCGGGGCCATCACAGTTAACCAGCGGCAGCTGTTCTCAAGTTGACGCACATTGCCAGGCCAGTGAAATGCCTGCATCACAGTGAGTGCCTCTGGCGTCAGTATCTTGCAGGGCACTTTCAACTCTTTGGCACTGCGGGCGAGAAAGTTTTCACTCAGTTTGGCAATGTCTTCCCGGCGTTCCCGTAAAGGAGGGAGCTTAAGACGAACAACGTTCAGGCGGTGGAATAAGTCTTCACGAAACTCACCCTGTTCAACCAGACGCTCCAGATCCTGATGCGTAGCCGCAATGATCCGCACGTCGACCTTCACACTGTGATGACCGCCCACCCGATAAAATTCGCCGTCTGCCAGCACCCGTAATAAGCGGGTTTGCACATCCAGTGGCATGTCGCCTATTTCATCCAGAAACAAGGTGCCACCATTGGCCTGCTCGAAGCGTCCGCGACGAATGCTGTCAGCACCCGTAAAGGCGCCTTTTTCGTGACCAAACAATTCCGATTCGACCAGATCTTTGGGAATGGCGGCCATATTCAGTGCGATAAATGGCTGCTCACGACGCGGACTGTGATTGTGCAGCGCTCCCGCAACCAGCTCTTTACCCGTGCCCGACTCGCCATTGATCAGCACACTCATGCTGGAGACGGAGAGTTTACCGATCGCCCGGAAAACCTCCTGCATGGCCGGAGCCTCTCCGATAATATCGGGCTGTTTGCCATTGCTGCTGGGACGTTTGGCTTTGTTATTTTGCGAGCTGGCCTGATAGGCGCGCTCCACCAGGGAGACGGCTTCATCCAGGTCAAATGGCTTGGCCAGATATTCAAAGGCGCCCTTTTGAAACGCATTGACAGCAGAGTCCAGATCGGAGTGGGCCGTCATGATGATCACCGGCAGGTTAGGGTGCTGTTCGGCAATCTCTTCCAGCAAGGCCATGCCATCTATGCCCGGCATTCTGACATCAGAGATCAACACGGCAGGCTGATCATAGGTCAGTGCGGTGAGCACATCCTGGCCGTTAGAGAAACTCTCAGTTTGAAAGTCTGCGCGGGCCAGCGCTTTTTCCAGTACAAAGCGAATAGATGCATCATCATCGACAAGCCAAACATTTTTCATGGTGTGATCCCACTTCTTAAACTAGGTTACGAACACACGTCTGTAAGACGTGTTTATGCTTCAAAGGGCAGGTAGATAGCAAACTCGGTATGGCCGGGCCAGCTGTCGCAATCAATAAAGCCATGATGCTGCTCGACCAGTGTCTGGGCAATCGATAAACCCAGCCCAGAGCCGCCTTCCTTATTGGTGACCATAGGGTAAAACAAGGTGGCCTGCATTTCTTGCGCAATACCCGGCCCGTTATCGGTGACCCGGATCTGCAAAGCTTTTTTCATCAGTTGCTTGCCGCGTCTTACCCGGTGACGGATCCGGGTTGATACTTTTATCTCGCCTTGTTCACCCAGCGCTTGCTGTGCGTTGCGAATAATATTGAGTACGACCTGCTGGATCTTGGCTTCGTCCATTATCACATCCGGAATGCTGGGGTCATAGTCTTTAACCAGATGGATCCCGGGGGCACCATCAAGTTCACTCAGTCGGATCACGGATTCCAGCATGCGATGGACGTTACAGGGCTCCTTTCGGGGTAACTCATTGGGACCCAGTAGTCTGTCCACCAGTTCGGTCAGGCGGTCGGCCTGTTCAATGATTAACTCGGCGCACTCGTCACGCTCTTCCTGCTGCACTTCGTACTGCAATAATTGCGCCGCTCCTCTGATCCCGCCGAGTGGATTTTTGATTTCGTGCGCCAGTCCACGGATCAGGTTGCGGGCAGCCTGATATTGATGCGCCTGGTTAAAGGCCTGATCGAAGCGCAGCTCCTCGTCGATACGGCGACACTCAAGCTGAATAAACGCCCGACCTTCAAACATAAAACGCCGTGCAAACAGGTTCAATGTGCTGGCGCGATTATCGATGAACACCACGTCTACCTTGTGCTGCTGGCAGTCGACGCCATCGTCCAGTACATAACGCTGGAGCCGCTTCATGTCGATCATGTGGTGATGAAAAATCGCTTCAAAAGGTTGGTTCAGTAAGCGTTTGCTGCCCAGCCCAAGCAGTTCGCTGGCACTGTTGTTGGCAAAATAAATGGTCAGATCTTCGGTTAGTAAGATCACTGCAGTGGAGAGATTTTGCCATAACTCGTGTATTAATTCAGAGGCGGGTTGTGCCATATTGGATCACCTTGCACCAAGTTGGTGCACAGCAGATTAGCACACCTGTTATTATAATCAACGGTTGAGCAGGCTGGCGCGGTGCAGGAAAAAGGTGGTTACTGCACTTTGGGCAACCAGCATGCCTTTGTCATCAAAAACCTTCATTTGCAATTTGTGTTCCCCCCTGGGCACATCACGCAAGGCAAATGACGCCGAGGTTTGTTTTGGACCAGCTGGCTTGCCATCAAGAAGCAGCTGAACCTGAAAACCATTGGCAAATCGGGGGGTCACTAACCCACTCACATAAACGCTGCCACTGTTTTCCCGCAGTGTTTGCTGATCGCTGGGGGCGGTAATTTTTGCCTTATAGGTCACCGCAGGCGTTGTCGGATTGGGGGTCAGAATGCTGGTATCCGTGGCCGGCATGGTGAGCATATTGGTGCTGAGTTTGACTTTCTCAGAGCCCTTTTTCGGCACATCGGAGTATACCCAATTGCCGTTTTTGTCTTTCCAGCGGTAGACCTTTTGATCCGATACAGCGCTGCCGCTGTACACCAAACACAGAATCACCCAATAAAGCCGCAACACAATTTCACCTTGCTCAAAAGACGCACATGACCAGCTATAACTTTAGTGCTTTTAGCGCAAGTTTACCATTGCACTGATACGAAAAAAGCCCGCAACGCGGGCTTGAGAACACATATGATTTAAGAGCGCAGAGTCAGCCTGTTCTTTCACCGAGCAGCTGCCTGGCCGGTGAGCGAATACGGCTTAATTAAGCATTCCGGGCTGCGCAGTGCACAAGCCTTATCAGCCTGTACACACCAGAACACCGAAAATCAGCTTATACGCTGTAGTACATTTCGAACTCAACCGGGTGAGTTGTCATGTTCAGCTTCTCAACTTCCTGAGATTTCAATCCGATGTATGCATCAATCAGGTCGTCAGTGAATACACCGCCCTGAGTCAGGAACTCACGGTCTGCATCCAGAGAATCCAGTGCTTCTTGCAATGAAGAGGCAACTGTCGGGATCTCTGCAGCTTCTTCCGCTGGCAGGTCATATAAGTCTTTGTCCATCGCATCGCCAGGGTGGATCTTGTTTTTGATACCATCAAGGCCAGCCATCAGCATGGCAGAGAACGCCAGGTAAGGGTTCGCAGTAGGATCCGGGAAGCGTACTTCAATACGACGTGCTTTTTCAGACGGTACAACCGGGATGCGGATAGACGCTGAACGGTTACGTGCTGAGTAAGCCAGCATAACAGGTGCTTCGAAGCCAGGTACCAGGCGCTTGTACGAGTTGGTAGAAGCGTTTGCAAATGCGTTGATAGCTTTAGCGTGCTTGATGATACCACCGATATAGTAAAGCGCTTCTTCAGACAGACCGCCGTACTTGTCGCCAGCAAAGATGTTTTTGCCATCTTTACCCAGTGACTGGTGACAGTGCATACCAGAACCGTTGTCGCCTACCACAGGCTTAGGCATAAAGGTCGCCGTCTTGCCATACAGGTGCGCCATGTTGTGGATAACGTATTTCATTTCCTGAATTTCGTCAGCCTTGATCACCATAGTATTAAAGCGTGTTGCGATCTCGTTCTGACCGGCAGTGGCTACTTCGTGGTGGTGCGCTTCAACAACCTGACCCATTTCTTCCAGAACCAGACAGGTCGCACTACGCCAGTCACCTGATGAATCTACCGGTGCAACCGGGAAGTAACCGCCTTTTACGCCTGGACGGTGACCCATGTTGCCTTCTTCGTAGCTTCTGTCTGAGTTCCAGCTTGCTTCCTGGGCATCAATTTTGTACATAGAGCCAGACATGTCTGTTTTGAACTTCACGTCGTCAAACAGGAAGAACTCAGGCTCAGGGCCGAACAGTACGGTGTCCGCAATACCAGTAGAGCGCATGTAGTCTTCAGCACGCTTAGCAACAGAACGCGGGTCACGCTCGTAACCCTGCATGGTTGATGGCTCAAGTACGTCACAACGTACGATCAGCGTGGTTTCTTCTGAGAAAGGGTCTAGCTTAGCGGTAGAGGCATCTGGCATCAGGACCATGTCTGATTCGTTAATGCCTTTCCAGCCTGCGATTGACGAGCCGTCGAACATCTTGCCGTCTTCAAAGAAGTCTTCATCGGCCTGGTGATGAGGAATAGAAACGTGTTGCTCTTTACCTTTGGTATCCGTGAAACGTAAATCAACGAATTTAACGTCGTGTTCTTTAATAAGGTCTAAAACCGATTGTGACATGTGTCCTCCGACTCGTAGGGTTATTTTTTGTTGCAGTGCTCTGCATTTGCGCACTACTAAGCGTTATTCGTGCCAGTTTTTATAATGCATTGTTAATCAATGGGTTACTTTTTCATGTAATATATGGAACTTCAATCTGCACCAAGTTGGTGCGCGTTAATATTGCAATTCGCACCACCCTGGTGCGCTATGTAATGGTTTCAATGTAGCACATGGCGGTGACTGTGGAGCGATAAAACAGCAGACTTTAGTTATTTCACGGGTTGGGCTGTAAAAAAAAGCTGGATAAACTTTCATCTGTCACATTATTAGGGGATAATACGCGACCTTTAATTGTGGATCGGCATCTTAGGTGCGCATTTTTGCGCGATTCGACTAGGATCACTGAGGGCCAACTTCTCTGAGTAAAAATATGAGCATTGAAAAGTTAAGAAATATCGCGATCATCGCGCACGTTGACCATGGTAAAACTACCCTAGTCGATAAGCTGCTAGAACAATCTGGCACATTAGAGACACGCGGTGGCAACGAAGAGCGTGTCATGGACTCGAATGATATTGAAAAAGAGCGTGGCATCACCATCCTGGCGAAAAACACTGCCATTGAATGGAACGATTACCACATCAATATCGTAGACACCCCGGGACACGCCGACTTTGGTGGTGAGGTAGAGCGTGTACTTTCAATGGTTGACTCAGTATTGCTACTGGTTGATGCCCAGGAAGGTCCGATGCCGCAAACGCGTTTCGTAACGCAAAAAGCATTCGCCCTGGGTCTGAAGCCTATCGTTGTTATCAACAAGATCGACAAGCCAGGCGCACGTCCTGACTGGGTAATGGATCAAGTATTTGACCTGTTTGACAACCTGGGCGCGACTGACGAGCAGCTTGACTTCCAGGTTATCTACGCATCTGCTATCAATGGTTGGGCGACGCTTGACCTGGACGAGCCGTCAGACAACATGCAGCCAATGTTCGAGGCGATTGTTGAGCAGGTAGAAAAGCCAGACGCAGATCCAGAAGGCGCGTTCCAGATGCAGATCTCTCAGCTGGACTACAACTCTTACATCGGTGTAATCGGTGTAGGCCGTATCAAGCGTGGTACAGTGAAAGTAAACCAGCAAGTAACGATCGTTGGTGCCGACGGCTCAACACGTAACGGCAAAGTAGGTCAGGTACTGACTTATCTGGGTCTGGACCGTCATGAAGCGCAAGAAGCACAGGCTGGCGACATTATCGCTATCACAGGTCTGGGTGAGCTGAAAATCTCTGACACTGTGTGTGATGTCAATGCCGTTGAAGCCCTGCCGGCGCTGTCTGTTGACGAGCCTACAGTAACTATGACGTTCTCTGTAAACACGTCTCCGTTCTCTGGTCAGGAAGGTAAGTTCGTGACTTCACGTAACATCCTTGAGCGTCTTCAAGCTGAGCTTGTACACAACGTAGCACTTCGCGTTGAAGAGACTGATAACCCAGATAGCTTCCGCGTATCAGGTCGTGGTGAACTTCACCTAGGTATCCTAATTGAAAACATGCGTCGTGAAGGTTACGAGCTAGCTGTATCTCGTCCAGAAGTAATTCTTCGTGAAGTAGATGGCCAGTTAGAAGAACCGTACGAAACAGTAACGGTTGACGTTGAAGAAGAGCACCAAGGTTCTATCATGGAGCAACTTGGTCTTCGTAAAGCAGAAATGACCGACATGGCACCAGATGGTAAAGGTCGTATCCGTATGGACTTCATGATGCCTTCTCGTGGTCTTATCGGTTTCCAAACTGACTTTATGACGCTGACTTCAGGTTCTGGTCTAATGTACCACACGTTTGATCACTACGGCCCACACAAAGGCGGTAACATTGGTCAACGTAAGAACGGTGTACTTATCGCAAACGCGGCAGGTAAAGCACTGACTAACGCACTATTCAACCTTCAAGACCGTGGTAAGCTATTCATCGGTCACGGTGTTGAAGTATACGAAGGTATGATCATCGGTATTCACGCACGTGATAACGACTTAACGGTTAACGCCCTGAAAGGTAAGCAGCTGACTAACGTACGTGCATCGGGTACTGACGAAGCACAGAACCTGGTTCCGCCTATCATCATGACACTTGAGCAAGCGCTTGAGTTTATCGATGATGATGAGCTGGTAGAAGTCACACCAGAAAGCATCCGTATTCGTAAGAAGCTACTGACTGAAAGCGAGCGTAAGCGCGCAAGCCGTCAGGCCAAGTAATTACTTACTTGTCGAATACTAAAAAACGCCGCATTTGCGGCGTTTTTTATTGCGATAATGAATGAGCTAGCAAAGCCCACACGTGTCATTTTTCGGTTGCCAGTCTTGAAGACTCAGAACAAACCATAGGCTTCTGTTTCTTCCGGCTCATAGTCTTGTAAGTGATCCGGACGGAAAATGGCGCTGGGATCCAGTACCAGGCTGTGATGCTCTCCCTGTTTAATCAGCCCTTTCATCATCTTGCGGGTTTGCGGGTCAATCTCAAAACCCATACTGGTCATTTCATGCAGAGACTTGATGTCCGACTCATCACAGTGAATATTGTCTTCGACCTGATCAACCAGCAGACCAATGTGCGGCCGCTGCCCATCCTGGGTGGTAAATACGATGATGGGTTTGTGGTCGAGGGTGATCTGATCCCGGGCTGATTCAAACAGGCGGATCAGCTTCATAAAGGTGGTTGCTTTTTCTTTTTCCAGCAATCGCAGGGCTTCGTCTTTATCGCCCTTGGCATTGAGGGTGAGCAGCTTGTCGGCCAGCGCGTGGAGCTTATTATGGGGCTCCTCAAAGCGCGCCAACAGCGTGCGTAAGTCTTCATTGTCGGTTTTAAAGCTGTAGTACCATTTACCAAACGCAGATTGCTTAGGGTCCTTGGCTTGGGTAAAAGGTTGATCGTTGTAGATGCAGCGCTCCAGCTCTGCGAGCCAGGCTTTCTGATCTTGCTCGCGCTCCTGCAACATAGTAACCAGAGACTTGTTGATGTCGTAGGACGATTGGTTATTCAATATCAAACCGAGGTCGAAAATAGGCGTCGGTGTGCCCATATAATCTTTTACCCCCATAAAACTGGGGTTGTCGTTGGGCAAAGAGGTAAGGTTGCCTTCATAGCGCTCCGTCAGCAGGATATCCAGTATCTTTAGTGAAATGGTTTTTTTCCCTACCCGAAAATTGATTAAGTCCATGTCTGCCTCTGTACGTTAACGTAATGCCCTAAGCATAGACATTATTGAAAATAAGATCGATACACACGGGGTTTATTCTCCGTGCCTGTGAGCCCAAAAATAGCCCTGATCGCCGGGTCTTTTTTTAGCACCTGTTGCATTGCGCCACTCAGGCATGCACGTTGGACAGGTTGTGGGCAGTAGTTGAGCGCTGAGATAAAAATGGCGGCGTTAAGAAAGCCCTCAAAGATCTGCGGGCTGACAGCCAATGTATGTTTGGCTGCCAGAGTGCGAAATAAATCACACAGCTGTGCCTTGCACTTATTCGGGTTGGGCACAACTTCGCTTATCATCAGCGTGGGGTGACTGGTCAGCTTGGCAAACAGCGCGCTGGACGAGGTGAAAGACACCCCGGTAAAGGTGCCTTTAAACCCCCGGTGCATGGCTTTGTCGATAAACACCGAAAGAGGTTGGTAAGTGCCAATCATCGCCACAGCCGTCACTTCATTGCGCATGATCGCCTTGAGGGCCTTGTTGATATCGGCACTGTTGCGGCGAAAACGCGCCGTGACTTTGGGGGAGAGGCCGCGTGCGTTCAGTGCCTGGCGAAAGCTTTTTTCCAGAGTCAGGCCAAACTCGTCGGCCTGGATCAACAGAGCAATGGCTTTGTGTCCTTGTTCATCAACCAGGTAACGGACCTGTTCAGTGGCTTCATCCATATAGCTGGCACGCCAGTTAAATACTGGATAAGGTGTGTCGTGGCGTAAAAAGTCCGCACCGGTAAAAGGCATTAAAAATGGCAGTTGATGGTGCGTCAGAATAGCCTGAATGGCATGGGCGGTGGGCGTGCCCATGTTACCAAACAGGGCCAGTACCTTATGCTGCTCAATCAGATAACGGGTGTTGATGACGGTGCGACTGGGCTCATAGCCGTCATCCAGCACCATCAGTGAAACCGCTTGGTGAGATCTGCCAGGCAGGGCATTGGCATAATCAAAGTATAGCTGAGCCCCTTGTCTGAGCTGCTGACCAATTTCTTTGGCCGGACCACTCAGGCCGACCGACATACCGAGTTTGAGCTCGTCATCAGCGATAAGCTCAGGGCTGCCCAGCAGGGCAATACAGCAACTCAGGGTTGAGATTAATTTCAGCATGTACTTCCGTCACTATTGACCGCAATGCGGCTTGTCGTTGTTTTTTTGTAGCCAGACTCACAGTATCTTCTAATACTTTTGGCGGGTGACGTTGTAATAATAGCCGAATCGTTGTGACTTGGGAACTGGCTGATAATCGGTCCAGAAGCGATGGGTGACAGCGGATCAATTCGTGGAGCAGGGCCGCTATCTGCTGCTCTCCCGCCGGGGCACTGGCAAAGTAGGCCAGTTGTTGTAATAACAAGGCGTCGGGCGTGTTGTGCGGCAGGGTTTTACACAGTTCAGTAACCAAAGCGCAGGGGAAGTCGCGATACAACTCGCTCAGCTGATTAAACCACAGGTGTTTAAACCAGAGTTGCAGTGGCTCCAGCGCGATTGAGTCAGTCACCGGCTTGATCACCAGCACGGCAAATTCACCACTGGCTTTGTCCTGCTTAAATCCCAGTTTAACGGGACGGTACTGGTGGTGTTGCCAGAATCTGAGTAACTGTGCGTTACAGCCAAAACTGCTGCCGAAGTAATCTACCTGGCCGCTGAGCTGTTGCTCGGCAAAGCATAACAGCTGACTACCAATGCGTTCTCCCTGTTGCTGTGGTGACACCGCAATCCGCACAACGCGGGCACCAAGGCGCTGAGCAAGTGCCGGGTTGCCGGTCAGTTGTGCAAGCTGCTGCGCCATTAAATGCCCGGCCGGGCGGCGTGTTGTTGCGGCTATATCCTGGCTGAGTTGCGCATCAAAACCGCCTTCCAGCTTGAGCAGGCACACCGCCACCACACAACCTTGCTGACGAACAAGGTATAAGCGATTGTGCGGACTGTCGAGCAGCTGGCGCAGATCGTTCACTGAGGTTTGATAATGTGCCAGCACCAGCAGGGCAAAAACCTGAGACAGGGTCTCTTCATCCGTTGCCAGTTGTGCGCCTGTCAGCGATTCGAATAGCAGTGGTGCCGACGGTGCTGTTGGTTTTTGATAGTCACAATCCAGGGCAAACAGCTGGCGTAACCGGGCTTCGAGCGGATCTTGCTCGCTGTAGCGGATCGGTTGACTGAGAGATAAGCTCAGGCGCTGCGGATGGGTGTGCTCAAGCTGTCTGGCAAAGCGCAGCGTATAGCCCCGGCCATTGCCTTCATAGCCAATCAGGGTGCTGGAAAACACCACTTTAGGGTACGCATTCAACAGCGACATCAGCATGGGCACGGGGATCGCTGCGGCCTCATCAACCAGTAACACATCACAGTCAGGGCGCTGTGCAAGTAGCTGATCGGGCGGCATAAAGCGCAGGTTTGCAAGCTGGTTAAGCTTATCGGTGACCGGCTCATCCAGTGCCGCGCCAAGATGAACAAAACTGTTGTGCACCGCGCGGCGCTGCTGCGCGCATAAAATAAAGCTTAGCGCTGGCAGGTCTGCGGCTAGTTTGCCCAATAACGAAGACTTGCCCCGACCACGGTCGGCGCTGAGTAACACCGGCCCGGGTGCAGGCTGCGTTAAGTGTTCCTTCAGCTGGATGAGCGCGTTGTGTTGCTCGCGGGTGTCGAGTGTCGCGTGCGGCGCGTTGTAGTGTTGTGGCAGTAAATCGCCCTGTGCCTGGCTGATCTGCCACACTGAGTTGCTGCCTAGCAGGCGCTGCCAGCGCTGTAAGTAGGGGCTGGATTGTGCGGTTTCGTTATAAGACAGCCAACGTTCCAGTGCCGGATCGCACCAGCTATGCCATTGAGATAAGTCTGGAGCAAGTAAAATCAACAGGCCGCCAGCTTGCACTGTGCCTGCGGCGGCAGCCAGCTTATTCGGCAGCAATCCGCTGTAGAGGTCGTAAACGACGCCGGAATACTCCTGGCCCAGCACCTGATGCAGATGTTCGGGCCAGCAGGCACCAGGCAGCTCTGTGTACTGACTCAATATCAATGCTGAGTCAGCCAGGGTGGGAAACAGGCGCTGCACTTCTTTGTAAGTCCAGTGCTGCTCGCCGCTGATCAGCAACAACTGACGATGTCTGGCCTGCTTGAGCTGGGTAAGCAGGCGCGCCAGCTTAGAGTGCTTGCAGTCTGGCATAGGCAGTGACCAGCCACTTGCTGCCGACATCGTCAAAATTCACCTGAATACGTGACTGTGCACCGCTGCCTTCGTAATTGAGTACCGTGCCGGCCCCAAATTTGGCATGTAATACGCGCTGGCCCAGGCTGAAGCCACTGTCTTCAAATGCGGCATGGCTTACCGAGCCGCTGAAACGACCACTGGGGGCCGGGCGTGACACTTGCGTCTTAATGCGAATTTCTTCCAGACAGTCTTCGGGGATCTCGCGTAAAAAGCGTGACGGGCTGTGGTATTTTTCCTGGCCATAGAGGCGGCGGCTTTCCGCATGACTGATATAGAGCTTTTCCATTGCCCGGGTCATGCCCACGTAACACAGGCGGCGTTCTTCTTCGAGGCGACCGGATTCTTCATGGCTTTGTTGTGACGGGAACATGCCTTCTTCTACGCCCACCATAAAGACCAGTGGGAACTCCAGGCCCTTGGCCGAGTGCAGCGTCATCATCTGTACCGCATCTTCATGCTCGTCGGCCTGACCTTCGCCAGACTCCAGCGAGGTATAGGCTAAAAACCCTTGCAGTGGTGAGGTGAATTCTTCTTCAACCGGCAATTCAAACTGACCGCAGGCGTTGATCAATTCCTCAAGGTTTTCTACCCGGGCACGGCCTTTTTCGCCTTTTTCGGCCTGATACATGGCCAGCAGACCCGACAGTTCTATGGTGGTTTTGGCTTGCTCGGCCAGCTCCAGTTCCATCAGCTTGTCGTCGAGCTGTTCAACTAACTCAATAAAACGGCGAATAGCGGTGGCGGCGCGTCCGGCCAGGTGGCCCTGTTCCAGCACCGCTTTGGCGGCATACCACAGAGGCAGCGACTCAGCGCGGGCACAGTCGCGGATATGGCTCAGGGTTTTGTCGCCAATGCCACGGGCAGGAGTGTTAATCACCCGCTCAAAGGCCGCATCGTCGTTGCGATTGCTGATCAGACGCAGATAAGACAGGGCATCTTTGATCTCCTGACGCTCGAAAAAGCGCATGCCACCGTAAATTCGGTACTTCAGACCTTCCTGTAACAGCGCTTCTTCCAGCACCCGCGACTGGGCATTACTGCGATAAAGCACGGCGCAATCGCTCAGTGCGTTGCCGCCTTGCAGCCAGGATTTCACTTTACTGACCATAAAGCGGGCCTCATCCAGCTCATTAAACGCCGCATAGACGGAGATAGGCTCGCCCTGATTGCCATCGGTCCAGAGGCTCTTACCCATGCGCTCGGCGTTGTTCTGGATCAGCGCATTGGAGGCTTTCAGTATGGTGCCGGTAGAGCGATAGTTTTGCTCCAGACGAATGGTTTGCGCATCAAAGTCGGTCAAAAAGCGTTTGATGTTTTCAATCCGTGCACCGCGCCAGCCATAAATACTCTGGTCGTCATCACCTACTATCATAATGTTGCTGTCGCTGCCCGCCAGCAGCTTTAACCACAAATACTGAATGCTGTTGGTATCCTGAAATTCGTCGACCAGCATATGGCGAAAGCGTTGCTGGTAATGGCGCAGTAGCGTGGGGTTTTGTTGCAGCACTTCGTAGCAGCGCAGTAAAATTTCGGCAAAGTCGACCAGTCCGGCGCGATCGCAGGCGTCCTGATAGGCGGTATACACCTGTAACATCAGCTGTTCGTTGACGTCATGGGCGGTAATGTCTTTGGGGCGCTGACCTTCGTCTTTGCGTGCACTGATATACCAGCTGAGCTGCTTGGGTGGCCACTTTTTATCATCTATGTTCATCGACTTCAGCAGGCGTTTGATCATTCTAAGCTGGTCGTCGGAATCCAAAATCTGAAACGACTCTGGCAGATTGGCCTCGCGATGATGGGCGCGTAAAATACGATGGGCGAGTCCATGGAAGGTGCCGATCCACATGCCACTGACCGGGTTTTGCAAGGTCTCTTCGACCCGGGTACGCATCTCTTTGGCGGCTTTGTTGGTAAAAGTTACGGCAAAAATACTGTACGCCGAGGCATGCTCAACCTGCATCAGCCAGGCGATGCGGTGCACCAGCACCCGGGTTTTGCCCGAGCCTGCGCCCGCCAATACCAGCATATTTTGCAGCGGTGCAGCCACCGCTTCACGTTGTTTGTCGTTTAAGCCATCAAGTAATTCTGATACGTCCATCTTTGCGCCCGTCGTCTTTATTCAGCGCAAAGTATACCTAGGGCAGGACACAAAGCCCAGTTTGGTGCGGGTGTTTTGCACGTAGTTAAAATTAACCACATGAAAAATATAAAGTTTAAATTATCACTTACCTGTTTTTATATACAGTTACTGATTAAGTACGTCTTTCAGTCGGCGCTGCATTTCTTCAACCAGGCGATCTGGCTGGAATTTTGACAAAAATACATCACAGCCGACTTTCTCGACCATGGCTTTGTTAAAGCTGCCGCTGAGTGAGGTGTTGAGCACAATATAGAGGTTCTTCAGGCGGCTGTCGTTGCGGATCTCATAGGTTAAGCGATAGCCATCCATGACCGGCATCTCCGCATCGGTGATCACTGCCATCAGCTCCTGTTCAACATTGATGCCTTCGTCGGCCCAGTGTTGCAACAGCTTTAAGGCCTCATGACCATCGGTGGCGGGCAGTACTTCAATGCCCAGCTGAGCCAAAGTATCCGACACCTGACGACGGGCAGTGGGAGAGTCATCAACATGCAAAATTTTGCGGCCCTGAAACTCATTGATGATGTTTTTATCCAGGATATTTTCAGGGATCACCACATTGTATTCGATGATCTCGGCCAGCACTTTTTCGACGTCGATGATTTCAACCAGCAGTTCCTGATCGCCCCGTTTCAGCTTAGTCAGTGCGGTTAAATAATGATTGCGACCAACAGAGCGCGGCGGCGGCATAATATCAGACCAGGTGGTGTTGACGATTTGGTCGACCTTGCCGACCAGAAAAGCCTGAATGGTGCGGTTGTATTCGGTGATCACCAGATTACTGTCGCTGTCGTATTCACAGTGCGGCATGCAAATGGCCTGACGTAAATCGATCACCGGAATGGATTCACCCCGAATGGTGGTAACACCGGCTATCTTAGGATGGGCATTGGGCATCTTATTCAGGTGAGGCAGCTTAACGACTTCTTTGACTTTAAACACGTTGAGCGCGAACAGGTGTCGGCTGTGCAGATGGAACAGCAATAGCTCAAGGCGGTTTTCACCCACCAATTGTGTGCGTTGATCAACGGATGCTAATACTCCAGCCATAAAGCTACCCTAAGATACGTACCTTCTCTCAGTATATACTTATTAGATAATAAATTAACACTCTCTGTGCATACAATTTGCCCCCAACCAGATACAACAGGATAAAGCCGACAGGTTAGTGTTGTGCAGCGGGGTATCTCAGTTGCATAATCCTGATTATTCAGTATGGTAAATCAGAGACTTGCATTAAAGGAAGGACGATGCCTTTGTTATTTAAGCGTTTGCTGCTGGTATTGCAAACGCACATTGATCAGGCCAGCTGGCCCTTGATTGGACTGGCAACACTGCTGCATATGGGCGCGACCTGGGCGCTGCTGTGGCTGGCACAGGAGCATGCCTTACTGCCCGTCAGTACCTATATCTATTATTACGTGGTGACCACATCAACCGTGGGATATGGTGATTTTAGTGCCACGACGGAGCTGGGGCGTTGGGTGGTGGCTGTATTTCAAATCCCCCTGGGCCTGGCACTGTTTGGTATTTTGCTGGGTAAAGTGGGACAACTAATTACAATTTGGGTTAAAAGAGCGATGAAGGGCGATAAAGACTATTCACATCTGAGCGATCACATCATTATCTTCGGCTGGCACTCAACGCGTACAGAGCGCATGATCGAATATATTCTGGCTGACAACAAGCGTATCGCAAGGCGTATTGTGCTCGCGGTCTGTGATGAGATGGAGCATCCGCTGTTGCGTTTTACAGAGGTAGATTTTGTCCGCCTGGTGAGTTTTACCGATGACCAGCAACTGGCGCGCACCGGACTGGCTTATGCGGATAAAATCATTGTTGATGGCCAGGATGATGACCAAACCTTTACTACGGCGTTAAAGCTCAGCCCCATGGTGAAAGACGCAGCGCACATCAGTGCCCATTTTAACGATGAAACCAAAGCTCAGTTGTTGCGCCAGCATTGTCGCAATGTGGAGTGCTCAACAGCTATGTCTGCCGAGATCCTGGTGCGCTCAATGCAAGACCCCGGTTCAAGCCGTATCCAGGAAGAACTGTTATCGACCCTGCATGGCGACACCCAGTTTAGCTTACAGCTGCCATTATCGCTGGGCACCTTAACCTTTGGTCAGCTATTTTTATATTTTAAAGAGCATCATAATGCGACTTTGCTGGGCGTGGCACACGACCTCAGTGGTCGCGACATGGACTTAAACCCACCGCTGGATTATGCGCTGAAAGGAGGCGATGTACTGCATTACATTGCTCCGCAGCGGGTACTTCATAGTGAGGTAAACTGGGAGCGAGTATGACCGACGAATTGATGTTACTGATGGGGGCACTCTGCCTGTATTTGCTGCCAATCGGACTGGTTGCAGGCAGCAAGCGCACCCGTGGCCATGAAAAAAATGGCTGGCTGATTGGTACCTTGCTGTTTTCCTGGCTGGCGCTGATCTTGTACTTTTCGATGATCCCTAAAGGGGGAAAACAGAAAAAACACCGCTGAAGGGGTTATGCGCTGGCCTGGCGGTGCTATTGAGCGCCGCCAAGCTGGCAGATGTGTGCCCACTCGGTTTCGGTAACGGGCATGATGGATAGTCGGCCGGCTTTTTTCAGCGCCAGCTCGGTGATGGCTGCATCGGCTTTAATTGCCTTAAGTGTCACAGGGCGTGTCAGATGTTGTTCATAGCGTAGTGTTACACCGACCCAGCGCGGGTTGTCCTGGCTGGACTTGGCATCATAATAATCACTGCTCAAGTCAAACTGGTGGGGATCGACCTCTGCGCCCTTAGTGACTGTGGCGATACCCACAACGGCCGGAACTTTACAGCTTGAGTGATAAATAAAGACCTGATCGCCCACTTTTACGTCGTCGCGCAGAAAGTTGCGTGCCTGATAATTGCGGATCCCTTCCCAGAACGTACTTTGCTCCGGGGCCTGATGCAGATCGTCAATGGAGAATGCGTCGGGTTCGGTTTTAAATAACCAGTATGCCATATCAATTACCTTGTCTTTGAAAGGAAGGAGCTAGTGTATCGCACTCTCGTCAGGTGGGCTATGTGTTGGCCCCTCACCTGGCATAACCACCTGATTTACCATACGATGCCTCTTGTTACTTGCATAATAGTGTATAATTATGTGATCAGCTACGCAGTGAAAGAGGTGTGCAATGAGTCAGGCATTACAGGGGTTGCTGGATCTACTTCAGCTCGAAGAAATCGAACAAGGGATTTACCGGGGCCAAAGCCAGGATCTGGGCTTTCCGCAGGTGTTTGGTGGTCAGGTGATGGGGCAGGCCTTGTCGGCTGCAAAATACACATTACCGGCAGGGCGCTATGTGCATTCGCTACACTCGTATTTTTTACGGCCGGGCGATGCCAGCAAACCCATAGTCTACGATGTTGAAAATATTCGCGACGGACGCAGTTTCAGCACCCGCCGGGTCAGCGCCATTCAGTACGGCAAACCCATTTTTTATATGACCGCTTCTTTTCAGGGCGATGAGCCCGGTTTGTCACACCAGTCTGAGATGCCTGATGTGCCTGCACCAGAGGCGCTGCGCTCTTCGCTGGAATTCTATCAGGATAAAGCAGATTTAATCCCAGAGCCGTTGCGCGCCAAGTTTACTCAGCCTATGCCGATAGAGATGCGTCCGGTGGAGTTTCACAACCCATTTCAGCCAGAGGTAATGGAGCCAACCCGACACGTCTGGTTCAAAGCCAATGGGGCTATGCCCGACGACCGTCGTATCCATAATTATCTGCTGGCATATGCGTCGGATTTTGAATTTTTGCCGACTGCGTTGCAGCCACACGGGGTGTCATTTATGCAGCGGAATATGCAGGTGGCGACCATAGATCATGCTATGTGGTTCCACCGGCCATTCCGTATGGATGAATGGCTGCTCTACAGTGTAGACAGCCCCAGTGCCAGCAATGGCCGAGGTCTGGTCAGAGGGCAGTTCTTTAACCGCCAGGGCGAACTGGTGGCCTCGACCATTCAGGAAGGGGTAATGCGCCAGCGCGAAGCGCGCTGACGCATAAGGTTACAGCGTATCTCGGATAGACTGCCAGATCCGTGCTGGCAGCAGATCATTGAGGTGATCAGACAGCGTCGCCAGAGTCGGTGTGGCGTTGATGCTTTGCTTATCGGAAATACAGATAAACCCTTGCTCCTGCAACACACTGATCAGGTTGCTTTGCACTTTCTTATCAAAAAACTCTGGGCTCTTAATGCCGTGTAAGGTGCCCAGTCGTTTTGCCAGCACTTCACTTTCGCTCTCCAGCGTGGCACGTGCGATTCCCTGTTCACGTAGCAGCAGGCTGACGGTGATGGCGTAGCGCTCCAGCGTCAGGTGGATCACTTTGCCCAGCATTTCAAGCTGTGCCAGTGCCTTGTTGTCTTTGACGACCGTGGCAAGGTGGCCATCAAAGTCAATCAGGCCTTCCTGGGCAAAACTGTTCAGCACCGCTTCAATATAGCCATCGCGCAGGTCGTGCATAAACCACTCTTTGGCAAAAAGCGGGTAAAGGCTGCTGAGGCGTTCCCGACACTCAGTCACGGTCACGCTGTAACGGTTAAACAGCATTTGCGCAATCACACTGGGTACGGCAAACAAGTGCAATATATTGTTGCGGTAATAGTTAAACAGAGTGCGCTCTTTTTCCTTGATGGTGATGATCTCACCCAGCTCGTCTTCCAGTACGTCGAATTTATCCAGCATCAGCGCATGCTTTAGCAGGGCCTCTGCATCTTCATCCGGTGCCGTGACATTGGTGTCGTAAGGTGCCTGGTTTTGCAAACTGAGATAGAAGCGTAGCTGGGTTAGCAGCTTCTGTTTGCTCAGCGCGAACTGCTCATTACACAGCAGCACCATAGCCAGCAGGTTAATGGAATTGAGCGCCGCGCTGGCGTTAATGTTCGTCATGATCTGATCAGCGACCTGTGCCACCTGACCATTCAGCCACTGTGGTTTGGCACCTTCATCCTGGCCAATGGCATCGCGCCAGTCGGACTGATGTTCATTCAGGTACTGATTAAGGTGGATAGGCTCACCAAAGTTCAGATAGCCGCGGCCATAGTTTTTGAGGTTCTTAATGGCTTTAAAGACCCCTGCGACGGACTCATTCTTTTTGCTGCTGCCCGCTAACTCTTTAAGATAGGTGTTGATCTCCATCACATGCTCATAGCCGATATAGACCGGGACGATGGAGATAGGCCTGTCTATACCGCGCAGCATCGACTGCATGGTCATGGCCAGCATGCCGGTTTTGGGTGGCAACAAGCGACCGGTGCGGCTGCGACCCCCTTCGGTGTAGAACTTAACGGAATAGCCTTTAATGAACAGCTGGGTCAGATACTCTTTAAAGATGGCGGAGTAGAGCTTGTTACCGGCAAAGGAGCGACGAATAAAGAACGCGCCACAACGGCGGAAGATCCCGCCGGCCGGGAAAAAGTTGAGATTGACCCCGGCGGCTATGTGCGGCGGCACCAGGCCCTGATGGTAAATCACATAGGTCAGCAACAGGTAATCCATGTGGCTGCGGTGGCAGGGCACATAAATGATCTCGTGACCTTTGTCGGCCAGCTCATGCACGCGTTCGGCATTTTTGACTTCAATACCGTTGTAGAGTTTGTTCCACAACCAGGTCAGTACGCGATCGCCCACGCGAACCATGGCTTCGGAATAGTTAGCGGCAACCTCTTCAAGTAACTCTAACGCCTTTAAACGCGCCTCGTCATGGCTCAGCCCCTTGGACTTGGCTTCATCAGCAATCGCTCGTTTCACAGTGGGGGCAGCCAGCAGGGAATTAAATAAGGCTTCGCGCGAAGGCAGCTTGGGACCTGTCGCCGCCAGTTTCTGACGATGAAAGTGCACTCGTGCCACGCGCAGCAACTTATGGGGCAGCTCGTCGACATCTGCTTTGTCAGTCATTAGCTGATCCAGCGCGATGGGCGCGGAAAAACGTACCAGGTTGTCGCGACCGGAAAACAGCACCACCATGGCCTTGCGCAACCAGCTGGGGGTCAGTGAATGGCTGAACAGGGTACCTAAGCCCGGCTTTTCTTTACCCGGGTTACGGCCCCACAGCACAGTTACCGGGATCACCTGTGCTTTGATGTCCGGGTGCGCCCGCAGAGCAGAGAAAATGGCTTTACCCTGCTCAATCGCGGTGCTTGGCGCGGGTGTTTTACTCAGCAAGGGCGTTGGGTTTTTGATACCGATAAAGCGCGGCAGCGTTTTGCTACCCAACAGTTGGTCCTGCATCGGGCTGGGCAGACCCAGCTTTTTACACATCGCATTCAGTGCCGCCAAATCGGCCCGGGAATTGAGGCGGGCAACATAAAAGGTCGGTAAACTTGGGTCCAGGTCGAACTGCGACACGGGATCTGCCGGTAGCAGTTTGCTTCTGACCAGTAAACAGTTGGTCCATTGGGCCACTCGGTTGAGCCCCTGAGAAAGTAAGCGCATAGCGATACCAGATTCGTATTTTTGCTGTATAGAATATCAGGCTTTAACTGGACTGACCATTTGTGTCAGTACAATGACAAGGCCAATGTGTGCAATCCTCTGCGCAAAGTATAGCTGCCTTAATCGACTTATAATGTAGACGGGCCACAGGACAAATAATTTTGCGATAATTGTTGCATTTATCACCAGTGTCATTATAATGCTCAAACTTTCTGTGATTCGTCACACGAAAGTCATACATAGGCCTGGATTTCAGGCACGTAAACAGGAACTCCGATTTGGAGTTCAATGGTAGAAATAGAAGAACAACCGACCTCTTATATTTTGAGATGGCCTCGGGGGTTTTTTTATGCTCTTTTTAAATGCTCTTTTAATTGAGGTTTAAGAATGTCAAATCAACGCATTCGTATTCGCCTAAAAGCTTTTGACCACCGTTTGATTGACCAATCAACGGCGGAAATCGTGGAAACTGCGAAACGCACTGGCGCTCAGGTACGTGGTCCAATCCCACTTCCTACTCGCTTTGAACGTTTTACTGTATTGATCTCTCCGCACGTAAACAAAGACGCGCGTGATCAGTATGAAATCCGCACCCACAAACGTCTGATCGACATCGTAGAACCAACTGACAAGACTGTAGACGCTCTAATGCGCCTAGACCTTGCTGCTGGTGTTGATGTTCAAATCAGCCTGGGTTAATCGAAAGATTAGAGAGGTTTTAGGAAAATGGCATTAGGTCTAGTCGGTCGTAAAGTGGGTATGACACGCATCTTCACTGAAGATGGTGTATCTATCCCTGTGACAGTTATCGAAGCGACTCCTAACCGTGTTACTCAGATCAAATCTGACGCAACAGACGGTTATGACGCGCTTCAAGTTACTGCAGGCGAGAAAAAAGCAAGCCGTGTAAACAAACCAGAAGCGGGTCACTTCGCTAAAGCTGGTGTTGAAGCGGGTCGTGGCCTGTGGGAATTCCGTCTTAACGGCGGTGAAGGTGAGTTTGAAGTAGGTGCTGAGCTTACTGTTGAGCTATTCAACGAAGTAAACAAAGTAGACGTTACTGGTACTTCAAAAGGTAAAGGTTTCCAAGGTGGTGTTAAGCGCTGGAATTTCGCTACGCAAGACGCTACTCACGGTAACTCTCTATCTCACCGTGCTCCTGGTTCAATCGGTCAAAACCAATCACCTGGTAAGGTGTTTAAAGGTAAGAAAATGGCTGGTCAAATGGGTAATGTGCAAACAACTACTCAGAACCTAGAGCTAGTACGTGTTGACGCTGAGCGTAACCTGCTTTTAGTTAAAGGTGCAGTACCTGGCGCTATCGGCGGCGACGTTATCGTTAAACCAGCTGTTAAAGCTTAAGTCCTGGAGATTTAGTGATGGAATTAGCAATTAAAGGCGCTGGTGCGCTTGAAGTTTCCGAAGCTACTTTTGGACGTGAGTTTAACGAAGCATTAGTACACCAAGTAGTTGTTGCTTTCGCAGCAGGTGCTCGTCAGGGTACTAAAGCTCAGAAGACACGTTCTGAAGTTGCTGGTGGTGGTAAAAAACCATTCCGCCAAAAAGGTACTGGCCGTGCACGTGCTGGTACAATCCGCAGCCCAATCTGGCGCAGCGGTGGTGTGAGCTTTGCAGCTAAGCCGCAAGATCACAGCCAAAAAGTTAACCGTAAGATGTATCGCGGTGCGATCAAGAGCATTCTTTCTGAGCTTGTTCGTCAAGATCGTCTAGTAGTTGTTGAAGAATTTGGTCTAGAAGCACCAAAGACTAAAGAACTAGTAGCTAAGCTGAAAGAGCTTGAGCTTAAAGACGTATTAATCGTGACTGAAGAAGTAGATGAGAATCTATTCCTTTCTGCACGTAACCTGTACAAGGTTGACACGCGTGATGTAGCTGGCATCGACCCAGTAAGCCTAATCGCTTTCGATAAGGTACTGATTACTGCTGCTGCTGTTAAGCAACTTGAGGAGGCGCTAGCATGATCCGTGAAGAACGTCTTTTAAAAGTAATCCTTGCTCCACACATCTCTGAGAAAAGCACTGTGTCTGCTGAAGAGAACAATACGATTGTTTTCAAAGTAGTTAAAGATGCAAACAAAGCAGAAATCAAAGCTGCTGTTGAGAAGCTTTTCGAAGTAGAAGTAACTGGTGTTCGCACGCTAAATGTTAAGGGTAAAACTAAGCGTACAGGCATGCGTTTCGGCCGTCGTTCAGACTGGAAGAAAGCCTACGTTACTCTTAAAGAAGGCAGCGAGCTAGACTTTGTCGGCGGCGCCGAGTAATAAGGGGAGTTAGAATTATGGCACTTCAAAAGTGTAAACCAACTTCTGCGGGTCGTCGTCACGTCGTTAAAGTGGTTAACCCTGATCTACACAAGGGTAAGCCTTACGCTCCGCTATTAGAGAAAAACTCTAAATCAGGTGGTCGTAACAACAACGGTCGTATCACGGTTCGTCACATCGGTGGTGGTCACAAGCAACACTACCGTTTAATCGACTTTAAACGCACCAAAGATGGCATCCCAGCTAAAGTTGAGCGTCTAGAGTACGATCCTAACCGTAGCGCAAACATCGCTCTTGTATTATATGCAGACGGTGAGCGTCGTTACATCATCGCACCTAAAGGTGTTAAAGCGGGTGATGCAATCCAGTCTGGTGTTGATGCACCAATCAAAGCTGGTAACGCAATGCCTATGCGTAACATTCCAGTAGGTACAACGGTACACAATGTTGAGCTTAAGCCTGGTAAAGGTGCTCAGATTGCCCGTTCTGCTGGTGCATATGTACAGATCCTAGCGCGTGAAGGCCAGTACGTGACTCTACGTCTACGTTCAGGCGAAATGCGTAAAGTTGAAGCGGATTGTCGCGCAACTATCGGTGAAGTAGGTAACGCTGAACACATGCTACGTTCACTAGGTAAAGCTGGTGCAACTCGCTGGCGTGGTGTTCGTCCTACAGTTCGTGGTGTTGCCATGAACCCGGTAGACCACCCACACGGTGGTGGTGAAGGTCGTACATCTGGTGGTCGTCACCCTGTGTCTCCATGGGGTAAGCCGACTAAAGGTGCTAAGACACGTAAGAACAAGCGTACTGATAAATTTATCGTACGTCGTCGTACTAAGTAATAGTTGAGGAATTGCCATGCCACGTTCTCTCAAGAAGGGTCCATTCATTGACCTACACTTGCTGAAGAAGGTAGAGAAGGCGTTGGAAAGCGGTGACAAGAAGCCTATAAAGACTTGGAGCCGTCGTTCAATGATCATCCCTAACATGATCGGATTGACCATCGCTGTCCATAATGGTCGTCAGCACGTACCTGTATTCGTTACAGACGAAATGATCGGTCACAAACTAGGTGAATTTGCACCTACACGTACTTACCGCGGTCACGCTGCGGATAAGAAAGCTAAAAAGCGTTAATCGGAGGGTATGATGGAAGCATTAGCTAAACACAAATTCGCCTCTGGTTCGGCGCAAAAAGCACGTCTAGTTGCAGATCAGATCCGCGGACTTCCGGTTGATCGCGCGCTAGAAATCCTAGCGTACAGCCCAAAGAAAGCGGCTGTATTAGTTAAGAAAGTACTTGAGTCTGCTATCGCTAACGCGGAGCACAACGAAGGTGCCGACATTGATGAGCTTAAAGTGGCTAAAGTATTTGTAGACGAAGGTCCTACAATGAAGCGTATTATGCCACGTGCTAAAGGACGCGCAGACCGCATCCTTAAGCGTTCAAGCCACATCACTGTTGTGGTTTCAGATAGCTAGGAGATATAAGTAATGGGACAAAAAGTTCATCCTACTGGTATTCGCCTAGGTATCTCAAAGCCTTGGGTATCTACTTGGTACGCGAATACAAAAGATTTCTCTGAACAGCTTTTTGGTGATCACAAAGTGCGTCAATACCTTACTAAGGAATTGAAAAACGCTTCTGTGTCTAAAATCGTTATTGAGCGTCCAGCTAAATCTATCCGTGTAACAATTCACACAGCTCGTCCTGGTGTTGTTATCGGTAAAAAAGGTGAAGACGTTGAAAAGCTTCGCCACGCTGTAACTAAGCTTGCTGGTGTACCTGCACAAATCAACATTGCAGAAGTACGTAAGCCAGAGCTTGATGCACAACTAGTTGCTGACGGTATCTCTTCACAGCTAGAGCGTCGTGTAATGTTCCGTCGTGCTATGAAGCGCGCGGTGCAGAACGCAATGCGTCTGGGTGCAAAGGGTATCAAAGTTGAAGTTAGCGGCCGTCTAGGCGGTGCTGAAATCGCACGTTCTGAGTGGTACCGTGAAGGTCGTGTACCTCTACACACTCTTCGTGCTGACATCGACTACGCAACTTCTGAAGCTTTGACCACTTACGGTATCATCGGTGTTAAAGTTTGGATCTTCAAAGGCGAAGTTATCGGTGGTCTTCCACTGAAACAAGAAGCTGAGAAGCCAGCCAAGCGCGCTCCGAAGAAAGCTAAAAAAAGTGCTAAGTAAGAGGTAGCGACTAATGTTACAGCCAAAACGTACAAAATTCCGTAAAGTGCACAAAGGCCGCAACCGTGGTCTTGCAAATAGCGGTAATAAAGTTAGCTTCGGTTCTTTCGGCTTGAAAGCGACTGGCCGTGGCCGTATGACTGCTCGTCAAATCGAAGCAGCTCGTCGAGCTATGACACGTCACGTCAAGCGTCAAGGTAAAATCTGGATCCGTGTGTTCCCAGATAAGCCAATTACAGAAAAGCCGCTTGAAGTTCGTATGGGTAAAGGTAAAGGTTCTGTTGAATACTGGGTTGCTGAAATTCAGCCTGGTAAAGTACTTTACGAGATGGAAGGTGTTTCAGAAGAGCTTGCTCGCGAAGCATTCAACCTAGCTGCTCGTAAATTACCTTTCAAAACCACTTTTGTAACTCGGACGGTAATGTAAATGAAAGCTAGCGAACTTAAAGACAAAAGCGTAGAAGAGCTAAATGCTGAACTTCTAGAGCTTCTGCGTGAGCAGTTCAACCTGCGCATGCAAGCGAGCACTGGTCAGCTGGCTCAGACTCACGAGCTGAAAAAAGTACGTCGCAATATTGCGCGTGTTAAAACAGTTATCAACCAGAAGGCAGGTTCATAATGAGCGATAATACTCGTACTCTTCAAGGTCGTGTAGTTAGCGACAAAATGGACAAGTCAATCGTTGTTGCTATCGAGCGTCAGGTTAAGCACCCGATCTACGGTAAATTCATCAAGCGTACAACTAAGTTGCACGCACACGATGAGAGCAACACTGCGCAAGCAGGTGATACTGTGACTATCCGTGAATGTGCACCGATCTCTAAGAAAAAATCTTGGACTTTGGTAGACGTTCTGGTTCGTCCTAAGAAAGCTTAATTTTTATTAATTAAGTTTATCTTGAAAGCCCCGGCCTTTTGGTCGGGGCTTTTGCGTTTGGGCCACTCAGAATGTTCAAAAGGGTTTGCTGTATAGCGCGACGTTCCATGAATGTGCAGCATTCCAAACCCTCTAAGAAAACATCCTGGACTTTGGTAGACGTTCTGGTTCGTCCTAAGAAAGCTTAATTTTAGTTTTTAACTAAATTAAACTTTTGAAAAGCCCCGGCCCTTTGGTCTGGGCTTTTGCGTTTGGGCATAAACACTGTTCAATGTTCTTTTTTTGTTCTAGAATTTGTCTCTGATTAAAGGTTACAAGGAGAAAGTGCTATGCAGCTATCTAATAATTTAATGGATGTATTTTTTGGTTATAACGGTAGAGTTGGCGATGTTAAAGGGGCAAAAGAAGATATAGCTGAGTTTACCCAGCGAGCCCAAAATGCCGAAACTCCAGAAGAAAGAGAGCGATATGCCAAGGCCGTTGAGCAGTTAAAAACTGAAATTCTGCCTAAGATGCAGCAGGAAATGGAGCAGCTAGGGAAGCAACTAGGATTAAATTCTGGTCAGATGGGGCAGATCTTAGAGTTAGATAAAGATAATAAGTTTGTGCCCAATTTAGCTATAAAAAAGAGTGATACTGGTGTACTATCTTTTATGACTTCTTATGAATCAGGAAGTTATTATCATAACAAAATATAAAGGATTTTTATGTTAAAAAAGATATTGTGCGTATCAGCTTTAGTTTTAAGCTCTTCAGCAGTCGCAAATATAAAAGTGAATGTTGAGAATGACTCAAAAAATTATGACGTCATATTAACAAGTAAAGACGTTCAAACATCCACATATTCACCAGCTCCTCAAGAAACGCTTAGCGCTAATTCTGCTGAACGATTTTCCGTATATAGTAATTACCCTGATGTAGTTCGCTTAGTAGACCTGGAATATAAATTTAGTGATAGCTCGATAGCTCCTCGTTGTCACTTCCGCTTTGTTATCATGAAAGATTACCGAAGTGGTAAAATGTTGCCTCAAAAAGTAATTGCTGAGAGTGAGGGTGGGTCATATAGAGATAAGGCTATTTGCTCAGGCAAATTAGACTCTTTTAACCTTGATTCTGGAGAAGCGACAGTTACTTTTTCTATAAATCGTCGCAAATACTAATTTCAGGTCCTACCAATCCAACTGTTCATTGAGCCCTCTTTTTATTTATGCAAACGAGAGCGCCACAGAGCTAATGCTCATCAGTTGGCCGACCTTTTGAGACGTTCACAACCCGATATCAAGCTTCCTTGATATCGGGCCCCGGCCTTTTGGTCGGGGCTTTGGCGTTTTTGCTGCATTATGGTCTGCAAACTTTGTCAATCAGAGCAATACTCTACTATATTGTTTTGATGGAAGATCTTTTGATTTCGGCAAGGTAATTTATGAAGCTCAAGCAGCTCTTGGTACTTTCTCTGATCACCGCAACGATATTGCCCTTACTCATCGTTACCCTTGTATTCGCAACCACGATCAGTGCCTTTTTAACTGAGAAGGTTGAGCAATCCGAAATCCCCACCGTACTCAAACAAATTAAGTATGCGGTTGAGCTTGATATCTATACGTCCATAGCCCCATCAAGAGCGCTGGCAAAGAGCGAGTTTATCAAAGCCTGGATGACCAATGGGGAAGCGTCAGAAGACCTGGCCATGATCGTTCGGGAGCTGGGCTCAGTAAAACGTGTGAACAGTAGCAATACTGCGTTTATTGTTTCTGCTGTTAGCAGAAATTACTACACCCCCGCAGGCATTGTAAGGAAAGTGGAGCCAGACAAGGAGCCGTGGCTGGATATTTTTATCAATTCCGGTACCGAATATGAGATTTCCATTGATGTAGACAAGTCGTCCACCGAAGCGACTGCGTTTATCAATTATGTCATTGAAGACAAAGGCCGCAGAGTGGGCTTAGCGGGAGTGGGTCAGTCACTGGGTGCTATGACCGAGCTGATTAGCTCTTACAAAATCGGTGAGTCAGGGATTGTCTTTTTGGTTGACGCCGACAATGTGGTGCAAGTCCACCCCGACAGGTCAGCTGTGGGCACTAAGGTGAATATTGCGTCTTTGCTAGGTAATGTGGTATCGGAGGAAGTCAATGACAGGGCTGTGGTGCGCTCGGCAATAAAGCTGGACTCATTAGACTGGTATGTGGTTGTGGAAATCCCGGAAGAGGAGATGTTTTCGGCAATTAACACCGCGATTATGACCAACATTGTGATTGGCTGTGTGATTGCTGTGGTCAGTTTGCTTGGGGCAAATTTACTTGCCAATCGGATATTTAAGCCCATAGAAGTGATCTCAGATGCCGTGACTGAATTGTCCGGCAAGGGCGGCGATTTGACCGCGCGCCTAGGCGTTGAGCAAAATAACGAGGTTGGTTACCTTGGAAAGCAGATTGATATTTTTCTGGCTCAACTGCACGAGATGTTTAAAAGCGTTTCTGAGACGGCAAAACATGTTGAAGGCACGGCCGCTGAGGTCTATCAGAATGTAAAGCATGTTCAGGGCCTGTCAGAGCAACAGTCATCCAGTACAGACTCGGTGGCGGCAGCGGTTGAGCAGATGAATATGACGGTCTCAGATATATCTAATAACGCGCAGGATGCCTCGCAAGTGGCGTCGGATACGGAGGGCAATGCCCAGGTAAGCCTGAAGATTGTATCGGATACCATAGGTCATATGGCTGAGTTAGAGTCGATCATGCGCAATTCTGTGCTCTCCGTTAATCAGCTCTCTAAAGAAATTGAATCAATCTCGGGTGTTCTGGAGGTGATCAGAGGGGTTTCTGAGCAAACCAATCTGCTGGCCCTCAATGCGGCCATCGAGGCGGCACGGGCGGGCGAACAGGGACGAGGTTTTGCGGTGGTAGCGGATGAAGTACGAAATCTGGCGAAGCGCACCGCAGAGTCGACGGAAGAAATCAATGGCATGATCAACTCTCTCAATGCCACTGCAACCGAGACGGTGAACACCATTACTCATGGCAGTGACGGAACCCATAAAACATCCCAGCTGTTATCTGAGTGTGGCAAATCGTTGCGAGAGATCTCTGAACACATCGTCAGGCTGTCAGAAATGAATATTCAAATTGCCACTGCAACCAAAGAGCAGTCAGCTGCAACCAGAGATATTAGCCAGAATGTCACTGTCATATCAGACACGGCCAGACAGACAAAAGCGGCGATGGAGCAGACCTATCAGTTTTGTAATGACCTAGACAGTGAAGCTAAATCTCTTTCGGGCACCATAGGTAAGTTTAAGCTATAACGACAGTAAGGCTGGCAGCATTGCACTGCTCAGCCTTTGTTGGGATCAAATCACCCGTGAAAAGCGGGTGTTTTTGATCTGCTGTTGCAGGTAGGCATCAAAACACATGCAGATGATGCGGATAAACAGGTTGCCTCTGGCGGTTACTTCTATACGCCGCTCGCTGAGCTCAACCAAGCCATCGTCCGCCAGTGGCTGAAGCGCCGCCAGGGTATCAGCAAAATAGTCATCAAAGTCGATGCTATGCGCTTTGGCAAAGGCGTCTTTATCAAGCTCAAAGTGGCAGATCAGTTGTTTGATTGCTGCGGCGCGTATTATGTCATCCTGAGTGAGCTTCACGCCTTTATGAATGGCGCTATGGCGCTCAGTCACAGCCTGATAGTAAGGCTTCAGGTCTTTTTCGTTTTGTAAAATGGCATTGCCAATCTGTGATATAGACGACACGCCCAGACCCAGCAGGTCGCAGTTACCATGAGTGGTGTAGCCCTGGAAATTACGGTGCAAGTGATTGTGTCGCTGAGCCACAGCCAGCTCGTCATCGGTTTTGGCAAAATGGTCCATGCCAATAAACTGATAGCCTGCGGCGGTCATCTGCTCCAGCGTTTGCTTGAATATGGCGAGTTTTTCCTGTGGTCCCGGCATATCGGCTTCTTTGAGCTTACGTTGTGCAGCAAATCGCTCCGGCAGATGAGCATAGTTAAATACTGATACCCGGTCCGGGCCGAGTTCAATCAGCTGCGCTATGGTGTCGCGATAGGATGCAACGCTCTGATGCGGCAGGCCGTAGATCATATCCATATTGATGGACTTAAAACCCAGCTCGCGGGCCTGTTTGAGCAAAGACAGCACTTCCTCAACCTGCTGCGGGCGATTCACCGCAGCCTGCACCTGATCATTAAAATCCTGCACCCCGAATGATACCCGGTTAAAGCCGAGCGTTTTTAACGCTGGCAGCATGTCGTCGGCCAGCGATCTGGGGTCTATTTCAATGCCGCGCTGGGCATCTGGTGTAAAGTTAAAGTGCTGCTCCAGCATGGCGACCAGACGGGTCATTTGTGCTGTGGTCAGAAAGGTTGGTGTGCCGCCACCGAGATGCAGTTGTTCCACCTGGTAGTCTTTAAACAGAGGCGCCTGAGCGGCGATTTCCAGCTCCAGATGATCAAGATAGACATCCGCCTTAGACTGATGGCGGGTGATAATCTTATTACAGCCACAGTAATAGCAAAGCTGGTGACAAAACGGAATATGGATGTATAACGACAGCGCCCGGCTCTGCGAGTGGGCAATGGCGTCCACCAGGTCGTTCTGTGCGTAGCCCGACTCCAGTGACAGGGCCGTTGGATAAGACGTATATCTGGGGCCCGAGATATTGTACTTGTTGATGAGGGAGTCATCCCATTGAGGTAATTTAATCACGATCGCACTCTCTTTGCTATTGAGAAGGCCAGTGTAAGCAAAGTTGTGCTGTGGGGCGTTGATCTAAAGCAAAAGGAAGCGCGGCGCGGGGCCGAAACACCCGCGCAGAGCGTATTAGAGCCTGAACTGATCGATCAGCGTATTGAGCTCTCTGGCGACTTTGCTCAATGCTTTGGCATCCTGTGAAACCTGTAGCGCGCCCTGCGCCGTTTCTGCGGCACTTTCGCTGATATTAGTGACACTTTCTGAGATTTGCAGGGACACCGTGTTTTGCTCCTCCGATGCACTGGCAATTTGCAGGTTCATGTCGCGAATGGTACTGATTGAGCTGCAAATGGCCTGTAAGGTCGCGCCAGCATGCTCTGTTTGCTCCGCAGAATGCTCGGCATGGTCGACATTGCGATGCATATGCTCTACCGAGCGTTTGGCTTCGCTTTGCAGTCGCGAAATCATCGTCTGGATCTCTTCGGTGCTTTGCTGGGTGCGACTGGCCAGGCTGCGCACTTCATCGGCCACCACGGCAAACCCGCGACCCTGTTCACCAGCTCGTGCCGCTTCAATCGCGGCGTTAAGTGCCAGCAGGTTGGTTTGGTCGGCAATGCTGCGGATCACGTCTAAAATGGAGCCCACTGACTCGGTTTCGCTTTCCAGTTGGGTAATGGATTCACTGACCTGCTGAATGCTGCCAACCAGCTCACTCATGGCCTCACGGGAAGCTTGCACCACCTGGATCCCGGTTTGTGATTGTTGATCGGCGTCGGTGGCCGCATCGGCGGCAAGCTGGGCACTTTGGGTAATTTCCTGCACCGTGGCACTCATTTGCTGCATGGCAGTGGCGCTTTGGGTCAACTGGTCCTGCTGTTGGTCGGTTTCACTTTTGGTTTGCTCAGTGACGGTGATCATGGTGCCTGAGGTATCGTTCAGTGTTGCCGTTGCCGTTTTGATCTTGCCTACTATATCGCGCAGGGTTGTGGTCATTTCTGACATCGCCCGGTAGATACCTGTGGTGTTGGTGGTCGCAAACTGATAACTGAGGTCGCCCTTGGCGATGGCTTTGGCCAATGCCTCTATCTCCCTGGGTTCACCACCTATAGGGTCGCGCAGTAACTTACTGACATACCAGCTCAGGAATACACCGGCACACACCACTAACACCGAGATGATGGTAACCCACAGCACCGCCCGTTCGCTGGCCTGTTGTGCCTGGGGCCCCAGCTTGTCCTGGCGTGCTTTAATGTCCAGTTTAATGTCCTCAAGGGTATTGGCTACTTTCGGGCCCAGTAGGTTAAGGCGTTGTTCAATCAGCTGATTGCGCTGTGAAATAGTCTGATTGACGGCCTTCACGCCGCTCAGGTAGTCCAGTTTGTTTTGTAAAAAGCGCGCCAGCAAGCCCTGTGCGGGTTGCCAGGCAAAGGCACCGGCCTGTTCATCAAGTAAGGTGGCCAGCTTACTAAACTCAGTTACGGCACGCTGATAGTCTTCAGCGGCGTTGGTGACCAAAAACTTGGTGACAAACAGGCGCCCCAGCATCAGGGTTTCTTCGAGCTTGGCGGCGGCATATAAAGCTTTGCTGTCATTACGCTGATAGGCGGTGTCCACCACTTCACTCAGTAAGGTGCGCATTTTGGCCCCGTTAACATCCAGCTGATTGGTCACAATGTCATCGCGGCGGGCATACAGTTGCACAATTTGCTCAAAGGCAGCGCGGTACTGTTCAATTTCGTCTGCACTGGTACTGAGCTGAGCGCGATATTGCGGGTCGTCTATGCTGCGCTGGGCCTGGTCCATTAAATCACTGAGCAGTGCAAAGCGCTCATTGAACCCGGCGATGTTGGCCGCATTTTGCTCTTTGAGGTATTTCAGGGCATTGAGGCGCACTAACAACAGGTTTGCCTGAACACGGCCTTCCAGGTTGCCATTGCGGGCCAGAGTGCGATATTCAACAAAGTTGTTATAGCCCGAACTCAGGCCCAGCCAGGCTACGATTGAAATGATAGCCATCAGGGTAATGAGCGCACCAAATGAGTACGCAAGCAGCTGCGTTAGTTTGAGGTTTTTAAACATAATTAAGCACGATTTTGCAAAGAGTCACCCTTTAAGTGATCGTCTGCAATGGTGCATTAGTCAAGTTTTAGCAAGAGGCTGGCAATGAAAGAAGCGAGAAAAAAGTGCTAGCCCGGCATTCGGGCTAGCAACGTATTATTATAATTTGAATTGGTTAACTGTGTTGTTCAGGGCCTTAGCCAGACTGTTCAGATCCCGAGCTTCATCCGCCAATAAATGGGCATGGTTGGCAGTACTGTTCACCAGGTCGTTAATGGCATTCAGGCTGTTATTGATGTCTTCCGCGACCACCGTTTGTTCTTCCGTTGAGGTGGCTATCTGATGGCTCTGATCCTGAACTGTGCTAACCGACTCCGTGATGTTGCGCAGCGCATCCAGCACTTCCTGGGTTTGTCCAACCGAGCCCTCAGCCCGCTCCTGGCCCTGCTGCATCATCACCGATGCCTGCTGCGCAATTTGTTGCAGACGCGAAATCATATTGCGAATATCGTCGGTTGATTCTTGCGTGCGACTGGCCAGGCTGCGTACTTCGTCAGCAACCACCGCGAAACCACGACCCTGCTCACCGGCACGGGCGGCCTCAATGGCGGCGTTTAAGGCCAGCAGGTTAGTTTGCTCTGCAATGCCATTGATCACATCGATTACGGCACCTATGTTACTGGTTTCCTGCTCAAGGCCTGCCACAACTTTAGCCGCTTCACCGATATGGCTGGCAAGCTCAGTCATGACTTCCTGCGCCTGACCGGAACGGGCAGCACCGTCATTAGTCATGCTTTGCACCAGATCCGCGGCACGATTGGTTTCATGGGCATTACGAGAAATTTCCGTGACTGTGGCGGCCATCTCGGTTACGGCGGCACTGACACTGTCGACCTGCTCTTTCTCTTGTTGGATCTCATTATTGGTGTTGGTCGAGACATCCTGTAGCTGCGCCGCGGCACCACTGAGCTGTTGCGCCTGCGCTGCGGTATCGAGCATCATGCTGCGTAGCTTGTCGATAAAGGTGTTCATATGATGCGCCAGCTGGCCGACTTCATCCTGACTGGTAATGTCGATACGGCGGGTCAGATCACCTTCGCCCGATGCAATATCGCGCATGGTGTTGGTCAGTGTCGTGATCGGGGCTGCTATCATGTGCGTGGCCCATAAAATCATCGCAACAATAATGGCAAGGATAAGGACCACCGCTGTCACGGTACTCATTACGGCTTCGTTAACCGGCTCTTCTATCAGGCTAACGGGGATCAGCAAGCCCAGATGCCAGTCCAGGATAGGTTTATCCAGCTTAACATTGTTGAACACCACATAGTAATCCACGCCCTTGAGCGTGACCTTAGCTGCACCTGCACCGTCTGCACGCATTGCCCGATTAAGCTCGGCAAAGCCCTGGGTGTCGGCAAATTGTCTTTCCAGCGCTTCCAGGCCTTCTTTGCCATTGGGGCCTTCATCTGTGATAGACAGTTGATGACCTGTTCGCTTGGATAAATGCACGACCTTATAGTTGTGGTCGAGCAAGAAGCCATAGCCCTGACCATCGAACTGGATCTGCTCGACCAGCTCACTGATCTTATTGATTTGCAGGTCAACCCCGCCAACGGCAACGAGTTCGCGCTGGGCATTGTAAACGGGCTGCTGCACCACGGCAGAAACCGCACCGGTATTAATGTCGACCGACACCGCACCGACGTATAATCCGCCATGGCTCAGCGCATCTTGCCACCAGGGGCGTTTATAAGAGTAATAAGGACGACCGTCTGAATAGTTAGAGGTACGCTCATTTTCTTTGAAGTATTCACCAGTGCGGGCCGAGGCCATAAAGGCGGACAAAATGTTTTCGTCGCTGGTCGAGATCCGGATAAAGTCCTGATTCACTTCCTGGTAGCCCAAGTCGGCACTCAGCGGCTTTTCCCGCTGGGTATAGCCATCAAACCAGTTGACGTTATGCGGGTTGGTGACAAAGGTCTCTACTATGGCACCGTAACGAGAAAAGAAAGATTCCATGGAGAGCTTTTCGGCATATAAGTGGCTCTGCGCTTCGCGCTCAATCCCTTCCCGGGAAAGCTGGGCAATGTGGTTAACGAAATACCCTGATGCAGCAACCAGTAAAATTGAAATGGTACCGCCAATTAAAAAGAGGATTTTTTTTCGAAGAGATAAATTTTCTAACATGCGTTTTTTCTTTTTCTTGGGATCAGGCAAGCCTCAATCAAATCATATCTTGTACAATAAGGCCACAAATTACGGTGGTTGATTGATAACACTTGACGAATAATCTTTACATCCATAATCGGCATTAGGGACAGATACTTTAACTTTTAGCAATAAATCAGCCATTTTTCTTACCGCTTTGAAAGTCATGGGCTATTGCCAGTGCATGCCGGGCTGTAGCATCATGCGCACAGCGCGTAAAACCACAGGAAAATGATATGCACAATAAACTCGTTGTGGCCGGGGCCGGCTGGCTGGGTATGCCGGTTGCTCAAGCGGCTGCGGCTCAGGGCTGGCAGGTACAGGCAACCCGGCGACAACCACACGATGATGAGCTATCCCGGCAGCTGGTGCATGACGGTAAAACACTTGTCCATAATGTGTCGCTGCAGCAGGCTTTTTGGCTTTGTGCCATGCCACCGGGTGCCCGGCGGGAAGACAGTAATTACCTGGAGACGTTAGAAGCAACATTAGCCTTGGCCACCGAGTTACAGATGAGCGGGTTTTTGCTGTGCTCCAGCACCGGCGTGTATGCCGATGCAGATGGACACTACACCGAGCAGGGGGCGCTGGCTGCAACCGATTCACGACGTCAGCGCATTTTGCAGCAGGCTGAGCAATTAGTGTTGTCCCATGGCGGTAAAGTGCTCAGGCTTGCGGGGTTGGTTGGGCCTGGGCGGGAGCCGGGGCAGTTTATTGCGGGCAAAGCATTACGCAGCTCAGCGCAGGAGCGAGTCAATATGGTGCATCGTGATGATGTGGTTGCGGCCATTATGTGCGTCATGAACCAGTGGCCTCAGGTCAGAGCCGTTTATAACATTTGCTCACCTGCCCACCCGCTGAAGCGGGATTACTATCAGGCACATTGTGCCCAGGCTGGCACAGCGCCGCCGAGTTTTGCCAGCGACGACAGCAAGGCGCGGATCATTGATGGCTCAGCCATCGAAGCGCTTGGGTTTAGCTATCAACACGCCATCTGAGGTCCGTTATTTTTTGAAGGTCAGGTGACCGCCCAGGCGATATTTGCTGCCCGGTGAAATCAGCCGGGCAAAACTGACAATTCCCCCTTGTGACCAGGTTCTGCGGATCAATTGCAGACAGGGCTCTTCATGAAACATGTTCAACCACTGACAAATATCGGGGCCGGGCATAATGGCTTCTACGGTATGGCGCGCCTCGGTCAGCGGGGCAATCTGGATCAGATATTCATGAGGGGTGATCCCGGTGAAGTCCTGCTGCAGGTAATCCGGGGCCAGCTGCGGGTTAACAAAACGCTCTTCAACCTGCAAAGGCTGCTCATTTTCGTGATGCACCAGCACGCTGCGATACACCTGACTGTCGACTTCAACACCCAGCGCAATGGCGATTGGTGCAATGGCAGCGATGGATTCCAGCGACAGCACCACGCAGGTGTAATGTCCGCCGCGTTCTTTGACTTCGTCGGCGATATTGCGGATCTCCAGCAATGACGACTGGGATTTAAACCGTGCCACAAAGGTGCCCAGCCCCTGGCTGCGGGTCAGGATTCCGGCATCGGTCAGCTCACTGAGTGCGCGTCTGGCAGTCATACGGCTTACCCTGAACTGGGCAGAGAGCGCGTTTTCAGAGGGAACCCGCTGATCTTCCTGCCAGGCACCACTGCGGATCTGTGCAATGATATGTTGTTTTATTTGTGCAAATTTGGGTTGCGTTGTCACAATCTCATGCCATGGTTAGTAAAGAAAAACCGACTCGGGTGTCAGGCTGAGCGAACATAGCTCACTGATAAACATGGCACACCTCTATTGTATATACAAGCTTTCTTGCTACACTCAAACCAGCAAGTTAGAGATGAGGAATTGCGTGGTGATGGTAGTAGATTTAGTGGTGCTGGATGTTAATCTGGCGACAATGGACCCGGAGATTGAGCGTCCTTATGGTGCCATTGAGCACGGGGCGATGATGGTGAAAGATGGGCTGATCTGTTGGCTGGGTGCGCAGTCGGAACTCCCGGAATTTGATCCGGTGACCACGCCGACTATCTCGGCAAAAGGCGCCTGGATGACACCGGGTCTGATCGATTGCCACACCCATATTTTATTTGCCGGCTCACGGGCCCAGGAGTTTGAGCAGCGTCTTAATGGTGTGTCCTATCAAGAGATCGCGCAGCAGGGCGGGGGAATCGCAACAACCATGAAGGCAACCCGCGCGGCGGATCATGAGCACCTGTTTGTGGTTGGTAAAACGCGACTGAATGCGTTGCTCAGCGAAGGGGTGACCACAGTCGAAAGTAAATCCGGCTATGGTCTGGATTGCGACAGCGAGATCAAGCTGCTGGAAGTCAACCGCATGCTCGATGAGCATCATCCCATCAGTGTACAAAGCACCTTTCTGGGGGCGCACGCGCTACCGCCGGAGTATCGTGATGATGCCGATGGTTATATCGATCTGGTATGTGACCACATGCTTCCCCAGGTCGCAGAACAATCCCTGGCCGATGCGGTTGATGCATTTTGTGAAAATGTGGGCTTCAGTAATGAACAAACACGTCGCGTGTTTGCCAAGGCCACTGAGCTGGGCCTTAAGGTGAAGTGTCACGCCGAGCAGCTGTCTAATCAGCATGGTAGCGAGCTGGTGGCTGAATTTAATGGCCTGTCCGCCGATCATATTGAGTACCTTGACGAAGCCGGTGTTAAGGCCATGGCCAAAGCGGGTACGGTCGGCGTAGTGCTTCCGGGGGCGTTTTACTTTTTACGAGAAACCCAGCAGCCACCGATTGATTTACTACGTCAGCATAATGTGCCGATTGCCCTGGCCAGCGACTTTAACCCCGGAACCGCACCGCTGTGTTCATTGCGTCTGATGCTGAATATGGCGTGTACTTTGTTCCGTATGACACCGGAAGAAGCATTACTGGGTGTTACACGTCATGGTGCTAAAGCGCTGGGTCTGTCAGACAGGGGGGTGCTAAAAGTCGGTATGCGTGCCGATATGGTGCTGTGGCAGGTCGGTCATCCGGCTGAACTCAGTTATCAGTTTGGCGTAAATGACCTGTTAAATACCTGGATTTCGGGTAAACTTGTGCAATAGTAAGAATTTTGCAATGGCCTGTTGATGACAAAAAAATTGCTGCTAAAACAGAGTTTTCACAGCATTCTGATGCTGCTGGCATGCTGTCACCCTGGGGTTATGGCCGCAACGGCCAGTATGTCGGTAGCGTCATTTTGGCAGGCCTCTGATGTTCAGTCCCCCCTGTTAATGGCTTTTATGGCAGGGGCCTTGCTCAGTGCCAGCATTGGCGCTATCAGTGTCAGCCAGCAGCCATTGCACCGACTGATTTATGCGACCACCACGGCGGTGGCTCTGGCCTATCTGGCCAATTCTGCAGTGTATTTTGCTTATTTACTCATCCCGCTTTTACTCTTGCATGTGTGGTTGGCCCTGCGCACCAAACAATGGCGTTTTCAGCTGATTGCGTGCCTTAGCATGGTTGGTGCCGTGTTGGCGCTGGGTGGGGCATTGTACTGGGGGTTATCGCCGGGTCTGGTCGTGGCGGCCCTGCTGCCGGTGTTCTTTGCTGAGCTAATGCTGCCCAGAGCAGCAGCTGAGTCGGCGCAACAGCCAGGCACAGATGAAAGCAAAACCGCAGATATTCTCGAATTACCCGATCGGGCCGGGTTTCGCACTGCGTTTTATGATTTTCGTCAGCGCGACCCCAGTGCGGCTATGCTGGTGATGATCCGTCTGGAAGGGTTTCAGCAGGTGAACTTTCACCTCGGTCGCGAGTTTGGCGACCTGTTACTGGCCCAGTCGGCCAATCGCATTAAACAACATTTGCAGCATCCGGACGTCATGCCAATCCCTTTGGGTAATGATGTATCGCGGCTGGCGCATTTAGGCGGGCTGCATTTTGTCTTTGTCTGTAGCCTGGTCAATCAGCACCATTTGCATGAGCAGATGGTCAATGAAATCATTGAAAGCACATTAAAACCTTTCAATGTAGGCAACTGCACCATAGAGGTCAAAGCGCGCGCCAGTTATGTCAATTGCGATGAAGAGCAGGGGCAGTTTGAGAACTTATTAACCTGCGCATTTCTGGCGCTGGATAGTCAACCCGACAGCCCGATCGCGCCATACCAGCAACAGATGCAAATCAATCGCCTGGAGCAACAAGCCCGGCTGGCTGAGCTGGCACATATCGACTTCAGAAAAGAGCTGGAGCTGTACTTTCAGCCCGTGGTGCGCAATGAAGACGGTGACATTGAATTTCTGGAGTTGCTGCTGCGCTGGCAGCATCCTAAACAAGGGATCCTGGCGGCAGGTAAATTTATTGAAGACATCCGTATCGCCGGCCTGGCTTTACCGGTTGCACAGTATGTGATTGAGCGAGCTGCCGAAATTGCCCTGGCATTGCGTATGGAAGGGATTGCGATGCCGCTGAGTCTGAACCTGTTTGGCCCGGAAATGCTGCATGAGGAATTCATCGAGTTTATCGATCATGTGCTGGTGGAGCACCAACTGAAGCCAGGGGATTTGATCATAGAATGCCCCTCCAGTTTGTTTACCAGCCTCGACCCTCAGGGCATTGCCATGGTGTCGCGGTTACGCTCTATGGGGCTGCGTTTGTGCATAGACAGCTTTGGCGAAACCCCGGTTACCTTGTCTAAGTTGCCTCAGCTGACCGTTGATTACGTCAAACTGGGTCGCTCTTTAACCTCAGATCATGGTCATCAGGGGTCATTCAAAAGTGTCGTGCGCGGGATTGTGGAAATGCAGCAGATCCAGGCCTGCAAAGTGATTTGTGAGGGGGTGGAATCGCCGGAGCAGCTGCAGTTTGTGAAAAGTCTCAACACCTTTGCGGCGCAGGGCTATTACTTTGCCAGACCCCTCAGCAGTGTGGGCATGATCAGCTGGCTGAAGCAATGGCGTTGGGAGCATCCGGAAGATGCCTCTGTTTCGCCTCAGCCAGACTCACATTAAACGCCTGTCTTACGCGCCTGTAAGTAGCTGCATACCAAAGAAGCCAATACCTGACCGGCATCGCTCAGTCCTTGCTGCAAGCCTTGTGGGTGGTGCTCCGGTGCCGCTTCACACAGGTGTAAATAGCGGGCGTGCTCCTGGTGGGCGGCCAGGTGAACAAAATGCTCCGCATCATTGGCCGTAAAACCACAGTTGGTATAGGCGCTGACTGGCATCCCGGAGATGGCATCGACATCGACTTCTATTCCCAGTGGGGCTTGCCCGGCAAAACGCGCCAGGCCAGTATGGCATGCCTCAGTCAGGGTCAGCGTGCGGCGCACCAGAATATCCTGGTAACTGCTGTAACTGAATCCGGCCTGATCTAATGCACTGATAATAGTGTGATTGTTCTTCTGTTCATGCATGCCGACCACATGGTAATCCGTCAGATAACCTTGCTCATAGGCATAGCTAAAACCGTTTCCGGAATGGCGTCCTTCCAGCGCGCGAAAATCGGCATGGGGATCGAAATTGATGGCGTGGCAGCCCTGCTGAGTGCTCTGAGATAACGCCTGTAACAGGCCAAAGCAATTATTGTGGCCACCCCCTATCACTATGGGTGCCAGCCCGGCATCAAAGACAGCCCGCATCACCGTGCTTACGCGCTCATCAAGCCGACCGTTCAGCTCGCGCAACTGCTTAAGCTGTGCCGGATCGCGATTGTCCAGGTCCGCGCCTTGTTGTTGCAGATCATCACAGCGCACCTCGCCCAGCAGCAACACATCATCTGGAGTTAAAAAGCGATTACAGGGTAGGTTCAAGAAGCGTTGTAAAAATGCTTGCCAGCCCAGGTGAGCGCCACCCCGGCCACAGTTGGCCCGTGGGCCCAGATCTTCGTTGATGGCAACCAGGACGTACTTAATGCCAAACTGAGCGGCATCGCGCAGCGCCTGCGTTAGGTCATCTTTGGGTTGCAAAAAAGCCAGGGTTTGCCAGAAGCGTTGTTCGTTTTCACGGCTGGTGCAGTAAGCGGCAATGTCCGCTTCGGTATAAATATGAAGCCAGTGGTTACTCATAATTCAGGTCGATCTATGGGGTTGAACCGGGCAAAGGTGGACTTTACCCGGAGAATTAAGGAGGTAGTTGCTGTGTTATTCGCCCTGTTCGTCGTCGACTTCCAGTAGCAGCTCTTCAGCAGAGATAATGATGCCGGTGGCATCGGCATACAGGTAATCGTCGTCGTAGAAAGACACGCCGGCAAAATTGACTGGAATACCCTGCTCACCACTGCCATGGCTGTCTGCTGCGACCGGAATAGAGGCAATCGCTTGGACGCCAAGATCGCACTCTTCCAATTCTTCGACATGGCGCACTGCGCCATAAACGACAATGCCCTGCCAGTTATTCTCGATGGCCAGTTCAGCCAGTTCAATGTCGATGAGTGCACGGCGCGTTGAACCGCCGCCATCGACCAATAAGACCTGGCCAGTCCCATCCTGCTGCAGTACCTGGTTGATCAGCTCATTATTCTCAAAGCACTTAAGCGTTTTGATCCGCCCGCTAAAGGCGCTTTGACCGCCAAAATTGATAAACATTGGCTCTAATACATCAACGGCATCGGCAAAATGGTCACATAAATCGGAAGTGCTGTAATCCATACGGGCGTCCTCGAAAATAACTGAATTCACGGTCCAGTATACTCCCATTATGTAGGGGCGCAATGCTTTGAATCAACATACATAATTGTGTCACAAAATTGTCGTGGCAGTGTTATTTAGCTCTTCTATGCTGAAATTGTGAACAAATGTAAGCATGAACTATGAAAACACAGATCATCAAACTCGATACGGCGCTTTATTTTGCCCTTTATAAACCCGAGTGTAAGCCCTGGTTCAAAATGGTGATGTTGGCACTGTCGAAAAGCGGAAACGGTGGGCTTTATGTGGTACTGGGTATCCTGAGCGCACTGTTTATGGACTCGGTTGGGCAGCAGTTTGCCTTGTGTGCTGTGGTTGCGTTTGCTATTGAGCGGCCACTCTACCTTTATCTGAAGAACCGTATCGCCAGGGTTCGGCCCTGTGATTGCCTTGCTGTTAAAGCCATGCTTACACCGAGTGATAAATTTAGCATGCCGTCCGGACACAGTGCGGGTGCCTGGTTATATGCGACCTGTCTGATGGAGCATTTCCCGGCATTGGCGCTGCCCTTGATGCTGTGGGCATCAGGTGTGTCGTTATCGAGGATCGTAGTCGGTGTGCATTATCCAATTGATGTCATTCTGGGTGCGATGATAGGCAGCGGATGTGCTTTGCTGGCAATAGGAGTGGTAGGGGAATTATGAAGATTTTATATGGCGTACAAGGAACTGGTAATGGTCATATCACCCGTGCCCGGGTGATGGCAGAGTGCTTTACACGTTTGGGTATTGATGTTGATTACGTGTTTTCCGGTCGTCCGGACGAGCGTTATTTTGATATGTCGGTGTTTGGGGACTATCAAACCCGGCGCGGGATCAGCTTTGCGACCCGACATGGGCGGTTAAACTATCAGGGCACGCTGCAGCAGTTGCGCGTTGGTCGGTTTATTCAAGATGTACGACGCTTTGATATGCGTGGCTATGACGTGGTATTCAATGACTTTGAACCGATCACGGCATGGGCTGCACGCCGTGCTAAGGTGCCGGTCGTTGCCATGAGTCACCAAAGTGCCTTTTTGTCACCGCAGGTGCCGATATTTGGTGGCAACTTTTTACTGCGCTCATTGATCCGCTGGTTTGCACCCGCTGATATTCATCTGGGTGTGCACTGGCAACCGTTCGCAGAAAACATAGTGCCGCCTTTTATCCCTTATCAGCCTGGCGACTTTGGTAATCAGTCGATAGCAAACAAAGTACTGGTGTATCTGCCATTTGAAGATTTGTCACACATAGTAGAGTTGCTGAAAGACTTTCCGGATAAGGAGTTCTACTGCTATCACCCGGATGCCAAAGATACTTCACTGAATCATATTCACCTGCGTGCCCCTTCGCGCGAAGGATTTATTGCCGATCTTGCCAACGCGTCGGGGGTGGTGGCCAATGCCGGGTTTGAACTATCCAGCGAGGCGCTTAAATTTGGCAAAAAACTCTTGCTTAAGCCTTTGCAGGGGCAGTTTGAGCAGCAGAGTAATGCCATGACTTTACAAAACTTGGGACTGGCCCAGGTGATGAACTATCTTAACTCCGAAGCACTGGATGAATGGCTGGAGTTACCCGCCGGACAGCAAATTAATTTTCCCAGCGATGCGACTCCGTTAGCTTTGTGGCTAACTAAGGGACAATGGAGCAATGTCACAGAGTTACATGACACGCTTTGGCAGGCGGTGCTCAATAAAGCACCAAAGGCCGCTTAATTAATGCGCAATTAGTAATAAAGTCGTGCAAAATTGACAAATAGTGCGCGGCGTTGCTGACGGAATAATCTATACTTATTGCAGGTCTTGTAATAATTGGGTAACCGTATGGCATTTCTGGAAAATCTGACCATTAAGCGGCGCTTGCAGTTGAATGCGCTGGTAGTGGGTGTGGCTTTAGTCGTTATGCTGGCAGTGATCATGATCGAAGCCAGCACTATGCGCAAGCTGAATGAAACCATTCAGTATGCGGAGGAGCTGGATATTCATGAGCTCTCTATGCGCAAACACGAGAAGAACTTTTTGTTCTACAAAGATACTGAGGCACTAGATTTATATGCCAGGGACTACAGTGAGCTGCAACGTAAAGCTGGTCTGTTGGACGAGATATTTGCTGAGTTCGATATTGACGACAGCAACTTACGCGAGTTTGAACGCCTCGCGCAAACCTATGTAGACGACTTTAACAACGTCGTTGACTTGCAAAAAACCATCGGCCTGCATCCTAAAGACGGGCTGTATGGCGCGCTGCGTAGTGCCGTTCATGAAGTCGAAACTATGCTGAAGCAGCAAGAGCGTGACGATCTGCTGGTCAGTATGCTGATGCTCAGACGGGCAGAAAAAGACTTTATGCTGCGACTGGATTTAAAGTACCTGAAGAAGTTTGACGATCAAATCAGTAAGTTTGAAGGTCAAACTAAAGCCGCAGGCTTTGAGGTGCAGTACGAGCGCCAGATCCAGACGCTGATCAAGCAATACCAGACTCGCTTCAGAAACCTCGTAGACGCACAGACCAAGCTGGGCCTGGACCTTAACAGTGGCGCTTTGGGCAGCATGAAAAAGAGTGTGGAGCAGAGCGATGCGGTGGTGGCCAGGATTGTTGAGCAAGCCAAACAAGAAGTTGCTGATAATGCCCGGGTGGCGCAAATGGCCGCACTGAGCATCTTTGTGGTGGCATCGGTATTGGTGATGATTCTGGTTTTGTCGACCAGTCGGTCGATTATTGGTCCGGTTGAGCGGGTTTATCAGACCATAGAGCGGATCCGCCGTGAGAACAACTTGCGCATTCCAATTGAGCAGACGGGTAACGACGAAATCACCCTGATGACCAAAGACTTTAATAGCCTGATTGGCGACTTCAAAGAGCTGATTGGCGATGTGAACAATGCGCTGGCGATCATCAATGACGCAACTCATCACTTGTCAGATACTACGGCACAAACCAGTGCCGGTATGACTGAGCAGCTCCATGAAGCCGATATGGTGGCAACGGCGGCAACTGAAATGCAGGCCACCATTCAGGATATTTCGCACAATACCGAAGCGGCGGCGGAAAAAGCCGAGTCTACCAATAAGAATGCCCAGCTGGGCCGCACTGAGGTGACCTCAACCATTGAGCACATCATGCAGCTGTCTGAGTCTTTGGGTGGGGCATCCGACGTGGTAGGACAGTTGGAGCGAGATGGTGAAACCATTGGCTCTGTCCTTGATGTGATCCGGGGCATTGCCGAACAAACCAATCTGCTGGCACTGAATGCGGCTATTGAGGCCGCCCGTGCTGGTGAGCAAGGGCGCGGCTTTGCGGTGGTGGCAGACGAAGTCCGCTCGCTGGCGCAGCGTACCCAGGATTCGACTCAGGAAATCGAAAGCATTATTTCGACCTTGCAGCAACGCACCCGCGAAGTGGTGAATATCATGGAGCAGTGCCGCGAGCAGGGTAACGAAAGTGTGGCACAGGCTGAACGTGCCGGTAATCTGCTGGGGATGATCACCGAAGATGTGCAGACCATTATGGAAATGAGTACGCATATTGCCACCGCCATTGATGAGCAAAAACAGGTGGCATCAGAAGTAAACAAGAATGTGGTTAAGATCCGCGATATTGCACAGGTGGCGTCGGAGCACGCCAGCAGTAATGCGCAAAGCAGTGAGGAACTGTCCGAGCAAGCTCGTAACTTGTACGAGTCGGTAGAAAAATACCAGGTGTAACTCAAGCAGGTTTGATAAAAGAAAAGGCGACCTCGGTCGCCTTTTTTGTGTCTGGAATGCCCTTATGGCATGAACTTGATCGGCACATCGTGCTTTGCCGACACCCGCTGCTGATAGTCTTGCCACAGTGTCTCGTGTTGTTCGCACAGCTTTCTCAGGTATTGCCAGCTGAACAACCCGGAGTTGTGGCCGTCATCAAATACCAGCCTTACCGCGTAATGGCCGACCGGCTCAATCTGGCTGATGGTCACATCCTGCTTGTTGAGCACCAGCTGCTGCTGACCGGGGCCATGCCCCTGCACCTCGGCAGAGGGTGAATGAACACGCAGAAACTCAGCGCTGAGCGAATGACTCAGATCATCATCAAAGTGCACATCGAGTGTTTTTTGCACCTTGTGGTAATGCAGTTTAGTTACTTGATACATAGGCATAAAAAAGCCCGATCCAGGACCGGGCGGTTATCCGTTAAAGAATAAAGCGGCTCAGATCTTCGTCCTGGACCAGCATATCTAAATGCTTGTCGACATACGCGGCGTCGATAGTCAGCGACTCACCGGCTTTGTCGGAAGCATCGAATGAAATTTCTTCCATCAGCTTTTCCATCACAGTATGCAGACGACGGGCACCGATGTTTTCGGTCTTCTCATTGACCTGCCAGGCAGCCTGAGCAATACGTTCAATTGCATCATCACTGAATTCGATGCTGACACTTTCTGTGTTCAACAGCGCCTGCTGCTGCTCGGTTAAAGAGGCATGGGGTTCTGTCAGAATACGTTTAAAGTCTTTCGCTGTAAGCGCTTCTAATTCAACACGAATAGGTAAACGACCTTGCAGCTCAGGAATGAGATCAGAAGGCTTAGCCATCTGGAACGCACCTGAGGCAATAAACAGAATGTGATCGGTTTTGACCATCCCATGCTTAGTGCTGACGGTAGAGCCTTCAATCAGCGGCAGTAAGTCGCGTTGTACGCCTTCGCGGCTGACATCCGGACCAGACGCTTCGCCACGTTTACAGATCTTATCGATTTCATCGACGAACACGATGCCATTTTGCTCAACGGCAAAAATCGCCTGCTCTTTAAGCTCTTCCGGGTTGACCAGCTTAGCGGCTTCTTCTTCGATCAAGAGCTTGAAGGCTTCTTTGATCTTCAGTTTACGGCTTTTCTTTTTGTCGCCAGACAGGTTCTGGAACATGCCCTGCAACTGATTGGTCATCTCTTCCATGCCCGGCGGCGCCATGATCTCTACCTGAGGCGCTGTTTCAGCGATGTCGATGTCGATCTCTTTGTCATCCAGCTGGCCTTCGCGTAGCTTTTTACGGAATACCTGACGCGTAGAGCTGTTATCGCTTTGCTGAGTTTCACCCCAGGCGTCTTTTGCAGGGGGCAGCAGGGCGTCCAAAATACGCTCCTCAGCGGCTTCTTCTGCGCGGTGCTTGTGCTTTTTGGTTTGCTGTTCGCGGGTCATTTTAAATGACACTTCCACCAGATCACGGATAATGGTCTCGACCTCTTTGCCGACATAACCGACTTCGGTGAACTTAGTGGCTTCCACTTTGATAAACGGCGCGTTCGCCAGCTTAGCCAGGCGACGGGCAATTTCGGTTTTACCAACACCCGTTGGGCCGATCATCAGGATGTTCTTTGGCGTCACTTCACTGCGCAGCTCTTCAGGAAGCTGCATGCGGCGCCAGCGGTTTCTCAGTGCAATGGCGACGGCTTTTTTCGCGTTGTCCTGACCAATAATGTGTTGGTCCAGTTCATGGACGATTTCTCTTGGGGTCATTGCTGTCATGGCAATTCCTATTACAATTCTTCGATGGTTTGGAAATTGTTAGTAAAGACGCAGATATCTCCTGCGATTGTCAGGCTTTTTTCCACAATTTCACGGGCACTCAGGTCGGTGTTTTCGATCAGCGCGGTGGCTGCGGCCTGGGCAAAGTTACCGCCACTGCCGATGGCAATGAGGTCATGCTCAGGCTGCACTACGTCACCATTACCTGTGATGATCAATGACGCGGTTTCGTCTGCAACGGCCAGCAAGGCTTCTAATTTGCGCAGCGCTCTGTCGGTGCGCCAGTCTTTTGCCATTTCAACGGCCGCCCGGGTCAAATGGCCCTGGTGCATTTCCAGTTTGGTTTCAAAGCGTTCAAACAAAGTGAACGCATCGGCAGTGCCACCGGCAAAGCCTGCTAGTACTTTACCGTTGTAGAGGCGACGCACTTTTCTGGCATTGCCTTTCATTACCGTATTGCCAAGAGAAACCTGGCCATCTCCGCCAATTACGACTTTGTCGCCTCGGCGAACACTCACGATAGTTGTCATAGTATTCCTTAATCAGGAGGCATCAGCCTCATCTGTAAACTCAATTAGGGTAGAGATAGGGACGATTTTACGAAGATCAAGTCCATTTCCAGATCCCACAGCTGACGATATTGATCCTTTCCAGCTTGTTTTTATCGCTCTCGGCGCCGCGTTTGGTGTCGTAAGGACCCAGGCGCACTCGATACCAGACGCCGTTGGAGCCTTCGGTGCGGCGGATCTCTGCGATAAGTCCGGCAAAGGCCATCTTGGCTTTCATTTGCTCGGCCTGTTTATAGGTTCTGAACGAGCCGCATTGCATCTGATAGGGGCCTTTACTCTCGATTTTCTTGACCTCGACTTTTACCTCGTGATCTTTAATGTCTTTAATAAAGTCCGGCGGACGAGGTAAATCTTTTTCGACTTTCGGTTGCTCAGCTTGCTTAGGGGCTGCCGGGCTGGTGGCTTGCACCTCAGGTTCGCCGTGTTGTGTGATGTACCACAGGCCATAACCAAAGGCACTGATCAGCACCAGCGTCAGCGCGGCAAAAAACTTGGGAAAGGGCTTGGCAGCCTTTCCTTTTGCAGCTTTTTTGCCGCCCGGTTTCTTATTTATATAGTCGTGTTGTGCCATAACGTATTTTTAATAGGTATCCATTGGGTCAACGTCAATACTCCAGCGCACCCGGTTGGCAAGTTTATGCTGACCGATATAGTCGGCCAGTTGCGCCAGGTATTGATGCAGTACTTTGCGCTGCGCTGCCTGAATATGTAATTGATATCGGTATTTACCGGCCAGGCGTTCCATCGGCGCGGGGATCGGTCCGAGCAATTGTATACCAGGGTAGGGGGTGGCTGGAACCAGATCCGATAAAAACGCCATTACCAGCTGCGAGTTGGTGGCTTCTGCGCGGATCAGCGCCAGATGGCTGTATGGAGGCATCTGAGTTTCTTCGCGTTCGCGCAGTGCATAGCGGGCAAAATCCTGATAGCCATTATTCACCAGATCCTGTAACAAGGGGTGTTCCGGGAAATGGGTTTGCAACAGTACCGTGCCGGCTTCGCCGCTGCGCCCGGCCCGCCCAGCCACTTGGGTTATCAGCTGAGCCATGTGCTCAGTAGCGCGAAAATCGCAGGAATACAAACCACTGTCTACGTCGAGGATCACCACCAGATTGACGTCGGCAAAGTGGTGGCCTTTGGCGAGCATTTGAGTGCCGATAAGCAGCCGGGCCCCTCCCTGATTAATTTCATCCAGCGCACTTTCGAGGCTGCCCTTACGGCGGGTAGAGTCGCGGTCAATACGGTGCACGGGAAAGTCGGCAAATTGTTCGGATAAGAACTCTTCCAGCTGCTCTGTCCCATATCCGGTTGGCATGATCTGGGTGCTGCCACAGTCGGGGCATTGCACAGGCACAAAGGCTTGCTCTGAGCAGTGGTGGCAGATCAGCCTGCGCAGTGATTTATGATAAGTGGCGCTGGTACTACAGCGGTCACAGTTACTGAGCCAGCCGCACTCATGGCAGATCAAAGTGGGGGCAAAACCGCGCCGGTTGAGAAACACCATAACCTGTTGTCCGCGCGCCAGTGTGGCAGCAATGGCATCCAGACTGGCTTTGGCAAATCCCCCCTGATCGGGTTGTCCTTTCATATCCACGAGCACGAATCGGTTATCCTGCTGGGTTTGTGCCCGTTTTGTCAGTGGCAGCAGCTGATAGCGGTTTTGCAGTGCTTTGTGCAGGGTTTCCAGTGCCGGTGTGGCAGTACCGAGGATCAACGGAAATTGGCCCTGTGCGGCACGATAGGCGGCCAGGTCACGGGCGTGATAGCGCAACCCGTCTTGCTGTTTGAACGAGCCGTCATGTTCTTCATCAACCACTATCATACCCAGGGTCTGAAAGGGCAAAAAGATAGCAGAGCGGGTACCAATCACCAGCGCAGACTCTCCCTGCTCGGCTCGTCGCCAGGTGTGTAAGCGCTCATTGTCAGTCAGGTTGGAGTGCCAGAGATCAATCGGTAACCCTTCGAAGCGGCGTTTAAAGCGGTTCACCGTTTGTGGTGTCAGGCCAATTTCTGGCACCAGTACCAAGGCTTGTTTGCCGGCGGCTAAAATGGCCTCCAGGCTTTGCAGATAAACTTCGGTTTTACCACTGCCCGTGACGCCCTCGAGTAAGAAGGTACGAAACCCGGTTTGACTGTTGATGGCACTACAGGCAGTGGCTTGCTCCGGGTGAAGCCTGGGTTTATTGCCAAGTTGCAATGGTGCAGACTGCCAGTGGGTGTCGGTACGCAGTTCTTCGCGGATCAGTGCTTTTTCCAGTAAGGCCTTGATCTGCGCCTGCGAGAAGCCCAGTGTTTTCAGCTCACTGGCGGTGGCGTCACCGGCGCTGCGCAGTTGCTCAAGCAGTGCCAGTTGCTTTTTGGCTCTGAGTTGGGTGGTTTCACGGCCGGCCTCTGTGAGGGTCAGCACCGGCACTTGGGTTTTATCAACCTGCTCACCCTCGCGCAGCGCACCAGGCAAGGCGGTAAACAGGGTTTCGCCTAGCGGATGACAGTAATATTGCGCACTGAAGCGCAAAAAGGCGAGATGATCGGGTGATAATACGGGCGTGGTATCAAGCACCGACTCAAGCGCTTTTATTTTGTCTTCAGGCACGTCGCTGTGAGACTTCAGCGCCACCACGATGGCGATGCAGGCTCGGTTGGCGAATTTTACTCTCACCCGGCCACCCACACAGGGTTGTTGTTCTGGCTCCAGGCGGTAATCAAAGGTTCTGTGTAAAGGTACTTTTAAAGCGACTTCGGCGAAGCGCATGGAAACTCCGGCATCTGAATTTCAATGTTAAGGGCAGCTGTCTGAGTGTGTGTTGCGGTGCCGCCAGACTATCTGCCCAGTATACCGTAACGGCTTAATAATGTATGCGAATGGCCAGTGAGTTTTACACCAGCCCGATATTTTGCGGGCACAGCGCGAAATTGCGCAAAAAATAGCAGTTATTTTGCATTTATTGCTTGTGGATCGCCCGGATTGACCCTAAAATACGCGTCCACAATTTTTGTATAACTACGTATGGTGCCAGACTTCGGGTTTGGAGAGCGATACGGCCTTAACTAGAGGTGTCCTATGAAAGAAGGTATTCATCCTAAGTACGAAACAATCTCAGCAACTTGTTCGTGCGGTAACAAATTCGAAACTCGTTCAACACTGTGTAAAGACATTCACCTGGACGTATGTTCTGCATGTCACCCGTTCTACACTGGTAAGCAGAAGATCCTAGACACAGGTGGTCGTGTTGATCGCTTCAACAAGCGCTTTGGCGCGCTTAGCAGCAAGAAGTAAGTTTTACTTTTGCTGTAGAAAAAGCACCTTCGGGTGCTTTTTTCGTTTCTGCGCATTCATCTTTTACTCTAATCATTTACCATCATCATACTAAGTGGACGGATCAGTGCTATTTGGTTAGTAAAGTTTCCAGTTTCGCGTCACTCATTTGTGCCGAAGAGGGTATTACCGGGCTTGCACGTGAGAAGTCGGTTGCCACGTAAATCACCACTTTCACTTATGTGAATGGCCATATTCACCTGATTAATATGCATAGCTATATGTGCTAAACGTCGAATGAAATCTGCATCTTTGTCGCTAAATGTTGTGATTTTAAGTTTAAAATACACTAAATGTAGTAAAGTGTATTTCACCCCGGGTTTTATTTATTTTATTTATACTCTGCATAAAAATGACGCTATTTTGAACTGAAAGTGACACTTATCAGATCATTTATTGTGAGATAAGTTTGCCGAAAAGTAGCAAAAAAGTCGCTAAATCTTGCTAACTGCCAACTATCTTTGCTTTAACAGGATCGACCTGATATCCCTTGAATTAATTTTTAAAAAAGGTATGGTTTAAAGCAGTTAGCGAATTTTTATCTCACTCTCACTTTCAACTTCTTCGTAGGAAAAAATCGCGTCATGTCAGACTTTCGTGAACAAGCGTTACATTATCATGCCCACCCCGTTCCAGGAAAAATCAGCGTTGAGTTGACCAAGCCTGCTGAAACCGTCAAAGACCTGGCCCTGGCATATAGCCCGGGTGTTGCTGAGCCGGTCCGTGAAATTGCTGCCGATCCCAGCAATGCTTACCGCTATACTGGTAAAGGCAATATGGTTGCGGTGATCAGTAACGGTACGGCTATTTTAGGGTTAGGGAATCTCGGTCCACTGGCGTCTAAACCTGTGATGGAAGGTAAGGCGTTGCTGTTCAAGCGATTTGCAGGCCTGGATTCGATTGATATCGAAGTGAAGCACCGCACCACTGAAGACTTTATCAACACGGTTGCCAATATCGCCGACACCTTTGGTGGTATTAATCTGGAAGACATCAAAGCGCCAGAGTGCTTTGAAATTGAGCGCGCGCTTATCGAGCGCTGTGATGTGCCGGTATTCCACGATGACCAGCATGGCACCGCAATCGTTACTGCTGCGGGTATGCTGAACGCGCTGGAGATCCAGGGCAAAAACATCCATGACGCTATTATTGTGTGCCTGGGTGCCGGCGCCGCTGCCATTGCCTGTATGGAACTGCTGATTAAATGTGGTGCACAGCGTGAGCACATTTATATGCTGGACCGCAAAGGGGTGATCCACACGCGTCGTGATGACCTTAACGAATATAAGAAACTGTTTGCCAATAACACGGATAAGCGCACTTTGCAGGATGTGATCGAAGATGCGGACGTGTTCGTTGGAGTATCGGGTCCAGATCTGTTGTCACCAGAAGATCTGAAACTGATGGCAGACAAGCCTGTGGTGTTTGCGTGTTCGAACCCGGATCCGGAGATCAGCCCGGAAGTAGCCCATGGTGCACGTGATGACTTGATCATGGCAACCGGGCGTTCGGACTATCCAAACCAGGTTAATAACGTATTATGTTTCCCGTTTATCTTCCGCGGCGCGCTGGATGTACGTGCAACGGCAATCAACGATGAAATGAAGATTGCGGCGGTAGAGGCCATTCGCAGCATTGCCAAAGAGCCGGTGCCTGCTGAAGTGCTAAAAGCGGCAGAAGTAGACAGCCTGGAGTTTGGTGAACACTATATTATTCCTAAACCAATGGACCCGCGCTTGTTGCCACGTATTGCCAAAGCGGTTGCAGTCGCTGCGGTTGAATCCGGTGTGGCGCAAATCGATATGCCAGAAAACTACATGGCATAAGCGATACTGACGCAATAAAAAAGCCTCACACTGTGAGGCTTTTTTATGTTTACTACTGACGAAATTACTCTTCGTTGATCTCGGGAATTTCCAGACCCATCTCCGTCATGATCTGACGCACTTCTGCCGGGATTTTCTCCGGGTTATCTTTACGCAGATCTTCGTCACCGGGCAGCGGCTGGCCGGTAAAGGCATGCAGGAATGCCTCGCACAGTAATTCACTGTTTGTCGCATGGCGCAGGTTATTGACCTGGCGGCGGGTGCGCTCATCAGTTAGCACTTTAAGTACGTTGAGCGGGATAGACACAGTGATCTTTTTTACCTGTTCTGATTTCTTACCGTGTTCTGCATAAGGGTGAATGTATTCACCGTTCCATTTAGCCATAGTGATGTACTTGCCTCAGTGTTGTAGATGCAATGCGAATAAGACTGTGTACTGTGTATGGATCCAACCGTGACACGCAAGCCCTCTGTTGGCAATGTTGCACGTCATTTGCCATAGTTTAAGCTCAAATACTCAGTCTTATTAGCATAGAGTTCGCGTTGAGTGGCGAAATTTTATCGGTTTAAAAAAGATAGTCAAATACTAGTTATTTAGCCATTTAGCGGTATAAATGTTTTGACTTCTAACTTTTGTTCATCTAACCTTTTAGACGTCTAAACATCTAATTCAGTCAGGTGACCTATGAGCCAAAGCAACAAGTCAACCATAGCGGTACGCACAGGCATTGATGCGGATAAGCATCATGGTGCAGTGGTGCCGCCGCTGTATCTGTCGACCACCTATTCTTTTGCCGACTTTGATAAAAAGCGTGATTACGATTACGGTCGCAGCGGCAACCCGAATCGCGATATTCTTGCGCAAACGCTGGCGGAGCTTGAAGGTGGGGCTAAGGGCATCATTACGGCCACCGGGATGGCTGCGGTGCACCTGGTGACTCAGTTGCTGAATGCCGATGATACTTTGGTGATCCCACACGATTGTTACGGTGGCAGCTATCGCTTATTTACCTCGCTGGAAAAGCGCGGTTTGCTCAAGGTTAAAGTGCTGGACCTGACGCGCAGCGAGAGCTTGCAGGAGATCCTGGCCATCAAACCTAAGCTGGTCTGGATTGAAACACCCAGTAACCCCATTTTACGATTAACCGATATCAAAGCGGTTACCGACGTTGCTGCACAGTGCGGTGCACTGGTCGCGGCCGACAACACCTTTTTGTCGCCGGCGCTGCAAAATCCTATCGCATTTGGCGTCGATATCGTGGTGCACTCAACGACTAAATATATCAATGGTCACTCGGATGTCGTCGGTGGTGCGGTGATAGCCAAAACCGAAGAACTCGGCGATGAACTGGCCTGGTGGGCCAACAATATCGGCATCACGGGCGCGCCGTTTGACAGTTACCTGACTTTACGCGGCTTGCGTACGCTCAACGTGCGCCTGAAACAGCATCAGGAGAATGCGCTGGCGATTGCGCGTTACCTTGAGCAATCTGAGTTTGTTAGCCAGGTGTACTATCCCGGGCTGGAAAGTCACCCTCAGCATGCGCTGGCAAAACAACAGCAACAAGGCTTTGGTGGTATGGTGAGCTTTGACATTAAAGGGGAATTGGCAGATGCAGCTAAGTTCCTGACCAGTGTAAAGCAATTCTCGCTGGCCGAATCGCTGGGCGGGGTTGAGAGTTTGATCTGTCACCCGGCAACCATGACACATGCCGGTATGGATCCCACAGCACGCCTCGAGGCGGGCGTCGGCGATACGCTGATCCGTATTTCTGTGGGGATTGAAGAGATCGACGACTTACTGGCAGACCTGGCGCAGGCTTTTGCCGCGGTGAAAGCCGCACAAGGCAGCGCCAGTGATAATGCGAAGGCCTTCAAGCTTTCGCCAGCACATACGGCATTGTGGTAGAAGAAATGACAAAAGCAGTACATAAATTCGGTGGTTCGAGCCTGAGCTCGGCGGCGCGCTATCAGGCGGTTGCCAATATTATTATTGGTCACTGCCAGAGCGGCGACTGTATCGTGGTATCAGCGGCAGGTAAAACCACCAATACCCTGGTTGCCTTGTGGCAGAGTTATCAGCAGCAGGACGAGCGAGCGTTCAGCGACATCCTGCTACAGGTCGAAAATCATCAGTTACAACTGATCAGTGAGTTGTTCCCGGCTGCGCAGCAAACGCCGCTGGCGGCAGAGTTGAGTGATGAGCTGAGCAGCATTGCTCGTCAGGCGCAGTTGCGCCAATTGCAAGAAGCGCCACTACTGGCGTATGGGGAGATCTGGTCGGCTCGCTTACTGGCGGCGTTACTGAATACCCTGAATATTGCTGCACAAGATGTGGATGCCCGCACTTTGTTTACTCAGCATCAGGGACAGCTGATGCACAGCCTGAATCGCAGTGCCTGTCATCAGGCACTCGCTCAGGACAAAATTTACGTGGTCACCGGATTTATTGCCGCTGACAGTGAAGGCAACACGGTCACGCTGGGACGTAACGGCAGCGATTACAGTGCCACCCTGTTAGCCAGCTATCTGGATGCGGCGTCTGTGTCTATCTGGACAGACACACCGGGTGTGTTCAGCACCGATCCGCGCAAAGTAGGTAATGCCATCAAATACAGCAAGGTATGTCGTGCCCAGGCTAATTTACTGGCCCGTCTTGGTAACCCAGTGTTACATGCCAAGACATTATCGCCGTTGAAAGAAACCGCGATTAAGTTGCAGGTACGCAGCAGTTTTGAACCTGATGTGCAGGGCACTGAAGTTGTGAAGCAAGGCTACAGCAAAGAAAAGCGCTTTGTAACTACCTTTGGCGAACTGGACTTGTTGCGCGTCGATACCCTGGTATCGGGCGAAGTTGGCGCGCTTAGCCAACTCATTCAGCATGGTATTCATCACTTTAATCAAAATGGCGAAGACTACTTGCTGGTGCCCAGCGAATTTACCCATCAGGTGGTATTGCGCCTGAGCGGTCGGGTCACCATCGTTGAGTCCCACTTACGTGGCTTTGCCGTGGTCGCGCCTTGTCCGGATATTGCACCCTTGGTGCGCCAGGCTCAGGCAGTGCTGGATGAGCAGGCTGTGGTGGTGCGCTTTACCCACAGTGCAACCGAGTACGCGTTGTTCCTCACCGATCAGGCAATCGACAGTGATGTGCTGGCTATTTTGCATGACAAGCTGGTGAATAAAGGCCGTGAACTGGCGGTGATCATCGCTGGCCTGGGCAATGTGGGTGAGGTGTTCCTCAACCAGTGCCAGCAACAAATTGCGCGCTTACAAAGCCAGTTTGATCTCAAAGTGGTGGCGCTGCTGCGTTCGCAGGAAATGGTGTTCTGCCCAAGCGGGTTGAGTGTGTCGCAATGGCAACAGCAGTGGCAAAGCGAAGCGCAAAGCTACTCTCATGCCGAACTGCTGGATCGCATCAGTGAGCTTGATTACGAACATAAAGTGGTGATTGATATCACCGCCAGCGAAACATTTAGTCAGCTTTACCCGGATTTTGCCGCGCACGATTGTCATCTGATCAGTGCCAATAAGTATGCCGGTACCGCTGCGCATGACTGGTATCAGGCACTACGCACTCAGTTGCAGGAACGCAATCTGCTGTGGCGCTATAACACCAGTGTCGGAGCCGGACTGCCGGTGAATTTTGCGCTGGCGGATCTGCAAAACAGCGGCGACAGAGTGGTGCGCATTGAGGGGGTCTTCTCTGGTACTTTATCCTGGTTATGTAGCAGCTTTGATGGCGAGCGTCCTTTTTCTGAGCTGGTTTTGGCTGCCCAAGACATGGGGTATACCGAGCCGGATCCCCGCGAAGATCTGTCAGGTCGGGACATGCAGCGCAAACTCTTGATCCTGGCGCGTGAGCTGGGTTTGCAGCTGGAACTGGATGATATTGAACTGGAGGCGCTGATGCCGGCGTCTCTGGCGCAAGGCAGCTGGGAGAGCTTCCTGGCTCGTAAAGATGAATTAGATGTGTTTTATCAGCAGCGTGCTGAGGCGGCTCAGGCACAAGGCAAAGTGTTAAGGTATACCGGTGCACTGGAAATTGATGCCGCTGGCAAGGTGCACGCCAAAGTGGGCATTGCACAGGTCGCTCAGGGCAGCGCCATTGCTAACCTGACGCCGGGCGATAATATTTTCGTTATCACCACGGGATGGTACGAACAAAACCCATTGGTGATCCAAGGCCCGGGCGCAGGTAAAGAAGTCACCGCTGCGGGGATCCACTCCGATCTGTACTGGTTAACTCAGCAGCTGAGATAATCACACTGTGATACAAAAAAGGCCGGTCATGATGACCGGCCTTTTTGCGTGATGTTTGTCAGAACAATTCTTCCGTATCTGGTAACTGCTCTTCAAAGGGGGTGCTTGAGCCCGTGTCCAGCACATACTTAGTGGGGGCTGTTCCACGTTCAAAGTGCTCGAAACGGCTGGTGTGATCGTTACGTTCACTCAGCAGTCCGGTTTTTAAGTCGATACGGACCGACACCAGCCCAGGTGGCGGTTCAATGGGCGCCAGCGGCTCATCTTTTAACGCGGCGCGCATAAACTGCACCCAGCCTGGGAGTGCAGAGGTGGCACCGGCTTCGGCACCCACGACTTGTTGCTTGCCGAGGTTGGCATTGTAGGCTGCGCGACCCAGTGATTTACCGGGATCGTCAAAGCCCACCCAGACTGTGGTCAGCACGTTGCGATTAAATCCGGTGAACCAGGTATCGACCGAGTTGTTGGTGGTACCGGTTTTGCCTGCCAGATCCTTGCGTTTGAGTGCCTGAGCACGCCAGCCTGTGCCACTCCAGCCGGTTTTGTGTTTCCAGCTGCCGCCACCCCAGACCACGCTTTTCATGGCATCGGCAATTAAAAATGCGTTTTGCTCCGAGATGATCCTTGGTGCACAGGTATACTGGTCGACTTCCCACTCTTCTTCCGTACAGACTGTCAGCGGCTGAGCTGCGCCCAGCAGATTGCCGTAACTGTCGGTGAGTTTTTCAATAAAATAGGTTTCGACCAGGTGGCCGCCATTGGCGAAGGCGCTCATACCGCGTGCCATTTCCAGTGGTGTCAGTGAGGCACTGCCCAGCGCCAGCGATTCACTGCGTACGATGTCTTCGTTGTTAAAGCCAAACTTGAGAATGTGATCGGCGGCGGCGTTCAAGCCCATGCCCCGCAGCAGGCGCACTGACACAACGTTTTTCGATTGCGCCAGGGCACGGCGGATACGAATAGGACCGCTGTACACATCCGGACTGTTTTTCGGACGCCAGGCGACGCCCATGCTTTTATCCCAATGATTGATGGGGGCGTCGTTAATGATGGTCGACAGCGTATAGCCGGATTCCAGCGCACCCGAATAAATAAACGGCTTGATGTTAGAACCCACCTGGCGTTTTGCCTGAACAGCGCGGTTGTATTGACTTTGCTGGAAACTATAGCCACCGACCAGGGCTTTGATACGGCCACTTTGAGGGTCCAGTGAGACCAGTGCACTGGCAGGTTGAGGCAGCTGACTGAGCATCCAGCTCTGATCTTTTTCACGTACCCAGATTTGCATGCCTGGTGCCAGAATGTCGCTTGCCTGTTTGGGCGGCAAGCCCTGACGGCGCTCAGTGATATAGGCGCGTGCCCAGTTTAAGCCTGCCCAGGGGATAGTGATTGAAGCACCGTCTTTGAGCAGCACGGTTGCGCTTTGCTCTTCAAGCGCTGTGACCACCCCGGCGCGTAACGGGTCGATTTCTCTTACCTGCTTGAGCCGCTCCAGGATCTGAGTCGCTGACCAGGGTGATTCTTCAGCCTGCCAGTACTGCGCCTCTGGGCCGCGAAAGCCATGGCGCATATCATAGGCATGCAGATTGTCGATAAGTGCTTGCTGTGCCGCAGCCTGAATGTTGGACTCAACCGTAGTATAGACCTTAAAGCCCGAATTATAGGCCTGATCCTCACCATAGGTTTTCACCATGTAAGCGCGCACCATTTCCGATATATAGGGTGCATAGAGTTCAATCTCCGCGCCATGGCGCTTAGCCGTGATCGGTGCCTGAGTTGCTTCGTTGTATTGTGTCTGGGAAATATAGCCTTCGGTGAGCATCCTGCCCAATACAACGTTCCGGCGTAACTTAGCGCGTTGCGGGTTACGGATAGGGTTTAGCGCAGAAGGGGCTTTGGGTAGACCCGCCAGCATGGCCATTTGTGCCAGGCTCAGCTCGTGCAGCTCTTTGCCATAATATACCTGTGCGGCGGCGCCAATGCCGAACGCGCGGTGGCCCAGCTCTATCTTGTTCAGATAAAGCTCCAGAATTTTATCTTTGTTCAGCAGCCGCTCAATATGCAGTGCGATAAAGATTTCTTTCACCTTACGGATATAGGCTTTTTCCCGGGTCAGGAAGAAATTTCGTGCCAGCTGCATGGTAATGGTACTGGCGCCCTGTTTTTTCTCGCCTGTACTGACCAGGACAATAAATGAGCGGACTATGCCTATCGGGTCGATGCCAAAATGATCATAAAAGCGGTTGTCTTCGGTGGCCAGAAAGGCCTGGAGTAAAGGCTCGGGAATGTCATTAATTTTAACCGGAATACGGCGTTTTTCACCAAACTGGTTGATCAGTTTGCCGTCGCGGGTAAAGACCTGCATTGGGGTTTGCAGCTGTACATCTTTTAAAACCTTAACACTGGGAATGTCTGATTTGACATAGTAATAAAGGCCGAACAGGGTAAGCAGGCCCAGTGTCGTGCAAAGCAGTATAAGTTGTAGTAATCTTTTTAATAAATTCACGAATTTATCTCTAGCGAGACTCCCAATTACAATCGGACGCTGTTAGTATATCCTGATTAAAAAACGATTAATAATTTTTGCGTAAATTACTTTGTGCCTTATTGAGGTGCAAGGGAGTGTGGCCGAAAGTTGGCAAGTAGTATAACGCTTTTCGCCAAACTGTACCTAAATGACTAAACTCTTAATTAACACTGTACAGAATTCTGGATACTTGGGCTAATGGCATGTTGCGTCAATTCTTAAAAAAACAAGCTCCCATGATGGTCGGGGTAGACATAGGGTCACACTGTGTGAAGGCCGTGTTGCTGGCTGAATCGAGCGCGGGTTACCGGGTCGAGGCTGTGGCCATTGAACCTTTGCCTAAGGGCGCCATGAAAGAGCGTGCCATCCAAGACATCGAAGCAGTCGGTAAAGTCATCAGCAAAATACGCAAACGGCTTCCCAAAACAAGTCATTTTGCCGCCGTCGCTGTCTCCGGACAAACGGTCATCACGAAAATGATTTTTATGGATGTATCATTAAGCGACGCTGAATTGGAATCGCAAATTGCCATTGAGGCTGACAGCCTGATCCCGTATCCGCTCGATGAAGTGAGTCTGGATTTTGAAAAGCTCACCGTTAATGAAGCCGATCCCTCCAAGGTTAATGTCTTGCTGTCAGCGGCCAGAACAGAAAGCGTACAGGCTCGTGTTAGCGCGCTGGAAGAAGCCGGCTTGAAAGCAAAAGTGGTAGATGTTGAAAGCTACGCACTGGCGCGTTCAGTTGAGGTGCTGTACGGCCAGTTACCTTCGGACGCTTACGATAAAGTTGTGGGGATCATCGATATTGGTGCCGTGGTGACGCTAGTGAGTGTGGTGCAGTCAGGTAAAACCTTGTATACCCGTGACCAGGTGTTCGGGGGAGAGCAATATACCAATAGTATTGTTGCTTACTACAACAAAAGCTTTGATCAGGCTGAGCTGGCCAAAACCACCGGCGATTTGCCGCCTAACTACACGTTTGAAGTGCTCGCACCCTTTCAGACCTCCTTGCTGCAACAAGTGCGTCGCGCACTACAAATGTTTATGACCACCAGTGGCCAGGAGCAGGTCGATTATATCATTTTGACAGGCGGTACTGCGCAAGTTGAAGGGCTTGACCGTCTGCTGGTTGATGAGCTTGGCGTACATGCCATTGTGGCTGATCCGTTTGCGAATATGGAAATAGCACCTAAAGTGGATCGGGGTGTGCTGACCAATCACAGGGCGCAGTTTGCGATTGCAACCGGGTTGGCACTGAGGAGCTTTTCATCATGCCACATATAAACTTATTGCCCTGGCGTGAGCAGCAGCGGCAGGCTTCACAGCAAAAATTCCTGACTATACTGGGTGTGATCGTGGCCGCCAGTTTGGCGCTGATGTATGGCATAGGGGCGTTTTACGACACCCTGAAACAAGGCCAGGAAATCAAGAATCGCTATCTCTCCAGCGAGATTAAAAAACTGGATAAGCGGATCGGCGAAATCCAGGGGCTTAACCAGCAAAAAGAGAACCTGCAACGGCGTATCCGGCTGATTGAAGAGCTACAAAGTAACCGGAATTTGGGCACGCAGATCATTGATGAAGTGACGCGGGTGGTGCCTGCGGGCGTCTATCTGACCAGCCTGGAGCGGCAGAAAAATATGATCAAAGTCATCGGTCGCAGTGAATCAAATAACCGCCTGTCGCAGATGCTGCGGGCTGTAGAGTCATCCTATTTACTGCGAGATCCTCTACTCCAGGGCATTGTTGCGGGTGAAAGAGAAGAGCGTTTGCTGAGCAATTTTACCATGAATTTTTACGTCAAAACGTTTGCTCAGATGGAAAAGGAGCGCGCCGAGCTGGCTCAGACAACTGAGGCGGAGAATTAGGCCATGAAATTTGATCTGAAGTCGCTGCAGGAGATTGACTGGAACGAAATCGAACTGGACAACATCGGTGAATGGCCGATGCCGGTCAAGGCCATTTGCTGCGCTGTGGTCGTCGTGATCATGCTGGTAATCGGCTACAGCATGCTGGTGTCGGCGTCGGTGGACAGTTTTGAGCGAGCGGTAAAGCAAGAAGAAGATCTGCGCACCAGTTACCGTATTAAGTATGGTCGGGCGAATAACCTGGAGTTATATCGCCAGCAGATGCAGGATATGGAAGCCCAGTTTTCTCAGTTATTAAGAAAACTGCCGACGTCGAATGAAACACCGGGGTTGCTCGATGATTTGACCTATGTGGGCACCTCCAGTGGCCTGACATTTTTAAAAATAGGCTGGATGCCGGAAGTTAAAAAAGAGTTTTATACTGAGCTGCCGATCAACCTCGAAGTGGTCGGGACCTACCATGAATTTGGTGAATTCGTCAGTAAAGTGGCACAGTTGCCGCGTATTGTGAGTTTGCATGACTTTCGTATTGAAGGTGCCGGCAACAACCAGCTGGTGTTCAGTGTGGTGGCAAAAACATATCGCTATGAGCAGGAGAGTGAATAATGAAACACCTGCTTGTTTTGCTCGCGATAATGGTGCTCACAGGGTGTAACGATAACACCGCAGAACAAAAAGAGTTTATTGATAGGGTCCAGGCCAATGCAACGCCGAGCATTGACCCTATGCCTGAAATGGCCCGCTTTGAACATTTCCCTTACAGTGCTGGCAGACTGCGCAGTCCGTTTGTGGCACCGCAGCCGGAAGTGATAGAAAGTCGTCTGGTGCAAGTTAAAAACTGCCTGCATCCGGATCCGAATCGACCCCGTGATCCGTTGGAAAAATATGCGCTGGATAACCTGGCAATGAAAGGAACGATTAAGCGTGGCGAAACCGTTTGGGCACTTGTCCGCGCTGCGGATCAAGGCTTGTTCAGAATTAAGAAAAACGAATATATGGGTTTGTACCACGGTAAAGTGATCAGCGTACAGGCCGACCATCTGGAGCTGATGGAGCTGATCCCGGATGGGACCGGGTGCTGGAAAGAGCGCCTGAGCAAAGTCGAAATGGTAGAAGCCGAGGACGTCGGTGCCAGTGAAGAATAAAAAAGGTGAAAATATGATTGCGCGCGACGGGATCAAGCACGTTGTGAAAACTCTGATGGGTGGCGTTTTAATGGGCACTGCATTGTTCGCTCAGGCAATGCCGATGCTGTACGATGTCCGCTATAACCCGGTGCCCAATGGAGAAACTGAGTTACAGCTAGTATTTGACGAAAAGCTGGCGATTGAACCCAAAGTGCAAGTGCTCAATGAACCTGCCCGGATCGAGCTGTTTTTTCCGGATGCAGAGTACGAAGAAAGCCTGGAGCTGCTTAAGGTCAACAAAGCGGGCATTGAGCAGATCAAAAGCAGAATGGAAAGCGGGGGCTTTGTGCTCAGTGTCGAAATGAAAGCGCTTAAGCTCTATCGTACTGAGGTCAAGAACAACCTGGTTTATGTCAAAGTGTCTGATCAGCCCATTGTGGTTACCAATGATGATGCACAACCCGATACCCTTCACAGCGCCATGAATCGGATCCAGAACATTGATTTTCGACGCACAGATAAAGGCGCTGCGCAGATCTTGGCATTTTTAGACTCCAGCCAGGCGGCAATTGATGTGCAGGAGCGGGGCGGACAGATCTACGCCGACTTCCATCATATCGCCATTCCGGATGAATTACTGTACGAGCTGGACGTGGTCGATTTTGGCACTGTGGTGAGCACGGTAGAAACTTTCCGGGAAGAAGGCAAGAGCCGCTTAGTGATCAAGCCCAATGGCGCGTTTAAATTCAACTATCAGCAGCTGGACAATATTTTTACCCTGACCGTGGAAAAAGACGACCAGGAATTCTCCTATGCCGAGAAGAAAAATTACCAGGGCCAGCCAATCACGTTAAACTTCCAGGATATCCCGATCCGCTCTGTGCTACAGATCATCGCCGATACCAACAACTTCAACCTGGTAACAAGTGACTCGGTCACCGGCAACATCACTTTGCGTTTAGATGGCGTGCCGTGGGATCAGGCACTGGACGTAGTGTTACGGGTAAAAGGCCTGGATAAGCGCATGGAAGGAGCGATTTTAATGGTCGCACCGTCAGAGGAGCTGGCCGCCCGAGAAGCCAAAGAGTTGCAGGCCAAGCGCCAGGTTGAAGAACTGGAGCCTTTATACAGTGAATATATTCAGCTCAATTACGCCAAAGCAGAAGAGTTTGCTGACTTACTCAAAACCGATGAAAACTCCATTATTAGCCTGCGTGGCAGTGTTTCTGTCGATAAGCGCACCAACACCCTGTTGATTAAGGATACCGCGCGCAGCATCGAGAATGTCAGACGTATGGTGGAAACACTGGATGTGCCGGTAAAACAGGTTCGTATCGAGTCACGCATGGTGACAGTGTCGGATAACATACAGGAAGATTTGGGGATCCGTTGGGGATTCAGCGATCAACAAGGCACAGATGCGATTTCGGGTACCCTGGAGGCCACCAATAAGCTCTCCGGTGGCACTATCCCTGATTTGACCGAGCGCTTGAACGTGAATCTGCCGGTGCAAAACCCCGCAGGTAGTTTAGGCATGCACATTGCCAAATTGTCAGACGGGACTTTGATAGACCTGGAGCTGTCGGCGTTGGAGCAGGAGAACAAGGGTGAGATCATCGCAACGCCTAGTATCACGACGGCCAATCAGAAGACGGCACGCATTGAGCAAGGTACTGAGATCCCCTATGTGGAATCTGCCTCAAGTGGTGCATCAACCGTGCAGTTCAAAAAAGCGGTATTGAGTTTAGAGGTAACACCGCAAATTACCCCGGATAATAAAATTATTCTGGATTTGGTCATAACCCAGGACACTCGGGGTGATACAGTACAAACTGCCAATGGTCCGGCGGTGGCAATTAACACACAAAGGATCCAGACCCAGGTATTGGTGGAAAATGGTCAAACCGTTGTGCTGGGCGGTATTTATCAGCAGGAAATGACCAATGCGGTGAGCAAAGTGCCGGTACTGGGCGATGTGCCTTATTTAGGCGCCTTATTTAGGAACACGCGAGAAATCAATGAAAAGAGAGAGTTATTGATTTTTGTGACCCCTAAGATCATGCATGACTCACTCTAGACAGGCTAAAATAATAATAATGGGCGTGAAAGTTGCCTTTTGACTTGAAATCACGCAGTGAATGCTGAGATAATCCCCTCCTTAATTTTGGGGCCAGGTCGTTAGGCGGGGTTTTATTTCAAATTTTAGAGTTCGTTTGTACTAAAAAGATATGGCTGAGAAACGTAATATATTTCTGGTAGGCCCAATGGGGGCTGGTAAGAGCACGATTGGTCGTCACATTGCGGACCAATTACATCTGGAGTTCTTCGATTCGGATCAAGAAATCGAGCGCCGCACCGGTGCTGATATCTCTTGGGTGTTCGATATTGAAGGGGAAGAAGGGTTTCGTCGTCGCGAAGAGACCGTGATTTCTGATCTTACCGAAAAGCAAGGCATCGTATTGGCTACTGGCGGCGGCTCGGTCATCAGTAAAGAGGTACGTAACAAACTATCTGCTCGTGGTATTGTGGTTTATCTTGAGACCCCAATTGAGAAGCAAGTAGCGCGTACACAACGCGATAAGCGTCGTCCTTTGCTACAAACAGAAGAAGATTCACGCGACGTACTAGTACGTCTGGCAAACGAACGTGAACCGCTTTATAAAGAAGTGGCGGATCACGTTGTACGCACAGATGAGCAAAGCGCCAAAGTAGTGGCGAATCAAATTATTGAGAAGTTAGATTTCTAAACATGTAGGCTAGATAGGAGGTGACAGCACATGCTTGAATTAACAGTCGATTTAAACGAGCGTAGCTATCCTATCTATATTGGCCAAGATCTTCTCACCGATCAGGGGCGGTTATTGCAGCATATTGGCAATGCACGCCCCGTCATCATCAGCAACGAGACCGTTGCGCCTCTGTATCTTGATACTCTGCTTACACAGTTAGATGGCAAAGCGCCGCTTCATTTTTGCATCCCGGATGGTGAACAGTACAAATCACTGGAGTGGTTTGAGCGCATTAACGCCTTTTTGCTTGAGCACAACTGTGGTCGTGATACCTGCCTGATTGCACTAGGCGGCGGCGTGGTCGGCGATCTGACCGGGTTTGTTGCGGCATGTTACCAGCGCGGTGTGCCTTTTATTCAAATTCCCACCACCTTGCTGTCGCAGGTCGATTCGTCGGTAGGTGGCAAAACGGCGGTTAATCACCCGCTGGGCAAGAATATGATTGGCGCTTTTTATCAGCCGCAAGCGGTGTTTATTGATACCAATACGCTGAAAAGCCTGCCTGCGCGAGAATTTGCCGCAGGTATGGCGGAAGTGATCAAATACGGCCTCATCTACGACAAAGATTTTCTCGATCTGCTCGAGCAGCAGGGGCCAGCATTGCAAAGCCTGGATACTGCGCTATTAATGCAGGTGATCCACCGTTGTTGTGCGATTAAAGCTGAGATTGTGGCACAAGATGAAAAAGAAGCCGGTCTGCGCGCACTGCTAAACCTGGGGCATACATTTGGCCACGCCATAGAAGCTCAGATGGGTTACGGTGTGTGGCTACATGGCGAAGCCGTGGCGGCGGGCATGATGCTGGCGGCTCGTCTGGCACAGCACAGAGGTGCACTGACGGAATCTGAAGTGACACGTATAGCGGCGTTGCTGGAGACCTACCAGTTACCAGTGGCAGCGCCTGCGTCTATGACGACCGAGCAGTTTATTACGCATATGCGCAAAGACAAGAAAAACAAGCAAGGTAAGATCCGCTTTATCGTGCCAACCAGTCTGGGCAAGTGTCAGCTGGTGGACGACGTCACTGATGACACCTTAGGCCAGCTAATAGGGCACTGATGCAGTCGCAAATACTACCGAGTCGTGCCGCTTTGGTCGACCGGATTGCAATGCAGTTTGAGTATGGCCAAAATCTGATCTGTCTGGTCGGCAATTCCGGGCTAGGTAAAAGCTATCTGGCAGAATCTTTTATCACCGACAAATATCCGGAGTTTAACAAGGCATTTGTTAAGCTGGGTGCACATACCAAAGACACGGAGCTGGTGCAGCAGCTGCTCGAAAACAGTTTTCGGGCACCTCTGGTAGATCATAAGTTATCGTTAACCGAGAACTTTTTTGTTCTATATAATGAGCAACCCTGTGGGCCATGCCTGTGGGTGATCGATGGTGCACGTCACCTTAGTGATGAGCTGATCCAGGAACTCCAGCTACTTGCAAAAAAAGCCCCGGATACCTTATATATTCTGACCACAGCACAGGCACCCAAGATACTGCCCGAGGCGTTAGATATTCATCTGGAGCCTTTGTCTTTAGTAGAAAGCCGCCGTCTGATGGCGATGTTTTTCCAGCAGCTGCCGCCTCAGGAAGATCCCATATTCAGCACCTTTTTACACGAAGCCGGCGGTAATCCCAGTATTTTGCTGGAGTGGCAGCAAAACCAGCATCAATTAACACTCAAATCTAAGCCGACTCTGAGCCGCAAACAATTGAACCTATTTCTCGGTGCGTTTGTGGTGATCACCACTTTGTTTCTGGTGGCTGTGGTGTACCAAAAAGACCTTGCTGATCTACTGCGGATGCAGCAGGATGTTGCCGCAACGCAAGTCGAGGAATTACCCGAGCCAACGGTACTGACGACCCAGCAAGCGCTATCGGATAACGACAGTCAGAGTGCGGATGACGTTGCGGCAGAGCAAAGCAGTGATGACACTCAGGCCGCAGTGCAGCACGATGTGCAATCAATATTGGGTGCATTAACTGTGAGTCATAGCACACAGGACGGTAACCAGACAAATGAACCGGAAAAAGACAGTGGGAATGAGATAGCCAGTGGGAATGAGATAGCCAGTGGGAATGAGATAGCCAGTGGGAATGAGATAGCCAGTGGAGAAGACACCGACCAGATAACTGGTCAGGTAACTGGTCAGGTAACTGGTCAGGTCACTGATGCACCGACAGTGGTTGCACAGGCTCTAACCCAGGAAACTGCGGCAGAGGAGCCTGAGGCGACAGGTACGCAGGAACAGATTGAAACGCCACAGCCAGCAGGCGTCTCTGACCAGTCGGGCGGCTTATCCGATAATACCTGGTTTATGGCGCAGGACAGCAATGCCTGGACAATTCAATTGTTGGCTGTCACCGATCAGGCGGTGGCGCAGCGGTATGTAGCGCAACATAAGCTAGCGCAGATCCGTATTGCACAGGTTAAACGTAACAACAAAGATTGGTGGTTCGTCACTTTGGCGCCCTTTGCGACCTTAGATGACGCAAAACAGGCGCGGGCTAATTTACCGCAAGCCGTGCTCGCAGGGCAGCCGTTTTTTAAGCGTATCGTGCAAATTAAGCAACAAATCCAACAGTCACAAACACAAAAATAGTGTAGAATCGCGCTACTTTGGGGTAACTAGTCAGATCATGCAAAAAAAGACCAGAGCTTTTCTAAAATGGGCAGGTGGAAAATACGCCTTGGTGGAAGAAATTACCAAGCGCTTGCAAGCCGCAAATGAAGAGGCCGAAACTCTGGTGGAGCCCTTCGTTGGGGCTGGATCTGTCTTTCTCAACAGTCATTTCAAGCACTATATACTCAATGATATCAATGCCGATCTGATCAACCTTTACAAAGAGCTGCAACGCACGCCCGATGAGTTTATCAGTGATGCCAGAAAGTTATTTGTCGATCTGAACAACCATCCGGATGCTTACTATGCGTATCGTCAGCAGTTTAATGAAAGTGTGGATGTATATGAGCGGGCCATTCTGTTCTTATACATGAATCGCCATGGTTACAATGGGCTGTGTCGTTACAATCTCAAAGGGATTTTCAATGTGCCCTTTGGTAAATACAAACGTCCTTACTTTCCGGAAAATGAGTTGTACTTTTTTTCTGAGAAAGCACAGCAAGCCACCTTTACCTGCCTGAGCTACGAGCAGGTCTTTAAGCGTGTGCCGGATAAAGCCGTTGTGTATTGCGATCCACCTTATGTGCCGCTAAGCAAAACGGCGTCGTTTACCGCCTATGCTAAAGGAGGGTTTAACCTGGATGATCAGGCAGAGCTCGCCAACCTGGCAGAAAAGGCCGCCTTCGAGCAGCAAACGCCGGTACTTATCTCCAACCATGACACCGTATTGACGCGCAAGATATACAGTCAGGCTCAGCTGGATGTGATCCAGGTAAAAAGAACCATCAGTCCCAAAGGGTCGGGGCGTAATCGTGTCGACGAGCTGATGGCCCTATATCACGATTAAGTCACAATACAACCGAGTTAACGAACCAGGCTAACGCAACCACCAGTGCGATGACAAAGCACACGGCTAGCAAGGCGAAGGGCCAGAAGTGTTTTTGGCTGAAATCGACACGATATTTGGCCTGGCTCTGCACACCAAACATGGCAGCAAGTACACTCTGAATAAGTATAAAGAATCGTTCTGTCACGGCGTCCTGGCTCCTGTGTGAACTAAGATACCGCTCAGTATAGTGCATCAATACCAACTTGTCGTAACGACGCGCCAAAAACGCGTGACCATATTAAGTACGTTGGTATCGATGATTAGAATTGTGAAAATTGGCTCGCCGTTTGCTCGTCACCAGAACCCAACAACAGTTCCAGCAAATCAAGATAATGAAACTGTGCATTGCTGCTGCCACCTGTTAACCAGGCATACCAACTGGTGTGTGACTCTAGTTTGCATACATTTGCTTGCGCATGCTGACTGGCCACAGTGGTAGAGCATTGGCACATATCGTTTTTTGCGATTAAGGTATCGTCGCCATTGAATGACACCACGCCAGCAGATAAGACTACCGCAGCCGTGAGCAAAAGCGTCCGTGTTTTAAGCCGACCTAACATAACCATATCCCCAGTGAATAGTTATCCTTAAATAATACACTATGGATATTTATTAAACAATCGCTTTGTCCTGTAAAAAGTGCCTCTGCTCGCAAAATATGTCCCGCTAACAATCAGGTGTTTTTAGCGTTCAGATGGGTTACAGTAGCCGCTGACATTTTGTTTCAGGGGGTAGTATGTCGCAGAACAATAATAAATCCGAGTTCTTAATTGCACCGTCCATTTTGTCTGCCGACTTTGCTCGGTTGGGTGAAGACGTCGCCAAAGTATTGGCTGCGGGTGCGGATGTTGTGCACTTTGATGTGATGGACAATCATTACGTGCCAAATCTGACTTTTGGTCCGATGATCTGTGAGGCGCTGCGTAATTATGGCATCACAGCCCCCATTGATGTTCACCTGATGATTAAGCCAGTGGACAGCTTGATCCCTGAATTTGCCAAAGCGGGTGCTGATATTATTACTTTTCACCCTGAAGCCAGTGAACATATTGATCGCAGCCTGGCACTGATTAAGGAGCAAGGGTGTGAGGCCGGATTGGTGCTTAACCCGGCAACGCCATTGCATTACCTCGATTACGTCATGGACAAAGTGGATCAGATCCTGCTGATGTCTGTGAATCCGGGTTTTGGCGGACAAAGCTTTATTCCTCAGACGCTCGATAAGCTACGTCAGGTACGTGAGCGTATTGAAGCCAGTGGCCGCAAAATTCGTCTCGAAGTCGACGGCGGCATAAAAGTCGACAATATTGCAGAAGTGGCAGAGGCTGGCGCCGATATGTTCGTTGCCGGCTCTGCGATTTTTAATCAACCAGACTATCGGACAGTCATTGATGCGATGCGCTCAGAGCTCGCTAAGGTGGGCTAATGCGTTACCAGGGTATTCTATTTGACCTCGATGGCACTTTGGTCGACAGTGCACATGACTTGTATATGGCGCTGAATTTAACGCTGACGGAAGTGGCTTTTCCGGTGGTCAGCCGCACTCAGGTGCTTGAGTGGGTAGGTAATGGCATTGATGTATTGGTACACCGTGGTCTCAGTGGTAGCAATGAGATTAACGCAGAATTACCGCCGCGCCTGGTGGCCGAAGCACAAGAACGCTTTGCCGGACATTATCGGGCGCTGGTAGGTCAGTACTCTTTGCTCTACGCCAATGTCGAAACAGTACTGTCTGCATTCAGCCATGTCCCCAAGGCTGTGGTAACCAATAAAAGCCGCGAATTTACGCTGCAATTGCTCGAGAACCTGAATCTGAGCACGCACTTTGATGTAGTGGTATGTGGCGATGATGGCCCTAAAAAGCCAGCTGCTGAGCCGCTGTTGTCTGCCTGTGAGCAACTTAATATCGCACCGCAAGATGCCATCATGGTGGGTGACTCAAAAAGTGATATTCTGGCCGCTCAGGCTGCAAAAATGCCTGTGATTGCACTTAAATATGGGTACAATCAAGGGCTGGACCTGACCCAGTTTAATCCAGAGTACCTCTGTGAGGGCTTCTTGGATATAATCCCCATTTTAAATCGACCTTAAACTAGATAGGAGTAAAGGAACACAATGACTAAACCAGTAGTGTTAAGTGGCATTCAGCCAACCGGTGGTATGACAATAGGCAATTATGTGGGTGCCATTAACCAGTGGCTTAAGCTACAGGAAGATCATGATTGTTTCTTTATGCTGGTTGATTTGCATGCCATCACAGTACGCCAGGAGCCAAGTGCCCTGCGTGAGCGTGTTTTAGATGGTATCGCACTGTATGCGGCTTGTGGTATCGACCCTGAAAAATCGGCGCTGTTTGTCCAGTCGCAAGTACCAGAGCATGCTCAGTTAAGTTGGGTACTGAATTGTTATGCGCAAATGGGCGAGCTGAACCGCATGACTCAGTTTAAGGACAAGTCAGCGAAAAACACCAACAATGTTAATGTGGGCTTGTTTGCTTATCCGGTACTTCAGGCTGCGGATATTCTGCTTTATCAGGCCGATCAGGTCCCCGTGGGAGAAGATCAGAAACAGCATCTGGAACTGACGCGTGATATCGCAACGCGCTTTAACAACCTATATGGTGACGTATTCAAAGTACCTGAGCCGTATATTCCTGAGCTGGGAGCGCGGGTAATGAGCTTACAGGATCCGTTAAAGAAAATGTCTAAATCGGACGATAATCCCAATGCATATATCATGCTGCTGGATGAGCCGAAGAAGATTGAGAAAAAGCTTAAAAAAGCCGTGACGGATTCAGATGAGCAGGCGCGTATTTACTTTGACCGGGAAGAGAAGCCAGGCGTTTCTAACCTGCTGACGCTGTTGTCAGTGGCGACCAAGCGCGATGTGGCTGATTTGGTACCTGAGTATGAAGACAAAATGTATGGCCACCTGAAAAAAGACACCGCCGATGCCGTTGTGGCGATGCTGGAGCCGATGCAAGCACGCTTCAGAGAGATCCGCGAAGACCAGGCATTACTGGATCAGATCATGCGTAATGGCGCTGAAAAAGCAGGAGCTCGCGCAGAGCAAACGCTAAAAGCCGCTTATGAAGCGGTGGGCTTCATCCCACGCCCGTGATCAGACTGCTCACGAACACAAAAAAGCCAGCAACTCTGCTGGCTTTTTGCTGTATATGGATCACATACTGCGGCCACACCAGACTATCCTGCCTGCAATACCATGCTGCTGCGCATTGTCGGCATGGATCTGCCAGGCCGGGTACTCTGGGTTATCACTCACAACGCTAATATGATCCCGGTGCTGTTGTAAGCGTTTAGCCATCAGACCATCTTCGGTTTGCAGCACAAATACACCACGTTTATTCGCGTCACGCTGGCTTAAATCAACCAGCACCATGTCGCCGTGCTGTAAAGTTGGTAGCATACTGTCGCCGCGAATAGTCACAAACGCCAGTTGTTCACTGTGCACGCCCAGCTGAGTGCTAAGCCAGCGCTTATTCAGGGCAAACTGCTCTGTGATATCTTCACTGCCATTGATGCTACCAAAACCGGCACTGGCTTCCACATCCAGCTTAGGCACCATTAGCATGTCTCCAGAGCCGCTCACTGCGGATTGCTCAGCGGGCTGTTCGCCGGTCAGCAACCAGTTCAAATCGATATTGAATAAACTATACAAATGCTCCAGATAAGCCACCGATGGACGGCTCAGGCCACGGCAAATACGATAAATATGTGAAGGAGACTTACCCGTGAGTTGCGCAAACTGGCGCTTGTTGCCGGCGCTAAACTGGTCGATCAAGGTAGTAAATCGGCGTGAAAATGCTGTGCTCATGACACCCCATACAGGTTACAACGAAGAAAGAGGCTCAGAGTACTTGGCTCTTGCGTGACTGTACAGCACAGGGGGCTCAATTGCGCAAAGTCTGCCCAGTGTTCACTATGCGGGTAACAAATTGCGACATTTTTAACCAGCGACATAACAGTTTACGGGCACAGCGTACCTATAATAAGCTAGGTACTGTTGGATTTTTCAACGCCATAAGATAATGGAGAAGGAACGATGAATTATATTTCGACGGGTCACTGGGTACTGGTAATGACACTGAGCGCATTGACCGGGTGCTCAGGTGGCAGTGATGATAATCCGCCGGTGAATGAAACGCCGCAGTTACTGACTGTCTCAACAGTCAGTGCAGGGGGTGGGGCACTGGAACCCGCAGAGTTAAAGGTTAGCAAGGGCAAAACCGCTGAGTTTGTCGCGAAACCCCAGGCGGGTTATGAGCTGACCGAGCTAAGTGGTTGCGCGGGCAAGCGCACCGGCGTGGCTTACAAGGTGGAGCGGGTCGAGCAAAACTGTCAGGTGACTGCACGTTTTTCGCCGATTCGTTACCGCCTGGATGCAACCGTCAGTCAGGGAGGGAATGTGGATACCAGCTCTCAGCAGGTGGCTTATGGTAGTGCCGCTGAGTTTGTCTTTACACCCAACAGTGACCATATTCTGGAGCGCGTCGGAGGTTGTAATGGGGTGCTAACAGAAGGTCGTTATCGTATTTCTGAGGTGACGGGGGCCTGCACAGTGAGTGCGTTATTCTTACCTTATCTTCCCGATCCTGAGTCAGTAACGCGGATCCGCTTACCGGTCGTGGTACATGTGCTGGATAATGGCTATTTTGAACTCAGCGATGAGCAGATCCTATCTCAGCTACGGGCGACCAATTTGCATTTTCGGGGCAAAAATAGTGCTGAAATCGAGACCATTCCCGAAACTTATACTCCCTTTGTTGCAGACACCGGGATCCAGTTTTATCTGGCCGACACAGATCCGGATGGCCAGCCTCACTCAGGGATTGTGAGGGTCGATGCCACGGCCAGTGTCTTTGCGCTGGAGGGGTACCCATTTGCCCGCAGCGATGCCGGCGGTTCGGATGCCTGGCCGACAGATCGCTATATTAATATCTGGGTGGGCATCTCACGCACCCGCTTTAATGAGCCTGTCCTTGCGGGCAGGGCGCATGTCCCGGGCATAGCGCCTGAACAATATATTGGCGTGTCGATAGAGCAGGGGCTGTTTGGCACCATTGCACCAAGAGAGCCGAATTATGATCAGGGCAAAACCCTGACCCATGAGCTGGGTCATTTCCTGGGCCTAATTGGTCATACTAATCCCCCCTGGAATGACCAAAACACCCATCGTCATCTGAGCTGTGACGGACTAGTGCAGACGGAATGTGTGAATGCGGATCTGACCATGAACTTTATGAGTACCAACGTTTATGACAATGGACAGAAAATGTTTTCACTGAGCCAAAGTCAACTGATGCGTGCCTGGCTGGAAACGGGACCATTGCAGGCATTGTATGTGAATAATCAGCCCTAACGTTTTAGGTACTGGCGGGGGGTGGTACCAAAGAACTTTTTAAACGCGCTGTTAAATGCGGAGCTGGATTCAAAACCCAGCTGCTGGGCGATGACCTGCTGGGTTTCACCGGCGGTGAGCATCTCTACCGCACGCAGCGCCCTGAGCTTTTGCTTCCACTGGCTAAAGCTCATGGCAAAGCTTTTATGAAACAGGCGATTCAGGGTTCTGGCCGATGCCCCCACCTTCTCACCCCATTGCTCAAGCGTGAGCGTGCAGCCCGGGTTAGCGTACAGTTCACTGACTATCGGCAACAGCCGCTGATCATCCGCTTTGGGAATAAAAAACGCACTGGTGGGCGCCAGCTCCAGTCTGTCGATAAACACCTGGATAAAGCGCTCAGTTTTATCATCGAGCAGATAGTCTTCGGGCCAGGTGCAGATGGTCAGGATCATTTCTTTGAGCAGGGGATCAACCACCAGGGTTTTCGCCTGATCGCCCAAGATCTCAGCATACTTTTCGTCGATATAGACACTACGAAAATGTCCGCCATAGCGGCAGAAGGTTTCATGCTCCAGGTGGGGTGGGATCCACAACGCCTGCTGTGGCGGGATGACAAAGGTGCCCTGTGGCGTGAAAATGGTCATGACCGAATCGCTGATGTAAGTGATCTGCCCCCAGTGATGACTATGCGCCCGTACGTGCTCATTGGCGGACATTGTGGTAGGTCGGGGGAAGACGGGCCGGTCCAGTGTCTTACGTTTAAACCGGCTGGACACACTGCGCCAGGAAGCATCTGTCCGATTTGATAAACTTTGTGTCATGATTTTCCATATTAGCCAGCGTGCCTAGCTCATATACTAACCGGGCTAATAACGGCAATCAATGTGCTTAAGGACTGTGAATGAAAAACCCAACCCGACTCTTTGTGCCTTCGCCGATGAGTTTTATGGTACTGGCGACCATTGTCATGGCAATGACGTTTTCTGCGTGGAATGCCTTACTTAATAACTTTGCGATTGAACAGGCCGCGTTCACCGGCGCCCACATCGGCATGTTGCAGTCACTACGTGAAGTCCCAGGATTCCTGGCGTTTACGGCGGTGTTTGTGTTGCTGGTGCTGAAGGAACAAACTTTTGCGCTGGTGAGTTTATGTTTGTTGTCAATCGGGGTCGCACTGACGGGGTTTTTCCCCAGCGTATATGGCCTGTATGCCACAACAGTGCTGATGTCGATCGGCTTTCACTATTTCGAAACGCTTAATCAGTCGCTGAGCCTGCAATGGTTCTCTAAGGAAGAAGCGCCGGAGCAGTTAGGTCGACTGCTGTCGATTAAATCTATGGCCTCTTTGGTTACCTTTGGCCTGATCTGGGTAGCATTCACCTGGCTGGCCACCGATTATGTCTGGGTTTATGTGTTCTTCGGCGGTGCCGGACTGGCATTGACATTATTTATGGCAGCGACACACCCACACTTTGTTCAGCAGGCGACCCAGCATAAAAAGCTGATCCTGAGAAAGCAATACAGCCTGTATTACATTCTGACGTTCTTCTCCGGTGCCCGTCGACAGATCTTTATGGTGTTTGCCGGCTTTTTGATGGTCGAAAAGTTTGGTTTTGATGTGGCCGAGATCACCGCGCTGTATATGCTCAACCATGTTGTGAATATTTTCGTTGCCCCAAAAATCGGCCAGATGATCAATCGTATCGGTGAGCAAAAGGCACTGACCCTGGAATATTCCGGCTTAATTTTGGTGTTTGTGGGATATGCGCTGGTGGAGTCGGCACAGCTGGCGGCGGTATTATACGTGGTCGACCATATCTTTTTTGCCATGGCCATTGCACTGAAAACCTACTTCCAGAAAATTGCTCAGCCGGAGGACATTGCGGCCACTGCGGGTGTCAGTTTCACCATTAACCATATTGCCGCCGTGGTGATCCCGGCCAGCTTTGGCGTGGTGTGGCTGTATGATCAGTCTCTGGTATTTTACTTTGGCGCGGCACTTGCTGGGTGTTCTTTGCTGCTGAGCCAGTTTATTACCCCGCATCTCAAAAAAGCGACGGCCTGATAAAAAAGCCGCCCGGTGCGGGCGGCTTTTCATGCGTGCTTTAAAGGGCCTTAAAGCGGATCGCGGTGCCGCCACTGGTGGCCAGCTTCAGCGTTAAGGTATCCTGTGCTGTAACAATCTGTTTTTCAATGCTAAGGTCGTAAGGGTTGTGTTTCCATTCCGCCTTAGGACCATCCTGATAGATCTGGGCTTCGAAGCGCTGGCCCGGCTCAAGGAAATCGAGCTTGACGTCAATGCTTCTGGCCTGCTCGTCGGTGATGGCACCTAAATACCAGTCTTTGCCTGAGTACTTGCCGCGTTTACGCTCTTTTCGGGCAAACACCACATAGTCGCCTACCTCACCTGCCAGCGCGATACTCTGCTCCCAGTCTGCCGGCACGTCTTTGATAAACTGGAAGGCATCCGCTCTGGCCAGATAGTTTTCCGGCAAGTCGGCGGCCATCTGTACCGGGCTGTACAGCACCACATAAAGGGCCAGTTGTTTTGCCAGGGTGGTTTGTGGCCGGTTAGTTTTATCGCCCAGACCATTAAAACTCATGTCAAAAATGCCCGGGGTAAAGTCCATCGGACCCGACAGCATACGGGTATAGGCCAGCATAGTGGTGTGCTCAGGCGGATTCGGTGGAGTGCCCCAGGCGTTAAACTCCTGACCACGTGCGCCTTCACGGGTCAGCCAGTTTGGGTAGGTGCGGCGCAATCCCGTATCCTTTATTGGCTCATGCGTATTAATGCTGATCTTATGTTTAGCCGCCAGTTTCACATTGTCCAGATACTCATTGACCATAAACTGGCCATCGTGCCATTCAAAACGAGCATGGCCACGTTCATCAATGCGTTTGATGTTGCCACCATCGGCCACGTAGCCGGTTTTCACCTGACGGACACCCGCTTTTTCGTACAGAGCAAAGGCATCTGCCATTTGGTCACGATAATTGCTGACATTCCCCGAGGTTTCGTGGTGACCTATCAGGCGGGCACCCACTTGTTCGCCATGCTTGGCAATGGCATCTAAATCGAAATCCGGATACGCTTCGGTAAAGCTGAAGACATCCCCATTATAGAACCAGTCGCCGTCCCAGCCGGTATTCCAGCCTTCCACCAGTACGCCATCAAAGCCATGCTCGGCGGCAAAGCTTAGATATTCTTTGGTGCGCTCTGTGGTTGCGCCATGTTTTTCACCGCTGCCCCAGGTGTTTTTGCCGATGTGCATGCCCCACCAAATGCCGAGGTATTTACCTGGTTCCACCCAGGATACATCGCCTAACTTATTAGGCTCATTTAGGTTCAAGATCAGGCGGGAGTTGAGCAAGTCAGTAGCCTGTGCGCCCACCTGGATAGTTCGCCAGGGGGTGTTAAACTGGCCGTTGGTTTTTACCGCAATGCCATCTGACCAGGGCGTCAGGTCGCTGATAAACGTACCGGGGCGACGCTGGTTCAGGGTCATCGCAGCATAATCGACCAGGGCTGCTTCGTGAATACTGACGTGTACGCCATCTTTGTTCTTGAGTGTGAACGGGGTATGGACATGGGCCGCGTCGTGAAGCGGGGTGGTTTTATATGTGTACTCGTAACGGTTCCAGCCGCGGGCCGGGATCCACCAGGCGGTGGCTTTATCGCTGTCAGCGACAGCAAATTCGGTCAGCTCCCGGGTAATATAACGGGCAGAATCGTGTGCAACCTCGTAGCGAAAACCAATGCCGTCATCAAACACCCGCACTCTGAGCTGGTATTGTGCTTGTTTTGACTGGCTATCTGCCAGAGTCACGACCAGCTCGTTATGATGGTCGCGTATTTCTCGTGCTTCACCCCAGGGTTGTTGCCAGCGCTCATCTGCGCTGTTGCGTTGGGTGCTGCTGATAGTGAGGCCATCACGCAACGACGGTGCCCGGGCAAAATCAAAGCCCAGCCTGGAGGGGTTGATCACCGCTTTATTGTTAAAGGTGACCTGATAACTGGGTTGGCTATGATCATCGCTGATCTGAAAGGTCAGTTTACCATCGGGCGAGCTGACACTGTGTGTCGCAGCGTATGTAGCACTGGTAAATAATCCGGCTACCAGGGTGGCGGCAATGCCTGTTGCACTGAAGACTAATCGCATAAACTATCTCGGTTGCAAATGTGAGTGAGCGTTTAGCATACTGTTATCCTTCACGGGGGATGAACTGTCTGCATACGTATTCAGTTTGAAAATGCGATGAATGGAAACTAACAGTCGTCCGGTCTACATCTGTGGCCTATACTAAACCCAGACCGCAAGGAGCTTTTAGGCAATGATTCAATTAAAACATATTCTTAGTCTGTCTGTGACTGCCTTGTTGCTGGCCGCAACCAGTGCAGTGGCTGGGCAGCTTTCAGTACAGGTGCTGGATAATCAAGGCCAGGCACTGCCAGGGGCTGCGGTGTGGTTAACCGGGCAAGGTCTGGCAGGCGACGCCGAGGTCCTCAAGCGCAGTTATAAAATGGGCCAAAAAAACCGGGCGTTTGAACCGCACCTGCTGATTGTGCCCAAGCAAGCGCAAGTGTCCTTTCCTAACTATGATTCGATTTTGCACCATGTTTACTCGTTTTCCCCCGCAAAAACCTTCGAGTTTAAGCTTTACCGCGACCAGCCTCAGGCGCTGACCTTTGCAGCGACCGGCGCAGTTGAGTTGGGATGTAATATCCATGACTGGATGCTGGGATACATTCTGGTGGTTGATTCAACCCACTTTGCCGTGACGGATGCACAGGGCAAGGCACAGATTCCATTACCTGCGGGGCAGCTCAACAACGTCGAGTTGAAAGTCTGGCATGAAGGGTTTGTTGATCTCGACAAGCCCCAAAGTGAGCGGTTGTCGGTAGTCAAAGCGGGCGAGCAACTTAACGTGCAATTGCGCCAGGCGCTTGGCATGTTCCAGGACGATTTCAGCGATGAGTTTGATGACTATGAATAAATTACTTCACTGGCTGACACTGGCAAGTCTCAGTACATTGTTCAGTGCGGCGGCACAGGCAAACACTGTTCAGTACAAGGGCGTGCTTCAGGCAAGCTGGCAAAGCAACAGTGAATATGCCGCCTGGTATAACCGGGGCGTATCAGTTAACCGCTTTGGTACTGAGTCGGAGCGGCTGAATCTCAGCAGAGCAGCAATTGATTTGCGCACGGAGCTGGGTAGCACTTGGTCACTACTGGCCAGCGCACAATATGTACCTGATCCGGATAGCAAGCTGGGTTTTACCGAGCTGTTTGCTCAGTACCACACCCTGAATAAAGGGCCCAGGCAGTGGCAGGCCCGCTTTGGTGGTTTTTATCCGCGAATGTCGCTGGAAAACCCGGATATCGGCTGGTCGTCTCCCTACAATTACAGTTACAGTGCCATTAATGCCTGGCTCGGTGAGGAGATCCGCACCTTTGGTACGGAAGTGAGCTTTAAGCACAGCGACAATCGATTGTCGCGACGCCAGCGTACAGGCCACAACTGGGAGCTGGTTGGTGCCTTGTACAAGGGCAATGATCCGGCCGGGACTTTGCTGGCCTGGCGTGGCTGGGCTGTGCACGACCGGCAAAGTGTGTTCAACGAAGCCATTGCGTTTGCGCCCATTAATGCTCTAAACGCACCGCCGTTGGCAAAACAGGCGTGGCGAACGGAGCCATTTACTGAGGTGGATGGCCGGTTTGGCTATTACCTTGGTGCGCACTGGGATTATCAGAAGCGTCATACGCTACGTCTGTACTGGTACGACAATAACGGCGACCCGAGTGTATTGAACTATCACACCGGACAATATGCCTGGGATACCAAATTTTACAGTGCGGCTTACCGCTTCAAGATCACTCGCTCAACACACCTTGTGATGCAGGCTATGGCCGGTAATACCGCGATGGGCAAGCGCCGTGGGGTGGATAACGACTTTAGCAGCCAGTTTATTCTGCTGACCCATAAATGGCAGGATTACCGTGTCAGTGGGCGGGTGGAGCAGTTTGATGTCAAAGACAGAGACTTCTGGGATTTTGACCCGAATACCAGCGAGGGAGGTGCGGTGACGCTGACAGGTCGCTGGCAGCTAAGCGAGCACTGGCATGTTGGAATGGAATTTCAATATCTGGAGTCTAAGGTGGCAAACCGCGCCGATTTTAATTTACCTACGCGACAAATAGAACAACTGTGGCGCGCCAGTGCTGAGCTGCGCTTTTAACCGCGCAGCTCAAATCTGGTCAAGGTTAGTCACATAACCGATTCAGGCCGTTGAGTGCTGCGACCCGGTAGGCTTCAGCCATAGTCGGGTAGTTAAAGGTGGTATTGACGAAGTACTCGACATTATTGCCTTGGCCTTTTTGTTCCATAATGGCCTGGCCGATGTGAATGATCTCCGAGGCGCGCTCACCAAAACAGTGGATCCCGAGAATTTCTTTGCTTTCAGCATGAAACAGCAGCTTAAGTGAGCCGACTTCGGTGCCAGTGATCTGCGAGCGTGCCAGGTGTTTAAACTGCGCCCGGCCAACTTCATAAGGAATTTTGGCGGCGGTCAGCTGTTGTTCGGTTTTACCCACTGAGCTCATTTCCGGAATGGTGTAAATCCCGGTTGGAATGTCGGTGATCAGGCGGTCATCGCACTTACCATGAACAATGGCGTGCGCTGCAATACGACCCTGATCAAAGGCCGCACTGGCCAGGCTTGGGTAACCAATCACATCCCCCACGGCATACACATTGTCGATTTCAGTCTGGTAATGTTCATTGACTTTGAGCTGACCACGGCTGTCGGCTTTAAGGCCGATGGCGTCGAGGTTCAGTGCGTCGGTATTACCTGTTCGGCCGTTGGCCCACAAAATACAGTCTGCTTTGACCTTTTTTCCGGACTGCAGGTGCAGTACGACACCTTTGTCCTGGGTTTCAACCTTAGCAAATTCTTCATTGTGGCGGATCACAATACCGCTGTTCCAGAAGTGGTAGCTCAGTGCATCGGAGATCTCGTCATCCATAAACGACAGCAGTCGATCGCGGGTGTTGATGAGATCCACTTTGGCACCCAGGCCTTTGAATATAGACGCATACTCACAGCCGATCACCCCGGCACCGTAAACCAGTACGCGCTGCGGGTTGTGGGTTAAGTCTAAAATGGTATCACTGTCATAGACGCGTGGGTGGTTAAAGTCGACGCCGGGTGGACGATAAGGGCGAGAGCCGGTCGCAATCACTATGGTTTGCGCAGTCAGCAGCTCCTGTGAGCCGTCCAGATGCTGCACCTGAATGGTATGGGCGTCAACAAAGGTGGCATCACCCTGATATAAATGGATGCGGTTGCGATCATAAAAGCTGGAACGCAGGCTGGATTGCTTGCTGATCACATCACTGGCATGGTGCAAAATATCCTGAAAGGTCAGGCGTTGCGGGCGCTCGCTAAAGCGAAACAGTGGGTTGGCTTTGTATTCGATTAAACGGCTGACAGAGTGGCGCAGTGCTTTGGACGGGATAGTGCCCCAGTGTACACAGCCGCCACCGACATCCTTTTGCCGCTCTATCACGGCAACCTTACGATTGCTTTTGGACAGGTTCATGGCAGCCCCTTCACCGCCGGGGCCTGTGCCAATGATGATCGCATCATACTGGTAGGATGCTTGTTGCGTGGGTACTTTTGTGGAGGTTTTCTTAGTCACGGCCTCACCTTAAATAATGACTTGTGAGGCCGCTTTTAGGGTTAGCTGGTGGCGCCCTTTAACAACCTCGAGTTTAATGCCAGCCATGCCTGCTTCTGCGCCTGCCAGGCCTGCTCCAGTTCTTGATACTGTTTTAACAGGGCTGACTGCTCGCATTGTTCGCGCATAGCATGCTTTTTCGTTTCCAGTACCTGCTTTTGCACGGCACAGAAATGCTGAAGTTTTTTCAGCAGTAAATCATACTCTTGTTGTAACAATGTAAGCTTATCCTGCGTCAAAGGCAATTTTGCCAGGGTAACTTTAGTCTTATTCAGCAAGGTTTCTGCTTTGGCTTTTTCTATTCGTTCAACCGGTGTGCGCTTGAGCTTGCTGGCCAGACCAAGATACGACAGACCACGGATCATCCACTTGGTGGGATCGTAATGATACCAGCGAATGCCGTTGCGATAGTCACTGGCAAAGATGTGGTGGAAATTATGATAGCCCTCACCGTAGGTCAGCAGTGCCAGAAAGCCATTGTCCCGGGCGGTGTTTTTCTCGGTATATGGACGTTTACCCCAGATATGAGCCAGTGAGTTAATGAAGAAGGTGAAGTGCTGGCTCAGTACCAGGCGCAGTACGCCAGCTAATAGCAACATGCCCAGGACGTCACCCAGCATCAGGCCAAGTGCCAGCGGAATACCAATATTAGTCAGCAGGACCAGCTTAAGGTAGTGTTTGTGTTGCCACATCACGATTTTATTGCGTTGTAAGTCACGGGCATTGCTGTAATCGCCATAGCTTTCACCCTGATAGTCTCGGAGCATCCAGCCGATATGGCTGTACCAGAATCCGCGGGTTGCCGCATAGGGGTCTTTTATCGGATCGTCGACCTGGCCATGGTGAATGCGGTGGTCGCTGCTCCAGTGCAGAGCACTGTTTTGCAGTGCAAAGGCGCCGCCAAAGGCAAAGAAGACCTGAATAACAGGGTGGGCATCGTAGGCCTTGTGTGCCCACAGGCGATGATAACCTGCGGTAATCGACATACCGGCGTAAAACATACAGCCCACAAACGCAATCCAGTGGGTCGCCGTGTAACCATACTCAAAGCCATACCAGGGCACTAACGTAATCGCAGCAAGAAAGGACAGACTAAAGAATAAGACATTAGTCCACAATAACGGGGGTTTTTTCATTTTTAAAAATCTCAGCGTACACTTGTACGCTAAAATAGTATTTCAAAGTTGCGCCGTCAAGTATTAGACTCCCACTATTATTGATCTGAGCTAATAAATTATAGGAACTGCGACCATGTCAGGTGTCCGTGCCCAGCAAAAACAAAAAACCCGTCAGGCGCTGATAGAGGCGGCGTTTAATCAGCTCAGTGCTGAGCATAGCTTTACCAATCTCAGTTTGCGTGAGGTGGCCCGCGAGGCCGGCATTGCCCCTACGTCGTTTTATCGCCATTTTAAGGACATGAATGAGCTCGGTCTGACCATGGTGGATGAGGCCGGTTTAACATTACGTCAGCTGATGCGTCAGGCGCGGCGCAGGATCGCTAAAGGGGGCGGAAGCGTGATCCACACGTCTGTGCTGACCTTTATGGAGTTCATCGAAACATCCAGCAACCAGTTTCGCTTGCTGCTGCGCGAACGGTCCGGCACCTCGCCTGCATTTCGCGCTGCCGTCGCCAGAGAGATCAAGCACTTCATCATGGAGCTGTCTCACTACCTGGAGACCGAGACCCCTTGTGATGCCAATCATGCGTATATGCAGGCAGAAGCCATGGTGACACTGGTGTTCAGCTCAGGGGCAGAAGCTTTGGATCAGGATGCCCAGCAGCGCGCAGAATTAACCGAGCGCTTGATCTGGCAACTCAGATATATCGTTAAAGGGGCGTCGGGTTATCAAAAAGAAAGCCAGGTACCCGCCACTAAGGCATCGGGCCAGTAGCCGGGCCCGGCATGCTACAATAACACGCAAACCGCTTTACAATGCCATCACAAGGATAGCGCAGTATGCTACTTATGATAGACAATTATGATTCATTTACATTCAATTTAGTGCAATATTTTCAACGCCTTGACCAAGAGGTGGTGGTGCATCGTAATGACGCGCTGTCAGTGTCAGACATTCGTGCATTAAACCCGGATCATATTGTCATCTCACCCGGACCCTGCTCGCCCAATGAAGCGGGGATATCCTTGTCAGTGGTTGACGCATTTCAGGGGCAGATCCCCATTCTCGGCATTTGTCTGGGCCATCAAACCATAGCGCAGGCACTGGGCGCAAAGGTGGTGCGTGCCAGCCAGGTCATGCATGGTAAAACCTCAACACTGGTGCATAATCACAGCGGATCCTTTAAAGGTTTACCCGGGCAGTTTGAGGTGTGCCGCTATCACTCGCTGGTGGTGCAGCCAGACACTTTACCCGATGCGCTGAAGGTCACGGCCTGGACGCAAAATAGTGCGGGTGAACTAGATGAAATCATGGGCTTATGCCATACTGAGCGAGCGTTGGAAGGTGTTCAGTTTCATCCTGAAGCCATACTGACGGAGCATGGCCTGCAGCTACTTGATAACTTTATAAGTCGCTTCTAACCTTAAAAAGCAACCCCGACAATACCGAAAAAGAACATAATTGATGACTGATGACATTAGGCAATCTCGGATAGCACAGGCTCTGGCAGAGCGTGCCCATGATGTACTAATTAGCCATAACTTTGCTCAGCAGCAGATAGGCTATATTCATACTTTTGATATGAATTTTGGTGAGCGCATACCACAACGCACTATGCTTGAGGTAGAGCTTGCAGCGTCTGCTAAACGTCAGGAGCGCAGTACCAGTCATCATAAATATATTGCCAAAGCCAGTACCCACTTGCATCAGGTCATAGAAGCGGCCATCAATACGCAGCTGGAAGATTTAGACACGATTTACCATGAAGTGGTGGGGATCCAGGAAGCCGTGCCTACGGTGTTGGATATTCTGGCGGTTAAATCGGCGTCAGTCGGCCGGTTAGAGCCACTGGTCAACGATTTGTCCTGGCTGGGGCGCGACTTGGTCTCGCTGGTCAACTTGCCTCAGTATCGTAAAAAGAGTGCCAAAGGCACAACGGTCAAAGTTGACACGCCCGCACTGGCGCTACGCTACCTGGGGCTGGAAAACCTGCAAATGGTGATCCCGACCTTTGCGATGCGCCACTGGATGCCACATTCAACCGAGCCTTTCCCGCTGCTAAAGCGCAAACTGCGCGATATGAGCATGGCAACCGCCATTGCCGCCAAAACACTGGCCCCCCTGTATGATGTCAAAGCGCAGCATGCGTTTACCCTGGGGATGTTACTGGATGTCGGTAAAATTGCGCTGACCCGGTTATATCTGCGCACTTTTGAGCGGGTTTGGCAGGGCAAAGTTAAAATCGCGCGCGATAAAAAGCAAAAAGATCTGCACACTGCACTGGTGGGTCTGGAGCCCGATCCCTTGTTTCTGCGTAACTTGTTACTGGAGCACTCGGCAACCGTGTCACAGTATTTGATAGAGCGGATGGAATTTCGATACTTGCCGTTCAATGCCGTGATGGAAGAGTTTGCGCAAAGCTATCTGCCAAAGGCGCATAATCATGCCGCGGAGCAACTGCCACTCACCCAGGTGGTGCGTAAAGCCTATTGCTATGCGCAATATCAGGTACTCAAAGACACCCATTTGCTGGAGGCAGATGAAGCCAAAGACTGGCTCGCTTACAATCAGCTCACCACACAAGAGCAAGATCTGCTGTCAAAAACAGCGCTGCAAAGCCTGCAATTGACAATTCTTTAAAAAAAACCACACTTTTTTCTCGCTTATTCATTCATTGCGGGCAAGTAACAGATCTCAGTAAACGCCTTGAAGTTATAGGGGCGTTAATTATGGACGCCTTAATAGTTATTCACTGAGACTGCAATTATATACTAATCCCTTGAATATAAAGGGCTCGCGCGATGTTTAATATGAGACAAATGCGCTTTTTTTTGAAATAATGAGCGTATGAATTTTGCACCAATTGGGACAAATTCAGGTCTTTTACATCGCTGTCGCTGAGATTTCATGTATCACTGCCTGCCCCGGTTGAGTGCTGTACTCACCAAAATGAGGAATCAAAATGACTATCAATCGTGAACTTTTCGATCAGGTAATGGTGCCTAACTATTCACCTTCTGCAGTAATCCCTGTTAAAGGTGAAGGTGCACGTGTATGGGACCAAAATGACAAAGAATACATCGATTTCGCGGGCGGTATCGCAGTAAATTGTCTGGGTCATTGTCACCCGGCACTGGTTGCAGCGCTAAAAGAGCAGGGCGAAAAAATCTGGCACCTGTCTAACGTCATGACCAATGAGCCGGCGCTTCGCCTGGCGAAAAAACTGACTGATGCGACCTTCGCAGACAAAGTTTATTTTGCAAACTCTGGTGCAGAAGCCAACGAAGCCGCGTTAAAACTGGCGCGTCGTTGGGCACTGGATAACTTCGGTGAGCACAAATCACAAATCATCGCATTTAATAAAGGCTTCCACGGTCGTACTTTCTTCACTGTAACCGTGGGTGGTCAGGCTGCGTATTCAGATGGCTTTGGTCCTAAGCCGGGCGATGTTGTGCACAGCGACTACAATGATCTGGCGGCACTGGAAGCGCTGATCTCAGACAACACTTGTGCGGTAATGATGGAGCCACTACAAGGTGAAGGCGGTATCATTTCACCAGAAGCTGACTTCGTAAAAGGTGTACGTGAATTGTGTGATAAGCACAACGCGCTGCTGATTTTTGATGAAGTACAAACCGGTGTTGGCCGTACTGGTGACCTATATGCTTATCAGGGACTGGGTGTAACACCTGATATCCTGACCACAGCTAAAGCGCTGGGCGGCGGTTTCCCAATCGGTGCGATGATCACCACTACTGAAATTGCCAAGCACCTGAAGATTGGTACACACGGTTCAACCTACGGCGGTAACCCGCTGGCGTGTGCCGTTGCAGAAGCGGCACTGGACACAGTCAACACTCCGGAAGTACTGAATGGCGTTAAAGCCAAAGAAGCGCTGTTCCGCGAGCTGTTGAACGAGATCAACGAGAAGCACCAGGTGTTCAGTGAGATCCGTGGTAAAGGCTTGCTACTGGGTGGTGTACTGAACGACAAATATCAGGGTAAAGCGAAAGAATTCCTGGTAGAAGGTATTAACCAGGGCGTCATGTCTTTGGTTGCCGGTGCAAACGTTGTGCGTTTCACCCCTTCTTTGGTGATCCCTGATGCGGATATCCGTGAAGGTATGGCACGCTTTGAAGCGGCTGTGGCCAAAGTGGTTGCAAACAACGCCTAATACCAGTCGGTGACATGTGGGTCGCACTTAATGTGCGACTCAGCTATCTACATTTTTTGAGGAGTAAGCGGGCTCATGATGATCCTTCGCCCAATCCAGAAAAGCGATTATTCAGCGCTTTTGAACATTGCCCAGGAGTCGGGGCATGGCTTTACTTCATTGCCGGTCAATGAAGAATTGCTGCAAAACAAGATCGAACGCTCAGTTGCTTCATTCGGCAAAGAAACAGACGTGCCTTTTGATGAAGGTTACCTGTTTGTGCTTGAAGACAGTGAAACCGGTGAAGTGGTTGGCACCAGTGCCATCGAAGCTGCAGTGGGTCTTGATGATGCCTTTTATCACTACCACTTAAGTAAAGTGATCCACTCATCGCGGACGTTGAATGTTTACAAAGCAGTGGATATTCTGACCCTGTGTAATGACTACACCGGTGCCACTGAGTTGTGCACATTATTCCTGCGCGATAAATACCGCCGCGGGCTGAATGGCAAGTTATTGTCTAAGTCACGCTTCATGTTTATTAACCAACATCGTGACCGCTTTGCGGATACTGTGATTGCCGAGATGCGCGGCGTGTCTGATGAGAATGGCGACAGCCCATTCTGGCAGTGGCTGGAAGAGCACTTCTTCTCGATGGACTTCCCGACAGCGGACTACCTGACTGGCATTGGTCAAAAAGTCTTTATTGCCGAGCTGATGCCTAAGTACCCTATCTACGTCAACCTGCTGAGCAAAGAAGCCCAGTCAGTGGTGGGTGAAGTGCATGACAACACGCGCCCGGCGATTGAACTGCTAAAGAGCGAAGGTTTTACCTTTAATGGCTATGTCGATATCTTCGACGCAGGTCCCACGGTAGAAGCCAAAGTTGACAACATCCGCACAGTGCGCGAAGTGCGTAAGTACACAGTGCGCATTGACGATGCGATGCAGATTGACGCAGAAGGTTCCCCCGTCATGATAGCTAATGATAAACTAGCGGGATATCGTGCGACGGCACTGACGTTAGCGCTGCCAGAAAAAGCAACAGAAGTTGCCATCCCTGGTGCGGTGGCGAAGGCCCTGCAGATCGCTGACGGTGACACCGTTAGTATTGCAACTCTTTAATTGGGAAAGAATTATGACAACACACGCAGCACAATTTATCAATGGTGAGTGGCGCTTAGGTGAAGGCGCAGCATTTGCGTCGGTAAACCCGGCCAATAACGAAGAGATCTGGCGTGCCAACGCGGCAACGGCAGAGCAAGTTGACAGTGCCGTAAAAGCGGCCCGCGAAGCCTTCTACAGCTGGGGTGAGCTGGCGTTTGAAGAGCGTCTGACCGTGGTTAAGCGCTTTGCTGAGCTACTGAAAGAAAACAGTGAAGCACTGGCTGTGGCCATTGCACAGGAAACCGGTAAGCCACTGTGGGAAACGCGCACTGAAGCGGGCGCCATGGTTGGTAAAATCGCGATTTCTGAAAAAGCCTATCATGAGCGCACCGGCGTAGTTGAAAACCCAATGCCAGTGGGTCGTGCGGTTATTCGTCACAAAGCGCACGGCGTAGTTGCGGTATTTGGTCCTTATAACTTCCCGGGTCACCTGCCAAACGGTCACATTGTACCGGCCCTGCTGGCAGGTAACACAGTGATCTTCAAGCCTTCAGAACTGACGCCTTATGTGGCAGAGCTGACGCTGAAGCTATGGGAGCAGGCAGGTCTGCCAAAAGGGGTGATCAACCTGGTACAGGGTGAAGTAGAAACAGGTAAAGCCCTGGCGTCACACAAAGGCATCGACGGCTTGTTCTTCACAGGTTCTTCACGTACCGGCCACCTGTTGCACGAGCAGTACGCAGGTCAGCCTGGCAAAATTCTGGCACTGGAAATGGGTGGTAACAACCCATTGATCGTCAAAGACGTTGCTGATACCAAAGCAGCCGTTCATGACATCATCCAGTCAGCGTTTATCTCAAGCGGTCAGCGTTGTACGTGTGCGCGTAAACTGTTCCTGCCAGAAGGCGAACAGGGCGATGTGATCCTGGCGCAACTGCTGAAAGCCACTAAAGCAATCAAGATCGGTAATTATGATGCCGAAGATCAGCCGTTTATGGGCTCAATGATCTCTAACAATGCCGCTGCTGGTATGGTTGCTGCGCAGCAACAGCTGGTTGAGCTTGGTGGTGAGATTTTGCTTGAGCTGACACACACTGAAGGCACAGGCTTTGTAACGCCAGGCATCATTGAGTGTACTAAGGTCACCGACTTCCCTGATGATGAGCACTTCGGCCCGTTACTGAAAGTATTCCGATACAGCGATTTCGATGCCGCAATTGAAAAAGCCAACGACACCAGCTTTGGTTTGTCTGCCGGTTTACTGGGTGATAACCAGGCCGATTATGAGCACTTCCTGCGTCGCAGCCGTGCAGGTATCGTGAACTGGAACCGCCCAATTACAGGCGCATCTAGTGCCGCACCATTCGGTGGTATTGGTGCTTCTGGTAACCACAGAGCAAGTGCTTACTATGCAGCAGACTACTGTGCATACCCGGTGGCTTCGGTTGAGCTGGACAAAGTGACTTTGCCAGGCACCTTGAGTCCGGGCCTGACTATCGAGTAAAATCTTACTCAGAGAGAATAAATACTTATTTTCTCACCCTTTAGTATTGAAAAAAGCAGCCAAGCGTCAACTCGGCTGCTTTTTTGTTGGTCTGCAAATATCAAAAGTAGCAATCAAAACTAGTTTCTGCTTAAATCAATAGGAGATGTCATTGATACATTCAGGTGGGCAATATATGGTTTTAGATAAACAAGGATACGATGAGTTAGTCATGTACCTAACGCAACACTTAGCCTTGTTTGAGAAGCCGGGTGTGGTGAAAGCCAATGCACCTAAGGTGTTGGAGTTAATAGAAGATGTGATTGCTGAGCACGTGATCCGCCTCTGTGAGCAACATACCGGATTGACGACCGAACAACGTAGCCTGATAGTCAGAGAAGTTGACGGCATTGTGTATGATTTGCAGGAAGTACTCTCCAGCGTCACTGAGCAGCGCGTTACTGAAGAGCAAAGAGAGTTTATTGAGGAATTCGCCGGGCTGGTGAAAAACCTGTTCGACAATGCAATAAACTGACGCAGTCGTCGCTGCTATGTATCAAATATAACACCGCCTATTGGCGGTGTTATTAGTTTTAGGAACTCGAGGAATAATAAACATGCAAGCAAGTGTGAAGTGGGTTGACGGAGATACCTTTATTGGTCGCTCTCATTCTGGTCATAATGTGGTATTCGACGCAGGCGCTGACAGCGCAGCGCCCAGCCCGATGGAAATGGTGTTGATGTCGGCAGGCTGCTGCTCATCTGTGGATGTGGTCAGTATTCTAAAAAAAGCCAAGCAAGACGTCAGTGATGTCACTGTGGAGCTGAGCGCAGAGCGTGCGGACAGTGCGCCTAGAGTATTCACCAAAATCAATCTACACTTTGTGGTGACTGGCAATAATGTGTCAGAAAAGCACCTGGCGCGCGCAGTGCAATTGTCTGCTGAAAAATACTGTTCGGTAGCCTTAATGCTTGAAAAAGCGGTAGAAATTACTCACAGCCACGAAGTGGTTGAAAACAGCGCGAAATAGGTCTTTTTTGCGACGCTATTTTCGTATAAAATCCGCGAACTTTTATTTCTGCAGCGCAGATTTTCACGTTTTAAGGTGGGTCTATCGTGAACAAGCCCTTTGATAAAATTAAACTCCATGGCTTTAACAACTTAACTAAGAGTTTAAGCTTTAGTATCTATGATATTTGCTATGCCAAGACCGAGCAGCAGCGTAAAGAATATCTGGAATACATCGATGAGCAGTATAGTGCCGATCGCCTGACCGATATTCTGCGCGACGTAGTCGATATCATTGGTGCCAATGTACTGAATATTGCCCGCCAGGATTATGATCCGCAGGGCGCCAGTGTCACCATTTTGGTATCGGAAGAGCCGGTAGAGCAGCAAACGTTCGACAGCAACGAAACACCAGGACCGTTGCCGGATTCTGTGGTTGCGCATCTGGATAAAAGCCATATTTGTGTGCACACGTATCCAGAAGCACACCCGCACGATGGTATTTGTACTTTCCGTGCCGATATTGAAGTATCGACCTGTGGCATTATTTCACCGCTGAAGGCACTGAATTTCCTGATCCACAAGCTGGAATCAGACGTGGTCACCATTGATTACCGTGTGCGTGGTTTCACCCGCGACGTCAATGGCGTAAAGCACTATATTGACCATGCTATTCATTCTATCCAGAACTACATGACCGAAGATACCAAAGAGGCGTATCACATGGTGGATGTGAATGTGTATCAGGAAAACCTGTTCCACACTAAGATGATGCTCAAAGAAACCGATCTGAATACCTACCTGTTTGGTATCACAACGGATGATTTGGACACAGAAGAGGAAGAGCAGATCCGTGAGCGCCTGAATCGCGAAATCCAGGAAGTATTCTACGGTCGTAACCTGCCAGAATAATTAGCGGGTATTAACCGTTAAAAAAGGCGCTCACTGAGCGCCTTTTTTGTTTCATACTCGTTCGAATTGATATGGGACTTACAAATCGTACGTGAAGGTCAGGCCAAAGACTCGCGGCTCACCGTACTGAACGTAGTTTCGCGCCGTGTAGCCATCGCGTGGATCATTGCCGAAGTAAAAGCCCCTGACCGGGACATCACGGTCGGCCAGGTTACGACCCCAGGCTGTCAGTGACCATTGTTCACCATAATAACTTACGCTGGCATTGATCAGGTTCTGACTCGGTGCCTGCTCATTGTGGCTGTCCGAGAAAAAGTAATCATCTTTACCTTCGACACCCACACTCAGCACCAGGTTTTCCAGCACGCTATAGTCTGCCGAGAAGGCATACTGATACTTGGGCGCCTGTGCCTGCTCACGACCATCGAAGTTGGCACCTGAGGTGGTCACAAAGTCTTCTATTTTAGTGTCCAGATAGCCGAGACTGTAGTTCAGCGTCAGCTGATCCGTGATCAGGCGCTGGCCTTCGATTTCCAGACCATAGTTTTCGCCTTTACCGGCATTGCTAATGAAGCCGGCAAACTGTACACCGTCAATGCGCCACTGTTTAAGCTGCATGTCTTCGCGTTCCATATAGAATGCTGTGACCGCAAGTGTGTGTTTTTTATCTTCAGACTGACCTTTTACACCAAATTCCGCATTCCACAGATATTCTGGCTCAAACGAGAATGCTGAGGCCGGAATGCTGAACCCTTCATCTTTGGCTTTGGCCAGCGCTTCACCATTGGCGCCGCCGACCTTATAACCCCGGCTCAGGCTGGTATAGATCATGGTGCGAGGCACAACCTGATACTCCAGCGCCAGCTTACCACCGACCATAGTGTCATCCTGATCTATGGCAAAACCATTGGTATCCAGGTATTCACTGTCATAGCGTTCCACTCGCAATCCCGTGATCAGTCGGGTCTGATCATTCAGATGCGTGACTTTTTGACCGAATAGCGCCTGACTGGAGACATCATAGCTGGAGCGAAAATCATTGCTCAGCCAGGTGTACTGACGGGTCAGGTCGACATCACGACGCTGTGCGTAAGCACCGAGCACCCAGTCGCCCTGCTTGTCCATTAGCTTGACTTCCAGCGAGCCACGTTCGTGATCGCGCAGATAGCTGTCAAAGCTTTCGTAGTGGTCCGGGTGCAGGCCTGCGGCGCATAGCTTCGGCTGGGTCGCGTCATGGCAGGTCCAGTCTTCATCGTAGCTATATTCTGTATCGGCTTGCAGCCCTGTGCCCTGAAACTCAATATCAAAAGCACTCAGGCCGGTATACAGGGCGCTAAGTGCAAAGGCATCACTTTCTTGGGTGTCTTTACCTGGCAGGTTAGCCACACTGTGACGTGTATTGTCCAGCGTAAAGCCATCATAGCCATTATCGATATCGATGTGGTGTACGGCCAGGTTCACTGTTAGCGCATCTGTCAGCTGGCTGTTGAGTTTAACGCGGGCCAGTTGTTCTTGCTGATCCTGAGTTGGCTTATCCAGATACAGGTTATCGACATAGCCGTCGGAGCCGCGTTGATACAGGCTAATACGTCCTGCGGTGCTGTCCGTTAATCCGGTGCCTGCCGCCAGGCCAGCTTCATAGCTATTGTAGTTACCCGCGCCAAGGCGCAGTTTTAAGGCGCTGTCCTGGGTTGGGGCATGAGATTGCAGATCGATGATCCCGCCCATGGCATCGGCGCCAAAACGCGTTCCCTGAGGGCCGCGATACAAGGTCACCTGATCAATATCAAACAGCAAGGCACTGCCGCCCAGGCCGGAGTAATTAATGCCATCGACCAGCATACCCACACTGGGAGTAATTGGGTCAACAAACTGAGAGCGCAGTCCTACACCACGGATCTGCACAAAGCGGCCGCGTGACGCGCCTGCGGTAAAGTTCACATTGGCAGTGCTATTTAATAGTTCATCCAGATAGCTGGCGCCGCGATGGGTCATTTCAACTTCACCCATCACACTGGCGCTGGCACTCAGTGTTTGCAGAGATTCTCTTTGGAAGTCGCCGGTGACTTCAATGGTTTCAAGGGGCGCGGCTGTCGGTAACTCGTCAGCGGCGGCTTGGTTTGACAGGGCAGCCAACAGGCTGATGCTAAGCAAAGAAAGTTTAAGCTTCATGTCTTATCTTGTTCCATTTTTGATTGCGCACAGTGTAGCAAAAGCCCGACCAGTTAACAGTTAATATGTGTTATAAATTCGGCAACTTAGTGAAGAGGAAAAGCCATGACATTTAAGCTTGATTTCAAAGTCAGGGATTACGAATGTGATTTGCAGGGCATTGTGAATAACAGTGTCTATTTTAATTATCTGGAGCATGCCAGGCATGAATTTTTGATTGCCAACGGCGTCGATTTTGCTGCACTGGCAGAGCAAAAAATCAACCTGGTGGTGATCCGCTCTGAAATGAATTATAAAGATTCATTGAAACCGGGGGACGCATTTTATGTTGAAGTTGAAACACTGCGGGTCAGTAAACTGAAGTTCGCGTTTATTCAGCGTATTATCCGCGCCGCAGACGACAAGCTCATGCTGGATGCGGTTGTCACCGGGACATCCGTGAATGAACGGGGGCGTCCGTTCCTACCTGAGGAAATTGATCAGCTTTTCGTCTGATTTTTTTACTAAAAAGGCAGAAAATTACAGATTTTTACTGCCTTTTCCACACCGGCTGACGTTATAATATTAATCATATTTTAAGCGGTTGGTTTACCATGAAAAATTCCATTCTTTTATGCCTGATGTGCGTATTAATGGCATGTTCCAGTACAGGGAAGGTAACCAGGGAACAGCTTAAGCACTCTCACTGGCAGTTAGCTCAGGTTGATGGTCGTCTTGTTACAGAGGCCTTACCGATAGAAATCGAGTTTCTGGATGCCTTACAGGTGGTTGGTTTTGCTGGGTGTAATCGGTTTTTTGCCGAGGGCAACATGGCGTCTGAGACCCTTAAGCTGAGTCAGCTGGGGATGACCCGAAAGTCCTGCGGTGATGTGCTGGATGCGCGGGAGATGCAGTTTCTGGACATGCTACAGCAGGGCGTGACTGTCACGATTCAGAACAATAAGTTACACCTTAATGGCCAGCAAACCTGGCAATTTAAAGCACTGGACGCAGAGCCTTTGACTAACTAGGCGCGATTCAGTACACTTTTTCACAGTTCGTTACTTGTCGGAGTGCCCATCTGGGCTGAGATCGCAGTATTGCGGGATCCGTGGACCTGATCAGGTTAATGCCTGCGTAGGGAACAAGCTACCTAAGTTGGTATATCGTAAGATATCTAGGTTGCCAGCCATGTTGTGCCTGTGCCAACATGCTCCACTGAATGAAATCAGCACACAGCGCTTTGCTGTGGGTTTGGTTTGGACCCTTCTCGCTCCCTTTGCGGAGTTCTGACAAGACACCTTAACTTAACAATGAGGCATGTCATGTCAAACAACAGTAGCAAGTTATCACGTCGTGAGTCGCGCGAGGCCGCGTCGGATTTTATCTATAACCTTACCGGACAACCTTTCCCAAATTCCGAGAAAGTGTATGTTGAGGGTGAACAGGCAGGCGTGCGCGTCGGCATGCGCGAGATCACTTTGAGTGATTCTTTTATTGGCGGTACCGAAGAAGAGCCAATCTATGAGAAAAATGAACCGGTTCGCGTCTACGACACTTCAGGCCCTTATACCGATCCGGATTTTAAGCTGGATGTGCGCACAGGCTTGCCGAAATTCCGTGAGCAGTGGATTTTAGACCGCGACGATACCGAAGTGCTGGAGTCGGTCACTTCGCAGTTTTCTCAGCAGCGTATGGCGGACGAAGGGCTGGACCATATTCGTTTTGAAAACCTGCCTAAGATCCGTCGCGCCAAACCCGGACAAAATGTGACACAAATGCACTATGCGCGTCGTGGTATTGTGACCCCGGAAATGGAATACGTCGCCATTCGTGAAAACATGGGCCGCGCGAAAATTCGTGAAGAGTTACTGGCGCAGCAGCACAAGGGCCAGTCTTTTGGCGCCGAGGTCCCAGACTTTATTACCCCCGAATTTGTCCGTGCTGAAATTGCACGTGGCCGCGCTATCTTGCCAAACAACATCAACCACCCGGAAACCGAGCCTATGATTGTCGGCCGCAACTTCCTGGTGAAGGTGAATGCCAACATAGGTAATTCCTCGGTGACTTCTTCGATTGAAGAAGAGGTTGAGAAGCTGGTGTGGTCAACCCGCTGGGGCGCGGATACGGTCATGGACTTATCGACGGGCCGCTATATCCACGAAACCCGTGAGTGGGTGGTACGTAACTCACCGGTGCCGATTGGGACGGTGCCGATTTATCAGGCGCTGGAAAAAGTGAACGGCGTGGCGGAAGATCTGACCTGGGAAATTTTCCGCGATACGCTGATTGAGCAGGCCGAGCAGGGCGTTGACTACTTCACCATTCACGCGGGTGTGCTGTTACGCTATGTGCCTATGACGGCGAAGCGGGTGACGGGCATTGTTTCGCGCGGTGGCTCCATCATGGCCAAATGGTGTCTGGCGCACCATAAAGAAAACTTCCTTTACACCCACTTTGAAGACATCTGTGAGATCATGAAACAGTACGATGTCTGTTTCTCGCTGGGTGATGGTCTGCGTCCGGGTTCAATCGCCGATGCCAATGACGAAGCACAATTCTCTGAGCTGCGCACTTTGGGTGAACTGACCACGATCGCCTGGAAACATGACGTACAAGTGTTCATTGAAGGGCCGGGCCATGTCCCTATGCATCTGATCAAAGAAAACATGGATGAGCAATTAAAGCACTGTCATGAAGCGCCTTTCTATACCCTTGGCCCGCTGACCACAGACATAGCACCGGGGTACGATCACTTCACTTCCGGTATTGGTGCGGCGCAGATCGCCTGGTACGGTACCGCCATGTTGTGTTACGTCACGCCAAAAGAGCATCTGGGTCTGCCAAACAAAGAAGACGTGAAAGAGGGCCTGATCACCTACAAGATTGCGGCGCACGCGGCGGATCTGGCCAAAGGCCATCCGGGCGCACAAATTCGCGACAATGCCTTGTCTAAAGCGCGTTTTGAGTTCCGCTGGCACGATCAGTTCAACCTGAGTCTGGACCCGGAGCGGGCATTGTCTTACCACGACGAAACACTGCCTCAGGAATCGGGTAAAGTGGCGCACTTCTGCTCTATGTGTGGTCCTAAGTTCTGCTCTATGAAGATCACTCAGGATGTGCGTGACTATGCCAAACAACTCGAAGCCGAGGGCATAGATCCAAATAATGCCGGTGAAGCCATCGCCATCAAAATGATTGATGTGGAAGCCGAAATGAAAAATAAATCACGCGAGTTCAAAGAAACGGGGTCGGAGCTTTACCACAAAGCGCTGTGATTTAGGGGAGCGGGCCCCTTCGGGCCCGTATGGAGGCAAGATGTCCCAGACAAACAAACCACGCGTTGCTATTGTCGGCTTTGGCCTGACAGGGCGGGTTGCTGCCCTGATGCTGGCAGAGCAGTATGAGCTGAGCGTATTTGAGCGCGACCCGGTCGCAGCGCCTGCCAGTGTCGGCACTTTGGCCGCGGCGATGCTCGCCCCGATGGCCGAATCCGTGATCTGTGAACAAGACCTGGCAGAGCAGGGGTTGCACGCCATGACCTTGTGGCCTGAGTTGCTGGCCAAGCTCGATGCACCGGTGTTCTTTCAGCAGCAGGGCACAGTGATTGTTGCGCACCAGCAAGACAGGGGCGATTTGCTGAGTTTTCAGCGTCGCCTTAAACCACTGGCTGGCCATCAGGCGCAAAGCCTGGATGGTCACGGTATTGGTGCGCTGGAACCTGAGCTGGCTGGCCGCTTTCATCAGGGGTTGTATTTACCCTGTGAGGGGCAGCTCGATAATCTGGCATTCTTTGCTGCCAGCCTTAACACCCTAAAAAACAAAGGCGTGCGCTTTCATGAAGGGGCAACGGCACACATCGCACAAGGGCGGGTCAATGGTGAAGCGTTTGACTGGATCATTGACTGCCGCGGGCTGGATGCCAAAGACGACAGCCCCGGGCTGCGTGGGGTGCGTGGTGAGGTTGCCCGCATCTATGCGCCCGAGGTGAGTTTGCAGCGTCCGGTGCGTCTGATGCATCCGCGTTACCCACTCTACATAGCGCCCAAACCAAACCACGAGTTTGTCATCGGTGCGACCGAAATTGAATCTCAGGATCGGGGCGATATCACGGTTCGCTCGACACTGGAGCTGCTGTCGGCCGCGTATACGGTACACAGTGGCTTTGCTGAGGGGCGGGTGATGTCGCTGCGCGCAGGTTTGCGCCCGGCGTATAAAGATAATCGCCCGCATATTAGTGTCACTGATAATGTGATCCGCATTAACGGTCTGTATCGGCACGGGTTTTTGCTGGCACCAGCGGTGGTGCAACACGCGTTACAACAAGGGGTATTATGAATATAAGTTACAATGGTCAGGCGCTCACGCTGTCACAGCCACAGTCTTTGCTGGAGGTGATTGAGGCGCAAGGGGCAAAGGCACCCTTTGCGGTGGCGTTGAACGGGCTATTTGTGCCGCGCAGCACGTTAGCGGAGCAGCGACTGCAAGAGGGTGACAGCATCGAGTTGCTATCGCCTATTCAGGGGGGCTAATGATGCACAGTGATACGCCGTTAACCATTTATGGTGAGCAGTTCAACAGCCGCTTGCTGATTGGCTCGGCACTTTACCCCTCGCCGGAAATCATGCAGCACAGCCTGGTGGCTTCGCAGGCGCAAATCGTCACCGTCTCTTTGCGACGCCAGAACTCTGTGTCGGCCGGAGGTGACTTCTGGCAACTGATCAAGGATACCGGATTGCGGGTGTTACCTAACACCGCCGGGTGTCACAGTGTTAAAGAAGTGGTGACACTGGCGCAAATGTGCCGGGAAGTGTTTGCAACTGACTGGATCAAGCTGGAACTGATTGGCGACGAATACAATTTACAGCCCGATCCGATTGCCCTGCTGGAAGCTACTGAAATCCTGATAAAGCAGGGCTTTAAAGTGCTGCCATATTGCACCGATGATTTAGTGGTGTGTCAGCGCCTGGCAGATCTGGGCTGCGAAGTACTGATGCCCTGGGGTGCCCCCATTGGCACCGGGAAAGGGTTACTTAATCCTTATAATCTGAAAACCATTCGTGAGCGTTTGCCTGACCACACCCTGATTGTTGACGCGGGACTCGGTTTACCCTCGCATGCCGTTCAGGCCCTGGAGCTTGGTTACGATGCCGTGTTGCTGAATTCTGCCATTGCCGGTGCTGGTTGTCCGGTGACCATGGCCAGTGCTTTTAATCATGCGGTGATTGCCGGGCGTGCTGCCTACGTGGCGCAGGCCATGCCGGAGAAAGAAGTCGCAGCGCCTTCCACCCCGACGATGGGGATGCCCTTTTGGCATCAGAATTAAACACGCGCTATAGTGTCGCTAAGCCTTTGTGGCGCAAAGTACTTAATCATGCGCCCATGTTCAACAGAGTAAGTAGGAGTAATTGTGGCTGAACTGGTATGGACCATTGCCGGGTCGGATTCGGGCGGCGGCGCCGGAGTGCAGGCGGATGTCAAAGCAATGCACAGTTTTGGTGTGCAAACCTGCACAGCCATAACCGCGCTGACGGCGCAAAATAGTTTGGCGGTTGAAGAGATTAATGCGGTGTCGAGTGAAGTGCTGGAATCTCAGCTGCTGGCACTCGAAGCCGATTTAAAAGCAGCCGTGATCAAGATTGGCATGCTGGCCAACAGCACACAGATCCAGCTAGTGGCAGAACATCTGGCGCAGTATAAGAGTCGCTGGGACAATCCCCCTGTGATTGTGTTCGACCCGGTTGCCATTGCATCCAGTGGCGATGTGCTGACGGAAGAAGATACCCTGGATGCGCTGAAAAAATACCTTTTACCTCTGGTCGATGTGATCACGCCCAATACGCAGGAGACGCAAGTATTGACTGGTGTGTATCTGATTGGTCCGGATGCCGTCAGAGAGGCTGCCCGTAAGCTACGTGAATTTGGCGTCAAATCGGTGATCATCAAAGGGGGGCACTGGGATTATCCCAGTGGTTATTGCATCGATTATTGCTGGAGTGAGGGCGAAGAGTATTGGCTGGGTAATGAGGCGATACAAACCCCACACAGCCACGGCACCGGCTGTAGCTTTGCCTCTTCTGTTGCGGCTTGCCTGGCCAAAGGCTACCCGATCAAAGATGCCTTCATTCTGGCTAAGGCCTATATCAATCAGGGGCTGAAATTAGCGCAGCGCTTTGGTGAGGGCAGGGGCCCCTTGGCACACTGCGGATTTCCAGAGAATATATCGGACTTTCCTCAGGTCATAGAGCCTGGCAGCTGGCTGGGTGACGAGCTGGAATTTGCGGTGAGTGAAGAGTTTAACTTTGCCGCCGGGTTTGCGCCCATCGGAGAAGAACTGGGGCTTTATGCCGTCGTTGACTCGGTAGACTGGGTTGAAAAGTGTCTGGCTGAGGGCGTGAAAACGGTGCAACTCAGGATTAAACAGGCTGATCACGCGACTCTGGAAGAGGACATACAGTGTGCTATCACTCTGGGTGAGAAATATCAGGGCCGGGTCTTTATTAACGACCACTGGGAGCTGTCCATTCGCCATGGCGCTTATGGGGTGCACCTTGGTCAGGAAGATCTGGATTCGGCGAATCTGGTTGCCATTCAGCAGGCGGGGTTACGTTTGGGCGTTTCAACGCATGGGTTTTATGAAATGTTGCGAGCCCATAACTACCGGCCCAGCTACCTGGCGTTTGGCGCGATTTACCCGACGACCACTAAGGACATGAGCGGGCAGATCCAGGGGCTCGAAAAGCTCAGACACTTTGTGCCTCTGATGCGTGAAACCTATCCCACTGTGGCCATTGGGGGCATTGACCTGACTCGCGCTCCTCAGGTTGCCGCCACCGGAGTGGGCAGTGTGGCCGTGGTGCGCGCCATCACCGAGGCGGCGGATTATAAACAGGCTATCATTGACCTGAAACGGGCCACAGGCGAGTCATGAGTACAGAGCTCAGTGACAAAGAGCGGCTGAGGTACAGCCGCCATTTACTGCTCAACGAAGTGTCGGAAGCCGGTCAGCTGCGCCTAAAACAAGCGCGGGTGGCCGTGGTTGGTTGTGGTGGTCTGGGCAGCCCTGCGTTGTTTTATCTGGCGGCAAGTGGAGTCGGGCAGCTGACTTTTTGTGATGATGATGCGGTTGAGCTGTCTAATTTACAAAGGCAAATTTTGTATAAGGTCAGTCACATTGGCCAGCCAAAAGCGAAAGCCGCGGGTAAGGTTTTAGCGAGCCTGAATAACCAAATCTCACTGATCCCACAGCCTGTGAAGCTCAATAACAGTAATATAGACAGCATATTGCAAGACAGTGACTGGATCCTGGATTGCAGCGATAACTTTGCCACGCGCTATTTACTCAATCAGTACTGCGTACAACAGCGTAAGGTGCTGATATCCGGTGCCGCGCTGGGCACTCAGGGGCAGTTTATGGCCTTTGATTTCAGGGCGTCCTCGCCCTGTTATCACTGCATTTTTCCAAAGTCTTCGGCGCAACCGGTATTGAATTGTCAGAACGCAGGTGTGGTGAGCCCGTTATTGGGCATTATCGGCTCTATGCAGGCGATGAAAGCGGTCAGTTTAATTATCTCTGATGTGCCTGATAAACACAGCGAAATGATAGTGGTCGATGCTTTGAGCTTGCAGCAAAGGCAGTTTACGCTGGAAAGAGATACGGCATGTAGCGTGTGTGGCTAATGCCACAGACGATTAAAAAAGCCCGCAAATGCGGGCTTTTTTGAGCGAATTAGCCGGCTTAGTCGCGGATGGTCGCAAATGGGGTGCCCATGCGGGTAACGGTTTCTGGCAATTGGTTGGCCAGGAAGTCGGCTTTATCTTCTCCCCAGGCCAAAATAACCGTCGAGCCCAGCTTAAAGCGGCCCATTTCGTCGCCTTTTTTCAATTTAACGGCGTTGTCGCCCTCTGCGGGATAATCCCAGCTAAAGACGTCTTTACCGGCTGGTGGCGTGACCGTACCCGCCCAGATGGTTTCGATGCTGGCTACTATGGTGGCGCCCACCAGTACCATAGCCAGTGGACCTATCTCAGTGTCAAAGATAGCGACAACCCGCTCGTTACGTGCAAACAGATTAGGGACGTTTTGCGCAGTCAGCGGGTTTACCGAGAACAGATCGCCAGGTACGTAAATCATCTTTTTCAGCGTACCATCAAGAGGCATATGAATACGGTGATAGTCTTTGGGTGCCAGATAAATGGTGGCAAATTTACCGCCAAGGTACGGTTCTACGTCCGATTCTTTGCCCCCCAGTAGGGTTTGCAGGCTGTAATCATGGCCTTTGGCCTGAATGATCTGACCATCGACCACATCGCCCAGCTGGCTGATGGCACCATCGACCGGGTGAGCCACAATGCTGGCTTCTTCGGCAAGTGGGCGGATCCCCGGCTTCAGCGGGCGGGTAAAGAATTCGTTAAAGGTTTTATAGTGAGCTGGATCTTCATGCAGGGCTTCACTCATGTCTATCTTGTATTGTTTGATAAACAATTTAATTAAGGTGGTCGTCAGTGCACCCGCTTCGGCTGCGGCCAGTTTTCCCACCAAACGTGATACGGCATGTTTGGGTAAAGCATATTGCAGGGCAATCTTTAGTTTATCCAAGTTCACTTTTATTATTCCTGAAAAAATTTTGAAGATAGTATCAAACTCTTGGCGCGCGCGCACCTGCGCGACCATCCGCCATTGACTCCAGAATACGATGATAGCTGTCAAAGCGCAGTTCGCTGATCTTGCCCTCATCAACCGCTTCCAGGATCAGACAACCCGGATCGTTGAGGTGTTTACAATCGCGAAAACGACAGCCGCCGATAAACTCACGAAACTCTTTAAAACACCAGGTTACCCGCTCAACTTCCAGGTGCCACAGACCGAACTCACGGATCCCCGGACTGTCAATCAGGTTACCGCCACTGGGCAGGTGATGCAGTTTAGAAACTGTGGTGGTGTGCTGACCCAGGCCACTGTTCTCAGAGACTTCCTGAGTCAGAATGGCGGCATCGGGCAGAACGGTGTTCACTAAAGTAGATTTGCCCACACCGGATTGGCCAACAAAGATGTTGTTCTTGTCTGTCAGCAGGGCTTTGAGCTCATCAATCCCTTGGCCTGTTTTGTTACTCACCAGCAGGACGCGGTAACCTAGCTCACGATAGATATCCAGCACTTCATCGACATAGTCGAGGCCTTCGTCATCTAACAGATCGATCTTGTTGAGTAACAGAATAGGCTCAATGCCCATGTCTTCACAGGCGACCAGATAGCGGTCAATGATCTGAGGAGTGAATTCAGGCACTACAGCGGATACCATTAAAATTTGGTCAATATTGGCTGCCACCACTTTTACGCCGTCGTAAAAATCCGGACGGGTGAGCTGAGAGCGGCGAGGCTCGACGGCTTCTATCACGCCTGCCAGATCGCCTTCGCTGACTTTGGCGCGACGAAAAATCACGTCATCGCCACATACGATACTGGTGACAGTACGGCGAATATTACAGCGCAGGACGTCGCCATTTTCGCACTCGACATCGGCGTGCTGGCCAAAGCGACTGATCACCACAGCGGGTTCTGTGGGGCCCAGGTTATCGGTTTGCCAAGTCACCTGAGTGTCGGATTGTTGTTTCGCTTTATGCAAGCGTTTTTGATGGTTGGCACTGATCCGTCTGGACTGGCCCTTACTGAGTTTTTTGCGTTTTGCCATATCTTATAAACTCGCGACACGATTTATTGCTATCGAGTGGTATACAGGCCAATCATGGACTATAACTCAATAAATTGCCCCGCTTTGTAAAAAAAAGCTTTTGGTCGAGTGATGAAGCTAATATGATATATCTAATTGCATTGGATCTAAAGGAAAGTACCGTTAGGTAGTGTATGTCTTTTCATGAATCAAACCTGATCTGGCTCGACTTAGAAATGACGGGTCTGGAACCTAAAACAGATAGGATCCTCGAAATTGCCACTGTGATCACCGACTGTGATCTGAATGTACTGGCCGAGGGACCTGTAATTGCTATCCATCAAAGTGATGACTTACTTGATAATATGGATGAGTGGTGTACAAACCAGCATGGCCGTTCCGGTCTGACTGCGCGTTGTAAGGCCAGCACTCACTCTGAATCTGATGCAATCAAACAAACATTAGATTTCCTGAAACAATGGGTACCGCCGGGCAAATCGCCGATGTGTGGTAATTCGATTGGTCAGGATCGTCGCTTCCTCAACAAATACATGCCTGAGCTGGAAGAATATTTCCACTACCGCAACCTGGACGTCAGCACGATTAAAGAGCTGGCACGTCGCTGGAAGCCTGAGCTGTTAAACGGGATCCACAAAAAGAGCTCTCACCTGGCTCTGGACGACATCAAAGACTCCATTATGGAGTTGAAGGTTTACCAGCAAAAATTCTTCAATCTTTAAAAAATTTAGAAAAAGTACTTGCAATGCTTTTTCTATCTTGTAGAATCCTGCCCCGCTCAAGACGGCAAAGCTTATTTGTCTCTGGGGTATTTATGAAGCAGCACTAGCTCAGCTGCTAAACGTTAGACGCGACTCGTCGCGCACCAGCGTTTGAAACAATCGAGCAATTGTGGAATGCGGCACTGGCTCTGCTGCTAAAACGTTAGACGCGACCGTCGCGCACCAGCGTTTTAATATTCCATAACTTATGAAGCGGCACTAGCTCAGCTGGTAGAGCGCGACCTTGCCAAGGTCGAGGTCACGAGTTCGAACCTCGTGTGCCGCTCCAACACTTCTTCAGGTGTATAAATTAGATATTTTCTATGATGCGGCACTAGCTCAGCTGCTAAAACGTTAGACGCGACCTCAAGGTTGCGCACAGCGGGAATCTAAGAGCTACATCGGAATGCGGCACTAGCTCAGCTGGTAGAGCGCGACCTTGCCAAGGTCGAGGTCACGAGTTCGAACCTCGTGTGCCGCTCCAACTTTCCCCTCTCTTTATATACATATTTTCTCACTCTGACTTACTTGCCCAACTTTAAATCTTATTCCACCAATTTTCATCGATAAACTGATTGCTTATTTTTAGTTCGACACGTAAAATACGCGCTCTTTCGGCCTAACTAACTTTAGTTCCTTGCCTTACCCCGACTGGCCGAAACGGGACAAGGCTATATTAACCGTAAGGAATATCCATGCGTCATTACGAAATCGTATTCATGGTTCACCCAGACCAAAGTGAGCAAGTACCTGGTATGATCGAGCGTTATACTGGTGCCATCACAGAAGCTGGCGGTAAAATCCACCGTCTAGAAGACTGGGGTCGTCGTCAACTGGCTTACCCAATCGAAAAGCTTCACAAAGCACACTATGTTCTGTTGAACGTTGAAGCACCTACTGAAGTAATCAGCGAGCTTGAAACTTCTTTCCGCTACAACGATGCAGTGCTTCGTAACCTGGTTATGCGTACTAAGAACGCTGTAACTGAAGCGTCTCCTCTTGCTAAAGAAGAGAAAAAAGAAGCAGCAACTGCTTAATCGTTATTGATTCGGAATTGACCTGGTAGTTTGGTGAGCACTCAGTCTGAACTGTATACAAACCAGCTGGTATTATCCGGCACGGTCTGTAAGCCACCTAAGTACAGTCAAAGCCCCGCGGGCATCGCGCATTGTATTTTTGTTTTAGAACATAAGTCGATGCAGATAGAAGCCGACCTAAATCGTAACAGTTATGTACGTATTCAGGTGGTTGCCAGCGGACAGCAGTTCCGGACTCAACTAGAGCATTTATGCGTTGGGCAGACCTTACAGGTACGCGGTTTTTTAAACCGACACGAGAACCGCAGTGGTTTGAGTCAACTTGTATTACATGCACAACATATTGAAAGAATTAATTGAGGAAATTTACTCATGGCACGTTATTTCAGACGTCGTAAGTTCTGCCGTTTCAAAGCGGAAGGCGTACAACAAATCGATTACAAAGATCTGGCTACTCTTAGAAACTACGTAACAGAAAGTGGCAAAATCGTACCTAGCCGTATCACAGGTACTAGCGCTAAATATCAGCGTCAGCTAGCAACTGCTATCAAGCGTGCTCGCTACCTAGCCCTTCTTCCGTACACTGACTTACACAAGTAAGCAGCTGATTAACAGTTTTTAAAAGGTGTAGAGACATGCAAGTTATTCTACTAGACAAGATCGCAAACCTAGGTGGCCTAGGTGACCAGGTTTCTGTTAAATCTGGTTTCGCACGTAACTTCCTTTTCCCTAAGGGCAAGGCAGTTCCTGCAACTAAAGCTAACATCGAAACTTTCGAAGCACGTCGTGCTGAGCTTGAAGCGAAAATCGCTGAAGAGCTAACTGCTGCACAAGCGCGCGCTGAAAAACTAGAAGCACTTGCAGAAGTGACTCTGGTTTCTAAAGCGGGTGACGAAGGCAAGCTATTCGGTTCTATCGGTACTCGCGATATCGCCGACGCTATCACAGCAGTAGGTCTGGAAGTTGCTAAGTCAGAAGTTCGTCTGCCTACCGGTACTATCCGTGAGACAGGTGAGTTCGACGTAACTATCCAACTTCACACTGACGTGACAACAGCTATCAAAGTAATCGTGATCGCTGAAGCTTAATTGTATTAAGCACCAACCGCGCGCATCTGTGCGCGGTTGTATTCCCAATTCTGAAAGACAATAACAACTCCAATTTTCAGTGTGTGGATCTGATGATTATCGGGATCATCATGGAAGATTTACAACACAAGTCGGAAAATTAATCCAAATCAAAACAACGGCGCTCGTAAACGGCTTATAGTCATTACGGGAACAAGTGACGCTGATATTTAATGGTCTGACCTCATGGTCATTTTAGGTCAATTCGCCTGGCTGTTATCTCGTGTAAGCGCGTTCCTGTTTTAGCTAATTATATTCTGTGATAGTTTAGTCAACTGTTTTTATTACAGGCACTTTTTTTTATTGGTTAAATGTCATACAGTCTTATTAGAGATTGATGACAGCGTTATCATTTAGGTGGGAAACCCAATATGCTAAAAACCTCCAACATGCGTGGATTCACTTTAATTGAGCTGCTGATCGCCATTGCGATCGTCGCTATTCTGGCCAGTGTGGCATTGCCAAACTATGGTGAGTATGTGCGTGAAAGCAGACGCCTGGATGCACAGCATTTAATGCTGCAAACCAGCGCCACGTTGGAGCGCATTTATTCCCGCAATGGTGGTTATCCCAATGATGAGACGTTTCAGGGTCTGCCCGCCTCAGAATACTACACATTCAGCTACGAAGCGCGTAACAAGCCACAAAGTGCGAACGGTGATTTTCGCAATATGGGCTATATTTTAAGAGCGACACCTGTGCTCAACGGCAGTCAAAGCAGAGACGTGTGTGGGGTGCTAACCCTGGACCACCTTGGCAATCAGGGAGGTAACTTAAATGACTGTTGGTAAGCATACACAGCGTGGCGTAACGCTGATTGAACTGCTGGTTGTATTGGCCATCATCGCCATTCTAGCTATGGTGGCAGCCCCTTCTTTGATAGGCCAGATTAAACAGGACCGGGTGAATACCACAGCAAACCAGTTGAGTAGTTTCTATCGTTTTGCGCGCAGTGAAGCGGTCAAACGCGAAGTGCCGGTTAAGCTGGCGCTGGAGAACAATGACTGGGTCATGAAAGTGGTTGAGCAAGGTCAGGAAGTTACGCTAAAGCGTTTCACGGTGGACCATAATCAGGTTGCGGTTAACCTGGTCGACAGAACGCTGCGCTCAAGCGGTGAGCTGAATGCGTTCAGTAACATATTGATCTCAGATAACGATGCGGCAACGGATGACGTGCGTTTGTGTATTTTACACAGTGGGCAAAGTTGGTTGGGTAAGGCGACAGACAATTGCGCGTAGTTACAGGGTTTTCATTGCTGGAAGTTATGGTGTCTATGGTCATCGCAGCCATAGCCCTGCTCGGGCTTGCAGCAGCGCAGATCAAGGCCATGCAGTTTGCGCAAAACAGCTTTAACTACACCATAGCACTGATCCACGGGCAGAACGCGATTGAGCGCATCTGGCCTGATATCTGTCACTATCAGAGTGTGAATAGCAGCCTGAATCCCGGTCTTAATCCGACCGCCGCCTGGTTATACCCCAATGATCCACGCTTTACGCTGACGCTGCCCAACACTTTTAGCCTGGACATGAGCCTGACCGTGAGCTGGCACGATGAGCGCATGACAGACACCGGCGTGGACCAAATCTCGCTTCATGCCAGCTTTGTGAATGCCTGCTTATGAATCGCATGATGAATGGTCGCGGATTTACCCTGCTGGAGCTGCTGATTGCACTGTCGATTGGCCTGTTCATGCTTGGCGGGATTGCCGTGGCCTATTCGACCATTCGCAGCACCATTGCGATAAACCAGGAGCTGGCACAAGCGCAGGAAGTGATCCGCTATACCAGCCAACTGATGACCCGCAGTATTAAGCAAACAGCGTCTACACCTCAGGTTATGCAGGGCGGTGAGGCATTAGAAGTCAGCCAGGTTGCCAATACACCGGCCTGCGATGGCAGCGTGCCGGTGGTGGATTACACCGAAACCTTTTCGTTGCTAGATGGCTACTTATTATGTGATGTCAGCTCAGATAACTTACCTGCCCAGCGCTTATTACGAGGGGTCAATGGACTGAGCTTTTCGGTCGATGGCCTGATCACGTCCATTACCGTGACGCCCGTAGGCGTGCCCGCACAGTATGCTGCGGGGATCCAGATAGACGTGGCTGCGAGCCAGCAAGTACTCGCGACGGCCAATTGGTGACACTATGAAGATGCAGAGTATACGACAACGCGGATTTACCCTGATTAAAGTCATGCTACTGAGTTCAGTGGCCAGTGTGGTGGTGTTTGCTGCATTCAAAGATACCCTGGTGCAGGAGCGCCTCAGTGGTAACTACCAAAAAGACCTGAATGCGCGATTACTGGCGGAAAAGGGCGTGATTGAGCGCGGTCAGGCACTTAAGGCGGCACTTACCAATAACCCAAACCTGACACTGGAGCAGGCGGTGCAGCAGATTGGGGCAGGTCTGGGCAGCGGTGAACTGGATGGTACGAGCTTTGACGCTCAGCTATCAGTCAACGGTGATGAAGTAGCGATTGCCAGCCTGGGACAGCGTTATGATGATCAGGCCCAGGCGCGCATGATCTCTTACTTTAAATACACGCCTCCCGAGCGCAGCTCAGTATTTCAAAATGCGGTCACCGGATGTAAAGGGGTGAATCTGGCTGGCAGTGGCCTGGTCGATAGTTATGATTCTACCCAGGGCAGTTACGAAGAGACCCGCACCAGCAACGGCGATGTGAATACGGTGATTGGCGATGCCGATGTGGTGCTAAATGGTCATTCTCCCATTATGGGCGATGTGAAAGCATCTGGGATACTCTACCTGAAGGGCTCCTCGCCCGTCGTTGGGACAGTGCAATCCAATACCGGGATTGATATTTCTGCCGGCAGTGGTGTGCGGGTCGACGGCGATGTCCTCACACAGGGGTTTGTGAAGCACAATGGCGGACAGATCACGGGGATATTACGTGCAAACGGCGATGTCACCATGAAGTGGGGCGCCGAAATTCTTAATCAGAATCGGGCCGAGCTCGACATTATGTATGGTGGCAGCGGGAGTTTCCAGAGCAGTCATGTTCAGGATGGACTGCATTATTCAGCCGATCGCTTCAATGTGAACCCCGAGGTTGAAGCGGTGCGGGTATACGACCCGAGCTCACCGGATTATGACCCCAATGACCCCGATAAAGAGTGCGACCCACTGGCATTACCACTGAATATGTCATCAGTGATCGACAGCAATAACAGCTATGCGGACTTTAGTGTTGGGGCGCAGACCGACTATGTGTTTACGCCGGCTGAAGGGCGTTACATTCGGGGCGGCAGCAGCACCTGGTCTTCCAGTCCCGCAGACATCTACTTGTTCCAGCATTTGACGCAAAATCATGGCCAGGGGAATGGCAGCAGCGAGTATGTGTTTGGCATGAAAAACATGAAGCTGACCAGTGATGGCACCATAACCATAGAAGGCGGCGATGTGATCTGGCTGGTTGACGGCGATCTGAAGATGACGGGCCACACCAGTATCACCATTAAAGCAGGCAGCAGTCTGGCAATTTTTGTCACCGGTAAAGTGGATTTCGGTGCCAGTGCGGTGGTTGTCACAGAGCGAGAAGGGCTGACTGATAGCGGCTTTCCCAGCCTGAGTATTTTCTCCTCCTACTCGGGCCAAAATGGCGTCACAATGCGGGGCGCCAGTTCAATGTATGCGGTTGTATACGCGCCGGTGACCAGTATCGCTATGCGCGGCAGTGGTCAGTTTTATGGCACCATTCGTGGCGCAACCATAGATGCCACGGGTGGCAGCGGCGTGCACTTTGATGAGGCGCTGAAAAACTTTAACCTTGGCAATGGCGGCGTCACCACACCTGCGAAACTGGAGTTTATGGGCTGGCGCTTTGAATCTGGCGAGGACTACCAAGCCCCCGATGAAGAGGAAGAGTAACGCGTCTGTCTGCCCTTAAGAAAAAATTTTCCCGCCCGTTTAAACCTTTCCCTATTTTCCTCGCGTCTTATCCTGCAAACATCACATTATCGGGTTACTTTCTTTATGGCACCTGATATGTCACGATGATGGCTCGGCAACGAGGGAATACTCTATGATAATCAATGCCAAAGAGGCATTTAACCCAGATACGATTGAGCGGTTAGTACAGCGCGCCCAGCAAGGCGAGCAGGCAGCCTTTGAGCAGCTCTATCAGCAGTGTTATCGCAGGGTCTTTGGATTGTGTTTACGTTTACTTGCCGATCAGGCCCATGCGGAAGATGCGACGCAGGAAGTGTTTGTTCAGCTTTGGCATAAAATTGCCCAGTTTCAGGGGCAGTCAAAGTTTACGACCTGGCTTCATAGTGTGACATCCAATGTGGCGATCAGCTATTTACGTAAGCAAAAAAACTGGCTGCAAAAAGTCGTGAGCCTTGAGGACAGTGGCATGGAGCAAGCCGAGATAATGCAATGTCAGTCACTCAATGGACTCGATAAGCTGATCTTACGTTTGCCAGAGCGTGCACGTCTGGTGTTTGTCCTGCATGCGGTAGAAGGGTATCGCCATGAAGAAGTGGCGGGTATGTTGAATATGGCGGTGGGCTCAAGTAAGTCACAGTTTCACCGAGCCAGGAAATTGTTACAGGAGTGGTACGACAATGAGTAAACCAACATTCGAGCAGTTTCTGAAACAACAGCTGCCGCGACAACAAGATCAGGATCAATTACCCGAGCCGCAAAGAGACTTATGGCAGGGCATTGAGAACGCCATCAATATGCCAGACCCGGCGTCGCGTGCTCGCAGTCCCTGGATAAAGCTGGCGGGCGTCGCTGCCTGTGTGTCGGCTGGATTGCTCAGTTGGCAGGTGATTATGACCCAGCCTAAACAAGACACAATGGCACATATGAGCGCTTTTTTTGAGCAGGAAAAACAGACGCTGCTGGTTAAGTACGAAGCACAACCTGCACTGACCAAAGACTGGCAGGGACCATTACAGGAATTAGAAGAAGCAGAGCAGGCCATTAAACTGGCACTGATGAAGGACCCGGACAATGCTGCTTTGCTTAAAATGCTGGCACAGGTTTACCAGCAGCAGTTAGATTTAATCACTAAGGTACATCAGCCCCAGTGGCAACAGATTTAGGAGAAAAGCATGAAAGCAATCATAGTAGGACTGGCCGCGCTGCCGCTGTTTGCCCTGGCAGGTGACAAAATTGATGAACAGATCGAGGTGCCACTGGATGGCAAAGTGGTCATCGAAAACCAGCGAGGCAAGGTCACCATTAAATCATGGGATAAGCCAAGCTTTAAGGTCAGCGGGGAGCTCGATGAGCTGGCCGAAGGGTATACGCTTGAAACGCAGGGCAATGTGACCGAATTTATTGTCAAAATGCCACGCCGCACCAAGAGCTGGAACAACCAGCGAGATGGCTCAAGGCTGACCATCTACATGCCTAAGCAAAGTGAGCTCGACTTTGAAGGCGTGAGTGTCGATGTGAATGTCAGTGATTTCGCTGCCGGGGTGGCGGTAACCACAGTCAATGGAGACATTGAGGCGAACCAGCTCAGTGGTAAAGTTGAGCTGGAAACCGTGAACGGCGACATTGAAGGCAAAGAGTTATCAGGCAATATTCGCTATGAAACGGTCAATGGTGATATTGAAGACATGGCGTCCAGTGGTAAGCTGCGCTTTAACGCCGTCAATGGCGGTATTGAGAGCATGACACAGGCCAGTGATATTCGGGTTGAAAACGTCAATGGCGAAGTCGACTTTGATATTGCCAGCCTGAAAGATTTACGTATGAGTACCGTCAATGGCGAAATCAATGTACGTCTCAGGGCGTTAGAGAAAGGGGCCAATGTCCGCTTTGAGTCCGTCAGTGGCGACGTTGACTTTTACTTCCCGGCTGAACTGTCCGCACGCTTTGACATTGATGCCCATGCCGGCGGGCGGATCATCAATGAGCTGTCAGCAGACAAAGAGAAAAAAGCCAAATATGGCCCATCCCGGGAGCTGGAATTTGTCATCAAAGACGGGGATGTGGATGTAGAGATAGACACCGTCAGCGGACGCGTCACTTTAAAGAAACTGTGATGCGGGTCGGGGCGCTGCATATGCGCGCCCCGGAGAAGGCATTCAGCTCATAATCAAGATTCATTTCCACCCCAATTGCGTATACAATAACAGGTCCGTCCCTTAGTGTTTGTAGTGATATGGCGAAACCTGATCAACAAGTCGATACCCTGAAAGTTCCCCCCCATTCCATCGAGGCTGAGCAGTCAGTGCTTGGCGGACTCATGCTTGATAATCAGGCGTTTGACAGAGTGGCAGAGCTGGTCGTCGCGCAGGATTTTTATACCCGCACTCATAAGCTGATATTTGAGGCAATGACCAAACTGGTCGAGGCCAGTCAGCCGATTGACCTTATCACTATTTCGGAAAATCTGGAGAAGAACAACCAGCTGGACACCGTAGGTGGCTTTGCTTATCTGGCTGAGATTGCGAAAAATACCCCCAGTGCAGCGAACATAGACGCTTATGCCAGCATTGTCCGCGAACGTGCGGTGGTCCGTGAGATGATCACGGTCGCCAATGAAATCGCCGAGGCGGGTTTTAACCCGGAAGGACGAGACAGCCACGAATTACTGGATCTGGCGGAAAGTAAGGTGTTCAAAATCGCTGAGCAGCGCACCAAGAGCACCGAAGGTCCGCAGAGCATTCACAGCATTCTCGAAAAAACCGTCGATAAAATCGAAGAGCTTTACCAGTCGCCGCAGGACGGGGTGACCGGGGTGAGCACGGGCTATTCCGACCTTGACCAGATGACCGCAGGCCTGCAACCGTCAGATCTAATCATCGTCGCGGCACGTCCGTCGATGGGTAAAACCACCTTTGCGATGAACCTGGCCGAGCATGCGGCGATGACACAAGACAAGCCGGTGCTTATCTACTCACTGGAGATGCCCTCGGAGCAGATCATGATGAGGATGCTGGCCTCACTGGGCCGGATCAACCAGACCAAAGTACGGACCGGTCAATTGGACGATGACGACTGGGCACGTTTGTCTTCAACCATGGGCCTGTTGATGGAAAAGGGCCAAATGTACATCGATGATGCCTCGGGTCTGACACCGACCGACGTGCGCTCAAGAGCGCGGCGGATTGCGCGGGATCACGGCGGGATCAGCATGATCATGGTGGATTATTTGCAGCTGATGCGAGTGCCCAGTTTATCGGACAACCGAACCCTAGAAATCGCCGAGATATCTCGTTCACTTAAGGCGCTGGCAAAAGAACTGCAGTGTCCGGTGATAGCCCTGTCGCAGCTAAACCGTACACTGGAACAACGGGCGGACAAGCGCCCGGTTAACTCGGACTTACGTGAATCGGGGTCTATCGAGCAGGATGCCGACTTAATCATGTTTATCTACCGGGATGAAGTGTATAACGACGACAGCCCGGATAAAGGCGTTGCAGAAATTATTATCGGTAAACAGCGTAATGGTCCAATTGGTAAGGTTAGGTTAACCTTCCAGGGGCAATTCTCTCGGTTCGACAATTATGCCGGTCCTGCTGTGGATGACGAATACTAAGGTATTCGTCCTTTGTGACTGACTCGGCAGCCTGAATTAGGAGTAAGTATGCGCCTGGCAACCGCCGAAATTAACCTCACGGCATTAAGTTATAATTTAAGACGGATCAAGGCATTGGCACCTGGTGCTCGGGTAATGGCCGTGCTCAAGGCCAATGCCTATGGTCATGGTCTGGTCAAGATTGCGCAGCACCTTAATGATGCAGACGCCTTTGCGGTTGCTCGTATTGATGAAGCGCTGGCACTGCGCGCCGGTGGCCTCACTAAGCCCATCGTGTTGCTCGAAGGTTTTTTTGACCGCGCAGACTTGCCGATTCTCATCGCCAACAACTTTGAAACCATCATTCACGATGAAAACCAGCTGCGGGCCATCGAAACCAGTCAGCTCGATGCTCGTTTGTCTGTGTGGCTAAAGGTTGATACAGGCATGCACAGACTGGGGATTGAGCCAGAACAGTTTGAGGCTTTTTATCAGCGCCTTAAAGGCTGTGACAATGTCGACCCTAAAATTAAGTTGATGACCCATTTTTCCTGTGCCGATGATACTAACAGCCCCCAAACACGCCAGCAAATGGAGACGTTTGAGCGCCTGGTAGCGGATAAACCCGAAGCCAGATGCCTGGCCAATTCGGCAGGTGTGCTTGGTTGGCCGCAGTCTCATGGCGACTGGATCCGCCCAGGTTTGATGATGTACGGTGTCTCGCCTATGCTCAACCAGGTGGGTCCTGAGCATGGTCTGAAGCCGGTAATGCGGCTGACGACTCGGGTCATCGCCATCAAAACAATCGCAGCAGGCGAGAAAGTGGGGTATGGCGGGCGCTGGCAGAGCCAGCAGAAAACGCAACTGGCAGTTGTGGCCATGGGCTATGGAGATGGGTACCCGCGTAATGCACGCAATGGCACTCCAGTGGTGATCAGAGATAAACGTTATGGCATTGTCGGGGCAGTGTCTATGGATATGATCACGGTTGACATAGGCACTAATCCGGATGGGATTGCAGTGGGCGATCAGGTTGAGATGTGGGGGCCTGCGCTACCTGTGGAAGAGGTGGCTGCCTGTGCAGGCACCATTCCTTACGAATTACTTTGTAACGTGACACCCAGAGTCAGTTACGAGTACCTTGCGCTATCGGACTAGTCGCGGTTCACTCCAACAATTGACCATGCAAGGTTGCAACGATAGAGCGACTTCCCGCATGGTCTCTGTGTTCGCCAAGGTAGATCCCCTGCCAGGTTCCTAATTGCAGGCGGCCCTGACTGACCGGTATGGTGACTTCACAGCCCAGTGTGCTGGATTTGATATGGGCCGGCATGTCGTCGTCACCCTCATAATCATGCCGATAATAACTTTGCCGCTCCGGCACAAAATGATTAAAGTGACTTTCCATATCCATACGCACGGTTGGGTCGGCGTTTTCATTGAGGGTGAGGCTGGCCGAAGTATGCTGAATAAATAAATGCAGCAAACCCACTTTGTAGTAACTTAGCTGGGGCAGCTGAGTCAGCACTTCGTCATCAATCAAATGAAAGCCGCGTTGACGCGGCCTGAGTGTGATATGGGTTTGATGCCAGCTCATAGCTTGTCGAAGCTCACCTCTATGTTGGCGTTCCCGTCGGCTGATGTGAAGGGCATGATGATTTTAGGGCCGTCACACTTATGAGTGATTGTATGGCCTGGGCCAGAAACCACTATGGGTGTAGCCATATCAAACTCATAGCCTTTTTCGCCCAGCAAGTTCTTTGCACCACCTGTGACCATGTTAGTGATTTCACCAACCATGTCAGTGACTTCTTCATTGATTTTGTCGGGGCGTTCACCCAGCATTCTTTCCATAATGGTCAGTGCGAGGCCTTCATCAAAACTGATAGAAAAGGAGCCTTTGGTCTGCGGGCCGACCATGCCAATCAACCCGGACACATCACCACATGCCACCTCATCTTTTTTAATCTTTGGCTTGCCTGGCGTTAATTCGGTTTGTGCCATGGTGGCCAGTACATTCATCAGAGACGATAAAAAAGGGTTGATGAATTCTACATTCATATGATTCTTCCCTAGGTTCCTACGTTGTAACGGACGCTGGTTTAAGTGTAGTGGGCTTTTTACTATGCTGCACTACTCATTGCATTTTCCACACCGCCCGTGTGCTTCAATCGTTTGTGCTTTAACAAGAAAGCCATGCTCTGCAGCCAGGTTATTCAGTTCATGTGAAATGGCATTGGAATGTAGCTCTTGTACGTGACCACAGGAGTCACAGATCAAAAGTTGCACAGGGTGAATACAGTCGAAGTGATGGCACAGCATAAATGCATTTGTGCTTTCAATCTTATGAATAAACCCGAGCTCTGAGAGAAAATCCAGTGCGCGGTACACGGTTGCAGGCTTTGCGCTGGACTCGGTCAGTTTGAGCTCTTCTAACAGATCATAGGCGCCTACACCACCTTGTTTGGCAGCGAGTAAGCGAAATACTTTCTCTCGGATAGGGGTAAAACGGGCACCCCGGTTGTCACAAACTTGCTTAGCTTTACTTACCAGTTGTTCTATATTCATGTTCTAAATCCTTACACTGCCATGCAATACTAACATATTCTTTTTAATAGTCTTGTATCGACAGGGATTTATTCATTATATTCTCCGCACGAGAAAAGTTGTGTTCAAGCCAATCCTGAAATGCGGCTTGAGGCATAGGCTGGCCTATCAGGTAACCCTGTCCGATATTACAGTTAAACTCCACCAGTCGATTGAGCTGCTCGTGGTCTTCTATGCCTTCGGCGATCACTTTGAGCCCCATGCCGTGTGCCATGGTGATGATGTTTTTGACCAGATAAGCCGACTCACTGCCGGTGTGCATATCCGCAATGAAGCTTTGATCTATTTTGAGTACGTCAAATGGATACTGGCGCAGGTAGTTTAATGACGAATAGCCGGTGCCAAAGTCGTCCATGGAGATCAACACACCCATTTTTTGCAGTGTATCTAAGGTCGCTTTAATGGCGCTGTCACCGCTTAGCAGCAGACCTTCGGTGATCTCCAGCTCCAGTGTGCCAGGCTGCAATTCGCAGTTCGCTATCAGGTGCTCGACATGGCTCAGCAGCTGCGGATCATAAAACTGGCGGGGCGACAGGTTAACCGCCAGCCGCAGTGAGGCATTAAAGCGCGCGTGGAACTGCTGTAAGGCCGTTGCTGCAGAGTTCAGTACGAACTTGCCCAAGTCGATAATAAACCCCGTTTGTTCTGCCAGTGGAATAAACTCAGCCGGAGAGATAGGGCCTAATTTTTCACTATGCCAGCGTAGTAAAGCCTCTGCGCCAACTACTTTGCGTGCCTGAAGGTCCAGTTGAGGCTGGTAGTAGACCTCGAATTCGCCGCGCTCAAGTGCACCTTGCATGTTTTCTTCAAGCAGCAAGCGCCGCTGCAGGGTATTACTCATGTTTTCGGTAAACAAACAATAGGTATTGCGTCCCTGTTGTTTGGCATTGTACATGGCTGAGTCGGCCTTTCTTAGCAGGTCGTTGGGAGTGTCGGCGTCTTGTGGGAAAATGGCAATGCCCAGGCTCAGCGAAATATTAAAGGCGCGACCGTCAATGTTAAACGGGGCATGAAAGAGTTTAACCAGTTTTGCTGCAATAGGGTGGATATCGGCGCTGGTTTTCAAATCGCCCAACAGTATGATGAACTCATCGCCACCGAGGCGTGCAACAGTATCTTTCTCCCGCAATGCCGATTGCAGTCGCTGTGCTGAATGCACCAGGACTTTATCGCCCACTTCATGGCCCATCGAGTCATTCACTTTTTTAAAGTCATCCAGATCGATAAACCCAACACCGACCAGAGACTTGTCTCGCTTGGCATCGTGGATCAGCTGCTGGAGGCGGTCGAGCACCAAAAAGCGATTGGGCAAGTCTGTGAGCGTGTCGTAAAAAGCATGATGCAGTATGATTTCTTCCTGACGTTTTTTGTCTGTGATGTTGCGTACAGCAATGACCAAAGCATCGGAGTCGGGCAGGGCACTGAGCCGGGCTTCAAAGTGGCGTTTACCGTTCTCAAACGGTAATGAGTACTCCAGTTGTGTCAATTGTCCCGGTTTCTCAAGGCTCTGGATCGCACGAGTAAAGTGACGCGAGGTGGGGGCTGGCAAAAACTCCTCGATTTTACGTCCCAAAAACTGGGCTTCAGGGACGTATAAATCATCGGTCTGTCCACAGTGATACTCTAAAATGGTGCCTTCTTTATCTATGATAAAAAACAAGTCTGGCAGGGCCGAGAAGATGCCCTCCAGGATGGCTGTTTTACGCCTGGCTTCGGTCTCTGCTTGCTGTGTTTTTTGCCAGCCTGTTTGCAGGCTGTTGGCCATCTCATTGAGGTTTTCAGCCAGGTGTTTAAACTCTCCCGCCCCTCTAATTTCAAGCGTTTTACTGAAATCAAAGCGGCTCAGCCGCTCACTGAGTTCAACCAGTAGTGATACCGGGCGATGAATAAACCATCGGGTGAAATACACCACAAACACAGTCAACAAGGCCGCAATCGCCAGAATAGATAAGGTTTTCACCCGTGTGTATTCCAGCAGTTGTTGTGCCTGAGTGGCAATAGAATACTCGGCATAGATGAGCGCAGGCAGTGGCGTGTCTGCGGGCACTGCACCTTGTTGCTCATAAGTACTGTAGGCCTGGTACAAATGTTTGTGTTGAATATACTCCACCACCAGGTAAGGAGGACTGAGCTGTTGGGTAAAGATCTCAGGCTTGAGTTTTAAAGGCGTGTCCGCGTAGTGTTGGCCCTCAAAGTCTGTTGTACTGCTATACAGCACCATGCCTTGCATATCAATGAGGGCCAGTTGCGCATATTGCTGACCTTGCTGGTAAGCAACCAGGGTGTTGCGTATTTCATCCTGATCGTTATGAGCCAGGTGATACTGCATGGTCAGGTTTAGTGTGGAGAGATCGCGCTTTAGTGTGGCATCTGTGACCGCAAGCAGGCTTTCCTGTTGAGCATTGTAATGAACCTGCACCAAGCCAACCGACAGCAGAGCAGCAAATAAAAAAGCACTGAGTGTAAGCCACAGCTTGAGGTCAATGGAGTACAGTTTGGTCACTCGGCTATCTCTCTTTTAGGTTTCCCATGGCCCTGTGATTGAGCAGTTGACTCTGGCTGTCCTTTATCAAGACTCGGACCCCGCGTAAAAAGCGTTCTATTAATAAGTGTAGTTGAATTGGACTGATTTCTCGTTGTTATCTCGGATTAAGTAGAAAAAGAGGTCGCCTAGTCATATGAAAGAAAATCAACATCCATTCATTCAATGTGTTTGGCCAGATTGAGGTTTTTTGGTTAGGGTAAGAAAGACACTTAGTAAGGCTACAACAAGGAGCAGCTATGACAGGCCAAGAATCAGATAAATTAAGTAAAAGTGCCCAACGGGTTCAGGATGCCATTACCTCTGCGGGGTGTGAATTTGCCGTGGTGGAATTGCCCGGCAGTACCCGCACAGCCGAAGAGTCGGCAAACACAATAGGGTGTGAACTCGGACAAATTGTAAAATCACTGATATTTAAAGGCAAAGAAAGCGGTAAGCCTGTGTTGTTATTGGTCAGTGGCAGCAATCGGGTGAAAGAAAAGAAGGTGGCCAAATATCTGGGAGAGAAGCTGGTAAAAGCCGACGCTGAGTTTACCCGGGAAGTGACCGGATTTGTCATTGGCGGTATTCCTCCTATCGGACACCTTGCCCAGCCTGTCACTTATATTGATGAAGATCTGCTGCAGTACGAGATCTTATGGGCTGCTGCTGGCACACCACATGCTGTATTCTCACTACCCGCAGATAAGCTGGTTGCCCTGACCCAGGGAGAGGTGGTAACTGTTCAGTAAATTGCCACATAGCTGGGCAACTTATGCTGTATGTCAATTGATGCATAGGTTTGCCCTTATGCAAATATAACATAGCTTTACTTGTCCCTTTTCCCTCAATTGCAGCATCAAATATTGTGACCTATAGTCAGTCTAGTGTTGTCATACTAATTTACTGCTTTAATACAGGCGCAAGGGATTCATTGCATGAAACAGTTCACCTACCAAGACACCATCACAAAAGCTCAGGCAAAGCAGTGTGCAGCAGAACAAATACAACATATTGGTAGCATTCAGCCTTATGGCTTTGTGCTGGTAATCGATGCACACAGTGATGCGGTTGTAATGTACTCGGATAACTTGACTGAACTACTGTCAATCGACAGAACAATCGAGGTTTTGGCTACTTCTGTGTGTGATTGGATAGGTGAGACAGACCTTGCGACCATAGTCGCATCACATACTCAGCAACAAATTTGCTTTAAAGGCACAGCACTTATTGATCATCAGCAGTGGGAGTGTATCGCTTCCCGAAACGGTGAGTATATTATTCTGGAGTTTTTTCCCGTCTGTGGTGAAGATGAATCTCTCTATATTCTAAGCAACCTGGACAAAATGATAGCCCATGTCCGAGCCAGCCGAACCGCCGATGAACTAGTTAAAGTGGTGGCGGAGGAGTTTCAGCGCCACACCGAATACGACCGAGTAATGATCTATCGATTTTTACCCGACTTTTCAGGAGAAGTGGTAGCGGAGGCTGTCTCACAAAGAGCACAAAAGCGTTTTTTGGGGATGCGTTTTCCGGCGGAGGATATTCCGAAGCAAGCACGAGAGCTGTATAAGAAGAATGCGTTACGTGTCATGGCCGACGTCGATGCCCAGCCGGTTGACTTAATACCCGCCAAGCTGCCCGATGGCCAGCCGCTGGACCAGAGTTTGAGTGTGCTACGTAACATGTCACCTATGCATGTTGCCTACCTGAAAAATATGGGGGTTAAAGCGAGTTTAAGTATTGGTTTACTTCATGAGGGTGAGTTGTGGGGGTTGATAGCGTGTCATCATAACACCAGTAAACTGCCGCCTAGCCATCTGATATCGCAAACCAAGATTTCGTGCGAACTGTTTGCCGAGATTGCCAGCTCCTATATGAACCCGGCGCTAAATCTGGAAAATATGGAAAAGCGGCTGACACTACAACATGAAATAGACATGACTTTTTTTGAGTCACATGGAGACCGCCTGAGTGATTTTAAACGAGTACTGGAGCGCTTACAGCCAAGTTTAGGCTATGATTTCGTTGGCATATTCGTTGGCGATAATTGCTATATCGCACAAGACAACACGCAGCCGGAGTTACTACTTGAGACTGATCCCTTATTACGCAATTTAAAAGTGCTGGTGGAATCACATCGTCGAGAGTTGTACTGTTCGAGTGCTTTGCTCAAACCCGATCAGCCCGTCAGGCTATCTGAAACATTAAATGTGGCTGGATTATTGGCAATACATACCCAGCTAATGCCTGAGCTTATTGTGTTTTTTGCTGCTAAAGAGCTGGTTAAAAAAGTAAGCTGGGGAGGCAAACCCAATACCGTCTCTATTACCGAGAAAAATGGTGAGCGTCACCTGACCCCCAGGGGATCGTTTGACCTGTGGCAGGAGCAAGTGACGGGAGAGTCAGAGGAGTGGACTCAGCTGGATAAAGATTTATTAAAGCACTTGTATGATAAATTTTTAGAAAAAGCCATTAGCGTCAAAAATGCGCAAGTGAGAGAGGAGCTGTATAACTCAGCTTACCGGGACCCGCTCAGTAAACTCTATAACCGCCGCTATATTGATTTATTTCTTAAGGAAAAATGCCAGTATCAAAGTGGTGTTGAAGCTATGTCTTTGTTGTTTGTCGACTTAGATAACTTCAAACGCGTCAATGACTTTTTGAGTCATGATGCCGGTGATCATCTGATTGTTAAGGTAGCAGAACGATTGTTACGTTGTATTCGCCCTGATGACCTGGTTGTTCGGCTCGGTGGTGATGAATTTATCGTCATCATTGTCCATCGCTTTGCAGATGTTCAGGTCAACAAAGAAATTGCAGTTACGGTGGCCAAAAAAATCAGCCGCGAAGTTGGACAACCCGTCGCCTACAAGGATTATCAGATCCTAACAACCCCCAGTATCGGTATAGTGACTCGGGAAGCTGGGTTATTTGATCTGACAAGTGTTTTGCAATGTGCTGATATTGCGATGTATAAAGCAAAGCAGTCGGGTAAAAACAGCTACTATGTCTTTGATGAAAAGGACAAGCTTGCGGTCGTTGAAGAGGGCAAACTGGAGTCTGACTTACGTGATTGTGTGAATCGCAATTGTATCGGGGTCGTCTTTCAACCGCAGTTTAACCTTGAAGGAGAGCAGCTGGTAGGGTGTGAGGTACTCGCTCGTTGGGAGCACTCCCAGCTCGGTAGTATCAATCCCGAAAAATTCATTGCACTTGCTGAGAAAGTGGGGTTGATCCATCAGCTTGGCTTTCAGATCATTAATAAAGCGTGTGAAACGGCAAAGCGGTGGTTAGCTGTGCTGCCGGCCAATATGCTGCCTTCGATGTCTGTTAATATCAGCGCCACTCAATTATTCGATCCCGGCTTTTGCCGTGAGTTATTGGCAACGGTCAGCCGTCATGGCATAGATCCTGATTTTCTGTGTCTGGAGATCACCGAGTCAATTTTTATAACGGACTTTGACCAGGCAATCCGGCTACTCGGCAATCTTAAAGACAGTGGGTTTCGCTTCTCTCTGGATGATTTTGGTACGGGTTATTCTTCTCTTAGCTACCTGCAAAAGCTGCCCGTAGATGAAGTCAAAATAGATAAGTCTTTTATTCAGTCAATGGCATCGGATACGACCTCTTTAACTATGGTAGAGAGTATCGTCAATTTGTGCAAAAAGTTGGCTCTGGACATCGTTGCCGAAGGCGTAGAGGAGCAAGTAGAAGTGGCACTATTAAAGAGTTTTCATTGCGACATCGCGCAAGGTTATTACTATGCGAGACCTTTGAGCCCTGAGGTATTCTACACCACCTATTTAAGTACAAAACAATATGCATCTTCATGAAGGGTTGAAGCGGGCAACCAAAGACGACCATCGGCGCCTTGAAGCACTGAGTGTGTTCCATCGATATTTTGATAAGTCTCTGAGCAAAGAAGAGCTGGGTGATATTTTGCGCGTGTTATTTTATGTTTATCAAGCGTGGCAGCGACAGTTTGATGAGCATTTTGAAGCGTTAAAACTGCCTTCACTTTGGCGGGTTGACCTCGGCGTCGGTATATTAGAAAGATGCGTTGTCCAGCAGGCAACGCGTACCACCTATATTCCACCTTTACCGCTTTTCAGCGTCGAGTCGTACCTGGGCTGTGCATACGTATTTCAGGGTTCTCGTTTGGGCAATTCCGTTATACACAAAACATTGTCCAGAAATGCACAACTAACAGTCAAACAGACCGAGTACTTTAAACAGATGGTCTTTGAAAACTTTGGCTTAGACTGGTCCGGGTGGATGTCTGCAATGGAAGACTACAGTTGTGAATATGCGTTGGATAACGCGAAGATTTGCCAGGCAGCCAAACAATGTTTTATTACTTTACTTGCTTGTTTTAGAGCGCGAAATGCCATCTATGAACCGGCTTGCTTAGAGGTGCCTGAATGTGATGTCAGGCTGTCTTTCGAACCGCGTATGAATAATTAGCCGGTAAACAGTTGCAGTGTGATCTTTACTTCGTCAGACTCAAATTCGGCAATGCCCTCATAGCCTTCGATATTGTAATTAAAGCTAAAAAAGCGGCGCAGCCACAGATCATCTTTATTTTCTTTTAACACATCGATGGAAATATCCATCAGGCTCTCTGCCACATTCATGCCCACCGCGTAAAGCGGGTTCGCTGCGGCGGCTGCCACAGTGCGGGTCAGCTCACCAAACGCCGTGGTTTTTCGAACCTGGGCCATCAGTTTGGCTGTGCTGCGAATATCACTGTCATCTTCCAGTACGGCAATATGGGCATCAAGAAAACGCGGGATCTGTCCGGCGCGGTTACGATAAATGGTGTAACCCGCAGGACCAAAACTAATGGTGCCGCCCTCGCTGACCGGCATCACGTTTAGCTCCATATTAAATGCATGGTCCGCTACGCCATCACTGACCGCACTGAATACTTTGATCTCAAACTTACTTTCACTGAGTAGCTTGTCGACCAGCCCCATCGATTTTACATGAATTGACATAATACGCAGTTCGACATCGGTAAACATTTGATTAGGCATGATATAAATCCTTTGATATGCAAGGGGATAGAATACTTGGAATAGGGTTAGGGCGCTATGGTTTTTTCTTTCTGGGGTATTCGATTTGACAATAAGTAAGTTGTTTAGTGATAGAGCAGAGGAAATGAAACGTATTTGGAATGAAGAAAATGGTGGCCCCACCTGGACTTGAACCAGGGACCTACCGATTATGAGTCGGGTGCTCTAACCAACTGAGCTATAGGGCCAT
>NZ_JXYA01000022.1 GCF_000967655.1 Pseudoalteromonas rubra
TATAAAAAGTGGTACCAGTGGGCGGACTTGAACCGCCACGCCCGAAGGCAACGGATTTTGAATCCGTCATGTCTACCAATTCCATCACACTGGCATAATTTTTCTTTTATCTTCTAACTTAGAGAAAATAAAGAAAAACCACTTTGAGCTTAGGCTTTGTTTTATATGCCTTCGTCTCTATGCCCAGCATTATACAAATTGGCGGGAGGGTAGCAAGCGTTTTTTACAAAACGTCGTTCAAGTGCTTGGTAAATGAACAGCTGCTGAAAACTCGCCGGGTTTTTTAGTGTTAGATTAAAAATCAGGTAGAATAGGTCATATTTCGGCTTTAATGAGTGAACTAAATGGCTTCGTTTCCCCGTGCGGGTTTAACCCGTCGTCTTGCATCTCTGATCTATGATGGTCTGGTCGTGATTGCATTCGCAATGCTGTCTATGGTGGTATTTTTGTTGGTGATTGAGGGCTTTATCTCGGCAGGCTGGCTATCGCAAGGCAACCATGAAGACGTCTCGGCGCTGATCCAGGCCTCTCCTTTATTGTCCTTTTTCCGTGGCTTTGTGCTGATCGCCGTCTCAGTGCTGTTTTTTGCTTATTTCTGGACTAAGAGCGGCCAGACCATAGGCATGCGCGCCTGGCGACTGAAAGTGCAAACGCCAGATGGCGAGCTGCTCAGCTGGCCAAGAGCCAGTGCACGGGCATTATGTGCGCTGCTGGGACTGGGTAACCTGCTGGTACTGATCGACTTTAAACACAAACGTGCGCTGCAAGATATGATCTGTGGCACCGAAGTCGTGGTATTAAGCAAAGAAGAAAACAAGCGCATTTACGATAGCCTGGACTAGCTTGCAAAGCTTAGAACAGCAACAAAAAAGCCTGACTGAGTCAGGCTTTTTTGTATGCGTTATCTTTGCTAACCACGCTGGCGGTTAAGCAGGTAAAACGCCGTCGCGGTAAATAGCACGCTGGGCATTACCGCGCCCACCACAGGCGGGATCTCGTAAACCATCACAATAGGGCCAAAAATCTCATTGCTCAGGTGGAAAATAAGCCCCGTGATCACGCCCATAATAATCCGTGCCCCCATGCTGACCGAACGCAGCGGTCCAAAAATAAATGACAGGGCAACCAGCAGCATTACGGCAATGGTCAGCGGCTGCATAACTTTGCGCCACAGCGCCAGTTCATAGTTACTGGTATCCTGCTCATTTTGCTCGAGATACTGTAAATACGACCACAGACCAGAAAACGACAATGCATCAGGCTCAACGGATGCAACATCCAGCCTGTCCAGTGTAAGCTGAGAAGCATAAACAAGCGTTTGCGCATACTCTGTGCGGATCTGCTCTTGTTCAATAATGACTTCTTCAATGGCCCGTAACTGCCAGCCCTCGTCCGTTGCTGCGCCCGACTTAGCACGGGTGATTTTCAGCAGATTGAGATCATCATCAAAGTGATAAATATTGATATTTTGCAGATTGCCGGACTTTTCGATGTTGGCAATATTAATAAAATTACTGCCATCTTTGGCCCACACGCCCTGCTGCGCCTCAAACACCTCACCACCATTAATCGCCTGATTACGCAGTTGTTTAGCCGTTTGTTCTGCCTGTGGCGCGCCCCACTCGCCCAATGCCATCATGCATAGTGCCAGCACAATTGCCGATTTCATCACCGACCCGATGATCTGTAATCGCGACATCCCCGCAGCCTGCATCACCACCAGTTCGCTGCTCGAAGCCAAAGCTCCGAGCCCGGTCAGGCCACCAATCAGCGCCGCCATTGGAAAGAACACCACAATATCACTGGGCATGCTGTACAGCGTGAACAACAACGCATCCATAACATCATAGGTGCCGCGACCCACAGAGCGTAACTGCTCGATAAATTTGATTAAGGTATTGATGCCCACAAACACCAACAAGGCAAAGCCCGTGGTTTGTAAAATGCTGCGCCCGAGATACCAATCCAGGGTTTTCATCATTGCTGTGGCTCCCGTTTTAACAGCATAGCGCGCACCCAGACACCAAAAGGCCGGCCTTTGGCTATCAGGTAAGCACCAATAAATAACACACACAAGTGGATCCACCATAAGCCAACCGAGGTTGGTACCTTACCTTCGGCAACCAGATATTTACCCGCATTGAGCATGATAAAGTAACCCAGATAGATACAAATCGCCGGAACCAGTTTGGCAAACTTACCCTGTCTGGGATTCACCACACTCAGCGGAACTGCCAGTAAAGTCAGCAAAATAATAGAAATTGGCACAGATAAACGTAGCTGGAACTGGGCAATGGCTTCTGGCGTACCCATTTGCAGTAAGCTGGATGACGGTAAGTCTTCGAGCTTACGACGCCTCTGTTCTATTTCCTGCTCGCGGATCTGCACCTGATAGCTGCTAAATTCGGTCTTATTCAGGGCCTGGCTAAAGCCGTCTGTTTCAAACCGCTTACCATCGCTGAGCACCAATTGTTGCTCGCCGGTGCCTTCTTCAACCACCCGGCCCTTCTGAGCAAAGACGATGCGCGCTGCCTGGTTTGACTCTCGGTCCGGCAGCTGGGCGACAAACACCCGGTTCAGCTCTTTACCCTGATCACTGGTGTTGTGAACAAAGACTACGGCTTTTTCGTTACCGGTTTGCTGGAAGCGCCCAGCCCGAATTTGACTAAGCCCGGACTCAGCATTGGCCTGCTCACGCAACTGGTTTTCTTTTTCACCGGCCCAGGGCGCCACATACAAGCTCAGCGCCGCCGCCATCAGTGAAATCACAAAGCTAGACACTAAGGTGACCCGCACCACATACCACTCACTGACGCCGCAGGCTTTCAGCACCGTCATTTCGCTGTCGGCATAGACCCGACTGTAGGCAAGAATGATCCCCAAAAACAAGCTCAATGGCAGGATATAGACCGCCAGTTTAGGCAAGTTCAGCGCGAGGAAAGACATAACAAGTTTACCGGGAATACCGCCACCTGAGGCTTCTGCCAGGATCCGGACAAACTTCTGCGAGATGAATATGGTCATAAGGGTCATAAAAACGGCGACCTGAGATTTTAAGATCTCAGCAGTCAGGTATCGAAAAATAAGCAATGTCCGCCCCTATAAAACGTCTCATTTCACTGGAATAGTGGGAAATTTTGAGTAAACTGGTTATTTTAATCACTTTATTATATGCCATCGGATCCAAATATCCTACTAAAGCAACCGGCTAAAGCGCCAAATGCGCACATCAGCTGGCCGTTTTTTAGTTCAGCACCCATCAATGGAGTAGCTGAGGCATAAAAAGTTCAAAAAAGACAGCACATTGACTCAGGAGTCGCAATGGAATTCAGCGTAAAAAGTGGTAGCCCAGAAAAACAACGCAGTGCGTGTATTGTTGTTGGCGTATACGAACCACGCCGCCTTTCACCCGTCGGGGAACAGCTGGATAAAATCAGCGAAGGGTATATTTCTAACCTGCTGCGCCGCGGTGACCTCGAAGGTAAACCCGGCCAGGTGCTTTTACTGCATCATGTACCAAACGTGTTGAGTGAACGTGTGCTACTTGTTGGCTGTGGTAAAGAGCGCGAGCTCGACGATAAACAATACAAACAGATCATCGACAAAACCATCAGCACCCTAAATGATACTGGCTCAATGGAAGCCGTGTGCTTTTTAACTGAGCAACATGTTAAAGGGCGCGATACTTACTGGAAAGTGCGCCAGGCTGTTGAAACCACCCAGGACAGCCTCTACACCTTTAACCAGCTAAAGAGTAAAAAGAGCGAAGCGCGTCGTCCGCTGCGTAAAATCGTCTTTAACGTCCCTACTCGTCGCGAGCTGCCCATTGGCGAAAGCGCCATCGAGCATGGCCTGGCCATCGCTGCAGGCGCAACCTTGTGTAAAGATGTTGCCAACATGCCACCCAATATCTGTAACCCGCGCTACTTAGGTGAGCAGGCGCAGGCACTGGCTGATGAGTTCGACAACGTTACGGTTAACCTGGTTGGCGAAAAAGAAATGGAAGAGCTGGGTATGCATTCTTACCTGGCGGTTGGCCGTGGCAGCGCCAACGAGTCCGTGATGTCGGTGATCCACTATAACGGCGCACCGCAAAAGCAAGCCCCTATCGTGTTCGTCGGTAAAGGTCTGACATTTGATTCAGGCGGTATTTCAATCAAGCCAGGCGAAGGCATGGACGAGATGAAATACGACATGGGTGGTGCCGCAGGCGTGTTGGGCCTGATGCGTGCCGTGGTGCAAATGCAACTGCCGCTGAACGTGATTGGCGTGCTGGCTGGCTGTGAAAACATGCCAAGCAGCAACGCTTATCGTCCGGGTGACATCCTGACCACTATGTCTGGTCAGACGGTTGAAGTACTCAATACCGATGCGGAAGGCCGCCTGGTATTGTGTGATGCACTGACCTACGTAGAAGCGTTTGAGCCGGAAGTAGTGGTGGATGTGGCAACCCTGACCGGTGCCTGCATTATCGCGTTGGGTCATCACGCAACGGGTTTGTTGTCGAACCACAACCCGCTGGCCCATGACCTGTTAAAAGCGTCTGAGCAAAGTGGTGACCGCGCATGGCAGCTGCCTTTGTGGGATGATTATCAGGAACAGCTGAAGAGCCCGTTTGCCGATTTCACCAACCTGGGTGGACGCGCAGCAGGTACTATCACTGCCGCTTGCTTCTTGTCTAAGTTCACTAAGAAGTACAACTGGGCGCACCTGGATATCGCAGGTACAGCCTGGCGCAGTGGTGCCAATAAAGGTGCAACCGGTCGTCCGGTGCCTATGTTAATGCAATACCTGCTTAACCGTGCTGATGTAACCGAGCAGCCGCAGGATTAATTCCCGACGCGGCGCAGGATGTCGCGCACCACGTTGATTGATGAAAGCCGCATTCTGTGTCAGAATGCGGCTTTATTTTGAACGCTGTGTCAGATGCTGATTTACCCGCTATGACAGGGCGTTTCGCTAGCTAGAAAACCACATGTCATGACCATCAACGCACGCTTTTTTGTATTAAAGCAAGATAATGAGCCGGGCAAACCAGTGCCGGCTCATTTTGATCTCGCCGCACGCAGCGCCGCTAAGCTGTATCGCGCCGGACAACGTGTCTTTATTTACGTAGACAGCGTTGAAGATGCCCATGCGGTTGACGAGCACTTGTGGTGTTTTGAGGCCGACAGTTTTGTACCTCATAACCTGCAAGGCGAAGGCCCCAAAGGGGGCGCACCGGTCGAGATCGGCCAAATGCCACCGGTTGGCAGACGCACCATTTTAATTAATCTGGCGCAACAGCTGCCAGATTTTGTGCGCCGATTCGACAAGATCTATGATTTTGTGCCGGTTGAAAGCAATGCCAAACACGCGGCACGCCAGCGGTTCATGCAACTGCGTCAGCTCGGCGCTGAAATTTCAACCAAAGAAATTGACAACTAAAGTATTTTTTAAGGTTCTGTGTAATGGATAAAACCTATAATCCGCAAGATATCGAACAGTCTTTGTACCAAGGCTGGGAAGAGAATGGCTACTTTAAGCCATCAGGTCAGGGCGATGCCTATTCGATCATGATCCCGCCACCGAATGTCACGGGTAGCCTGCACATGGGCCACGCTTTCCAGGACACCATCATGGACACCCTGATCCGCTACCAGCGTATGCAGGGCAAAAATACTTTATGGCAGGTGGGAACGGACCACGCTGGTATCGCAACCCAAATGGTTGTTGAGCGCAAGCTGGCAGCCGAAGAAGGCAAAACCCGCCACGACCTGGGCCGCGACGAATTCATCGACCGCATCTGGCAGTGGAAAAACGAGTCAGGTGGCACCATCACTAAACAGCTACGTCGCCTTGGCGCATCAGTAGACTGGGACCGTGAGCGCTTTACTATGGACGACGGCCTGTCTGAAGCGGTTAAAGAAGTGTTTGTGCGTCTGTATAAAGACGACCTTATCTACCGTGGCAAGCGCCTGGTGAACTGGGATCCAAAACTGCACACTGCGATCTCTGATCTGGAAGTAGAAAACAAAGACAAGCAGGGCCACATGTGGAACCTGCGCTACCCGCTGGCCGATGGCGTAAAAACCAAAGATGGCAAAGACTACATAGTCGTTGCAACAACGCGTCCGGAAACCATGCTGGGCGACACCGGTGTAGCCGTAAACCCGGATGATGAGCGTTATCAGGACCTGATCGGCAAAGAGATCTTATTGCCAATCGTCAACCGCCGTATTCCAATCGTTGCCGATGAGCACGCTGATATGGAAAAAGGCACCGGCTGTGTAAAAATCACGCCGGCTCACGACTTTAACGATAACGAAGTCGGTAAGCGTCACCAGCTGCCTATGATCAACGTATTCAACAAAGATGCGGCAATCCTAAGCGAAGGCGAAACCTTTACCTTTGATGGCAAACCACTGGAGCTGGATGCGCCATTACCAGAGCGCTTCCATGGCCTGGACCGTTTCGATGCCCGTAAGCAAATTATTGACGAGTTTGAGCAAGCCGGCCTGCTGGAAAAGATCGACGATCACAGCCTGACCGTGCCATACGGCGACCGCTCTGGTGTCGTCATTGAGCCGCTGCTGACTGATCAATGGTATGTACGCGTTGCGCCACTGGCTGAGCCGGCAATCAAAGCCGTTGAAGACGGCGACATTCAGTTTGTGCCTAAACAGTACGAAAACATGTACTTCTCCTGGATGCGTGATATTCAGGACTGGTGTATTTCTCGTCAGCTGTGGTGGGGACACCGTATTCCGGCCTGGTACGACAACGAAGGCAATGTATACGTTGGCCGCGACGAAGCCGAAGTACGCCGCGACAACAACCTGGCAGACGACGTGGTTCTGAGCCAGGACGATGACGTACTGGATACCTGGTTCTCCTCTGCGCTGTGGACCTTCTCAACCCAAGGCTGGCCAGAAAATACTGACGATTTGAAAATGTTCCACCCGTCAGACACGCTGGTGACTGGTTTTGACATCATTTTCTTCTGGGTTGCCCGTATGATCATGATGACACTGCACTTTGTGAAAGACGATCAAGGTAAGCCTCAGGTACCGTTTAAAACCGTTTACGTGACCGGTCTGATCCGCGACGAAAATGGCGACAAGATGTCAAAGTCGAAAGGTAACGTACTGGATCCACTGGACATGATCGATGGTATCGATCTGGAAAGCCTGGTTCAAAAACGTACCGGTAACATGATGCAGCCACAACTGGCCGCTAAGATTGAAAAGAACACCCGCAAGACCTTTGCCGATGGTATTGAAGCGCACGGCACCGACGCGCTGCGCTTTACCCTGGCGGCCATGGCCTCAACCGGTCGTGATATCAACTGGGATATGAACCGTCTGGAAGGATATCGTAACTTCTGTAACAAGCTGTGGAACGCCAGCCGTTACGTGCTGATGAACACCGAAGAGCAGGATTGTGGCTTCAACGGTGGCGAAATGCAGGTGTCTCTGGCCGATCGCTGGATTTTGGGCCAGTTCCAAAACACAGTGAAAACCTTCAGTGAGCACCTGGACAACTACCGCTTTGACCTAGCCGCGAACACCATTTATGAGTTCACCTGGAACCAGTTCTGTGACTGGTACCTGGAGCTGACTAAGCCAATTCTGTTCAAGGGCAACGAAGCGCAACAACGCGGTACACGTCATACCCTGATCACGGTTCTGGAAGGCCTGCTGCGTGTGATGCACCCGCTAATGCCTTACATCACAGAAACCATCTGGCAGCGTGTTGCACCGCTGGCTGGGATCGAAGCCAACACCATTATGCTACAGAGCTTCCCGCAGTTTGATGCGTCGCAGGTAGACACACAAGCGATGGAAGATCTGGAGTGGGTTAAGCAGTTCATCCTGGCTATTCGTAACATCCGTGGTGAGATGGACATCAGCCCAAGCAAACCGCTTGGTGTATTACTGGCCAATGTCTCTGAGCAGGATCAGCGTCGTCTTGATGACAACCAGGCCTTCCTGAGCTCACTGGCGAAACTGGAAGACATCAAGGTACTGGCAAGCAAAGACGATGCGCCTGCATCGGCAACGGCCTTTATTGGCGATTTGGAGATCATGATCCCAATGGCGGGCCTGATCGACGTCGAAGCCGAAATGGCCCGTATCGCCAAGCAGCTTGAAAAAGCAGAAAAAGGTCTGGCACAGGTTGAGAAAAAGCTGGCAAACGAAAAGTTCGTCAACAACGCTCCTGCGGCGGTACTCGACAAAGAAAAAGCCAAACAGGCCGAGTACAGCGATGCCAAAGCTAAATTGCTTGAGCAAAAAGCGAAAATCGAAAGCCTGTAATGGGTTTACCCAAGTCAGTTCGCTGGCTCAGGATTAAGTATGAAAAAAGAAGCCGCTAAGCGGCTTCTTTTTTAACTCTCTGTACTGGCGATAACACTATCGACTAGCCAGTAGGTACTGAGAAATTTGCCAGTACCTGATATAAGCTGTTCATATCTATAGGCTTGCCAACATGCGCGACGAAGCCTTGTGCCAGGTAGCCTTTCACATCTTCCGTCATCACATTCGCCGTCAGTGCAATGACCGGAATACCTGGATTACGAGCGTATATCTGTCGCTGAGCTTCATTGCCATCCATTTCAGGCATATGAATATCCATTAGTATTAAATCAAACTCGGTGCACATTGCCGCCTCAACCGCCAGCTTGCCATTTTCAACAATCGTGAGTGTTGCCTGTGTACCTTTTAAAAATGCCTTGATCAGCATTTGATTAATCTTGTTGTCCTCTGCAACTAGAATGTGGCGACCTTTCATATCTGGTGGCGACAGTGATTCGCTTTGTTGCGCGTTTGATTTGAGAGCCGTTTGTGCCAATGGTAATACAACTTTGATTTGGGTACCCTTCCCCACTTGGCTGGTTAGCTCCAACGCGCCATTCATCAACTTCACGAGGCTCAGAGTAATGGACATACCTAAACCCGTTCCACCATATTTTCGTGTAGTTGAGCTATCCGCCTGAGAGAAACGTTCAAAAATCCGCTGCTGAGCCTCAACACTCATCCCTATCCCCGAATCAATAACATCGATACAAAGCGCCTGCCGGTTATTATAATCTATACAGCCCACAACCACTTTAACGCAACCCTGATCCGTAAACTTCACCGCATTAGAGATTAGATTAAGCAATATTTGTTTAACCCTGACGAGATCTCCCAGCCAGCCGTCTGTAAATGTCGGCTCAATAGCTACAATCAACTCAATACCTTTTTTACTTACTAAACTATCCAGGTCATACTTCACTGAATCCAGCACATCAAGCAAAGAAAAAGGCACCTGCTCCAGTGTTAACTGGTTCGATTCGATCTTAGAGTAATCCAAAATATCATTAATAATGGTCAACAAGCTCTGAGCCGAAAAAGCGGCGTTATCCAGAATAACTTTTAAATCAGGTTCCAGTTTGGCTTGATGAAGAAGCTGCAGCCCACCCAGTATGGCGTTCATCGGCGTGCGGATCTCATGGCTCATATTGGCAAGAAAATCACTCTTAGCCTTAACAGCATTCTCCGCTGCTTGTTTGGCTTTTGCCATAGTTTTCATGGCGTTCACTTTTTCAGTGATATCGTAATTAACGCCTATAACTTTAACAGCTTGATGTTGCTCATTTCGGATCACCTCAGCTGTCGCTTTCATGGTTCTTATCTGCCCATCTGGATGGACCACTCTAAACTCAGTATCATAGTAACCGGCTCCTGCGATTGCCGACTCAAGCAAGGTTTTAGCTGACGTAATATCATCAGGATGAACACTATTCTCCCAGGCTTCATAAGCGCCTGAAAATGCCTCTTCTGATATGCCGTACAACTTATACATCCAGTCATCCCATACCAAAGCATTGCTCAGCAAGTCCCATTCCCAAACACCTATCCCGGCCGAGTCATTCGCTAACTGCATTCTGAATGCACTGACGTCCGCTTTCTCTTTGGCTGCACGTAACTGCTCTTCAACTTCTTTTTGTTTTGAGATGTCCTGCACAATGGACCAGATAAAGTCCTGACCACTCGCATCAGTGATCAGAACACCCGATAACAACACAGGATAGGTATGCCCAAGTTTATGAATATATTCCTTTTTATAGGGGCCATATCTCCCCTTTTCAGCCATATCAGCGATTTGTTTCGCTTCCCGTTCGGCATATTTTTTGGGGGTCAGTTGCCAGTAATCCATCTGATTCAATTCATCAATGCTGTAACCCGTAAAACGACTAAATTCTGCGTTGATATAATCGAACCGCCCACCTTCCAGATAGTTGATAGCGATACCAATCGGTGCGAGATTTACAAACTCAGCAAACTTCTGCCTTTCTTGTTCCAGCAGCACCTTCACCTTGTCACTGCTATCTTGAAGCGCATGCTCTCGCGCTTTTATGTCAGAAATATCAGAGGTAAATGCCAGTAAAAATGCGTTATCGCCTTGTTCAATCAAGTGACCACGCACTCTGACAGGAAAGTATGCCCCTGATTTATGCTGATGCTGGGTTTCAAAATCAATGTGCTTGTTTTTCTGGAGCTGTTGCCAAAAAGCAGGCCATCGCTGCCGGGAAAAACAAGGGTCCCAGTGCCACAGCCTCATCCCTATCAGCTCTTCTCTGCTATAGCCCAACTTTTTACATGCGGCCTTATTCACATAGAGAATTCTAGAGTCAGACGTCACCCAAAACACTTCATCAGCGGCGTATTCTATAGACACTTTAAGAAAGCTGAGCAGCTCGGCCTCATTCATCGACGCAGGAAACGCTGTTAAGTCTGATTCACTATATGTCGTTCCATCAACGTCATTTATATCCGATAAGTTGGTCATACTGAAATCAAGAAATAATTTATGTTAAAAATGTAGGCGAAATTGAGCGAATTAGAAAGTTTGCATTTTTGAGCATGAGTTAGAACACATACATAGCCGTTCAGGTAAAAGCCTTTCATAAATCAGCCAAATAGCTGCATTGTTTAGACCTTACTTCCTTACAACACCAAAAGACATTAACCATAAGTTAAACATGGCAACCTTGCATTTTCAAATGTGACAATATAGGGTACGGACAGAAACAGGGACAAATCATCAACAAGAAGAATCCAAATTCATGATAAAAACCAAACTCACCATGCTGGCCACGTTTATCGCGGCCTCACACAGTGTGGCCGTTTCGGCTGCCGATTATCCACTGATGCCGGGCGATCCGCTGGTATCTCACCAGTGGCACCTGCAAAATACTGGTCAGGCTGCGTTTTCAGAGCGCGGCGGTCAGGCTGGCGAAGATATGAACCTGTCGCTAACCCATGCACTGGGTATTATGGGCACCGGTGTTACCGCAGCGGTCATTGACGGCGCGGTCGAGCTGACCCACCCAGACTTGCGCGATAATGTGCGTCCGGGTTCATGGAACTTTACCACCAACACGCCAGATCTGGTGCCCGGAGGCCCCACTGATCGTCACGGCACCTCAGTTGCAGGCATTATCGCCGCCAGCGCTTTCAATGGCATTGGCGGACGCGGCATCGCACCACGTGCTGGTATAGTGGGCTTTAACCTGATCTCATCAGGCAACTACAACACCGCTAACTGGCTTCAGTCTCACGGCATGTATTCCGATGGTTACAATAAACACTCGTTTGATTTTCCGCGTATATTTAACCAAAGCTATGGCCGAACTTTATCTGCACCAGTCGGCTTCGACTACGACGAAGATCCTTGGCTTAAAACCTATGAAGATGCGCAGGAAGAGATCACCCGCACCACCCATGGTGGCCGCGGCGCTTTGTTCGTAAAGTCTGCCGGTAATGGCTACACCAGCCAGAGATATACCGATCCGCGTTTTGGCTCTGGTTATTTGCGCTTTGATAACAAAAACCACGGCTTGCCACTACAGAACGTCAACCTGGAGCGCATGGACACCTCGTTCTGGAACCTGGTGGTTTCGGCCTATAACGCCGATGGCCAGCTTTCCTCCTACTCCACCGTGGGCTCGGCCGTGTTTGTATCGGCCACAGGTGGCCAGTACGGGGTCTATTCACCAGCGATGATCACCACAGACCTGAGTGGCTGTGAGGCGGGTTACAACCCGGCATATGGCCGTAACGCGCTGCACGGAGGTCATCCACTGGATCCCACCTGCGATTATGGTGCGCGCTTTAACGGTACTTCGTCTGCCGCACCCAGTGCTGCCGGTGCCATCGCCCTGATCATGTCGGCAAACCCGGCGCTGACATGGCAAGATGTTCGCCATATCCTGGCCTCCACGGCACGCAAGATAGATGTTGAACATCCGGGTGTTTCGCTGCCATTTAACAATGCCCAGGGCGAAACCGTCAGTTACCAGGCCATTGATGTGTGGCAAACCAATGCTGCCGGCTATGCGTTCCACAATTACTATGGCTTTGGTGCCGTAGACGTTGACGCAGCGGTCAATATGGCGCGATTCTACAACCAGGATCTGGGACAATTTACTCAGACTGAGCGCTTTGCGGTGAATGCAAACGCAGAGATACCAGATGGTGATGTGAATGGTGTGCAGAGCACCTATCTTTCAGCAGAAGAAATGACGGTTGATGCCGTTCAGGTGCGCGTGAATATCGACCACACCAGCACCCGAGACCTGGCAATCGAGCTAATTTCTCCATCGGGTACTCGCAGCGTGATCATGACCCCACGTACCGGAACTATCCTGGGTAAAAATGGCATGGAAAACTCCCAGATGCTGACCCACCATTTCTATGGTGAGCCGGCCCAAGGCGAATGGACGCTACGCGTGATTGATACCGCAGCCGAAGATGAATACTACCAGTTTGACCCCAGTGCTGCGGGTGTGCCCAACGTCAATATGGTGCACAAAAACAACCTCGAAAATGGCTTGCTGAAGTCATGGGACATTCGCTTTATTGGTCGTAAATAAGGAGCACCGACATGAAAAAACGCTTAATCACCACCGCAATATTTGCCTGCGGCATTTCAGTTGCCAGTGCGTCCACCAACGAAGTGTATGAGGCAAAACCGCTCAGCGCGAGCACCATGCAAACGATCAGTCTGAATGGTAAAACGTATCAAACGGCCAGCGCTAATTTACAGGCAGGCGCATCTCTGATTGATGCAAAATCTGGTGCCGCCTACACCCTGACCGGAGAAGTGGTCGCCGAGCTAGAACCGGTGATCAACGCCAGTGAATTTGCCAAAGCTCATGACCTGAATTTGGTGTATGTGCGAGGCAGTCGCGCTATTTTCACCGCGAATACAGGTGCAGACTTGCGCGAATTTAAAGCCCGTATTGCGGCTTTAAGTGGCGTGCTCAGTACTCAGTTCGGTATTGATATCGAAGGCCTGGAGGCAGAATAACCTCTGGTGAAAACCCAGCACCACCTGGTGCTGGGTTGTTGTTATTTTTTGATTTTTTGCCCACCCAGCCAGTTTATCCGATACAAGTCGCGTCGTCTGTCGAGATAGTTTCTGACCGAGCCTTCGTGGCGCAGCTCATGCAGTTTTTCTAAATCCAGGTCAACTATCAAGGTCATTTCCGTATTAGGGGTGGTTTCTGCCATGGTCGCATCATGGGGAAAGGCGAAATCTGAAGGGGAAAATACCGCAGACTGCGCATACTGAATATCCGCCCCGTCCACTTTGGGCAGGTTGCCCACACTGCCCGCTGTCACCACATAACACTCGTTTTCGATGGCCCGGGCCTGTGCACAACAGCGTACCCGCAGATAGGCGTTTTTGGTGTCTGTCCAAAATGGCACAAAGAGAATTTGCATGCCCTGCTCTGAGAGCAATCGCGCCAGCTCCGGAAACTCCACATCGTAGCAGATCAGGATCCCGATTTTACCAAAGTCGGTGTCAAAGACATTCAGGCTGTCGCCGCCTTGCATGATCCAAGCGCTTTTTTCGTAAGGGGTTGGATGAATTTTGGTTTGCGACTCTATGGTGCCGTCGCGACGACAAAAATACGACACATTGTAGAGCTCTTTGTCTTCAATCACCGGGATTGAGCCCGCAATAATGTTGATATTGTAACTGACCGCCAGATGCGAAATGGCCTCGACCACTTCATTAGAAAATTCAGCCAGTGCTTTGATGGAATCGAGCGAATTATCATGGGCCTCAATGCCCATTAACGGGGCGTTAAATAGCTCAGGCAGCAGAGCCAGATCGCATTGATAATCCGCCAACGCATCGATAAAGAACTCCACATGCTGGGTCAGCTCTTCGACAGAATTAAGTGGCCGCATTTGCCACTGCACGCAGCCCACCCGGGCAGACTTTTTAACCGCGCCAAACAGAGGTGACTCATTGCGCTCATAATAGAGATTGGTCCATTCCAGCAAGGTGGCATAGCCTTTCGATTCCTTGTCTTCGGGCATGTATTTATTAAGGACGCGCTTCACCTCAAAGTCGTTAGACAGCTGAAAACTCAAAATGGGATCGTAAATTTCTTTCTTTTTAACCAGCTCAATGTATTTTTGTGGCGACATTTCGCTGGCGTAGTGCTGATAGTTGGGAATACGCCCGCCTGCGACAATCGACTTAAGATTGAGGTTCTGGCACAGCTCCTTTCTGGCCTCATATAGACGCCGCCCAAGGCGCATGCCCTGATAATCTGGGTGAACAAACACCTCAGCCCCATAGAGTACATCGCCGAGCGGATCGTGCGTTGTCAGGTAGGCATCACCGGTTATCTCATCGTAGGTGTGGTGATCGCCAAATTTGTCGTAATCCACAATCAATGAAAATGCCGCGGCCACCACTTTACCGTGGTCTTCTATGCAGATCTGGCCTTGTGGAAAGCTGGAGAGCTGAGCCCTGAACTGTCTCTGTGAAGGCGCGCCGCCGAGGTTAGGATAGACAATTTCCATCACCTCTTTGAGATCGTCATAATCATCCGCCTCCAGGCTGCGCAGATTGAGTTTATGTTCAAAGTTTTCAGTTAAATTACTGTCGCTCATTGTGTCTCCTGCTCATTTTACTTGTACTTTATAATAGGATATTGGCGCTGCATTTGCGTATTCAAGTGCCTGCAGCCAATAAGCGCCTCCCTACTCAGCACGCGCCAGCCAGGCCATAACATTAAGCAAAAACCCCTCATTGTGCTCGGCCCCGGCGCTGTTCATGCCGTATATTTTACCGCTGCTGGCATCGCGCTGAGACGAGAACATCATGCCTTCAGCAAAGACTGCAACCCGGCCTTTGCCAAGCTCCAGCACTGCCCCCTGACTCCAGCCATCCACAGCAATGCGCGGCGTATCGGCGGTGACCTGAAAGGGGATCTTGGGGGTCACAGACGTCGCGCCAGGGCCCAAAGTTAGTAATGAAGTCGCGCCATCCGGCACTTTAAAAGCCGATCCGCCAAATGAACGCACCTGTTCAATTTGACCGGATGGCGGCTCTGCCACCGCAGCGGAGGCTGCCCCACCCACGGCACCGGTTACCCCAAACCCGGTCATAGACGTTGCCCCCGGCAGCTTTCTCAGTGCCGGCACCACGGCCAGCGTGATTGCATGGGGTACCAGGGTTTTATCTGTGATGCTAAATTGTGCGTCGCTAACATGGCCATGGCTGAACTCAATACCCAGCGCTGTGGTGAGATTGTCTATCACTCTGGGAAACGGGGTGTGATCGGCAACCAGAAACAACGCGCCGCCCTGCTCTATCCAGCGCAACAGCGCGGCAACCTCTGGTGCAGTGAACGCGCTACCAAATGGCGGGTTAAAGTCGCTGCGCTGTCGGTCCAGCGCGTTGGCAATTACCAGTATATCGGCCTGGTTAAGGTGTGCCTCGGTAAACGGCTGCGTGCTGGCTTGCACGGTATAGCCATCACTTTGTAAAACGTCAGTAAATGCCCGATAACGGCCATTCATAGTGAGAAAGTTATGGTGTGCTTCATCGAATAAGACGAGTGGGCTGTTATCCGATGAGAAACGGCGTTCGGTATTTTGCGGGGTAAAATCCGGGTCGGCCTGCTGATTGCTATCGCTGCAGGCGCTCAGCCCCAGTGCAAACACGCCCGTTGTCAACGTTTTGGCTAACCAGTTCATTGTACTGTCCTTATTTATCAGTCGCACATGGCCAAGTATTAGCAAAGAACCACGCGACTTGCCAGCAAAGGACAGTCATTTACACGCTCTCTTACCAGAGCAAGCGTGTCTGGTTAAAACCCGTTAGCGAATGCCAATGCTCTGCCGAATTTTGGCCATTTGCTCTTGCAGGCTGTGTTGAATATCGCGTACCTGCTGATTTGAACCATTCACCTGTTGCTTCATCGTTGCCATGGCACTGCTGAAGTTATCCACCAGGGAGCTTTGCTGCTGAGCCAGCTCCATTGCATGCTCTGCCACCTGGTTGGCACTCTGTGCCCGCTCGGCAACGCCCTCTGAGTTGCTCTTGAGCTCCTGGGCATGCTCGGTCTGCTGCTGTGCTTCATCGGCCAGCGCGCTGATCTGCGAAGATACTTTGCTTGAGTTATCGCTGAGAATCGTCAGCTGCTCATTAATGTCGGACAGCGAATCCTGGGTTTGCTGCGCCAGCTTACGGACTTCATCGGCAACCACGGCAAACCCGCGGCCGTGCTCTCCGGCCCGCGCCGATTCGATAGCGGCATTCAGCGCCAGTAGATTGGTTTGCTCTGCAATGGTGCGGATCATTTCAATGACCTTACCGACATCCGCAACGCCATTAAGCAGCTCATTGAGGCTAGACAGGCCCTGCTCCACGCGCTGCTGAGTGCTGGAGCTGGCACTCAGCATTGACTCGGCATAGCCAACGCTTTGCTTCATAGCAGAGAAGGTTTCACCGGCGTTATCCGCCACCTGCTGGTTAATGTCGCTGGCTTCAACACCCAGCGCTTTGATCTCATCGAGTTGTTGCTGGTTTTGCTCTACCTGGGTTGAGGTGGTCTCAGCCAGCGCACTGATGCTGGCCAGGTTGGTGTTCATATCCTGCATAAAGTCGTTGATCACTGCCAGCATTTGCTCGCGCTCTTCGGCTTCGCCACGTTGACGCTCAATCAGCTGATTGAAATAACTGGCAATCTCACCAATCTCAGTATTGGCATTCTGGCTGTCGATGTTTTTAAGTTCATTGCTTTCAATCAGGAAGGCAAAGCCATTACGAAGCTGACGCAGTGGCGTCAGTACCTGGCTAAACTGCACGATATACACGGCAATGGCCAGTAACACCAGCAAGCCAATGGCCACACCAAAGATAGTAAAGACGTTTTGCTTGAGTGTGTTTTGCTCCTCTTGCAACGCCTCCTCAGCGCTCAATACCAGCGCCGAAATGGCCTTAATATCGCCCCGTAATTGCGCCATCCCCTGCTGACGTTGCTCGGCCTGCGCCAAAGTATTTTCCAGGTCACGGCTGAAACGTTTAGGCCAGCTACCTAGCTCAGCCTTGATCTCCAGCGCCAAATCTTCAGCTTCGGCACCAAGGAATAGCTCGTCTTCATCAATTTCGCTCATCACGCCCAGGTTATCCAGACGTTCTATCTGTTGCGCCAGCTCCTGAAGGCGACGCACACTGCTCATCAGGTTTTGCCGGGTTTGCTGTTCAAAGTGGATCACCAGCTGATAGGTATAAATACTGAGGTTGGTTACTTCACCATAATAATCCGATGCCAGCGCATAGTAGCGCGGCGCCAGTGGATGCTCAGACGCTTTAGCGGTGTAACTCATTAACGACGATGCCGAGCCCGACATCTGCCTGATGGCGTTGTCGAGCAACGCCATTTCATTGCCAGACAGCTTGCCCAGTGCACGATATTTACCGTTTATGTCGCCATCCAGTGCATCCAGCCTGTTGGTCATATCCCCGGCAAGTGATGAAGGCAACGCTGTCAATTGTTGCTGTTTAAGGGTGCTTATTTGTTCGCTGGCTTTGCTAAGCTCCTGGCTATCGCCGGTGCTCAGGTAATCTTCGATCGTACCGGCTAAATCGATCAGTATGGTGTTTTTCAGCGTAACATAAGCGTTGTTTTGTTTGTCTAATTCACTAAAGACCTGACTGGCCCAAAACAAAGTGGCAGCCAGCACGATACTGGCAAGCGCCAGTAACACGGCAAGCAGCCGGGTAAAGGTAGAAACACGCATAGATACTACAGCCATATTGATTCAAATTCGGGCGTAGACTATTAATGTTTTATGACAATTTAATGTAAAATGCTCAGAAAACGAGCAGACGTTTTTAAAAACATACTTTTGGCGTAGGTGAACTCTCTACCTTTTACAGGAACTTTACTTCATCGCGGCTTTTACATACACATCAAAGCGGTTCTTTTTGGTCTCTATCTGCATACTGGGTTTTTGCTCGTTCAGGAAAGGCGCATAATCGGGACGTTTCACCACCACACGTTTGGTGGCCAGCTCATAGGCAAACGGTAGCAAGGCATCGGCATCGGCATCCCCGCCAACCAGCGACTGGAATACCCGCATTTCTTTTTTAACCTGGGCAGATTTTTCACGATGCGGAAACATAGGATCCAGATAAACCACGTCCGGATTTAATTCACTCTGAGCGAGCAGTTCATGACTGGAGCCGAAGATCATGCGCATATTTTGCTGCATCCAGCTGCCTATTTCACTGTCCTGATACGCACGCTCCAGGCCATCAAACAGCAGTGCAGCCACCACCGGGTGACGCTCATGTAAGATCACTTCGCAGCCCAACGCGGCCAGCACAAAGGCATCGCGTCCAAGTCCTGCTGTGGCATCCAACACCACGGGAGTGGCGCCTTTATTCAACCCCACAGCCTTGGCAATGGCCTGCCCTTTGCCGCCACCAAACTTACGACGATGGGCACTGGCGCCGGTCACAAAATCGACCCGGATACCGCCTAATTTAGGTTCATCCAGTTTTAATAACTGCAAACCGGCCTCATCATAGGTCAACCGAAAGTTAGGATTGGCCTGCTGCCAGCTTTGCAGTGCAAACTGTTTCTCTATACGCTCAAGATAAGGTCGGTTTTCAGCAAAAGGGGTATGGATGATCAACAGCAGGCTCCGCAAGTTTAAACACGGAGATTATATCTGGATCATCACAGTTATGAAAACTTTGTAGTGCTAGGCGTTATGCCCGTTTAAAACAGCTCTATGTCGGTCTGTGCCGGTACGTCTTCTTCACCCCAGGGCTTGGCCATCTGATTTAAGCTCTGGATCAGCTCATGGCGTACTTCGGTGATCTCGCCCAGCTTGTAGCGGATTATCGAAAAATCATCGTTGATCAGCGAAAAGTGCTCAAATAGCTGCTTTGCCTCTGCCTGCTTGCCATTGGCCTGATCGCTGCTGACATACGCTGAAAACTGCGCCAGTTTGTCGTTGTATGCGCTTGCTACCTCTCCCAGCTGGTCGCTCAGCTCCTCAAAAGCCAGGCCGATTTGCTCCACTTTTGTCAGTGCCACTTCACTGACTTCCATATCTTTGATTTTGGCGTTGGTGGCTTCCAGAATGTGCGGCAGCAGATCTTTATAGCGCCCGTATAACCCCGCATCATCCGTTGGCATGTTTTTAATCAGCAAAGACACTTTGGGGTAGTTAATGATAGTGCGGCGACCAAAATCGACAAAACGGTCGCCATTGCGGTGTTTTTCCAGCAGCTCTTGCTCCAGCGGCTGAATTGCGCCTTCCTGCGAGTAAAACACTTCGCTGTCGTGATACCAAAATGCCACCGCCACCTGAAGCTGCAAGGGCACGAAAAACTCAAAAAAGTACTCCGACAGCGTATTCAAATCATGGGCATGATACGACTGGCCGACATAGCGCATAATACGACCCATATCGCCCGAATCCGACATGGCAATTTCAGCCGTGATCTGGGCTTTTTGCACATCCTGCTTTAATTTGAGTGACTGGCGGCGATACTCGTCCAGCACTTTGATCCGTGCCAGCATTTCATCGCTGTCGAACGGTTTAACAATATAGTCGGCCCCACCGGCGTTGTAACCACGCATCCGCTCTGAGATGGCGCTTTTAGACGACAAAAACATCACCGGAATATCACACAACTGCGGATTGGCTTTCAACCGCTCACACACCTCAAAGCCGGAAGGGCCAGGCATTTCAATATCGAGCAGGATGATATCCGGACGCTGCTGCGCCGCCATTTTTAGCCCTTCTTCGCCACTGTAAGCGTGAATGACTTTGCAACTGTGCAATAAGGATTGTTCAACAATGTGGTGTACCAGTTTATCGTCATCAATGGCCAGTACTAAATTGCTCATGCAGCGGTCCCTACAAGGTTGGTTCTTTAAAACAGCATAGCGTGAACTGTCTAATTTGCGAATGGAAAACACCACACAAAGTGCTTATGTGGTGTTTTTAAGTCGGCTCTGGTGGCATGCGGGGAACAGATGTTCAAAACGCCACCAAAATGCAGCGCTTACGCTGCTTTTTCGATACCACTGTGGCGCAGCAATGCATCTACACTTGGCTCGCGACCACGGAAGCGGGTAAACAGAGCCATAGGCTCTTCTGAACCGCCCTTCTCCAGGATATGCTGCATAAAATCAGCCCCCGTCTGGCGATTGAAAATCCCCTCTTCTTCAAACCGTGAAAAGGCATCCGCAGACAATACTTCGGCCCACTTGTACGAGTAATAACCCGCGCTGTAGCCACCGGCAAAAATATGGCTAAAGCTGTGCTGGAAGCGATTGAACTCAGGCGCTTTGACCACGGCGGTTTGTTCTCGTACGGCATTCAGTGTTTGCTGGATCTGGCACGGTTTGGCCGGATCGTAATCGGCATGAATATGGAAATCAAACAAGGAAAACTCCAGCTGGCGGAGCATCTGCATCGCCGACTGGAAGTTTTTCGCCGCCAGCAGTTTGTCGAGTAGCTCTTTTGGTAAAGGCTCACCCGTTTCATAATGACCAGAGATAAAGGCCAGTGCTTCTTCTTCGTAGCACCAGTTCTCCAGGAACTGGCTGGGCAGCTCCACGGCATCCCAGGCAACGCCATTGATCCCCGCAACCGGTGCGGCATCAACCTGAGTCAGCATATGGTGAATACCATGGCCAAACTCGTGGAATAAGGTGGTTACTTCGTTATGGGTAAACAGCGCAGGCTTATCGCCAACTGCTTTATTGAAGTTACATACCAGGTATGCCACCGGCGTTTGTAGCTCGCCACTGGCACGTACTTTACGGCCCATGCAGTCGTCCATCCAGGCGCCGCCACGTTTGTGCTCGCGGGCATACAGGTCCAGATAGAAGTGACCACGCAAGGTACCCTGCGCATCATGAATAGCAAAGAAACGCACATCCGGGTGATAACTATCGAAGTCTTTAATTTCAGTGACTTTGATACCAAACAGGCGATGTACGGTTTCAAATAACCCCTTCAGCACAGTATCGGCCGGGAAATAAGGACGCAGTAGCTCATCGGAGATTGCGTATTTCGCCTGCTTAAGCTTTTCGCCATAGTAACCGTAGTCCCATGCTGCCAGCTCAGTCGCGCCATGTTCTTTTTCCGCAAATGCTTTGATCTCAGCCACCTCTTTTTCGGCCTGTGGCTTAGCATGCAAGGCCAGGTCATTTAAGAAAGTAAACACCTGCTCCGGCGACTGCGCCATTTTGGTCGCCAGCGATTTATCTGCGTAGCTGTCAAAGCCCAGCAATTGTGCCAGTTCGTGACGCAGTGCCAGCTCCTCGCTCATCAGTGCTGAGTTATCAAATTCGTTGGCGTTAGGCCCCTGATCTGATGCACGCGTTACAAAGGCGCGGTACATTTCTTCGCGCAGTTCTCGGTTATCCGCATAGGTCATCACCGGCAGATAAGACGGAATGTCTAAAGTAAACACCCAGCCTTCTAATTCTTTACTTTGCGCCGTATGCGCTGCCAGCGCCAGTGCGGACTCAGGTAATCCAGATAACTGAGCTTCGTCGGTGATATGCTTAGTCCAGGCCTGTGTCGCATCCATCACGTTATTGCCAAATTTGGCAGCCAGCTCAGACAAACGCGCGCTGATCTCGCCGTAGCGCTTCTGTTGTTCTGGTGCCAGTGCAATGCCCGACAACTGGAAATCTCGCAGTGCATTATTAATGGATTTTTGCTGCGCCGTGTTGAGCGCCGCAAAAGCATCGGACTCTTTGAGCGATTTATAGGCCTCGTACAGACCCTGATGCTGACCAACATAGGTACTATATTCTGAGATCAAAGGCAGGCACGCATCATAGGCCTGGCGCAGTGCGTCGCTATTGACGACCGAATGCATATGCGACACCGGCGACCACATGCGAGACAGCTTGTCATCGGCTTCTTCAAGCGGAAGGACCAGGTTTTCCCAGCTGTATGAATCGTTTTTTAATACTTCATCTATGGTGTTACGGCATTGCTCGATGGCCTGTTTAAGTGCCTCTACAACGTGTTCTGGTTTGATTTTTGAAAACGGTGGCAAGCCTTCCATGCCAATTAACGGGTTAGTCATAGCGTCTCTCTGTTGATCTTTGTTTATCTCATGTATTTGGGGGGTTTTCTGTCAAAAAACAAGGCCGCCCGGCCAATCCGGGTGAATTAATCAGGGCCGCCGTATGGCGATACATGCGCAGTTCACTCGCAGCCCCACCCGTTCATCGAAAAAAGCGATGACCGCTATCGGAAAAATTCATCCCGCCAGACTTTGCCCCGGCAGATATAGTGTTAAGCTAGGGCCATTTATCAGCATTTATAGAGATTAAAGCATGGCACAACATTTTGATTATATCGCCATTGGTGGCGGCAGCGGCGGTATTGCCTCGGCTAACCGCGCGGCAATGCGTGGCGCTAAAGTCGCCCTTATCGAAGCCAAACATATGGGCGGCACCTGTGTAAACGTGGGCTGCGTGCCTAAAAAGGTAATGTGGCACGGCGCACAGGTTGCCGAAGCCATTAAGCTTTACGCACCGGATTATGGCTTTGATGTTGAAGTAAAAGACTTCGACTGGGGCAAACTGGTTGAAAGCCGCGAAGCCTACATTGGTCGTATCCACCAGGGCTACAACAAGTACCTGGCAAGCAATGGCGTAACCGTGATCAACGGCTTTGCTAAATTTGTTGATAACAACACGGTAGAAGTCAACGGCGAGCACTACACTGCCGACCATATCTGTATTGCCGTGGGTGGTCGCCCGTCGATTCCTAATATCCCGGGCGCTGAGCTGGGTATTGACTCTAATGACTTCTTTGAGCTCAAGGCGCAACCTAAGAGCGTGGCTGTGATTGGCGCGGGCTACATTGCCGTTGAGCTGGCGGGCGTACTACATAGCCTGGGCACAGAAACGCACCTGTTTGTACGTAAACATGCACCGCTGCGTAACTTTGACCCTATCCTGGTCGACACCCTGACCGAAGTCATGGATAAAGAAGGGCCAACACTACACACTCACAGCGTACCTAAATCACTGAGCAAAAACGACGACGGCAGTGTCACTTTGCACCTGGAAAACGGCAAGTCACACACGGTCGAGCAAGTGATCTGGGCGATTGGTCGTGAGCCAGTGACAGATAAAATCAACCTCTCTGCCACCGATGTCGCCATCACAGACGGCGGCTACGTCAAAGTAGACGAATATCAGAACACCTCAGTGTCTGGCATTTATGCTTTGGGCGACATTATGGATGGCGGCATTGAGCTGACACCAGTGGCAGTTAAAGCTGGCCGTATGCTGGCAGAGCGCCTGTTTAACCCGGAGATGCCCAACGCCAAAATGGACTATAACCTGGTCCCAACCGTGGTCTTCAGCCACCCGCCCATCGGCACCATCGGCCTGACCGAACCAGAAGCCATCGAGCAGTACGGTGAAGACAACATCAAAGTCTACACGTCCTCCTTTGCGGCCATGTACACAGCAGTAACCCAGCACCGTCAGCCCTGTAAAATGAAGCTGGTTTGTGCCGGTGAAGACGAAAAAATCGTTGGCCTGCACGGCATCGGCTTTGCGGTTGATGAAATGATCCAGGGCTTTGCCGTGGCTATGAAGATGGGCGCCACCAAAGCCGACTTTGACTCGGTTGTGGCTATCCACCCGACGGGATCTGAAGAGTTTGTGACCATGAGGTAAATCTCACTCATTTAATCCGATACATGCGCGAGCTTGTTAACACAGCTCGCGTTTTAGTTTGGCGCGTATAAGCACCCACTTATTATTACGACTTGCCTTTTAAGTTTATTAATCTCAGCGATTACCACCCGAATTAGTATACCCAACCAGTTGAATAATTTACTTTTAATAGACCGCCACCCATTAATGGGCTTATCGGCGTATTGTCGAAAAACAGGCCAGGTCAAATACCCTGTCATACAGTAGTTCGCAGCATTTAGGAAGCTTGCTCAGCTAAGTGCTCACTGATCAAGCTTCACAGTAAGATGTTACAGAGGGATACGGGCAATATTTATTCCGTGAGAGGTCCTGGATTCGTATATCAACTGGCTTTTATCACTACCGTCATACACCGCCCAAACAGGCCCATCGATTTCGATAAAATTAAGTTCAGATGTACTTGTATCGAATGCGTGTAATTTGCCTTGTTCAGTAAAGTAAAGGGTATTGTCGCGCAATAACCACTCATTATTATCTTCGAAATAAAGGTCCTTGGCGATGACTGAGGCTAGAGCGAGGTTGTGAAGAGGCGCTTTAAAGACCCCTTTTTCGTCTAGTTTTGTAAAGTACAATTGTTGATTCTCACAGTCTAACTTAAAGCTGCTGACCGCGCCCAACAGTGGGGTTTCGGTTTGCTCTTTGAGGTTAAATTTAACCAGTGACCATATTTGATTAGACAGCGTAGTTGCAAAGACTTCGTTTTGATCCCAACAGGACCACTTTAGGTTCCTGACGAGTTTCTCACTTAACCAGTCAATGCTAGTGACAGCATCGCCCATCTTCAAACTCGCTTTTTGGTCGATTGACAGGAGCAATTTACCAGAACTTATTTGCGTATCTAAATATTGAATATCTTTATATTCGCCGTAGTTTGTTACTTGTTTGAGACTATCGGGGGCCTGTTGCCAGACCTGAGGAAAACCCGTTCTGTCAGAGACAAAGAAATAATCTTGATGTGATTGCCGTGCTGTATATTGCACTTCGTTCGCATCACTTCCTTGCAGGACATTAATGTTTTTATTCTCGATAGTTAACACACTTAAGTCACTTTGCTGATAATTGCCTTTTGACGTTAAAAACCCATAATCCTTTTTGTAGTAGAGCGTTCTGAGATCTTCTTCAGAAGCGTAAACGAGACTGGTTTGCCCCGACTCTAAATCAAGTTCGTTAATTTGCCTTCTGTCGTCAATATAGAAGAGCTTGTCACCACTTTCATGCCAGGCCACATTGTAGATGTAGAACGGAAATGTCTGTACAGAAAAGTAGTCCTTTTTTTGAACGTCTAAAATCCTGAGGTTTACTTTTTTGTGTTGATCGCTGCTTAAAATCGCTAACCTTTGTCCGTCAGGGCTTAGGCTTAAACTGTAGTCACCATAAGTATTCTCTGTCGGTGTGGTGAGTGTTTTGACTATCTTGGTGTCTAAGTGCACGCTGTTAATTTTATAAGGCACTTGCTTATCTTCTTTAAAGGAAAAGTATAGCCACTTTCCTTCGGGGGCCAGTGCGATCGGGCTAAGGCTCAGCTCACTGCCACAAGAAACTATCTCGGACATATTTGATAGCATTAACTCTTGATTTATATCGATATATTTTAAGAAACACTGACCGTTTTCAAAAGACTGAAAAAACAGCCTGTTTTTGTCTGGGTGCCAATAAGGTGAGCTAGTGTTGCCAGGCAATGAGACCGAGCGACTGGTTTTGATATCCCGTATTGTTACGGTAAAAGTGTTATCTATATAACTGACATACGCCATGAGCTCTTCTGAGGGATTAGTGGTTGGATAAAGCTCTTCTCCCTTATGGTAAGTGATATTGACTACATCTGAGTCCAGAGGATACGGCTTTACTCCATCGTGAATACCTAATAGTGATGCTGCGACAAATATCGTCAGCACAGTAAAGGCGTAGAGATAGACTTTTGTCTTCTTTATTTTTTCAAAGTTACTTAACGGAGGGTCTATTTGGTGTTCGGTTATCTCCAAATCCACAGCAGAGAACGAAAAACCTTTTAGTCGATGCGTTTTTACGAGGTGTTTATCAGCACCGAGGATTTTGCGTAACTCGTATATTTCATTAATTACGCTTTCTTTTTTTACAATTTTACCTTCCCACAAGTTTTCCAGCAGCTCATCGTAGGTACATACCTCATGATTTTTGTCTAATAAATAAACAAAAAGCCTTACTGTCTGCTCTCTTAACTTTCTGGTTCCACTCTTATCATGAATGAGTTCATGATTTTTAGCGTCAAGCTTCCATTCTTTAAAACAATAAAACATTACAAATGGCTTTACTACTACTCTGACTCTGTTTGAAAACTCATTCTACACGAAAAATAATTTATATAAATCAATGATTTGATTTTTTTTGATTCTTGATTTTCAGAAGATGTAAACATTTGATTTACTTTGATTAATTTAGTGATGAAATTGTCATTTTCTCAACTTAAGATGCTCTCAGATTTTTTGAGAGAGTAACCAAAATGTTAAATAAAAAGATTTTAAGTTTATTGATTACGCTGTGTTTCTTTGCAACTACATCACAAGCAAATACACAAAACTTAGGTGAAAAGAATAAAGCTGAAGAGACAGGTGTTGTCGTTATTCTTTGCTCACCTTTCCCCTACTGCAAAGACCGTACATAGAAAGTCACCGGCTAGATAATATAAATACAAATACAAAGGTCAAAAGATGACACAAAATACCCAAAGCAACTTGAGCGTACTGCAAAACGTAACTAAAGCGGATGTGAGGTTAGAGCCTTTTCCACATATCGTGATTAAAGATGCTTTACCAAAAGAACTCTTTGAAAAGCTATATTCAACCATGCCGTCACTAACAAAAGTGAGCAAAGGGCAGGAGCTTGAATCTAATGAGCGATACATTTATTCGCCTCAAGATTTTAAGCAAGATGAAGAGGTTGATAACCTTTGGCGTGAGTTTGTCAGTTATCACAGCTCACCTGAATTCTTTTATGAATTTTTAGATTTATTTGAAGAATATATCCTCGACATCACGCCCGGGATCCGTGACAAGGTAGATAGCTTGCGCGACGCTAATATTGGTCGCCATCGCCTCGACAGTTTCGATGCAAAAGACATCTTATTAGACTGCAGCTTGAATATCTATTCTCCTGTATTTGGCAAGCCCTCCTCATTCAGAGGCCCGCACATTGATAAACCGCACTTTATCTTTGGTGGCCTGCTTTACATGCGAGATCCAGAAGACCGCTCAAAAGGTGGAGACCTGGATATCTACAAATATAAAGGAAGTGATCACAAGTTTCACTTTGCCGAAAACCATCCTGAACTGAGAGGCATTCGCTACGACATTGAAGACAAGTACGTCGAAAAAGTCGATACCGTTAAATACGACCAGAATGTGCTTGTAATGTATCCAATCAACCCGCTGGCACTTCATGGGGTTTCAACACGCGAAATCACGCCTTACCAAAGAACCATGGTTGGCATGAGCGCAAGTCTTGAAAATGGTTTCTTCACGTTAGAGACATAAGCACGCTTTTGGCCTCTCTGTTACCGCTTGCGATTTCAAAATAGCTGAGGCCATCACATCAACTTAATTTTAGTGCCCGATTAATTCAACGGACACTTGTTGTCGAAATCAGCCCTTTAGAGCTGAAGTAATACGAAGGAACAAACCGATGTCGCATATTCTCGTTATCGGAGGCATGGATTTTTCGATTCGCTGCCTTTCAGACCTGGCCATAGATTACACCATGATCCAAAAAGCAAATGGCGTAACGGAATTCCAACAAGCGAACGCTTCTCAGTTGGTAGAAATGGATTATACAAACAGTGCTGAAGCGCTCGCGCTTGCTGAGTCATTACATAGTGACAAATCATTTGCTGCCGTCATTTCATTTGCAGAGTTTGGTATGGAAACAGCCGCATTGATTGCCAAAGCGCTGAATATTCCAACCAACTGCAATTTAGAAACGATTGAAGTAACACGCGATAAATTCGCTATGCGCGAACGACTAAAAGAAGAGCATCTCGATAATCTAGCCTATGCAAAAGTGAACAGTGTCGAAGACATCAGGCACTTTTTTAACAATACGACGGGCAAAGCAATTATTAAACCGAGCCAAGGTGCCGGAAGCTCAGGGGTTTTCTTAGTCGAGTCCCTTGAAGAAGCTGAACGGGCGCTGTTACACGCTAAGCAAAGCAATATGGGCGAAATCATCGCAGAAAGCTACGTAGGTGGAACAGAATACAGTATCGAAAGCCTGTCAAAAAATGGCAAGCACGAAGTCCTTGCTATCACGGAGAAACTGACAACAGGTGCGCCCTACTTCGTGGAGCTGGGGCACTCGCAACCTGCCCGTCTGGATGCAGACATTGAGACAATAATACATGACAAAGTGCTTCGCTTACTTGACGCAATTAAGCATCTGACTGGACCTGCACACACTGAGGTAAAAGTTGAAGATGGCAACGTATTTGTGATTGAAACACAAACACGTCAAGGAGGAGACAACATCTGGCATATGAATATGCTGACGAAGGGTGTTGATATTTTTAAAGAGACCGTCGCCAGCCTCTTAAAGCTAGATGCCCCAGTGAGAGAAGCCAAGGCCAAAGCAGCCGCTGTACGTTACCTTACCACCTCTGTGGAGAAAGTCAGTCGGATCGAAAACATTGATTCAGTAGCACAGTTGCCAGGTGTCGCGAACCTTCATATCAATTTAACTGAAGGGGAATATGTAAAACCCGTCACCTCGTCATTTGATAGAGCAGGATTTGTCGTCACAACAGGTGACACGGCCAGTCATGCGATAGCCACCGCCGAGAATGCCCTAGGGGCAATAGCCATTAGTTAACGAATCCCAGTTGCCGTCTTGATCACTGTTTTAAGTCAGACAGGGCTGCAATACAAAAACTACGATAGCGAAGTAACACATTATGAGAGTATTAATCATAGGGACAGTTCGTGCTGCCCATCGCGCGCTTGTTGAATTAGGTCATGACGTCGTTCTTTTTATCAATAAAAAGGCTGTTTTACCTGCTGACTTGGATTTCCCATACAAACAAGTCCATATGTTTGAAGAGTTCGCGACAGAACAAGACTATGCCGATTTAGCGACGGTACTACACGCTAATCAGCCTTTTGATGCCGTATCTTGCCTAAATGATAATTGCCAGAAACAAGCGATTACAGTAAGCCAGGCGCTAGGGCTAAGCTTTCCCATTTCTCTTGACTCTTTGGAGTTGACGATTTCAAAAGATAGAACACGTAACCAATTAACGGCTTCAGGTACTGATGACACCCGATTTGCTTTAGTAAGCAATATTGATGCAGTACATGACTTCTGTGAGCAGGCAAGCACCGCCCATATTCTAAAACCCGTAAATGGCACCGGCAGCAAAGGCATTGTAAAGCTGGAATCCGGCGATAACGCATTGTCGAAGATTTTAAGTCTGGGTCTGAAAGTTGAAGATGTATTTCCTGCGATCATCGAAGAATATCTGGAAGGTCCTGAATTTAGTGTTGAAGCTCTGTCAGAAAATGGTGAGCATCGAATTATCGCTATCACCCATAAACTTAAAGACCCAACGACCTTCATTGAACTGGGGCACGCCATTCCTGCCGACTTATCTGGCGTCGAAGAACAGTTAATCGTTGGCTATGTCAAAGAGGTTCTGGATTCTGTCGGGGTCACAGATGGCCCGTCACATAGCGAGGTGATCTTTACTGCCAATGGCCCAAGGCTTATTGAAACACATACGCGACCGGGCGGTGACAATATCTGGGACTTGATGAAAATTGCGACCGGCGTAGATCTGATGAATTTGTCTGTTCGCCAGATGCTTGGTGAGCGTATTCTCAACGAAATCCCACATGACTTACCTAAGCAGAGCTTTGCTGCTATTCGCTATGCAGCCCCCTCTTTTGGGCACGGCGCGAAATTAACCCGGGTCGAGGGTGTTGCCGAGGCACGGAGCAAAACCGGTGTCGTTGATGTCAATATTCTGAAGAACATCGGGGCCGAAATAGGACCTCTATTGCATAGCTTCGACCGGGCTGCTTCTGTCATTAGTAAAGGTGAGTCTTTGAGCGATGCTTTGGCAAATGCTGCAACAGGCCTGGAACAGCTAGAGTTTCATACTTGTTGGTCGCCAAAAGAGGTGGAAGCATCATGAAACAGCTGTTTGCCACCAGTGAATTAAGCATCAACATAGCTCGTGGTATCTTTACCTTAGCCATAGGTAAACTGCTTTATGATATGACGGGCCAGTTGTGGGCGTTTGCTGGCGTGTTTGTTCTCGAGTTTTTGCTTTCGCTACTGTTACAAGGAGTCGCTGGCAGCATAACCGATCAGTTGGGCTCAAAGCGTGTACTCTTGATCAGTATGGGGCTGATGTCTGCTGCCCTTTTGGCACTGTCGATTACCGAGTACTTTCTCCCTTTAAACTTAACCATACTCTTTTGCGTCTCGGCGGCACTGACTGCTTCAAAGCCGTTCATCCGTAATGGTGTATTCACGCTAGTGCCAAAAGTGGTTGCTGGCGCAGACATTGAGAAGCTCAATGGCATACTTGCCGCGGCTGTACAGTCAGGGCAGATCATCGGTCTGGCTATTGGCGGCCTGCTACTCGAGTTTTCACTGGAATACCTCATTTTACCTACCGTTACCTGTTGCTTTCTAATCGCATCGTGCGCGTTGACTATGATGTTTTCAATCAGCACAGTGAAGGAATCAACACACCAGGAAGCCAGTGTTTCAACAACGGGTTGGCTTGCAACTTTCAAGCTGCTGCAAGAGGCTCCTCAGGTCTTAGTTGTGCTGATTTTTACAACGTTTGATTTTATTATCGTCGCGCTTTTCAACCTGCTGCTGGCACCGGTCGTTAACTACAATTATGACGGCGCCGCACGTTGGTTGCTATTCCTTGATTTAGCATTTGCTATCGGTGCTATCTGCGCTGGAGCAATCGTCGCAAAAGCAAACTTAAACAGTGATAACCGACTTATCTACACCGCGTTATCTTGTCTGTGCGCAACCATTGTTTTCATCAGCTACTGGCTGGCATTGCCAAGCTATATCACCTTATTCGCTATTTTTTCTGTGGGCTTTATGACCACAGTTTCCGCTGTGTCCTGGAGCTCTACGCTACAAAAGCTATCTCCGCCAGACATTCGAGGAAAGCTCTCTTCACTTAGGTTGATGTTTAACTCAACCCTTGCCGTTGTGGCAGTGATTCTGGTTTCAGCATTCTACGATAGCGGATTTAGTCATGCGGCAGCTCTGTCTGTAGTAACAACACTTTTGCTGTTTTTAGCTTGTGTTTACTGCACCTGGCAGGCCCGAGAGACAACAATCAAAAACAATAGCTCAAATTCATAATTCGCAATATCAAAACATTATATTAACTCTCTACTTTAGACAGGTAAAAAAATTGAAAAACGTAGTTATTACATCAACATATACAAAGTTATCGCATTACAATCATGAGCAACTTGCGCAAATGCAAGGTGTTAACTTCTTTGTTATTGTGCGAGAGTCAGAACGACTTGCGGTAGAACGCGACTTCGGGGCGACGTTTCCCAATGTATTCGGTATCCAGGGCACTTCTGAGGAAGAGTTTTTCCAGCAATCCAAGTCTTATATCTCTGAGCTCATGACTCAAAAAGAAGGCGAGTCCTTTTATATTGTGACTATGGCTGAAGATCTTTTATTAGTGGCGGCAAAGTTACGCGAGGCATTCAACTTAACAGGGATGAACTTCGAGCAAACGTATCGCTTTCGCAATAAAGGCGAGATGAAGAAAATCCTGCAAAAAGCGAACATCCGCGTTCCTTACTTCGGAAAGTTAGACCTATCAAAATCAGAACACAAGGCTTACTTTGAGGAGATTGTTGCAGAAGTCGGCTTACCTTTCATTATTAAGCCAACCATGATGGCTTGCTCTAATGGCGTATCGAAAATAGAAAGCTTTGACGCCTTTGTTGAGTATCTGGATGACGCTCAACCCAATATAGAATATGGCTACGAAGAGTTCATTTCCGGCAAACTTTATCATTGCGATAGCATCGTCAGTAACGGTGAAGTTATTTTTTCTTCTGCGTGCGAATACACCAATGAAAATATGCATTTTCAGAAAGGGAAATCGGTTATCAGCATGCCTCTGCCAGACGATTTGGCTATCTCCCAGGAAATTCTCGCATTCAATAAAGCCGTGCTTAACGAATTAGGCATGGAGCAGGGAGCTAATCATTTAGAAGTATTCAAAAAAGGTGACGAACTTGTTTTTCTTGAAGTCGCTTGCCGAGCGCCAGGGGCGGTGGTTGTTCCTATGTACGAGCGTCAGTTCGGGTTTAATTTTCTAAATACCAACCTTGAGATGGAGCTTGGCCTAGTGCCTGAACTCTCAAAATCTGCAAAAGTGTATTGTTTCTCTGGGATTTTCCCTGTACAGCCCGGAACAGCCATTGAGCTTGTAGAACCACAGTTGCAGTCAGGTTTCGACATGAACTGGAATATCAAGCAAGGGCAGAAATTTGACTCAGCGGACAGTTTAAGAGATATCGCAGGCTCAATTCAGGCGACGAATCAATGCTTCGATACGCTGCGTGAAGACTTTCGCAAACTCATCGATTTTCATGCCGTTAACTGCGCCTAACGACGCACATTAAAGAGATGCTTTCACTGTGACTGTAAAAAATAAACCGCGTGAGATATTCAATTACGCGAAATATCTTAAACCAGAAAATAACCCTTTTTGCCAAATTCAACACGCTTTGGAAAAAGCGACTGACCTGATAGCTAAAGAAGGGTACGCCAATATAGCGAGCGATACTATCAGTGAAGCTTTTGATATATCAGAAGCAGAATTAGCTAGCCTGGCCAAGTATTGGAATGATTTACCTATGGATGACTACCTTCATGACCAGGGGCGTTATAGAAGGAGAAAGATTGGCCATGTTCATATTGATCTAGAGAACAATCGATTTTCAGTATCCGATAATCAAATGTTCTACCAATCAAAGTCGATTAATTCCGCGAACGGGGGGATAAAGCGTTTTTTCGATACGGTACCAAGTGCTTTTTATCATGAACCGGCATTTCAGAAGTTATTGCTGGGTAATTTGAGAGTAATAAGTGATGTTGGCCTGAAACGCGTTAATGTTTCATTTCACTTATTCCGGGTGCTTTCCAGGCCTGATGAAGTCGGTCAGGCTACACCAGAAGGCATTCATCGGGATGGCCATTTATACGTGGGCCAGCACTTGATCCACCGAGAGAATGTGTCTGGTGGCATATCGGGGATCTACACACCTGAAAAGAAATCGTTATTTAAGACCACTTTAATGGCACCGTTAGACAGCATTGTGGTGAACGACGAAAAAGTAATGCACGACGTATCAGAAGTGTACTGTGCAGACGACCGCTATACCGGGTATAGAGACATGTTAGTCATTGATTATAACCACGCCTAACAAAACATAAGGATAACAAAAATGGCAAAGGTATTTATTACGGACCGCATTAAAGCGCTCACCGTTGAGACTGAAATTCTGGGCAACCAAGTGACCTTAGAAAAAGATTTGAATGCTGAGGTATTACTGGTTTGGCATCAGATCGTTGATAAAGCATATATCGATCAATTCAAGAATCTCAAAGCGATTATTCGCTATGGTGTGGGCTTTGATAAAGTTGATATCGATTATGCTGCCTCAAAAGGCATCACCGTCAGTAATAGTCCAGATTACTGCACGGAAGAAGTGAGTAATACAGCAGTAGGCATGATCTTAAATGGCACTCGTCGAATTTCACAATATAACTACGAGGCAAAAGACTATCCACAAGGTTGGCAAGAGAATGTCATCAAAACCATCGAACGTGACTCGAATTTAACGGTCGGTATTGTCGGTGCCGGGCGCATCGGCAGTAACGTATTGCTCAAAGCAAAAGCGCTCGGATTCAAAACCAGCTTCTACGACCCATATGCAACGGCAGGTTACGAAAAAGTACTTAATGCAACGCGTTGTGACTCTCTGCAGCAGCTGCTGGCAAGTTGTGATGTTATCTCTGTACATGTCCCTTTGACAGACGAAACCCGGGGCATGATCAACAAGACGTTTATTGAATCAATGAAAGACGCAAGCGTCCTTGTTAATACCGCAAGAGGCGCTGTATTAGAAAGCTATGACGCCATTGAATACGGCCTTGAGAATAATAAGTTAGCTAATGTTTTCCTTGATGTTCTTCCTGAAGAGCCGCCGACAGCACACCCCTTGATCGAGAAATGGAAAGCGAACGAAATTGGCGTCTCAGAACGACTATTTATTAACCCTCATTCGTCTTACTACTCTCAGGCTGCTGGCATTGAAATGCGAACAAAAGCAGCGTTGAACGCGTTGGGGGTTATTGGTGGTGGAAAGGCACAGCACGTCGTTAACCAAGAGTTAATTGATGGCTATTTTCCACGATACGGCACGTAGTTTGACGTGCCCTTCACTACTTTTATAAAAATTTTGGAGCACACTATGAACTATCATCACAGAAACATAAACGGACAGCAGCTGGATTTACCACTGGGAAAAGTGGTTTGTGTTGGCCGTAATTACGTAGAGCACGCCAGGGAGCTTAATAACCCGGTACCCAGTGAGCCTATTCTTTTCATTAAGCCAGCCACAACGTTAGTACCTTTCTCGACCCCCATAGATGCGCAAGGCGCGCCTTATCCGCTTCACTATGAGTTAGAGATTGCGATCCTGATCAAGGACACGCTCAAGAACGCTACCGCAGAGGAGGCTAAGGCCGCCGTCGGCGGTGTCGGTCTGGCACTCGATCTGACCTATCGTTGTGTACAAAGCAAGCTCAAGGAAAAGGGGCACCCCTGGGAAAAAGCGAAAGCATTTGATGACAGCTGTCCAACCAGTGAATTTGTCATCAACCCAAATATCGATCTGGATAGCCTTGCTTTAAAACTGGAAATTAATGGCGAGGTGAGGCAGTCAGCGAGCGCGTCGGAAATGATCGTCGATATCGTTTCTTTGCTGCAATATGCCAGCACGCATTTCTCTTTGGTCCCTGGCGATATTTTGCTAACCGGAACCCCTGCAGGAGTCGGCGTATTGAAATCTGGAGATGCGCTGGTTGCATCACTAGATGACGTCATCTCCACGAGTACCCAGGTTGTATAAGGAATTGGGAGCTGAATGATATGAAACCGCTATTATTTGCCAGATTATTGGTGGTCAGCTCTTTATTGCTGTTGCAAGGCGCATTTCAAGCGGCTGCGGCTACCGAGTTAAAAGCGTCTCCACTTCTGCTCATTGGTGAACTCGAATATGAACGCTATCAACTTGTCGTGTCGAATGTTGAAGGCGTATTGAGTCGACTTCATATTCGTGGGGGACAAGACGTGGATAAGCAGCAATTGCTCGCCAATGTCACCAGCTTGGAATATGGCGTCAAAGAGCAGCAATTTTTCAACGGGGAAAGCGCGTTGAGGGTGGCTGAAATCTACCTGCAAGAAGGCGACAAAGTGGAAAAATTTCAGCCAATCATGCGTCTGGCTGATACTGAACATTTACATGTTGTTGCTCCTGCTTTTTATCCGCAAGCAAGCAATGTCAGCATTGGTCAAAGTGCAAAAGTGGTATTCGACCCCGATAATGCGGCGCTGACCATAGATGGTCAGGTCTCGGGCATACATCACTTGGCAAAAGACAGCTCGCACGCAAAAGTGGAGATCCGCTTAGACTTAGGGTCTTGTGAATCTCAGGTCAGTTGCCGCCGCTACCTTAAGCCAAGAATGTTGAGCAAAGTCATCATACAAGGTTAACCCTTTATTTTCTTAGCCCTGAATACAGGGCTAAGAGGTCTTTTTATGTTACACACGCAGCGCAAGTTATGAGAAATAATAATAACCATTCCAAGCTATACATTTGCTTGACCGTTGCATTGGTCATCATAGGATCGATGTTAATTTTCAAACTGCCGGTATCACTCTATCCGTCGGTAAACAAACCAAGTATTCAGCTGACGTTCTATTATCACCAAGAGGTTCAGAGCTTCTATCGCAATTGGGGGGTAAAAATAGAAGACTCGCTCAAGGCGATTGAAGGCGTCGATGAAGTTGAGGGTAAGTATCAACAAGGCAGTACAAAATTCATTGTTTCTTTTGACTGGAATATTTCTCCTGAACAAGCGAAGCGAGATGTTGCAGCCATAGGGGCTTCATACCAGGCACAATTGCCGAAAAACTTACCACCGTTAAAACTGGGCTTTTATGACCCGGGCTCCGAGAACTATGTGGCTATCAAGTCAGACATTTACGGCGCAGGTGAACTCAGCGAGCTACTGGCCAGAACACTGGAGCCACAGTTAAAAGAGATTGAAAGCGTCAGTCGCACGTTAATTTCGCAAAAGTATGAGAAAGTTGTCAGCGTCAAGTTGGACCCCTACGCGATGTTAGAGCATAACGTGGACCTCGATGACATTATGAATACGCTGCATCGAAATGAATTTGATAAGCGCATTGGGACACTTGAAACACGACACGAAGGTGATATGAGCATTCACTTTCGCTCGGGTGTGACTAATCTGGAGCGACTGCGCAACCTTCGCGTTCACGCCAAACCCGGTGTGACGCTCCGCCTTGCTGACTTGGCTGATGTCAGCATCAATCAAAAGGAGAATGCGCGTTTTTTCCAGTACAATGAAGACGACGTTGTGGTCATTGCTATTTGGCCAGACCCCGATGCCAATCAATACAAAGTTGCGACTGAGTTTCAGCGACTTGTTGCCAAGGAAACACACTCCTTAGGACACGTCTTCGTCCTGAATGATCCGAAAAAATTTATTGATGACGCCATTGTCAATATACTCATCGCGCTTTTGGTCGGCATGTTGTCGGCGGCCATCGTTGTCTTGATGGTTTATCGTAAATTCTCGACGGTAATGCTAATCAGCATCAGCATGCCTATCGCCTTAGCGACATCCATTATATCTATGTCCGTTGCCGGGGTTGGCATTAATATTTTGTCGCTCGGGGCAATGAGCATCAGTATTGGCATGGTCGTTGATGGCGCGGTTGTTGTATTGGATAGCATCCAGGTTAAATGCCAAAATCGAACTGTGACCCATCGTCTCGTCTTTGGTGCAGTGCGCGATGTCAGAAGCTCCCTGATAACATCTACATTGACCAGTGTCTTTGTGTTTTTTCCACTGGCGTTTACGTCGCCGATGACGGCGGCAATCCTCAATGACTTGGCGCTGGTGATAGTTGCGGTGTTAATTTCGTCCTTCTTTATCAGTGCTTACTTTTTACCCTCCTTGTACTTACTGGTGTTCGGTGGCAAGGTCATTCATGCCAAATCAGCGGCGCAACCCAAAAACATCGAAAAGGCGTCTGGATTTGACAGCCTGGTGCGCTGGCTGTTTTCTAATAACTGGAAACGCGTCTCTATTATTGCTGCTGTTGCGCTATATGTAGGCTTTGTACTGGTAGAATTACCCCCAAAGCTCAAAGCTGAGATCATTGCTCAGCCCAAAGCTGAAATTATCGACGTTGGCGTCTCTTTCGCTAAGCAAGGCCTTGGCAGTGACGAAAAGGTAAAAATTCTTGCCCCAATCAGGCAGAAAATTCAGGATGACTTTAAGGACTCAGTCAAATACGTATACAGTGATATTCGGGCCAACAGCGCGTATTTGTCTGTTCATTTAAAGTCATACAAGGATTTTGACCAAGTCTTTTCCGCTCTGCCAAAGTCACTGGCTGATGTAAAAGAAGAAACCAGCTACTCACCCTGGATTACCTCAGCATTAAAAATTAAAGATCATCCAAGCTTCAGTATTCTTTTCACTCACGAAAATGAAGAGGTAAACCGCCAATTACTCGCGTCTGCTTACCAGTTTATAAAAACAGATGAACGAGTGTATAAAAGTAAGGCCGCGCCAAAGGCTTCCAAAATCTCGAATCAAGAGCTTATCGTCAGAGAAGATTTTTTGAATCAGTTGTTGGTTGAACATGATTACAGCCAGAGCGTTGATAGCTTGACCAGATTTGTCAATTACACCGCCTCGCCTCAGGAAGTTTTTCAGGTCAAAACCGATGAGGGTTATTTTCCGCTGGAGCTCAAGATCTCCAACCATAAATACAGCACCCAAGACATTGAGCAAACGCCTCTGCATTTTGCCGGGCATAACCTGTTCTTACAAGATCTCATCAAGTTTGAGGAAGTAGCGAGCTGGCGAGAGTTTTATTCTCGAAACTCGAAACCTTTGTTTAGGTTGCAGGTTTGGATGGCAGTCAATGACCAACAAATAAATGCCGATTTAATGGCTGATTTAAAAGCACATTTACTAAAGGCGTATTCTGAAGAGAGCCTGCCTATCGTCGTTAAAGACATGCAGCAAGAAGTGCGTCAGGGTGTGGCATCGATTAAAAACGCCCTGTTCCTGTCGGTTGCCATTGTGTTCTTAGTTGCCCTGTACCAATTCAGAACGCTCACTAATGCCTTGATTATCTGCAGCGTTATCGTGCTGGGGTTAAGTGGTGCCTTTCATGCCTTATACATTTTCAACAGCACACTTTCTTTGAATTCAATGTTGGGGATGTTGATTTTGGTGGGGTTGACCGTGAACAATTCAATACTGCTGTTAGACTTCTTTTTACGGGAAAAACTGGCAGGTAAAACGGTAATGGATGCACTATGTGAGGCCCTGAAACGCCGTATGCGCTCGCTTATTGTCACCAACCTTACGACCGTTGTTGCAATGGTACCGTTAGCAATTGGCTTTGGAGCAGGACAAGATATCTTAAAGCCTTTGGGCATTAGTGTCGTCCTGGGCTTAGCCATTGCGACATTGCTGACCTTGTTAGTTGTCCCGGCACTGATTAGCTTAAAAAGCTGGGATAAACAAGAAGAGCTAACGGTCGACCTGCCATCCAGTAAGCCGGCTTAGTATGGCTTCTAAGCGCCTTCAATTGGCTTAGACTGATTGAAGGCGCTTTGGTTTTGGCTATATGACCGACTCGGCCTTAGGAGATTGTTACGATAAGATAAATTTCTGCGTAATCAAAAAACTAAAAAAGCGAGTTAGTTTTGCCTGCGCGTTTTTGATAAGCAAAGTATGACCTGAGAGTAGTCAATTACAAGCTAATTCACACTACGATACTTTTTCAACTTTTTATACAGAGCTTCAGATTCACACCATGCTGACTCGTTTGACTCCCTACGCTTTTGTATGAACAAGTGAAATTTATCAAAGCTTGATATGATTGTTTTACCACCTACTTTACTTATTGTCTTAAAATCATAGGCTGTCAGATTAATTCCTAACGAAAGCCGTTCGAAGCGGTTCAAAATCAAAACAACCTCTTGCAATCTTTCAGCATCAACAAAAATCTCACTGACAGTTTCTTCTGATAAAACACCTGGATAGCTTTTACTCAACTTCAATATGTCGGGGAATACACTATCTGAGAATGACTCGTAATAACTTAAAGTATTCTTAATACGCTCTCGCCTAGTATTGGAAAAATAAACGTAAGCGCCGAACATAAAAGACAAAGCAGTAATTACTGAGGACGCTACTTTGCTATAAGTGACAACGTCTTCCATCTTACCCCCACGATATTATGCAAATTCAAACTACCAACGAAAACTACGCTTTTCTGAGGTGGTGATGAAAGTGCGTATTTTCATCGCTAAAGTTAAACACTAACTTGTGACAGTTATTTTTTCAGCTGATTTATTTTTAAACTTGGATAGCTTGATCCTCATAACTATTTAATGAATTCAGCTCCTTTATCTAAAGGAGCTTACAAATGGCACTACCGCGAAGACTTCATTTTCCCTTTCTCCGCAAAAGAAATACGGTTTTCAATATGAAACGCACCGTACTGATTTAGATCTTGCACATAGACCGCACCGGACTCTTTGCCGTTGGCGTCATGATGCGGGGTGGCTATCACGGCCTTGCCGCCGGAGAGGCCGACATTCCAGCCGAACTGGTCGCCTGCCTGCGCATTTTTCGCGGCCACTTTGGATGAGTAGTGCCAACCATTGGCATGTTTTTTATAGACATATAACGCACCGGTGTCTTTGCCTTGTGCATCATGATTCATGGCGCTGATGATCGCGGTATCGCCGCTCAGTGCCACACCGCGGCCAAAGCGGTCATCGGCTGCGCCATCCGGTGATGTGAGCTTTTGAGACTGCGTCCAGCGCGTGCCTGTTCGCTCAAAAATATAAGCAGAGCCTGCATCCACGCCCAGGCCCTCTACATCATCCCGCCTCGCAGAGATGAGTGCCGTGTCTCCGGAAATTGCGACCCTGACGCCAAAGATATCGGTGTCTCCACCATCGGCGGCCATCAGCTTGGCTTGCTGCTGCCATTGATTCTCCTCGAGCACATACACGTACACGGCACCGGCGTTTTCTGCGGTTTTATCATGTAAGTCAGCGCCAACTGCAATGGTGTTACCATCTATCGCGACGTCGATACCAAATAAGTCGCCCGCAGCGCCATCGCTGGCCATGATTTTGCTGTGGTAGCGCCAGCTATCCCCGGTGCGCTGAAAAATATAGGCCGCGCCTGCGTCATTCGCTTTTGTATCGTTGCGTGGTGCGCCAATGACCAGTGTCGTGTCTGTCAATGCCAGGCTCTGGCCAAAGGCATCACCGGGTTTGGCATCGGGCGCGGTCACTATCTGAGCCTGTGTCCATGCACCAGCATTGCGCTCAAAGGCCACCACCGCGCCGGCGTCTTTACCTTTGTCATCGCGCCTCATACCACCGAGCATGGCAATATTGTTATTCAGGACCACCTTGCCACCGAGCGTGTCATCGGCAGACAGTGGCTTTGCAACCAGCTTAGCTTGTTGCTGCCAGCCTTTATCACCGAGCACATACACATACCCGACACCGCCGTCTTTGATGTCATTTACATCGGCCTGATGTGCGCCCACCAGCACGGTATTACCATCAATTGCCGCGCCGTAGCCAAAATAATCTTGCGCCCTGCCATCATTGGCCAGCAACCTGTCTTGGGCAAAGCAGTGGCCTGCAAGTGCCGTCAGTATGGCGCAGGCGCTCAGCCTTATCATTAGTCTTAATGTCACGTTCCTTCCTTTTCTTATGATTTATTCTTGCATAACTTGTCTGATTTTTGATTATTTTTCAATAGTCTGTACATGGCTCCCTGAGGCTTTTCCAAACGCCGACATGCAGATCCATCCCCTTATACTGAGCCACCAGCTCCATATTGCGTGCAAATTTGTCCGCTACCCTAAGGCAGGAACAACCCAAAACTATAAAATCTAAGGATTTCACAATGAATACCAAGTTAAATGCGCTCTGTCTGGCGGTTATCCTGGCGGCTTCGGGCCAGGCGATGGCGGCCTGTAGCGGCCTTGCCGGTGGTGCCTCGGCTTATCTGGACGGCGAGACACTGAAAGTTGCAGGTTCACGCCACAGCGAACAGTTCACGCTCAGTAAATCGGGCGATACCCTGACTGTGACCCGCAAAGTGGGCAGCAGCAGTAGCTGTGAAACCTTTTTTATGAGCCAGATCAGTGCGCTTGAAGCACGCCTGGGCAATGGCGCCGATTCGTTCAATGCCAGCAGTATTTCGGTGTCGCAAACCTTGTACGGACAATATGGCAACGACACCCTGATCTCAGGCAATCAGAACGATCGTCTCTACGGTGGTCGGGGTAACGATACGCTTAAGGGCAACAGTGGTAACGACCAATTGTTTGGTGAAGACGGCAGCGACACGCTCTACGGCGGCTGGGGTAACGACCAGCTCAAGGGCGGCAATCACCATGACAAACTGTTTGGCGATTACAACAACGACACCCTGTGGGGCGATGATGGTGGCGACTTGCTGATGGGTGGTCAGGGTTCGGATGTGCTTTACGGTGGCAACGACAATGACTACCTGGGTGGCGGCTGTCGCCTGGCCAATGCCAACAATGGCTATATTTATGAGCAAAGTAGCTGTAACAGCAATCGTGATGGCAGCGATAAACTCTACGGCGGCGCAGGCCATGATGTGCTCAGTGGCGACAAAGGCAACGACACTTTGTATGGCGAGGATGGCAACGACTATCTGACCGGCAATGGTGGCCGTGAAGATCGCCTGCACGGGGGCAATGGTAATGATGCCTTGTTCGAAAATGGTGAAAGCAACCCCAACGGCCTGCGCTGGCACAAAGCCTGGGGGAACAATGGCGATGACATCCTCTTTACCAATAGCGAAAACTCCAATCAGGAAGGCGGTAAAGACAATGATGTGATCATCACTTCTTCTAGTGGCTTTGAGGCCAAAATTCACGGCGGAAAAAGTGCCGATTACATCTGGAGTGCCGACGCTGCGCCTCAGGGCACCTGTGGTAAAGGCAAAGATAAGGGCATGGTGTTCCTGAACAGCTGTGAAGGCACCACCTGGGTGAAAGACTATCAGGGCTTGCTGTCTAAGGTAGATAAAAGAAGCAACTTCAATAACCCCTATTATGACGCCGCCAATGCCGTAGTTGAAATGTCTGGTGAATATTCGGGCTACAACAATGGCTGGCGTAGTCTGGGTGTACGCCCAACGCCGTTATATGACATTGTATCCAGTGCTGTCTTTGGCCGCTGGCTGAGCGATCAGTCTACGCTGCCATACTCTTACTATGAGTGGCGGGTTGATTATAATGTCGGAAGCTCAGGCATTTATGGCACTTACTTTAACTGTATGGAAAACAATGTGGCCTATATGTGCCGCCACATTATTCAGCAAACTGAGACCTGCTATAACAGCAGTGGTGACTCCATTAGCTGTAGTTAACTTCATATACTCAGCCTGACAGGGAGGTTGGGCATAAACAACGCAGCGCTCAGTCACTGGTGATCACCAGACATTTAGGGTACAAATAGAGTCATACTCTGACTTGCCAACACCGGGACGTGTTATGACTTTCCTGCTTTACCTCGCCGCTGCACTACTCATTTTGGTCTCACTGGTTCATTCCTATCTGGGTGAGCGCTTTATCCTCATCCGGCTGTTTAAGCGCGATAACCTGCCACAGCTGTTTGGCAGCAGCGATTTTACCATTCGCACGCTGCGTTTTGCCTGGCACCTGACTTCCATTGCCTGGCTGGGGTTTGCTGCACTTTTGCTGGCACTGGCATCACCCGAATTCACACCCGCTATGCTGTTGCAAATCATTGCGGCGACATTCGCGTTACACGCTTTACTGGCGCTGATTTTATCAAGAGGAAAGCACTGGTCGTGGTTATTGTTTGCTGTGGTGAGTGGGCTGCTGGTAATGACCGCAATTCGTTAATCCGTGCCATAAAAAGCACCTCTTGATGGTGCTCTACATATAGTACACGTACAACTGCCTAAAACGTACAGAATCACCTTCCAATACTATAGGATTAGTCAACAGTCTGAATAAACAATGACAACAAGCCATAAACAGGCTCAATGAACATGCGACTAAACTGGGGTGGCGGCCAAACTCCAAACCACAGCGCGGCACGTTAATCGTATTGGGAAGTGGCGCAGGCTATCACATTAGTGAGTTGCTGCAGCACATTCATTATAGCGATGTGATAGTGATCGAACCGCATGCTGAGCAATGGGCGATGACCTGCATGCACAGTAACTTGTATGAAATAGAGCACCTCTGCCAACAACGTAATGGCACTTTCTCTGTACTAAATTGCAATGAATTTGCACACTTTGAACAGGCTTTCCAGCAACTGATAAAACAACACGGTCCACAAATAGTGGCTGATGTCAGTGTATTTAGGCACTATTCACATCCGTTATTTGATCAGATCCTGTCTGAGTTTAAAGCCTGGCGAAACAGTGCTCTGAGTATGTGGGGTTATGTAGAAGACGAATTGATGGGTCTGACGCATACCCAAAGCAATAGCCAGAAACACAGTATTGATAGTCATAGTAATGTGCTGGCAGCCTATAAAGACGTCCCGGTTGTGGTGGTTGGTAACGGTCCGTCACTCGATAAAGACATAGACTATTTGAAATCAGTGCGTGAGCGAGTGCTGATCGCATCCTGCGGTACGGCCTTAAACGCATTACTGCACAACGAGATAGTACCTGATCTGCAAATCGAGATGGAGCGCACGCCAGCCACGTTTTACCTCAAGCAGGCGCAACTGACCGATCCAAGGCTTAACAATGTTGTCTTGGTCGGTTTAAACACCCTCTACCCAACCTTTGTTGATCAGTTTGCCTATCGTCTGCTGTTTGCCAAAGGTAACGATCTGGGTGCCTCTGTGCTTGCTACCAGGGATCCGGCGTTGCAGCCTTTATTTCATTGCAACCCCACAGTAACCAATATGGCCACATCCGCCTTGTGTCGACTCGGTTTTCATCATTTGATCTTGCTCGGCTGTGATTATGGCTATGAAACACCGCAACAACATCACAGCCAGCACTCAGGTTACTTTAACCCCGACAGCGCGCTGTCTCTGGCCAGTTTTGCTGCTGAGTTTAGTGTTCGCGGCAATTTCTGTGATTCGGTCTACACCTCAAGAATTTACAATGAGTCCAGATTAGCCCAGGAAGCGCTTATTCGCACTCAGCCGCAGCTGCGTGTAGATAACGCCAGTCATGGCGCCTATATTCAGGGGGCGCAGAGTATCGCATTGCGAGACATCCCCCTCACTCAACAAAATTTGGACGCCCTCAGGGATACGCTGCATGCCTATGCCAGTGCTCACAAGCCAGGCTCTGTCGACGCGACGACTATGTTAAAAGCCGGCGCTGCGCTGCTCAAACACCTGCAACACACACTCAAGCATTCTCGTTCAATACCTGAGATACAAAGTGCCCTGACAGCAGTGCTTCAGCAATTAAGCAGTCACCCTGAGCTGGCGGTAAGCCATGTTGTACTCAGTGGCTCAATCAAGTACCTGAATTGCCAAGTAGCAAGCCACATCAACCACTTACCAGCAGAAAAAAACCAGGCCTATTACACTGAATTGCAATCCTGCCTGGATGCATTTTGTACAAGCGTTTTAACAAAATTGTCTCTGTGACAATAACCTCCAAAGTAACCATAAGGATAGAAAATGAAATTCAATATTATGACTGTGCTACCTGTTGCACTTGCTGCCACCACCGCAGGCAAATCTATCGCAAATACGGTAGATGCGATTATTGATGGTCAGCAGGCCCCTTATCACGAAACAGGGTTTGAGCAGCAAGCATTTGATGACACGCTGATGGCGAATGATTCATTCGCCGCCAACGACTCTTTTGGTGCAAACGACTCATTTGGCGCAAATGATTCTTTCGGCGGCAGCGATTCAGTTGGTGCGGGTGATTCATCTGGTGCAGGCACTCGCCCTGATGACTTTACGCCATTCCCAACCAACGACACAAACCCTATGAGTGGTGACTTTATCCACCTGGGTGTACTCTACATGGAGATCAAACGCGATCCATTGGGCGACTTCGAGGAGTACCTGCGAGTGTGTGTCAAATCAAGCAGACACATGATCATCGGTGCTAACTCAGCATTCGATTCAAACCAATATTCGCGCAGATACATTATGAAAGGTCACTACGGCAAAGACACGCATGGTGAAAAGTTCCAGGCGTTAAGGCTGAACCTGAATGATTATCAGAGCAATAAACAAGAGCGGATCAGACTGTTAAAAACAGATGCCAGTGCAGGAGAGTACGAGTTTTACGGTACAACCTCACTTAGAAAACAATATCAGGGTGAGATCCGCGCCTACTATAAAGGAGACAGCGCCTACTACAGTGAGTACTGTGCAGACTCCTTAGGTTACGACTACTAAATAGCTCTGTCGACCTTATCTCAGCCTGGGCAACCCTGCCCAGGCTTGTTATCACCTTCAAGCCATTCGTCCTGTCATGTTTTCATCCCGGTTAAACTATTCAACCCCTTTAAAATGATATAATATAACAAACCAAATGCGAGACTGATTGTTTGCTCACTCAGCGCAAGCACTTGCGTCAATAATCAAGGTAAAGAAACCATGCGAAACCTGTCTGAAAGGCTGGACAAATATGCCATTGGCTTATCTGCAATGTGTGTTATGCATTGCTTGTTTGTACCTCTGTTGGTTGCTCTGCTTCCGGCATTTGGTGCGACCTTCCTGTCGGATGAGGCATTTCATCGCTGGCTACTTGTCGGTGTGCTGGTGACCAGCAGTAGCGCGTTATTTTTGGGGTGTAAAAAGCACAATCAGTGGCGCATTCTAGGCTACGGCACCGCAGGTATCGGCGTGTTATTCTTCGCTGCATTTTTTGCCCATGACTTAATGGCTGAGGAAGGGGAAAAGCTGTTGACCATTTTGGGCAGCGTGTTGCTGGTGATAAGCCACTATAAAAACTTTAACTTGTGCCAAACTGGGCGGTGCCACTAACACCGTCTGCATAGCCGCACAGTGCACTCATTGTGCGGCCAAAACCTGAGTAACAATCTCATTCAATTTGCCAGGATCACTCCCCGGGCCAACGACCAGCAATTTACTTCCCGTAACCGGCTCCCCTTTAAAGGGCCTTATCGACACGGCACCATCCGGACACCGCTCAAAGTAGGTGTAATCAGAACTTGTACCAATTTGTGTGCAGCCTTTAACGCGCAGAATGGTCTTGGGAATGCGCTCACACAAAGCCTTAATACTGGCCTCGTCTGGCAAAGCAGGTAACGCCACAGAGCAAGACGACCAGTGAGATTTTTGATGCTCAAATGCATCAAAACTGCCCGATACCGGCGACAGCTCTGGCAGCTGCCAAAGTGCAAGTTCATTGACGCGCAGAATTGTTGCGTGCGGATTCACCTGGTGCAGTTCATCCTTAACAGTCTGTATGCGCGCTTCCGATAAGTCTTTGGTATGTGTGAGCACAATAAGCGAAGAAACCTGAACCTGGTTGGCTTCCAGTAAATTATGTTCACCTCGACGTTGCCAGTTTTTGGCATCGACCACCGCAATTTGTACCGGTGGTTTAAAACGAGTATCCAGCCCCACACCCAAAAACCCCATTAAACGGCAGGCATCGGATGTGCCATTCGCTTCAATCAGGGTGATCCCCTGTTTGCGCTGTGGAATGCGATTAATACTGTCGCGCAATGCCGTGATACCGCTGCAACAAATGCAGCTGCCATCAAGCGGTTTTAGCGCCCCCTCACTCAACTGTCCGGCCAGCTGCCTTGCATCCAGTTCGGCATGCTCATAATCATTGAGGATCACATAGGGGTCCCAGTCGGCTTGCTGAGCCTCAAGTAGCAGGCGTTTTAACAACGTGGTTTTGCCTGCGCCCAAAAATCCCACCAATACAAGGACAGGTTCCATACTTATTTTACTCTCCAGCCACCTACAAGGCAGTCATTGCCTGACATACGCTCGACTATAATCCAGTACGTTAAAACTGTCACACCCCCTGATTAGCTCTTCAGTCAATAAAGTCCAGGGTAAGCAACAGGCGTGTTTCACCCGCTGCGGGTGCCGGAGAACGGTGTACCAGTGCGCCTTGTTCATTGCCAAGCCAGCCGGAGCCTTTTAACAGGGCAACATCGCCGGTATTGAGTTGCTGAATGTCCGAACCACAGCTGTAAATACCCGATTCGTGGTCCTTTTTGCCTTTGCTTCCCAACCCCAGTTTGCTGCGATCCACTTTGTCGTGGGGTAGCCACTGAGAGGCCACGCCACCGAGCGTACTCACCAGCCGACAAGGGATGTGATCAACATGGAATTTAGGACACATGGCTTTATTGAGCAGAGTGAGCCTGAGCCCGGCGCGCTTGAGCTCAAACAACGTACAGAACATATCCACCAGCATTGCCAGGTGAGCGCTCAGCGCTGGCTTATCGGCGAACAAAGCTGATGCGCCGCGCAGCTCGTCTATTGTTTGCTCGGGCGTCAGGGCAATCGACAGCTGCAACTCGCTGGCAGTATTCAATAGATCCGCCACTTCTGAATTAAGTGCTTGGCTCAGCGTACATTGCCAGACGCTCAGGTTGATTTCTTCGCGATAGATATCCGTCAGTATGTTCGGCTCAGAGGATATGGCTGCAAACCGATTGGCCGGGATTGCTGGATTGTCATTGGCGGCTAAAGCATTAGTCATGGTCTTCTCCTACATCTGCGCCTGATTGGTCGCTACTCACAACAAAGGTTACAGTATAACATATCTAAAGATTGTAAGCTGGACAAGGACTACCTGGTGGTAGTCCTTTAGGCGTTGGAGTTAAGGCGCGACGTTCAGTCCGCGGCGCTTAAGCAGCGCTTCGGTGGTTGGCTCTGCGCCACGGAAGGCTTTGTAAGATTCCATCAGGTCGCGGGAGTTACCCACTTCAAGAATATTCTTACGATAGTGCGTACCAATCTTGCGATTGAGTCCACCCTGTGACTGCACATAGGCAAAGGCATCGGCCGCCAGGATCTCACTCCACATGTAGGCATAGTAACCCGCGGAGTAGCCGCCTCCCATTGAGTGCGCAAAGTACGCAGACTTATATCTGGGTGGTACATAATCGATGTTCACGCCATGCTTGCTCAGTGCAGCTTGTTCGAACTCTACCAGATCCTGCAAAGGCGCGTCCGCCGCCAGTGCGTGCCACTCCATATCCAGCAGCGCTGCCGCTACATATTCCAGTGTATCAAAGCCCATATTGAAACTGCGGCTGGCAATGACTTTGCTCAGCAGGGCCTGTGGGATCGCTTCTCCGGTTTGATAATGTTTGGCATAGTTCTGAATGACTTCCGGGTGAATTGCCCAGTCTTCTTCAAACGTTGACGGGAACTCCACAAAATCCCGGGATACAGACGTCCCCGCTAAGCTGCGGTAAGTTACCTGAGACAGCATGCCGTGCAGACCATGGCCCAATTCGTGGAACATGGTAGTCGCTTCGGAGTAACTCAGTAATGTTGGCTGCCCTTCTGGCGCTTTTTCGATGTTCATCACATTGATAACAACCGGGCGTTGTTTGTCCAGACCGGATTGTTGTACAAACGAGCTCATCCAGGCGCCACCGCGTTTACCGTCGCGAGCAAAGTAGTCGGCCATAAACAGTGCCAGGCTGGTGCCATCGGCATCAAAGACTTCATAGGCTTTCACATCCGGGTGGTAAACCGGAATGTCATTGCGTGGCTTGAAGGTTACGCCATACAAACGCTCCATGGTAAAAAACAGGCCATCTTCCAGTACGCGATTAAATTCAAAGTAGGCTTTAACCTCAGACTCATCCAGGTCGAACTTATCCTGACGAACCTTGTCGGCATAGTACAACCAGTCCCAGGCCTGTAGCTCAAAGTCGCCGCCCGTAGCGCGAATTTTATCTTTGATGGCCTGTGCTTCGGCTTCCACGTTTTTCAACAGCGCAGGCACCATGCTGGCAAACATGTCATACACTGCCGTGGGTGTTTTGGCCATTTGCTCATCCAGGCCATAATGCGCCCAGCTCTCATAGCCTAGTAGCGCCGCCTTTTTTGCTCTGAGCTGTGCCAGCTGAGCGACAATTTCACGATTGTTGTTTTCACCTTTTAAACCACGATAAGCAGATGCGCGCCATACTTGCTCACGTAACTGACGGTCTTCGAGCTTAGCCAGAATAGGCTGTCGAGTGGTATTGGTAATTTTGATCAGATACTGTCCCGGATGCCCGGCTTGTTCAGCCGCTTGTGCCAGCTGCGCGATGTGTGCATCTGTCAGGCCTGCCAGTTTAGCTTTGTCTTCAACCAGTACCACATTGCTCTTAGACAGTGCCAGCAGGTGCTGCGAGAACTGCGTGGTCAACGACGACAAAGCCGCATTGATCTCACGGATCTCTGTTTGTTGCGCGTCCGTCAGCTTGGCACCCGCCCTAACAAATTGCTTGTAATAGACTTCTGTCAGGCGTTTTTCTTCTGCGCTGAGATTAAGCGCATTACGCTGCCCGTAAACCTGGGCCACGCGCTCGTACAAAGCTTTATTCAGGTAGATGTTGTCGTAGTGACCGGCCAGTTTGGGCGCCAGTTCAGACTGCAGTGCCCGGCGCTCTGGATTAGAGTCGGTGCCTGACAGGTTAAAGAATATCGCCTGGGTCCGCTTTAGTAATTCACCACTTCGCTCCAGCGCAACAATGGTATTACTAAAACTGGCAGGATCAGTTTGGCTGATAATCGCATTCACTTCAGTCATTTGCTCAGCCATGCCCTGCTCAAATGCCGGCGCGAAGTGTGCGTCGCTGATGGTATTAAAATCCGGTGATTGATATTGCAATGTGCTCGATACCAGTAGTGGGTTGCCTTCAGTTACCGTCGCAGAGGCTGCGCCTTTTTGCAAGCCTGAAGTACGATCCCCGCCCGTGCAGGCCGTTACAAGTAAGGCGGAACTCACCGCCAGTGCTAGCAACTTTTTCATCGTTGTTTCTCTCATCTGTAAAATAGAACGAATATGTTATAATATAACAAAACAATCAACAATCTTTGTTGCGCTAAACAGGCCCATATGTGAGTTGGGTACGCAATAAAAAGCGCGCGAAATATCAATTGGGCCTGCGTCGTGGCCCAGCGCAGCAGCCTTAAGTTTTTGTTTATCTGTATAATTAATCAGGATACCAATGGCACGCTTAATAAAACACGCCACCTTAGTGAATGAAGGTAAGCTTTACATTTCAGATCTCAGAATTGAAAACCAGGTTATTGCTGAAATTGGCCCGGATTTATCCGCCAAACCCAGTGAAGAAGTCATTGATGCTCAGGGCATGTGGCTACTGCCCGGCATGATAGACGATCAGGTACATTTCAGAGAACCGGGCCTTACGCATAAAGGCTCCATTGCCAGCGAATCAGCGGCCGCCGTTGCCGGCGGGATCACCAGTTTTATGGAAATGCCCAATGTCTCCCCTTCCACAACGACCCGCCAGGCCCTCGCAGACAAACAAGCCATTGCACAGCGAGATTCAGTCGCAAACTATGCCTTTTACCTGGGCGCTACGCCCGATAACTTAGATGAGATCAAAGCCGTTGACCCACAATCCGTGTGCGGGGTTAAAGTGTTTATGGGTGCCTCAACCGGCGATTTGCTGGTGGAGCACCCCGCAGCCCTGGATGCAATTTTCAGAGAGTGTCCCACACTGATTGCGACGCACTGTGAGCAAGGTTCAGTGATCCAGCAAAATAATGCACGCATTGAGCAACAATACGGCACACCGCAAATCATCCATCACCCGATGATCCGCGATGACGAAGCCTGCTATCAGTCGTCTTCTTATGCCGTGGCGCTTGCTAAAAAATACCATACCCAGCTGCATGTGTTGCACTTAACCACGGCAAAAGAGCTGAGCTTATTCAGCAGCGCCCCTTTGGCAGAAAAGCACATCACGGCCGAGGCCTGTGTTCATCATTTATGGTTTAACGAACAAGATTATCCAGCGCTTGGCAATCTGATCAAATGTAACCCGGCCATTAAAGCCGAATCCGACCGGCTTGCTTTGCTAAAAGCTTTGCATGACGGACGCATTGATATCATTGCCACCGATCATGCCCCGCATACCTGGCAAGAAAAAAACGTGCCCTACCCGCAAGCCCCGGCAGGCCTGCCACTGGTTGAACATGCCTTGCTAACCCTTTTGGAGCAGGTTAAACGCGGCGCAATGACACTTGAACAGGTGGTCGAGAAAACCGCACATAATGTTGCAACCCGCTTTGCCATCAACAAGCGGGGTTTCCTCAAGGAAGGGTATTTTGCCGATCTGGTTTTAATTGATCCAACTCGCTCAACCTACGTACATCACGAACAAACCCGCTACCTGTGTAAGTGGAGTCCGTTTCATAACACCACTTTCTCTCATCAGATCTGCGCCACCTTTGTAAATGGCGAACTGGTATTTGATGGTGACAAGGTCAACACACGTCACAATGCCGCACAGGCATTACGTTTTAACCGTTAAGTGAGAGTCATAAACCATGATGCAACTCCCCGATATTGCGAGCCATTTTGAGCCAGACAGCCAGAGCCCATTAAAGTGGGTTGGGATGGAAAAAATTGCCCTACCCATGCAGGTGCGCTGCGATCAGATCAGCGTCAACATCAACACGCTTATGGACGTTTTTGTCAGCCTGGATACAGGTGCAAAAGGTATCCATATGTCACGTCTATACCTGCTTGCCAACCAAGCATTGGTGGGGACAGAACTCACTTTCGCACAGCTCGACAAGGTACTCAAAGAGATAGTCGCGTCTCAACAGGGTCTCAGTCAGTCTGCCAAGTTAGTACTGAAGTTTGAGCTGCCATTGAACAGACCGGCTCTGAAAAGCAGCTACAGCGGCTACAATGCTTATCCGATAGAGTTGCACTGTGAGCACCTTGCAGGTAAAACCCACTGCAAGCTCATCAGTACCATTACCTACAGCAGTACTTGCCCGTGCTCAGCGGCTTTGTCTCGCCAGTTACTAAGCGAGACAGTGGCACAGCAATTTGCCGGTCATGACAACATAGATAAAGCTCAGCTGCTGGAATGGCTGAAAGGACCGCACGGCTCTGTCGCAACACCACACAGCCAGCGCTCTTATGCCTATATCGAAGCCGACCTGGCTGGCGGTCACTTGCCGGATCTGGCGCACTGGCTTGCACTGTTTGAAGAAACGCTGGCAACACCAGTACAAACGGCGGTGAAACGCGAAGATGAGCAGGCATTTGCAGCACTGAACGCACAAAACCTGATGTTTTGTGAAGACGCGGCAAGGCGTATTAAAGCAACGCTGGAGTCCATTTCAGAGGTGGCGGACTACCAGTTTAAAGTGGAGCATCAGGAAAGTTTACATGCCCACAATGCGGTCGTTTACGACCGAAAATCTTAAGAAAAGCGACACACCCAGGCTGCGGGCTGCCTGGGTGTTTTTCCAATGCTACAGAGCGTGTTCACCTATCCCCTTCTGAACCCTGTACCGCTATTCAGACTAGATATCTGCTCCCGTTTCGAGCTCAGCTCACTTAATAACATTAAAAATAGCACTTTGGGCTTATAAAATGCTGCATGCTGCCGTTATTATAGGCGTAATGTCATAAACAAGGAATGATATGAAAGTGACCAACTATGGCGCTCAGCCTGTGCTGTCGCCCACCCCAGTGCAGCCACAAGCCGATACATTAACGCCCTCAGACCCTTCATCTACGCATGACTGGCATGCAAACATCACGGGCAATGCACACCCTTTAATGCAAAAGCCGCAGCAGGTCTTGTTAGATACAAGCTTGTTGCAGAAGGCACAACTCAACGAGCAGGGCGAAGTGATAGCATACAGTGAATTGAACTCGCCGGAGCAGGTAGAGCAATTTATGGCGGTGTTTAACCAATTGTCCACCCACCATCAGGAAAAACTGCGTTTTATTGCGGTAGATGAGTCCTTTTTAACGATGACACAGTCGCTGGATACGGCGCATGTTGAAATGCTGGTAGACAGTGCTTTTGAACTCAGCGAACAACAAAGGGGTCAGTACCAGACCGATTATGGTGTGGTCTCAGACTACCTTCATGATTTGTCGACTCTGTCGGAAGAAAAACGCATTACGACCCTTGAGATCAATGCCCAGTTAATTGACAAAGGTGCTCAGGAAACCTGGGCAAGATGGCAGGATGGGCGCTATTCATTGGCATCAAAGGCAGGTTATAGCGCGGATGAGCCACGGCGTCAGAAACCGGGGTCTTACAATGCACACGAAGCCTACCTGCATCACCAACGCCTGGGTGGTCAGATGGTCACGCAACTGGGCAAAGCAGCGCAAACATTGTCGGCAGATGAACTTAAGGTATTGCAGGAGAGAATAGCCACCAGTGACTATGCCACAACACGTGGTATGGTCGATATGGCGGCGCTGGTCGAAGATAATCAGCGCGAGTCGCTGATGTCATTGCTAACACAACAAGCCGAAGATACCCAGGCGGTTTTTTCATTGTTTGGTGAGCAGTCAGATTTATATCAGTTTACCGAGTTTTATTCACATGATGAGCGCAGCGACAACGAACTCTATTACTTTTATACTGCCAAAGTTGACAGCGAAGCCAGTCGCACTAATTTACTCAGCAGCATGTTGTCGTTTTACAATCAACACGGTGCCAAACAGCTCAATCAGGCGGCTGACCTGTTGCGGCAACAGCCTGCACAAGAACGTACGGCGTTGTGGCTTGAGTGGGATAAGGAACGGAGCAATAATAAAGCAAGTATGCTGGATGACTTGGTCGACAAACTTGAGGAAGGTAAGACAAGAACCGCTGAGCGACAGGCTGCCCAATGGGCACAGATCCGGGATAATTTTGAACCGCATTTTGACACCTTCGACACCAGCCAGTTCAGGGTGTTTCACTACAGTGAAATTGAAACACCAAAAAAGCACCAGCCAGCATCACCAGAAGCATTGCAGGCGCTGATTGAACGCCGTGGCTATCCTTCACGGTACGAGCAAGCGGTTGCAGAGCACACTCCCGACAATCTACCAGCTAAATGAACATGGTGCGCAACAATGAGTTTGTAGATAAAGCAGGTGAGCGCTTTTGTATGCGCACTGAGCTGACCGGTGATGTCGGTGAGTAGTTTTTGCCACAACGATGCAGTGCTCTGCCAGACGGTGCGCAAGTGCATTTACATGGCAATGAAAAAACCAAAGTCAAATCCAGGCTGACAGTCACCGATTGAAAAACGGGTAACTGTCAGGTCAGTCTGAGCTAGTACATTTAACGGTTAGAGGCGGGTAAATCTCATCTCCCAGTTGGTTTCCCAGCTTTCACCGCCATCTTTGGAAAAAGCCTGTGCCCAGGTCGGTTGTTCCGGATTAGTGGCATCCCAGATAAAGCGCACTTTAATGGCTTCGCCGTGATATTCCTCGTCGGCATAAAAGCGCCCTACGCCATCTTGAAACTCCCCCACCACAGGCGTATCCATCACCCCTGGGTTGCGCCCGTCCAGCCACCAGATTGACCACTGGCCGGTACGCTCGTTATATGAACGAATCGCCTTTGCCCGTACAGAGCCCTCTGGAAAATGCAGGTGGTTGTCTTCCACATTGCCTAATCCGCCGAGCGTGTTGAGCGTTGATGACTCCCCTTTGAACTCTATCCACTCATCGCCGCCATTGAGTATGTCCTTCAGGCGGCGGTGCTGTACCGACCACTGGCCAATCATAAAATCGAAGTCGCCGGGTGCGCCTGGTGCGTTGGTTTGAAGCATCATCATCCCTTATTTCATTATCTTAATTGCACACTACTCTAGCAGTGGTGCTGTATAAGTAAACAGTGTATTTATAACGAAATCTCGACATTTTCAGACATCACAGTGACTGATTTAGGCTCGGCGGCAAATGCCAGTAAACGGCCTATTAGCCAGCTGAATACTTCGCTCTGACCACTTAGCTCGCATTCACCGTCACATACACTCTGCAACAGCCGCTGAACATTCGTGTCTGTCAGTGCAACAACAGCCTCTGACGTCAAGAAATGTATGCGGCATATGGGTAACTGCGCCATGATTTTACTGTCCGTGCTAACAGTGCCCTGCAACAAAGCCAGCGTATGTCTGCTGCCCGGTGTGCTGATCTCCAATTGTAAGTCAGGCGCTTTGCCGGGCTGCGCCTTTTGCCAACGTTGCAGATAGGCCAAAAATGTAGCCCACCAGTTATCCAGTTTAGTTGCCTCAACCGAATGCTTTGATTCAGGTGTTGAGGGCCTGCTTAACACGGCATCTACCTCTTGTACGGCGTCTTGCAGCGCCACCAGCGTCGCATCCACATCAATTTTGGTGTGCGCAGCAGAGCAGATAAAACGCAACCGCCCGCGGCCGGTTTCGACTATCGGATAAGTCACGGCTGAGGCCTGAATACCCTTTTCAAACAAACGCTGCACGATTGCATACAGCCTGTCTTTGTCGCCAAAATGTGGGGTCACTATTGGCCCATCCCCACTGCCCAAATCAAACCCGGCAGCACTGAATTGGGTCCGCATATAACGGGCGGTGTCCCACAACCGTTCACGCAGTGAGTCATCCTCACGGAGCCGCTGCAGTGCCGCAAGCGCCGCGGCAATGTCTGCCGGACTCACTGAAGCCTGAAAGATATAGGCCCTGGACGAGGCCTTTAACAGCTCAACATACTCCGCACTGGTCGCAATCACACCACCCAGACTACCGAGCGATTTGCTCAGTGTGGTCATGATAAAGTCAACCTCGTCGCTTACCCCCTGCTCAGCGCAGATCCCGGCGCCACACTCACCATAAAACCCAAAGGAGTGCGCTTCATCAACCAGTACCAGTGCCTGATAACGTTTAGCCGTGCGAACGATCTCGGCCACAGGCGCGGCGCCCTCTCCCATGCTGTACACGCCTTCGATAACCACCAATACGGTGCGATAGGGAGAGGCCTCAGTCTCAAGCACCGAGGCCAGATCGTTAACGTCATTGTGTTTAAAGGTGCGTACTTTAGCACCGCATAACCGTGCGCCATCAACGATGGAGGCATGGCATAGCTGATCGATGACCACCACATCGTTTTCACCCAGTAATCCCGCTACCGCACCGACATTGGCGGTATAGCCCGTTGGAAATAAACAGGCGGCGGGCTTTCCCACCAGGCTGGCAAACTCTTGTTCAAACGCCACATGCAGATCCGTTAACCCAGACGCCGCCGCAGAAGTGCCCATGCCAGTGCCAAACTCAGTCACGGCCTGACGCGCAGCGTCAATGACCGCAGCATCCCGATTTAGTCCCAGGTATAAGTTGGTGGTCCAGATAATCGCCTCACGGGTATCGCTGTGCCGGGCATCGGCGACCGTACCGCGCGTACCACTTCCAGTACGCAGCACCTTACTATAAGGATTAGCGCGACGCTTACTCACCATCTGAGTGGCGGCCTGAACTAGCTTGCTTTTATCCGCGGTTGACCACGACGCGGCCTTGGCCAAAGCAAAAGGGGGATGACTGGCGCGCAATTGAAATTGCAGCTCTTCAAGCGTATCGCGAAGCGGGCTCTGCTGGGCCGTTAATGAGCCACCAGCGTTTAAACTCAGCAGATGCTGAGCCAGACACTGAGGCGTATTAAACTCATAAATAGCCTGCACGGAGCAAGCCACATTCAGTACATTGCTCAGACGATTACTCAACTCCAGCGTCGTTAATGAGTCCAGCCCTGCCTGCTCAAAGGTTTGCGACAACACAGCATCAGCGTCATAGCCAAGCAAAGTACTTAGCTCATCACAGATCATCTCTATTGCTGCCTGTTCAGAATCGCCAGTGTTGCATGACTCCCGTGGTTCTCGAACCTGCGATATATCAGGTAAACGACTGCGATCCAGCTTGCCATTGGGCAGATAAGGTAATGCATCAACAAAGCAAACATTACTTGGAACCATATGATTTGGCAGATGACGGGCCACAAAGGATAAAATCACATCCGGGCTGAGCACTTCCCCCTGCTGAAAGACAACACAAGCATGTAATCTGGCCTGCCGGCTTTCTCCCTCCAACACCTTCACAGCGGCCGCTGCGATCCCCGGCATAGTACACAGCACCGTTTCGATTTCTTCCAGCTCAATGCGAAAGCCACGGATTTTAACCTGCTGATCCACCCGGGATATAAAGCGCAATTCGCCATGTTTGGTCCACTGACACACATCACCGGTTTTATATAAGCGCGACTCTTCAATGCCACTATCTGGTGCTGGGGTAACAAAGCGCGCATCTGTGCGCGGTTTATCAAACAGGTAACCCGCCGCCAGCTTGTCTCCTGCAAGGTAAAGCTCACCCGCCTCGCCCTCGGCAACCGGCTGCAGGTCTTTATCCAGCACGTAAGCGCGGGTATTTGCCACAGGCTTACCAATGGTGATTTCAACCATGTCCGGGTGCAGTTGTGCAGCCGTCGAAAAAACCGTGTCTTCGGTTGGACCATAGACATTGATCACCCGCAGGCCAGGCTGCTGATTATACACTTGTTTAACCAGTGCGGGACTGAGCACCTCGCCACCAAAAATCACACAACGCAACGTTTTGGGCAGCGTATAGCCACTGAGTATGGCCCGGATGGCTGAGGGCACAGCAATACAGGTTCTGACCTTATCTATGCGCTGTAAATCAGGTAATGCCAGAATGTTTTTTGCCAGCACCACCGTACCACCGAGCAAAAGCGTGCCGATGATTTCCATCACTGATGGGTCAAAACACACCGAGGTGGCGGCCAGCACACCGCTCAGCTCTTCCTCACAAAGTAACTCGCCCATGGCCGTGCACATCGCCAGAACATTGCTTTGTGTGACCGCCACCCCTTTTGGCTCACCTGTCGACCCCGAGGTGTAAATCACATAAGCCAGTGCTTGTGGCTCACATTCAGGCGCTGACAGAGACAATGGCTCATCGTTTATATCAGCCAGCAAAATGTGTGTACTCGCTCTTTGACATAACTCGGCTGACGCACTGCCATCCACAATCACCGCCGCAGCTTTACTGTGCGCCAGCATATAGTCAATCCGGGCACGCGGATAAGCCGGATCCAGCGGCACGTAAGCGCAACCCGCTCTGAGCACACCGAGCAAAGTGGCTACCAGCTCCCAGCTGCGCTCCATACACACACCTACCAATGCACCGGGCACAATGCCGCTGTTTGCCAGTTTAGCGGCAATTGCCTCTGCGCGGTGTAACAATCGCTGATAACTTATTTCCTGTGTGCCATCGATCAGGGCAGTTTTGTTAGGGTGAATTTGTACCCGAGCGGTAAATGAAGCGAAGACTGAATCGTGCTCAGGCTGCACATCATTCGTTGTGCTTATACCTTGCGAGTGCATTTGCTTAGGTGAGGCGAACGAGTCCGGTACGTGGCTCATAATTATTTCCTTTGTTGTTATTATCAGGCTGGTCGATATTTAATCGGACACTGAATGAGTCAGGTCAGCTTAGCGACCTAATGGGTGTTTGATATGACAGCGGGCCAAGCTAACCCTGTCATTTATACACATAAAATCAACATTAACACCAACATCAATTAACGCAAAGACACCAGTAGCCCGAAAGTTGTAGCGACAGCGGACTTTTGTCTGGTTGTTTTTTACGCCCAGCGGAGTAAGGTGGATAGTTAGTAAAAAGTACACGTGGAATGAGGATATGAGTATTGTTTTAACAACCCAGTGTCGTGATGATGTGGGATTGATCGCCAAGGTTACCGGGCTATGTTACGAGCACAACCTGAACATTGTGCGCAACAATGAATTTGTGGACAAAGCAGGCGAGCGCTTTTTTATGCGCACAGAGCTGACCGGTAATGTCGGTGAGCAGTTTTTACCGCAGCTACGCAATGTTTTGCCAGACGGTGCGCAAGTGCATTTACATGGCAATGAAAAAACCAAAGTGGTGCTGCTTGCCACCAAAGAAGCCCACTGCCTGGGTGGCATGCTGCTAAAACAATACGAAAATGCCTTTAACGTTGAAATTCAGGCGGTGGTAGCCAACTACGATACGCTAAAACCGCTGGTAGAAGGCTTTGGTGTACCCTTTCATCTGGTATCACACCAGGGGCTGACACGTGAACAGCATGACGATGCCATGGCTCAGGTTATTGAGCAATACCAGCCCGATTTTATCGGCCTGGCCAAATATATGCGGGTGCTCAGCCCACAGTTTGTTGCCCGTTTTAGCAATCAGATCATTAATATTCACCACTCGTTTTTGCCCGCCTTTATTGGGGCAAAACCCTACCACCAGGCGTTTGAGCGCGGGGTAAAAATCATTGGTGCTACGGCACACTTCGTCAACGACGAATTAGACGAGGGCCCGATCATTATGCAGGACGTCACTCAGGTGAGTCATGCCGATAGCGCCGAGGCCATGGCGAAAATGGGTCGGGATATTGAAAAAGTGGTGTTCTGCAAAGCCATTCAACTGGCCGCGGAACATAAGCTGTTTATTAATGGCAATAAAACCGTGGTATTTGCCTAGCGCAATAACAAAAACGCCAGCATCTTCGTGCTGGCGCTCTTCTTGTCACAACATGACTGTTAACTCTGGCTGTCGAGGGGTTCCAGTTGCAGCTTAGCGGCAATCAATACCGCCTGAGTGCGGTTGTAGACCCCCAGTTTACGGAATATCGCCGTAATATGTGCCTTAACCGTGGCCTCTGAGATATTCAGCTCATAGGCAATTTGCTTGTTGAGCAGTCCTTCGTGCAAATATTGCAACACCTTGTATTGTTGTGGTGTCAGTGACGCAATTTGCTGCGCCAGCTGCTTGTCTTCTCCGTCGAGTTCAGCAATCTGATCTTTAAGGCTGGCTGGCAACCAGGCATCTCCCTCAAGCACCTGATTGAGTGCCTCGACAATCTCCTTTGATGAAGACGCCTTAGGAATAAAGCCCATGGCCCCATAGCCCATCACTTTAGAGATCACATTGAGGTCTTCACTGCCCGAGACCACTACTATGGGCAAACTCGGATAATCCTCTCGAATGCGGATCAGGCCGTATAAATCGCCATTGCCCGGCATATGTAAATCCAACAACAGCAGATCCAGCTCGTCCTGTTCGGATAATTGTTGCAAGGTTTGCTCAAAGTTTTCAGATTCAAAGATCTCCAACCCGTCAAACTGGTTTTGCAGTGCCCCTTTTAATGCTTCGCGAAACAAGGGGTGATCGTCCGCAATTAAAAACTGGTTCATGCTTGGCTCCTAAAAAATCGGCTGTCATCTCGACAGCCGATATAGTAGGTCAATATTTTGTCATAATTCAAGCGATTAACGCTCAATTAACGGTTTAGTCTGTTTTCGATCAATTCATCGACCACACTTGGGTCCGCTAAAGTCGAGGTATCACCCAGTTGCTGATACTCATTAGCAGCAATTTTACGCAAAATACGGCGCATGATCTTACCCGAACGCGTCTTCGGCAGACCTGGTGACCATTGGATCATATCCGGTGAAGCAATTGGGCTGAGCTCTTTACGTACCCAGTTACGCACTTCTTTGGTCAACTCGTCTGTGACTGCAACGCCTTCGTTCGGCGTCACGTACACATAAATGCCCTGACCTTTAATATCGTGCGGATAACCCACTACAGCGGCCTCTGCAACGGCTTCGTGTGCTACCAGTGCGCTTTCAATCTCAGCGGTACCTAAACGGTGCCCCGAGACATTCAGCACATCATCCACACGACCCGTGATCCAGTAATAACCATCTTCATCACGACGACACCCGTCACCGGTAAAGTACACGCCCGGATAGGCTGAGAAGTATGTCTGTTCAAAGCGCTCGTGATCACCATAAACCGTACGTGCCTGAGATGGCCAGCTATCGAGGATCACCAGATTACCTTCAGCTGCACCCTCAAGCGTGTTGCCCTCTGCGTCGAACAAGGCCGGTGCAATACCAAAGAAAGGACGGGTCGCCGAGCCCGGTTTCATGTCCGTCGCCCCCGGCAATGGCGTGATCATGATGCCGCCGGTTTCAGTCTGCCACCAGGTATCTACGATAGGGCACTGGCTGTTACCAATCTTCTCGTAATACCAGCCCCACGCTTCCGGGTTGATTGGCTCACCGACCGAGCCCATGATCCGCAAGCTGGTGCGCTTCGAGCTGGCTACTGGCTCATCGCCTTTGGCCATCAGGGCACGGATAGCTGTCGGGGCAGTATATAAAATAGTGACATTGTGTTTATCCACCACTTCACCGATGCGACCGGAGCTTGGGTAAGTCGGGATCCCTTCAAAAATCACCTGAGTACAACCATTCACCAGCGGGCCATAGGCCATGTAGCTGTGACCGGTGATCCAACCCACATCAGCGGTACACCAGTAAACATCATCGGCTTTGACATCAAAGACATACTCGTGCGTCATGGAGGAATACACCAGATAACCGCCAGTGGTATGTACGACCCCTTTTGGTTGGCCGGTTGAGCCAGACGTGTAAAGGATAAACAAAGGATCTTCGGCGTTCATCGGCTCTGGTTCACACTCACTGGCGACATCCGCCACCAGCTCATGCCACCAGACATCGTGTGCCTGCCATTCTACTTCACCACCGGTGAGCTGATGCACAATCACATGCTCAATGCTGACGCCATCCTGACTGACCGCCTCATCGACATTAGCTTTGAGAGGCACACAGTTACCGCCGCGACGGCCTTCATCAGAGGTGATCACCACTTTGGCGCCTGAGTCTTTGATCCGATCCGCAATGGCTGACGGTGAAAAGCCACCAAACACAACTGAGTGCACGGCACCGATACGGGCGCACGCCTGCATGGCGTAGATCGCCTGAGGGGTCATTGGCATATAGATGGCAACACGGTCACCTTTTTTAACGCCCAATTTTTTCAGGCCATTGGCTAGTTTAGCCACTTCATCGTGCAGCTTCTGGAAGCTGATATGCTCGCTTTGTGTTGGGTCGTCACCTTCCCAGATCAGCGCGACTTTGTCTGCGTTGTCTTTGAGGTGGCGGTCAATACAGTTATAAGAGGCGTTAAGTACACCGTCTTCATACCATTTAATACTGATATGGCCTTTGTCAAACGAGGTGTTTTTTACTTTGCTGTAGGGGGTAAACCAGTCAAGGCGCTTACCGTGCTCTGCCCAGAATGCCTGAGGATCGTCAATGGATTGTTGGTATAATTTTGTATATTGATCGTTATCTACCAGCGCTGCACTCCTGATGGCTTCAGGAACCGGATAAATGCTCTGTGACATAGTCATCTCCATGTTGATTTTTGGCCAGACGGCGATGCACCAAGGATCGCCCACTCTTTTTATATTAAGTATTAGACCTTAGTTGTACTTGCACCTGTATTGCAAACATAGTAGACAATCCGGGCACTGCTGCGGGTCTGCGACGTGCAATCTGCCGTGCTTTTTTGTGCTATTCCACCTTAGTCGTATAGACCAAAGGTTAATTGAGTAAAAAGCCGCCATCAACAACATTGAGGGGTAAGAGGCACTTTCGCTGATCTCACCCGGGGTTTGTCTGCACAACCCGGAGCAATGCAAACAGGAATTTAACTATGACAACAGCAAGAAAAAATCATTTAACGCTCAGCGCCCTGGCCGTGCAAAGTGCACTACTCAGCGGCCTGCTTATATCCAGTGTGAACGCCGCTGAGCTGGGCAGCACCGAAGTAAAATATGGTGGATACATTAAACTGGATGCCATCTGGAGCGACTTTTCTGATGGCAGCTTGCCCTCACAGCATATCGGTCGGGATTTCTATGTGCCAGGCACCACCCCGGTAAGTGGCGGTGAGCCCAAAGATGCAGTGTTTGATATGCACGCGCGTCAGTCCCGCTTCAACCTTGCCACGGATACTAAACTGGATGATGGCAGCAGTATTAAAACCAAAATCGAGCTGGACTTTATCGCCTCAACGGGTGGTAACGAGCGCGTGACCAACTCTTATTCACCCAGGATCCGCCAGGCCTATGTCACCTATAAAGGCTGGCTGTTTGGTCAGGCCTGGTCTAACTTCCAGAATGTTAGCGCACTGCCAGAAACACTCGACTTTGTTGGCCCGGCAGATGGTACTGTGTTCGTGCGCCAGGCCATGGCCAAGTACACCATAGGCAACTGGTCTTTCTCTGCAGAAAACCCGGAAAGCACCGTTACCTCGGAAGGTGGCGCGCGCGTTGTCACCGATGATGCCACTATGCCCGACTTTACCGCCCGTTATACCTATAAAGCGGACTGGGGTCACTTGGTGGTTGCGGCGTTAGGCCGCGAGCTAACCTATAAAGTTGCAACGGCAGATGAGAGCGAAACCTCATTTGGGCTAAGTGCGTCTGGTCGGGTGAATTTTGGTGATAATAACCTGAAGTTTATGCTGACCCAGGGTCAGGGACTGGGCCGCTATGTCGGCCTCAATGCGGCCCATGGCGCTGTCTATGACGGCAAAGACCTGCATGCGATTGATTCGACTTCAGGCTTTGTTGCCTACCAGCACTACTGGAACTCACTGTGGCGCTCAACCTTCCTGTATTCATTCTTCTCGGCTGATAACGACAAAAACTTACTCGGCGTCACAGTCGACCCTACCGAATCAACGACCAGTTATAGTGCCAATATTCTCTACTCTCCGGTGAAAAAGCTCACCTTCGGTGCGGAATATAAGATTGCGAAGCGCGAAACAGAAAGCGGTGCAGAAGGCGATCTGGACCGGCTCCAGCTCTCCGTGAAATATGTTTTTTAAGCTCCCTAAGCAAAAAGCCCGCATCTGCGGGCTTTTTTGTCTCAACGGTGTCCGGCACACTTATAACGTGGCTTTACGCTCGTTGTAATATTCAATCAGCTTATCGACCGCTTCCTGACAGTATTCACGCACGCCCGCAACCACCATATGCTTCTCACCCTGGCCAACGCGCTCATCACCATGGAAAAGATTAAAGCGCAGTACGATTTTGCCACGCTTGCCCTCAAAGGAAAACTCAGGCTCAGCCGGCTTAAGTGTGACCGACTCTATGTCTAACCTGTCCAGGTGGATAGACATGGACTCGTAGATCACCATGGGGCGCGCCGGGTTAATCATCACATCTTGCTTAGCCATCAGCGGAATGATCACATGTGGAAACGTGGTGCCAGAGAATTCGACATAGTTGCGGATCAGGCTGTTGGTCAGGCTGTCACACTGCTTGCGCTCACCGCTGCGTTTTACCGACAGCATCACTTTGTCATCGGAGGTGATATCAAAGGCATCGCTCATAGGTGGAAAATGCAAGCGGCTGGTTTCATCGACCATGCCCACAAAGTCAAAGTGCATATTCTCACTCACACCATAGCGTTCCAGAACCAATGAGAACAGCAAGTCGCCCGGTACACAGAATTTCTTGGCATCCACGTCGTGCAAAGGGTTAAAGTCATCCGCCACCTGTTTAGCGAACTGGCTGGCCTGCTCGCGGCTAATTGCCACGTTATCCATTTCTTGCTGGTAATAAGGAGTTAGCATAATTCACTTCTGTATTGCTTTAAAACCGCGCTATGTTAGCAGAATTATGACCAACAGAGGTCATATCTGTTTAAGTTTCCTTAAAATGACGTGTTAATCTGTTAAAAGTTTAGCAATTGCAGCAACTTAACAGACTCAAAATAAAGCCATTAGCGGCTCATAGCCCCACGTAAACAAAAGTATTGCACTGAGTACAACAAAAATACCATAGGCGATCAGCCCGCTACGCATAGCAGGCGCAGATGACACAGGCTCTGCTGTGTTGCCCGTCAGCAATGGCTTAACCAGGTTTTTGCCTCTCAGCCGATAAATGACAATGGCACTAATATGCACAGCAATCGCAATCAGCAGAATATCGATATTGGTATGGTGTATATCACCCGCAAGCTCGGCCCAGCTGTAAGGCACATGCGCCACCAGCGGCCCTTCAACCAAAATATCGTCGGTGGTAAACAAACCGGAGACAAGTTGCACGATGATCAGCACAAAGAAAGCCAGCACCATCAGGCTGCCTGCCGGGTTATGACCCACATAGGTCGCGGTCGATTTAAATGAAGCCAGAATCGCTTTGGGTGAGTGGAATAAGCTACTGAGCTTTGCCGTCTGACTGCCGATGATACCCCAGATAAGACGCGTCGCCATCAGCGCCAGTAACAGATAGCCAGTTACAAAGTGCACTTCCAGCCAGCCTTCTTCGCCGCTGAAGTACAACACCGCGATACCGATAACCAGTAACCAGTGAAAGCCCCGTATGAATCCGTCCCAAACTTTTGTTGCCATACTATTTACCCCGAGTGATTTTGCTTTAGACCAGCGCAGGGTATCACAGGCGGGTGAAATACGTGAAGACAGGGCGGTGATTTACGCTCACCGCCCCAAACAGTGAGATTAGACTTACAAACACGCCGCCAAAATAGCGCGTGATTTAGCCAGGTCGACCTGCTGATGTTCACCCAGGGCAACCATGCCGTGACGTTCAAGCTGTGCCACGATTTTATCGGCTGCATCTGCGCCTACACCATAGTCACTGAGGCGGGTTTTCATGCCCAGAGACTGGAAGAAAGCTTCGGTTTTCTCAATGGCCAGATCAATGGCCTGCTCTTCATCGCTGATATCCAGCCCCATGACACGCTCGGCGTATTGCAGCAGTTTGCCACGCTTGGCATCACGCTGCTCGTGCATCATACGTGGTAATACAACCGCCAGCGTCTGCGCGTGATCTAAGCCGTAAACCGCAGTCAGCTCATGGCCAATCATATGCGTCCCCCAGTCCTGCGGCACGCCAGAGCCGATCAGGCCATTAAGCGCCATAGTTGCTGACCACATTACATTGGCACGGACTTTATAATCCACTTGCTCAGAGAACAACTTAGGTCCTTCTTCCATCAAAGTCAGCAACAGGCCTTCGGCAAAACGGTCTTGTACTTTTGCATCAATGGGATAAGTCAGGTATTGCTCCATGACATGAACAAACGGGTCGACCACGCCATTGATAAGCTGGCGCTCAGGCAGTGAGGCCATGACCTGAGGATCCAATACCGCAAACTTAGGCTGCACCTTAGGCGACGCAAATGGCAGTTTGTCATTGGTTTCTTTGTTCGAGACCACACTGAAGCTGTTCGACTCCGAGCCAGTTGCAGGCAGGGTTAATACCACTCCCAAGTCCAGAGCAGATTTAATTTCAGCGCCTTTGGCAAGAATATCCCACGGCTCACCGTCAAACTCGGCTGCCGCCGCGATAAACTTACTGCCATCAATGACCGAGCCGCCACCCACAGCCAGTAAGTAGGTGTAGCCTTCCTGGCGGATCAGCTCCACCGCCTGCATGCAGGTCTGATAGCTGGGATTTGGCTCAATGCCACTGAACTCGCCCCAGTTGTGGTTGGCCAGTGCCTCACTCACCTGTTGGTAAATCCCGTTACTTTTAATACTGCCGCCGCCATAGATGACTAACACTTTGGCATCCGCTGGAATACTGTCGGACATTGCCCCAATCTGACCTTCTCCGAATAGGATCTGCGTTGGATTGTGAAAACTGAAATTCAACATGCTCTGTTCCTGTTAATTTGTGACTCGATATAAAACGACCTTCAGTCTAGCCTGCCTGCGGGTGAGGATCATTAGTTAGCTGGCAAATTAATTTTGCTATACAGCAACAATGCAAATATTATATTGCCATTACTTGCACTGGAGAGATAAAAATGTGGCAGGGTCTGGATATCTTTCTCGCCGTTGTAGAACATGGCAGCTTTAGTAAAGCCGCGCTGGCGCTGGATGTATCAACCTCTCATGTCAGTCGTCAGATCCAGCAGCTGGAACAACGACTGGGTACCTTATTACTGCAACGCACAACACGCAGTATTAACCTTACCGATGCGGGCAAGCACTATGCCGCCAGGCTCAAGCTGATCCAGCAGGAGCTTAGCGAGGCCAACGATCAGCTGCTCGGTGGCCAGCAGATCCCCAAAGGGCACATACGTATTACCGGTGCCGGAGATTTTGTGGCCAACAGCGTTGCCCCGGTGATAGCAGAGTTTTGCCTTCAATATCCGGAAGTCACCGTAGAAATTGATTTTAATAACCGCAATGTCGATTTGGTTGAGGATGGCTTTGATCTGGCCATTCGCTTTGGCCGAATGCGCGACTCTAGCCTGATAGCCCGAAAACTCACCCCCAGACCCATGACTTTGGTTGCCAGCCCCAGCTATCTCAATCAACACACGGCGCCCACACACCCTCACGAGCTGAGTCAGCACAACTGCCTGCTGGCTGCCAATAACCGCTGGCGCTTTGCCATCGACGATAACATTGAGGAAGTGAAAGTCAGCGGGAACTGGCGGACCAATCACCCGCACGCGCTGTTACAGGCCTGCCTGCAAGGTCTTGGCATTTCACACCTGGCGCGTGACATTGTTGAACCGCATCTTGCTTCGGGCGCGCTGCTCACTTTGCTGGACGAGTTCCAGGTCACAGATAATGCCTCCTGGCTGGTTTATCCGCGTAAAGATCTGATGCCGTACCGTGTACGCTTACTCATTGATTTTTTGTTAGATCGTTTTAATACGCCGACCGACTAGCAAGTACCTGACTGAATAAAACTTGATCTCTTTGCTTGATTACACTAAATTATGTCGTACGCGATATAATCATGAGAGATTTAAAATGACCAAACTATACGAGTTCAGCGCCAATACACTGCAAGGACAACCCTTTGAGTTTAGCAGCCTGCAGGGCAAGGTGGTGCTGGTGGTGAATACTGCCAGTCAGTGCGGGCTGACGCCGCAGTACGAAGGGCTTCAGGCACTGCATGAGCAATATGCAGAGCAGGGCCTGACCATCATTGGTTTTCCCTGCAACCAGTTTGGCCAGCAGGAGCCAGGCAGTGCCAGCGAGATCCAACAGGGCTGCCTGATCAACTACGGAGTTGATTTTCAGATGATGGAAAAAATTGAAGTCAATGGCGACAATGCCCACCCACTGTATGCCTATCTAAAAGACGCCCTGCCCGGCTTATTTGGCAACAAAATTAAGTGGAACTTTACTAAGTTCCTGCTGAGTAAAGACGGTCAGCCACTGGCGCGCTATGCACCAACCACAAAACCTGAGAAAATAAGCAAAGATATTGAAAAAGCATTAAGTGCGTAAGATGAAAGAGCAGCCCACGCAATTGCGCCTGGACAACCAGTTATGTTTTAGCCTGTATGCCGCGTCACGTCAGGTCACCCGGCTCTATCAGCCGCTGTTGAAGGCCCATGGCCTGACCTATCCGCAGTACATTGTCCTGATGATCTTGTGGCAACAGGACGGGTTATTAGTAGGAGAGATAGGCAAGCGAGCACAGCTGAACAGCAACACGCTCACGCCACTGCTCAAACGACTGGCACAACAGGATTTAGTGACACGGGTACGCTCCGAGCGTGATGAACGTCAGTGTCATATTTATCTGACTGATGCAGGTAAAGCACTGGAGGCCGCCTGTAGCTGTATTCCCCAGCAAATGCTGGCACAAACCAATATGCCAGTGGCAGATCTGCAACAGCTTAAGGCACTGCTGGATACCTTTTTAAGTAGCCAGCTCAGTGATAATTAGGCAATAAAAAAGGCTGAACCTGAGTTCAGCCTTTTTTCATGTGTTTCATTCAACCCCGACGTTGCGAGGTTAATGATACCCAGGCGTGCATTACCCGATGCTGGGGTACTCGCGGTATGCTTTTTCGAGCTTCTTCGCTTGCTTCTTAGACACACCCAGGTGGTTCAGTGCCACACGTAAACGTGCACGCGACAAGTCTGAGCCCAGGATCTCCATCGCATCAACCACCGAGGTCGATGAGGTTTTGCCAGTAATAGCCACGAAGATTGGCTCCAGGAAGTCTTTGATCTTCAGTTCGTGGAAAGTCGCAACCGACTTAGCCACCGCGAAGACCTCACTCTTGTTCCACTGACGTAGCTTATCCAGCTCCCAGATGAAGAATTGCAGCGCCTGACGCACCGTTTCTTCTTCCGCTTTACCAGCAGTCAGTAGCGCAGGATCATACTCTGGAATACCACCCACAAAGTGACCTGCCAGACCGACCAGATCAGACAAAGTATTGATACGCGTTTTTGCTTCAGGCAGTACACGCGCCAGCATCTGGCCATTGAGTTTCCAGTCAACGAAACGCTCAATCAGCTGCTCATCGCTTAAGTCTTCACGGATCCACAGGCCATTCAGCCAGCTTAGCTTATCGATATCAAATACCGGTCCACCCAGTGACACGCGCTTCATATCGAAGTGTTCAATCATCTCAGCCAGGGTGAACTTTTCACGCTCGTCCGGCATTGACCAGCCCATACGGCCCAGGTAGTTCAGTACCGCTTCAGGCAGATAACCCATTTCTTTGTAGTAGTTAATAGAAGTTGGGTTCTTACGCTTAGACAGCTTAGACTTATCCGGGTTACGCAGTAGTGGCAAATGGCCTAGTACCGGCGCCTGCCAGCCAAAGTCTTCGTACAGCTTCAGCAGCTTAGGCGCTGAGTTGATCCACTCTTCACCACGGAAGATATGGCTGATCTGCATGTGGTGATCGTCAACGACGTTGGCCAGGAAGTAAGTTGGGAAGCCATCTGCTTTGAGTAGTACCTGCATATCGACATTTTCCCACGGGATCTCAATCTCACCGCGCAGGTAGTCGTTAAACTTAAAGCTGCCTTCTTCTGGGATCATCATGCGGATCACGTACGGCTTACCTGCATCCAGGTTTGCCTGAATTTCTTCCTGGCTCAGCTTCAGACCGCGACCATCGTACTTAGGGCGTAACCCTTCGGCCATTTGCTGCTCGCGCATTTCGTCCAGCTCTTGCGCCGTTGCGAAGCAGTAGAACGCCTTACCTTCTTCAACCAGTTGGTGAGCATATTTTTTATATAAATCGCTACGCTCAGACTGACGGTAAGGGCCGAATTCACCGCCCACATCCGGTCCGTGATCCCACTCAAGACCCAACCAGCGCAAGCTGTCCATAATCGCCTGCTCTGATTCCGGGGTACTTCTTTGCTGATCGGTATCTTCGATACGCAGCACGAATTCACCGCCTTGCTGCTTGGCAAAACAGTAGTTGAATAACGCAATATAGGCCGTGCCTAAGTGGGGATCGCCCGTCGGTGACGGGGCAACACGCGTACGGATAGTCATGTTTTTTCTCTTAAATTGTGTCTAGTGAGGTCATGGGGCTAATGCTAGCATAGCCCCTTGTGCGGGCAAACTATTGCAACACAGTTTACCGGGTGTGGTGATTAAGCAGCCTGTTCAAGCTTTTGTAAATACGCCACAATGTCGTTCGATTCATACAACCAGGTCACCTGGTTTTGCTCTTCAATGCGAAGGCAAGGCACCTTTATTTTACCGCCCTGCTCTTGCAGCTCCTGGCGATATACCTGATTATTCATCGCATCACGGGTTTCCAGTTTCAACCCCTCGCGCTTAGCCGCGCGGCGTACCTTGACGCAAAACGGGCAGCCCTTGAACTGATACAGCTTCAGTTTAGCGGTTTGCGCATCCAACTTTGCCTGCGCGTCTGCCGGGCGTTTTTTACTGCGCGGGGTAAAGATAAAATCAAACACTAAGATCAGGCTGCCAAGCAGCATACGGATTAATTTCATTGTCATACTCCAGGTTTCTTGTGGCGCGTAGAATACCACAATCTGGCCGAAAAATTGGCCCCCGGTGACTTAAAAAAGTTCGATGTCTGAGGTCATGACCTGAGGCGTAGCAAGTCCTAGCGTACAATAGAAAACAACCCGATTGCGACCATGTTGTTTGGCATGGTATAGCGCGGTATCCGCCTGGTTGACTAATTCCGACACTTGCATAACATCCGTGACCTCGGTATAGCCACCACTGAGCGTAATGTTACCCACCTGAGGAAATGCCACCTGACTTATTACCTTGCGGACCCGGTCCAACAGTGATTGCGCTTCCTCGTCGCTATGCGCTTGAAACAAAACCGCAAACTCCTCACCACCATAACGAAAAACATAGTCTTCGGCGCGAAAGTTGTCTTTCAGGTGCTGGGCAGTCAATAAAATCACTTCGTCTCCGATGACATGACCAAAGGAGTCATTCACCCGCTTAAAGTGGTCGATATCGAACAGCGCCAGATACCAGCCGCGCAGATCCGGCTCCTCCCGCGGTTGCAAAAAGCCCTGGCCGGAGGCAATTTCAAGCACCTTTTCATCAAAGGTTTGCCGGTTCAGCAGCTGCGATAAGGGATCAATACGGGCCAGTACCAGGGTATGTAACTGATGGAAAAAAACATGCATCAGATGAGCGGCCAGATTGCAGTTCGCCGGGGTTAATGCCTCGTAGATCCACAGTAACCCAATGACCTGATCGTCAAGTCGCAGCGGAATACAGGTATAGGATTTGCTGATCAATGCAGGCTTGCCTCTGCACTGATGGGCTTTTTCCAGCATCTCATCTAATGGTAAAGCCTGGTCCACATGTTGCTGATAGACCAGCTTAAGCGCCTCTTTGCGTGATAAACTGGGGCGAATAAAAAAGCTGAGTGCCACCTCTGGCAGCAGCGATGTCAGGATATGACAAAACTGCTGATATAAAGCGCGCTCTTCTTTGAGCTGCACTAAGCTGATGGTGTATTCGTGTCCGCAGGTGGATTTAGTCACATGGTTGCCCGGTGATCAGATTCACTCTAAAGATTAGCGTTTATTTACCAGCTTTCAATAATTGCCCACACGGACACTTGCTAAGCTGCAAACACAAGCAGCGGGCAACGCGTTAAACAGAGCCCGCATAGACATCCAGCAACACCAAGTCGTCACGATGTACCACAACGTTTGAGGCCGGATAACCCAGCACCAGCGGGATTTCACTGCTGTGCAGCCGCTTGATCTGATCCATTTCCCGATGATCAAAAGCGACCAGCCCCTTAGCAACCAGCTGGTCGTCCAGGTCGCGGATTTCAATGACATCGCCTCGTGCAAACTCTCCTCCCATCGCAACAATGCCTTTGGCCAGCAGGCTTGCGCCCTGATGACTGATGGCTGCAACAGCGCCGATGTCACATTGCACAAAGCCTGCCGATTTAGGACCCGACAACAACCATTTTTTACGCCCCTCAAGCGGTGCATCAAAACGCACAAAGGTGGTACTTTGCGCCGTGCCCGCCATCACTTGCTCTATTACCTGTGGCTCGGCGCCTTTAGCAATGATGGTCTCAATCCCCGCACGCTGTGCCGTACGCGCGGCCTCAAGCTTAGTATACATGCCACCTGTGCCCAGCTTACTGCCTGCTCCCCCCGCCAACGCCATCAGTGACTGATCAATTTGCTCTACTTCTGAGATAAGCGTCGCGGTCGGGTTGCTGCGCGGATCGGCAGTAAATAAACCAGGCTGATCGGTCAACAACAGCAGCTTATCGGCATTGGCCAGAATAGCCACCAGCGATGACAGGTTGTCGTTGTCGCCGACTTTGATTTCCGAAGTGGCAACCGCATCGTTTTCGTTAACGATGGGGATCACCTGATGTTTTAACAGCTGAGTAATGGTATCGCGCGCATTGAGATAGCGTCCTCTGTCTTCGACATCGGCACGGGTTAACAGCAGCTGTGCCACCGGCTGGTCGTAAAGTGCAAACAGCGATTGCCACAGATGGATCAATTGCCCCTGACCTATGGCTGCAAGCATCTGCTTCTCTGCAATGGAAACACCCACGCTGTGCTCAACGGCATCTCTGCCTGCCGCAACTGCGCCACTGGAGACCAGCACTGGCTGGTAGCCTTGCTGCTTGAGTGTCATACACTGGGTCACAATGTCGATCATACGCGGCTTGTTTAGCTTATCCGTACCTGCGGTTAAGACGCTGGTGCCGAGCTTGATCACGATTACCTTAGTTTTTTTCATTCCTCATTCCCTCACTGTACAAATGACAGGCATTGGGCTTTGTTATATCACGAAGGTGCAGGCAAAAAAATGGCAGGCTAAAAAAGGGGCTGGATCAAAGAAACACCGACAATGGCTTGCGTTGTGGAGATAACTCGTTTAAAAAGCCTGTGACGAAACGCACTGTACAGGCAAAAACCATGAGCAAACCCAATAAAGAACTGAAAATGCTACCTTTACTCTTTGTCAGTATCGCCTTATGCATTGGTGGGCACTTTATTTTGCAGCCCAATTATCAGGACAGCCACATTGCAGAATATGCCTTAGCGGCGCTCCCTTTTCTGATGTTTGCCATCGTCATTATCGCCATCCGGATCGCAATTAAGGCCGATAAAGAAGAATAACCTTCTTTGCAGCGCTTTACAGTTTGTGATAGCCAAACCACTGCGGTGCCAGTGACTGTGACTGGCCACTGGGTGTCAGACGCACATAATGCTGCCCGTCAATCAAATCTATCGCCATACAATCATCCACAGCATACAAGTCATCTTTGTGGGGTAAGTCCACTCCAGGCAACAAGGTGTCCAGCGCCCGCGCTTTGGCGACCTGGGCGGTAGGGGCGACGAACAAACCAAATGCGTGCTGCTCCGCCAGGCTGTCATGTCGGTATCCACCCAGATTAACAAAATACAGATTGGGTTGTTGCGCAGGCGGCTCACTGACCAGCTCCACCTGGAAGCCATCAATATGCTCAAGTGCAACATAGCTGTCCATATGCACCTTGTCCTTATCACCAACCCATTGTTGTTTAAGCGCGCTAAACGTATCTTCAATGCGCTCGCCAACCACAAAACGAATGTCATGCATTTCAATGTGGCAGCCGCTCAGGCGACCTCCCAGATAAACCATAAATAACTGCATTATTGACCCTATAAAATGAACATTCTCCCGATTATGGTATAACAGCGCTTTTTCTGTCTCAGTTCAATGTCTTTTTCGGGCAAAATGCGGTATTGGTTGCTAAATAAAATACCACAAGGAAATTCCTGTCATGATCCGGTTTATTTATCTGGCGCTGATTTTGTTCAGTGGGATCAGCAAGGCTCAGTTCACTCTGATACACAACGTCAACGGTTACAGCCCTACCCGGGGTGGAGAGGTTAAGTCTTTTTCGACCCTGGTCATCAAAGATGGCAAAGTCGTCAAAACGGGCGATAAACAACTCGCTACGCAATACCCCAAAGCCCAAAGGTTCGACGGCCAGGGAAAGACCTTATTACCCGGACTGATTGACGCCCATGGCCATATTATTGGGCTGGGTAATAATTTATCCCGGCTCGATATCCGTGAAGCCAACTCAGTGGAACAAGTTGGCCAACAGCTTGTCGCCTTTAGCGAGCAGAACCCAAAAGGCTGGCTTTTGGGACGCGGCTGGGATCAAACACGCTGGACGCCGAACGACTTTCCTACCGCTGCCGACCTGGATAAGTATGTCAAAGACCGGCCCGTGGTGCTGACCCGGGTCGATGGCCATGCTATCTGGGTAAATAGCATGGCTATGGAGTTGGCGGGCATTAATACACAAACAACGTCTCCGGCCGGAGGTGAGATCCTGCGTCACCCGTCCGGCAATCCAAGCGGTGTTTTTATCGATAAAGCAGAAAGCCTGGTTAAAAAACACATTCCTCCGACCTCGACGGCACACCTTAATCAGGCCCTTAACAAAGCAGGTGAACACTTACTGAGCTTAGGCATCACCAGTGCCCATGACGCCGGGATTGATAAACAAACCTGGAAACTCTATCAGAGCCGGGCACAAAAGCAGACTTTACCGCTGCGCATTTATGCCATGCTCAGTGCCGCAGATCCGCAATTGGACAGTATGCTGCAAGCAGGCGTCTACAAAGACAAACGCGACATGCTGTCTATTCGCAGTGTAAAAATTTACGCAGATGGTGCATTGGGGAGCCGTGGTGCTGCATTGCTTAAAGACTACAAAGACCGCCAGGGCTATCGGGGCTTAATGCTGGAGCAACCACAGCACCTTGAACAGCTCATAGCACAAGCCGTAAAGCATGGCTTCAGCGCGCATACGCATGCCATCGGTGATCGCGCCAACAGGTTAGTACTAGATAGTTATGAAAAAGTATTTAAAACCACTGGCGGTAAGTTGCTGAGAAACAGAATAGAACATGCCCAGATTGTTGAACCAGAAGACATCCCAAGATTTAAAACCCTGGATATCATACCCTCGATGCAACCCGTACACGCCACCTCAGATATGCATATGGCACAGCAAAGACTGACTGACGAGCAACTCAGGGGGGCTTACGCCTGGCAAACCTTTTTACAACAGGGCAGTAAAGTGGCGGCAGGATCAGATTTCCCGGTGGAGCTGGCCAATCCATTTCACGGTTTACACGCTGCTATTACACGCATGAACGCCCAGCAACAACCTCAGCAGGGTTGGCGTAACCACGAAAGACTGACACGCACACAGGCTTTGCAAGCGTTCACCCTGGACGCAGCCTATGCAGCCTTTCAGGAGTTTAAATTAGGGAGTCTGGAACAAGGGAAATGGGCAGACTTCATTCTGCTTGATAAGGATTATTTTAAAGTACCGGAGCAGGAAATTCGGGATATTCAGGTCAAACAAACCTGGATAGCGGGCCAACTGCGGTATGCGCAAGACTAGCCAGGATTAGATCTGTGCTGGATTGCGCGACAAGGAACGTCACGCAATGTGCGCTTTTTACGAAGCTGAGTTATTGTCTGCGCGGTGCAGTTTAGCTAAATGATAAATATTCACCAGCGCAAGTAAGCCGTTGGTCAATGCCACGGGCCAGGCGGTGATCATCACACCATAAATAGTAAAGCAAATACAGCCTGCAAGGTTGAACCAGCGCAGCTTGACCACGTTGGACATCATCAGAGAAACGACTAAAAAGGCAGACGCAATGTAACCTAAAAGTTCCCAAGTCATTTGTTCTCTCCTCGCAGTTGAGTTAGCATTATTCAGTGTAGACGCCAAAAGTCGAAATGCGGGGTAATAGCAACCGTCTGTTTGGCGTTATCTTGCATCTTAGCAAGTGACACAGAATAAAAAGGCTAACTCACTAAACCCCACAGAAATTAGGACCTGAAATAAGCTCTAACACGGGAACGGGGGTGAAAAGCACTTAGCCTCTCAATCGGGTGAGTTAGCGTGAAACCGATAAGTGTCATGCTATCTTCATAACAAATTAATAAATAGGACAATTGTCCGAAGAGCCATCCAGATGTTTCAATATCATTTTTCAACCACTTTGGTGGAACAACTGCTCAGTTTTGCAGGAAACAGTTTTCAGCACACAAAAAAAGAAGTGCTCATTCATCAGGATGAACCGCTCACAAAGCTGATCCTGGTGAGAAGTGGTACTGTGTCTTTTAGCTATGACGTGGGCAATGGCCGCCGCTTGCTGTTAGGTCAGCTGGACTGTAACAACACCCTAATCGGTGAAATAGAAGCACTGAATAACCAACCCTGTATTTATACGGTCACTTGCCTGAATGATGTACAATATAACCTGATAGAACTAAAGCATTGGCGACAACTACTCCTTGCTCAACCTGAGCTAAGCCTGTACACCGCTCAGACCATCGCAGCAAAGTTTACCGAAAATCAGAAAATCAACCTCGACAAGCTATTGTTGCCGCTGAGCTATAATATCGCAAAAGACTGCTTACTCAGGGCAGAGAATAACCACCCGGCCCTACTCAGAGCTTATTCGACAGTGAGTGCAGAAGCTGAGCGTTTTGCTACGACTGAGCGCGCTTACCGTCGCGTGGTCAGCGAGCTTGTTGAAAAAGGGTTAATCGTTAGAACATCAGATGGTCTGAAGCCCGTAGACATGGCTAAATTACAGGCATTCATCGATGCATTTGCACAAATATAGTTATGTATTATTGTCGGGAAAAATGAATTATTAACACATTCGATGTGATAACCTAAAAGTACATCAGTAGGTTATTATTTTATGTGAAATTTTGGATAAAGATCGAGCAGTTCACTTGACGAAAAATTAATGTGGGCTTATCCTCTAAACACTAATTTGCGTGCGGGGCAAGGCTCTCTTACATCTGCAAAGCATTAGTGACTACTCTCAGTTTACTTGGATTTAAAGGAAAAGGTAAAAATCATGGGAAACAAACAATTCAAACTAACTAAACTTGCCCTTGCGTTGGGTGTTACAGTTAGTTTAGCAGGCTGTTTTAGCGACAATGACAATAACGTTGATATCAAAGAGCCACCGACAGATAAAACAATTGCCGTTTTACCTGGTGATCTCGTTGTTGAAAAGCAAGCAGGCTCATTTTCAATCGTAGTAACAGATTCTGCAGGCCAACCGCTAAGCGAAGAAGTTAACGCCACTATCAACTTCACAAGCAACGCCGCAAGCGTTCTAAACACTGCGGGCGGAGCATTGACGGTAGAAGACAGAGCAGCAACAGGCGGTTCATTTGCATTCACAGTAAATGCAATTCCAGCTGACGGTCTATCCTTTGATTACGTCATCACAGCTGACGGCTTCCTTTCGAACTCAGGTACCGTTGAACTGTCGAGCACAGACACCGACGTTGCGGATCAGGTTCGCTTAACAGCACGTACCCTTGAGCAAGCGGACGGTGCAGCACCTATCATTGCGACTACAAGCACACTTGCCGCACTTGCAGGCGATGGCGTAACAACGTCTTACACTGCAGACGGTGGCCTGGCACTTGAAGGCGCGGACAGCATTACTTTGACCAAAGATCTTGATGCTGCTAAGAACACTAACAAAGCAGCCGGTGGTGTATCGGTTACTTTGGATAACGGCACAAAGTTCCGTGACAAAGACAATCAACCGCTTCAATCAGTACCTACTCTGACTGTAGCTTACTTCGGTAACGAAGCAACTCGTTCAACTTCTGAAGAAGACACTGTCGCTGCGCAAGACTCTTCACTTGACGCTTTCCCTGGCGGTCTTGGCCTAACAGTCGCTGAAGATGAAACGACTAACCGTGAAGGTTCATTCGCGACCGGTGGTTTCGTTGCAATCGAGCTGATTGACGAAAACAACAACAAAGTTGACAACTTCGATGGTGGTAGTATCAAAGTTGCAATGAAGATTGATAAGAACACGTCAAACACCTGTCAAATGAAGTTTACAGGCGATGCATCTGATGCAGCGGCAGTAAAAGCAGCAGCTGAAGATACCGACACCGGCATGTTTAAAAACGGTGTTTGTACTAAAACCGTAGCACCAGAAAAAATTGAAGTGAACGATATCTTCCCAGTTTGGAGCTACGACGAAGATGCTGGTAAGTGGTCTTTCGAAAGCTATGGTGTAGTTAAGGCAGATGCAGACGCTAATGCAACTACACACAACGTTGCAGTATCTGTTAACCACTTATCTTACTGGAACCTGGACTTCTTCACTTACATCATCGGTGCTGATAAGTGTGATAATCGTCGTTTAAGCTTTGACATCAAAGATTCAAACGGCAATGACAGCCAGGTATATGCAGATGTACTGGTTGAAGCTAACAGCTACCGTCTATTGATTGGTGCATACAACCGTACCAACCTTGCAAAAGGTACTTTCAGAAACCCACCTTCATTCCCAGTTAAACTGAAAATGATGAAAGACGGTGTAAACATTCTGGATGGTGCTACTCTGGCTGACAATACAACTATTGGTCTTAATGATAACAATGCGGCAACAGGTGTACAATTCACAGACCTGTGTGACCTGGATGGTGGTACCTTGCAGCTGACTACAGCGCCTCAGGCTAACATTGTTAAGCCGCTAACGCCTCAGTTTGTATGTGCAAGCAATACTGCAGACGAGCAGCCAACACCAATCTCTACACCAACAATTGCTCAATTGTTCCGTGGTGGTCGCTTCGTGAAGACCTTCTACCCTACAGGTCAGTTTGAAGTAAGCCTTGAGGGTGGCGATTCGGCGGCCTACACCGTTCGTTACAAGAACCCGAACAACAACACTTGGTTCACTCAGGCGATTGAAGCTAACACAACAGCTGCAACGCTTGATATTCCAGTTACTTGTACTGTTCAGAGCGTAACAGGTACTGGTGGTAGCTAATTACTAGAGTAAACTGAATTAAAGCCGCGTTTACGCGGCTTTTTTATTGCCCCCAGCTTCTGACTCGGCATCCGCTTCATACCATTTTGATACCAATTTGCTTAATTAAGTGTGCTATTTTGAGGCGAGAAAAGAGGGCCGAAACCCAAGCAAAAATTTGCGAACTCATACCTTAGGTAAAGGTTCTAAATGAGAAACTTTTAATGCTCTTAGCGTCATATTTGCCCCGCCAAATTGAACAGACATTAAGTGAAATTGGTATGACTTATAAGCAGGTAAGATTTGTCCATTCTCTACCCCATTATGATTGCATCCAATCTCCATATAAGGTAAACACATCGCTGCACTGACCCAAGTATCATCGTAGTTTGCATCGGTTCTGTTTGATAACTTGTGCTGTCTAAGCCAGCGCCGCACTTGCTCTATAGGGGGTTAGCTCTGGTGAATAAGGCCGTCACCTAATAATCACTGCGGTCTCCAAGCCCTCTACCGAACCATCTTTAAAGTGCCAGGCAGCACGACCCATGGTGCACAGCCGTTCTTACTGGCTAATTCCTTTATGGTATTTGTTTTAAGTAACAATGAATAACAGCTTTATCCAGCACCGACTTTAACCTCATAAACTACTGAATATTAGATTTTTTCTTACTTTGAGAACCTGGGGTTGCGAATTGGCACAGTTAACCAGTACGAGGTTACTCGCAAACACTAAGGGCTATTCGATAACCTAACGCAAAGACCGCATCATTCATGCAGTATGACTTTGACAATGTACTCAGCAATATCTGCGCAACGGTGGCAGCCATGCAGCGTTTTTGAAAATTCAAACTATCTTGAGAAGAGGCCATCTTGAATAGAGCAAGATTTGATAAGCGTTACTTTGGTGTGATGATTTGATAGATGTATAGAATGACTCCTAACTAATACTCATCCATATTAGAAAGCATGGCGAATAGCAGGTCAGAAATGATAGCTAAATACCCTGTCAATTAAACTGTATAGGCGTTCAGAAAGATAAAGGATAAAAGGATAAAAGGATAAAAGGATAAAAGGATAAAAGGATAAAAGGATAAAGATCATAGTCGCAACGAAGGTCTGTGATAACGACTAATACATTAAACACAGGCAAAAGGAGCACCCATATGAACTGCTGAGTGCTCCGCTACGCTAGTAGTCGTTATAGTTCCAGGTCTTCTGCATCCGCCAGACCCTGGCCTTCACCTTCTTCTGGCTTAATGGTTGCCTGAAGCAGTAGCATTTCACGCAGTTTGCCTTCTATCTCGTCAGCAATTGCCGTATTTTCTTTCAGGAACTTAATCGAGTTTGCTTTACCCTGGCCAATTTTGTTGCCATTGTAGCTAAACCAGGCACCCGCTTTATCCACTAGCTTGTGCTTCACACCCAGGTCGATAAGCTCGCCCTGTTTCGACGTACCTTCGCCGTACATGATGATGAATTCAGCTTGCTTAAATGGCGGCGCCACTTTGTTTTTAACGACTTTCACGCGAGTTTCGTTACCGATAACCTCGTCGCCCTCTTTCACAGAGCCGATACGACGAATATCTAAACGTACTGACGCATAGAACTTAAGTGCGTTACCACCTGTTGTGGTTTCCGGGTTACCAAACATCACACCAATCTTCATACGAATTTGGTTGATGAAGATACACAGAGTGTTTGAGCGCTTAATGTTGGCTGTCAGTTTACGCAAAGCCTGAGACATCAAACGTGCTTGCAAACCAACGTGGGTATCACCCATTTCGCCTTCAATTTCCGCTTTAGGCGTCAATGCGGCCACTGAGTCAACCACCACCACGTCTACTGCACCTGAGCGTACTAGCATGTCACAGATCTCAAGGGCTTGTTCACCCGTATCAGGCTGAGACACAAGCAGGTCGTTTACGTTAACGCCCAGCTTTTCTGCATAGACAGGGTCCAGTGCGTGCTCGGCATCTACGAAAGCACATGTTTTGCCTTGCTTCTGAGCTTCTGCAATGGCTTGCAGCGTCAGAGTGGTTTTACCTGATGACTCAGGACCATAAATTTCTACAATACGACCAGTTGGCAAACCACCGATACCCAAAGCGATATCCAGCCCCAAAGATCCGGTTGAAACGGCTTCAATATCCAATGCCTGGCTGTCGCCCAGTTTCATGATAGAGCCTTTACCAAATTGTCTTTCAATCTGAGACAATGCAGCGTCGAGCGCTTTTTGTTTGTTATCGTTCATTTGCTTCTCCAATCTAGCGTATTGACGACAAGTATACTGTATGGAATTACAGTATCAAGCTTAATTTAAGCATTTAGCAGAGAAATAATTTTTCTAATAGTAAATTCAATAGCTTGCTTTCTAACTTCGGCTCTATTTCCGGCAAATTGACACACTTCACACAGTATTTTTCCCTGTAAATAGAAGCCAAACCATACAGTACCAACCGGCTTGTCTTGTGTGCCACCACCCGGGCCTGCAATACCCGAAACCGCTATCGCCACATCTGCCTGCGCCGCTTTCGCCGCCCCCTGTACCATCTCATCAACGGTTTGCCGGCTGACCGCACCAAACTCAGTTAAGGTATTGTGCGCAACGCCCAACAGTTGAACCTTTGCCTCATTGCTGTAAGTCACAAAGCATCGCTCAATATAAGCTGATGAACCTGGGGTGTCCGTCAGCGCATAGCTAATACCACCACCAGTACATGATTCCGCGGTAGTGATTGTCAGGCCGTTATTCGTTAGAATAGCCCCCAATTGTGCCGCCAGTCCGGCTATCTCAGTATGAAGCTCCATACTCATTTCCTTTAGGTATAAGTAATGTCGTTAGATCTTTATTCCGAACATACTATAAAACAACAAACCCCTATGATGCAGCAGTATCTTAGGATCAAAGCGCAACACCCGGATATTCTGCTGTTTTATCGTATGGGTGATTTCTACGAGCTGTTCTTTGATGACGCCATTCGCGCCGCCCAGTTACTGGACATTTCACAGACCCACCGAGGTAAAGCCGGCGGCGCACCGATCCCAATGGCGGGCGTCCCTTATCATGCTGTTGAGAATTATCTCGCCCGGCTGGTGCAGATGGGTGAGTCTGTGGCTATCTGTGAGCAGGTTGGCGACCCTGCTACCAGCAAAGGGCCTGTTGAGCGTAAAGTAGTACGCATCGTTACACCGGGTACGGTGACCGATGAAGCCCTGTTGCAAGAGCGTCAGGACAACCTGCTGGCTGCGCTGTGGCAAGACAAGCAGCAGTATGGTGTCGCGTACTTAGACATCAACTCCGGACGTTTTAACATTGTTGAGCTGGCCACCGATGAGGCACTTACCTCAACACTACAAAGATTACAGCCGGCGGAGCTGCTCTACCCCGAATCATTCAGCAATTTGCTAGTCCTTGAGCAAGTAAAAGGGGCCAGACGCCGTCCGGATTGGGAGTTTGATCTCGATACAGCTACCCATTTGCTTTGCCAGCAATTTGGCACACAAGACCTGATTGGATTTGGTGTTGCCGAGGCAAAAGCCGGACTAATTGCAGCCGGATGTGTGATGCAATATGTGAAAGATACACAGCGCACCGCACTGCCACATATTCGGGCCATTACGCTGGAGAAAAACGAACACGCAGTTATTCTCGATGCCGCCACGCGTAAAAACCTCGAACTAACCGTTAACCTGTCTGGCAGTATCGAAAACACGCTGGCACAAGTGCTGGATAAAACCGCCACGCCGATGGGCTCGCGGCTGTTAAAACGCCGTATTCATACGCCAGTGCGTAACCGTGACGAGCTTAATGCCAGGCTTAATGCCATCGCCAGCCTGATTGAATCCCAGCTCAATATCGAGGTCTATGACGCGCTGCGCCAGATTGGCGATATCGAACGTGTGGTTGCTCGCCTTGCCCTGTGTAATGCCCGACCAAGAGACTTAACGCGACTGCGTAATGCATTGCAGGCACTGCCCCCGTTGCATCACCTGTTGGGAGAAAGCAGCGATCCCCGGTTGCAGAAGATCCGCGCACATTCTCCGACTTTGCCAAAGCTTCAGGATTTGCTGGAACGCGCTATCATAGATAACCCACCGGTACTGATCCGCGATGGCGGTGTAATTGCCCCCGGCTACAACAGTGAGCTGGATGAATGGCGCGCGCTCAGCGAAGGGGCCACCGATGTGCTGGATCAGCTAGAAGAGCGTGAACGAGAGCGCACCGGGATCAGCACACTGAAAATTGGTTACAACAAAGTACATGGCTTTTATATTGAGATCAGCAAAGCCAACTCACACCTGGCGCCGCCCGAGTATATTCGTCGTCAGACACTGAAAAACAACGAGCGCTATATCATTCCTGAGCTCAAAGAGCATGAAGACAAAGTCCTGGGCAGTCAGAGCAAAGCACTGGCGCTTGAAAAGCAGCTGTATGAAGAGCTGTTTACTTTGATTGCACCGTATATCGAGCAGCTTCAAACCATGGCGGCGGCGCTGGCCGATTTAGACGTGCTCAATACCCTGGCAGAGCGGGCACAAACCCTGGATTACTGTAAGCCGGAACTCAGCAATGGCGATGAGATCCACATCGAAGCTGGTCGTCACCCGGTCGTTGAGCAGGTCAGCAAAGAGCCTTTTATTGCCAACCCGGTTCACCTCAACGCGGATCGCAAGATGCTGATCATCACAGGTCCCAACATGGGTGGTAAATCGACGTATATGCGCCAGACAGCGCTGATCGTGCTGATGGCGCATATTGGCAGCTATGTTCCTGCCAGCGCTGCGCAAATAGGTAAAGTCGACCGTATCTTCACTCGCATTGGCGCCAGTGATGACCTGGCTTCCGGACGCTCCACCTTTATGGTCGAAATGACCGAAACCGCCACCATACTGAACAATGCAACGGCGCAGTCTCTGGTCTTAATGGACGAAATTGGCCGGGGGACCAGTACCTACGATGGTCTCTCTTTGGCTTATGCGACCGCCGACTATCTGGCCGGTAAGATAGCCGCCAAAACGCTGTTTGCCACCCATTATTTTGAGCTAACAGAACTGGCTGAACAGCAATCTGGCCTGGTCAATGTGCACCTGGATGCCGTTGAGCACAACGACACCATTGCGTTTAAACACACGGTCATGGAAGGCGCCGCCAGTAAAAGTTTTGGTTTGCAGGTCGCCGGACTGGCAGGAGTACCCAAAGCGGTACTGGCCATGGCAAAGCGTAAACTGACCTTGCTGGAGCAACACCAGAGTGTGGTCGAAAGTCCCCAATCAACCTCATCAGCACCTCAGATGCAACAGAGCCTGCCGCTGGTCAGCGAGCCCTCTGAAGTTGAGAAAATGCTCGAGGAGATTGACCCGGATGAGCTGTCACCTCGTGCCGCCCATGACCTGATCTATCAATTAAAGGCACTTCTTTAGTTATAAAAAAAGCGGCTTACCAGCCGCTTTTTTCATTTCATGCAGATATTAGAAGCTGTGATTATACTGCACACCAACCACCGTCGCGTGGCCTTTTGACTTAAAGCCCCACTCGCTGCCCAGCGCATCTTTTTCAACAAAAGTCTGCGTTTTACCGCGCAGAATACTCAACCCTAAGTCCACACTCGCCGCTTCGCTCAGTTGATACTCAGCACCGAATGAGTACCAGGTACGATCAGTGTCCGGAATGGAGATAGACATGTGCGACTCATTAGCCGGAGAGCTGTCATAGGCAAGACCTGCGCGTAACTTCAGAGACTCGCTCCACTGATAGTCTCCACCCACAGCAAATCGCAATGAGTTATCAAACAACTCCTGTTTATTGAATACAGGCTTACCGGATACTTGTGCCTCAAGCTCCTGGAAGCTGTTCCAGCCTGTCCACAACACGCTGTAGTGCAACGTCATTGGCTCAGTCAGTTTATGGCTACCAGAAATTTCTGCTATTGCCGGAAGCGTCAGCTCAAGAGTACCTGCCATCGCAACGCCGTTGGTACCGCCAAGGGATGCCGGGATCTGGTTACTGAAGTGACCGTCAAAGGTAATATCTGTTTCGCTGCGATAATGAAAGCCCAACCGGTTGTCAGCATCAATTTGATAGCTCAGACCCAGGTTCCAGCCATAGCCACTGTCGTCCCCTTCCAGGTTAACCACTTCTGTGCTGGCCGGGGCCTGTAATGGGTTTGCACCCAGATGACGGATCACTTTTGCATCGGCATAAACATGATTCAGGCCCAGTGCCAGTGTCCATTGTGGGTCAATTTCGTAGGCCACAGAGACGCCCGTATTGATCGTGACTATCTCGGTCTCACCTGCCAGCTGACCGGCAACATAGTCTTTATCGAACTCAGTTGCCAAACCAAATTGAGAGTAGACCCCCGCACCGACAGACCACTGCTCGTTCAAACGTGCCGTCATGAATACGGCAGGCACCACGGCGCTTGGCGCAATGCTGTTATCGTCCAGCAGGTTTGCAGGTAGCCCATTGTTGGTCGATGTGCCTTGTAAGCTGACATCTGGCTCAACGTACATAGCCGCCGCGCTCACCTGCACGCCCTCAAACTGGCCCATTAGCGCCGGGTTACGTGCAACAACCGACGCATCATCGGCGGCACTGGCTTCACCGGCATAGGCACGGCCTAACCCTGAAACATTTTGCTCAGCCAGCTGAAATGCCGCTGCCAGTGACTGCGAAGACGCCGCCATCAAACCTGTCGCTACCAATGCGCGTAGTACTGTATTCATTCTCAACCTCAAATGTTATTCAACAAGAATAAAAAATTGCCCCCACAGTACAGAAAACAAAAGTAAAAATCCGCATTTTAAGCACTTTTAACAGCTCAATTGCGCAATATTAAGGCATTTAATGCACTTTATTTACAGCGTGGATCGAAGTAAGAGCAAATACTCTAACCAGCTATTTACACCACTAAACGATATTAATTCTCATTACCATTGAATAAAAGCATCGCTTCACATATACTCTTAGCCATATTCACCGCCTTGATATTACAGGGCACTTGAAGGGAGGTTTGGTCTATGCTGGCAGTTTTAATGTTCGGTGCACTGACATTCTGTGGTCTCAGCGTATTTAGCCTGTGCAAAGCAAACTACTGCGCCTGTAAGCGTGCTGGACAGTGCGACAATCCACTCAACCATTACTGGCTGGCAGCAATACTGAGTGCTCTACTGGCATTGGCGTGCAGCTGCCTGGCGCTACATACTGAAAAAGGGACTCTGGTGTGGATCCTAATGATGGCCAGCTGCCTTGCCGGTGCCTTGTTATCTGCGCAGTGGCAAAAGCGTAAGCTTAAGCAAGCAGGTGATCTTTTAACAGACGGGATAAATTAATTTGGTAATCAAGTGGCCGTACCGTTGAGGCTATCTTGATTTTATCTTGCTCATTTAAATCAATGTCTTTGGCGGTAATGTGGTGCATGTGTTTGGTGTTATAAAATACCCGCACTTTAGGTGCCGTCGGTGCGCCCCGGTTTCCTTCCAGTACTAACGCCAGCCGCTCATTGCTCAGCTTTACAATCGTGCCAACCGGATGCACACCAATACACTTAATAAAATGCTGTACCAGCACAGGATCGAACTGGGCTTTGTTGGCCAATAAATAGCGCAGTGCTACCAGAGGTTCGTCTCCATCGCGGTGCGGGCGCTCAGCCGTCATGCCTTCATAGACATCCACAATGGCCATGATCCGCGCCGCTTTACTGATCTGCATACCCTGCAGGCGCCGGGGATAGCCACTCCCATCCAGGCGCTCATGATGACTGACAATCATATCCAGCATTAAAGGGGTGATCCCAGGTGCGTCACGGGTCAGCCCCAGCGACTGTGCAACATGGCGCTGCATGGTTTTCATTTCCAGCTTATTCAGCGGGCCGCGCTTATCGATGATCCCCTGAGGTATTTTGGTATGACCCACATCATGCAACATGGCACCGATGGCCATTTGCTCTATCACCTTCTTGCCCAGCCCCAGATATTTTGCAAACACAGTGACTAAAATGGCGCAGTTGATCATATGACGCCAGTTAAAGCCTTCTTTATCTTTGATCCGGGTTAAAATCGCCATGGCATTGGTATTTCTCAGCACCGAGCCAACAATTTCCTGGCTGATGTCGTTGATCAGTGTCATGTCGACCTGCATGCCAGATGCCAGGTTGCCATAGAGCATTTGCAACTGCTTGTTGTGCTGTTCAAACTGCCTGGCCGCACTGGCAAATTCGTCTTCCAGGCTGATGGCTTTTTCTTTGTCGGGCTGTACTTTTGGCGCTTTGGTGGTTTTTTGCGGTGCCGGCTGACTTTTGGCCTCTGCCTCTTCAGGCTCAGCGTTTACCTCTGATTGCTGATACTTAGCGGGAACCGGAATATCACTTTGAGCAAAGTCGATATTGAGCTCAACCACCCCATTGGCGGCAAGGCGAGCAATGATAGCCTCATCCCGGACCATACCCCGGGATTTAATCTTAACTTCAGCGCCTGACTTTTGTTTATGAACGCTGTCCACAAACATGCCGGGTTTTAACTCTTCAATAGGGAGGGTGACTCGCATAGCGCTCGCATGATGCCTGGCGGCAGTGTAAATTGCATTAATATGCATAGGCCAGACTTAATTGTCTAGTAATTGGTATCAGTTTAAGAAAAAAGAATGAGGTTTTATGAATAAAAGTGTCAGGCCAGGGGCAGAACAGCGCTCTGGCCTATTGTTGCGATGCTGAATTACTCCTGGAAATAGGTGCCCCAGCCATCGTACTCAACGCCACAATGCGTGGCGATTTCAACCAGCTTGGTCACATCTTCCATAATCACCGCCGCATCCAGCTCGGCTTCAACCACCACGTCAAAGCCCCAAATTTTGCTGCCATCTTCCAGCTCGAGCTCCGCCGGATCTTCAACATCATAGCCAAGTTTAAATGCAGCCAGTGCCGCCTGTTCCAGCTTCTCGAACTCTTCGCTGACAAAATGATGCTCTACTTCGTACAGAGTATCCGGGTTAGACCCGTCCTCTAACAACGAATCAACGATGTCTTCACTGATCTCTTGCCAATTTTCCACTTGCTGCTCTCACTTTTTCGTCTAACTGTGCAATATGTTCCGCCATTTTAGCATGGATCTGTTTTGCATGCTCACGTGCAGGAATGTCTTTATCCAAAGCGATGGGCGCCAGAATATTGATGTATACCGTGCCATTATCCCAGCGATTGAGCTTGATCTGCCCCGCCGTATTATTCATACAAACCGGTACAACTGGCACATCCGCACTTAAAGCGGTATGAAAGGCACCCGTTTTAAAAGGCAGTAATCCTCTGCCATAACTGCGTGTCCCTTCCGGGAACATCCACAATGACATACCCCGTTGTTTAATTTTAGCAATCGACTTATCCAGGGTATCGACCGCTTTTTTACGATTTGCCCTGTCGATCAGGATATTACCGGACAACCAGTATAACTGGCCAAAAAATGGCACCCATTTCAGGCTTTTCTTGCCCATACTGACCGTGTTGTGCGGCACCACAGCAGGCAAAGTGAACAGGTCATAATTATTTTGGTGGTTGGCAATGTACATCGCAGGACCCAGATCTTTCGCGCCCGGGTCTATCGAGATCTCAAGTTTAACCCCGATCACACGCGACATTTTGCCAAACCAGGAGGCAATCACATGCACGTTATTGGCATGAAAAGGACGGATCAGACTCAACGTCAGGCCAGCCAGACAACTGAGGATGATAAACAGCGCCATTGCCAGAATTCGAACTACAGCTAACAAAATAGAGACTCCTATTATCAAGTCGGCGCATTATAATCAAATAGGCGTACACTTGTAAGCTCAATTTTGTTACAGCCATAAAAAATGCCGCTCGATTGAGCGGCACTTCAAAATTTATTTAGCAGGCTTAGGCAATTAGCTCATTGCTGCCTGTAGTTTCTTCATTGCAGATTTTTCCAGCTGGCGTACACGCTCAGCAGATACCTGATATTTATCGGCCAGATCTTGCAAGGTTGCTTTGTCTTCCGACAACCAGCGTGCGGCAACGATGTCCTGAGAGCGCTCATCCAGCGTCTTCATTGCTGCAATAAGACGGTTCTGAGACTGCTCCTGCCACTGCTCTTCTTCAATCACCTCAGCCACATCACTGCTGGCATCCGTCAAGTACTGAACCGGTGAGAAGCTGCTGCTCGGTGCATTGTCGTCATCATCTCCCGTCAGGTCAAAGCCCATGTCCTGACCACTCATGCGCGACTCCATTTCACGCACTTCTTTTTCGCTCACACCCAGCTCATTAGCAACTGTGGTGATCTCTTCCTGGTTGAACCAGCCCAGACGCTTTTTATTTTTGCGCAGGTTGAAGAATAATTTACGTTGTGCTTTGGTTGTCGCAACTTTAACGATACGCCAATTTTTTAGCACATACTCGTGGATTTCAGCTTTGATCCAGTGTACTGCAAACGACACCAGACGCACACCCACTGTCGGATTGAAGCGCTTTACCGCTTTCATCAGACCGATATTGCCTTCCTGGATCAGGTCTGCCTGAGGCAGGCCATAACCGGAATAGCTTTTGGCAATATGCGCAACAAATCGTAAGTGAGAGATAATGAGCTGCTTGGCTGCGTGCAAGTCCCCATCCTCATGTAGGCGGGTTGCCAGCGCTTTTTCCTGCTCAGCGTCCAGCATCGGAATAGAGCTCACCGATTGTAGGTAGCCTTCTATACTCGCGCTTTGTTGCCCAGCGGTCAGTGCCATTGCATAAATATCTTTACTCATTTTTCACCTCAGTGATAATTCGTTTTGCCAATTTTAGCACTCTTTCCCTTAGAGTGCTAAATGCAATCTACTACTTTTACACCTTAAAGATCAAGTTTTTTATTATTACACTTTAATTAATAAGCAAGCCGTTGATTTTTAAAGATTAATTTAATTGATAAAAAGCAATTATGGTAAGCCCGTGTTCAGATTCACCCTGCGGCGCTATCTGACAGTGCTAATTTGGCAGGAAAGAGTGCTAATTTTAGCAACCGAGTGTGCTAAAACAAATTCGCTTAGCACACTCACTACGAAACCACTTGGCGGCCCTACACTTTATCCGGTTCGATGTCCTTTATGTACTTTTGCACAGACAAAAAGGAACCAACAAAGCCCAGCGCCACTGCCAGCAGCAACAAACACAACAACTCAGAGCCCGACAGGCCCTGCAACACAAAGTTGCTCTGATATACGCCAACCACCAGTGCAACAGCAGACTCTAACCACCACAGCATCAGCATAACGCATATAAAGGCAATTAATCCGCCAATGATCCCATACCAGATCCCGGTCCACAGAAATGGCGTGTGAATAAAGGTGTTCGTTGCGCCGACCAATTTAAGTACCTGGATCTCTTCTTTCTTATCCATTATCGACAGGCGAATGGTGTTACCTATGATCAGCACCACGGCAGTGAGCAGGAGTAAGCCTATGGTGATCACGCTTTCTTTGAGCAGGCTGAGCAGGGCATTAAGACGCTCCAGCCACTCAATATCCAGCTTACCAAACTCAATCTCTCGTTCCTGCTCCAGCTTGCTGAGCAACGCCTTAGCAGCCTGAGCGCTGCGATGACGTACCGTTGGAGTCACCAGTACGACACTGGGCAAGGGGTTTTCTTCGAGGTAATCCAGTGCCTGACCAAACCCGGAGATGGTTTTGAACTCTTCCAGTGCTTTATCTTTGCCAATAAAGCTCACAGTGTCTATTTCGGGGTAAAGTGCCAGTCGCTTGACCAGGGTTTGTGTTGCCTGCTCGCTGACACTCTCTTTTACAAACAAAGAGATCTCGGCGGCTTCCTGAAAGCCACTACTGACCTTTTGCACGTTTTTAACCACCACATACAGTGTGGTTGGCAGCGTCAGGCTCAGACCCAACACCAAAATGGTCATCATGGATGCCATTGGGGTTCGCCACATTTCGCCTAAACTGTGCACGCCCTGGCGCAGGATGGTAATAATGAAGAAATAACACTTGAGGAGCACGGACTTGCTTTGCTTGTCGTTTTGCGTGCCGCGACCTTTAAACAGTAAACTCATAGCGTGTCTCCCGGCAGCGAAGATCCCAACAAGGGATCCTGAATTAAGCGACCGTGATCCAAAGTCAGGCTGCGATATTTCATCCGCGCGATCAGCCCCAGATCATGGGTGGCAATCAGGACTGACGTGCCATGGCGGTTAAAGTCCTCAAACAGTTTGAGAATTTCCATCGACAATTCCGGATCCAGGTTACCGGTTGGCTCATCCGCCAGTAATAAAGGCGGCGAATTAACAATCGCACGGGCAATGCCAACACGTTGCTGCTCACCGCCGGATAACGTGCTCGGCTGACACTTTACCTTATCTAACAGGCCGACTTTATCCAGCGCGGCATGCACCCGTTTGGTCATATGTTTATGGTGCGTGCCCTCAATTACCAGCGGTAGCGCCACGTTGTCGAACACGTTATAGCGCTCAAGCAGGCGATGATTCTGGAAAATAATACCAATATCGCGGCGAATGTAAGGCACCTGACTGTTTTTGATTTGATTCAGGTCGACCCCATTGATCGCAACCCGCCCGGCAGATGGACGCTCCATCAGGCTGATCAACTTAAGCAGGGTACTTTTACCCGCACCACTGTGACCGGTCAGAAACGCCAGCTCACCTTTAGTAAGCTCAAAGCTGACCTTTTCCAGCGCCCGGTGACCACCGGGATAGGTTTTACTGACTTGCTCAAACTTGATCATTGCCTGCCCTGCTATTGTTATCTACTTCCGATTTTCCTGCTCCCGACGCACGATGCAGGAAAAACATCTGGTTATCAGCCCTGGTTATCAGCCCTGGTTATCAGCCCTGATTATCAGTCCTGATTTTCCTGGCTAAATAATGCCTCAATAAAGTCATCACTCTTAAAGGTGCGTAGATCATCGATGCTTTCGCCCACACCAATGTAGCGGATCGGCACCTTGAACTGATCGGCAACGGCGAAGATCACCCCGCCCTTTGCGGTGCCATCCAGCTTAGTCAGCGCGATACCGGTCAGGCCCACGGCCTGATCAAACAGCTTCACCTGACTGATGGCATTCTGACCTGTCCCTGCATCTATGGTTAGCATCACTTCGTGTGGCGCATCCGGATCGAGCTTTTTCATCACCCGGGCTATTTTTTCCAGCTCCTGCATCAGGTTATCTTTATTTTGCAGTCGGCCTGCCGTATCTGCAATCAGCACGTCCACATCACGGGCCTGCGCAGCCTGGAAGGCATCAAACACCACCGAGGCACTGTCCGCGCCGGTATGCTGAGCAATGACAGGAATATCGTTACGCTCGCCCCACACTTGCAGCTGCTCAACGGCCGCCGCACGGAAGGTATCACCCGCGGCCAGCATCACAGACTTACCCTGGGCCTGGAACTGCTTAGCCATCTTACCGATTGTGGTGGTTTTACCGACACCGTTAACCCCTACCATCAAGATCACAAACGGCTTTTTAGTAGCCGGGATCTCCAGCGGTTTTTCAGCTTCTTTCAGAATATCTGCCATTTCCTGCTTCATCAGGTCATACAGGGCATCACCGTCTTTCAGCTGTTTACGATCTGCGGCATCGGTCAGGCTGTCGATCAGCTTCATGGTGGTATCAACACCTATATCCGCTGTCAGGAGCTGGGTTTCAAGATCTTCAAACAGTTCATCGTCAATCTTCTTGCCACGGAAAATATTGGCAAAACCGGAGCCGATATTGGTCTTGGTTTTTAACAAGCCCTGCTTAAGACGCGCAAAGAAGCCTTTCTTTTTAGGCTTCTCCTGTTCCTGAGCCTCACGCTCGGCCTGCTCTTTGGCTAACCGTTCAGCTTCTTCACGCTCTGCCTGTTCTTTAGCTAAACGCTCGGCTTCTTCACGCTCTGCCTGCTCTTTGGCCAAACGCTC
>NZ_JXYA01000023.1 GCF_000967655.1 Pseudoalteromonas rubra
TATTAAGTGAAATTGGTATAAATGTTTATTCCACGCTTATCAGCGCCACTAAGGTGCCTTCTATTGAGCGCACATATGCCTGTGTGTGCTCGCCTTTTTGTGCTGGAGGCGATAAAGGCTCGGCGCCGGCTGCCACCGCCTTGTCGTAACTCTTTGCCACGTTTTCACACCCTAATGTCAGTTCAAACCCCAGCGCCGGCTGCTTAGGCTGACTGCGGATATAGCTTTGCTTAAACTGCGCCTGCGCCACCGGATGCGTGGCAAAAGCGAGTAACACCTGCCCGGTATCCAGCTCCCCATAGTCTCCGTCCTCGCTAAGACCACAGGCACTGAGCCCGAAGGCCTGATAATAAAAGTCCAGTACCTCTTCGACACTGTCGACATAGATCACGGTTTTCAGAAACTGCATGGCTAATTTTCAGGCTAAATAAATATAAATAAAGCATATTTTTCGTTCAGCGTAAACCGATTTAGGCTCAGGATGAAAATTAGCTAGGCAGTAAAAAGGGCGCCACTGGCACCCTTTATCTAGTCGTTATGACTTGTTTTTTTGCTCTTTGGTAAATGCCCGTAACTTTCGCTTCTGCGACAGGGTCATTTTATTGGTACGACCGGCGTATGGGTTATCCCCTTCACGGAATTCGATCTTAATCGGCGTCCCCATGATGTTAAGCGCTTTGCGATAATAGTTCATCAGGTAGCGCTTGTAGCTGTCAGGCAAGTCATGCACCTGGTTACCATGGATCACGATACGCGGTGGATTGTATCCGCCGGCATGCGCATATTTGAGTTTAACCCGGCGACCACGTACCAGAGGAGGCTGGTGATCGGCCTGGGCCATATCCATGATACGTCTCAGCATAGCTGTGCTGACACGTTTAGTCGCCGACTCATAAGCTTCTTCAACTGATTCAAACAGGTGACCAACCCCGGTACCATGCAGTGCCGAAATAAAGTGCAGGCGTGCAAAGTCAATAAAGCCCAGGCGACGGTCCAGTTCAGACTTGATGCGCTCTTTGACGTAGTCATCAAGACCATCCCACTTGTTCACTGCGATCACCAAAGAGCGACCCGCGTTCAGGGCAAAGCCCAGCAGACTGAGATCCTGATCTGAGATACCGTCACGGGCGTCGATCACTAGCAGGATCACGTTGGCATCTTCAATCGCCTGAAGGGTTTTAATGACAGAGAATTTTTCAACCACATCGCTGACTTTCTTACGCTTACGCACACCTGCGGTATCGATCAACACGTAGTCACGCTCATTGCGGGTCATCGGGATATAGATAGAGTCACGCGTTGTGCCCGGCATATCGTACACAATCACCCGCTCTTCACCCAGGATGCGGTTAGTCAGTGTTGACTTACCAACGTTAGGGCGACCTATGATGGCCAGCTTAATAGGCTTGTCTTCAAACCCGGTTTTACCGTCATCCGGGGCTTCTTCCCCTTCCAGGTAAAGTTCGGTGAGCAGTTCATCGTCCTGCTCAATGTCGTCTTCTTCCCCTGCCAGCTCGGCGATCACCGGGCCCAGTGTGGCTTCAAGTAGCTGGGTGACACCGCGACCGTGGGCCGCTGCGATGTGATAGACCTCGCCCAATGCTAACTGGTAAAACTCGGCACAGTTAGAGTCCGCGTCAATGCCATCGGTTTTGTTGGCAACGACAAAGCTTTTCTTTTGTTGCTTACGCAAATGCTGGGCAATAGCCTGATCGGCCGCCGTCATGCCTGCGCGGGCATCAACCAAAAACAAGACAACGTCGGCTTCTTCAATAGCCAGCAATGATTGCTCGGCCATTTCCGTTTCGATGCCTTCTTCACTGCCATCAATACCGCCGGTATCGACCACGATAAACTCATAGCCATCGTAATTCGCCTGGCCATATTTACGGTCACGTGTAAGGCCCGGAAAGTCCGCCACCAACGCATCACGCGTGCGGGTTAGACGGTTAAATAAAGTGGATTTACCCACATTGGGTCGCCCGACGAGAGCGATCACAGGAAGCATAGACTACCTCTTTTAAAAACAACAAAAGGCTTCGCACCGCGAAGCCTTACTTCAATTCATTCAGCGTATGGCGGTTACGGAATTTTTACCGCACTGACTTCACCATCACGGGTGTACAGGATCAGCGTGTCGTCAACCACGATAGGCTCAACGAAAAAGCCTGAGCTATCAAACTCTTCACGCGAAACCAGCTGTCCGGTTTGCTTATCCAGCCAATGCAGGTTACCTTCCTGATCGCCCACAACCAGATAGTTGCCAGCCACCGCAGGTGTGGTCAGATACCAACCACGCAACGCAGACTGGCTCCAGCGTTCAATGCCAGACTCTCTATCTAGAGCATAGAGCACGCCTTCGCTGTCTACCAAATAAATGGTATTCAGCTCGACACTGAGGTCGCGGTAACTGCTATATTCTCGGTCCCACAGTACATTACCATTGCGCACGTCCAGAGCAGCCAGTTTACCATTATAGGCAATGGTATACACGGTACTGCCGACAACAACGGGTTTGGTATCCACATCAACCAGGCGCTCAAACTCAGAAGCGCCTTTCGCCAGGGCAATATCTGCGCTCCAGGCCATAAAGCCATTCTCGGCTATCAAAACAGACAACTTGCCGCTTTCTTCACCAACCAGTACGCCACCATTTGCTGACGTAGGTGAACTCAGGCCACGTAATGTCAGTGCCGGTACTTCCTGCTCAAACTGCCAGCGTTCTTCACCGGTATCCGGGTGCAATGCCAACAACTTGCCAGAGCCCAGGTTGATATACACTAAGCCATCTCCGGCAGCCGGTGTTGAAAGCGCTTCGCCAGGCACAGACTTACGCCAAACGATCTCCCCGGTGTCACGGTCCAGTGCAATCACTTCACCGTGCTCAGAGCCGATATACAGCTTGCCATAGGCCTGCAAAATGCCGCCCGACAGCTTTGCTGTGTCATCGTCTTCCCAGGGCCAGAATGCCGGATTCTCGCGTGTATCGACTTCCCACAGCGTGTCACCACTGCTGACATCCAGCGCAGCAACTAAGCCATTGCGCTCAGCCACATAAACCGTACTCTGGTAAAAAGTGGGCGTCAGACGAGAGAAGTAGTGCTCAACACCATCACCCACAGATTCCTGCCAGACCACGTTTGTTTCAAACTGGTTTACGATTTCAGGTAGTACCAGCTCTTCTTCATCATCACTTGAAGAGCACCCCAGCAATGACGCCATACATAGCGCCAAAGAGGCCATAGTCAACTTCTTCATGGCTACTCCTTAAAGTGCTGCTGTGCCAGCCAGGTCGTCCAGTTTAATTTGTAGCAGTGGATTATTGTCGCTGCCACCGGCGGTCACTGCCTTTTGGTATGCATCACGCGCAGCGTCTTTTTTGCCTTGCGCCAGCAGAATATCACCTTTGACTTCAGCAACCTGAGCAACGAAGCTTTCCGGCATTGAGTTGCCCAAAGTGGCCAGTGCTGCCGAGTAATCTTCGCGCGCTGCCTGTACACGAGCCAGACGCAGATAGGCCGTCGCTTTTAGCTCAGGCGTTTTGACTGAATCGGCCGCAAAGGTGAGCTTTTCTTGAGCCACATCCAGCTTGCCTTGCTCAACCGCTTCTTTTGCCGCCACAAAGGCAGCCAGAACGGCGTAGCTAGACTCGCCATTGTTTACTAAAAAGTCATCGCTTTTGGTCAGAACGTCACCACTATCAACCAGCTGGTTGTAGGCTTCAGAACTTGCCTCTGCGGTGTCGATTTGATGCTGGTTATACGCTTTCCAACCATACAGGCCACCCAGGCCCAGCACCGCGCCGATGATCAAAGATGTTCCATTTTCGCGGAAAAATCGTTTTATTGCTTCGGCTTGTTGTTCTTCTGTTGAATAAATTTCCATTCTGACCTCTTAATTAATAGCGTAAAGCCAGTCTTTTCAGATATCTGGCCTGACTTTACTGCGCCGCAGCGCTTAATCCACTAACGCCGACAGCAAGCTTTTTGCCTCTGCCAGTGTCAGGGTAACTTGTTCTTTATGTTCGCGGAGATACTTAACAGTCACCTTACCTTCGGCCAATTCATCTTCGCCGAAAATCAGTGCAACCACAGCATCGCTTTTGTCCGCACGTTTCAGTTGTTTTTTGAAGTTGCCGCCACCGGCATTGACCAGTACGCGCAGGCCTGGAATTTCACTGCGTAGTTGTTGCGCGATGACCGGAGCCTGAATGCCAGCCTGCTCACCCATAGCAGCAACAAATACATCCGCACTGCGGCGTAAAGCTCCCAAGCGCTCCATTTCTTTGAGCATCAGTACCAGACGCTCCATGCCCATGGCGAAGCCAACGGCCGGAGTGGCTTTACCGCCGAGCTGCTCGACCATACCATCATAACGGCCACCGGCACACACAGTGCCCTGTGCGCCTAAACTATCTGTCACCCATTCGAATACAGTGCGGTTATAATAATCCAGGCCGCGCACCAGTTTTTCGTTAACCTGGTATTCGACGCCTGCAGCCTCTAAACGTTCACATAAATTTGCAAAATGTTGACGCGACTCGTCATCCAGGTATTCAGACAGTTTTGGTGCATCCACCAAAATAGCTTGTACGTCGGGGTTTTTGCTGTCCAATACGCGCAGCGGGTTGCTGTACATACGGCGCTTTGAATCTTCGTCCAGGTGCGCTTCGTGTTGCTCCAAAAAGGCAATTAAGGCATCACGATAAGTGGCGCGTGCTTCGTTTGAGCCCAGAGAGTTAAGTTCCAGACGCACAAATTCGCTGATCCCAAACTGCTGCCACAGGCGCGCCGTCATCAGGATCACTTCCGCATCCATATCTGCGCTGGCCACGCCAAAGGTTTCTACCCCAAACTGATGGAACTGGCGGTAACGGCCCTTTTGCGGACGCTCATGACGGAACATCGGACCCATATACCACAAACGCTGCTCCTGATTGTACAGTAAGCCATGCTGGTTACCGGCCCGTGCACACACGGCGGTCCCTTCAGGACGCAAGGTCAGGAGATCGCCATTGCGATCTTCGAAGGTATACATTTCTTTTTCAACGACGTCGGTGACTTCACCAATCGAGCGCTTAAACAGCTCGGTGGACTCCACGATGGGAAAACGGATCTCCTGATATCCAAAAGATGCCACTGTGTCACGTAAGATAGATTCTACCTTCTGCCAGACTTGCGTATCACCCGGCAGACAATCGTTCATACCTCGAATTGCCTGAATTTGTTTTGCCACTGAAATTCCTAGTAATCTAATTTTTTACACGAAATGGGTGACTATGCCCGATGGCTTAGCCATTCCTGATAAACCCGCTATTATACCCAGCTCGGCTAAAACGTAAACGCTTAGTTTGCCGGGCCTGCGTTACTTACTCGACTATCTTGACGTCGATTTTGGGTTCGTTTTGTTGTTTTTCAACATAGCTGCGTACCTGCTCTTCGAGCTGTTCGACTATATGGTCGTTATCAATACGCAGTTTCTGGCGCTCACCATTGATGTATAAGCCCGAGCGACGGTTTGCACCGGCCAGACCCAAATCGCTCACCAAGGCTTCACCTGGGCCATTGACCACACAGCCAATGACAGACACGGAAATCGGCGCTGTGATGTCTTCAAGGCGCTCTTCCAGCTGATTCATGGTGTTGACCACGTCAAACTCCTGGCGAGAACAGCTTGGGCAGGCGATAAAGTTAATACCGCGCGAGCGAATACGCAGCGACTTTAGAATATCAAAGCCCACTTTGACTTCCTGAACCGGATCGGCCGCTAAAGATACTCGCAGCGTATCACCAATCCCCTCAGCCAACAGCATCCCCAGGCCCACTGCCGATTTTACCGAACCGGCGCGCATCCCACCGGCTTCGGTGATCCCTAAATGCAGTGGCTGGTCAATCTCTTTGGCCAGCAGGCGATAGGCACCGACCGCTAAGAAAACGTCCGACGCTTTGACTGAGACTTTAAACTGGTCAAAGTCGAGTCGCTGTAAGATCTCAACATGACGCATCGCTGACTCAAGCAAGGCTTCTGGCGTCGGTTCGCCATATTTTTCCTGCAGATCACGCTCCAGCGAGCCACCATTAACCCCGATGCGGATTGGAATGTTCTTATCACGTGCTGCATCGACTACCGCACGAATTCGCTCTTCATTGCCGATGTTGCCTGGGTTGATGCGCAAGCAATCAACACCATACTCGGCCACTTTCAGGGCGATACGATAATCAAAATGGATGTCGGCGACCAGCGGTATCTCGGACTGCTCTTTGATGCTCTTAAACGCTTCTGCGGCTTCCATGGTTGGCACAGAGACCCGCACTATATCCGCACCCGCATCGGCAATCGCCCGGATCTGCGCGACGGTCGCATCTACGTCCAGGGTATTGGTGTTGGTCATCGACTGCACGGCGATCGGTGCTCCGTCCCCGATGGGCACATTCCCCACATTGATGCGCGTGGATTTTCTACGTTTGATCGGTGATTCTGAAAACATGACGATTACTCTGCTAACGGTAAATTAAATTTGGCTAAACGGTTGCGCGGCAGGCTGGAAATGTCCACGGCTGCACCGTTGAGTGTAATGCTTACGGCCTGGTGTTTGCCCAGTACGACGGAAAACGGGGCTTGTCCACTGACGGTCATGGTATATCCCGCTTTTTTAACACCAAACGCTACCCGCTCCTGACTGGCATCGAAGATCTCAACCCAGCTATCTTCTTTGAACACCATTACAATGGTGCTCTGGGCAAGCTCGGACTGTGTATCATCAGATACAGTCTCTGCTGCCGGCGTTACCTGCACATCACTGGTATTACCGCGCTGTGTAGTCGGGGTTTGCGCAAGTTCTGGCAAGGCCTCGGGTTGTGCTTCTGGCGTCTGCACTACAGTGCTCGGCAGCGCTTCGACACTTGGTTCAGCGGTCTCAGGCGCGCTTTGTGGCGCATTGTCTGGACCTGATATATCTGCAACTGACGTATCAGACGCCGCTACTGAGCGCTCGGCATTTAAGGTGCTGGGTGCCGGGCGCTGCACATTATCGGTTGTCACGCTGGCCTGCGGAATGTCCAGGACGTCACCTGGGGTGATCTCACTTTGGCTACTGCTGTTTTGCCAGAACCAAATCGCAGAACTGCCTATCACCACAATTAACACCGCATAACTGACCCACATCAGGCGGTTATCGTGGGCTTCTTTTTCCGTGCGGCGCGAAAAGCTTTTCATTTTGCCTTTTTGCTCTGGCACAACCGGCGACTGGTAGAGTTTCAGAGTTTGTTGTGCATCCAGCCCAAGTAAACCACAGTAGCTCTTTATATAACCACGTACAAAAGTCTCAGGACCGAGTTTATGGTAATCGTCCTGCTCCAGTTTGTTGATCTGAGTTTCACTGAGCTTTAGCCGTGCGGAGATTTCCTCAAAGCTGACGCCCTGCTCATGTCTGGCCTTAGCCAGTGTTTGTCCGAGCGACAGTAAGTCGCTGCTGTTGTCTGTATCTATTTCTGCTTCGTTCATAAAATATAGTTATCTGGATCCACGATTAAGAGATGCCGTCCTGGTTGTAAGACGATATCCGGGGTCAATTTGTTCCACCGCATCAGGTCGTCAATCTGAAGATCATATTCCATTGCAATGTCGAACAGCGACTGACCTTCACCTATGGTGTGCACTATCTTAGGATTATTTAAATACACCACCTGACCAATCGACAGCTGGTCTGACTCGCGTAAATTATTCCATGCCATCAGCTTGTCTAACTTGAGGTTATACTTCACTGAGACGCTAAACAGGTTTTCCCCCAGGCGAACGGTGTGCTGAGGGACACTGGGTAACACAATATCGCGGTTCAACAAGCCGCCAGAGGCTCGGCTTTGAGCTGGCTCTGAGGTGCTTTGTTCAGGCAGTTGCGCAAGCCAGCTGTCTGTTCGGGGTCCCTCGTCGCGGGCGCGCGAGGTGCGCGCCGAAAATGCGATATCAGCCGGATCGGGCTCATAAAAGACAACCTGGCCTTGGGTGCGCGGGGCAACCGGCTTAATCGTCAGTGCCGCCTTCTCGGGTGCTGTTACCGGGGCCGCTACTGTATCCACGCTGGGTGAATGCCCGGTGAATTGCTGTGCCCGCAAAGAGCGAGTTTGTACAGGTTTGGCTGCGGGCTCTGGAGTCACAGGTGCTGGGGTCACAGGCTCCGGCTTAGACGCCTGAGCACGAACAACGGCGGGTTCCACTTTACGGCGCACTTTGATCTTAGGCTCAGCCACCAAATGCGTGGGTGATTTATGGGTAATTTTAGTCAACTGTGCCTGACGATATTGCTCTTTCAGTCGTTCAAACTCGCTGTCTTTCAGGCGCTGCTGGATCACCAGGGCTGCCTGGGGCGAATCCGGATAAGTTTGCAACAGCAAAGTGGCCGTTTCTTCGGCCTGCTGCAGATGGCCTTTGCGCAGCTCCAGTAAATGAGACAGTAATAAGCCACGCGCCGACACAAAGCCACGATCACCATAGATCTTGAGTATTTCCTCTGAGCGATGCAGCTCACTCTTTGCATAGTGCAACCCAGCCATAAGCAGTAGGGTCGACTGACGCTGACCGTTATGCTTTGCAGCACTGCCCAGATAATCCAGCGCCAGCTCGAAGTTATCCTGGCGCAGTGCACACAGGGCTAAATTTTCATAGCTCTGTGCCACACGAATATAGCTGGGGATCTCAATGGCTTTAAACAGCTGCTCCGTCGCTTCATCATATTTGCCGATGCGACATAAAAAGGTGCCGTAGTTATTGAGCGTGTTTGGGTCTTTCGGCGCCAGTGCCAGTGCTTTTTGATAAGCCTGCTCGGCACGGGCATTCTCGCCTACCTGCTCGTAATAATAAGCCAGAGAATAGTGGGCTTCGGGGAGTTGCGGCGCTAATGTCAATGCGCGCTCAAGGTTATACTTGGCCTGGGTATTGTTGCCGTTAGCCAGGTATTGCAAGGCCAGCGAGATACGGGTTTTAGCAGCGTCTTCGCGACTTGCCTTGCTTTGTACGACGGGCTTGTCGCTGTTGGCATAGCGGGTTTCGGTCACACAGCCACTGAGCACCACGCCCATTATCATCAGCAACCCGGCTCTAACAGCCACAGTGCGCTTTGAGACCTCAAAGGAGAAACTTTTTACCAATGAAAACATAGCTAAACTAAACACTTTAGTTAAAAGCGCGCACTGACAGGTGACAGTCGGCGCAAGGCCGCAGGCATAGCTCACCAGAGCGCTGTTGATCTATGCCCATATATTACCCGAATGCGTTCGAGTTTCACCCTTTTTTTAGCCAACCTTCACCGCTATCGCGTTGTCTTCAAGCTGCTTTTTCTTCGCCAGACGCTTGGTTCTGTCAACCACGTCTCCTACCAGCTGACCACAGGCGGCATCAATATCATCACCACGGGTACGGCGCACGATACAGGTTAACCCGGCTGCCTGAAGTACTTTAGAGAAACGGTCGATACGACTGTTGCTCGAACGCCCATACTCATTGCCCGGGAACGGGTTGAACGGGATCAGGTTGATTTTAGACGGCGTGCCCTTTAATACCTGAACCAGCTCATGAGCATGATCGGTGCTGTCGTTCACGCCCTGCAACATCACATATTCAATGGTGACGTCTTTATTGGCCTTTGAGCCATCGATATAACGACGACAGGCCGCCAGGAACTCTTCAATCGGGTACTTTTTATTGATAGGCACCAGCTCATCACGCAGCGGATTGTTTGGCGCATGTAAGGAAATCGCCAGCGCTACGTCAATTTTTTCTTTCAGAATATCCAATGCCGGTACTACACCTGAAGTACTCAGGGTAACGCGACGCTTAGACAGACCAAATGCCCAGTCGTCCATCATCAGTTCCATTGCAGGCACCACGTTGTTGATGTTGAGCAGCGGCTCACCCATCCCCATCATTACTACATTGGTGATCGGACGCTTGGTGCTGTCGCCATCATGCAAGCCAATGTCTTTGGCTACGCGCCACACCTGGCCGATGATCTCACTGACTTTCAGGTTACGGTTAAAACCCTGTTGCGCCGTTGAACAGAAGGTACACTCCAGCGCACAGCCAACCTGAGAAGACACACACAAAGTGGCGCGGTCTTTTTCCGGGATCCACACGGTTTCCACTTCCTGCCCGCCATCCAGTACCAGGGCGTACTTGATAGTGCCATCGCTGGCCTGCTGGCGTACTGAGATTTCCGGTGCACGGATCTCACACTGTGCCTGCAACTTAGCGCGCAGCTTTTTATTGATGTTGCTCATATCATCGAAGTTATCGATGCCGAAGTGGTAAATCCATTTCATGACCTGATCGGCGCGAAACGGCTTCTCACCGTATGATGCAAACAACTCGCGCATCCCCTCGCGATTTAAATCAAGTAAGTTAATTTTTTTCTCAGTCGTAGTCATGAAACAACCCCAGATCAGATGACGGCCAGTGCAAATTTAATAAAACGCCGAATTGTACAAAATTTAATCAACGCTTTCAAATCTGAATACTTTGCTAAGCCTGTTGTTTGTCGCATTCAGGCTTAGCAAAGTGCATCAGGGACGAAAAAAGGGCGCTAAGGCCCTTCTTTCCTGTCACCGTGCTCGAATTAACGAGTACGTGCGCACAGCTCTTCTTCAGTGAAGAAGTAAGCGATTTCACGTGCAGCAGACTCTGGAGCGTCTGAACCGTGTACCGCGTTCTCGTCGATGCTGTCAGCGTAGTCAGCACGTAGCGTACCCGCTAGCGCTTCAGCTGGGTTAGTTGCACCCATGATTTCACGGTTTTTACGGATTGCATCTTCGCCTTCAAGAACCTGAACCATTACTGGACCAGAAGTCATGAACTCAACCAAAGCACCGAAGAAAGGACGCTCTTTGTGCTCTGCGTAGAAACCTTCCGCTTTCTCTTGAGAAAGGTGGATCATTTTAGCTGCAACGATCTTCAGACCAGCAGACTCGAAACGGTTGTAGATTGCACCGATGTGGTTTTTAGCGACCGCATCAGGCTTAACGATTGAAAAAGTACGCTCTAAAGCCATCTTTTTTGCTCCAAAATGAAATTAATGAATTTATACGGGCGCGAATTATACGCGTTTTAGATGTAAAAACCTACTATTTCTGTCCCGCGATGATTTTGTGTGAAACCAGGCCTTATGTGGCCGCAGGTTGGGCAATTTGTCAGGGACCCCGCAAAACCTGATCCAAGTCAAAAAACACCTCGGCGGCTTGCCCTATACTGCGCCGCTTTTTGATTTAACCCAATCGTCCGGTCCACTGCAATGCAGGGCACGCAGGCGATTGATTTACCCCAACAGCTGACCCGTAATCAGTTCAATGTATGAGGTTTTTGAGATGTTTGTACCTGAGCTCCTTTCACCCGCCGGTAGTTTAAAGAATATGCGTTACGCTTTTGCGTACGGTGCCGATGCCGTGTACGCCGGCCAGCCGCGCTACAGCCTGCGCGTGCGCAACAATGAATTCGACCTGGCCAACCTCGAAATTGGCATTAACGAAGCCCACCAGCAAAATAAAAAGCTGTATGTGGTCTCTAACATTGCGCCGCACAACGGCAAGGTCAAAACTTACCTGCGCGATATTGAGCCAGTCATTGCCATGCAACCGGACGCGCTGATCATGTCCGACCCGGGTCTTATCATGCTGGTACGCGAAAAGTGGCCCGATATGCCCATTCATCTGTCCGTTCAGGCCAACGCCGTCAACTATGCAGCGGTGCAGTTTTGGGCAAAGCAAGGTATAGAGCGGGTGATCCTGTCGCGGGAGCTGTCACTGGAAGAAATTGCCGAGATCCGCACTTTGTGCCCGGATACCGAGCTGGAAGTGTTCGTACATGGTGCGCTGTGTATGGCCTACTCTGGGCGCTGTCTGCTCTCTGGCTACATCAATAAGCGCGACCCGAACCAGGGCACCTGCACCAATGCCTGCCGCTGGAGCTACGACGTTAAGCCGGGAGAAGAAAACGCCACAGGCGATGTGGTGCACAAAATTGACCCGCAACAGGTGATCCCGACTTTAGGCGACGGACAGCCGACCGATCAGGTGTTTATGCTTGAAGAGCAAGGTCGCCCGGGAGAGTATATGCCGGCATTTGAAGATGAACATGGCACTTACATTATGAACTCCAAAGACTTGCGTGCCGTGCAATACGTTGATCAGCTGACCAAGATGGGCGTGCACAGCCTGAAAATTGAGGGCCGAACTAAGTCTTTTTACTATGTTGCCAGAACTGCGCAGGTTTATCGCCGCGCCATTGACGATGCCGTCGCCGGTAAGCCGTTCGACCCGTCACTGATGCGAACACTGGAAAATCTGGCGCACCGGGGCTACACCGAAGGCTTCCTCAAGCGTCATGCTCATCAGGAGTACCAAAATTATGAGTACGGTCATTCTGTGTCTGATCAACAACAGTTTGTTGGTGAAATTTTGGGTCGCCACGACAATGGCCTGGTGGAAATTGACGTTAAAAACAAGTTCTGCACCGGTCACAGCCTGGAGCTAATGACCCCACAGGGCAATATCAGCTTTAACCTTGAGCACATGGAAAACAAAAAAGGCGAGCAGATCAGCGATGCCAAGGGCTCGGGCCATATTGTGAAGATCCCACTGCCCGAAGACATTGACCTGAGCCACGCTATTTTGATGCGTAACCTGGGCGCACAGGAAGACACCCGTAATCCGTTTAAAAAAGCCTGAACTGGCCAAAGCGGAGCGTAAACCATGGCGTTACTGATCAACAGTAAATGTATTAACTGCGATATGTGCGACCCGGAATGCCCCAACCAGGCAATCTATATGGGTGAGAAAATCTATGAGATAGACCCGGATAAGTGCACCGAGTGCGTCGGCCACTACGACCAGCCAACCTGCGTTAGTGTCTGCCCGATTGACTGTATTAAACCAGACCCCGCACACCGCGAGAGCCTGGATACGCTGGCTGAGAAGTTTCTCAAACTCACAGGCCAGAGCTAATCTCTGTTAAAGGCGCCCACGGGCGCTTTTTCTTTTTATTATTATCCGCATATCATCTAAGCAAAGTAAACTTCGACTCGGCTCTCCAACGTATTATTCCCTTGTAAACCTGTCACAGTTCGATTGCAAAACCTTTGGGCTGTGCCAGACTTGTTAAGGCGTCTAACTTTTAAACAGGGAGTCTCTATGCCTGGCTGCAAAACTTGTCGTTGCCACACCGATTACAAAATGGACATCACTATGGCCATGCAACCAATCGTGGACCTGCGCACCCGACAAGTCTATGCCTATGAAGCTTTGGTCCGAGGCACTCAGGGTCAGTCGGCCGGACAGGTACTCGCTCAGGTCACAGAAGACAGCAAATATTATTTCGACCAGCTGTGTCGCACCACCGCCATTGAAATGATGGCCGGACTCAGCGATACCGCCAAGCTGTCGATTAACTTTTTACCCAACGCCATTTACGACCCGCAAACCTGCTTGCGCAAAACCCTCGAGGCCGCCGATAAATTCAACCTGGCGAAAGAACGAATTATCTTTGAGGTCTCTGAGCAGGAGCACCTCACCGACCATGAAAAGCTCATCGATATTGCCAACACCTACAACAAAAACGGCTTTAAGGTTGCACTGGACGATTTTGGCGCCGGTTACGCTGGCATAGAAGTGCTGCACCGCTTCCAGCCCGACATCATTAAGCTCGATATTTCACTGATAAACGGCATTGCACAGGATCCGGTCAAACAGGCCGTTGTCGACGGTATTTGTCTGATGGCACGCCGACTGGGCATAGACTTGGTCGTTGAAGGCGTTGAAACCCTGACGGATTACCGCTGCCTGTGTGATTTAGGCGTTTATTTAATGCAGGGCTATCTGTTTGCCAAACCTGTGATTGCAACTTTGCCCAACCCCAGCTTTCCCGCACAGCCAGCCGAGCACCCCGAGTAAGGACAACCACCATGAAAGCCAACAGCTTTGAGTCATTTTTTCATGATGCCTATATGCCCCACGGGCACTGTTATTTATGGCAACCCCATTTGCTGTGGGGCAATGTTATCTCGGATTTACTCATTGCCACCGCCTATTTTTCTATCCCCATTGCCATTATGATTTTTGCCAAAAAAAGACCAGACGTCGGCGGTCACTGGTTGTTTGTGCTATTTTCAAGTTTTATTCTGCTGTGCGGATTGACCCACCTGATAGGCATTTATACCGTCTGGCAAGGCGCCTATGGTATGCATGCCCTAGCCAAAATGGCCACTGCGCTGGTCTCTATTACCACCGCAGTGTACATGTTCCGCCTGATCCCCAGCGCCATTGCCATTCCCACGCCAAATCAGTTTCAGGGGGTGTCGCGTAAGCTCGACAAGGTCACGCAGGAAAAACATCAGCTGGATTCAAAACTGGCTGAGCACGAGTTAACCCATTTTATTCTCAACACCCTGCCTGCCAGTATCGTGGTCCTCGACGAAAGTTTTAAAATCACTCAGTGTAATCCGCACTTTCTCAAGACCTTAGATCTGTGTGACACACAGCCCAATGGTCAGCCCCTGAGCGAACTGATTGAATTCAGTGATCCCTTTACCACCATGGAAACACTGACCCACAAGCTGAGCAATACCGACACGGCAGAGTTGGCGACCCTGTGCCAGGTCAAAGTAAATGCCAAAGCAGCAGTACCAATGGAAATGAAACTGGTTAAAGCACAGTTTGAAGGACAAAGTGTGGTGCTGGCCTTGTTTAATAACCTGAGCACTTTGAAAAGCACCGAGCGAGCACTCAAAGAGTCGGACAAGAAAATGCGCCGGGCCATCAATGCCACCGCCGATGGCATTTGGGAGTGGAATGTGGTGACCGGCGAGGTCAGTTACTCACCGCGCCTGATGGCGATGATAGGCAAAGCCAGTATTGAGCACCCAAGCTACGACGACTGGTATGAACATATTCACCCGGATCATCGCCAACGTGTGGAGCAGGCCATTGAACAACACTTTCAAAGTAAAGAGCAGTACCAGGTGGAATATCAGGGCCGTAACGAACGTGGCGAATACAGCTGGTTTATGGCGGTGGGGAATAGCCAGTTTGATGAGCAGGGCAAGCCACTGCTGATGTCTGGTGCGCTACGCAATATCGACTCCAGCAAAATACTGGAGCGTCAGATCAGTGAAAAAACCAATATCTTAAATGCGATTTACAACGGCGCCAGTCAGGCCATCTGGCTGTTGCAGGTAGAAGAAGATGGCGATTTTACCTTCTTAGAGTTTAACCCTACGGCCTGCCAGCGAGCATCCGTTAAGCTCGAGGACATTCAGTTCAAACGCCTGTCCGAGCTGCGTGGCAAAATGTTTGATGATCAGATAATCAACCATATTCAGGACAATTACCGCACCTGCTGCGAACTTAAAAAACCACTGGAATATATCGAAATGCTGCCAACGCATGGGCAGGAGCTGTGGTATCAGACGACCCTTTATCCTTTACTCGACAGTCAGGGCAAAGTGAACAAACTGGTCGGCACTGCTATCGACATCACAGCACGTAAATATGCCGAAACCGAACTGCGCGACAGCCAGCAGTTTTTGCAGCGTATTATCGACTCCGCCGTGTGTGGTTTATATCTGTTCGACTTGAAACAGCAAACCAATGTGAAAATTAACCACAGATACACGCAACTGCTCGGGTACACCCTTCAGGAATTGGAAAGCCTGAATATGATGAGTCTGTTCCACCCCGACGAGCGCGCTTTACTGGAGGCCCATACCCAGGAGGTCGCCAGCAGTCAAAACGATGAACTGATCCCCCTAAAATATCGCTTTAAGCACAAACGAGGACACTGGGTCTGGTGTTACTCGCTGGATACCATAGTCACCCGGGATGAAACCGGCGCACCTGAGTTGATGCTGGGCACTTTTGTGGATATCACTGAGCAGACAAACCTGCTACGTGAATTACAGGAGTCCAATGCCAGCCTGGAGCATTTTGCGTTTATTGCATCCCATGACTTACAAGAGCCGCTGCGCAAGATTTCCGCCTTTTCCGATAGCCTGTCGCAACGCCTGGCCCCAGCCCTGAAAGAAGACGATAAAGCCTGCTTTGAAATGGACAGACTGCTGGATGCGACAGAGCGCATGCGCACCATGATCCAGGATCTGCTGAAACTTTCCAGACTCAATGCGCACCAGCTTAAACTGACCCGGGTCTCCCTCAATAGCCTGATCACCGAAGCCTGCGATCAACTGAGCTTTAAAATAGAGGAAAGCCATGCCCAAATAACCTGCGAGCACCCGGATTGCGAGCTGGAAGTGGATGCCTCTTTGTTTATCCAGATCTGGCAAAACCTCATAGCTAACAGCATTAAATTCTGTGGCGCTGATGCGCCCGGTATTCAGATCAGCGCTAAACTAGAGGGCACAAACCTGACACTCTTTTATCAGGACAACGGCATTGGCGTGCCTGAGCAATTCAGGCAACAGATTTTTGAGCCCTTCAGGCGTTTGCACGGTGACAGCCACAAAGGCAGTGGGATTGGTCTATCCTTATGTAAAAAGATAGTTGATCTGCATGGCGGACAGATCGCCTGCACCGACAGCGAACAAACCGGTGCGCGCTTTGTGATCACGCTGAAACAACGGGAGCTATGATGGAAATTGTATTGGTAGAAGACGACCCGGATGACATTTATTTCTTTCAGCAAGCCTGCGTGAACTTGCACCAGGCGCCCAAAGTCACTGTGTTAAACAATGGCGTTGAGTTTATCTCTCACGTGCAGAACCGCGACAGCCAGATGCCCGTGTACCTGCTGGACTTAAACATGCCACACAAGGGGGGACTGGAAGCACTGGAAGAGCTACAACAACAAGGTTTGGTGAACTCCTTACTGGTGATCTGTTACACCACATCGGACAGCCCCAAAGATATCGCCGCTGCGTATCAATTGGGTGCTAAGTCTTACTTAACCAAGCCGAATCGGTTGACGGAGCTGACCGAACTGGTCCAGACCCTCATTAAGTATTGGTTTCAATACAACCAACAACGCAAAGGATAAGCTATGAATGCCAGGCTAATCTATTTACTCGAAGACAATCAGGACGACGTTTACCTGGTGAAAGAGCTGCTGAGTCAGCAAGGCGGCAGACACCACTATGCCGTGAACGCGTTTGAAACCATAGAGTCGCTGCGTGATGCCGTCGCTCAGCTCAATCCCGAGGCCATTTTAATGGACCTTAACCTGCCACAAAGCCGGGGACTCGAAACCTTACTGCGGGTCAAAGACTTTGCCGCACATATCCCCATCATAGTGCTGACGGGGATGTCTGACGAAATGTTTGGCGAGAAAGCCATTCAACTGGGCGCACAGGATTATATCCCCAAACACGAACTCAGCGCCCATTTGCTCAGACGCACCATAGTATTTTCTAAGGAGCGCTTTGATATGCAGCGCAACCTCGAAAACCTGGTCAGCCTGGACCGGCTCACTATGCTCAGTAACCGCGGCGCATTGGATAAGCACTTACACACCCAAGTGCAGGATGCCCGGCGTTATGGCAAGCAGTTTGCCATGCTGTTTATCGACCTTGATAATTTTAAAACCATTAACGATGAGCTGGGCCATCAGGCGGGCGACCAGCTACTCAAGCTGCTTGCCTCCAAACTCAAAATGTACAAGCGCAGCTCGGACTTTGTGGCGCGCTATGGCGGCGACGAGTTCGTGGTGATTGCCCCGAATATAGATAATCCCGCTCAGCTGGAGCTCTTTACCCGCTACAAGCACACCCTGCTGGCAGACAGCTACTGCTTACAGGATCAACAGGGCAATATGCGCGAAATAACACTGGAACTCAGCATCGGCGCTGTGCTGTTTCCGGATCATGGCGATGGGCCAACTGAGCTTTTAAATTGTGCGGATAAAACTATGTATGAGGCCAAAGCTCAGTCACAGCCCTTTTTACTGGCAGAAGTCCCCCGTCACTCAGCTTAATCTTACGGCCTGATAACCTTCCCTGTCAGGCCTGCCGTTAACCTCGCTGATTCTGTATTTAAGGCTCTGCGAGTATCCTTCATCTTGCCTCCACTCCCCACTGTACCTTACTGACAGCCCTGCTTTCACTTTGAATGAAACATAAATGTAAAAATTAACAGGCTCAGCAGAGCAGCGACTTACTTTCTTCTCTTGGCAGGGCCAAACACAGTCCAGCCGGGCATTACTGAACACTTTCGTCGCATCGCTGGTAAAAATGGAATGTTCCAATAAGACATACTGATCCGGTCAGTTCCAAAAATTGGAAATAAGTACTAAACATCTTGTAAAAAATATGTATATTTAGGTTAACGGAACAACAAAAGGACAGTCGATAAAATGATGTATTCAGACAACCAAACGCGTAGTGCTCTGTTTGTCCTGACAGACCAAAAGACCAATACGCTGAGTCAGGATTTCCTCATGTTTGTCAAAATGCTTGAGGCTTGCGGTAACAATATCAAGGTCGATACCCGCCTGCCCGCCACTGAGCACAGGGCGCAGTACCAGCTGTTTCTGGTTGATGTGAGTCATCGTGAATGCCGAGACTTACTCAGCGCACAGCTCAGGGCGTTGGCACAACATCACAGTGTCTTGTTATTTAATGCTTGCCCGGATACCCTGGACGAACAAACCGCCCTGCTCGCCAATGTCAAAGGCGTGCTCTATCAGGGCGCTTCGCCAGAAAGCCAGTTTAAAGGCATTCAGCGTGTACTCGGCGGTGAACTCTGGTTTGGCAGAGGCGCCATTTCACTGGCATTCAGTGCCCTGATGCAGCGTCTGCCGCAGACTCTGCCGGGCCTGTCGGACGAACAGCGTGATATTACACTGGCCTCACTGACTAAACGCGAAAAGTCCGTGATCCGGTTGCTGGCTGATGGTGCGAAAAACGACGATATTGCTGACTCTCTCAATATCAGCAGCCATACCGTCAAAACCCACATCTACAGCGCTTTTAAAAAGACCAACTCGCGCAACCGGATTGAGCTGGCCAACTGGGCCCAGCAGCATATCCCGTTTGGCGGGCTGGCCAATTAACCAGCCTGCTGTGGGGCGGATTTTGCCGCCCACACCCCTTTTTCCAGGCCCTGATGAACCAGTAACGTCAGGGCCTTTTCAATCGCCTGGGTTACACAAATATGCATAGGTTCATTTTCACTGTATCCGGCCTCCGCTTCGGCCAGACGTTTATAGCTGACATAGCGGAAAAAACCTGCCCGCATTTCTTTAGACAGCACTTTTTTACTGGTGGCGACCGATAACAACACCTGTCCGGTGCGCACATCAACTGCCCGCAGATAGATACTGATGGTGTCTTCACGATACAGCTCAGACGCACCAATGCCAAAGTACTCCATCCCCATACCGCCCGTTTTAATGTTGGCATCATAGCTGATGATGCCACCTTCGAAGATCAGCTTAGCGTGTGTCAGCGGCGGCAGGCTGCTTGATGCCTCCTTGTCCTGCATTGCCGCGCGGGTGATCTTACGTTCGGTCAACAGGTTTTGCAGCCCCTCACGCTCAATGGGAATAAACCAGTCGGTTTCATGCAGCGCCTGCATCAGAATGGAATTAGCGCCCTGGGTCACCGCCGTTGAAAACGAGCTAACATTTTCCTGAGGTTTATATTGTCCGGTTTGGTCGCGAAACGAATAGACAGAAACCGGAATTGGACCACGTGGCGCGGGCAGTGCTTTTAACTCACTAAACACCTCAGTGGCGGCCAGCGGCTCGGCTTTCGCCATAGGCGGAGGTAAAACAGGGATACTGCTACAGGCACTCAGCAGTAACATCATCAGGGTAATACTCAAATACTTCATTAACCAAACCTCGGTACTTCCAGCGTCGTAATATCGCCCGTCAGTGTGTTGGTGATCTGCACCGTAATAGAATCGGGTGTGCTGGTGATCACCTGAATTTCGTAATCGCCGCTCATAAAGGTCGAGTCTTTATCAAAAATGCTGTCCTCGACTTCATCGCCAAACGCTGTGGACGTAATTTCCCGCACCATGCGATTCAGATAAGTTCGCTCCAGGGATTCCTGAAAGCGATCGCCGTAGGATTTTTCAATCACCGGCGCACGATGTTTATTTTGTGCCTGGGCCTTATTTAATAGCATATTGGCATTGAGGGGGTTGCCGCCAAACGACGGATTAATGGGTTTGTAGACTAATTCCGTGGCATGCAGCGACAGACTGCATAGCACGCCAAAGCAGCATATTATTGTTGTTTTCATTGTTACCACCCGCTTGTTGCTAAATCTGGAGAGTGTTGCTGATGCTGTGCGCTGGCCATGGCATCCATAATGGCAAATAATGCCGCCTCAACGCGTGCCTTAAGGGGTCCACCGCGACGCCCCATGGCAGTGGCATACACCAGCTGGTTGTTCATAAATACCTGTAACCGGGTACCCGCACGTGGCAGGACGGTTTCTTTAATGGTGATATTCACTCCTGAGGTCGCCGGTACATCGCGCCACAGCTGTGAAAAGTCAAAATAAAACTGGTAGCCGAAGCGGCTAATGCTCTGGTCGATAACCAGCCCACCCAGCTCAACTTCTTCATCGGCTCCGTGGCTGTGCGGTATCAAGCTAAAACACAGCATAATCAGAACAAAAATCGATATCTTCATAAGGGCTTACTTGGCCACAAAACCTGACGGTTTTGTGGCCATGATCATTACTGCTGAGTTACAGTCGCGACGTTGTAGTCACCAACCTGAGTAATGTTGATGGTCTGGCCGCTACCATTTACGCCCCCTTCAACCAGGTTACCGAAGCCGTCCTGATTGATTTGGATGTTGTTATCGCTGCCACTGACAACAAATGCCCCCGAGTCAACACCAACTACAAAGTTTGCGCCGCCGGTTTGCTCAATGGCGATATCGTTACTATTGCCTTCCAGCATCAGGTCGATGGCATTGAGTTCACCATTTTGCACCAAATCCAGCTGATTCAGTCCGCTGTCAACCACAGACGCCAGCGTGACCGACACCCCGTTGCTGTCACCGGTTTGCGCCACATTCAGCATATTATTGTTGCTGGTCAGCGTGTTATCAGGGTGCGATGACTGCAACACCACCTCGTTGTTGTCGCCATTTTGGATCACACCCACTTCACTGCCATTGCTGTTAAATTTCGCAATGTGCAGCTGGTTGTTGTCACCCAATTGCAAGGTGCTGTATTCATTATCGTTGCCTGCAGCACCCAGGTAAGCCTGGTTGTCATTACCGCGCTGCTGTGCATCGAAGTCGTTGTCATTACCAACCACGTCGAACGTTGTCTGGTTGTTGTCACCCAGCTGTGCCAGCGTGACATAGTTACTGTCGCCGCTGAACAGTGTGGAAGTCATGCGGTTATCATTGCCTTCCTGTTCCAGGTCCACCCGGTTGCTCTCGCCCTGCAACTGAGCCAGCTCAATCTGGTTACCGTTACCCGCGCTTTGCTCTACCTGCAGCTCATTATCGTTACCAGCGAGTACATCAATGGTGAATTTGTTGTAGTTGCCTTCCTGAGACAGGCTCAGGTCATTATCATTGCCCTGCAAAAGCGCCAGGTTTAGCTCATTGTAAGTGCCGTTTTGATCGACCTCGATACTGTTCTGGTCGCCCTGCACACGGTCAATATTCACTTCACCCCAGGTCCCTTGCTGAGTTGCCGTTACCTGGTTATTGTTACCCTGCATGTCGGTGTTGTAGAACCAGTGACCACCGCTGCTTTGCTCAACATGGATACGGTTGCCATCACCATTAATGGTGTTTGTCACTTCGTTATTGATGCCAATGTAACCCGCACCGCGCTGAGTGATGTTTAGGCTGTTGTCGTTACCATTTAGCTCAGTCAGTGCTCCATTAGCCTCACCATCCTGGCTGTATTCCTGCGTATTACCATCGCCCGCAGCCGTCACTTTGGTCAGGTTGCCCGTGCCCGCCTGAAATACGGTGGTCGTATTGCTATCGCCTTCAATCGACAGTTCGCTAACGTTGGATTCACCTTGTTGCGAGCTGGTGAGCACATTGCCTGCGCCATTGTTAGAGCGCTGTGTTACCGTCAGCGTATTGCCTGTGTTGTCTATCTGGATCAGCTGTGCCAGTTCAGACGTGGAAGCCGCTTTTGCTTCTGTGTCGGCAGCCTGTGCCACGCTGACACCAGATAATGCCAGTGCAATTGCACAGCAGGTCAGTGATTTCGAAAATTTCACCTGGTTCTCCTTAGAGTTATTTATCATTTTTACCATGTCCTTCAACTTGTACGCCTGTCTGCCTGATGGTTAAAACACACCGTCTTTATGGAGGTTGCCAGCTCCTGACCTGTGCGCTCGGGCAGACACAGTACAAATAAACCCGGGTTATCTTCACCGCTTCCCTCCAGATTGCCGTTATCCATTATTAGATACCCGTATCTAAAGAGCCGCATTCATACTCGCTTAGCCGTTACAGCCTGAGTCCATTGCCCAGCTCCTGGCTGCGCAGTGTTTGCACGTTTCATTGTATGGACTCACACCACCACTGTAGAGCGCCATGTCAGTCAGGGAAATGAGAAATAATTTGGAATCTATAAAACAAATAAAATTCAAGTGGTTAAAGTGAAAACGGTTAATTTACCGATATTGGTACAGCGCAAACTCACAAAATAGTATGAGTCACAGAACGGCCAACATCGGGCCATCAAACTCACAAAAAAGAATGGAAATCACTTTCAAAATCCGAGTCAAACACCAAAAAAGTCGGGTTTTTACCCACAAAACGCGCTTTAAAATTGCGCCCTCAATTCAGGCTGTTTTAGCGTGAGCTCAGTTGCCAAACCGAGTTATCGACTGCCAGCCTCAGGCCTGGTGGTTTACACATCATGCCCACTAAGTCGAGCACATACCATGACGTCATGGTCAACAACTCAACTTACAATCTAGGACAAATGATGAAACTAAAATTTTCTGCCTTAACATTGGCATTACTGCCAGTTTTCAGCGGCGCAGCACAAGCTGCAGTACAAATCACAGCGACAGAAAAAACCAATGACAACAGCGTCATGGTAGTCTTCAAAAAGGATGCGTCCAGTGCCCTGCGCGCCCAGGCTCGTAACCTGGTTAAAGCACGTATTTCCGATAACAACGCTGATGAAGTCGATGATCGTTATAAGCACGTGCTGGCGGGCCGCCTTGCCAACTTCAAACTGGACGGGCTCAGCAGCAAAGAGGCCATTGCAAAACTGGCAAAACACCCGGCGGTAGAGTACGTTGAGCCGGATTATCAGGTTAAGGCGCTGGGTATTCCGGATGATGCGCGCTTCGGTGAGCTGTGGGGCCTGCACAACACAGGGCAAACCGGTGGTGTTGAAGATGCCGATATTGATGCGCCAGAAGCCTGGGATATCAGCATAGGTTCACGCGACGTAATTGTCGGTGTTATCGATACCGGGGTTGACTACTTACACCCGGATCTGGCGGCCAACATGTGGCAAAACCCAGGTGAGATCGCAGGAGACGGCATAGATAACGATAACAACGGCTACGTCGATGACGTATACGGTGTCAATGCCATCACAGGTTCCGGTGACCCAATGGATGACCAGGGCCATGGTACTCACGTATCTGGTACTATCGGCGCCACAGGTAACGACGCTACGGGTGTGGTGGGCGTAAACCACGAAGTCTCTATCGTCGGTTGTAAATTCCTGGATTCCTCAGGCAGCGGCTCCACTTCCGATGCGATTGAGTGTATCGATTACATGGTCTCACTCAAGCAGGCGGGCCATAACGTGCGCGTTCTAAACAACAGCTGGGGCGGCGGCGGCTTCAGCCAAACGCTGGCAGATGCCATCACGGCCAGTGAAAATGCGGATATCCTGTTTGTGGCGGCAGCCGGTAACGGCGCAGTCGATAACGACAGCAACCCACACTACCCGTCTAGCTATGAGCATGACAGCGTATTCTCAATTGCCTCAACCACAGACAATGACACTATGTCCTCTTTCTCGCAATGGGGTCTGACTTCAGTTGATATGGGTGCGCCAGGTAGCGCCATTCTGTCAACAGTACCAGGCGGCGGTTACAGCAGCTTCTCAGGTACATCCATGGCGACACCACATGTTGCCGGTGTCGCAGCACTGGTACTGTCTATCGACCCGACGCTCGATACGCTTTCACTGAAAAACCTGCTGATGCAAAGCGGTGACGCCAACGCGGCACTGGAAGGTAAAACCGTGGCAGGCACGCGTCTGAATGCACATCAGGCACTGCTTGATGCCGATCCGACACCGGGCTTCAGAATGGGCGTTACGCCAGGCACACAGGAAATCACAGCGGGTGAAACGGCCAGCTATGAATTCAACTTCACCTCTGTGGCTGACTGGCAAGGCGACATCGCGCTGACACTGGACAGCGCATTGCCAGGCGCAGTACTGTCACAAAACACCGCAACACCAGGTAGCACAGTCACCCTGACCGTCCCGACCACGGCAGATACTCAGTGGGGTAACTACAGCTTCACAGTCAACGGCACATCTGGCGACCTGGCTGAAAGCAAAGCCGTAAGCCTGTCTGTACTGCCACAGGGTCTGAGCGACTTCAGCTATGACAACACAACGGCTGTGGATATTCCTGATAACGATGCCAATGGTATCAGCTCAGTGATCACCGTTGCTGATGACATCACCATTTTCGACAGCAACACGCTGGTGGACATCACCCACACGTATATTGGCGATCTGCTGGTCACGCTGACCTCTCCGGCGGGCACCTCAGTCACCCTGCACAACCGCAGCGGCGGCAGCACAGACAACCTGGTTGACACCTTCAATTCAGCGGCCTTCAATGGTGAAGCTGCACGTGGTGACTGGACTCTGAGCGTGTCAGACAACGCGGGGGTGGATACCGGGACTCTGAATAACTGGACATTAACACTAACAGGTCTGGGTGAAGTGTCTGCACAGCCTCCGGTTGCCGGTTTCAGCTTTGAAAAGAGTGGCCTGAGCGTGACCTTTACTGACAGCAGCACCGATGCCAACAACGACATCGTCAGCTGGCAGTGGGACTTCGGTGATGGCAACAGCAGCAGCGACGCAAACCCGACCCATGTCTACACCACGTCGGGCACTTACTCTGCGACACTGACTGTCACTGACAGCGAAGGTAACAGCAACAGCACCACACAGGAAGTGACCGTCAGCTCTGATGACATTGCACTGGAAGTGGTACGTACTAACAAGTCACGTCTGGGCTTCTACCGGGTATCCCTGTCATGGTCTGGTAGCAGCGCTGAGCAAGTCGACATCTATCGCGATGGTGCCCTGCTGCGTACAGTCAATAACTCAGGTCAGTTCCGTGATTTCGGTCGCGACCCTGCGGTAACGGGCTTCACCTATAAGATCTGTCAGGCAAGTGATATCTGCTCAAATGAAGTGAGTGTGAGTTTCCAGTAACCTGGTTTGATTAAACAAATCAAGCTTTAGTCACAAAAAGGGCCGCATGTTACTGCGGCCCTTTTTATGCATATTACTGTCGGCAAGTTTGCTTGATGATTTTATTTTGTCTGCCCATCTCGGCCTCGTTATTCTTGCTCTTGGCCACAGCCAAGTCCACCTGTGCATCATTGCATTTGTCTCTGAGCTCCTTGTCCATCAGGTAAACCTGATCCCGTTGTGCCTGAGCCAGACCTTCAACGCCACTGTATTCCTGACGCTCCTCCGGTGCCTTGTCTTGCTCATAAGGCGCGGGTTGAGATACTTTGCACCCAGCCAGCACCAATAAACTCAACCCAATGATTAACCCATTCTTTTTCATATTATTACTTCCTGATATGACGAGGCCCCGATGGTATCATAAGGAATGGAAAAAGGAACAAATCAGCACTCCCATCACTTCCCTAAACTTCATAGAGCTCCAGCGGCAAATCATCCGGATCGGCAAAAAAGCAAAAACGCTTTTGGGTGTAAGGGTCGATGCGAATGGGCTCACAACTCACCCCTTTGGCTATCAGTGCGTTACGTGCCGCGTCGATATCAGTGACAGACAGTGCAAGGTGGCGCAGGCCCTGAGCTTCCGGGTAACTGGGACGCGCAGGGGCTGCTGCAAAGTGAAACAGTTCAATCTGGGTGCCATCAGGCAGCATTAGATCCAGCTTATAGCTCTGGCGTCCGCTTTGATAATTTTCGGCAATGACAGTGCACCCGATCACGTCAATATAAAAGGCTTTGGCGCGTGCATAATCAGAACAAATAATCGCAACATGGTGAACACGGGTAATATAGTTGGCAAGCATAGGGCGTTTCTGTGGCAACAAAAGCCGTACTGTGCCGCATCCGGCTGCACATGTCCACCCGTCGCGTCGTGACGAACACCCTGACTAATCCTGTCTGAGCGCCTCAGCAGGCGCGTGTTTCAGCTGACGTGAAACGGGCAGTAACGTAGCCAGCAACACCAGCATCACAATCAGCCCAGGTATCCCCAGCAGCGCCAAGATATAGCTGTGAGAGTCCACCACCATGGCATTCGCCAGCTGAGCACTTAGCCACAACGCTACAAGCACGCCTGCGACTAACCCGACTGCCAACTGCACAAGCGCCTGTTTGATAAACAAACCAACGACGTGTTTGTCCGGTACGCCAAGGGCCCGCCGGGTGGCAATTTCCTGGCTACGCATTGCAATACTGTTTGCAGACATGGCATAGATCCCACTGGCCGCTAAAAACAAGGCAACCAGTCCACCTGCAACAAACACCTGATTGAGTGACTCTATCAATAACAATGGCTGTTTGATTAAACTCTGATAACTCTGGATTTGGTGCACCGTCGCATCAGCATCCAAGTCAATGATAGCCTGTTGCAACGCCGCCATCGCCTGTGCTTCGTCACCACTGTAGTGCACCACGATATTCATCCACCATGAACGCAGATCCATCAAACCATATCCCGTATACGGGGTGCTGGTCGAATCCAGGGTCGGCCCGTGAATACTATCAGACACCACGCCCACTATGGTGCGCCACTCACTGTGCCATCCTTCTCCATCGAGGGTACGAATACGCTGTCCCACAGCTCCCCCTTGTGGAAACAACTCACGTGCCATGGCCGCATTGATGATGACCGGCGAACCGCTGCCACGCAGTTCACGACTGTCGATGGCTAAATCAGTCAGGTTAAAATCCCGCCCTGCAAGCAGCTGCATACCCACAGTGTGCCACGCCCCGCGACTGACGACTTCAAAATTCCACATCGGGTTGTCACTAAACACTGCTGCCGCCTGACCCTGGATCTCAAAATGTGAAGTTCCCCCACCTGTGCCGGGTAGGCTACTGAAATAAGCAACACTACGCACGTTGGGCAGCTGCTCCAGCTTGTCTTTTAATCCGTAGTAAAAATCGTTACGCTTTTTTCGCGCCTGAGGCTCGCCGCCATTCCAGCGGTAACTCCCCCAAGCCAGACGCACGGATGCGGTCAAACGTTGCTCGGTTTGCACACCATAATCGGCCTGTTGCGCAGCCACACTGCTGCCCAGGAGCATCACTGCAATGACCAGTACCACGCAGGACAGAGCGATTTCAGACATCACCAATGCCTGATTCACTCGCCCAGCACGCTGGCTTAGGGCACCACGTGTACCATCACGGAGAATGCCATTAATATCCCCCTGTAAAGCGCGCCACGCCGGTATAAAACCTGTGATGAGTATCATCAGTAAAACCGCGCCCAGCAACATCCAGACTGAGTCCAGCGACAAACTGAATGTCCACCAAAATGGGCGGGCCCCGCTCATTGCAAAGATCTCATTTAGCGCCTGATTGGTCAGCATCATCCCCCAGTGCGCCAAGCCCGGAGCCAGTATGCCACCGACACAACAAATCAAGGTGCTTTCCCACAACATCTGCAAAATTAACCGCCGCTGTGGCACACCCAGCGCAACCCGGATAGCCACATCGCGGATCTGCTCATTAACCCGGGCCAGCAACAGGTTACCCACATTAATACAAGTCAGTAGCAAAATAAGTAACACCACCAGCATCATAGCTACTAACACTGAGTAATGCTGGTACAACACGTCAACGCTGAGTTTAAACGGCACCGCCTGCAAGTAGCCACCCGCGACATCAGCACGCCAGGCAAATTCCTGCGGCAAGGCCTGAAGCTGGCGCTGCAACAAAGTCGCCAGTTCATGTTGAAACTGTGCCAGAGTAACTCCCGGCCTGAGCCGGGCAACCGCCTGCAATCCTCCGCTGTTCGACGGACTGGCAGGCTCCAGCCGGGTCTGAGTCATAATTTGCCAAACCTGAGCCTGGGTTGGAAAAGCAAACCCGGGCGGCATGACCCCTATCACTTGCACAGGAATGGCCTCAACCTGAACCACCTGACCGATGATATCCTCGTTACCCGCAAAGATCCGCTGCCAGATATCGTAGCTCAATACCACGACTGACTGAGACTCATTTTGCTGATCAGACGGGCTAAAGCTGCGACCAAGCAGCGGCTGCACACCCGCGACTTCAAAGATATCCCATTGCACATAGGTCAGATGCACTTTATGTGAACTGGCTTCATTACCCTGCTGGCCCACCGTACGCACTGCCGACTGATACAAACTCATACTCTGCAATAACGTACTGTGCGACTGAATTCGATTCAGATGATAAGGGTCAACACGCTGACGGACACCATGGGCGGCTTTAAACTCACCGGCAATCGCAATGAGGGGCGTATCCTGGCCCAGAGTCAAAGGCTTAAACACCAGCTGCTGCATCAGGGTAAAGGTGTACAAAGTCAGTGCCAGTCCCACCGTTACAATGGCGGTGGTGGTCAGAGTAAACAGGGGCTTTTTTAGCAGCAACCGGGCTGCGTATCGAATATCTATCCAGGCAGACATAAGGCATTCCTCTTAACAGATAGCAGTCATACGGCGACAGCAGTACGTAATGACGTCGGGCTGTCTGACACAATCACACCGTCTTTCATGGCAATGATGCGCTCAGTACGCTGTGCCGATGACATATCATGGGTCACCATACAAATGGTCGCACCTTGTTGATGGAGCGTATCGATCAGCGACATCACTATCCGGGCATTGTTGGAATCCAGATTCCCCGTGGGCTCATCGGCCAGAATAATCGCCGGCTGACCGGCAATAGCGCGGGCAATGGCCACTCGCTGCTGTTGCCCGCCGGAAAGCTGAGCCGGAAAGTGACTGGCTCTGTGGGTCATCTCAACCTGCTCCAGCGCAGCCAATACCCGCTCGCGTTGTTGTGTCCGACTCAGATCCGCACGATAGCTCAGCGGCAATGCCACGTTGTCGGCCACACTCAACGCACTTATCAGGTTAAAAGACTGAAAAATAAAGCCGATTTCTTTATTGCGGATCCGGGAGCGCTCATTTTTATCAATCTGGCTGGTATCGTGTCCCGCCAGCCGGTAAGTGCCCCCGCTCGGGGTATCCAACAGGCCCAGCTGGGCCAGTAAAGTCGATTTCCCGCAACCAGACGGGCCGGTAATGGCCAGGTATTCACCTTTTGCGATCTGTACATTGATGTTGTTCAGTGCCCAGGTTTCGACATCATCACTGACAAACACTTTGTTTAACTGCGCCAGTTCAACCAGGCGGCTGTTTTGCTGTTGTGCCGACATGATCTGTACTCCTTTATAGTTACTGTAATGAAGAAAAAGACTGCCTAAAACGTACTTCGCCGTGTTGCCAGTGTGAGGTATCGGAGAGGATCACCCGCTCGCCTTCCGCGGCACCGTGCTCAATCTCAATGTACTGGCTGGACATATGACCAAATGTCAGCGGACGACGATGTGCCTGCTCGCCAGAACGAGCCAACAGGTAAAGGCTCGCCTGACTGAACCCGCTGGCCTTCACCGGGCGCTTTACAAACAAGGCATCCTCAATCGTTGCGATTTCAATCACGCCATCGACACTCAGCGCCGGGCGCACCTCTTTCGGCAGCTCCCCACTGAGCGCCACTTCCACCAACACGGCACTGTCGCTGACCACAGGATCAATGCGCTGCACCGTGCCGCTGATCTGACTGGCGCGGGTATCCAGCGTCACCACCTGGCCGAGTTGCACGTCTTTGACCTGACTTTCAGGAATGCGTAACTCGGCAAAGAACTGATCATTTCTGGCCAGCATAGCCAGGTTGCTGCCAGCAGAAACCTGCTGCCCCGACTCCAAAGGCATGGCCTGTACTATGCTGTCCATTGTCGCAACCACGCTCAGGCCGTTAACCTGCTGTTCTAATCGCGCCACACGCTTGCGTAAGCTGTTCATCCTCGCGTTCCCTGCACGCAGTTGTGCAGCCAGGTTTTCGCGGCGTTTTTGCAGCCTTTGCTGTTCAAGCGCAAAACGTTGCTGATACTGAGCGACATTGATTTTGACCTCCTCAAAATCAATCTTGGAGACCGCCACAATCCCCTGCGCCAGCAACTTCTCCTGTGCCGCCAAAGTCAGCTGAGCACGCTCCAGACTGAGCTTTTCATCTACCACGGCAATTTCCTGGTCCAGCACGGTGGACTCCAGCGCAACCTGTTCGGCATGAGTTTGTGCTGCTAATGCCTGTAGCTCCCAGCGTGCCTGTGCCAACGCTTCTTCCAGCTCCGGGTTGCTCAGTTGCAGTAACACATCGCCTTGTTTTACCTCGGCGCCGGCTTTTTTAAACACTTGCTCTACCCGGCCATCGACCTGCGTGGTGATCCAGCGGATCTGAGCCGGTACCAGTATGCCGCTGCCACGCACAGTGACTTTTAGCTCGCCCCGGCGCACCGTATCGATCAACAGGGGGGCTTTATCTACCAAATTGGACGCGCTAATATGATGGTTAAAAAACAGTGCCAGAGCGCCCACGACAACCAGTCCCAGCGCACTCATAACTTTGGCTTTGCCGCTTAACAGGGGGCGTTTATTCGTTCTCACTATGTCCATGGTGGTTCCTCTAACAGGGCTATGTGCTCTACTTTAGAGTGCGGGAGGACGTGCAAACAGGCTGGCTATGTAAAAGAAAACAGCGCAGGTTTTACAAAAGTTTACGTGCACTTTGGCGTCGGGCCCGCTAGCTTTAGGCGACACTGGCCAACGCAAAACAGGGAATAATAACAACATGAAACCGACCCTATTGATCGTAGAAGATGAGCCGGCCATCTTACGTGGCCTCACCGATCTGTTTGTTTTTCATGGCTACGATGTGCACAGTGAAATGGATGGTGCACAAGGCCTTAAACGCGCGCAACAGGGCGACTATGCCTGTATTTTATTAGACGTCATGTTGCCCTCAATGAACGGCTTTGCGGTCTGTGAAGCGCTCAGACACACTTCACCGACTCAGCCCATTATGATGCTCACCGCCAAAAGTACCGAGCAGGACATTATCAATGGCCTGAGCCTGGGTGCCGATGACTATGTGGCCAAACCCTTTTCAACTTCGGAGCTGGTGTTGCGCGTTAACGCGCTGGTACGGCGCTCGGGCTGGCACCAGCAAGAAAGTGAGCTGGTTTTAAGCAAAGACGTCTGTATAAACCCACAAACCCTGACCGGTACATCTTACCAACAGGGCGTCAAATACACGCGTCGCGAGGTCAACTTACTGAGTTACCTGCTGCGTCAGAACAAACCAGTCAGCCGTGATGAGCTATTACATCAGGTCTGGGGCTATAAAACGGTGGGAGACCTAGATACGCGCACGGTCGATATCCATATCGCCAAATTGCGCAAAAAAATAGAGCAAGACCCAAAGTCTCCGCGTCATCTGCTCACCCATCGTGGTGAAGGCTATCAACTGTATACCTGGTAACGGCGTCATAATGTGGGTTAAAGACAAACAACTTATGACCTATGCACAGCGCAAGCAGCAACTGCGCTGGCAGGCCTGTGCTTTCTTACTGTGCCTGTTACTGCCGCTCAGTGTGTTGTTCTACTTCGGCTTTGCGCAACTTAAGCAAAACCAATTGAGCGCGTATCAGGAGCAGGCCCGCAACCTGATATCACAAATCGACCGTCAGATGTTTAAACGCCGTTTACTGACCAGTTCGCTGCCTGTCGAAGCATTTGATTATTATCAGGCTGTGTACAACCCACTGACTGAAGAAACCCTGCAAATACCTTCTGTTTTGTCACATCGGGACCCTGCCAGACCCACAGCCACCCGACCTATTCAGGGGCTGGTCGGCTATTTTCAGTTTGATGCGCAAGGCCAGTTTAACAGCCCTATCTGGCCAGAGCCCCTGTCTGCTAAAGACCTCACGACATCCACAACAGAGCAACAACAAAGCTCTGTCGAGCTGCAACAGCGTTACGAACAGACAAAGTTCATTTATCAGACGCTGCTAAAGTCCCATGCGCTACAAACCAAACTGGCAACCGGGCTGAGCAAAGAAAACGGCCTCTATCAGCTGTGGTTTGATGTCCCCGGCTACTTTATTTTCTATCGCCTGCCCAAAGTCGGCGCGCAGCGTAAATTACAAGGGTATCTGGTCAGGCGAGCCCCCTATTTACTTAGCCTGGTTAGCGAGTACCTGGGCCAAAGCCAGTTTGATCAGCCAATTGTGCTGACGCTGAAGGCAGACAGTTCAGCCAGCTCCAACAAAGTGCATAACACAATGACGGCGCAACCAGAGCAAGTGCATTTTTTACTTTCCCGGTCGCAAGCATCGGCACAGCAACTGGCAGAGGCCGACATTGCCCCTGAACTAGGCGCACAGTCCTTGTATAGCGCCCCCCTGCGCTGGCCATTTAACAACTATACCCTGCACTTTACCACCCATACGCTGCCCATGAGTCAAACTATGGTGTACAGCAGTGTGTTTGCCCTGTTGCTGATAGTGACGATTCTGGGGGCCTGTTACGGATTTTACCGCCTCAGTGTCAGGCAACTTGCACTGGCAGAGCAAAGAATGAATTTTGTCTCTTCGGTCAGCCATGAGCTCAAAACACCGCTCACCGCCATTCGCATGTATGCCGAGATGCTGCGTACAGGTACTGTGGTTTGTGCCGATGCTCAGCAGGATTATTACGGCTTTATTCACAGCGAAAGTGAGCGCCTGAGCCGCCTGATTGACAACATCCTGTTGCTTACCCGGCTGAATCAGGACGATCACAATGACCTCTCTCAGGTCAAACCGGACTATGCCCCACTGTCCATGCTGGCTGATATCATTCGCTCCAAAACGTCCACCTTATTGGAAAACCAGGGCTTTACCCTGAATATGGTGATTGAACCGCCGCTATCACCAGCGCTTGAGGTGCTAGTTGACCAGGATGCCTTTGCCCAGGTGGTGATAAACATCGTTGAAAACACCATCAAGTTCTTTGCAGCCGAAGGCATTACCGACCCGGCGCGCAAACAGCTCGACATTACCTTTCGGCGCGCCGAGCAAAGCCGCGACAAACTCGAGTTGGAGATCCGTGATTACGGCCCGGGCGTGTCGCAACAGCAATGCGACAAACTGTTTGAGCTGTTTTATCGCGGTGGCAGTGAGCTAACCCGAACGACGCAGGGCACGGGGATTGGCCTGGCCTTAGTTGCTCAGCTGATGAAAGCACAGCAGGGCCAGATATCAGCGCACCAAATGTCGCCGGGGCTGGCGCTCAGGCTGACTTTACAGACTCAACATGTGACCGATACGATGCCCAAGCCGACGGGCCTAAAATAAGTACATGGTGTGAAGTGCGTAATAACCCAGAATAGCAATTTCGAGGGATAGACGCATGTCCCTAAATTATATATAACCTGCGCTACACTTTGATACATTTTGGTAGTGACTGTTACGGTTTTAGCCTCTGCTGCTCGCTAAGCTGTTCTTATCAAATGTGAGCACAGGAATAAAAACAATGAACAAGGTAATGATACGTACCCTGGCAGGCTGCTTGTCTCTGACCGGGCTGATAAGTCAAACAGTACAGGCTGCTGAATCACCACAGGACCCGCACACTGACAGCAAAGGGTTTATCGCGGTTGGTGTTGGCGCTTTTGCCGGGCAAGGCCCATTTAGCGATGCCAGTGCGGGCCTGGGATATTTTGTTAATGGCGCCTATGAGTGGGATAACGGGCTGTTTGTAGAAGTCCCAGGCGGCCCCAATAATATTCTCGGCAACACCAGCGTGGGCTACAACTTATATCGTAATGCACAGTGGGATCTAGACTTTCTGGCCTCATCCGCACGCTCCGATGCCGATACCAAGTACATTCAACAAGACGGCTCTGAGCTGCGTTTTACAAAAAACCAGACCAACTATCTGGGTCTCCGCTTTCGTGGGATCTGGTCAGGATTACGGTTTCAGTTAATTGCCGCCCCTGAGCTGAGTGACGACCGGGGCGCTTATGTGAGTGCTCAGATAAGTAAACACTGGACGATAAAAAACTGGCACTTGTTCAGTGCATATCGGGTTAATTATCTGCCGGGTGATATGCTGAACTACTATTATGGCGTCAACAACACAGAGAATAACAATAATAACCGCATCGAAGGGTTGCCTGAGTACATAGCCAGTAGCGGCTTATCCCATAGCCTGCACCTTGGCGCCACCTACCCACTCAGCGAAAACTGGCTGTTTGATGCCTCTTTACGTTACTACCACACTCCCAGTGCCATTGCCGATAGCCCCATCATACAAAGCAATCTCGAACGAGGTGACAATCGCAGCCGCAATGCGCTGGGATTGGGTCTGTCTGTCAGCTATGTGTTTTAAGGGGTCGAGAATGCGTAAATTTACCTTCACCTTAGCCCTTACTGGCATAACGCTTATCCACAACCAAGCTATTGCCAGCACGCCGGTGACCCTGACACTGAGTCCGCAACAGTGTGTCGCATTGCACCAGGGTGAGTACTGTCATAGCGAATTGACCATCCACTGGCAGGCGAGCTCACCGGGCAACTACTGTCTGACACATGCCAACCGTGAACAGCCACTAAAATGTTGGCAGTCCGCTGCGAAGGGCGTACTGACAATGGACCTTAAATTCAATCAAAATGTACTGTTTTTCCTGCAAGATAGGCAGCAAAAAACACTGGCCAGTGCCCAGCTAACCTATGCATGGGTCTATAACAAAAGTAAAAACACACGCGTAAGATGGCGAATGTTCTGATGACGACAACACCAAACACACACCTGTTGCTAATTGAAGATGATCATGAACTGGCACACTGGATCTGTGACTACCTGGCGGATAAATCCTTTACCGTCAGTCTGTGCCATCGTGGCGATGAGGCACCACAGCAGATCCTGAGCCTGAACCCGGATCTGGTGATCCTCGATGGCATGCTGCCCGGCCTGGATGGGCTGGACGTCTGTAAACAAGTCAGACCTCAATATTGCGGACCTATCCTGATGCTGACCGCACGGGATGAAGATATGGATGAAGTACTGGGACTGGAAATGGGCGCCGATGACTATCTCACCAAGCCGGTGCGAGCACGGGTATTGCTCGCCCGGATCCGTGCACTCCTGCGCCGCCATAATCCAACCAGTGTTGAACCGGATCCCCCTGGCAATACAGAGAGTATCGAGATACAAGGCCTGTTAGTGGACAAAAGCGCCCGCACCGTCACCTTACAGGGCGAGACCATTGACGTATCGTCCAAAGAGTTTGATTTACTCTGGCTGCTGGCAAAATCAGCCGGCGAGCTGGTTACCCGGGATTTCCTTACCCAGTCTCTGCGTGGTTTTGAATACGATGGATTTGATCGCTCCATCGATCTGCGCATCTCACGGTTGCGCAAAAAACTCGGTGACAACCCGGTTGCGCCCTTTCGCATCAAAACGGTTTGGGGACAGGGCTATCAGTTGGTTCGGGAAGCCTGGTGATGCGTCATTTTGCCCTTTCACTGCTGCTGGCCGTCGTGGTTATTTCCATCGCCACCAGCTGGCTGTTTGACCATCTCTACCAGACGTTCACACCTGCTCAGCAGCAACACACGCCTCAGACGCAACTGGCGCAGCTGGCCCGGGACATACATGCCCTGATTGCTGCAACAGACTCGCCGCACTCTTTGCTGATCCACTGGCCTGCTCAGTCGCTTTTGCAGCCACAGATTGTTCCGGCTGCGGCATTCCCGCTCCCCACAGCACTGCAAACTAAGTTACAGGCCAATGAACAGATCCAACTGGAAACCGAGCAACATCGATTGTTTTTGCATCGACTGCCAAATAGCCAAGATTTGTTAGTCATTCGAAGCGACCAGGCAGCACCTCACAGTGGCCTGGCCTGGTGGCTGACGGGTTTGTTTTACACGGCTGTCATGGCCTTGATATTGATCTGGCTGCTGCCTTTCTTACTGCGGCTGCTCAGACTACGTCGGGCTGCCCAGCAATTTGGTGCTGGCGACCTGTCACAACGCCTACAGGTTGGATCTGTACTATATTTGCGCGACCTGGAGCGCGATTTTAACCACATGGCGGAACGCATTGAGCACCTGGTGCAGGACGTCAAACTGCTCAGCGGTGCCATGTCACACGAGCTACGCACGCCATTGGCGCGGATCCGTCTCGGCATGGATACACTGGAAGAAACCATCGATCCCGACAAACGGCGTTCCTATGAAGCCAAGATCAACCGCGATCTGGATACCCTCTCCAGGCTCATTGATACTTTGCTGAATTACGCCCGGTTGGATCAGACCATACATAACAGTTCCAGTCAGCCGCTCGACTTGTGCCAGTTGATCAAAAAAACCAGCGCGGCGTTTGAAACGTCCTCACTGACAATCGACCTCACTCTCCCTGATACCCCCGTACAACTGAGCGGGGATGCTTTTTATCTCAGCACATTGCTCAATAACCTGCTGGGGAATGCACAAAAATATGGCCGAGGACAAGTGCGACTGGAGTTAACCTGCCAGGGCAAACACGCCATACTGGCGGTGCATGACAACGGCATGGGTATCTCCCCACAAGACGCTCAGCATATTTTTAAGCCGTTTGTCCGCGCTGCCAGCGCAATCAACGCACAACGCAGTGGTTTCGGGCTTGGTCTGGCACTGGCACAGCGGATAGCGCAATGGCACCAAGGAGAACTCAGTGTCTGTGACTCGGATGCGCTGTCAGGTGCCTGTTTTACTTTGCAGCTCCCCCTGTTATGAGGTGTCGACACCTTCGGGGGCAGGCGAATAAGTTGCGCGCAATTTACAGAAGCACTGACACGGCCTTGATATCCTGAGCTACACTAAGTAAACACAACTTTAATAATATGATTCTGAATGATAATACCCCATGCGCTGAGGACCTGCCCTGCACTTTTGCTGTGCTGTATCTGGCTGTTTACCACCAGCATACAGGCTGCTGAGGATGCGGATTTATTTGAGCTGAGTCTGGACGAGCTGCTCAACGTCACCCTCAGTGGCTCGGCCGTGCGCGATCTGAACCTGGAAACCACCCCTATCAGTGCCAATCCATTTAATCTGAGTGCGCTCAATCTGCCCTTCAGTATTGATGTCATTGAACGTAAAACCATGCGTGCACGCAGCCTGACCACAGTCACCGGCGCGGTCGAGAACCTGGTGGGTGTGATATCGGGCGAGTCACCCGCCGAGCCTTCGAGCTTTGCCATGCGTGGCTATATTCGTGATTCCGTCTCTGTGGTGCGCGACGGCATCAAGCTTGGCCCGGCTTCGATGACGATGCGCCCGCACAATACCTTTAACCTGCAACAAATCGAGGTCATCAAAGGACCTGCCACGCTGCAATTTGGCCAGGGCACCGCATCCGGAGTGATTAACATGATCACCCGCAAGCCACAGCTGGACGCCCCCGTCAGCAGTGAAGCCTTTGTATCGCAGTCACGCTTTGACACCCGCGAATGGGGCGTGGGGTTGAATATGCCGGTGTCGGCAAGCACTGCTGCCCGGGTGGATGTGAATAAAACCCAGTCCGATGGCTGGGTTGCGCAAACTCAGTCTCATTCCCTCAATGCGACGGCGTCGCTGCTGTGGCAACCCAGAGCGGACCTCAGCTGGCTGGTGAGTTTTGATTACCTGGAAGATGACCTCCCTGCTTACTGGGGCACCCCGTTAGTCCCGGTTGATGCCGCCAGGGAGCCGAACAGTGACATCGTCACCAGCACCGATGATCGGGTGCTGGATCTGCAAACCCGCTATCTCAACTACAATGTTGCCGACAGCCGATCTGACTCCGAGCATTTGTGGTCACGCCTGAGTGTCAACTGGCAGCTCACAGAGGCGCTGTCGCTCAGCAATACCTTGTTCCATTTTAAAGCCGATCGCGCCTGGCAAAACGCCGAAAGCTATGTGTTTAACCCCGCCAGCGGACTGGTTGACCGGGACCGTTTTTTTGTTTTTCACGACCACACCTTTTATGGCAATAAGCTTGAAATGGTGTATCACCACAAAATCGCAGACATACCCCACCAGCTGGCCTTTGGCGCGGAATTTAAAGCCACTGATTTTAGCCGGGAAAGGGGCTTTCCCGACGGAGACAGCGTCTCCTTATTTGCCCCCGTTGCCGGTCAGTTCGGTCCGTTAGACAAACACCTCAGTCCGACCGACATTCGCCAGTGGGGCATCTATCTGAACAATGCCTTGTTGGTCACCCCGGACTGGCGCCTGTTTGGCGGGCTGCGTCGCGACCACATCCGGCTGGACCGGGACAATTATGACGCATCAGGTACTTTTCTTGCCGATGAAAGCTTTGCGCGCACCTTTACCCCACTTGCCTATCAGCTGGGTACCAGCTATCAGTTCAGTAAGTCGCTCAGCGCATATGCCCACTGGAGCACCGGACACGACCCGGTGGGGTCAAATATTTACCTGGTCAACGCCAATGAGAACTTTGATTTCACTGATATTCGTCAGTACGAATTTGGCATCAAAACGATGCTGAGCGCATGGCAGAGCGAGCTGACCCTTGCCTGGTTTGATATCGCGCGGCGTAATATTTTGCTGCTCACCTCCCACGATACCGTGGGCAACTCAGGCACCCATGTGGCGCACGGGCTGGAGCTGGCCATCACCAGCCAGCCAATCGAGCATTTTCGTTTAGGGGGGAATATTGCCTATACCGATGCCAGCTACAGCTCCTTTGTCGATCCGGACTTTGGTGTCAACGCCAGCGGCCATACCCCACCGAATGTGCCCGAAATTGTGGCCAACGCCTGGTTTAGCTGGGATCAGATTATGGGCTTACCGCTGGAGATTGGCGGCGGTGTGCGTCATGTCAGTGACCGCTATGGTAACTTTCAAAATTCAGTGACCTTTGCGCGCTACGAAACGGTTACCCTGTTTGCCGCCTACCAGTTCGAACACGCCAGGCTCAATCTCAATGTGCGCAACCTGCTGAACGAAACCTATGCCCCCTGGGCAGACATTTTTTACCCGGCGCAGGCGGCCATTGCCGCACCAAGAACCGTTGAGCTAAGCCTGCATATTAACTATTAACAGGAACGGACTCAGCCAAACACACAGCGAAAGCAGGCCCCCTGAGGTTTTTGCAAATAGATAAGATCGCCACCAAGACTGACCATGATCTGCCGTGACAGACTCAGGCCAATCCCGGAGCCCTGCTGTTTAGTGGTAAAAAAAGGCACAAACATCATATCCACCACATGGGGCTCCACACCCGGACCGCTATCACGAACTTCCACATACACCTGCTGCGCGTCGTTCTGTGCCAGCGTCAGGTGGATCACTGGCTGCACAGGTGTGTGTGCACCTGTTCGCTGCGCCTGCTCAATGGCCTGAATGGCGTTGGTCAGCAGGTTGATCAGCACCTGCTCAACCTGTCCGGGGTCCAGCATCACCAGCAGTTTGGTTGACACCGTCAGCTCACTTCGGATCCCCGCCTCATCGAGCTGGTTTTTGTGCAAGGCGAGTAACCGCTCCAGCAAAGGTGCCAAGTCGGTGGGTTTGAGGCTGGGGCGCGGCAAACTGCTGAGCGCTCTGAAGCGGGTAATAAATTCTCCTAAATGCTCGGTACGGGCCGCCAATGTGTTCAGCGCCAAAACCAGGTCGTCTTTATCGTCCTCATCATCAAAACATAATGTATCGGGCAACAACCCACGACAGGACTGAGCAATCGAGGATAAAGGGGTAATAGAATTGGCTACTTCATGGGTTAACACCCGGGTCAGACGCTTATAGGCCTGCTGCTCTTTGTTGATCAGCGCGTTGTGGATGGAGGTCAGGGTGATCACCTTGCGGATCTGGCCCTGAATTTGTGCCACGCTGATCTGCACCGACAAGGTGTCCTGCTGCTCACCCCGCTGCCAGGGGGCACTGGTTTTTAACTGAGTATCACAGCGCTGAATTAATTCGCCCAGATGTTCAAGCTGCTGCACACTGCTTACTGGCTTGCCCAGCAAGCGCGCCACTGCCGGATTGGATTCAATCACCTTACCGTCGTTATCACAGACCAGCACCGCCAGCTCAATGTGCAAGAGTAAAGCCTGAAAAAACTGGGCCTGCTGTTCGGCTTTAAAACGTGCCGCCTGCAAGGTGTGACGGATCTCGTCATACTCCTGATGGAGCGGATGACTGGGGCCCAGCCGCAACGTGCTGTCGCCGTTTACCAGCGCCCGGATCACCGCCGTGCTTTGCCTTTGTTGCTGGCCAAACAGGGCAAACACCGCGCCCCCACATACCACTATCAGCAACAACAGTAACAACCAGGTGGCACTGAGCCCACCCTGAAGATAATGCCCCGTTGCGCCGCTGACCAGCATGCACAAAGCCCCCAGCTGTAAGGCCAACACCCAGCGGGGATGGCGTTTCAGATTAAGCATAACCAGGCCCTACAAACCATATTTTTCTAAGCGCCGATACATAGCGCCGCGGGTTAACCCCAGCGCTTTGGCGGCATGACTGACATTGCCCTGATAATGCTTGAGCGCAGCGCGAATTGCCCTTTGCTCCAGCACCTCTAAATCGAATGTATCGTAATCGTCACCCGGGCCTTTGCCCGGCGTGCTCTGAACTGCCGAATTTGCACCCAGCACTGAGCTGATATCCAGCCTGTCACCGTCAGACAGGATCACTGCGCGCTCAATAGCATGGGCCAGTTCGCGCACATTGCCAGGCCAGGCGTAGCCACACAGCGCGGCCATATCCTGCTCAGCGATCCGCAATGTGCGTTTGTATTTGTGTGCAAAGTGCGTCAGATAATAGTTCACCAGCAACGGGATATCCTCGCTGCGCTCACGCAGCGGCGGCAGGCGAATTTCGACAGTGTTTATACGGTAGAGCAGATCTTGCCGGAAACGTCCTTCATTGACCGCCTGTTGCAAGTTGTCGTTGGTTGCACAGATCAGCCGGATATCCACCTCAATCGCTTTAGTGCCGCCCACCGGCGTAACACAGCGATTTTGCAACGCCGCCAGCAAGGTGGCCTGCTGCTGCAAAGGCAGATTCCCCAGCTCATCTAGAAACAGTGAGCCGCCACTGGCCAGTTCAAAGCGCCCTATTTTATCGCTTTTGGCGTCGGTAAACGCGCCCTTTTTGTGACCAAACAGCTCGCTTTCGAACAGCGTATCGGAAATCGCCCCCATATCCAGGCTGATCATCGGCTGCGCAGCACGCAGACTGGCGCGATGAATGGCATGAGCAGCCAGCTCTTTACCCGTACCACTCTCCCCGGTGATCAGGATATTGGCATCTGACTGAGCCGCTTTGTCTATGGTGGCAAACACCTGCTGCATGGCCGCACTTTGGCCCAGAAAATCAAATGCCGGGCCTGTTGATGACTCGGTTAAGGCCTGATTGAGCCCCTGCGTCTGGCGGGTCAGCTTACCCAGCTGCTGCTTGTCTTTGGCATGGGCAAATGCCGCCGCTACGGCGCCTAGCAGCTGCTCATTTTGCCAGGGCTTAGCAATAAAGTCCGCCGCCCCGGCCTTGATGGCATCGACCGCCAGCTGAATATCGCCATAGGCAGTCATCAGCAGCACCACAATACTGGGGTCCTGCTGGATGATTTTCTTCAGCCAGTAAAACCCTTCCTGACCGCTAATGGCATCGCGATTAAAGTTCATATCCAGCAGGATCACTTCAATGCCGTGGGCCCTGACCATGTCTTCAATATCGAACGGGTTATCTGTGGTTTTAACCACCTGATAGTGTTGTTTGAGTAGCAGCCTTGCCGCAATCAGAATATCCGGATTATCGTCCACCACCAAAATGGCACCGGGTTGTTTTGCACTCACGCGCTGTCCCTGTGTTATTTTTATTTGCCTGCAAGCTTAGCGCATTGCATACGGATGTGTCCATTTATGGGCAGTTGCACAAGCAGTACTGTTCTATTAGCGGACACTTCTGCTCTGCCTCCACTAACAAGAAACCAGTAACCAACTGTATTTATTAGCTTTTAAAATTTGGCACGCCGCTTGATTAACTGACTCCATATACCTGCAAAGAATCGACAACAGGAGTGGCACTATGGATAAGAAAATTGAACGCTCAGGATTACAAAAACACCTGAAAACGGGCGTGGCCGTCGGACTGATACTGGCCACCGCCCTGGCTTATGCCTTTGTTCAGCCCGGCAGCACCGGGCGCAGTCAGACGGTGGCGCTTAACAGCCTGACCATCAGCACCGTCAAACAAGGCCAGTTTATTGATGCGCTGAGCCTGCGCGGCCAGGTGGTACCAAAAACCACCATTTACCTCGACACCGTGGCAGGCGGGCGGGTTGAAGAGCGCCTGGTTGAGCAGGGTGAATATGTTGAACAGGGTCAGCCGCTGGTGCGCCTGAGTAACACCAACCTGCAACTGGATGTGATGAGCCGTGAAGCCCAGGTGACCGAGCAGCTTAACTTTTTGCGCAACACACAAATGAATATGGAAACCAGCCGCCTTAATCTGCGGCGCGACTTGCTGGAAATAGAGCTGCAGATCAACCATCTGAAAAGGCGCTACAAGCAGTCTGTTCAGCTGGCCAAAAAAGGCGTGCTGGCGCAGGACACTCTGGATGAGATAAAAGACGATTTAGCCTACTACCAAGCCCGCAAGGAGCTGACACTGGATCGCCAGAAACAGGAAAACACCATACGTGAGGTGCAGGTAGCGCAGCTCGAAGACAGTGCCGAGATGCTGCAAAAGAACCTCAAGTTTGCCCGACACAATCTCGACAATCTGCTGATCAAAGCGCCGGTCTCTGGCTACCTGAGTGAGCTGGACGTTGAAATTGGCGAATCGAAAGAGCGTGGCGCACGTCTGGGTCAGATAGATATCCCCGACGAATACAAACTCACTGTGCGTCTCGATGAGTTTTATCTGAACCAGGTGCACAGCGGCATGGCGGTACAAGTGTCACTGGACAGCGAGCAAGTGAATGCGCAGGTAAGCAAAATTGATAGCCGGGTCACCAATGCGCAGTTTCAGGTTGAAGTGGCACTGCCTGCGGGACTGGCTGGCATCAAGCGCGGTCAGAATCTGGATGTCGCGCTGATGCTGGGAGACAGTAATGACAATGCCCTGCTGATCAACCGTGGTGCGTTTTATACCAGCAGTGGTGGCAACTGGGTGTATGTGGTGGCAGGTGACAGTGCGGTGCGCAAAGACATAGTACTGGGCAAGAAAAACCGCGATTACTTTGAAGTATTAGAAGGACTGGCGCCGGGCGATCAGGTGATCACCTCCAGCTACAGCCAGTTTGATAAAGCACAGACATTACAACTGAACTAAAACCAGAATAACAACAGCCTGAAGGAATTGAAGATGATTAAACTGACCAATCTAAGCCGGGTATTTCGTACCGAAGACGTAGAAACCATCGCGCTGAACGAGATTGACCTGGAGGTTAATGAGGGCGAGTTTGTGGCCATTATGGGCCCATCAGGCTGCGGCAAATCAACCCTGCTGTCTATTTTAGGCATGCTCGACTCGCCCACTTCCGGCGCGTTTGAATTTGCCGGCACCGACATTGCCGGATACAGCGAAAAACGCCTTGCAGAGCTGCGTAAAGCGTCCATCGGCTTTGTTTTTCAGAGTTTTAACCTGATTGACGAGCTGACTGTATTCGAAAATGTAGAGCTGCCACTGCAATATCAGAACATTTCAAAAGCCGAGCGCAAGCAACGGGTTGAGGCAATTTTAAAGCGGGTTGCCATTGATCACCGCGCCGATCACCTGCCGCAGCAGTTATCGGGCGGTCAGCAACAACGGGTGGCCGTTGCCCGAGCCCTGGTGATCAACCCCAAACTGATCCTGGCGGATGAGCCCACCGGTAACCTGGACTCCAGAAACGGTGAAGAAGTGATGGCTATGCTGCGGGAGCTGAACCGCGAAGGCACCACAGTGATTGTGGTCACCCACTCCGAAAAGGAAGGGGCCTATGCCGATCGCCTGGTGCGGCTGCTCGATGGCCAGGTAATGCTGGATAAAGCCAACAGCGTTTGGCCAGCCGCTTAACGCCCTGTCATGCCCGGAATTAGAAGGAAGACCCCGTTATGTTAGTGAATTATTTTAAAACCACGCTCAGGGCGATTAAAAAAGACACCCGTCACTTTGCCCTTAATCTGGCCGGCTTTAGCATCGGCCTGGCGGCGGCCATTATGGTGGCGCTGTTTGGCGCCTATGAGCTGTCTTTTGACAAACAGCACCCCAATGCCGAGCGCGTTTACCGGGTACATACCGACTACCGCGCCTGGGGCCTGCAACTGATCGCCGCTTCCGATTCACAGCATGCCCTGAACATGAAAAGTCATGCTCAGGTGGAAGACGTGATGATGCTTATTTCAACCGACAACCTGGCCTACTCGGCCGAGCCGATGACGCTGGATGTGAGCGTGGCTGGTGAGCAGGTACGCCTGAGCAAGGTCTACCTGGCGACAGCCAATTTACCTGAGTTTATCAATATGACGGTGCTGCACGGCGACCTGGACATGGCCCTGAGCCGACCGGGTCTGCTTGCCATCAGCCGCGCCGAAGCACTGCGCCTGTTTGGCAGCGTCAACGCGGTGGGAAAAACCCTGTCGTACCAGCGCGGTCAGTACGAGATAGCCGCCGTCTTTGCTGATTTACCGGACAACACCCACTTTGTATTTGACACCCTTGCCGCACTACCCAAAGCGACCAAAATGCCCTTTATCGGCTATGTGTATATGCGCCTGAGCGAAGGCGCAGATGCCGCGCTGATTGCCAAACAGATGACAGAAACCATGCGCGAGCAATCGACTGGCCGACGTAAACTCAGGGCACTTGAGCTCAGCCGCCTGTCGGAGCTGCACTTTAACAGCAGTGGCCCGTTTGAGATGAAACAAGGGGGCTCGCGCCTGGTGATGCAGGTGTGTATTGCATTGACCATTTTGCTGCTGGTCATCGCCAGTGTGAACTTTATTAACCTCAACATTGCCGGTGCAGCAAAACGCGCCAAAGAAGTGGGCGTGCGCAAGGCGCTGGGCGCCAGTAAAACGCAACTGATCACCCAGTTTTTAACGGAGTCTTTGTTTATTGTGCTAATTGCCGCTCTGGTGGCACTGGCGCTGGTGGAAATGATGATCCCCTATGCTAATCAATTGCTGGAGCGCAGCTTGTCATTGAGTTTTTCACCGCTGTTTTTGGTCGCGGTCATGGCCGTGGTGGTGCTGATCGGGGTGATCTCCGGTCTGTATCCGGCGCTGTTTATTGCCTCTTTCAGTGCCAAGCGGGTACTCAGTGGCGACCTGCAACGTGGCAAAACCGCCATTTGGGTGCGCAAACTCACGCTCGGGCTGCAAGGGGCTTTGTCTGTGGCGCTGATTGTGGCGGCTGCCGTGGTGTACACACAAATGGCGCTGATCAACGACCTGCCGGTGGGGTATGCAAAAAACGATAGGTTGATCATCAAAAACCTGCCCGCAGAGGCGCTGTATCAGGAAGCCGAGCCCCGGGTGCTGAGAACCCTAAGGGCTTTGGATGGCGTTGCCCAGGTCACTCAGTCAGATACTTTACTGACGAACGATATGACCTCAGAGCTGTTTTTGGTGTTTCCTAACGGTGAGCGCCTGGAAGGCACGCAGCCGACCATAGCCACTGGCTTTCATGCGGTTGAAACTCTGGGACTGGAACTGATAGCCGGACGCGACTTTTCGCCTCAGTTTGCCAGTGACTGGATCCAGACCAGCGACGATAACATTCGGTCATTTTCTGTATTGCTGTCTGAGAGTCTGGCAAAACAAGCCGGCTACGACGACCCCAGCGTACTGATTGGTCAAACCCTCAGCTCACACTCGGGCCGCGCCCGTGCTACGGTGGTCGGTATTGTCAGAGACATTAAAATTGGCTCTGCGCGCCAGCAGCAACTCCCGGTATTGCTGACCACTGGCGATATCAATGTGGCGATTGGCACTTTGGTGATAAAGCTGCAACCCGATGTAAACAAAGCACTGGTGATGCGTCAGGCCGGGCAAATCATTCGCGATGAACTAGCGATGCCAGAGGTGGAGATCAGCCTGATTGAAGACGACTATCAGCGCGCCCATATCAATGAGTTCCGAATGCAACAACTAGTGCTGCTGTTCAGTACGCTGTCGATTGTGCTGACCTGCATGGGCATTTTAGGTCTGGCGTCATTCGCCACTATTCGCCGACAAAAAGAAGTAGCCGTACGCAAGGTGCTGGGGGCTTCTCGCATCAGTATAGTGACCATTTTATCTAAGGAGTTCATTACCATAGTAGGCATTGGCGGCCTGCTGGCCATGCCTGTGAGCTACTGGGTAATGAACACCTGGCTGAACAACTTTAACGAGCGTATTGAGCAAGCCGGCTGGGTTTACGCCGCCGCCACGCTGGGCGTGCTGGCCATTACCTGGCTGACCGTGGCCTGTCTGGCTTTTAAAGCGGCCAGCACCCGCCCTTCTTTAATACTCCGCTATGAGTAACCGCCTTGCATAGCCACAACCAAGCGGCGCACTCACCTACTGGTGTGCGCCGCTTTTTTCATTGGCCCTCAAACAAACGCTGCAACAATACCGGACGCTCCGTGCGTGGTATTGCCATGGCGCGGTCGATATCGGCCTGAGTCAGCACTCTGCCATGATGGGAAGACACATACTGAGCGACTTTTATGCCCTGCTCGTTCAGCCTCTCCACCAGAGCGTCGAGACGATAATAGGTGTCGAGATCCGGCCAACGTGCCGGTGAGTGCAGCGCCTGCTCAAAGCTGCTGCCGAACATATCCTCCGTGAGCAAAATCTGCGGCTCACTCAGATACACGACCAAGTTATGCGCAGCATGACTGTTGGGCACATCCAGCAGGCGGATTTTCCCCCCGGCCAGGGTATAGGGCGCCGGGATGGTTTCAATTCTGACGTGTGGGCCCAGCGCTTCCGCCACTGCGTTTTTGTCTGCCGGGTGCACCAGCAAGGTGGTGTCCTCAGCCAGGGTATCCCGCAGCCCTCTCAGGTGATCGGTATGATGGTGCGTCACAATATGGTACTTCACGGGTTTGCTGAGTGAAGTGCTCTGTCTTAACCTGGCCAGGGCTTTTGCCCATGATCCGGTCCCGGTGCCAGCCTGTTCGTTCATCTGCCAGGTGCCTGCCGAGATCAGATAGTCACCGGCATCAACAAATAGGCTGTAGCCCCAATCCTGACCGACAAAATAAACGCCCGTTGCCAGCTCACGCACGGTCAACTCAGAGACATCAAAAGGTGTTACCGCTGGCGCGCGCTGATACGCCGCAGGAATCTGGAATGACGCATCCACAGGCTTAGCCACCGAGACAGTACGCGCTTTGCTGTGATACTGCGGGCCATCTGCGGTGCTGACGAGCACCTGAGATGCCCAGCGAATAGCCCCGCTGGTGCGATGGGCCATAAAGTCATAAAAGCGCTTTTTACCCTGCTGCTCGGTCATCATCCGGCTCAGTAGCCCGTTGTTTTGGTTGAGGTAAAGTGTGTGACTGGTTTGCGCTTTACCATCCAGCGGCACCGCTATCACATCGTGGGGCACGCCGGCAATATACGCCGTATCCAGCCACTGGCTGGGTTGCTTAAGCTGCGCCAGTTTACGCACGATCAGGGTATCCAGCATGGCTTCATAGCCCAGCGAGGTATTGTCAAAGGTAATACGCGAGCTGGGTTGGAATCGCTGTAATGCATGATCAATGCTCGCCCCTTTATTGCCTGCAAACAACCGATGGATTACTTCGGGGGCATCGCTGCCATGACTGCCCACCAGGCGTGAATTGGCCTGTTTAAATACCTTACGCTTGGCGACAAAATCGATGCGATAGTCGTTTTGCTGCTCGCTTAAATAGGTGACCATAGGTCCCTGCAAAGCATGGCCGCTCAGCCATTGAGAATAGTGGTACCAGGTTTCACTGACCGAGATGCCTGGCAATGTCAGTAAATGCTCACCGCCATAAGCTGCTACCGTACGTTCAATGATCTGTGCTTCGCGCGATTGCGCATGAGCTAACGGACATGCGCCCACCATGGCAAGGGCAGATATCAGCACCAAAACGAATGGCCGCCTGACTAACAGGCTCAAACCTGGCTTAAGGTGGTTAACCGCACTGGCAAAATGATTGAAGACATATCCCAAAAGATAAATAAAGCGTTTGTTATTATCACAGTACATAGGCTTAGCGCTCTGTTGTTATTACTCGCCTGCCATTGAACGCAAAGACACAGAGCAAAGCCACAAAGCCCCCCTAATGAAAAGCTGATGAATTGCTGAGGGCCGGTAACTGACCGACTCAAGCTCTAACAAAAACAGCTAACCAACTGAATAAAATAGATAAGTTTTATATTCGTCGTTATCCCAAGCTCTTTTCGATTTCGTCCCAGCCTCTTTACTCAGACAAATACAACCTCAAATCACTGCGCGCAGCAATATACTGTCACAATTCGCCGGACCAGATCTGCGCTTGCACACCTCGACAGACATAATATTGCGCCGTACACTCAATGCCGAATTCAGGCAGTTGCGGATTACGATGGCACAGACAAGATTCTTTATTAACGAGTTTGAAATCGATTTCTCTCGCAGTGTGGTGATCCAAAACGGCCAGCATACTCAGGTCGAGCCCAAAGTGTTGCAGGTACTGCTGCTACTTGCAAAGCGCCAGCGAGAGCATGGCGAGCAGGTGGTCACCCATGAAGAGATCATGACCCATGTCTGGCAAGGCGTTGAAGTGGTGCCCAATGCCCTGCAACGCTGCATTGCCATTTTGCGCAAGGTACTGGGAGACAATGCCAAAAACCCCAGCATAATCGCAACGCACCCCAAAATTGGATACCGCTTACTGGCGCCTGTGCGCTGGCCAGAACCCAGCGCCGACAAAATCCAAGACAGAACAAAAAAGCCTTATTCTAAAAACACTTTATTGATAGTAGGCACTTTCTTACTCGGTATCTTGTTATATCTTGTCTGGCCCACAACGCAGCCGCCCAGTTACACCCGACTGACTCCACTAACCCATACTGATGCCCATGAATCCCATGCTATTTTTAGCCCAGATGGCGATTATCTTGTCTTTAACCGGTATGCCGGAAGCTGCACCAGCCACTTATGGGCACGGCACATAAATAGTGGCCAGGAGCAGCGGCTCAGCGCCACACCCGGACAGTTCGGTGCGCCAGGCTTTACCCCGGATGGCCGCGAGCTGGTGTTTGCCGCCAAAGCCGATTGTGAGCAACCCAGTGCCCAGTCCTGCTGGGCACTGGCTACGCTTGATTTTGCCCAAGCGCTCACCAAGCCACACGCTATCGAGCCGCGTTATTTGTGCGATGCAGGGCAGCCAATGGCCCTCAAAGCGCTGCCCAACCATGCGTATGCCTATTTGCAAAGCGGCGACAGCCAAACCCAGCTGGTGCAGTACAACGACCTGACCAAAACCGTCGGCACCTTATATTCCGCAGCGGACGACTACCTGTACCACTTTGACTATCATGCGCACCAGCAGCACTTTGCCCTGTTTAGCCGGGATCAGTCGCTGAATTATGTTTTGACAGTACTGGATAAAAACGCGCAACCAGTGCAGCGCAATACCATTGCACTGCTGCCACACATGGACCCAACCGCCTCGCTCACTGGCCGCTTTACTCCCGACGGCCGCACGCTGCTGGTTGTCAGCAACGGCCAGCTTTACAGCCTTACCCTGAGTGGCAAATTAAGCCTGCTTCCTACGCCCGCCACTGAGCTGCTTGGAGCAGACAAACATCCGACCCGCCACACCTTACTGGCTGTGAATGGCCAGAAGGACATTGATATTGCACAACTGACGCTCAGTCACACAGACTCGGCTGTTGCTGATCCAGTACATGATCTGAACAGCCGCGCCCTGCCCTACCCCAGTCTGTCGCGCACGCAGGCGCAGGAGCGGCAGGCTCAGTTTTCACCCGACGGCCAGCGGATTGCCTTTATTTCTAATCGCAACGGTGTGGATCAGCTCTGGATATGGCAGGGTGAACAGGCCGTTGCAATTAGCAATACCAACGCCTCACACACCATTCATGGATTTGCCTGGTCGCCGGATGCCAAACACTTACTCTGGGCACAGGGCGGCAAACTGCACCGCGCTGATTTATCCGGCCAGCAGCACAGCCTGAGCTCAAGATTGCCAGTTCATTCGGTACAGGCCTGGCATCAACCAGGGCAAGTGCTGATGCTGATCAACGACCCCATGCCCGGTGGGTTGTATCTGTATGATTTAGCAAGTGGTGAGCTGAGCAAACTGGGGATTAATGGCGTGCATCGCGCATGGCAGGCAGGTGAGCTGGTGTACTACAGTGACGCACAGGGCAAGGTAAAACGCTTCACTCTGGGTGAAGGCCCCACCCACGCCAAAGCGCTTACCGCCCTGAATGGACGCGCTATGGTCATAAAACATGAGCATATTTACAGCGTAGATCAGACAAATCTGACACTAAACCGCTACGACTTAGACGGCAAGCTGCTCAACATGCTGCGCCCCCTGAAGCCCACCGCGTGGAAAATCAGCGACGTGCATCAGGCGCAGCTGTTGCTGGAGCAGTTTATTGGTATTGAGCAGGAGCTGGTGTTGATTGACTAAAAGCAGCAGCCCCCGAACAACTACACCTGAGGATTAATGACCAAACTTAATGCGCACACCGGCATTGACAATAAAGCCATCGTTGCGCGACCAGATATCCGTTGTCCACTGACCACTCACCGCCTGCTGAGGCAACAACAGCGGATGCTCATCGGTTTGCTTCACATCCAGCAGGTTCTCAAAGTTGATAAACCAGCTGTAACGCCCGGTGGTGATCTCGCCCATCAAACCCAGGTGCCAGTATGGATCGGACTCCGCCACAAACGGGTTGGCATTGAGGCGCTGCGGCCCGGTGTAATAAGCCTCAAACCCGGCGCGGAAGTTACCGTGTTGCTCCCACATGGCCACAAACCCGGCCGAGTGTTTAGGCGTCAGCGCAATCTCTGTGCGCGTCTGGCCATCCACGCTTTGGGTCGCGTCCAGGTATAAATAGCTGGCGGTTAGTTTCACGTCGCGCCAGTAATAACGCAGCAGCACTTCTGAGCCTCGGATCTGGCTCTCGCCCAGTGCATTGGTCAGCCGTACCTGGGTCGGCGGCGTGCCATCCGATGTTGGCACCACCTCCAGCTCGGTCACGTTATCCACATTCGAGCCAAACAGGGTCAGACTGGTTTCAACCGAATCAAAGGTGTAGGTAAAATCCAGCGAGGCGGTTTCGGCCTCTTCCGCCTGCAATTCACCTATCGGTGCCAGGCGCGATAACCCCGCCGCTTCAATGTCTTCCACAAACGGCGTTGGCGCAAAATAACCCTGCGCATAGGCACCGCGCACCGTCAGCTCGCCCGGACGATACAACAAGGTCACTCGCGGGCTGAACTGAGTACCATATTCATTATGATCATCTACTCGCGCACTCACCGACGCGGTCAGCGTATCACTCAGGGTATGATCCAGCTGGGCAAACAGGCCCGGCACCTCATAGCTGTAATCAAAGGTCGGAAACGTCTCAGATTCAAACATATCCGACTGATAGGCAACCCCCAGTAGCCAGTCGGTTTTGTCGTTGTAACCACTGACACTGGTTTCAAACAAATAGCTTTCGTGCCTGTCCTCTTCGAGCACCAGACCAAAGCCATGCTCATGGTTTTGCACCATGGCCGATGAGCGCGCATGCAGCGTGAGCGTGTCGGACATCGGCTGGCTATACACCAACCCGCCGTCCAGTCGCTCTGAATCCTGGGTTTGTACGTACGGGTTGCCATCCGCCATAGTAAACCCATCTTTAGTACCACCATTACGCTGCTCGGTCATGGCACCCGCCGTCACGTACAAGGACTCGCCCTGCTCACCTTCCCAGAACAAGCGCGGCCGTGCGGTGTAGCGCTCATAGCCTGCCAAATCGAACCAGCCGTCGTTGTCTATGTCTTCGGACTTTTGATGATGTGCGCCCAGCGTTAGCGAGCCTTTCAGGTCATCGCTCAGCGGGCTTTCGATATAAGACGTCAGATCCTGGCCATCACGGGTGGTCAGGTTCAGCAGCACCTCACCCTTGAACTCGTCGCCCGGCTTGCGGGAAATAAGGTTGATCACCCCGCCCAGCGCCGATCCACCATATAAAGACGACGCCGAGCCTTTGATGATCTCAACCCGGCCCAGATCCGTGGGTGGAATTTGTAACAGGCCAATCGACGCGGCCTGATTACCATAAAGCGGCAGGCCATCGGCCAGTAGCTGAGTGTAGCGACCATACAAGCCCTGCAATCGAATATTGGCACTGCCCAGCGCAGGCGAGGTGGTTTGCATGCGCACACCGCCGGTTTCTGCCACCAGCATGGAGATATTACCCGGGCGCATCGCCGCCTTTTCTTCGATTTCTTCGCGGTTGATCAGCTCCACCCGTACCGGCTGCTCATCGGCAATTCGGCCAGAGCGCGTTGCCTGGATGACGATTTTTTCCATTTCATGACCGTGATCATCGTGGTGCTCATCGTCAGCGTGCACATCATGATGGCCGTCTTCATGCTTTGCTTCAGCATGAGACTCTTGTGCCTGATGCTCAGGCCCCGGCGCAACCAGCGCAGCACTCACAGCAGTGGCCAGCGGACTCAGCGGCGCCGCCACACTTACCGACATTCCCAGAGATAAACAACTTAAAGACAAAACCAAACCGGCAGAACGAAACGTATCAGACATAACGAATTACTTGACCCTCAGGACAGGAATAAATGATACTGCCGATGCTAAAGGTTACAGCGACAGGAAGGTCAATATGAAAATCAGCGAACTTGCGACGAAATCCCAGATAAATGCGAAAACCATCCGCTATTATGAGCAAGTTGGCCTGCTCAAAGCGCCGCAACGCGCCAGCAATGGCTACCGCCATTACCAACCGGGCGACGTAGACACCCTGATCTTTATCCGACGCTGCCGCGAGCTCAACATCCCACTCGACGACATCAAACGCCTGGTAGAAGTACAGGCCGACCCCAACGCCTCCTGCGCCGTCGTCGATAAAATCATCGCCGAACAACTCGCCCAGGTACAACGCGCCCAGCGCGAGCTGGCACTGCTGGAACAATCCCTGCAAACCCTCGCCTCTTGCAGCGCCGAACAGGTAGAAAAGTGTTCGATTTTGCATAAGTTGAAGGCACCATAAGGCGCTAAAATAAAAGTACTTTCCCACTCTTTACAACCCTTTTATAAATATCTTCATTATTTTCAGCTCGCCAACACATAACAATGTAAAAATATTTATCAAAATGTTAACTTCACGAAATGGATGACTAATTAAACTAGCTTCTGAACAATGTGAGTTGCGAATGAATAATATCAAAAGGAAACGCAAAATAGATGATTTCAGGAAGGATGTGCAGCGCTCGATTCGTCAGTTAAGACGAGACCGGGGCTGGTCTCAGGCTGAATTAGGTAGAAGAATCGGCGTTGATCAAGCCACTATCAGCAACTGGGAAAGCGACAAGACTGATATCCCCCTAACCAAAATGTTCGAAATCGTACTGGTTGCAGGCCAGGATTGCGCAAAACAATATTTTAGCTTTATGAGTGACAATAACGACACCCAACCTGCTGAAAAAGAACCAACAAAGAAGGAGTAACGCCATGGAGTTTATATATAAAGTGTTTCAATACGCCCCGATTTTTATTGTGCTATTTGGCCTTTGTTATACCTGGCGCTTTGAAAATGCCCGCTGGTTTTTTATCACTCTGGGGGTCGTAGAGCTGATCGATGAACTGATGATCCCGGTTGCATTGAACTGGGAGACTTATTACTATGTTTACTGTGCATTAATGAGTTTTGCATTTTTGCTACCCATAGTATACCGAAAACGCTTGGCGCATTGGTTTTACGAGAAAACTAACTATGAATATTTTTATCGTTGTTACGCGAAGCACACTGTCTCTGCGCAAGAGATGTTGGTGATTTGCTTAGTGGGTCTTTCCTGTATCATTAATATGCTGACTTTCATCGAAGTACTGCTCTACAAGAGCTTTTTGATAGACAACGCATATTTGAAGTTTTATGTCCGGGACAATGCAAATACGCTGCTGCACATCGTAATGATACTTGCTTTGCTCCAATTTGCATTGAGAGCAGAATTTAGAGAAGGACTAGAACCTCATGAAGAAAGCAATTGATAAAGCCGAACTCAAGAAAGTTTCTGGTGGTATTGGCGGTGGGAATGAGTCACCAGGCCTAACCAGAAGCCAGCATATAGAGTTTCCAAAGCCACAGGCTAAACCAATACAGCCCCGTTAACGGTTAATTTGAGTATGCCATGAAAAAAGTAATTCATATCTCACAACTACAAAAAGTGACAGCTGGCATTGGCGGCGGAACAAGCTCACCCGGCCTCACCCGCCAACCTCAGCTCGATGTAAAACCCTGAGCAACAAACCCTCACCAAAGCCCGATGAAGTCATTATTCGGGCTTAGTTTTAATTGCTCCCAAGTTCAATCAACCATCATCAGGATTCGGTTCACTCATACTTTTAGTACAAACGTGGTAAACTCAGCACCACTTATTGATGTAAATTAATGCCAGTGCAGCGTTTTATTTGTACAGTAAAGTCGCGCCCGAGCGTATTAAAAGGACTACCCGTGATCCCGAATTATCAGCAATTTATGCGCCCTGTTTTGGAAGTTGCTGCGCAAGCAAATGGTGCAGAGGTTAAACTGCGCGATGTTGTAAACCAGATAGCCGACAAGTTTGCCCTGACAGACGCCGAGCGCACAGAGACCCTGCCAAGCGGCAAACAAAGTGTGATTGATAACCGTATCGGCTGGGCAAAAACCTATCTGGTAAAAGCCGGGTTACTGGAATCCCCGCGCAGGGCACATATTGCTATAACTCCTCGCGGCATAGAGGCACTGCACAGTCAAAGCGAAATCAACAACACCTATTTGCAACAGTTTGATGAGTTTGTTGCTTTTACTCAAAAGAGCAACGACACACAGCTTAGGTAACTTGGCTCTACTCTCTCGAAATAAAAATAGTGCCGCAAGTAACTACGACTTTGACAAAAAGAAAAGTGAGTACTTTAACCCTATCAGCGGTCGTACAACGTTTGTCTTAACCAATCAGGTGTTAAGTCAAGATGAATGGACTCCAGAGGTGTTCAAACAACGTCAAACATTGTTGGTTGATAAACTCACTAACACTTGGCAGCTATATGACTAAATCAGGAGCTAACCGATAATGAACGGTAAAAGATTTCGGTTAAAGGCAAGATAGACAGCGTGATTGGCGGGCAAATACCAGCACACCATTGTTATACTTATAGCAATTAGAACTAAGTGATATGATAAAGGAAAAACCAAGGCGTAACAGATGACCGAAGCAGATGATGTAATTGAAATTGAAAATCAAGATGAGCTTGAGTTGACAGCACACCCACACCAAATGGGTACTGACACTCAAATACGGATTGCTAAAGAACAATCTAGCATCTTTGAGCTGCTTCGTAAGGAAAGTCGAGGTGATCTTGTTCTTGCTCCAGACTTTCAGCGAAAAAATGTCTGGGATAGAAAGCATCAATCTGAGTTGATCGAATCAATTTTGATGGGGATTCCCATTCCGTTGATTTACTTATTTGAAGATGAAGAAGGTGTTAGGCAAATTATTGATGGTAAGCAAAGAATTACAGCCTTAAAGCAGTTTAAAAACAACAAATTTACGCTTACAAACCTTTCGATGTTGCCAGACCTAAAAGGAAAGAAGTTCGATGATATTCCTCCGATACTTCAAGCTAAGTTAGAAGATTACCAATTACATTCTTATGTGATACAGCCTCCAACTCCTGAGTATGTGAAGTTCAATATTTTTGAACGCGTTAATCGGGGGGGGATTAACTTAAACAAGCAAGAAATGCGCCACGCCCTGTACCAAGGGAAGGCAACAACTCTGATACAAGAGTTAGCTGAAAGCCAGCAGTTTAAGTTAGCCACGGGAAATGGCGTGAAACCAAATCGAATGCGTGACAGATATTTAGTGTTGAGATTTGTAGCTTTTTACTTGTTAATTACAAACCAGTTTACAGACTCATCTGTTCAGTACCGTTCTGATGTTGATTCTTTTTTAGCATCGGTGATGAAGTATATAAACACCAAAGCATCTGCACAGTTAATTGAGCACGCTAAATCTGTCTGCTTATACGGAATGGAAAGTGTTTATCAAGTTTTAGGTGATGAAGCATTTCGCTTTAAGCCTAAAGCTGGAGGAAATAAACGCCCTGTCAATATGGGACTATTTGAGATGCTGGTTTTCGCTTTCTGCTACGTACAACCAGATCAACTTGATCACTCAAAAGCTAAATCCCTTGTGGATACCTATAAGCAAAACGTAGATGATGAAGGGCTTTTTTCTGGCTCAATTGATACATCAGAAAATGTAAGAGCTAGGTTTGATACCGCTCAAAAAATCGCACAAGGACTTAAGAATGCTTAAGCAACTTGATATCAAAAACCTGAAAAGTATTGATAAAACAAGTTTAAAACTTGCTCCGTTAACTCTTTTGACAGGAGCAAACTCTTCTGGCAAATCAACAGCTATCCAAGCTTTGATGTTACTCATAAAAAATAGCCAAGCCAGCAACCGTTACAGTATGGAAGAACTCATTCGATACCTTAGTGACTTTGCAGTGATTCGTAACAAGAAGAACAACGCTAAGTCGATTGAACTAACCGTAATTGACACCGAAAACACAAGTCATTTTTTAAAGTTAACGTCAGAGGGTATTGAAAAATCAACGCAGCTTCCTTACCTATACGAACTGGAAGAAAGCGCACAGGGTGCAGAGCTTTTGTACCTAAATGCTAACCGAATAGGTGCTCAAGATCTAGTACAAGTATCGGAGCGAAAAGTGGGTAACTTGGGTGAATATCTATTTTCAAGTTTCGACAAAATAAAAGGCAGAAAGTTACCTGATTCACTACTCAGGTTTGAAGGCTCTAAAACTATCTCATATCAGCTTAGTCAATGGTTGAGCTTTATTGCTGGCTCTCAAATTGAGCTTATTACGGAGAAACTTAGTGACCAAGTAAAAGTTTCGTTTAGTGTTAAGGACCTTGATACCAATGTTTCTCCATTTAACCTTGGGGCAGGAATGAGCTACATAGCCAAGGTCATAATAATATGTTTAATGGGGAAAGAAGGTGATCTGATTCTGTTGGAAAACCCAGAAGTTCAGTTGCATCCTAAAGCCCAAGCTCGGTTAGGAGTGTTTTTGTCGTATATAGCGAGTAGTGGTATTCAGTTGATTGTTGAGACTCATTGTGAGCATTTAATAAACAAAATAGTTTATGAAGTATATCAAGACCATATTCAAAGTGATGATGTCGTCATTCATTATAAAAGTGATGTTGGTAGTGATTTTGAAACCATACTGATAGATGAAAACGGAGAGTTCAACAATATTGAGGGTGATATCATAGGTTTTCCAACTGGTTTCTTTGATGCCACGCTTTCTGATTTAATGAATATGAGGTAACTGATGACTGAAAAAATGGTTCTCAGTACCTCACTGTTGTTGGCCTATGAAAACATTGCTTTTGAGCCTCGCAAGTATCAAAAGAAATACAAAAGGTTAATGAAGCTAATCTCACTTCCATACAAAACTAATAAAAAGCAACTCATTGAAGCGCAAGAAAAAGGGTTGAACCAGTCTGTTTTTGACAGGTTAATGCCCCAGCTTCAGCATCAAGTCGATCGTGATGACTCATTGGAAGTGTTAGCATCAAAAACGAGCTTGAAAGTTATTTTGACTGAGGACGAAAAAGCAACTTTACCCTATGTACATTATCGTTCCTCATTTATTGCAAACCAAATAACGGTCTCTGTTTCACCAACTGAAAGCAGAGGTGAGTTCATTAAGTACCTTCAAATACTCTGTTCTTCCGCTACGAGAGTGACAATCTGCGACAATTATCTAGCCCAAGGCTGGGATAACACTCAAAGTCTGTTTCGAGCAGTTTTACCTAGGCACAAACTAGCTATTGAGTTTGTTGAAACGCCAGACTTGTTAGGTATTGTAAAAAATAGCGTCAAAGTGACTGACGAATTCGTCAAATCTGTTTGCCCAGAGTGGACGACCTCTGTGAGTGCTCTTTATAGTGGCTCTCACGACAGATACTTGTTAATAGAATCTCCTCAAGGAAAAATTGAAGTAATGATTTCTAGTGGGTTCGACCATATCTGGAAAGCTAACCCTAAAGAAATAACCTGTGTGATCAGAGAAAAATAAATAGAGTAAATGTTGGTTATGACAGATGCAGCACAAGAAAAAATATTTCAAAACGACATCCTCAACTAAATGCAGTCTCAAGGCTGGTTACTAGGCGAGTCGAACAAGTACAACAAAGAGTTGGCACTTTGCACTTAAGATGTGACCGCTTTTGCTAAAGCTACACAACCTGAGCAATGGGATAAATTAGCACAACACTTCCCAGGTACTGATCGTAATCCAAACGGAGGGTGTTCAATACCAAGCATGCCTGTCCGCATACCCAGCCGGTGACTTCGCAGCTTCACCCACAAAGTGCAGACCCAGTGCTGTTTTAGGCCCAAAACCACACTATCTACCTTGCTAAATTGCTTTTAGATAAAATAACTTTAGACTGTGCAGTAAGTTACGAATTATCCGACAGGTAACACTATGATCCACGATTTTAAACTAGAAAACTACGGCCCCATCGTCAGTGCTCAGGGCCAGGGACTGGGGAAGATCAACCTGATCCTGGGCGAAAACAGTACGGGTAAAACCTTTTTGCTGAAAGCGCTGTACAGTGCCATTCGCAGCCATGAAGAGGCCAATAAAGGCAATAGTTATCAGGACTTTGCTGAAGTGCTGAGCGAAAAGCTCTACTGGACGTTTCAGGTAGATAAAATCGGCGACATAGTGACCAAAGGCGACAGTAAGCGCCTGATGACCTGTATTTCTTTGGCAGACAACAGTTCTCTGATGTTCGGATTTGGTAAAGACACCACCAAAAAGGTCAGCCCAACGCATAATAACCTGTCGCAACGCAGTTCTAACTCGGTCTTTTTGCCGCCCAAAGAAGTGCTGTCTTTGATGGATGTAATTTATAAGACCACAGAAATTGACAAGATCTTTGGCTTCGATGCCACTTACTCTGATCTGGTCGCGGCATTAAAAATTCCCACACAAAGAGGACGTAATCATTCAGCGTTTGCCGACTCCCGGCAACGGCTGGAAAACGTATTTTCCGGCAAGGTTGAATTTGACGGTAAAAGTAACAGCTGGGTGTATAAAAAAGGCAACACCAAATTCTCCATAATGGCCGCCGCAGAAGGTGTGAAGAAAATCGCGATTCTGGATACCTTACTGGGCAATCGGTTTTTAGACCGCGACTCGATTGTGTTTATTGACGAGCCTGAGTCTGCCTTGCATCCCACCGCCATCATTGAATTGCTGGATATTATCTCTGTGCTTGCGCAGGCTGGGATCCAGTTTTTCCTTGCTACGCATTCTTATTATGTGATTAAAAAACTGGTTTTGATTGCGCAGGCACATCAGATGCCAATCCCAACATTTATGGCCAACGCCACAGATGGCACCTGGCAACAATCTTGTTTGCTGAAAGATGGTTTGCCAGACAATGAAATCATCAACGAGTCGGTTCGCTTATTTGAAGCTGAGTTTGAGGGAGTTCAGTCGGTATGATCAGGATTTCCGAATCCGGTGTGGAATTTGGCGACTTTACAGCAGATGACTGCTACCAGATAGAGCATTCTCAGGGTCACAAATCTCTGGGGAACGGCTTTAAAATGGTTGAATTTACTTATCTCTGCGAACAAAAACTGTTTGTTGTAGAAGCAAAATCCTCCATTCCAAAAGCCTCAAGCCAACCAGATTATGACAATTACTGGGCAGAGATCCTCGAAAAATTTGAAAACGCGCTGTTATTACAAGTGATGGCCTATCTGAAAAGAAACCCGGACGCAGAGCAAGAGCTGCCGGCTAACCATAAAGCGATGGACTGGCAGCACACATCCTTGCAGTTACGGCTGGTGATCCCTAAGGTCCCAACTCAATTTTTACCCCCACTCACAGAAAAGTTCAGACAGAGTTTGAAACGACTAAAAACGCTCTGGTGTATCCGCGATAGCCATATCTTTGTATTAAATGAAGACAAGGCACGCAGCGAAGGGTTACTGGTATAAATGAGTAAACGCTACACGCCCCCTTTTACGCTCACGGCAAACATCGTCAACCTGATAGCGTCGGTGAGTGAGCAACTTGGTCGCTTAAAAGCGATTGAGCAGCGCAACGCGCTCAGGCTCAGGCGTATTAACCGCATTAAAACCATTCAGGGTTCATTAGCAATTGAAGGAAACACGCTGAGCGAAGCCCAGATCACCGCTATTTTGGCTGGTAAGCCAGTTATTGCGCCGCCCAAAGATATTTTAGAGGCAAAAAATGCGATAGCGGCTTATGAGTATTTCGACCAGTGGGATCCCCTCAATCACGCACATTTATTGCAGGCTCATGCTGTGCTCATGCAGGGCCTGATTGGTGATGCCGGGCAATACCGAAAAGGCAATGTAGGCGTAATGAAAGGCGACCAGGTTGTTCACATGGCCCCTCAGGCCGACAGGGTCCCGGGCCTGATGACTGAGCTATTTGATTGGCTTGACAACACCGACCAACATCCTTTAATTCAAAGCTGTGTGTTTCACTATGAGTTTGAGTTTATTCATCCATTTAGTGATGGCAACGGCCGCATGGGCAGACTGTGGCAAACGTTAATTCTGAGCAAATGGCACGATACACTCGGCCAGCTCCCGGTAGAAAGCATTATCCATCATCACCAGGAAGCCTACTATCAGGCAATCAATCAAAGTAACCTAGCAACCGACTCGGCCCCATTTATAGAGTTTATGCTGCAAGTGATCCTGGAAACACTCAGCGCACATGATACCCCTCATGATACCCCTCATGATACCCCTCATGATACCCCTCATGATACCCCTCATGATACCCCTCATGATACCCGCGAGATTAGCTTACAGGTAACACCTCAGGTCAAGCGGCTTTTGTTGTTGCTGGCAAAGCATGAGGTGCCGCAAGACAGAAATACTTTGCAACAGGCCCTGTTGCTGAAAGATCGCAAGTCTTTTCAGGCTGGTTACCTCAAACCCGCACTCCTGCACGGGCTGATAGAAATGACGTTACCAGATAAACCCACCAGCCGTTTGCAACAATACAGGCTCAGTCAGGCTGGCAAAGCGCTGGTCGATACCTGGCACGCCTGAAAGGCGCTGGCCTTGCAGCCTCCCTTATTGTTTCTTCATACCCTAACACGCCTGTCCGCATGCCCAGCCGCAGCTCCAGGCGTATTGGAAGTTGTAGCCACCCAGCCAGCCGGTGACGTCGGTGACTTCGCCGATAAAGTACAGGCCCGGGGCCTTTTTGGCTTCGAAGGTTTTGGAGCTGAGTTCGTCGGTGTCGACGCCGCCTAAGGTAACCTCAGCGGTGCGGTAGCCCTCTGTGCCATTGGGTTTGATGTGCCAGTGGTGCAGCGCGTGGGCCAGCGTTTCGATTTCGCTGTGGCTGAGCTGGTTGGCATTTTTATCCGGGACGGTTTGCTCGCTGATCAAGACCTCGACAAAACGCTTAGGTAACACTGTACTAAGTAAGTTTTTCAGAGACTTACTGCCTTGCTCCTGACGCCAGTCGTGCAATTGTGCCTGCATATCAACCTCTGGCAACAGGTTCACAATCACGCCCTGCCCGGCACGCCAGAACGAGGAGATCTGCAAAATTGCCGGGCCCGAGAGGCCACGATGGGTAAACAGCAGGTTTTCTTTGAAGCGGGTGCCGTCTTCGCTATGTGCTGTGCAGGGTAAACTGACGCCGGCCAGGCCATCAAAGCGGGCTTTGTCGTGGTCGTGCAAAGTAAAGGGCACCAGCGCTGCCATAGTCGGTAGCACTTTCAGGCCAAACTGCTCGGCAATTTTGTAGCCAATGGGGGTGGCACCCAGTTTGGGCATAGTCAGGCCACCTGCGGCCACCACCAGAGACTCACAACTGAATACCTGCTCTGAGGTGGTAACAAGGTAGCCTCCGTCCTCAGTGCGCTCTACCTTAATGACTTCGTTACGCAGAAACAGCTCTACCCCGGCCCACTCGCATTCGGTTAGCAAGATATCAACTATGTCCTGCGCGCTGTTATCACAAAACAGCTGCCCCAGGGTTTTATGATGATAAGCCAGGCCGTGGCGGTCCACCAGCTCAATAAAGTCGTGCTGGGTATAGCGGCTCAGGCAGGACTTCACAAAATGCGGGTTTGCGCATAAATAATTCTGTGGTGTGGCACCCTCATTGGTAAAATTGCAACGACCACCGCCGCTAATGAGTATTTTTCGGCCAGCTTTTTTGCCCATATCGACCACCGCCACACTGCGGCCCCGATACCCGGCCTGTGCCGCGCACATCAGGCCAGCCGCGCCCGCGCCGATGATCACCACATCAAAGTTCAACATTGTATATTGTGTCCTGAAAAAGTTATGCGCTTATTATATCAACTTATGCCCTGGAGGTGGAGTAATGCGATTATTTAGCAAACAAAGGCACATAAATTTATCACAAGTAGTAATAAAATATTAACCATTTACAATCATTTACAATACTAACTAAATCATACCTCACCCTGTAACAAAGAATAATTATGCAATAAAAACAACAGATTATTGCAATAAACGAACTATCTAGCCATCCGCTTATAACTAAAACAATAGTGTAAATAACAAAACAGCACTTTAAATACTTTAACCAACTCTTTACCTTCGATAACCATCTGCTTGCACACGCAAACAGAACAACAACAAGTAAGAAACTAGGGAATTCTAAGAATGACAACACGTAACCTAAAAATCGGCGCGGTAGCGCTGGCAATGTCTGGCATGTTTGCCGCCTCTACTGCTATGGCTAATAACGTTGAAGCACTTAACAACAGCGCAAGCATGGCGCAACTAAGCCAGAAAATGCAGAGCCAAAACACAGCCGGTACGCAGTTCATCATCAAGTACAAAGACAACAGCAACCAGCTTATGTCTGTTTCTGGCGCTGATATGTCACCAGCCATGATGAACTCACGCGCTCAAAGTTTCGTGAAGAACTTCAAAAGCAAGAAAAAATCTTCACTACAAACTAAGTACGTTCGTAAGATGGCACTGAGCAACCACCACGTTATGCGTGTTGACAAAAAGCTAACTCCGGCAGAAGCACAAAGCCTGATGCAGGAAATGGCAGCAACCGGTAACATCGAATATATCGAAGTTGACCAAATGCTACAGCCGTTCGCGACACCAAACGATCCGCGTTACTCAGATCAGTGGCACTATTTTGAAGCAGCTGGCGGTATTAACGCTCCAGCAGCATGGGACAAAGCAACGGGTGACGGTGTAGTTGTTGCGGTACTGGATACGGGTTACCGCCCTCACGCTGATCTGAGCGCGAACATCCTGCCAGGCTACGACATGATCTCTGACATTTCTGTTGCAAACGATGGCGGCGGCCGCGACAGCGATGCACGTGACCCGGGTGATGCAGTGTCTGCCAACGAGTGTGGTTACACTCACAGCGCACGTGACTCAAGCTGGCACGGTACGCACGTAGCGGGTACTGTTGCAGCAGTTTCTAACAACGGTGAAGGTGTTGCCGGGGTTGCATACGATGCGAAAGTTGTACCGGTTCGTGTACTTGGTAAGTGTGGTGGTCTGACTTCAGATATCGCAGACGCGATTGTCTGGGCATCAGGTGGCTCAGTATCTGGCGCGCCTGCCAACGCAAACCCAGCTGACGTCATTAACATGAGTTTAGGTGGCAGCGGTGCATGTAGCTCTACCACGCAAAATGCGATCAACACAGCACGCGCAAACGGCACCACTATTGTTATTGCAGCAGGTAACGACAACGACAACTCTGCAAACTACAACCCAGGTAACTGTTCTGGCATCATCAACGTTGCGTCTGTAGGTCGTAACGGTGGCCGTGCTTACTACTCAAACTACGGTTCAAACATCGACGTTGCAGCGCCAGGTGGTGCTCAAAGCTTCGCTAACGACCCAGAGGGTATTCTGTCTACTTACAACGCAGGCAGCAACACGCCTTCAAGCGACAGCTATGCTTACTCACAAGGTACGTCAATGGCGGCACCACACGTTGCGGGTGTAGCAGCGCTTATCAAGCAAGCTAAACCTACTGCAACGCCTGATGAAGTAGAAAGCATTCTGAAGAACACAACACGTAGCTTCCCTGCGACTTGTACAAGCTGTGGTACTGGTATCATTGATGCGTCAGCCGCGGTAGATGCAGCGCTGAACGGCACTGGCGGTAACGAGCTGGAAGATGGCGTTGCTAAAACTGGCCTGTCTGGCGGCGCAAGCAGCGAAACATTCTACACATTTGACGTCACCAGCGGTGTTAGCAAAGTCACCTTCACTATGAGTGGCGGTACAGGTGATGCTGACTTGTACGTACGTGCAAACGCTCAGCCGACTCAGACAACTTACGACTGTCGTCCATACGAAGGTGGTAACAACGAAGTATGTACCATTGATAACCCATCTGCTGGTACTTACCACGTAATGATGCGCGGTTACTCGGCATACAGCGGTGTTAGCCTGAAAGCTGAAACAGCAGGTGGCTCTACTGGCCCGGTTTCTTTGACTGAGTCTAACCTGTCTGCAAGCACAGGTGGCTGGGTTCAGAAGTCACTAGACGTACCTGCGGGTATGAGCAGCCTGACTGTAACCATCTCTGGTGGTACAGGCGACGCTGACCTGTTCGTTAAGCAAGGTAGTGCACCTACCAGCTCTAGCTATGACTGCCGTCCTTATAAAGGTGGCAATGCAGAGACGTGTACTTTCACTAACCCGCAAGCGGGTACCTGGTACTTCGGTCTTAACGCTTACAGAACTTTCTCTGGCGTTACATTGAACGCACAGGCTCAATAAGCAACATTCCCCAGGCTTTATAATGAGGGCTAAACCTTAGGGTTTAGCCCTTTTTTATTGGCTGTGACTTGGTGTTGCGACTCGCTGAACCGGATGACGATGTAGTATGTGGATGTGGTGCATATAACTGACTTTCTGAGTGGTCTGCTAATAGTTCCCGGCTCGCTGGCCGGGATGACAGTGTGGTATGTAAATGCGGTGCATATAACTTGCTTTTCTGAATGGCCTGCTAATAGTTCCCGGCTCGCTGGGCGGGATGACGGTGTTGTATGT
>NZ_JXYA01000024.1 GCF_000967655.1 Pseudoalteromonas rubra
GGCAATCGACGTTCCCTGGTTTGTTAGTAACTCGCTATGGTTGCCGACCGTGCCTTGAACTGAGTTTAATTGTGAGTTTGCTGTTGCCAGGCTTGATTGTACGCTATTTAGCTGGCTGCTTAGCCCCTCAAGGCTGCTGTTTTGTGCGGCTAATGCACTGGCCAGTTCGCCATAATAAACGGTGTGGTTGGCCGTTGTGGTTTGCAGCTCAGTAAGCTGCTCAGATTGAGTTGTAGCCAGCGTCTGAAGTGCGCTGATGTTATTACCGTGCGTTGTTAGTGTGTTGCCGGCCGATGTCAGTGTTTGATTCTGCTGTTCGATATCTTGTGTCAGTTGCACCAATGTGCCATTGAGTGTGCTTACCTGGGCTTGGGTATCATCTTGTGTCTTGGTGATGGCTTGTAACAGGTAGTTGAAGTTTTCATTGACTTCAGCAGCTTTTGCAGGGGTATTTGCCTGGAACGTGTGCGGCAGTTGTTGTTCGTTGGCTTGCGCACTAAATGTTGCGGCAATGACGCAGGGTAGAAGTAGCTTTTTCATTGTTTTCCTTAGGTTATTTTCTCCTGTAATGCGGATTTTACCCGTTTTAGAGATGAAAAAACAATGGCAAAATTATGCGCAACCTGTTAATTGAATGGTTACTTTAATCCAATATATGGCCGTTGTTGTATTGGCAAGATGTGCGTCAACATAGTGTGTTTTTTGTTTTTAGGTGAGCTTAACGCTCACCACCGTGGGTCATTTTCAGTAATGTCCGATCGCGTTTGACCAAATGGTGATACAGCGCGGCTGCGATATGGCCGAGGATCAATATCCAGATCAGCCAGGCGCCCAGAATCTCCTTATGAATAAAGTCGATGGGCTTTTCAAATTCGGCAAATGACAGGCCCATGCCTTGCTCGACGAGTGCTGTGAATAGCGCGGTACTTTCAAATTTAGTAATATCGAATAAAAAGAAGAACTCGGTATCTACGCCCGTACCAATATAGCCCGTTAGCGGGGCAATGATCATCACTGCATACAAGGCGTAGTGCCCAAGATGCGCTGCCAGGTGTTCTATGCGGGTGCCGGGTTCTGCTGTGGGTTGGGTATTCAGCCAGCGCCAGATGAGCCGCAGTGCAACAATCACCGCTATCGAAACACCGAATGACAAATGCAGCTGTAACGCGGTCCAGTTTTGTGGGGTTTTGGCTTCAGTAAACCACTGACGGTAATAGACGCTGACATAGGCGGCGAGAAACAGCAAGGCGGTGCCCCAGTGTAGCCATTTCGCAATGGTGCCGTAGTCTCGTGCCGTGTTTTTCATACTCACAGGTTTGCTCCAGATAAAAACTTGTTATTGCCAGCGATGGTAGCAGCTTGATGTGAGAATGAATGCAACAAAGATCCGGATAAAGCGTTCTGTTTTTGAGAACACTGCTTTTAATGCGCTGAGTTTTATGGGCTTTAACCAGGCGTGTACAAAACGTGCAAAATCCAGTGCTCAGGGCTGCTTTTCATTTGTCCTGCTATACTGCAACCGGACAGCAGCATCAAATACCTGGAGGTCGCTTGCGTACGTTAACCTTAGTGTCTTTGTCGGGATGGCCCGGCATCATTGAGCGCATTGGTCAGTCTACTGGGCAAAAAGTGTGGCATGCGTTGGTGGCTTTACTGTCGCAAAATGCGCAATTTGGCTTACAGCAGGACATTTTTGAGCTGGGCGAGCTGTGGTTCGAATCCGAACAATTTGGCTCCCCGACGCAGGCACAGCAGGCGTTGAGTCAGGCTGTTGCGCAACTGCTGCTCAGTGAGTTAGATTGTCAGCTGGTGCATGAAGCGGAAATTCAGGTAAGCTCAGCCGCCGTGACTGAGCAGGTCGCGCAGGAGCAGAGTATTCGCTCAGATGCGGCCTGTGCACTAAACGCACTTTACCCGGATAGTAAAGAGGATCTGCTGAGGGTATTTGCCAACAAAAACCTGCTGCCTTACTGGCAGTCCATTCAGCGGGTGCAAAGTGAGGGCATATTTGGTTATGAAGCCTTGATCCGCGGACCAAAAGCGTCGCCTTTGCACCGTGCGGATAAACTCTTTGGCGCTGCCATGGCGCAGGGGCAGCAGTTTGAGATGGAAAAGCTGGCGCTGAACACCCATCTGGCCACCCATGCGCGTCATTGTGAGCATCAAGGCGCGCAGAGGTTAACCGTCAACCTCTCTCCGGGTTTGCTGTTTGATAATGAGGTATCAGAGACACTACAACATTACCCATATGCGCATCTGCTGTGCATTGAACTGACAGAGCACCTGCCGGTGGATGACTGGGCGTCCGTCAAAGCAAAAATGGCTGAGCTGCGTCAGCTGGGTTATACCTTCTGGCTCGATGATGTTGGCTGTGGTTTCTTTGAACTGACCTTGATCAATACCGTTAAGCCCGATGTAGTGAAGCTGTGCATTACCATTATCAGTCGCCTGGACTATGGCGCTGAGATCATCGACGAGATAAGGCAAGTGGTTGATACGGTACATTTGTATGGTGGCAAGGTGCTGGCAGAAGGCATAGAAACGCCCCAGCAGCTGGATATTGCCAAACAGCTGGGGGTGGATTATGCGCAGGGGTATTTGTTTGATAAACCCAAAGAGGCTGGGCTGTGATTAGATAAATAGGAGCCTTAGTCAGGTACTTTCTAATTCAGGGAACAAAAAGTATACTGCTGATTTTAGCCGGTGCCGATGATAGGAGTCTTAACATGCAGTGTCCCAGAACCTCATACCCGTTGAAGCCAGCCAAAGTGGGTGGCATTGTGGTGTATATATCCGAGCGCAGTGGGGGGGTCTTTTTCGACAACCTGGTGCTGAGCAACTTTACCAACCCGGCTGATGTGCGTGCAGAAGTGCTGGCGAAACATCTGCGACAGTTTTCTGCCCCACTGGGTGATGAAAACGCGCGAGTCAATTGTCCGAAGTGTCCACAAATCGTTATGATGCGGCGCTACTTTAGTCCGTTACGGGTCGTTGAAATTGACGAGTGTCCGGGTTGTGGCGGGATCTGGCTTGATACCGGCGAACTGGACAAGTTGCACGAAAACCACCTTAGCGCCAAAGAACGTGAATTGTTGCGGATCAAAATGCTTGAAGAGCATCAAGTCTTTCATATTGACAGCCCGAGGCACTATAAATTATCGCAACCGGGTGAGCGCAGTAACCTAGAAAAAGTGTTTGCGATAGCCGCAGATGTGCTCAGTGATGATTAATTCTGTGGGGCGTTTACCTCGCAGAATCGCTGTTAGATCACGCCCTAACCATTAATATCCAACAACATGCCTACAGCGACACCGATTGCGATACCCAGCGCAACCCCGTTGCCGATATCACCGGAAGAAACGCCAATGGCGGTGCCAACGGCCACTCCGGTGACCATACTGACGCCAATTTTGCTGGCGGCTTTTTTACGGGTTTCTTTATCTGTTTTCATGATTTCACTCCTTAAAGTCACGAGCGATTAATTTATCACCAAATGATGCGATGTGCCATTTATTTAAACACTCTTTTATGACAAAGACAGCAGGGAGCGCTGCAAAAGCAAAGATAAGTTGTGAGGAGCAATTAAAGCCACTGTAAACGGGGTTTACAGTGGCTGTTTACGGTGCTTATCCGCGATTGTGCGGCTGGGTGTAGTCGATATCCGGGCCGACCGGCACCACTTGCGTTGGATTGATCATGGTGTGGCTAAAGTAGTAATGGCGCTTGATATGGTAAAAATCCACCGTCTCGGCGACATTCGGCCACTGATAAAGCTCACGGATATAACCGGCCAGGTTGGGATAGTCTTCAATCTGTTTCAGGTTACACTTAAAGTGACCGTGATAGACGCTATCGAAGCGGATCAGCGTGGTAAATAATCGCCAGTCGGCCTCCGTGAGTGTATCGCCGACCAGATAGCGTTGCGTGCTCAATCGCTGCTCTAACTGTTCGAGCGCCTCAAACAGTGCTTGTACTGCCTCTTCATAGGCCGCCTGCTCGGTGGCAAACCCGGCTTTGTATACCCCGTTATTGATTTTATGGTAAACAAACTCATTGATATCATTGATGTCCTGGCGCAGTGCCTCGGGGTAGTAATCATCGGTGTTGCCGGTCAGCTCATTAAATGCTGAATTAAACATGCGAATGATCTCGCTCGACTCATTACTGACAATGCGCTGTGTTTGTTTATCCCACAAGACAGGCACAGTGACACGGCCTGAATAGTCAGCCTTGTTGCGCGTATACAACTGGTGCATATAGCTTTGCTCAAACAGGGCATCGCCGCTGCTGCCGGTTGCTTTATCAAAGGTCCAGCCATGTTCGAGCATATCCGGGCTGACCACAGATACATCAATGTGTGCCTCAAGTTGCTTTAACTTTCTGAAGATCAGAGTACGGTGCGCCCAGGGACAGGCCAGCGATACGTACAAATGGTAGCGGCCAGATTCGGCTTTAAAGCCACTGTCGCCGGTTGGCCCGGCGCTGCCATCGGCCGTTACCCAGTTGCGCAGTTGCGCGTCTTCGCGTTTAAACTTGCCCTGGTTGCTTTTGGTGTCGTACCAGACGTCATGCCACTTACCTTCAATTAATCGTCCCATTGTCTTGTCCTCTTAATTTGTTTAAATCTTTACTGCGCTGTGTTTTAGATGCTACCGAATTTGCCGGCATGATAGTCACGCACGGCCTGTTGCAGCTCTTCCTGGGTATTCATCACAAACGGACCCATATGGGCTATTTTTTCTCCGATTGGCTGACCTGCCAGTACCAGTAAGCCAGCGCCCTGGGCACCACTTTGCAGTGTGACCGGGTGGGCCGGGTCCAGCTCCAACTGATAAGTGGCGCTCAGACGCGTGTCTGCCAATGTGCCGCTGTGAATGTAAATAAGCACTTTGCCGTAGCCCGACATATCCAGCGTGATCTGCTGATCTGCTGGCAAAGTAACATCGGCAATGGCGCCATTTCCGGCTAAGTCATTCAATGGCGATTGGACAGTTTGCCCGTCCAGTTGCCAGCTGCCTGCCAGCGCTTTAAGCTCTGCGCCGGAGTTGGTGGTGATCACGGGAGCCTTGTGCTCGGTTGTGTCCTGATAGCGGGGCGCTCGCATTTTGTCCTTGGCTGGCATATTGAGCCAGATCTGAAAACCATGCATGCCCTGTTCGGCGTCACTGAGTGGCATTTCAGAATGGATCACGCCGCGTCCGGTGCTCATCCATTGCACATCACCGGCGCGAATGGCCTTTTTATTGCCCATCTGATCCTGATGCTCAAAGCCGCCCTTACGAATGTAGGTAAAAGTTTCAATACCGCGATGCGGGTGGGGCGGAAAGCCCGCCATATAGTCGCTGCTGTTGTCTGATTTCAGTTCATCGATCATCAAAAAGGGATCTAAACTTTTGCCATCGAAGCCTGCTATTCGGCTGATGTTCACGCCTGCGCCATCCTGCGTAGCCTGCGCTTTATTGATACGAATAATTTGCATAAAAACCTCGTTGCCTGCGCTATCAGTTAAAGTTAGTCCAATGCGCTGTGTTTGCCTGATGAGTTCACTTTAGCAATGGCAATGCGAGAATGAAATTTGCAAATATTGAAGGTTTTGTTCGATTTAATAGAATTTAAACTGTTCAGGAGCCGCTCAGTTTACGGGTTAGATACTGGCGGCGTATAATAATAAGGTACGCTTGAGTGCGACCAACAGTGAAAGACCCAATTTAAGGAAAGCACAATGAATAAAATCGGATTACTTGCTGCTGTGGTGAGTGTTGTTTTGCAGGCTCCCGTTGCTGCAAAGGCATCTGAGCCACGCTGGCAGTGCAATGAGCAGGCGCTGGTGTTTAATAATAAAGCCGAAAATAACTTACATGCCTATCTGAGCTTTCTGGCGCGCAACCCCAGCGCATTTCCGGACGGATTGAACGCACAGGACAGGCAAAAGTGGCATGCCGCCATCGCGCAATATCAGTTACATACAAGCCAGCCCAGGTTCCACCCTCTGTTCAGTGACTCGCAACTAAGTGAGCTGACGGAGCATCTGTTTGATGCCAACAGTGCGGTGACCGACTTGCCAGTCAACGACCTGACGCGCGGCTATTTTGCGGTGATGAGCAGCTACCGGGACGAGATATGGCCGCAACATCGGGCTCAGAATCAGGCCTGGACGCAGCAAAGCATCGCATTGCTTGATAAGTATGGCGAACAGGTTTGTTCGCGACTGAGTGATATATTTGGGACCCGTGTGATTGTGGCGCAGCAGCATCGCGTTTTAACCGTTGCCCGGCCGTTTACACACGGCGGTGCTTTTACCTCTGGCAGGAACTTGATCACCTTTATCAATAGCTATCAGGCAGGTTTTAAAGATTGGTTTGCACTCGAAATGTTGTTTCATGAGGTAGCACACACCAGCTTTCCGGATTCTCCTTTGTATCAGGCGCTGCAAAGCCGGGCCAAAGAGCAAGGCAAGCAGGCTGAATTTAAGTCATTGTGGCACCCCATGCTGTTTTACATTGTTGGTGAGGTAACCCGACAGACGCTCGCCGAACAGGGGCATGCCTTTGTGCCCTATGCGCACTGGAAGGGGTTATATAAAAACCGCCAGGACCCGCTTGCTAAACTAAACCAATATTGGCAGCCCTATATGGCAGGTCAGGTGTCGCAGCAGCAGGCCATTAATAATCTGATAGACGCTCTGTAACGAACAAAATAATAGTCTCCTGCCTTGACCGAACTTAAAATGTGGCATTTACTTTAGTCGGTTTGGCAGGCTGAGCTGCGCAGATTGTTGCAACGCGCCGTTTCAGTTACACTAAAGCCGAGAGTCAATGCGCCAGTGACAAAGGAGAGGACCCCCTGTTTTTAGCTGCTGGTGAGTGCCTTACTGACGGCCTGAGTCAGTAGTCAACAGAGTGATCATTATGTTAGAGCAAATGCTGCTGAGCAACCTGAACAATAAAACCGAACTCAATGATGAGTCTTTTGAATACAAAAGCATTTTTCTAAGCTCCGTTGTACCAGACCCGACCAATGGCCGGTTTTTACCCTCGATTTTTATCAGTGATGAAGACGCGCGTTTATTTGTGGCGCGCAAGCTGAGCAAAGCACAGCTGACCAAGCTGTACCAGGGAGAAGACCATGTGCTGATCGGCAAATCGATTATCATTAATTGTCTGAAGCACGGCACAGAAGACTGGAAGCGTGCGTCTCAGACCATAGAGTCAATCATTGAGCTGGGCAATAACATTTCGGTCTCTGAGATGATCCAGGTGCCCACTGTATATCCTCTCGAGGAAGGGCGCTTTCAAATTCTGACCGGCCACCGGCGTTTCTTTGCCCTGGTGTATGCCAAAGGATATGGGGCTGCCGCTCAGTTTAAGGTCTATGACAGTAAGCCCTTATTGACCAAGGTGAAGCAATTTCAGGAAAATGCCAGCCGCGAGGATCTGCCTCAGTATGGAAAGTTACAGGCCTTCACTCAGGCCATGATGGAAATTGAGCAACTTAACAAGGCACGCCTGCAAGCCGGGTTGTCTCGTCTTACAGTCAGGACGATTGTGCCTAAACTTGGTATTTCGATGGGCGCATATGATAACTACAATGTGTTGTCGCGCTACCCTGTTGTGATGTCGGCCTATGAGTGCGGGTGTAATTACTCTTTTGTTAAAATGAAGCGGCTGATCTTGTCGGTAGAATCGCAGTATAAAGCTGAGCACGACAAGTCGACCTTAAACGCACTGGATAAGCGCGCCATTTCAGATCTTATTGAGCAGCAGCTCAAATGCATTAAAAAACAGCCCGCAAAAAGCAACACGCCGTTTATCACCACGTCATTCAGCTCGCCCACAGCACTGCAAAAGTTGCTGACGCAGGACGTTACCCAACTGGCATCGGGTGTCGACTGGTCAACACTCGACTGGCAGGATAAAAAAGCGGTTTCAGCGGCGCTGGAGCAAGTGCTTGCTCATCTCGAACAAGCCACGCAATAGCGCGGCGTAATCCGCGCAGCCCTGGTTTTAATCTTCCTCATTTGCGACTGGTACAAACCAGTCACCTGAACTGCTTTGATACAATGCACGCCTGAGGCCGATAACCTGTGTGGGTCATTACCATCGACAGACGGTTAATCCACACAATGATACCAGTTTTGCAATTGTGCCAATAAATACGCGTTATTTGAGACTATGACAGTAAAAAGTCTGTTTATTATGACTTTATTATGTCAGTTGTCGTATAAATATAATCTGCAAAATAATCAGCCTGGTAAGCAGTATAAACACGGTTTATCAAAAGCCGTGTTTAGGCCCCTTGTGTCCCTTTTAGAACATTTTGCAACATATAATTCCTCAAACCGTCATGTTATTGTCCCGATGAATGGGGTATAACTTCCCCAATGAAGTTTGCGGGCCTGACTTGAGGGTGTGTTGTATCAGTTGTGGTAAGTAGTCTGCATGCTAGGGCGCCTTTGCCAGGCGTGGTTGTTAGTTGTTGTAAATTTATGGTTGGTTATTCATAGCCGAACTAAGGCCAACTTTAATGGCAGGGTGAACGCCTAGTGAGTTTCACTCAAGCCAATAAAAATAAAAGCCTTAATAATCTGGTTTATGAATTTTATAATTTTCATAAATAAAAGTGTAGAAAAAAAGTGCAGTTCACATAATAATGCGTTCTCGTAAAAATTTAACACTTTGCAATATTATTTAACATGGACTGATAAGATGAAAAATGACGCGTTGACAGAGTTGAGTATCAATCTGAATAGTCACAACACCAATTCAGGTGCGGTAGATGTACAGCTACTCCATCACATCTTCAAATTAGCCTATGACTTTGGTTACAAAGACGGCTGTAGTGGTGTATACGTTTGTCCGGATTCGTCACTGCGTTCATTAAGTGGAAGTGAGCTCGACGCATAAGTCGGGCTATGAATTTATACATATCTTAGCGCCGCTGACGGACATAAGCGGATAATAGCAAAACAAAAAAGACAGAGCCGGCTGCACTGATACGCAGGGCTTTGTTATGCCAATTCACTTAATTATGTGCGTTATCGTGTAACAAAAGGTGCGCGACAGCAAAGCAACTCAATTGCGAGCACTTACTGAGATAACCGCCATTGAGCTTCGTGCTGGGCGTGCCATGCAAGATGGCAAAAGGATTAAGACTGATTGGACTTGTGTACTGGCGACATCACTGCCCGTTATCTGGGGGGGGATCCCGGTATTTTTCTTTATCATCAATTTGATTGCAAAAGCGAAAATATGAAACAGTTCTTTTTACAGCTCGGCGAGAAAGGGATCAAACTCAGTGTTGATGATCAGGGTAAGTTACTGGTCAGAGGCAAGCTTAAGGCTTTGACTGCAAGTGAAAAAGATTTTCTGAAGAACAATAAGCAAGAGATCATACATGCAATTGAGCAGCGTCAAAGTGGTGCTGCTGAGTCGCCAGTTAGGATTGTCAAAGCGCCATCAGGCGAGCCGCCGGTATTGTCTTTTTCGCAGCGGCGTTTGTGGTTTATTGACAAGCTGAATGGTGGCTCCAGCGAGTACAATATGCCGATGGCATTTGCAGTGCACGGGCAACTGGATGTGGCCAAAGTTGAGCAAGCCCTCAATACCATAGTACAGCGCCATGAGGTGCTAAGAACGGTTTTTGATGAGCAAGCGGGCACACCCTGCCCGCGTGTGCTGGAAGACACTCATTTGAGCATCACAGTGCTGGACTTGAGTGAACAGGATGCGCCGCAACAAGCCGCCAACGCTTATCTGGTTCGCGAAGCCAATCGCGTGTTTGATCTCAGCCAGGATCTGATGGTGCGGGCCAGCTATTTGCAATTATCACACGATGATTCTGCGCACTGTCAGGCGATTTTAAGCTTTAATATGCATCATATCGCCTCCGACGGCTGGTCGATGGACGTCCTGAGTAAAGAGTTCTTTGCCATTTACCAGTCGCTTGAACAAGGCGTGCCCAGCACACTGACGCCGTTGGCTATCCAGTATCGCGATTTTGCACACTGGCAGCAAAAGCACTTTGCACAAGGCGAGCTGGAAAAACAGCTGGCGTATTGGCAGCAGCATCTGCAAGGGGTGCCAGCGCTGCACCAGCTACCGCTGGACGCCAGCCGCCCGGCCGAAAAACAGTACCGGGGTGAGCTTGTTACATCGCAACTGAGCAGCCAGGTCGCCAGTGAGTTGATGATGCTTGCCAGAGCCTGTCAGCTGACTCCTTTTATGCTGCTGCATGGCGCGCTGGCGCTGGTGCTTAGTCGTCACAGCAACAGCAAGGACATTGTTATCGGCAGTCCGGTTGCCAATCGCCAGGATCCGGCGCTGGCCCCGCTGATCGGGTTTTTCGTCAACACCTTAGTGCTGCGGGTGAATACGGACTTTGACACTTTGCACGATTATCTGGCTCATGTCAGAGCCGTGCATCTGGCGGCGCAAAGCAATCAGGACGTGCCATTTGAGCAGCTGGTTGAAGTATTAAACGTGCCGCGCAATAACGCCTACAGTCCGTTGTTTCAGATTTTGCTGACCACCGATAACCAGTTTAGTGCAGGCGCGCAGCATGCTGAGCAGGTCCAGCTGGGTGGCGCGTCATTGCAGGCGATGTCGGATGTCAGCCTGACCACCAAGTTTGATTTAGACATTCATATGTCACTGAATGAGACAGGCGTATCCGTTGGCTGGACCTATGATGTTGCCCTGTTTGAACAAGCCCATATTCGCCAGCTCAATCAGCATTTGTGCAATGTGCTCAGCGCAATGGCCGCGCTGGCCCACACAGAAAACGGCCCGACTAAGCTGGCTGCTATTGCTATGGTCAGTGAACAAGAACAGCAGCAGGCGTTGACATTGGCAAGTGGCGCACCGCTTGACTGCCAGTGGCAAGCCGTACATCAGCTGCTGGAGTATCAGGCCCGGCATAACCCGGATGCCATTGCAGTGCAGGCGCAGGCAAGGCTGCTGACTTATGGCGAATTCAATGCCCGCGCCGATGCGCTGGCGATGCGTCTGGTGGCGGAATATGGCGTCACGGTAGGGCAGCCTGTGGCCATTGTGGCGCAGCGCAGTATCGACACACTATGTGCCGTAGCGGCCCTGCTCAAAGCGGGCGCAATCTATGTACCACTTGACCCCGATGCCCCGCAAGAGCGACTCAATTATATTATCGGCGAATTGTCACTCTCATTAGTTTTAGCACACACACAAGACAGCTTTGCCGGACTACCTTGTGTGCGACTGGATAAGGCGGACTTATGGCAGCCCCCAGCACACACGACTGCACTGCCTGAAGTGGGCGGCGATCACAGTGCGTATATTCTTTATACCTCCGGCTCTACTGGTCGGCCAAAAGGGGTCCACCAGCGTCACAGCACCTTAGTGAATTTGACTGCCCATCAGGCGCAGGTGGATGGCATAACTCAGCCCTACCGGACCTTGCAGTTTACCCCGCTGACGTTTGATGTGTCGGCGCAGGAGTTGGCGACCAGCTGGCGCACAGGCGCGTGTCTGGTGCTGATGTCGCAGCAAGAAAAAGATCAGTTACAGGACCTGGCCTGCCTGGTGGCCGCGCAAAAAATAGCGCGCTTATTTGTGCCACCAGCGGTTTTTGATTTAATGGCTGAACAAGCGGACAGCAACCCTGCCATCGACATGACGGCGCTCAGGCAGGTGTGTGTTGCCGGTGATGTGCTGAAGCTGACTCCCAGCATTCGCCAGTTTATGGCGCGCCATCCTAAGTGTGACTTGTACAATCATTATGGCCCCACCGAAACCCATGTTGCCACAACCTGCCATGTTACTCAGTTTGAACAAGACGAAGCCAGCATAGGACAGGCGATTGCCAATACCCAGTGTTTGATTCTGGATGCCGATTTGGCGCCTGTGCCCACCGGCTGCGTCGGCGAGTTGTATGTTGCCGGGCCGGGCGTTGCCCTGGGCTACTACAATCACCCGGTACTGACGGATGAGCGCTTTATTGATGCGGCACATGTCCAGGCGTTACCGGCAACCTCGTCGCGACTATACAGAACCGGCGATCTGGTTCGCATGACCAGTTCGGGCAATTTACAGTATCTCGGACGCTGCGATGAACAAATAAAAATTCGCGGATTCCGCATTGAACCGGGTGAGATCAGCGCCGTGCTGGAATCTTTTGATGAGCTTGAGTCGGCACTGGTACTGGCAATCGGCGAGGCCGACAACAAGCAGCTGATTGCTTATGCACGGCCTTGTATCACGCGTGAGACAAGCGACGCAGAGCAACAATTGACCGCCAGGCTATTGACTTCACTCAGGTCCGTCTTGCCTGCTTATATGATACCAGCCGCCATTGTGGTGGTTGAGCAATGGCCACTCACCGCAAATGGTAAAATTGACCGGCGCGCCTTGCCTGCGGTGCACATACAGCAAGCACAGGGAGAAGCGCCCAGTACCAGGACGGAGCAAGCGCTGGCCGAGATTTGGGCGGGATTGCTGGCGTGTGACGTCGAGCAGTTAACCCGGGATGCCGACTTTTTTGCGCTAGGCGGTCATTCTTTGCTTTCGGTACGGCTGGTGTCGTTGATCCGCAGTGAGTTTGAGGTCGACATTGCCGTTAAGCAGGTTTTCTCTGCAAGTACGCTGTCTGCTTTGGCTGCGCTGATTGAGCAAAGTGCTCAATCATCACGACCTGTGATAGAGGCATTACCGCGCGATACCGACAGCTTCGAGTTATCTTATGCCCAGCAGCGACTGTGGTTTATAGACCAGTTTCAGGGCAGCTCGGCCCAGTACAATATGCCACTGGCCTTTGAGGTCGACGGCCCGTTTGACTTAAGCGTGGCACAACAGGCACTGAGCGCGATAGTGGCACGGCACGAAGTGCTGCGCACTGTTTATCAGCAAGGGCCGAATGGACCTGTGCAGGTGATCCTGGCGCAACAAGCTGTGACTATCCGCCATCTAGAGTTGGATCATCTGGCAGGCGCACAGGCACAGCAGCAACTTGAGCACTTGCTGGTGGAAGATGCTCAGGCGCCGTTTGATTTGGCCACCGACCTGATGCTGCGTGCCAGCTTTATCAGCCTGAGTCCGGCGCGGGGCGTGTTGCTGCTTAATATGCATCATATTGCCTCGGACGGTTGGTCACTGAACGTGTTCAGCAATGAATTCTTCCTTTTATATGCGGCCTTGCGGGATGGCCAGGACAATCCGCTTGCCCCACTCGATATTCAGTATGCCGATTTCGCTCAGTGGCAGCGCAACTGGTTACAGGGCGATGTGCTACAGCAGCAACTGGAACACTGGCAGATTCAGCTGAGCGATGCACCCGGCGTACACGCTATTCCACTGGACTACCCAAGACCGGCTGAGAAAAGTTACGAGGGTGCCATGGTGTCGGGCAAGGCTTCCGCTCAGTTGGCAACGCAATTACGTGATATGGCCGCGCATTATCAGATGACGCCGTTTATGTTGTTGCATGCGGTGCTGGCGCTGACTATCAGCCGTTACAGTAACAGTATGGATGTGGTGATAGGCACGCCGGTGGCTAACCGCCTGCAGGCCGAAGTGGAGCCGCTGATTGGCTTCTTCGTGAATATTCTGGCGCTGCGGGTGAATACGGATCAGCCCTCGCTGGACAGTTACCTGCAACATGTCACAGATGTGCATCTGGAGGCGCAAAGCCATCAGGACCTGCCGTTTGAACAACTGGTGGATGCGCTGCAGATCCCCCGAGGGGACGCCCATGCGCCGCTGTGCCAGATCATGACCTCATTTAACAGCACGCAAGCTCAGCCCACGGCTGATCACACTGCGCTTGAGGGGCTGACTTTTACACCGCTGATGCAGGCCGGGTGTGTGGCAAAATTCGACCTGGAAGTGGAGTTTTCACTAAGCGAAATGGCATTGCAGGTCAACTGGATCTACGACACGTCCTTGTTTTCAGAGGCACATATCAGCGACCTGAGTGGGCACCTGATGCTGTTGCTGGAGCGCCTGGTACAAACCGAGATGACCCAGAGCCTCAACACTCCGCCGGGGCAACTGAGCGTGCTGGCGAGCGAGCAAAGTCAGTACCTGGTCAATGCCCTCAATGATAATTACCATGAATATGATCGCACGCTGTGTATTCATCAGGCCTTTGAGCAACAGGTTGAGCGCAATCCGGACCACACCGCGCTTATCTTTGCTGACCAGCAAATGAGTTATGCGCAGCTCAATGGCAAGGCCAATCAGCTGGCCCATTACCTGCGTGAGCAGGGCTGTGTGTCGTCAGATACTTTGATCGGCATTGCGCTGGACCGCTCGCTGGAGATGATCATTGCGACGCTGGCAGTACTTAAAGCCGGTGGCGCTTATGTGCCGCTGGACCCGGCTTATCCACCTGCACGGCTGAGCTATATGCTGGAAGATGCCAACATACAGACCATTATCAGCAGTGCGGCGATTCTGGCTGCGGTAGACCTGGCTGAGTTTGCCGTGATCACCCTGGATGACCTGCTTGAGGAAACCGGATTAGGACAGTTCAGTCATTGCAGTGAAGAGAATTTAGACAGCAGGGCACTGGGGCTGCTACCCACCAGTCTGGCTTACGAAATCTATACCTCAGGCTCAACGGGTCTGCCAAAAGGTGTGTTGCTGGAACATCAGGGCATAGTGAACCTGGCCGACAATCAGCGCCGTGCCTTTGCCATTTCGCCGCGCAGCAAAGTGTTGCATTTTGCTTCTATGAGCTTTGATGCTGGCACCTGGGAATATGCCATGGCACTGCTCAACGGTGCCACGCTGGTGATCGCCGACAGCGAACAAAGACGCTCGCCCGAGGCCATCATTGCACTGCTGGCGCAGCAGCAAATAAGCCATGTGACTTTGCCCCCGGCCTTTTTGGCCATGATGTCGCTCGACACCTCGCTGGCACTGCAGGCTCTGATTGTTGCAGGGGAAGCCTGTGAGTCGGAGCTGGTCAATCAGTGGTCGGCACATTATCCCTTCTTTAATGCCTATGGTCCGACCGAGGCCTCTGTGTGTGCCTCCTATCAGCGCCTGTATCCGGGCACCCCCATCACCATAGGTAAACCTCTTAATAATGTCAGCCTTTACGTACTGGATAGCCAGATGGCGCTGGTGCCGCCAGGGGTGATTGGGGAGCTACACATTGGTGGTGACGGGCTGGCACGCGGCTATCATCAGCGCCCTGAGCTGAGCGCTGAAAAGTTTGTTGAGAATCCCTTTTATTATTATCCGGCCCACCGCGACAGTACGCGATTGTATAAAACCGGCGACCTGGCCCGGGTGCTGTCCGACGGCAGCATAGAATTTGTCGGTCGTCTTGATGCGCAGGTGAAAATTCGCGGCTTTCGTATTGAGCTGAGCGAAGTGGAGGCCCAGCTGAACCGCTGTGAGCAGCTCGACTCGGCCGTGGTACTGGTCAAACAAGCCAGTAATGGTACGGATATGCTGATCGCTTATATTCAGCCGCGCAGCGAACAGCACGACGACACCTCGATTATCCAGCAAGTTGAGCAGCATCTGTATGCACAGCTGCCGGAATATATGGTGCCGAGCCGCTTTGTGGTGGTGCCCCGGTGGCCGCTCACGCCCAACGGCAAAATAGATAAAAAAGCGCTGCCAGAAGTGTCAGGCTCAGACAGTGAGCAACCATTTGTGGCACCCGAAACGGCCACCGAGCAGGCACTGGCAGAAATCTGGTCAGCCTTGCTGGGGATAGAGCGCAGCGAGATAAGCAGTCATGCACGCTTTTTTGAGCAAGGTGGCAACTCCATTTTAGTGACCCGACTGGAAACTCAGATCCGCCATCGCTTCGCCGTCGAGTTTGCTGTCAAAGAGTTGTTTGCACAGCCGCAGCTTAAGGAGCAGGCACTGCACATAGATTATTTGCTCAGTCGCCAGAGCGACCTACAGGCAGAGGATGATGCCGAGCTGGAGGAAATGGACTGGTAACAGAGTCAGGCCACAGGCCTGATAAACAAGCACACATACAAACAAGTAAACAAGCTGCCGGCCTGGCAACGCAGGCTGGTGTTAAGTCGTAGAGGCAAAGCCTGTGCATGGGCGTTATTCGGGGCCCGGATAACACATGGCCACAGGCACAGCGCTTTTGCAGTAAACACAGATATGAGTTAGTCAGTCATTATGGAAAACATCAAACAGCTACTCGTTGAGCTCGAGCAGGCGGGGATCCGGCTATTTCTGCAAGATGGGGCATTAAAGTCGAAAGCCAAAAAAGGGGCCATCACGGCCGATATCGCAAAGCAGATCAAACAACATAAAAGCGCCATTGTTGAGACCCTGGCCCAGCACCAGCAAGCCACTATGGTGAGTCCGCTGACTCATCGGGACGACCTCAGCAGTTACCCCTTATCCTTTGCTCAGCAACGCTTGTATACGCTGGACCAAATTCAGGGCGGCTCCAGCGAATATCATATGCCGATGGTGTTCAGGCTCAGTGGCCAAATTGATGTGGCGCTGATTGAGCGCGTATTTCGCGAGATAGTGACGCGCCATGACGTACTCAGAGCGGTCTTTACTCAGACTGAGCAGGGCGTGCAGCAGTCACTGCTCGACCCGCAAGATTTTTGTCTGGTACAAGAAACCCTGGCCGAGCAGGATGAAGCCGCCGGGATTGCGCAGTTTATTGATGATGCGGCCGCACAGCCCTTCAATCTGGCTGCGGATTTTATGCTGCGGGTGCGCTTTTTGGCCCTGATCACAGAAGACGCCGGGGTGCTGTTTATCAATATGCACCATATCGCCACCGACGGCTGGTCCATGGATATTTTGCTCCGGGAGTTTTTTGCGCTCTACCACGCTTATGGCTATGGCCAGCCTAATCCGCTGCCAGAGCTGGCGATTCAGTATGCCGATTATGCCCAGTGGCAGCGCGACTGGTTACAAGGGGAGGTGCTGCACACCCAGCTCAATTACTGGCGACAACAACTGGCCGAATTGCCAAGGGTGCATGCCCTGCCACTGGATTTTCCAAGGCCGGAGGTCAAGGCATATCAGGGAGAGGTGGTTTCGCAGCCGCTCAGTGCCGGGTTGTGTCAAAAGCTGTCGGCCCTTGCCCGGTGCTATGCCCTGACTCCGTTTATGCTGATCCACGGCGCACTGGCGCTGGTGCTGTCCCGCAACAGCAATCATCATGATATTGTGATTGGTACGCCGGTGGCCAACCGCCGTCAGGTTGAGCTGGAAGCTTTGATTGGTTTTTTCGTAAACACCCTGATCCTGAGGGTCGACACGCAGGACCAACCTCTTAACGACTATCTGGCGCAGCTAAGGCAGGTACATTTAGATGCCCAGTCGCATCAGGATCTGCCGTTCGAAAAACTGGTCGAGGTGCTGAAAGTACCCCGCAGCACCGCGCACAGCCCGCTGTTTCAGATCATGCTCACCACCAACTCAGACTATGGCGTGAGCGAGCCCCATGCCGACACCACAGAGCTGGCGGGCCTGTCCATCACGCCCATGAGCGGCAGTGGCGCAACGACCAAGTTTGATCTCGACATCAATGCCTCGCTGAGTGATGCAGGCGGCGTGATTGAATGGACCTATGACGTGACGCTGTTCACGCACGCACGTATTGAAACGCTGGCGCAGCATCTGGGCAACACTTTAGCTTTCCTGGCACAGCTGAATAGCGATAGCACACTGAGCACCGCGGCTATTCCCATGCTGAGCGATGCCGAGATTGCACAGCTTTGCGCATTTAACGACAACGCCCTGGCTTATCCGCAAGCGCTTTGTATTCATGAGTTGTTTGAAGAGCGGGCCGCGCAACACCCCGAGCGCAGTGCCGTGCATCGCGGTGCGACCACGCTGAGCTACGGTGAGCTCAACGCCCGGGCAAACCAGCTGGCGCACTATTTGCGGTTTGAGCACCATATCGGCCCGGATTGTCCGGTGGGTGTCTGCCTGGAGCGTGGCACAGACATGATAGTCGCGATGCTGGCGATTCTTAAAGCCGGCGGGGCCTATGTGCCGCTCGACCCGGCATACCCGCCAGAGCGCCTGGCCTATCTGATTGAAGATGCCAGCCTGAGTGTGGTGCTGACCCAGCAAAGTGTGACCAGCACAGTGGCGCTGCCTGGTGCTCAGGCGGTGATGCTGGATGAGTTGATTGCCACGAGCAGTGCTTTCTCGCGTTATTCCACCGCGAATATCAGCCGTAAAGAAAGCGGCGTGACGGAGCAGCACCTGGCTTATCTGATCTACACCTCAGGCTCCACCGGTCAACCCAAAGGGGTGATGATTGAGCACCATAATACCGTGGCCATGCTGTACTGGGCGCGGGCAGCTTTTAACGATGAGGCGCTGCGCCGGGTACTGGCTTCGACCTCGCTGAACTTTGACCTCTCGGTGTTTGAAATCTTCCTGCCGCTGAGCTTTGGTTTTGAAGTGGTGGTGGTTAAAAACGCACTGGCGCTGGCGGATGAGGCGCTGGATATCAGCCTGATCAATACCGTTCCCTCTGCAATGAAGGCCTTGCTGGATGTCGGCGCGCTGCCGCAGAGCCTGACAACGGTGAACCTGGCCGGTGAGCCACTCACGGCGCAGCAGGTCAATCAGATATTTGCTGCCTTGCCTCAGGTTGAAGTGTGCAACCTTTATGGCCCCTCGGAAGACACCACGTATTCAACCTGTGCGCGCTTTAGCGGTGAATTGGCGTCCGTGCCGGATATCGGCCAGGTGATAGCCAACAGCCAGGCTTATGTGCTGGGCAATGCACTGGAGCGACTGCCAGTGGGGTGTGTCGGTGAGTTGTATCTGGGGGGCGCAGGTATCGCGCGCGGTTATTTGAATCGACCCGACCTGACCGAGGAGCGCTTTATTGCCAACCCTTATTATCAGGCGAGTGCGCACGATAACAGCCCGCGCTTGTATCGCACCGGTGACTTAGTGCGTTATCGTGCGGATGGACGACTGGAGTTTATTGGTCGCAGCGACGATCAGGTCAAGATCCGGGGCTTCCGTATCGAGCTGGGCGAAATTGAACATCGCCTCAATCAGCTTGACGACATTGCACTGTCGCAGGTGTTGGCGCGCACACTGAACGATGGCCAACAGCAGCTGGTGGCCTATGTGCAGCCTTGTCTCACGTGTGAGACAGCTCAGGATGAGACGCAGCAGGCAGACTGGATAGCCGAGATTAAAACGCGTCTTGGGCAACAACTGCCTGCCCATATGGTGCCCGGCCTGTTTGTGGTCATGCCACAGTGGCCGCTGACCCCGAATGGCAAGATTGATAAAAAAGCCCTGCCCGCACCTGACGCACTGCAACAAAGCAGTGCCCAATATGTTGCGCCAGAGACCGAGCGGGCTCGCCTGTTGGCAGGCTTATGGGCGGAGTTACTGGGGCTGGAGCAGGACAAGATCAGTGCCACCGCCAACTTCTTTGAGCTGGGTGGCCATTCTCTGTTGATCATGCAGCTACTGGCCAGACTCCAACAGCACCAGCTGAGCAGCAGCGCGCAACAGCTGTTCCAGGCCAAAGACCTGGCCGCGATGGCCGCCGTGATTGACAACGCCGACGAGGCATTCACAGTCCCTGAAAATAACATTCCGGCGCACTGTGAGGCCATCACGCCTGAGATGCTGACGCTGGCAAGCCTTGAGCAAGACGAGATAGAGGCCATTGCCGCGGCTGTGCCGGGTGGAATGCGCAACATTCAGGATATCTACCCGTTAGCGCCGCTTCAGGAAGGGGTGTTGTTTGTCCATACCCTCAACCCGGAGCACGACCCATATGTGACCACGGCCAGTTTTGAGTTTGCCTCAGCAGACAAGCTGGCCGGGTTTGTGACCCAGCTGAGCGGGTTAGTGCAGCGCCATGATGTGCTGCGCACTGCCATATTCTGGCGCGGCCGGGAGCGGGCGATGCAGGTGGTACTGCGTGAAGCGACTTTACCTGTGACTGAGCTGGCACTGAGCGGGGACGACCTCAAAGCGCAGTTCGCTGAATTTGTGGCAAACGGTCCACATGGTTTTGATCTGCAGTCTGCGCCGCTGATCCAGTTAATCACCAGCCCGCAGGACGAGCAGGGCCATATTTTTGCCATGCTTAAGTTCCATCATTTGATCACCGACCATGTTTCCCTAGAGATCCTGATGGGTGAACTGGAAGCCGACGACATACAGGCATTGCCGGCGCCTTTGCCGTATCGCGAGTTTATTGCCCGCTCGATGGCGCAAAGCGCACAGCTCGACACGGCCGAGTTTTTCACCGAACTGCTGGGAGATATAGATACTCCCACTTTGCCGTTTGAACTGGCGCAGGTTGCCGGTGATGGCAACGCGGTGGTTGAATACACCCAGGCGTTAAGTGCCGCGCAGTCTGGGCAGATCCGCACCCTTTGCAAGCGCTATCAGTGCAGCCCCGCCGCTTTGTTCCACCTGGCCTGGGCTCAGGTTTTAAGTGCCTGTTGTGGCCGCGACGAGGTGGTGTTTGGCACTGTGATGTCGGGCCGCATGAATGGCATGCCAGGCATAGAGCGAATGATGGGCATGCTGATCAACACCTTGCCGATCCGCGTGACTCTGGGCCATCAGGCTGCTCATTTGGCACTGCAACAAGTCAATGCGGCGTTGCAAGCGCTGCTACCCTATGAGCAGGTGTCGCTGGCCGAAGCGCAAAGTTACAGCGGAATTGACGGCAACGCGCCGCTGTTTAGTGCGATTTTAAATTACCGCCACTCAGCCACGCATTCAGCGCCTGAGGGCGCACAGCAGCAAGCCGACCCGGGCATTGCCCTGCTCAGCACTCGCGAGCGTACCAATTACCCGTTTGATCTGTCGGTGAACGACCTCGGTGAGCACGATAACTTCAGTCTCGATTATCAAATTGAGCACAGTGTTCCGGCAGCGCGCATCGCGGCTATGATGGACACTGCACTGACGGCGCTGCTTGCGGCGCTGGCTGAGCACACAGAACAACCCGTTGCCACACTTGGGGTGTTAAGCGACGCTGAGCTGGCTATGCTCAGGCGCTGGCAAAGTCAGGATGCCGATTATCCGCGCGGTGCCTGTATTCATGATGTGTTTGAGCTGCATGCCAAAGCCACGCCCGACAGCATCGCCGTGCAACTTGGCAGTGAAACGCTCAGTTATGCGGCGCTGAACGCCAAGGCTAACCAGCTGGCGTGCTACCTACGCGAGACGCATCAGGTCAGTGCCGGCACCCTGGTCGGATTGTGTATTGGCCGCTCGCTCGACATGCTGGTGGCCTGCCTGGCGATACTTAAGGCGGGCGGTGCTTATGTGCCACTGGACCCGAACTACCCGCAATCACGACTGGCTTATATGCTGGAAGACACCCAGCTGAGCGTGGTGCTGACCGAGCAGGCACAACAGCAAACGCTGGCATTCAGTCCGGTTACCCAGGTGGTGCTGGATGACCCACACAGCGCCTGGTCATCATTCAGTGATGAGGATCTGCCACGGGCCGTGGGGCTTACGCCTCAGTCGCTGGCGTATGTGATTTATACCTCCGGCTCCACAGGCATACCAAAGGGCGTGATGACGCCCCATCGCGCGGTCAACCGTCTGGTTCATGCGCCAAATTTTGTGACGCTGAACGCAGAGACTGTGTTTTTGCAAAGCGCTAATATCGCCTTTGATGCCGCGACACTGGAGATCTGGGGACCGCTGCTTAACGGCGGGCGCTGTGTCTTGTATCCCGACAGCCAGATCACCCTGGACGGGCTCAATACCGTGCTGAGCACACAAGGAGTCACGGCACTGTGGCTGACCTCAGGCTTGTTTACCGAGTGGAGCAAGGTCTGCGGTGAACTCAGTACTGACTCGCTTGCGCTACAACATGTACTGGCCGGGGGCGATGTGCTGAACCCACACGCCGTTAGCGCGGTGCAGCAGGCACTGCCTGAGGTTATGGTGATCAACGGCTATGGGCCGACGGAAAACACCACCTTTACCTGTTGTTACCCGGTGCCACGAGGCAGTGACATCAGCGCCGGGGTGCCAATCGGCCGGGGTGTTCAGGGCGATACATTACTAATTTTAACGCCGCAGGGGCGCCGGGCTGCACAGGGCGTAGTTGGCGAGCTGTGCGTGGGCGGTGATGGCCTGGCACTGGGCTATCTGAACCAGCCCGCGCTGAGCAAAGAGCGCTTTATTCACAACCCCTATGCCAGCGAAGCCGGACAACCCGAGCTGCTGTATCGCAGCGGCGATTTGGTGCGCTGTACGGATGATGGGCTGATCAGCTATGTTGGCCGCCTCGATGACCAAATCAAGATCCGGGGCTTCAGGGTCGAGCTGGGTGAAATTGAACGCCAGCTCGAAGCGCTGGATGATGTGACTCTGGCTCTGGTGACCATCAGGGCGCGCAGTGAAGGCGACAAGCAACTGGTTGCATATGTTGAATTAAACTCCGGCTGCGAGCAGTCAGACTCAGGTGCCCAGATGCAGGCACTGGCGGCGGCTTTGGCTGCACAGCTGCCCGCTTATATGGTTCCGGCAGCATTTGTGCCGGTACAGGCATGGCCGTTAACCCGCAACGGCAAAATCGACCGGCAGGCACTGCCGGAGCCGGATTTCAGCCTGATGCAGGCCGAGTATGTGGCCCCGGCCAGCGAGCTGGAAGATATGCTGGTGGCCATCTGGTCTGAGTTACTGGACCTGCCACCGGAGCAAATAAGCACGGGCGCGAACTTTTTCGAGCTGGGCGGCCACTCTTTACTGGTGATGAAGCTGCTTCAGCTGCTCAATCAGCGGCTGGAGATTGAGCTGCAAATTGCCGACCTATATCGCTGCGAGAACATTCAGCAGATAGCCGGGTTTATAGAGTCGGTGCAGGCCATTCATCACCAGGCCCAGCCACAGCAACAAGACAACGATGAATTTGAGGATTTTGAGCTATGAGTGTGGAGTCGCTCTTTCAACAACTGCAACAGGCGGGCGTTATTTTTCAGTCACAGGACGAGAAAATCACCCTCAAGCTGCCCAAACAGATGGACAGCCAGCTAAAGCGCCAGCTGGCAGAAAATAAAGACGCACTCAAGGCGTTTTTACACCAGCTCTATGCTCGCAGTAACAAGCGTCCTGTGCTGGTCAAAACCACCGGCAACCGGGCGCCCTTGTCTTTTGCCCAGCAGCGCTTGTGGATGCTTAACGAATTGCACGGCTCCAGTGCACATTACAACATGCCGCAGATCTATCGGGTAGCAGGCCAGCTGGAGCCGGTGCTGGTCGAGCAGGCACTGGCGCAAATCGTGGCGCGCCATGAAGTACTGCGTACTGTGTATCAGTCGCATCAGGGCCTGGCCACTCAGGTGGTACGCGATGAGGTGGCCTTTACCTTAACCTGTGTTGATTTAAGTGCGCATAACGAGCAGGCGGCGAAGCAGGCGCTGGATAGTTTGATAGAGTCGGATGCCAGAACGCCTTTTGATTTAAGTCAGGACTTGATGATCCGGGCAACCTGGGTAGATCTGGGTTTATCCGCAGACCTTACTCAGGCGCAGGGCTATCTGCTGCTGAATATGCATCATATTGCCTCGGACGGCTGGTCGATGGCGGTGTTGAGCCAGGAGTTTTTTGCCCTGTACGCCAGCCTGGCACAGGGCAAAAGCGCGCCGCTCCCGCCATTAACACTGCAATACAAAGACTATGCGCAGTGGCAGCGCGACTGGCTGAGCGATGAGGTGCTCGCCTGTGGGTTGGATTTTTGGCGCGCGACGCTTGCTGATATCCCGGCGCTGCATAGTTTGCCGCTGAGCTACCCAAGACCGGCGCAAAAGGGCTATCTGGGCGCTAAACTCGATGCCGCGCTGGATGCGACACTCGCAAGCGCACTTGGCAATCTTTGCGAGCAACATCAGCTCAGCCCCTTTATGCTGATGCATGGCGCGCTGGCGCTGACCTTAGCGCGCTTCAGTGGCGGCTCGGATATCGTCATAGGGACGCCGATTGCCAATCGTAACGATGCTCAGCTCAGAGACTTAATCGGCTTTTTTGTCAATTCCCTGGTGCTCAGAGCAAACACAGAGCACGAAACGCTGGCAGCGTTTTTAGCCCATATTCGCAGCGTAAACCAGCAGGCGCAGTCTCATCAGGATGTGCCTTTTGATCAGGTGGTGGAGGCGTTGAACCTTGAGCGCGACAATGCGCACACGCCGGTGTTCCAGATTGTGCTGACTAGCAACTCAGACTATGGCGTGACCGCTGAGCAGCCCGCCGGTGTGGCCCTGCCTGAGCTGTGCATGACACCGCTGATGAGCGATGAACCCATTTGTAAGTTTGATATTGAGCTTAACCTGAGCCTGGATGAGTCGGGTGTGCAGATCACCTGGTTATACGACAAGGCGCTGTTCAATGAGGCGTTGATCGCTCGCTTTAATGCGCAGCTGATGGTCATTCTCGAGCGTCTGGCCGATGCCGCGAGCCATGCCGGTGCGCTGTCGCTGAATGAGATAACCGCACTGCACCCGGATGAGCTGGCCAAGCAACAAGCCCTGATGACACCTACGGCGCTGAGCGACGCCGCTCAGTTAACGGTGACCGAGCTGTTTGGCCTCAGCGCAGCGCGTGCCGCGCAGCAGATTGCGCTGGTGTGTGGTGAGCAGCAGCTGAGTTATGGCGAGCTGGACAGTGCCTCTAACCGGCTGGCGCGCTATCTGCTGGCACAAGGCCGCCAGGCTCATATCGGCTTATTATTGCCGCGGGGCATAGAAATGGTCGTGGCCATGCTGGCGGTATTAAAAAGCGGCGCAACCTATGTGCCGCTCAACCCGGATTATCCGCAGTCCCGTATTGACCACATCATTGCAGATGCCAACCTGCAACAGGTGATCACTTGTGCAGCCCACAAAGAGTTATTGCAAGGCAATCAGGCACAGGCACTGGTATTAACGCCCGAACTGAACATCGCCGGGTGTGAGACGTTTACGCGATTTGGCTCAGCGCCCGTAACCGAGCGTCAAAGCGAGCCACACAGTGCCGCGTATGTGATTTATACCTCAGGGTCGACCGGCATGCCCAAAGGCGTGGCGGTGCCGCACCGGGCCATCAGCCGCCTGGTGATGTCGCCGAATTTTATGACGCTGGATGAGGATACGGTGTTCCTGCAAGCCGCGAATGTGGCCTTTGATGCGGCCACCTTAGAAATTTGGGGCCCGCTGCTCAATGGCGGGCGCTGTGTGATTTACCCTGAAACACATATCACGCCGGATACCTTAAACCAGGTCATTGCCACTGAGCAGGTCAATGCCATGTGGCTGACGGCCGGACTGTTCAGCGAATGGAGTAAAAGCTGTGCAGATGCGCCTGAGCAGCTGCGCACTTTACGCACTGTGCTGGCGGGTGGTGATGTGCTGGAGCCGCAGGCGGTGGTGCGGGTGCAGCAGGCACTGGCGGACGTGCAGCTGGTCAATGGCTATGGGCCGACGGAAAACACCACCTTCACCTGTTGTTATCGGCTTCCTGCCGACTTCGACCCGGCCAGTGCCGTGCCAATTGGTAAGGCATTGCAGGGCGACAGCGTGATGGTGCTCAATGGCAATGAATTAGTGCCACATGGCTGTGTGGGTGAGCTGTGTGTCAGTGGTCCCGGACTGGCGCTGGGCTATTTGAATTTAGCGGCGCTGAGCGCAGAAAAGTTCACCGCCAATCCGTTTTACGACGAGACCCAGCAAACAGTCTATCAGCGTCTATATCGCACCGGCGATTTGGTGCGTATGCGTGACGATGGCGTGGTGGAATACATTGGCCGGAGCGACAATCAAATCAAGATCCGCGGCTTTCGGGTTGAACTGGGCGAAATTGAACAACAAATTACACAGCTTGATGCCATCGCCAGTGCGCTGGTGGTTGTGAAAGGCGAGAGCCACAAGCGTCTGGTGGCCTATGTTGAGCTGACGGCCACGGCGCGCGAGCATGACAGCACCGACAGCGCCCTGCTAAGTCAGACGCTGGCGCGTATTCTGCCTGCCTACATGGTGCCGGACGCCCTGGTGCTGGTGGCGCAGTGGCCTTTGACCAGCAATGGTAAAATCGACCGCCGGGCACTGCCTGAGCCAGATTTTATCGAAGCGCAGGAAACGTATATCGCACCAGTGACTGCGCCTGAGCAGGCGGTGGTCGAAATCTGCGCTGAGCTGCTTGAGCGCGACCCGGCGCAGCTCAGTACCTCGGCCAATTTCTTTGCGCTGGGCGGCCACTCACTGCTGGTGATCCAGTTGATAGCCAAACTTAAAGCGCGCGGTTATCAGGTCGATAGTCAGGCGCTATTTACCAGCAGCAGCCTGGCCGGAATGGCCAGTTTACTGACAGAAGACAGCGGGCAGGGGTTTGTGGTGCCCGAGAATCCAATTAAACCGGGCTGCACTGAATTAACGCCGACGCTGCTAAACCTGATCACGCTGACCCAAAATGAGATAGATGAGATCACGGCACAGCTGCCGGGCGGGGCGGTGAACATCCAGGATATGTATCCGCTGGCACCGTTGCAGCAGGGGATCCTGGCCATGCACACCCTGAGCGATGGCCGTGACCCTTATGTCACGACCATGGCATTTTCCTTCTCGCAGCCGGAATTACTGACGCTGCTGGAAGCTCAGCTCAATACGCTTATCGCCCGCCACGATGTATTGCGCACCGCGATTTTATGGCGCGGTCGCACAGAGCCGCTTCAGGTGGTCCTGCGGGCAGCGCACATTACCGCGCAATGGTTGCCGGTAAAGGCGGGCCAGGATGTACAAACAGTTTTCGAAAACTACGTCGCACATGGTGCGCACCGCCTTGAGCTGGAATCGGCCCCTATGATGCAGTTGCAGGCCATGGAGGATAAGCAAACGCAGCAAATTTATGCGGTGCTTAAAGTACATCACCTGCTGATTGACCATGTTTCGCTGGATATTCTGATGGCCGAGCTGGCGCAGATAGAAAGCGAGGGAGCAGCGAGTCTGCCTGCCGTTACCCCGTATCGCCACTTTATTGCGCGGGTGCTGAACGACCAACAAGATCACGACGCTCAGCAGTACTTTAAAGCGCAATTGGGGGAGTTTGATCAGCCGGCGTATCCGTTTGGGCTCAGTGAGGTAAACGGCGATGGTGGCCACATTGATGAATTTAAACAGCGTATTGCGGGCGAACTCGCAAGCCGGGTAAGAGACTATGCAAAAAGCCAGGCGATGAGCCCGGCGGCCTTATTCCACCTGGCCTGGGGGCAGGTTGTCGCAGCCTGCGCGGGTCAGCAGGATGTGGTGTTTGGCACTGTGTTGTCGGGGCGGATGCAAGGTGGCCCTGAGCTGGCACAGATGCTGGGCATGATGATCAATACCCTGCCCATTCGTGTGACTTTGGATCAGCGCACCGCGCGAGTGGCCCTGCACGATACCCATGGCGCTCTTCAGTCGCTGCTGCCCCATGAGCAGGCACCGCTCTCTGAGGCCATGCAGGCCTCGGGCGTGGCGGGCAATATGCCGCTGTTCAGCGCGGTGCTCAACTATCGTCATTCGCACGATGTCAGCGCACCTGATGAGCAGGCCGAGCTGAAACTGTTAGGGGTGAAAGAGCGCACTAATTACCCGTGTGTGATGTCAGTCGATGACCTTGGCAGTGATTTTTCCTTGACGCTGCAAGTCGACAGCAGCGTTGGGGGCCAGCGAATAAACGGTTATTTGATAGCGGCGCTGACTCAGCTGCTGGACGCGCTTGAGAGCGACTCACCACAGCCGGTTGCCACCTTGCCAGTGTTGCCAGATGACGAGCAGCATCGTTATCTGAGCCAGTGGAATGATACCGCGCAAAGCTATGCGCGCGAGGCGTGTGTACATCAGCTGTTTGAACAGCAGGTTGCGGCGACGCCGGGGAATATCGCACTGCGCTTCGAGGCGCAGACCCTCTCTTATGCCGCGCTGAACAGCAAGGCCAATCAGCTGGCGCATTATTTGCGAGACACCCATCACATTGGCCCGGATTCACTGGTTGGCTTGTGCGTGGAGCGCTCCCTGGAAATGGTGATTGGCATCTGGGGTATTCTTAAGGCCGGCGGGGCGTATGTGCCGCTGGACCCAGAGCTGCCCGCAGCACGACTTAATTATCTGGTTGAGAATGCCAGTGCCGATGTGGTACTTAGCACCCGCGCTGTGGCCAGTCGCGTTGAACTGGGCGAGGCCACCGTCGTGGCGCTGGATGACTTTGATTATGACGCCCATGACGAGCGCAATATCCCGGTGAGCGACATCGGTCTTACCTCGCGCCATCTGGCTTATATGATCTACACCTCCGGCTCCACAGGCAAACCCAAAGGTGTGCTGCTGGAGCATCAGGCGCTGCACAATCGCATCGACTGGATGGACAAGGAATATGGCTGCGATAGCAAAGACAAAATCCTGCAAAAGACGCCATACAGCTTTGATGTCTCGGTGTGGGAGTTTGTCTGGCCTATGCTCAAAGGTGCCGAGCTGGTGATTGCCAAACCGGGTGGACACAAAGACCCCAGCTATCTGAGCGAGCTGATCACAGCCACAGGCGTGACCAAGCTGCACTTTGTGCCTTCGATGTTAGGGGTAATGCTGGAGCATGGCGACTTGAGCCGCTGCACCTCAATACAGCAGGTGTTCTGTAGTGGCGAGGCATTGCAGATAAGCCATGTTGAACAGTTTAAGGCCTGCCTGCCAACAGCGCAGCTGCACAACCTGTATGGCCCGACGGAAGCCGCCATCGACGTCAGCTACTGGGACTGTGCGCAACCCCATGGCAGCAGCGTGCCCATTGGTAAGCCCATTCAGAATATTCAGCTGCTGATCCTCGATGAAGCACTTAATTTGTTGCCTCAGGGCGCGTGTGGTGAACTACACATTGGTGGTGAAGGCCAGGCCCGTGGTTACCTCAATCGCCCTGAGCTGACCGAAGAGCGCTTTATTGCCAATCCATTTTTCGATGCCAGCGCGGCAAACAGCAGCCCGCGTCTTTACAAAACCGGTGACTTAGTGCGCTACCGTGAGGATGGCAATATTGAATACATGGGCCGGATGGACCATCAGGTGAAGATCCGGGGTTTGCGTATTGAGCTGGGCGAAATTGAGTTTTATATCGGTGAACACAGCGAGGTAGATTCGGCGCTGGTGATGGCTTTAACGGATGAGCATGGTAATCAGCGTCTGGTGGCCTATGTGAAGCCACTGCACGAGTGCGATGAGCAGGCACTCAGCGCAGCCATCAAAGCGCAGCTTAGCGAGGCATTGGCCGACTACATGGTGCCCGACAGCTTTGTGTTTGTCGGTCAGTGGCCACAAACCCCCAACGGTAAAATTGACCGCAAGGCATTGCCTGCGCCCGAATTATCTGGGCTGGCTGGCGCATACCAGGCACCACAGGGCGATGCGGAAGTGATGCTGGCGCAGGTGTGGGCCGATGTACTCAAGCTGCCGGCCGGGCAGATCAGCCGCGATGCTAACTTTTTTGCGCTGGGTGGCCACTCATTATTGGTGATGAAGCTGGTGCAGCACATCGACCAAATCTTTAAAACCCACGGCATTGCCATCAACAAGGTGGTTGAGCGACCGACACTCAGCGCCATGGCGCAGCTGATCACAGATCACAACGACCATGAGTGGCAGGCCATTCGCCCTGTGTTGTCACTGGACTTTGACCCGGCCGCAACGATTTATCTGGCACCGGGGGCGGGCATGACCAGCGGCGGATACATGGACCTGGCGCGAGCGTTACCTCAGGTGCAACTGATGAGTCTGGAGCCTGTGGGCATGAGCGAGCAGGACCCGCAAATTGACAGCTGGGATGCGCTGATAGCCTGTTACGCCGACGCCATTATCAGCGAGCGCACAGCCCGTGGCGCGCAGAATGAGCCTGTGGTGCTGATGGGCCACAGCTCTGGCGGCGCGGTGGCATTTGCAACGGCACTGAAGCTGGAGTCATTAGGGTGTCAAACACAGTTGCTACTGTGTGAGTGTTTAGTGGCAACCAATGATGAGACCGAGTTCGAGATAAGCGAAGACGAAAAGCACGAACTCATGCTGTCTTACGCCAGAGAACTGAAACCCGAAGACAGCGAGGAGCAGTTGCTGTCCTGGCTCAGTCTGGCCATGACCCAGCGCTTGTTCAATGTGTATTTCCAGCAGGTTGACTGGTCGCGGCGCTATCAGCCCGAGGCCAGCCTTCAGGGCGTGGTCTGCATGATCACTACCCCTGAGCTGGGAGAGGACTACTGGCAGCAAAAACAGACGCAGTTGCAGGCGCATGTCAGCAACCAAATTACGACCATTAACACTCAGGGCAAACACGTCACTATGGTGAAAAGCCCTTATGTCAGTGGTCTGGCAGATAAGCTCATGACGCTACTGGCATGAGTGAACAGCACAAAAAGCGGGTTCTTTGACCCAAACAGGCAGGCTGAGGCAATCGTGCCTCAGCCTGAGTAATACCCATTTTAGTTTTAAGTAACCATTACAAGGCTGTTTTATGTTATACCGGCTCGTTTTATCTCATAAGAAACTCCTCATTCTTGCCACTTTGTTGAGTGTGGTCAGTGCCTTATCCGGCATTGGCATCATCTCACTGGTCAATGCGGAGATAGAAAATGTGTCTAACCCCGACTCGGATGTGCTCAGGGGCTTGGGCATCTTTTTCGCTGCGCTGGCGGGGTTTTTAACCTTCAGCGTGATTTCTCAATACATACTGACCAAGTTGTCGGTTCAAATTATGGTGAGCATTCGCGAAAACTTAGTAAAGCGGGTGCTTTCTACCAGCTATGAGCAGATTGAGCGCGTTGGCGGCCATCGCATATTCGCAACCCTGACCAAAGACATAGAATCGCTCACCGCAACCCTCAGTGCGGTGCCACATGTTGCATATAACCTGGCAACCGTGCTGTTGTGTTTTGCCTACATGGCCTATCAGTCCTGGCAATTATTTTTGTTTGTCGGTGGCGTTTTACTGCTGGCCATGGTGGTTGCGCAGCTGCTGATGGGGCTGGGCATACAGCGTTTTCAGGCGGTCCGGGAGCTCGATGACAGCTTATTTAAAAACTTTCGAGCGCTGATCGACGGTGGCAAAGAGCTCAATATTAACTTCAACCGCAAGCGCTTTTTCTACAAAGAGGTGGTGACGCCGAACATTCAGGAAATTAAAAAGTCGACGATTTCAGCGCACATTGTTTTCATCATTCTGAGTAACTGGACCAACTTAATCCTGTTTCTGGCACTGGGCTCTGTGGTGTTTATGTCACAGCTGTTTTTGAGCGGTATTGCCACGGCCGTGGTGGTGAGCTTTGTACTGACGCTGGTGTATGTGATAGGGCCGCTGACGGTGCTGATCAACACCTATTCTGTGGTGGCGGAGGGCATAGTATCGAGCCAGAAAATTGAAAAGCTGCAACTGTCTGAGGAGATCCTGACCGATCAGCTGGATAACACGCTGAACCCGGAGCACAACTGGCAAACCCTCGATATTGAGGCCATTGAGTATGAATACCGCCGCGATGACAGCGACGACTATCACTTTTCTATCGGGCCTGTTAGTACGCAAATTCAGCGCGGTGAGATTGTTTTCCTGATCGGCGGTAATGGCTGCGGTAAATCCACTTTCGCCAAGGTGCTGTGTGGTTTGTATACCCCAACTCAGGGTCGCATTCGCCTTGACGGTCGCGATGCCGCACAGGCGATGGACTGGTATCGTTGCCACTTTAGCACCATCTTTTCTGACTTTTACCTGTTTGAGCAAGTAATCGACGCCAACGGCATGCTGGCAGACGACAACAAAATTCGCCAATACCTGAGCAAACTCAAGCTGGACCAAAAGGTCACGGTAGACAAGGGCATTTTGTCCACCACTGAGCTGTCTCAGGGTCAGAAAAAGCGTCTGGGTTTACTGCTGTCTTATATGGAAGACACGCCGCTGTACATCTTTGATGAATGGGCTGCCGATCAGGACCCGTATTTCAGAAACTTCTTTTATCGCGAGCTGTTACCCGAGCTGAAGTCGCTGGGTAAGACGGTATTTGTGATCAGCCACGATGAGCATTATTTCTCGCTGTCTGACCGCATCCTCAAGTTTGAGGCCGGTCAGATGGAAGACGTCACCGCGTCATTCCCGGCGACACCGCCCGTTGATAAACATCAGCCTGTTGCCCTGGCTTAACCGCCAGATTGGCGGGCGCAGGTCCGCCACGTTTCGTTGCCTTTTTTGGCCAGAGTATTATTAAGGTTCCCGCAAACCGGGGCCAGTGAGTATGGATAGACCAATAATGAATAATAGACGTTATCCCCTGACATCATCCCAGCAACCCGTTTGGATGGAACAAGTATTCAAAAGTGAGTCCCCGCTGTATAACGTTGGGGGTCGGTTTGTATTAACAGGGGCGCTGGACCCGATCCGCTTTAAACATGCACTGGACCATGTTGTGGCAAACACCGATGCCTACCGCATCAATCTGGTACTTGAAGGCACTCAGCCATGGCAAATCATCAATGATGAGTTAGAGCTGGACTGGAAGTGCATCGATTTAAGTGGCTACCCGGATGCGCATCAGCGTGCGGCAGACTACTGCCAGGAGCAGATGGCTACGCCCTTTGATATTTATGGCCCCTGCCTATGGCGCATTCACTGGCTAAAAATCTCTGAGCAGGAAAGTGCCATGTGTATGGTGTTCCACCACCTGATAGTGGATGGCATTGCCGGTAGCTTGTTTCTGGAGTACCTCAGCGAAACGTATTTGGCAATGGACGCACAGGGGCGCTTTGTTAAAGACGTTCCTGAACGCCCGCCGTACAGCGAGTTTATTGAAAAAGACCTGGCCTATCGCCAGAGCAGCCGGTTCGAAAAAGACCGGTCTTTTTGGCAGCAAAAGTTTAAAACCTTACCGGATCCGCTCCTGCTGAAGAAAACCAATCAGTTTGATGATAAGCCATTTGCCCGCCGCGAATATGAGTTTACTCAGCAGCAGTATAATCAAATTGGCGCGGTTGCTGCGCGCTATGGTTGTTCGGCTACGCACTTTTTTACCACTTTGATAGCGGTGTATTTTTCGCAGATGAACGATAAGCGCGAGCTGGTGCATATTGGTATGCCGGTGCACAACCGCAGCTCGGCTAAATTACGTCAAACCATCGGCATGATGGCCTCAGTGATCCCTGTTGGGGTGGCTTTTTCGCGCAGCGACAGCTTCGCCGATACCTTCAAAGCGGTGGCCGCCGAGCTTAAGCGCAGCTACAAATATCAAAAGTACCCGCTACATGAAATGATCCGCGACCTCAGGCCGATGAATGACGGCGAAGGTCAGTTGTTCGACATTCAGTTGTCTGTAGAAGCACATCCTTCGGATACCCAGTTTGGCGAAGTGAAAAGTCACAAGGCGGTTCTGAACAGTGGCTTTAGCTCCTATCCTTTGTCTATTTATGTGCGCAGCCATGATAATATTAATAACGTCCATGTTGAGTTTAACTTTGACCGTAACTTCTTCAATGAAGACGAAATTGATGCCCATGTTAGTCGCCTGACCACCATGATTGCCGATGTGGTGGCTAACCCCACCATGCTGATTGGTGATTACACACTGGCAACGGAGCAGGAAATCGAGCAGCAGCTGTTCGACTGGAATGGCAACCAGGTTGACTATGCGTCGCAGTTAACGATACAGCAAGTGTTTGAGCAGCAGGTTACTGCGCTCCCAGAGCACTGCGCCCTGGTGTTTGGAGAAACCTCACTGAGCTATCGGGCATTGAATGAGCGGGCCAATCAGCTGGCCCACTATCTGGTAAGCCAGGGAGTGACACCGGGCAGCTATGTGGGCGTGTGTATCAACCGCTCTGCTGAAATGATGATAGCGATACTCGCCACTTTGAAAGCGGGCGGCGTGTATGTACCACTGGACCCTAACTACCCGGCAGAGCGTCTTGCTTATATGATGGCAGACTCTGCGGCGAGCGTGATCCTCACCAATGAGCGCTGCCGTGAGTCGCTGACATTTGCCGCAGACAAAGTGATTTCGCTGGACACTCAGGCTAGCCAGTGGGACCAGTGCAGTTTGCACAACCTCAGCAAAGAGATACGTCAGCACAGCGACGAACTGGCTTATCTGATCTACACCTCGGGCTCGACGGGCAAACCTAAGGGGGTGATGTGTACTCACAGAGGTATCGTCAATCTGGCGCAGAATCAGCAAGACCGATTCGCCATCACAGCGCAAAGCCGGGTGTTACATTACGCCTCAATCAGCTTTGATGCGGGCACCTGGGACTGGGTGATGGCACTGCTCAACGGCGCTACCTTAGTGATCAGCAGTGATGAGGCACGCCTTGAACCGGCCAAAGTGGCCGATTTATTTGTCCAGCAGCAGATCACCCATGTGACCTTGCCACCGGCGTTTCTGGCCACCATGGCATGTCGCGACGATTATGCGCTGCAATGCCTGATAGTCGCCGGTGAGGCCTGTGAGCAGGAGTTGGTCGACTTATGGTCGGCGCACTATGGCTTTTACAATGCCTATGGACCGTCGGAAGCGTCGGTCTGTGCGACTGTGTGTAAGCTGAACCCTGGCAGTGCCATCCGCATCGGCAAGGCGCTCGATAATGTGTCTTTGTTTGTTCTGGATGAATACCTGAAAATGCTGCCGGTTGGCTCGATTGGTGAGTTATACATAGGTGGCGCGGGGCTGGCGCAGGGCTATCTCAATCGGCCTGAGTTGAGCGAAGAGAAGTTCGTTCCCAACCCTTTCTATTTGCAAAATCCACAGACCGGAACGCGCCTGTATCGCAGTGGCGACTTGGTCCGCTACCTGCCTAATGGCGAGCTGGAGTTTGTTGGCCGTGCCGACGATCAGGTTAAGGTACGGGGTTTTCGGGTTGAGCTGGGGGAAATTGAGCATGGCCTGAATGCACTGTCGGCGGTGCACTCTTGCGTGGTGCTGGCAAAACGTCAGGGTGGCACTAATCAGCTGCTGGCTTGTGTGATCCCGCAGCACCCGGTGGCTGAGTCGGAACAAGCTGAGTTTGTCTTTGCTTTACAGCGCGAACTGGAGCAAGCTCTGCCCGCACACATGGTGCCCGGTCATTTCACGTTACTGACCCAGTGGCCGCTGACCCCGAACGGTAAAATTGATAAAAAAGCCCTGCTGGCTTGCACAACCATTGCGTTGCAGGGGGAATATCTGGCACCCCAAACAGAGACCGAAATCACATTGGCTGCGTTGTGGTCTGAGTTACTGAAAGTGGAAGAGGTGAGTGCAACGGCCAACTTCTTCCAGCTTGGGGGTCATTCACTGTTGCTGATGCAGCTGGCCAGTCAGCTTCAGGCATTGGGCTGGCAGGCTCGGGTACACGATTTATTTGCAACGGCCTCTTTGCGGGAGATGGCTGAGCTGCTCGACAAGCAGGGCAAACAAGCACAGACCTTTGTCGTGCCTGTTAACGCCATCCCGGCGGACTGTGCACGCGTGACGCCAGAAATGCTCAACCTGGTCGAACTGAGTCAGCAGGAAATTGACCAAATAGCGGCAAAAATTCCGGGCGAGCATGGCAATATTGCCGATATTTATCCGCTGGCACCTCTTCAGGAAGGGGTGCTATTCGTGCATACCCTCAATACCCGGGCTGATCCGTACGTCACCACGGCGGCGTTTGAGTTTAATGGGACAACGCAGCTGGCGAATTTTCAGCAGGCACTGCAACAGATGGTAGTGACCCACGATGTGCTGCGCACCGCCGTTATGTGGCGCGAACGCGAAACCCCCGTACAGGTGGTCCTGCGCGAGGCACAATTGAGCGTATCGCATCTGGTGTTTGATACCGATGAGCCGATCAAAGCGGCGTTTGAAGCTTACGTAGCGGCGCATCCGCACACCTTAGATCTGGAAGCGGCGCCACTTATCAAGCTGGCAATCACCGAGGTCGATGCGCAGGGCAAGCACTATGCGCTTTTAACCTTCCACCACCTGACTACCGACCACGTGTCGCTGGATATTTTAGTCTCTCAATTACAACAGCTATGTGATGACCCCGACAGCGAGTTGCCTGCGCCTTTGCCTTACCGTGCCTTTATTGCCCATACTCTGGAGCATAACCGCAATCTGGATGTTGCTGGTTTCTTCTCCGCGCAACTGGGCGATATAGAAACTCCCACGCTGCCTTTTGGCCTGAGTGAGGTGACAGGCAGTGGTGAGACTATCCTTGATCACCATGACACATTACCGGCTGAGCTGAGTGACGCAATCCGCACCCTGGCCCGTCGCGAAAGATTGAGCCCGGCAGCCCTGTTCCACCTGGCCTGGGCGCAGGTGATTGCCGCCTGTTGTGGCACCCAGGAGGTGGTGTTTGGCAGTGTGATGTCGGGCCGGATGAATGGCATGGCGGGCATTGAGACCATGATGGGGATGATGATCAATACCCTGCCGCTGCGTGTTTCACTGGATGATGCTCCACTGCTGACTCAGCTTAAGCGGGTCGATCAGAGCCTCAAAGCCTTGTTGCCTTACGAGCAGGTGTCGCTGGCCGAAGCGCAAAAATACAGTGGCCTTGCCAGCGGTGCTACTTTGTTCAGTGCCATGCTGAACTATCGCCATTCTGCGGCAAAGGATGACACGCCTGCGGTGCAGCAGGACAATGCGGCCTGGACTTTGCTGAGCGCCAAAGAGCGTACCAACTATCCGTTTGGCCTGTCGGTGAACGACCTGGGACAAGGCTTTTCGCTTGAGTATCAAATCGATCGGCAGGTCGATGCACCGCAGGTTGCCGCTTATCTGACTAATGCGCTGACGCAGCTGGTGACAGCATTAGCAGACACACCGGAGCAATCCGTTGCTTACAGCGTGCTGCCTGAGCAGGTGCAGCAGCAACAGCTGGTGCAGTGGCAGGCTGATGCGCCCTGGTATCGCAACGACATACAGATCCAACAGGTGTTTGAAGCACAAGCCGCAAAGACGCCGGATGCCATTGCGCTGCAACTCAATGAACAAACACTCAGCTATGGCGAGCTTAACGCGCAGGCAAACCAGCTAGCCCATTACTTACGTGAGCAATATAACGTGACTAATGGCACCTTAGTGGGTTTGTGCATTGGCCGCTCCATTCAGATGGTGGTGGCCACATTGGCCATTTTGAAAGCTGGTGGTGCTTACCTGCCATTAGAGCCCAATTATCCGCAGTCCCGGCTGGAGTATATGCTGGCAGACAGCGGCACGCAGGTAATAGTGACGGAGCAGGCGCTTATGGAGCGGCTGGCCTTTAGCGATGCCGAATTACTGGCCGTGGACACCCAAGGCGCACGCTTTGCGCAATATGCCACGGACAATCCGAAGTATGCCAATACCCAATCGCCGCAGTCTCTGGCCTATGTGATTTATACTTCTGGCTCAACGGGTAACCCCAAGGGCGTTATGACACCCCATCGTGCGGTGGTGCGTTTGGTGGATAACCCGGACTTTATTGAGCTGGGAAGCGACACGGCGTTTTTGCAATGTGCCAACATCGCCTTTGATGCTGCAACCATAGAGATCTGGGGGGCGCTGCTCAATGGCGGTCGCTGTGTGCTGTTCCCGGATGAGTTTTTAACTGTGGCTCGTCTGGACGAGGTGATTGGTGAGCAACAGATCACCGATATGTTCCTGACCACCGGCCTGTTTGATGAATGGAGCCGCACCGGCGTTACGCAGGACTCATTACGTTGCGTGCTGTCTGGTGGTGAAGCCGCTCGCCTTAACAGCTGGGAAAAAGCCCTGGCCAGTAACCCGGATTGCCGCTTTATTCATGTTTACGGACCGACAGAAAACACCACGTTCTCAACCTGGTATTCGGTGAACAGCGACGATATCGCCCGAGGCGTGTTGCCGATTGGCCGCGGGATTTGTGGAGACCGTTGTTATATCTTATCTGCACAGCAGCAACTGCTGCCGGTGGGCGCTGTGGGCGAGCTTTACCTTGGTGGTGACGGACTGGCGCTGGGGTATCTCAATCTGGCTGAGCTCAGTGCTGAGCGTTTTATTGATAACCCCTTTGCCGGGCATGAGGGACAGCCTCAGCGCTTATATCGCTCCGGCGACCTGGTACGCTACGATGAGCAGGGCCAGATTGTGTACGTTGGCCGGGTAGACGACCAGATCAAGATCCGCGGCTTTCGCGTTGAGCTGGGCGAAATCGAACACACGCTCAATGCGCTGGAGCAGGTTGAGCAGGCACTGGTCGTTGCCCGCAAAGACCTCAGTAATAATGCCATGATAGTGGCCTATGTGGAGCCTGCTACTCAGGTGCCTGAGGGCCAGACACTGGGTCACTGGTTAAGCGAGGCGCTGGGCGATAGTTTACCGGCTTACATGGTCCCCGGTGCGTTTGTAGCAATGACGCAATGGCCACTCAATGCCAATGGCAAAATTGATAAACGCGCGCTGCCAGAACCCGATATGGCTGCAGGGCAGGGCCAGTATGAAGCGCCCGAAACGGACACGGAAATTCTGCTCAGCGACATTTGGTCGCAGTTGCTAGGGATTGAAGCGAGCAACATCAGCCGCACCGCGAACTTCTTTGAACTGGGCGGACACTCACTGCTGGTGATGAAGATCCATGCCCGCCTTAAACAGGCCGGGTTTACGGCAGAAGCGGCGGCTATTTTTAAGGCCCAGACGCTGGCCGAGATGGCCTGCACTGTGACTAAGCTGGAAGAAGAAAATAGCTGGCAGGTGCCCGCGAATGGGATCACGGCTGATACCACGGCTATTACGCCACCGATGCTGCCCCTGATCTCTCTGAGCCAAAGCGAGATTGAGTCTGTCTGTGCCCAGATCCCCGGCGGTGTGCAGAACATTCAGGATGTCTATCCGCTGGCACCACTGCAGGAAGGCATTTTGTTTGCCCATTCTTTGCAGCAAGAGTTTGACCCTTATGTGATTTCTGCAGCACTGACCTTTGCGGATGACACCAAGTTTGAGCGCTTCGTTACGGCGCTGGAGCAGGTGGTTGCCCGCCATGATATCTTGCGCAGCGTGATCCTCTGGCGCGGCCGTGAACAGGCGGTGCAGGTAGTACAGCGTGAGGTGGGCAGTCTGGTTGAGTGGCTGGACTTTGGTGCTGAGCAAGATGTACTGGCCACATTTAATGACTTTGTTGAACACGGCAATCATAAAATCGATGTCGAGCAGGCACCGCTGGTGCGCATGCAGGTTGTTCGGGACGAGACCAGTGGCAAAGTGCATGCTTTGTTTAAGCATCATCACCTGATCACCGACCATGTCTCCGTCGAGCTGATCCTGGAAGAGCTGGCCATGTGTGTGGCGGGTGAGCAGGAAAGCTTGCCACCTCAGGTGCCGTATCGCGAGTTCGTTGCCAAATCACAGCACATTGCCAAAACTCTCGACAGCGCAGCCTTTTTCTCGACGCGTCTGGGGGAGGTTGATACGCCAACCTTACCTTTTGGCCTGGCCGATACACTGGGCGACGGGTCGAATTCGCAGGAACTTAGCTATGCGCTGGCACCTGAGCTGGGTGAGCGTATTCGTCAGTTGTCACGGCAATTACAAATGGGCCCGGCAGTGTTATTCCATGCCGCCTGGGCACAGGTGCTGAGCCACTGCTGTAATATGCAGGATGTGGTGTTTGGTACTGTATTGTCAGGGCGTATGAGCGGTGAAGCGGGCGTGGAGCGTATGCTGGGTATGCTGATCAATACCTTACCGGTGCGCGTAACGCTTGCGGATGTGGATGCCAGAACCTTGCTGACTCAGGTCCACGAGCAGCTGCAGGGATTGATCCCCTACGAGCAGGTAGCACTGGCCGAGGCGCAGCGTCATTCGCAGGTGGATGCCAGCTCGCCCCTATTCAGCACCACGCTGAATTTCCGCCACTCTGAAAACCTTGATGAGCAGCAAAGCAGTCTGTACGACATAACCGCAGTACGTGAGCGCAGTAACTATCCGCTGGACCTGTCGGTCAATGACTTTGGTGATGAGTTTACCCTCGACTTCCAGGCAGATGCGCGTGTGCCGCTGGCGCTGGTGGCAGACTTGATGAATACCGCCATCGACAACTTATTACACCACGCAATGCGTGATTCCGAGGAATCACCGGCTCAGTGGACAGCTTACTCTGCCGGGCAGCGCCAGGCATTACTGAGTGCACAGCAAGGGCCGGTTGTGACTTTACCACACGCTTCGGTACATCAGCTGTTTGAGCAGCAGGCCGCGAAAACTATGGGCCGCGTTGCCGTCAGCTATGATGATGACTTCCTGACTTACCACTTGCTCAACGAGCGTGCCAACCAGCTGGCCCATTATTTACGGGCCGAGCATCAGGTCGGCCCGGATACTTTAGTCGGCCTGTGTGTGGGCCGCTCGCTGGAGATGATGGTGGCCGTGCTGGCCATCCTAAAAGCGGGCGGGGCCTATGTGCCGCTGGACCCGGATTACCCGCAGGAGCGTCTGGCGTACATGGTCGAAGACACCGGCCTGTCTGTGGTGCTGACCCAGCAAAAAGTGGCTGCCATGCTGAGCGATTTTAATGTCACGCCAGTGCTGCTGGACGATGCCAGCCAGTTTGCAGGCTACCCAATCAGTAACCCGGATGTGACACTAAGTCCGGATAATCTGGCTTATGTGATGTACACCTCAGGCTCAACCGGTAATCCCAAGGGCGTGATGATAAGCCATCATAACCTGATCAACTTTGCCGCTAACTGTGAGCAGCGCTACGAAATCACCGAAGCGGACAATGTGTTGCAGTTCTCTACCATGAACTTCGATATTTTTGTCGAAGAGTGGCTGGCGACGCTGACTCAGGGCGCCACTTTGGTGCTGCGCGACGACGATGTGTCGCTGAGCCGTGAGGCCTTTATCGCTTTTTGTGACAGCCATGCCATCAGCGTGGCCAGCTTACCCACGGCGTTCTGGCATATGCTGGCGCTGAGCGAAGCGGAGCTTGAGTCTCTGGCACTACGACTGGTGATTGTTGGCGGTGAAGCGCTGGATAAACAGTCGGTGGCCGCGCTTAAACCAGGCTTTGTGCTGCTTAATACCTATGGCCCGACCGAGACCACAGTCACGGCTTCCGGCTATGCCATCAGCGGCGGCTATGATGACCCGCGTGCGGTGCCCATTGGCCGCGCTAACGTCAATACCGCCACTCTGGTGCTCAGCGAGCAGCTGACCTTATGCCCGCCGGGTGTGGTCGGGGAGCTGTATGTCAGTGGTCAGTGTCTGGCCAGCGGCTATCTGCATCAAAGGGAACTCACCGCTGAGCGTTTTATTGATAACCCGTATTGTGATCCGGCCAACCCGGCGTTGAGCGCGCGGTTATATAAAACCGGTGACTTAGTGCGTATCGGTGCTGATGGCGAAATCGAGTTTGTCGGACGCAGCGATGATCAGGTTAAGATCCGAGGTTTCCGGGTTGAATTGGGCGAGATAGAAACTCAGCTGATAAGCCACCCTGAGGTGGAATCGGCGGTGGTGCTGGCCGAAGCCGGTACGCTTGATGGTACGAACAGAGGCGGCAAAGTATTGCGGGCTTTTGTGAAGGCCGAGAGCGAGCAGGCCAACGACTTAATTGACGCACTGCAACAGCACCTGAGCGGCAATCTGCCGGATTACATGGTGCCGTCGGCTTACAGCTTTGTTAATCAGTGGCCGCTGACGGCCAATGGCAAGCTGGACAAGCGGGCACTGCTGGCTCTGCCGACTAAAACGGTGGAGCAGCCTTATCAGGCACCACACACCGACGCCGAAAAAATGGTGGTCGACATCGTCGCCTCCTTGTTGTCGCTCGACGTCGATAAGGTGGGTGTCCATACTAATTTCTTTGCGCTGGGGGGCCACTCGTTACTGATTATGCAGCTGGTCAGTCAGTTGCGGGCACGTCAGTATCAGGCCGACGTGCAGGCCCTGTTCAGGGCACACACGCTACAGGACATGGCACGCCAGGTTAGGGCACTTGGGAGTGAGGAATCAAGTCGTGTGCCCGCCAATTTAATCCCGGCGGACTGCAGCAAAATCACCCCGGAGATGGTGACGCTCACTGAGCTGGATGAGCAACAGCTCACGGATATTGCACAAACTATTCCCGGTGGCATGGCCAACATTCAGGACATCTACCCGCTGGCACCTTTGCAAGAAGGCGTGCTGTTTGTGCACACTATGAGTGAAGGGCAGGACCCGTATGTCACCAGCACCACCTTTGAATTCGACAGCACGGAGTCCCTTGAGCGCTTTAAATGGGCGCTGAATACCCTGATTGCCCGTCACGATGTGCTGCGCACTGCGATTTTATGGCGCAACCGTACCACCGCACTCCAGGTGGTACAGCGCGAGGTAACGCTGCCCGTGACTGAGCTGGACTTTAGCGGAGCAAACGATGTTTGGGCCGCGTTCAGTGGCCATGTGGCCGAGCAGCCGCTGTGGATTGAGCTGGAAAACGCGCCGCTGCTGCAACTGAGCGTGTGCGAAGACGCCGCGCAGGGCAAGCATTATGCGCTGTTGTGCGAGCATCACCTGATCTCAGATCACGTGTCGCTGGAAATTCTGGTCCATGAATTAACGGCGCTGCTGAATGGCAATGAAGCCAGCCTGGGTGAGCCCGTGCCATACCGGGAGTTTGTCGGTCGCACCCTGGCACGCACCGCGAGTCTGGATACTGAAGCTTTCTTCACTCAGATGCTTGGGGATGTCAGCGAACCCACTTTGCCTTATGGGCTGACCGATGTACTGAATGACGGCTCGGGTATTGAAACTGTGCATGTCACGCTGGATGACGCACAGGCGCAGCGTATTCGCCGCCTGACCCGTCAGTATCATAGCAGCCCGGCGGCGCTGTTCCACCTGGTGTGGGCCAAAGTACTGGGCGTATGCAGCGGTCAGTCCGAAGTGGTGTTCGGTACCGTGTTATCGGGTCGTATGAGCGATGATGGCCTGAGCAGCCAGCTGATGGGGATGATGATCAATACCCTGCCGCTGCGGGTGTCGCTGAGCGAGCAGGATGCAATGCGCCTGCTGGCACAAATCAATGACGACCTGCGTGCACTGATGCCATACGAGCAGGTCTCCCTGGCCGAGGCACAGCGCTGCAGTGGCGTAAGTGGTCAGCTGCCCCTGTTCAGCGCGATGCTAAACTACCGTCACTCGGCGGTGGATGAATCGCAACTGGAGCAGGAGGCCGGATTCAAGGTGATTGCCAGTGAAGAGCGCACCAACTATCCGTTTAACCTCTCGGTAGATGATTTCGGCGATGGCTTTGGCTTTGAACTTCAGGTCGATAAACGCGCCCCGGCGGCACGCATTGCACAGTACCTGCAAGTGACCCTGACTCAGGTGCTGGATTTACTGGACAGCCAGAGTTGTACAGCGGTGCAGAGCCTGTGCGTGCTGGATGAGGCTGAGCGCCAGCAACAATTGCACAGCTGGAATGACACGGCGCTGGAATATCCGCGCGAGCTGTGTATACACGAGTTGTTTGAGCAGCAGGCAGCGGCCACGCCGGAGCAGATTGCGCTACGCTTTGGTGAACAGACGCTGAGCTATGGTGAGCTGAACGCCAGAGCCAACCAGCTGGCCCATTACCTGCGGGCAGAGCACAATATTGGACCGGATGCGTTAGTGGGCTTGTGTGTCGAGCGCTCGCTGGAAATGATCATCGGAATTTGGGGCATTCTCAAAGCCGGTGGCGCTTATGTACCGCTGGACCCTAACTACCCGCAATCGCGTCTGGCCTACCTGATTGAAGACGCCAGTCTAAATGTTGTAATAAGTCAACAGAATGTTGCGCAAAAGGTGTCACTGGGATATGCTAACGTCGTTTTACTGGACGCACCAGAGTCTCATAATCACGACATAATTTCGGCTTATCCTGCACACGATTTAACCCGAGCAGAAACGGGCGTGTGTGCCCAGAGCCTGGCTTATCTTATCTACACGTCGGGGTCGACCGGTAAACCAAAAGGCGTGATGATTGAGCATGGCAATACCGTGGCAATGTTGCAGTGGGCGAAACAAGCCTACAGCGATGTCGAGCTGGATAAAGTGCTGGCCTCAACGTCGCTGAACTTTGACTTGTCAATTTATGAGCTGTTCTTACCGCTGTGTTTTGGCTATCAAAGTGTGATTGTACAAAATGCCATGGCACTGGCCGAGCAGCAGCTGGATATCAGCATGATCAACACCGTGCCGTCGGCAATGAAAGCCTTGCTGGAAGTGGGCGCGGTGCCGCCAGGGGTGAAAGTGATTAACCTGGCGGGTGAGCCTCTGACCGCGCAGCAGGTGAATCAGATTTTAGAGGCCTGTCCGGGGGTTGCCGTTTGCAACCTTTATGGTCCGTCGGAAGACACCACTTATTCGACGGCGGCGCGCTTTACCTCTGCCTTGAGCCAGGTGCCGGACATTGGCCGGGTAATTGCGAATAGTCAGGCGTATGTGCTTGGCGGCGCGCAAGAGCTGTTACCGACAGGCAGTGTGGGTGAGCTTTATCTGGGTGGTGCCGGTATTGCACGAGGGTATCTGAACCGCCCTGAACTGACGGCGGATCGGTTTATTGACAACCCTTACTACGACGCGGCGGGGGTCAATAATAGCAAGCGTTTGTATCGCACCGGTGATTTGGTGCGCTATCGCGAAGATGGTCGTATTGAGTTTATTGGCCGGATAGACGATCAGGTCAAGATCCGCGGTTTCAGGATTGAGCTGGGTGAAATTGAACATCGTCTCAATGCGCATCCGGATGTCGTCACGTCTTTGGTTATGGCGCGCGAACACAGTGATGGAGGCCACTATCTGGTGGCGTATCTGCAACCTTGTCTCACGTGTGAGACAAACGATGAGACACGCCAACAAGCCTGGTTGGTTGATGTGAAAAACGCACTGGAAGGCGATTTACCGGCGCATATGATCCCGGGTCAGTTTGTGCTGATAGACGAATGGCCGCTGACGCCAAACGGAAAAATAGATAAAAAAGCCCTGCCAGCACCACAAGGTATGTTGGCAGGTCAGGAATACATTGCACCGCAAAGTGAGACAGAGCATGCCCTGGTGGCAATTTGGGCGGAACTACTCGATCTCAACAGCGAGCAGATCAGTACCAGCGCCAACTTCTTCGAGCTGGGTGGTCATTCGCTGTATCTGATCAAGCTGGCGGGGGCGATTAAAACCCAGTTCGAAATCGAGCTGACATTACGGGAAATTTTCGACGCTGCAGAATTAGCGGTCCTTTCGCAGGTAATTGAGAGCAAGCTGGCACAAAAATATCTCGAAGACAAAAAAGCCAATGAATCGGTAATGATGAGTGGAACACTATAATGATTGCACAACTAGTTAAGTCGGCAGCAGATCAGGGCGTTTATCTGTATGCCAAAGAGGGCGCGTTACATTTTGACCTGACGGTGGCCGAATTTCCGGCCGCACTCAAGCAGGACATCATCGCAAACAAGGCAGAGATCATTGCGTTTCTGTCACATGCAGAAGGAACGTCTGGCAACGCGCAGGGACCACAACCCGGACAGTATCCGGATGGCTGCGTGCTCTCTTACACTCAGCAGCGTTTCTGGCTGCTGGAGCAAATGCAATCCGGTCAGAGTCAGTACAATATGCCCGTCGCGCTGAATGTGGAAGGTGCGCTGGAGCTGACTTTGGTTGAAAAGGTGCTCAGCACTATCGTGGCACGCCATCAGATTTTGCGCACTGTCTATCGCGAACAGGACGATGAAGTGCGCCAGCACATTTTGCCTGAGCACGATTTTTCGCTCGGCTTTGTCGATCTCAGTGACAGTCAGGGCGAGCAGCAGCAGGCGCAGTTGTCTCAGTGCCTGCTTGAAGAAGCACAGCGCCCGTTTGACCTGACCCAGCAGCTGTCAATCCGCGGACAGTACCTCAAGCTTGAGGGCACGGGTCATGATCAGCGTGGCGTGTTGTTGCTGACACTGCATCACATTGCTTCTGATGGCTGGTCGATGGATGTACTGATCAATGAGTTTGTGACCTTGTATCGGGCCTATTCAGCAGAGCAGGTTAATCCGTTACCTGAATTGGCACTGCAATATGCCGACTTTGCCGTCTGGCAAAGAGATAAAATGCAGGGCGGTGAGTTTGAGAAACAGCTGGCATTCTGGCAGCAGGCACTGGAAGATGCGCCGCTGACACACAGCCTGCCAACCCAGCATCATCGCCCGGAAGTCAAACAAACCCAGGGGGCACATGTTACGGCCACTTTGCCCGCATACGTGGCACAGCAATTGGGCGCGGTGGCCAGACAGGCCCAGCTGAGCCCGTTTATGCTCATGCATGCCGTGCTGGGTGTGGTACTTAGCCGCCATAGCAACCAGTCCGATGTTGTCATTGGCACGCCGGTGGCAAACCGCGCTGATGAGGCCCTCAGTCCGCTCATTGGCTGTTTCGTCAACACCCTGGCTTTGCGCCTGAATACTCGCCATAACACACTGGAGAGCTATCTTGACCATGTTCGTCAGGTGCATATGAACGCCCAGGTCAATCAGGACGTACCGTTCGAGCAGCTCATAGATGCGCTGAACTTGCCACGCACTTCATCCTACACGCCGCTGGTGCAAGTCATGCTGACCACCAATGACAAGTTTACCGACGGCAACGACGAGTCGGCCCTGATGGCACTGCCAGACGTGAGCCTGTCACCGCTGCAAGGCAGCCATCCGGCGATTAAATTCGATCTGGAAATTGCGCTGAATATCAGCGAAAACCAGATTGAGACCACCTGGAACTATGATGTGGCCTTGTTCGACGCTGAGTTTGTTGAGCAGCTGAGTGAGCACTTTAATAATGCCCTGATAGCATTGGCGGATATGAGCGCTCAGACTCGTAGCACCTTGCCTTTGAATCGTCTGTCTATTTTGGGTGACAAGCTCGAATCCTATCTGATCGATGGCCTGAATAACAATGCGGCGGATTATCCTGTCGATAAGTGCATTCATGAGGTGTTCGAAGAGCAGGCGCTGCAAACCCCGGATCAGCTTGCCGTTAAGTTCGGCAACAAACAGCTGACTTATCGCGAACTGAATGAGCGCGCTAACCAGCTGGCCCACTTCCTGACTCGTGAATATCAGGTGACGCCGGATACCTTTATCGGCTTATGTGTTGAGCGCTCGCTGGAAATGATCATAGGTACTCTGGCCATCCTCAAAGCCGGTGCAGCCTATGTGCCGTTAGACCCGGCCTATCCGCGCCAGCGCGTGACCTACATGATGGAAAACTCCGGCGTTAAAATTATCCTTTCAACCCACTTTATTATTGAGCAGCTGGACTTAACCGATTATCACAGTGTCTGCATTGATGGCCTGGGCAATGAGCAAGTGGTACAGACCTTTGTCGATTACCCCACCTACAACCCAAGTGAGTTGGTAACGGGGCTAACGTCGTCAAACCTGGCCTATGCCATTTACACCTCGGGCTCAACCGGCAAGCCTAAGGGTGTGCTGCTTGAACACAAAGGGATAGTGAATATTGCATTTAACCATCGCCATTATCTGAAAGTAGATGAGCAAAGCAAAGTCTTACACTTCGCCTCTATGAGCTTTGATGCAGGGACCTGGGAATACGTGATGGCACTGCTGAGCGGCGCCACTCTGGTGATTGCCGACAGCGTTCAGCGTCTGTCTCCTGAGAGCATAGGTCAGCTGCTGCACAGCGAAGCCATTACCCATGTGCTATTGCCACCGGCGTTCCTGGCCATGATGGAGTTTCGTGATGACTTAGCACTGAAAGCCCTGGCCGTAGGCGGTGAGGCCTGCGATCAGGAAGTGGTTGAGCAGTGGGGCGGCGCGTATCGCATGGTCAATGCCTATGGCCCGACCGAGATCTCTATCTGCGCCACCTGGGCCGAGTTACGCCCCGGACAAAAAGTCACCATAGGTAAGCCGCTGAAAAACACCAGTGCCTTTGTGCTCGACAGCAACCAGGCTCTACTATCGCCGGGCGTAGTGGGTGAGCTGTACATCAGTGGTGTGGGTCTGGCGCGCGGCTATCACCAGCTACCTGAGCAAACCGCAGAGCGATTTATCCCGAATCCTTATTTCGATGGCCACAATAAATGTGTAACCGAAACCTTGTATAAAACGGGGGACCTGGTTCGTTATCTGCCGGATGGCGAGCTGGAATACCTGGGTCGTATCGACCAGCAGGTGAAGATCCGCGGCTTCAGGATTGAGATCAGTGAAATTGAAGGCTTGCTGAGCGAGTGCCCTGATGTCGATGCGGCCGTGGTGACTGTTGCGAGCAGTGCAACGGGTGCCAAACACTTAGTGGCCTATGTGCAGTTGAACAACAAACATGCCAAAAATAGTGCCTCTGGCCATGAAAATATTAATGATGACAAGGCGGCTGTCCAGCGGATCAAGACGGAATTGGCCGACAAACTACCGGACTACATGGTGCCGGGGATGTTTGTGTCGGTATCCCACTGGCCACTGACCAGTAACGGCAAGATAGACAAACGTGCGTTGCCAGAGCCGGATTTAGCCGCCGTTGAAGGGGAATATATCGCGCCTGAAACACCCAGCGAACAACGTCTGGTTGCCATCTGGGCGCAACTACTGCACTTGCAGGAAAGTGAGATAAGCACCTCGGCCAACTTCTTTGCGCTGGGTGGCCACTCTCTGCTGGTCAGTAAGCTGGTCAGAGCGATTACATCGGACCCGGAATTACAGCTACAACAGATAGACATGCAGGACATTTTTACGGCGCAGTCACTGGCCCAGCTGGCCCAGCACATCGACCTGCTGCGAATGCAACAGCTCAATGCACAGGCGGCAGACAGTATCTGCGATCAGGATTTAGTTGAGGATGGTGAGATTTAATGAATGTACATCAGGCTTTCGAGTTAGCGATATCACAGGGCGTTCACCTGTATGTCGAGCAGGGCAAACTCAAGTTTAAAGCAGCAAAAGGCAGTATGACTGATGAGCTGAGAAGCGCACTCAAGGAAAACAAAACTCAGCTTATTGAGCTGTTGAGCCAGCAAGCAGTAAAACCAAATGCGTTAACCCAGTCCGAAGGCGCGATCCCCGCTCTGGGGTTAACGCAAAGCGTGTTGTCTTTCTCACAGCAGCGCTTATGGTTTTTAGAGCAGCTACGAGGGCCATCGGCCGAGTACAATATCCCGCTTGCACTGGATGTGCAGGGACGCGTGGACTTGGCGGCCGTAGAAGATGCATTCAACGATATTCTGGTGCGCCATACGATTTTGCGCTCCGGTTACTTTGATTCTGAGGATGGACCAAGGCAGGCCATTCGCGATGATGCGGCACTCAATATCCACCAAATTGATTTGTGTGATAGCGACGACCTGGCGACAGAGGTGGCTGCACACATTGAGCGCGATACCCTGACACCATTTGATTTGACGAAAGATGTGCTGTTCAGAGTGACCTATCTGTGCACGCACAAACACAGTGATGGCACACAACAGGGTGTATTACTACTGAATATGCACCATATAGTGTCCGATGGCTGGTCGATGGAAATTTTGACCCGCGAGTTTGTGCAAGCCTATCAGGCCAGAGTCACCGGACAGCTTCCCAGCTGGGCACCATTGCCACTGCAATATGCGGATTACGCGCACTGGCAGCGCGAGCACCTGACCAAAGAAGCGCTTGCCGAGCAGCTCACCTACTGGCAACAGACGTTGGCGGATGCGCCGGCTATCCACGGGATCACCCCCGACTTTGAGCGCCCGGCGACCAAGCAGCTGCATGGTGCACTGGTACGCAGTGAACTGGGAGCCGGTGAGGCACAAGCGCTGCAAAACCTGGCCCGCCAGCATCAGCTAACGCCCTTTATGCTGATCCACAGTGCGCTGGCCTACGTGTTATCACGCCACAGCAACAGCTGTGATATCGTGATTGGCACGCCCATCGCCAACCGCGGTCACACAGAGTTAGAAGGCCTGATTGGCTATTTCGCCAATACGCTGGTGCTGCGCGTTAATACCGAGCAGCCCAGCATTAGCGACTATTTTGCCCATGTAAAATCCGTGCATCTGGGCGCTCAGGCCAATCAGGATGTGCCCTTTGAGCAGCTGGTCGAAAAGCTCAAGGTTCCCCGCAGCGGCGCCCATGCGCCGCTGTTTCAGATCATGCTGACCACCAATTCTGATTATGGGGTCAGAGATCAGCAACTGGCGCTGGATGGTTTACAAATCGCGCAGCGCCGGGCCTGCAGTGTGACCACTAAATTTGATTTAGAAATTGAAGTGGCATTGAACGAGCAGGGCGTGGCAATCGAGATCACCTATGATACCGCCTTGTATCGTGCGCAACATGTCACTGCGATTGCTGATCACTTAAATACCGTACTGTCACAACTGGCTGCGTTGCAGCCAGCTGATTTATCGGCCAAGCCCGATACTTTAATACTGCTGTCTGAGACTGAGCGTCAACAGCAACTGGTTGACTGGAACACCACGGCGCGGGATTACCCGCGCGAACGCTGTGTGCACGAACTGTTTGAGCTGCAAGCCAAAGCCACGCCAGATGCCATCGCACTGCGCTTTGACGGGCGCACCATGAGTTATGACGCGCTCAATACCAAAGCGAATCAGCTGGCCCATTATCTGCGCACTGAGCATGGGATTGGCCCGGACGCGCTGGTTGGCTTATGCACCGAGCGCTCATTTGAAATGGTGATTGGGATCTGGGGTATTCTCAAGGCTGGCGGCGCGTATATGCCACTGGACCCGGAACTGCCATCAGGTCGGCTGAACTATTTGGTTGAGGATGCCAGCGCCCAGGTGGTGCTGAGCACACAAGAGGTAATTGATCGGGTATCGCTGGGCGATGCGGCGGTCATTGCGCTGGACAACTTCGACTTCGACGCCTATCCGGACTCGAATATTGCGGTTAGCGACATTGGCCTGACGGCACAGAACCTGGCGTACACTATTTATACCTCGGGCTCGACGGGTCAACCCAAAGGCGTGTTACTTGAACATCAGGCACTGCATAACCGCATCGACTGGATGGACAAGGAGTACGGATGTCAGCCGCAGGATAAAATCTTACAAAAAACCCCCTACAGCTTTGATGTGTCGGTATGGGAATTTGTCTGGCCCATGCTTAAAGGGGCCGAGCTGGTGATTGCCAAGCCGGGCGGACACAAAGATCCGGCTTACCTCAATGAGCTGATAGTCGCAACCGGTGTGACCAAATTGCACTTTGTGCCTTCCATGCTGGGCGTGATGCTGGAGCATGGCGACCTGGCCGCTTGCAGTTCAATTGAACAGGTATTCTGTAGTGGTGAAGCCCTGCAAATCAGTCATGTTGAGCAGTTTAAGGCACTGTTACCCACCGCGCAGCTGCATAATCTCTATGGCCCGACAGAGGCGGCCATCGATGTCAGTTACTGGGATTGCGCGATGCCTCACGGCAGCAGCATCCCCATTGGCAAACCTATCCAGAATATTCAGTTATACATACTGGATGATGCGCTTAACTTGTTGCCACAGGGCGCGTGCGGTGAGTTGCACATTGGCGGTGAAGGTCTTGCGCGTGGCTATCACAATCGCCCTGAGTTGACGGCCGAGCGCTTTATCGACAACCCGTTTTATCCGCAAAGCGCCAGCAAACGCCTATATAAAACCGGCGATCTGGTGCGTTTTCGTGAAGATGGCAACATCGAATACATGGGTCGTCTGGATCATCAGGTTAAGATCCGGGGTCAGCGTATTGAGCTGGGCGAAATTGAATATCACATTGGCGAGCATCAACAGGTTGATTCTGCACTGGTGATGGCACTGAGTGATGACAAAGGCAATCAGCGACTGGTGGCCTATGTTAAGCCCAGCAGTGAGTTGACGGATGAGACGCAGCAGGCACTGGTAGCCTCGGTGCAAAGTCAGTTAAGTGAGTCGCTGGCCGAGTATATGGTGCCATCGAATTTCGTGCTACTTAACGAATGGCCGCAAACGCCAAACGGCAAAATTGACCGTAAAGCGCTGCCGGTACCGAAAAGCTTGGGCTATGAAGTTGCATACCTGTCCCCGGTTACTGAGCAGGAGCAGGCGCTGGCAGCGCTGTGTGCAGAGCTGTTAAATCTTGAACTTGCGGACGTCAGCATGGCGGCCAACTTCTTCGAATTAGGCGGTCACTCTCTGATGGTGATGGAGCTGGTCAGCCGATTGAAAAAGCAAGGCTGGCGCACCTCGGTACAGGCGTTGTTTAATGCCCGGGTGCTGGGCGAGATGGCCAAAACCATCACAGACGCCACCCATCACAGCGAACCTGAATTGCCGCAAAATGGCATCCCGGCACACTGTACCCAGATAACGCCGGATATGGTGACGCTGGCCTCGGTGACACAGAGCGAGCTGGATTCGCTGAGTGAGCGTATTCCGGGTGGGGCCGCTAATATTACGGATATTTATCCGCTGGCCCCTCTGCAGGAAAGCATATTCCTGGTCCACAGTGCGACGGAAAAATCCGACCCTTACGTCACCACCATCACGCTGGAATTTGACAGCGAAACTCAGATCGACCGTTTTGTTGCGCGCTTTAATCAGATCATTGCACGCTACGACGTGCTACGCACTATGGTGGCCTGGCGCGAGTGTCAAGCCCCTTTACAGGTGGTGCTGCGTCATTGTGAGCTGTTACCAAGCTGGCTGTCGTTTTCTGGCCATACGGATGCCCGGGAAAAACTCGATGCCTATGTGGCCGAGGGCATACATCGTATGGATCTGGAGCTTGCGCCGCTAGTTCAGCTGGAACTGGCTCATGATCCAAAAACGAATAAATACTGCGGGGTGCTCAAGGAGCACCATATCCTGCTCGACCATATCTCTGTTGAAATGATCATGGCTGAGCTGGCGATGGGTGAGCAAACTTTCGCTCAGCTGCCTGATGCCTTACCTTACCGACAGTTTATTGCCCAGACGCTGCACAATGTGGCGCACCTGGATAGCCGCAAATACTTTACCAATCAGCTCGGTGATATTGAGACGCCGTGTCATCCGTTTGGGCTGGACAGCACCCAGGCCGACGAGCTGCACTGCAACGAGTTGCATGTTGAGCTGAGTCAGCAACAATCTTCGCAGATCCGCAGCCAGATGCAGCAGCGTGGTATGAGTCCGGCGGCATTTTTCCATCTGGCCTGGGCCATGGTGGTGTCGGCGTGTAGTCAGAGCCGGGATGTGGTATTTGGTACTGTGTTGTCGGGCCGCATGAGTGGCCAGCAGGGCATTGAGCAGATGATGGGGATGATGATCAACACCCTGCCACTGCGTGTTAATCTGACCGATGAAGCGGCGGATACTTTATTGCAGCAGGTCGATCAGGCCCTGCTCGGGTTGATGCCGTATGAACAGGCGTCGCTAACCGAAGCGCAAGCATGCAGTGGTGTTGGTACACAAACGCCTTTATTCAGTGCCATTTTCAATTATCGTCACTCCCGTCTGGCAGAAGCGCCAGCGCAGGGGAGCGCACAGGCCATCGCTGCTAAAGAGCGCACTAACTATCCGTTTAATTTATGTGTGGATGACTGGGGAAGGGATTTCTCGTTCAATCTGCAAGTTGACCGCTCGGTCGACATCAACGCAATAGGCGAGTATGTAACGTGCGCCATTGAACAGTTGCTGCGTGCGTTGCATGACGAGTCTGACACTCCTGTGGCAAAACTCAGTGTGCTGAGCGAGGCGCAACAAGATGCGCTGCTGCGCGCGAATGTAGCACACGCCATCGACACAGACACAACGAGCAGCATTCAGGCACGGTTTGAACGTCAGGCGGCCAGAGTTGGCGAGCGCACCGCACTGGTATATCAGCAAGAATCATTGACTTATCGCGAATTGAACGCACGGGCCAATGCCCTTGCACACTATCTTATTGAAGTACACGATATCCGCCCGGATACCCTGGTAGGCCTATGCGTGGGTCGCGGTGTCAACATGATTGTGGGCATACTGGCGATTCTTAAAGCCGGTGGGGCGTATGTGCCGCTTGATCCAAATTATCCGCAGGAGCGTCTCGATTTTATCTGTCAGGATGCGGGCGTGGCGCTGGTGCTGGGCGAAGATCAGGTGGCCGATGCGCTGGCACTTCAAGACACGCCCATTATTGACCTGAATAAGCTGGTATTAGCGGGTTACAGCACGGATAACGTGCAGTTAACGACGCATACATCGGATAATCTGGCCTATGTGATTTACACCTCGGGCTCCACGGGTAAACCAAAAGGGGTGTTGCAAACGCACCGCAATGTCGGTCGCCTGTTTGATGTGACTCAGAGCGATTTTAATTTTAATGAAGACGATTGCTGGTGTGTGTTCCACTCCTTTGCCTTCGACTTTAGTGTCTGGGAGATCTGGGGTGCCCTGCTGTTTGGTGGCAAACTGCTGATGCCAAGCCTGGATGAAGTCAAGGACAGCCAGTTGTTTGTGGCTTTGTGTCAGCGCCATAAACTGACTATTCTCAACCAGACGCCAAGCGCCTTTAAACAACTTACCGACTATCTGGTGACGGCAGGGGAGGCGCAGCCCTCGCTACGCTGCATCGTATTTGGTGGTGAAGGGTTGACGCCAAGTCATGTTAGCCAGTGGTGGACGCACTTTGCACAGCAGCCAACTGAGCTCATTAACATGTATGGGATCACAGAAACCACAGTGCATGTGACCTATAAACGGTTAGAAGCCAATGCGCCGATCAATATTGGCAGACCGCTGCGCGACCAGCACATTGTACTGCTCGATGATGCATTGAAGCTGGTACCTGATGGGTGCGCAGGTGAAATCTATGTCGGTGGTGCAGGTCTCGCCCTGGGCTACCTTAACCGCGAAGCACTCAGTGCCGAGCGATTTATTGACAATCCATTCGACAGGGAGCGTTATCCCTGGCTCGGGGAGCGTTTGTATCGTGCCGGTGACCTGGCCCGTTATGACGAAAACGGCGAGCTACATTATCTGGGTCGTCAGGACGATCAGGTTAAAATTCGCGGTCACCGTATTGAGCTGGGCGAAGTGGAAAATCGCATTGCTGAGCTGGCCATGGTTGACTCTGCTTTGGTGCAGGCTATGCCTCTGGCGGATGACACGTTGCAACTGGTCGCCTATGTAAAAGGCGCAGATGCCAACATCGATGAGACCTGGCTGAGCCAATTAAAAACCGCGCTTGGTGAGCAGTTACCAGCCTATATGTTACCGGGCGCTATTGTCACTGTGACTCAGTGGCCGCTGACAGCCAATGGGAAAGTCGACAGACGTGCGCTGCCTGCGCCGGACGCCGGACAGGGTGAGCAAACCTATGTTGCGCCGCGCAATGACACTGAATACACCCTGGTTGGGATCTGGGCTGACTTGCTTAAACTGGAGCATGGTCAGGTCAGCGTTGAAGCGAATTTCTTCGAGCTGGGCGGACATTCTTTGTTGCTGATGAAACTGCTGGCCGGGATCCGAATTCAGCTGCAATGCGAACTGAGTGTTAAGGATATATTCGCCGCAACGACCATCGCACAGCAGGCCGAGCGCGTTGCGCAGCAAACTGATGCGGTGGTGCAGCCTCCAATCGTGGCGCAGCCGCGTGAGGACAATGCGCACCTACCACTGTCGTTTGCTCAGCAACGCTTGTGGTTTATCGACAAACTCAATGGCAGCAGTGCTGAGTACAACATGCCGGTGGCCTTTGATGTGGATGGCACCTTAGACCTGGATGCGGCAGAGGCTGCGTTAAACAGCCTGGTTGCGCGTCACGAAGCGTTGCGCACTGTGTATCTGGAGCAGGATGCCGAGCCGGTTCAGCTGATCCGCAAAGAGGCGCAGCTGACACTGACGTTGCACGACTTAAGCGAGCTGAGCGAGCATGGCAAAACGGTTCGGCTTAACCAGTTGCTGAGCGAAGATGCGCTGACGCCATTTAAGCTGGATAGCGACCTGATGCTGCGTGCTCAGTATATTCTGCTCAATTATGCCGATCAGGGCGAGGCCCAGCGTGGTGTGCTGGCGTTCAATATGCACCACATCGCCTCGGATGGCTGGTCCGTGGAGTTGATGTCCAATGAGTTTATGGCGCTCTATGAAGCGGCTGTTTCAGGCTCCGATGCAGCGCTGCCACCTTTGGCCATCCAGTATGCCGACTATGCACTCTGGCAGCGTGAGTGGCTAAACAATCAGCAAGGTGGCGCCCAAGCACTGGAAACGCAGCTTAATTACTGGCGCGACACTTTGAGCGATGCACCGGCCGTACATGGCCTGCAACTGGATAAACCGCGCCCGGAAGAAAAAGCATTCAGTGCCAAAGGCTTCACCAGCTTGTTGCCGGGTACGCTGAGTCAGGGGCTGAAAGGCTTTGCCGAAGCGGCCCGAGTGACGCCATTTATGCTGGTACACAGCGCACTGGCTTATGTGCTGTCGCGCCACAGTAATCAGCACGACATTGTGATTGGTACGCCGGTGGCGAATCGTGCCCAGCCAGAAGTGGCTGGCCTCATCGGCTATTTTGCCAATACCCTGGTGCTGAGAGTCAGCACCCGCCATCATAGTTTGGGCGATTACCTTGAGCATGTTAAAGAGGCGCACATTGGTGCCCAGTCGCATCAGGGTGTGCCGTTTGAGCAGCTGGTCGATGCCCTGCAAATTCCGCGCTCTACTGCCTACAGCCCGGTATTCCAGGTCATGCTGACCACCAACTCGGAATTTGCGTTGGCAGACAAGCCTGAGCAGGGATTGGCTGCGCTGGCGTTTACGCCAAGGCTGCCAGAGGCTTGTACCACCAAGTTCGACATAGAAATAAACATTGATCTGGACGATGCCGGGCTGACCGTTAACTGGTTGTACGATGCAGGCCTGTTTAGTGAACAGCACATTGCCGCGCTCGACCAACATTTGCAGGGTGTGCTCAGATATCTGGCACGCCTCACTCAGGCGCAGCTGGCCAATCCGCTCGATACACTGCCACTGCTGTCGGAGCAGGAGCGTTATGAGCAGCTGCACAAATGGAATGACACTGCGCGTGATTACGCCCGCCAGAGGTGTGTTCATGAGCTGTTTGAGCAACAGGTTGCCCGCGCACCTCAGGCGACGGCACTACGCTTTGGTGCGCAGACCATGAGTTATGAAACGCTCAACAGCAAAGCCAATCAGCTGGCTCACTATTTGCGCAGCGAACATGGCGTCGGAGCGGATTCACTGGTCGGCCTGTGTGTGGAGCGCTCATTTGAAATGGTTATCGGGATCTGGGGCATTCTTAAAGCCGGTGGGGCTTATGTACCGCTGGATCCGGAGCTGCCCAGCGCCAGACTGGCATACATTGTTGAAGATGCCAATGCTGCTGTGGTGCTCAGCACCCAAGAGGTTGCCGGGCGTGTTGCGCTGGGCGAAGCCCGAGTTGTTGAGCTGGATGGTTTTGACTATGGTGCTCACAGCGATACGAACATTGCAGTGAGCGAGATTGGTCTCAGCGCCCGCAATCTGGCTTATACCATTTACACCTCGGGCTCAACGGGGATGCCAAAGGGCGTATTACTTGAGCACCAGGCGCTGCATAACCGCATCGACTGGATGGACAAAGAGTATGGCTGTGGAGCCCACGACAAGATATTGCAAAAAACGCCATACAGTTTTGATGTGTCGGTGTGGGAGTTTGTCTGGCCTATGCTCAAAGGCGCTGAGTTGGTAATTGCCAGACCTGGCGGTCACAAAGATCCGGATTACCTGAGTGACCTGATCGTCGAAGCAGGCATTACTAAGCTGCATTTTGTGCCCTCTATGCTGGGTGTCATGCTGGAGCATGGCAACCTGAGTCGTTGTACTTCAATTAAACAAGTATTCTGTAGTGGCGAAGCATTGCAAATAAGCCATGTTGAGCAGTTCCGGACCGTGTTGCCTTGCGCGCAGCTGCACAATCTTTATGGTCCAACTGAAGCGGCCATCGACGTCAGCTACTGGGATTGTTCACAGCCTTATGGCAGCAGTGTGCCCATTGGCCAGCCAATCCAGAATATCCAGCTCTACGTGCTGGATGACGGACTCAATCTGTTACCTCAGGGGGCCTGTGGCGAGTTACACATAGGCGGAGAGGGTCTGGCACGCGGCTATCACAATCGCGCAGAGCTGACCGAAGAGCGCTTTATTGTTAACCCATTCTATGATGACAGCGAAGAGTGCAGCAGCGAACGCCTCTATAAAACAGGCGATCTGGTGCGTTATCGCAATGACGGCGTCATCGAGTACATGGGCCGTATTGATCATCAGGTGAAAATTCGCGGGCTGCGTATCGAATTGGGCGAAATTGAGTATCACATCGGCGAGCATGATGAAGTGGACTCCGCACTGGTGATGGCGCTTGATGACACCCAAGGTAATCAACATCTGGTGGCCTACGTGAAGCCACATACATTGGGCGATGAAGCATCTCAACAGGTATTGATCGACTCCATCAGGTCGCAACTGAGTGAGTCACTGGTCGAGTATATGATCCCAGCCAGTTTTGTATTGCTGGATGAATGGCCGCAAACCCCGAACGGCAAAATTGACCGCAAAGCCTTGCCTGCCCCGGAGCATGCCGGGTTGGGCGGCGAGTATAGTGCGCCACAAACCGAGACAGAGCAGGCATTGGTGGCCATCTGGTCTCAGGTGCTGGGTCTGGATGAAGGGCAAGTCAGTACTCAGGCAAGCTTCTTCTCCGTGGGCGGACAGTCGCTGCTGGTGATCAAGTTGATGAAGGACATTGAAAGCCACTTTGACTGCACGCTTACCATCAAACAGTTATTTAAGTACACCTCAGTGGCTGAGCAAGCCGGGCAGATTGACGAACTGCTGGCCGCTAAAGCACTAAAAGCTAAGTTAGAACAATCAGATAATGTAGAAAGGATTGTGTTTTAATGAAACCGCAACAGTTAGTTAGTCTGCTTCAGGACAAGTTGATTTTGGTGAGTGTCTCTGACGGGTCGCTCGTAGTCGAAGCTGAAAAGGGCGCAGTCACCGCAGAGATAGCGCAACTGATCAGAGAGAATAAAACACAATTGCTGGCTTATTTGAGTGACAGCGAAGCCCAGCCCAAACGCGAGGCCGTTACGCCGCGTACTGAGCAATATCAGACCTTAGCACCGCTGTCGTTTTCACAGCGCCGTTTATGGTTTATCGATCAGCTACAACAGGGCTCGGCACAATATAATATGCCAGCCCTGATGACGGTTACCGGAGAGCTGGATCTGGCGGTGGCCGAGCGTGCCTGTCAGGCCATTATCCGCCGTCATGAAATACTGCGCACAGTGGTGGTTGATGGTGAAAACGGTGCCCGGCAGCATATTCGTGACGAGGTGACGTTTGCTATCGCCCACAGCGATTTGACCACGCTGGAAGCAAGTGCTCGTTCGGCGCAGCTCGAAGCCCTGATTGATGAGGAGCTGAACACGCCATTCGACCTGACCCAGGATGTGATGATGCGGGCACGTTATATTTTGCTGGCAAACCCTGATACTGCGCAGCAACAAGGGGTGTTGCTGTTCAATATGCATCATATTGCCTCTGATGGTTGGTCGATAGAGTTACTCAGTCAGGAGTTTTTGACTTTATATCGCGCGTTTGCCCAAGGCGAGCCGAACCCCTTGCCTGAGCTGGCGATTCAGTACGCTGATTATGCGCTGTGGCAGCAAACCTGGTTGCAGGAAAACGTACTGGAAGCCCAGTTGGCATACTGGCAGGAAACGTTAGCCGATGCGCCCTCGGTCCATAGCCTGCCGCTGAAACAACCGCGCCCGGAAGAAAAGCAAAGTGCTGCCGGGTGTCAGAGTTTCAGTCTTAACAGTACGCTAAGCCAACAGCTCACGGCTGCGGCGCAGCGTAACGAAATGTCGCCCTTTATGCTGGTCCACAGTGCGCTGAGCTGGGTGCTGGCACAACACAGTAATCAGCAGGATATTCTGATTGGTACACCGGTTGCCAACCGATTGCAAAGTGAGCTGGAGCCGCTGATCGGCTTTTTCGTCAATAATTTGGTACTCAGAACTCAAACACAACATGCCACGCTCGGTGACTATTTTGCTCATGTACGCGACGTGCATCACAATGCGCAGGCCAATCAGGATGTACCGTTTGAGCAACTGGTCGAGCGCCTGAATGTCGAGCGCAGCCTGTCGCACGATCCGCTGTTTCAGATCATGTTGTCGATGGACAGTGACTTTGGTGTCAGCGAGCAGGCCGATGCTGGACTGGACGGACTGCGCTTTGCGCAATATGAGCGCGAGATAGTGTCGCTGAAGTACGACATAGATATCGATATTACCCCACAAGGAGAGGGCTACACACTACGTTGGACCTACGACCTGGCGTTGTTTGATGCCGACTATATTGCAACTCTGAATCGTCATCTTATCCGCGCACTGCAACTGTTCAGCGGCAATCCTGCCAATAAGGCATTAGCTCAATTAACCCTGATGGATGAGCAGGAGCAACAGGCATATCTTGCAGAGCTGTGTGGTCCGAGCGTGGCTTTGCCATCTACCCCGGTGCACCAGCTCATTGAAACACGCGCCGCACAATGTGACGCGCGTATTGCCGTCAAGAGTCATGAGGGCACACTGAGTTATCAGCAGTTGAACGAGCGCGCTAACCAGCTGGCCCATTATTTACGGGCCGAGCATCAGGTCGGTCCGGATACTTTGGTGGGCTTGTGTGTGGATCGCTCGCTGGAAATGATGGTGGCGGTGCTGGCTATCCTTAAAGCCGGTGGTGCCTACGTGCCGCTGGACCCGGATTACCCGCAGGAGCGTCTGGCATATATGGTCGAAGACACCGGCCTGTCTGTGGTGCTGACCCAACAAAAAGTTGCTGGGATCCTGAGCGATTTTAACGTCACGCCAGTGCTGCTGGATGATGCCAGCCAGTTTGCAGGCTACCCAATCAGTAACCCGGATGTGACCTTAAGCCCGGATAACCTGGCCTATGTGATGTACACCTCGGGCTCAACTGGTAACCCGAAGGGTGTGATGATAAGCCATCATAACCTGATCAACTTTGCCGCCAACTGCGAGCAGCGCTACGAAATCACCGAAGCCGACAACGTATTGCAGTTCTCGACTATGAACTTCGATATTTTCGTCGAAGAATGGCTGGCAACGCTGACTCAGGGCGCTACTTTGGTGCTGCGCGATGAAGACGTGTCGCTGAGCCGCGAGGCTTTTATCGCTTTTTGTGACAGCCATGCCATCAGCGTGGCCAGCTTACCCACGGCGTTCTGGCATATGCTGGCGCTGAGCAAAGCGGAGCTTGAGTCTCTGGCACTGCGACTGGTGATTGTTGGCGGTGAAGCACTGGATAAACAATCGGTGGCCTCGCTCAAACCGGGTTTTGTGCTGCTTAATACCTATGGTCCGACCGAGACTACCGTCACCGCATCGGGCTACGCTATCAGCGGCGGTTACGATGCGCCCCGCGCGGTGCCCATCGGCCGCGCCAACGTCAATACCGCGACTCTGGTGCTCAGCGAGCAACTGACCTTATGCCCGCCGGGTGTGGTCGGTGAGCTGTACATCAGTGGTCAGTGTCTGGCCAGTGGCTATCTGCACCAACCGGCGCTGACGGCCGAGCGTTTTATTGATAACCCCTATTTTGACCCGGCTAACCCGGCGTTGAGCGCCCGTTTATACAAAACCGGTGACCTGGTGCGTATGGGCGTGGATGGTGAGATTGAGTTTGTCGGACGCAGCGATGATCAGGTCAAGATCCGTGGTTTCCGGGTTGAGTTGGGCGAGATTGAAACCCAGCTGATGAGCCATGAACGGGTGGAGTCTGCGGTGGTACTGGCCGAAGCTGGTACTCTTGATGGTACGAACAGGGGCGTAAAGGTACTGCGTGCTTTTGTGAAGACCGAGAGCGAGCAGGCCAACGACTTAATTGACGCGCTGCAACAGCATCTGAGCGGCAACCTGCCGGATTACATGGTGCCCTCGGCTTACAGTTTTGTGGCGCAGTGGCCGCTGACCGCTAACGGCAAGCTGGACAAGCGCGCATTGCTGGCCCTGCCGGCAAAAACGGTGGAGCAGCCTTATCAGGCACCGCAAACCGACGCCGAAAAAATGGTGGTCGAGATTGTCGCCTCCCTGTTGTCGCTCGACGTCGATAAGGTGGGTGTCCACGCTAATTTCTTCGCGCTGGGCGGCCACTCATTGCTGATTATGCAGCTGGTCAGTCAGCTGCGGGCACGTCAGTATCAGGCTGATGTGCAGGCCCTGTTCAGGGCACACACGCTACAGGACATGGCACGCCAGGTTCGGGCACTTGGGAATGAGGAACTAAGTCGTGTGCCCGCCAATTTAATTCCGGCGGATTGTAGCAAAATCACCCCGGAGATGGTGACGCTCACCGAGCTGGATGAACAACAGCTTGCTGATATTGCGGCAACCGTTCCCGGTGGCATGGCCAATATTCAGGACATCTACCCGCTGGCACCTTTGCAAGAAGGCGTGCTGTTTGTACACACCATGAGTGAAGGGCAGGACCCCTATGTTACCAGCACCACCTTTGAGTTCGACAGCCGCGAGTCCCTTGAGCGCTTTAAGTGGGCACTGAATACGCTGATTGCCCGTCACGATGTGCTGCGCACCGCCATTCTGTGGCGCAACCGCACCACTGCACTTCAGGTGGTACAGCGTGAGGTAGAGCTGCCTGTGACTGAGCTGGACTTCAGTGGGGAAGTGGATGTCCGGGCCGCGTTCAGTGCCCATGTGGCTGAACAGCCACTGTGGATTGAACTGGAAAGCGCGCCGCTTTTACAACTGAGCGTGTGTGAAGACGCCGCGCAGGGTAAGCATTATGCGCTGTTGTGCGAGCATCACCTGATCTCAGATCACGTGTCGCTGGAAATTCTGGTCCATGAATTAACGGCGCTGCTGAATGGCAATCAAGCCAGCCTGGGTGAGCCTGTGCCGTACCGGGAATTTGTCGGCCGCACCCTGGCACGCACCGCGAGTCTGGATACCGAAACCTTCTTCACTCAGATGCTGGGGGACGTTAGCGAACCCACTCTGCCTTATGGTCTGACGGATGTACTGAATGACGGCTCCGGCATTGAAACCGTGCATGTCACGCTGGATAACGCGCAGGCGCAGCGTATTCGCCGCCTGACCCGGCAGTATCACAGCAGCCCGGCAGCGTTGTTCCACCTAGTGTGGGCCAAAGTGCTGGGCGTGTGTAGCGGCCAGTCGGAGGTTGTGTTCGGTACTGTGTTATCGGGCCGCATGAGCGACGATGGCCTGAGCAGCCAGCTGATGGGCATGATGATCAACACCCTGCCGTTGCGGGTGTCGCTGAGTGAGCAAGATGCGATGAGCCTGCTGGCGCAAATTAATGACGACCTGCGTGCACTGATGCCCTACGAGCAGGTGTCACTGGCCGAGGCGCAGCGTTGTAGCGGCGTAAGCGGTCAGCTGCCCCTGTTCAGCGCGATGCTGAACTATCGTCATTCGGCAACAGAAGAGTCACAGCTGGAGCAGGAGGCCGGATTCAAGGTGATTGCCAGTGAAGAGCGCACCAACTATCCGTTTAACCTCTCGGTGGATGATTTCGGTGATGGCTTTGGCTTTGAACTTCAGGTGGACAAACGTGCCCCGGCGGCACGCATTGCACAGTATCTGCAAGTGACCCTGACTCAGGTGCTGGATTTACTGGACAGCCAGAGCAGCACAGCGGTGCAGAGCCTGTGTGTGCTGGATGAGACCGAGCGTACGCAACAATTGCATAACTGGAACGACACGGCGCTGGATTATCCGCGCGAGCTGTGTATCCACGAGTTGTTTGAGCAGCAGGCGGCGGCCGCGCCAGAACAGATTGCCCTACGCTTTGGCGAGCAAACCCTGAGCTATGGCGAGCTGAACGCCAGAGCCAACCAGCTGGCCCATTATCTGCGGGCAGAGCACAACGTTGGACCGGATGCGTTAGTGGGCTTGTGTGTAGAGCGCTCGCTGGAAATGGTGATTGGCATTTGGGGTATTCTCAAAGCCGGTGGCGCTTATGTGCCGCTGGACCCGGAGCTGCCGCCGGCACGTTTGAGCTATCTGGTTGAAGATGCCAATGCGGCTGTGGTACTTAGCACAGCAGAGGTTGCCGGACGAGTGAGCCTTGGCGAAGCAAGCGTCACGCGACTGGATGAGTTTGATTTTAGCGCTTATCCGGATACCAATATTGCCTTGAGCGATATCGGTCTTAATGCTCGCAACCTGGCCTATACCATTTACACTTCGGGTTCCACCGGGCTGCCAAAAGGCGTACTGGTTGAGCATCAGGCGCTACACAATCGCATCGACTGGATGGACAACGAATACGGCTGTGGCCCGGACGACCGAATTTTGCAAAAGACCCCTTACAGTTTCGATGTCTCCGTATGGGAATTCGTCTGGCCGATGCTCAAAGGGGCCGAATTAGTCATAGCAAAACCTGGCGGTCATAAAGAGCCGGAATACCTCAGCGAGTTGATCGTGGCGGCGGGGATCACCAAGTTGCACTTTGTGCCCTCTATGCTGGGGGTAATGCTGGAGCATGGCAACCTTGAGCGCTGCACCTCCATCAATCAGGTGTTCTGTAGTGGTGAAGCGCTGCAAATAAGCCACGTTGAACAGTTCAGAGCCTGTTTGCCAGGAGCACAACTGCATAATCTGTATGGACCCACTGAGGCGGCAATCGACGTCAGTTACTGGGATTGCAGCCAGCCACATGGCAGCAGCGTGCCGATTGGTAAACCCATTCAGAATATCCAGCTGGTGATTTTGGATGAGGCCCTTAATCTGCTGCCACAAGGTGCCTGTGGTGAGCTGCACATTGGCGGTGAAGGTCTGGCGCGCGGCTATCATAACCGGCCTGAGCTGACGGCCAAGCGGTTTATTGATAATCCGTTTGATACATTGCCAAGCTCGCGACTCTATAAAACCGGCGATCTGGTGCGTTTTCGTGATGATGGCAGCATAGAATATATGGGTCGGATGGACCATCAGGTGAAAATTCGCGGCCTGCGTATTGAGCTGGGCGAAATCGAATACCACATTGGTGAGCATCATGAGGTGGATTCGGCACTGGTGATGGCACTGAGTGATGCACAGGGCAACCAGCGCCTGGTGGCCTACGTTAAACCGCTCACCGAGCAGTCAGATCAAACATTGATTGAGTCGATTGTCACTGAGCTGAGCCAGTCACTGGCGCAGTACATGATCCCGGCCAGCTTTGTACTGATTGACGAATGGCCACAGACTCCTAACGGTAAAATTGACCGCAAGGCGCTGCCTGAGCCCGAGCAAGCCGATTTAAGCCGCGATTATGTGCCACCACAGAGCGATACCGAGCGCACATTGGCGGCAATCTGGGCCGATGTCCTTAATTTGCCTGTTGAGCAAATAAGCCGCGAAGCCAACTTCTTTACGCTGGGCGGCCATTCCTTATTGGTCATGCAGCTGTTGTCACGGGTTAAACAGCTGGGTTATCAGTGCCAGGCGCAAGCCTTGTTTAAGGCAGGCCGTTTGAGTGCGATGGCCGCGCATCTGGATGCACAACCTCAGGTTGAGTTTACATTCAATGTGCCGCCAAACCGCATTCCCGAACAGGCCAGCACCATCACACCTGAGATGTTGCCGCTGATTAAACTGGCTCAGGACGAGATCGATGCCATGCTTGCAAAAGTGCCGGGTGGTGCTGCGAACGTGCAGGATATGTATCCGCTGGCGCCGCTTCAGGAAGGGGTGCTGTTTGTGCACACGCTGAATCAGCAGCACGACCCCTACGTCAGCACTATGGCGTTTGAGCTGGCAGATAGCGCGCAACTGGCACAGCTCATCGATGAGCTGAACTTTGTGATTAAGCGCCATGATGTGCTGCGCACCGCGATTTTATGGCGCGGCCATGCACAGGCGGTGCAGGTGGTGCTGCGTGACGCGCAGCTGCCGGTGTCTGAGCTGCCACTCAAACACGCACAGATAAAAGCCCAGTTTGAAGACTATGTGGCCAACGCCGCCCACGGCTTTGAGCTGGAGTCGGCACCGCTGATCCAACTGATGGTGTCACCGCAGGATGAACAGGGCAAAGTCTACGCGTTACTTAAATTCCATCACCTGATCACCGACCATGTTTCTCTGGAAATTTTACTCTCTGAGCTGAGCGCACCGAATAAAGCTCAGTTGCCTGCGCCTCTGCCTTATCGCGACTTTATAGCCCGTTCAATGGCGCAAAGCGCTGAGCTGGACACAGCAGCGTTTTTCACTGAGCTGCTTGGCGACATTGATACGCCCACCTTGCCATTTGGTTTATCTCAGGTGACCGGAGATGGCAATGCTGTGGCTGAATATAGCACCGAGCTGGGCATGGAGCTGTCACAGCAGATCCGCGCGCTGGCCAGACGTTTGCAATGCAGCCCGGCGGCGCTGTTCCATCTGGCCTGGGCACAGGTGCTAAGCGCCTGCACCGGCCGCGATGAGGTGGTCTTTGGTACTGTGATGTCGGGGCGGATGAACGCAATGCCTGGCATAGAGCGCATGATGGGAATGCTGATCAATACCTTGCCACTACGCGTGACATTAGCTCAGCAAAGTGCCGAGGTTGCGCTGGGCGAGGTCAACGCGGCGCTGCAAGCGTTACTGCCTTACGAGCAAGTGTCGCTGGCCGAAGCGCAAAGCCACAGCGGCCTGAGTGGCAACACGCCTTTGTTCAGTGCCATTCTCAACTATCGCCATACCGCACACGATGCAAGCGCCGAGGCCGGTGGTGAAGGCACTGCCAGGCTGTTGAGTACCCGCGAACGCACTAATTATCCGTTTGACCTGTCGGTCAATGACCTGGGTGAGCAGGCCAGCTTTACACTGGATTTTCAGATTGAACAAAGCGTGGAGGCAAGCCGCATTGCCGCTTTGATGGACACAGCGCTCAATGCGCTGGTCGCGGCACTTACCAGCGACAGCAGCCAGCCAGTGGCGACTCTGGCGGTCTTACCTGCGGCTGAATTGGCACAGCAAAACGCATGGCAAAGTGAGCAGGCCAGCTATCCGCCTTTGTCTTGTATTCATGAATTATTTGAGTTGCAGGCGGCGACAACCCCTGAAAATATTGCGGTGCAGCTTAATGCGCAGGCGCTCAGTTATGGCCAGCTGAACAAGCGAGCCAACCAGCTGGCGCGTTATCTGCGTGAAGAGTATCAGGTTGGCACCGGCACCTTAGTGGGCTTGTGTATTGGCCGCTCACTGGATCTGCTGGTTACGACTTTGGCCATTTTAAAAGCCGGTGGTGCGTATGTGCCGCTGGACCCGGCGTACCCTGAGTCTCGTCTGGCATATATGCTTGAAGATACACAGCTAACCGTGATCCTGACCGAGCAGGTGCAGCAGCAGGCACTGGCGTTTAGTTCGGTGGATAAAGTCGTGTTGGATGGTGACGATGCCCCTTGGTCGACGCTCGATACCTCAGATTTACCCCGTGCTGCAGGGTTAACGGCCCAGTCGCTGGCCTACGTGATTTACACCTCGGGCTCGACCGGCACACCAAAAGGCGTGATGACACCACACCGGGCCGTGAATCGCCTGGTGTGTGAGCCGAATTTTATGACAGTCAGCAGCGAGACCGTGTTCCTGCAAAGTGCCAATGTTGCGTTTGATGCTGCCACATTGGAGATCTGGGGACCGCTGCTCAACGGCGGGCGCTGTGTGCTGTATCCCGAGGCTTATCTCTCGCTGGAAGGGATCAACAAAGTGCTGAGAACGCAAGGGATCACCGCCATGTGGCTGACTTCCGGCTTGTTTAGCGAATGGAGCAAGCGCTGCGGCACATTAACCGGCGATGCATTGGCACTGCAAACTGTGCTGGCCGGGGGCGATGTACTTAACCCGCAGGCTGTTACAGCGGTGCAGGCAGCGCTGCCTGAGGTGACTGTGGTCAACGGGTATGGTCCGACTGAAAATACCACCTTTACCGCCTGCTATCCGATACCCCCAGACAGGGACATCAGCGCCGGTGTGCCCATTGGTCGGGGTGTTCAGGGCGATAAGATCCTGATCCTCAGTCCGCAGGGACGACTGTTGCCAGGCGGTGTGGCGGGGGAGCTGTGCGTAGGTGACGATGGCCTGGCGCTGGGGTATCTGAACCAGCCGCAGCTGAGTAACGAGCGTTTTATTGCCAATCCGTATGTTACTCAGCCGGGGCAGGCAACGCGGCTGTACCGAACCGGCGATCTGGTGCGCTTTGGCCCGGATGGCTTGTTAGAGTATATCGGGCGGATGGACGACCAAATTAAGATCCGGGGCTTTCGGGTCGAGCTGGGCGAGATTGAAACTGCGCTTAACGCGGACGCGCGGGTAGCCCAGTCACTGGTTACGGTGGATAAAGCCCGCGGCCTGATTGTGGCGTACGTTGAGCCTCAATCAGGGTTGTCTGCAAGCGAGTTAACAACGCAGTTAAGGGCCAGCCTGACTGCCAGTCTGCCTCCTTATATGGTGCCGTCGGCCTGGCAGCTGATCGACGCCTGGCCGCTCACTGCCAATGGCAAAATTGACAGAAAAGCTTTGCCCGAAGTGGAACTTACGGGCATGACAGAGCAATATGTCGCGCCGCAAACAGCGCTTGAACAGCAACTGGTTACCGTGATTGCAAGCCTGCTGGAGGTTGAGCCCGACACCATCAGTATGTCGGCCAACTTTTTCGATTTGGGCGGGCATTCGTTGCTGATGATGCGACTGATGAGCGAAATTAAGGTGCACTGGCAGATTGAGCTGAGTGTGGCCCAGGTCTTTGAATGTCAGTATCTGAGCCAGGTGGCAGAGCTTATCCATAGCGAAATGGCTTTGCAGTCTGCTTTTGACGACAGTGACATTGATGAAGACGAAGAAGTGCTAGAGATCTGAGCCCATAAAAGCAACCCGACTGCCTGTTCCCCCGGGTTGCTTTTAATTTTTACATTATTGTGAATTTTCTATGTTTTAAGCTGCGATTAACCTGCCAGCCCTATCCTGATACGGGTGTTTAGCCAATGCCGAGTGTCACCTTTTTGTCATATTTAACCTTTATCGTCGAATTGTTTTTTAGATTATGATTTTAAAGCGCTTTTTAGGGGGTGGATATACAGTGTGAAGTAAATGACAAAGCTGTCATTGAGCTTACAAAATTAAACAATTGTGCACACTTGGCAACCTTGGCGAAGGTAATAAACATGTTAATATGCGCACGTAAAAGATATGGGTAGACACGAATTAACAACACCGTCTGGTACTGCCTTAGGTTTGGCCGGATGATGCTTATAACTTGCTTCAGGCCTCACAGTGCCTGACAGAATGACTTTTTATTGTATGGATTTACGGAGATGATTATGAAGAACGTCAACAAAGGATTAGGGCTGGTAGTTTTGCTGGGTTTATCAGCGGCCCTGACAGGTTGTGGTGAGGGTAGTGACGAGCTGGATGAGCAGCTAAGCCATGATGCAAAAATGTCTTTTGTTAACTCACTGGACTATATGGCCGATTTTCACGCCAAAAAAAGGTCTATCAGTTCAGGTTACAGCGGTTTGTTCGACAGTGGCAGTGTAGTGTCGGCAGATGTACCTGCCATGGAAGTTGGCAAGACCTACAGCTACAACTACAAAGCCATCAATAATATGATCAACCTGGGCGTTAAAGACAGCAACAGCGGTGAAAAACAAGACCGTATGAACACCACGCTCAAAGATGGCGCTAACCTGTGGGTAATTGCCTGGGAATCAAGCGGCGATCGTGCCTTGTCTGTGATAAGCAAAAAGCAGGAAAACAAGGCCGATGTCTTCAATGTACGCCTGTTTGCTAATGGCAGCTACGACGTTATGGTGGGTGAAGATAAAGTGACCACCACAGAAAAAGGCCAGGTTACGGGCTATTATTCGGTGAGCAGCTGTGCCGAAGGGCTTAAAGTTGGCGGCAATGCCATTGACCTGTGTAACGGCGACTTTGGTAAATCTTACCTGCTTGTGGTTGATGCCAATGGAAAGCGTGTAATGGCCGCAGAGTAACAGCAAAAACGCGCGGTGAGCTAAGCCACCGCGCATGTTAATCATTTTAATCTTGTTTAATTAAGCAAGTTTACCTTTTACCAGCGGCTGAGATGCCAGTATCTTATGGTCGATACTGAATTTACCTGCACCATGGGCCGCCAGCGCCAGGAAACCACCCGCCATCGCGACATTTTTGAAGAACATAATAAACTGCATCTGATCTGCCAGGTCGAAGTGGAACAGCAGCGCGCTGACCAGGCTGAATCCGGCAAAGGCAATCGCCGTCAGGCGTGTCAGCAAGCCACCCAGGATCATCAGGCCACCGATCAGCTCAAACGCAATCACCAGTGGCAGCAGCTCTCCCGGCAAACCGCTAGAGGCCATATACTGGGCGTTGCCCTCAAAGTATTGAATTTTGTTCATTGCAGCCAGAATAAAAATGGCTGACAGGCCAACGCGTGCCAGCAGCGCTGCAAAATGAGACAAAGACGTGTTTTGGTCGAATAGTTGAATTAATTTAGTCATTACCGTTTCCTCAAGTTTGTAATATCAAAGCCAGGGCTTGCGGGAAACGCCCTTAGTTGTTTTCCCCTCAGCCGATATGAAACAGTATAAATTCGTTTTTAGATTTTAAAATTTCTAAAAATAGCGTCTTTTGTTCTATAAAAAAGAATTTTACCTTGCTGTTTGTTGAGTAAGTGGACTGCACCCTCCAATTACTCCATATGGTAGGAAAGGCGCCAATATACGGTATACCTTGGCAAACAGTATAATAATGTGTGGTTTAAAGTTTAGGTTGAGCGGCTTGACTGACTACCAGCTATAGGCTGTAAAGTTTACATTATAGTTTCTTATAATTATAAAAATAGTGCTCCATTTGATTTTCCATTCTTTTTACAATTGGGCTATTACATTGATAAGTTTTCATGAATTTTCGAGAGCTGGATTGAATGTCAGAAATCGTTATTCTTGAAGCGTTGTTTCCTGAAAAAAACGTATCTAATAGTTGTGCTGCACCATCATCTGAATCCCCTAATCCAACTTTCTTAAATATCTGAGCAAAGCGGTGATTAACCAAAAAGTACTCAACTTTATCTGGGTGCTTGACACTGTATTGATAAGCACCGTAGCCATTCCGGTAAACGGTTTCACTGGTTGTTGTTTTTTTAAACTGTACAGGCTTGGTATCCATGCATGTTTTGAACATAAAAGGGTAATCGAGTAAGTAGATGGAAAACAGCGGAGAGATTAAACTGGCCGCTTTAAGCTCGTTGATGATATCTTCCCGATAGTTAGTTCTATTACCTCCTAGTGCACTGAAGCCATCGATTAACGCACCCATAGCACTTAGTGTTTGACCCATATTTTTAAGATAGGGATAAATAAAATTGTAATCAATTTCTTTGGCTTTTTTCCAGTTCCCGCTATAAATCGCGTTGAAATAATCACTTGCAGCCAGGTTGGAAAAAGGCATTATCTCAGCTCGTTTTTCGGTAACCGCTCGATTTATTGATAGTTGGCCTGACGAAGTTTCCTTACTATGCCAAACGTATTTGCTGGTAAATGCCTCAAGCTCATGAAAGTAAGAAAGCTCTCTGACCTCTTTAGTCAGTGTTTTATTGAGCTTTTGATACAACTGATGCCGATGCTGTGCGCGTGTTGTTCTTAAATCGTTAAAGGCTTCTAGTAAATAGAGATCTTGAAAGGCTGAAGAGGCACGCCTTTCAAACTGTACACTGGCTTCCAAAGCATCAATAAGTCGTCTGTTCTCAACAACTTCAGTATCGTAAGCTAGGCGGTATTTCTCGATAATTAGTTGTTGCAATTCACTTTTCTTAGACTCTACTTCCATAGCCAATTTATTCTGGCTGCTCATTGCCAGCTTACTAATGATAGTATTATAGTGTGACGGAAAGCCTAGAAGTGTATCGTAGCCATCCAACCCTTGCTGTACAGCTATTAGCTCAAGCAGCAGTGGTATTGCATAACGTTGGATATATTGTTTCTCCAACGTCTTTAGTTGATTTTTTTGCTCAGAGCTCAGTAAGCGATAACGCCGAGATTGCTTAAAGCTCATTGCATTGGATATATCTTTCAACTTGCGGGGCGCAGTATTTAGAGGCCTAAGAACCTGATTATAAAACCTATCATTTTTAAGAAAACGAGAGGCTTGTTTGTCGCCGCTTTTGGCGGCTTTTTGGTACCACTCGCGTGCGCGTGACTCGTCAACCGACATTCCTTTACCGGCAGAGTAACACTTGGCAACTTCAAGCTGGGCCTTTACATAGTTTTGGTTTGCTGCCTTTTCATAGTACTTACAAGCTCTAGTTATATCTTGTTTTACACCTTTTCCACTTTCAAGTAGTGAGGCAAGGCGATATTGAGCTTCGGCATCTCCAAGCAGTGCCGCTTGTTCCAACCAATATGCTGCTTTGCTATAGTCTCTCTTTTTTCCGTCGGTGTCTTCCATGTAATGCTCAGCGAGTAATAACTGGGATAGGACATCACCACTCTCTGCTTGCTTTATTAAGTACTTGGTTGAGAGTCCTGCAATAGCATCCGACGACATAAGCATAAAGTTAATAACCACTATCATGCTAGTGTAAATATGTTTAACCATTTTGCCGGACTCTTTATGTTACATGGAGTAAATCAGGTTAGACTCACTTATCTCATCAGAGTAGATGCTGACATGTGTTGCTTTAAGCATTAGAGTGCTGTTGGCCTTGTTACGGCCTCTGTATTCACAGCTTTCTGGCTTGAGGTTAAATCTAAATATCAGTTCAGATTTCTGTTGTTCCAATGCCAGAGCATATGCTGCGCTTCTGGGCAGCGAAATATAAAAGGAATCTTTTTTGTTTCTGCGACTTCTTCTTGTGTTTAAAGCCGACTCATTATCGGTGACATGATAGTGTAATGAGGTATTGTCGTTGTAATGTCTGTTGGTGCCGAGATTACGTGCCATCCAGATCTCTCGATCATCTAGTTTGGTGATGGCTGCCATAAGGAAAGAGCCGGAAGTGTTCGAAATGCTCGTAATGTTAGGCCAGCGAGTTCGGTTTTGTGAGTTAAGTTTTAACTCAATGTTTTTCTTCTTTTCATCGTAAGTGCCGACTTTTCCTGTCCTGATAGCAACCAAAGGGATTGACGGGTTATATCCGGTTTTGCTGATATATTCATCAAAGGTTTTTTCCGCATACCTGCGGGCTGTATTGTGAGCGCGTTGGGCGTCTATTGTTTCAGTAGCTTTGAATCGCTCAACTTCATCTTGTTCATTACCCTTGATGTACCAGTTTCGAGTAAATTTTTTGTCCTGAAGCAACTCGCTTTTACACTGTGACAACCACAATGCCAGCTGTGGGGAAGAAATGCTTTCACCCAAATAAATTGAATCGGGTGATAGATCCATTCCTTTATTACTTGGCGTACTATTACAGCCTGCTAAAGTGGGTACTAAGAGTAAAGTACATAACCTGGAAAGATTTTTGAACTTGAACATGCATCATGCCTTATTGTGTCCTTGTGGTGTTTAAATTTTAAGCAAAAAAGATGTGGTGTTCAAAGGTTGTTTTGTGAAAATTTTGGGTCAATCAAATTGAAGGTAGGGCTCAGAAAGGCGTTAAGTCAGGGATTTTCTTCGAGCAGACTGAGTGCCATGCTGGCCATTTTAACGCAGTTGCGCCCGGCATGTTTGGCATCGTACAAGGCGCTGTCGGCCTGATTTTGGGTGCTTTCGAACCCTTGCTGGCTGATCTCCCGGGTACAGGCAATGCCAATACTGATGGTTAACGGCGTGTCCTGTAACCCCAGTTGCAGGCTTTGCTTTGCAAAGGAGGCTTGTAGTTTGTTTGCACTTGCCACCGCCATGTCGGGCTGCATATCGAACAGCACCAGGCAAAACTCTTCGCCACCCCAGCGCGCCTGCAGATCGGCGCTGCGAAAGTGGTTTTTTAGCACTTCGGCAAGGCAAACAATCGCGCGGTCGCCATTGTGGTGACCGTATAAGTCGTTAACGCGTTTAAAGAGGTCGAGATCAATCATCATCACGGTGAGCGAATCACACTTGCGCTTGCTCAGGGGCAGCAGCTCGTTTAGTTGTCGGGCCAGGCCGCGACGATTAAGCAGTCCCGTCAGCAGGTCGTGGTTGGCGGCAAATTCTAACTCTTTAACAAAGCGTCCGGCACTGAGCAGCAACAAAATGGGGGCACCCGCCAGGATCCCCAATAACGCTGCCACCCAGGTATAGCCTGCAACCCAGTTAAAGGCCTCGCCTATCTGCGGCAAATTGCCCAGCGCACCTTGCAGGGTATAAAGAACGGAAAAAGACACTTCCAGTAACACCACGCCGACGGTGATCCTGGCAGCCAGAAACTCATTTTTGTCCTGCCGTGCGTGCCTGTACAGCACCCAGGCGTAATGACAGCGCACGGCAATCAGCCACACACCAATCAAGGTAATACGCAGCTCCCTGTCGGGGACTAAGGTGGCGGTCAGCCAGGAGATAAGCAAAATAGGCAAGACTAACCAGGCGATTTTTTGTTTAGAGGGCGTACGCTTAACAAACTGCCAGGTGCCAATCAGCCAGGCTGAGTGCCCCAGTATCAGGAAAGTATTAAAAGTTAAAACGCGCCACTGAACGTCCAGATTTTGCATGGTTAGCTGCGCCAGATAGGCAAAGGAAAGCAGCAACATGGCCAGTGACCACAGGCGTGTGCCCTCAATCGTTTGTGTCATTTTTGAGATCACAAACAGTACAGTGGCGCCAGCAAGAGACGCAATCCATAACGACAGCATCAGTGTAAGATCATGAACCTGCATTAAATCGACCTATGTGTATTCAAGTTGCTGTCCCTGGGTGCCCTTAAACAGGCCTTCTATTGGACTTTTATTAGTCTTCAAGCATAGCACTGACGGACCCAGATGCGCAGCGGTTGTGTGAAATTCACACTGTACATAGAGAATTCAGCTGTTTGGCGCTTTTGTTAATGTAAACAAAGGTAAATAGTGTTTCTCTTTTAACATATTGATATTAGATTGGTTATAGAAGAGTGGTGCGCTGATAGCCGATGAGCGCATTAATCTCACTTGATAAAAAGCGGTGGAGCAATTAATGTTCCCATTAGTACTTCATTTGTTAATTTATTGATATGTTGAAAGTGTCTACTTACATATTGATGGGCGCCATTGGGTTGGTGTCGTGTGCTTCATTGCTTTTTTATGACAGTGAGCAGGCCCATCCTGATGCGCCGGTCGCGTTGGCCGGGCAGCATAGTGCGCCACTGAATGTGGCACAGCTGCAACTGGCTATGACACATGAGCCGGAGTCTGCTGCGTCTGGCTATAAAGACAGTGACGTCAGGCTGCCACAGCATGAATTGCAAAGTACTTACTACACCATCAACAAAGAGTCGCAGCACGCCAGAGCATTTTTTAAATCGAGCACCACTGTGCCTTATGAGTTGTACAACGAAGCCTATATGGAGCTGGATGTAAAAAGCATTCGTACTTTGGCGTTGGGCGACAGCTTTGAATTTTTAATTCCTCAGACTCAGGAAAAAATTTGCTCTGAAATCGTCGATATCACACAGACAGATCAGGAAAAGCGGCTGACCGGGCAAGTGGGCAAGCATGCAGACGAGCGCTATCAAGTGCACCTGACTTTAACTAACGACGTAATTTACGGCCAGATCCAGCTGCCAAGTGGTAACTATATGTTTGAATCATATGGACAATATGCCTGGGTCGCTGCAAAACGAAATATCCACACACCACCGCTCAAAAATGCACCTGTGTATAGTCATAAGCCCACAGGATCTCCCCCGACCAGTGGCGGGCGAGCATCATCACCAAACATCACCTTTGACACCCGTTTATGATGGCGCAATGCGCTTGGGTAACCTTGTTGTTAATTTAAAATGTTAATGTGAAAAGTTTGCGTTAATAAAAATGTAATCTAGAGTATATATTCTTGCCTCGAATTCAACGACGGGAGTATATATGAAGTTATCAAGGTTGGCTCATATCACAGCTAAATCGGTTGCAATTGCAGCCATTGCATGGTCTTTTGGCGCGAATGCGTTGCCACAGTGCCCAGATCCAAGCTGGATTGAGCAAAACTATGTCAAACCTGACGTGCCCAGTGCCGGGTATCGCAATGGACTTAATCGCTTGATTACCTGGTTGCCCAGTTTTCATATGGTACATGACGAAGTAGTAGCAGAGGGCAATAGTGTAAAAGTAACCGCAAAGTTTGATTACGGCGCGGTTGCACACAAAGACCTGGAATTTGAAACGGTCCGCTTTTATCTGCGCGGACAGCAAGACAGCGACTGGCGCTACCTGGGCGATGCCGTAACCAACAGCGACGGCAAGGCCAGTGTCACCCTACCAGCTATGAACGCAGGCCAGTACCGCATTTATGCCGCAGTGCCAGCCGATGGCACCGGGGCGGAAGGGTTTGTTACTGTTATTCAGCCCAATACACCGGCCGTACTGTTTGATATTGACGGCACTTTAACCGAGTCGGACGCCGAGCAAATTGGTGACTACACAGGGATTGATCGCGCCGACGAAAAAGAGGGCGCATACAGCCTGGTACGGCGTTATCTGGATCTGGGATATCAGCCGGTTTACCTGACCGCGCGTGTTTACTGGTATGCCAAAGGCACCCGCGACTGGTTAAACTGGATGGGGCTGCCACGTGGTTTTCTGCGTACCTCTTTGAGCAATGAAACCAGCCTGTTCAGAACCGCTGAATACAAAATTGAGCAGATCCAGCAACTGCAATCGCAGGGCCTGAATATTGTGCGCGCCTATGGTAATGCAAAAACCGACGCCGAAGCCTTTATTCGCGCCGGACTGGGCGCACAAAACAGCTTCACCATAGGCCCGGATGCCGGACACTACGGCACCACGGCTATTACCAACAATAGCTACTATTCACATATTACCAATGAGGTAGACACCTACCCCGCGGCGCAGTGTGAGTAATGTCAGAATATGGGCTTGCGTAATGGCAAGCCCATCTAAGTCCAAAAATAGAGAATTTTATTTCCCAAACAACTGCTTACCACAAATTTTAATGCAGGTATCCTGTACTTTTTTAAATCGATATTTATAATGCGCGCAGTTTTTCCCGTGCACGCGGGCTTTGAATTAAGTCGTATCATAAAGAGTAATTAAGGAAAGATATGAAGCAGTTATCGTGGGTGGCTGGATTAGCCGCAGTATTGGCTGGCGCACCAGCTATGGCACACAGTATCAACTTTGATAAAGTGGAAGTTGGGTATAAGCGTTTTAAAGTGTCTGAAGACATGGATCTCGAGCCATTTAATATGGACACGTTGACAGGTGTGAATTTGTCGCTCAGCAAGCGCTTTGACAACTATTATGTTGAAGGCAACTACTACAATGTTGATGATGAGCAAACATCATCAAAGCGCTTATCTGACGTTGCAGATATCAGTGTAAACCTGGAGCTTGAAATCGTGCAGTTTACAGTGGGGATGGGTTATATCTGGGAGCTGGATGACACGGCTTTGTTCGATGTGAGCCTGCATGCTGGTCGCGTTGAGTTGAAAGGCAGCGGAGATTACGCGATCACTCAACTGGGCGAGATACGACACAGTGAACAAGGTTCAGACTCAGATGATGACAATATCTATCGTTTGCGTGGTCAATATCAGACCCGGGTGATGAATGACATTGAGTTAAGAGCGGGACTGGGCTTTGAAAAGAGCAGTGGTGAAGATAGCGACAGCAACCCTTTGTTTTTTGTAGGGGCAGGCTATCACTTTAACGCTATGTTCTCTGTCAATACCGAGTATCGGCATGTTGATGATTACAAAACGCTGGATGTGAATTTCAGATATAGCTTCTAAGCGCCAAAGGCCAGTCTCCGGACTGGCCTTTTTGGTTGCATTGCGCGTCCAGTATAGGGTGTTGTTTTATTTGCACCCGCTCTCATCTTCCACTAACATTGGAGAAAATCCGGAAACTTTTTGGAGTAATTATGGCAGACAGCAAAAAAACTGAAGTACGCTTTTCCGTTGACGCAGACTACCTGGCTCAGTTACAGCAACGCTTAGGGTTAAAAAAATCCAGCGATCTGACCAAAGTAGCACTGACTTTACTGGACTGGGCTTCAGACGAAGTGGTGCACGACAGAGCCATTTTATCGGCAGATAAGCAAGGTAAAGACGTACATCGACTGGTTATGCCTGAACTCAACAACATCAACAAATCAAAACCCAACGCACAACACTAGGTACACAGGATGACGGGTAACGCACAGGACAGCGACCAAAACCACACACAAACCCCATGGCAAAACCTGGACTTAAGCACCGCCCAGGACTCATCACCCATGGAAGCCCCGGTCTCCGACCCGGAGCCACTCACAGGTAAAGAAAAAGCCGGCGTAAACCTCACCTGGGGGATCATTGCCGTGCTAATCGGCTTTTTGCTGATCATTCTCAGTATTTTTGTCTGGGGCGAAATCCGCTTTTTTAACGCCATTACCGCTAACCCCAACAACACACTGACCGCCGAACAAATGCAGGCCAAACTCGAACTGCTCGCTACCCAGCGCGCCACCTTCCGCGCCTTCTGGTTCGACACCCTCCAGCTGATCATACTCAACGTGCTGTTCCCAACTCTGACTGCATTGCTGGGGTATGTATTTGGCACCAGCAGGAATAATGGGGCGTAAAGGACGTTTCAGTTCATTGGTTAATATATTTACCAATGTCTATATCTAATCGCTAAAAAACCTGAAATAGTGAAAGGGAGCGCTAACCCTTAGTTCTCATGAAAACCCCGGGAGGTTAGCGC
>NZ_JXYA01000026.1 GCF_000967655.1 Pseudoalteromonas rubra
AAAGAAGACAAAACCGACCGTAAGTTTATTCACCAGGGCATTGCCGAGCGCAACTTTGAGCGCAAATTCCAGCTGGGCGACCACGTCAAAGTGATAGGCGCAGAGCTTGAGAATGGCTTGTTATTGATTGACCTGGAGCGCGAAGTACCGGAAGCGTTAAAGCCAAGAAAGATTGAGATTGGCACCGGTAAGTTACTAGAGAGCAAATAAAACACTCACTCCCTTTTTCCTTGTATTACATTGTTGAATTCCCACCCGCCGCCCGAAAGGGCGGCTTTTTTGTTTTCAGCTCGCTCATCGTTTTATCTTGTCTCCCTACAAGCCTCATCCACGTCATACTTTCCCATCTAAAAAATGGGCCTTTTTAAGGATTAGTTAAACTTATTTTTCCCGTAACCGATAAGGTTAACTGTAAAACGTGTAATAAGGATAATGACATGAAGATTGACGCAAATGCGGGCCAACACCTGCATGCAAGAAACAACCAGGTTAGTGATGAAATGAAAACTGTCGCCTCAAACGGCAAAGAGGCGTTCAAGGTCGACCCAACCAAACAATTTATCAATTCAGAGCCGACACATCCTGCTGAGCAAACTCAGGCCAAGTCTGACAACGGTAAGCTAACCGTGATCACCTATAAGGCTAACGGCAAACTCGACCTCCCCCCCAGATATGAAGAGCACAGGGGCATACTTGAGAGTGCCATCATCTCCACCAGCAAGCTGTATTTACACGAAACCCCGGCCGCAGCGAACAGAATCGCAGAAGAGTATGAAAAGGTGTCTGCAGATCTGTATGAACAAAACCCGCAACTAAAGAATAAAAGCTGGGGCTTTTCAGTTGATGACACGGGAAAACTGATTGCTACAGGCCATTTAAATCAGGCAGATAAGCAACTTGTTGAAGAGGCTTTAAATAGCAATGACGAACTAGTCAGTGCCGCCAGAGACTTTAAAGCCAGCTTTTTGGAAGGGCTAGAAATTGAGCGGGGTAGTGCCGGTATAAGTCAGTATTGGGGCAAATATGATGTCAACGAAGACAACTTTGCGGAGATAATCGATTTTAAAGAAATGATCGAACAAGGCAGCAATAATGAGATCGAAAGAGAGAAAAGGGGCTATTTGCTCAATAAGTGGGAGTGGACGATTAATATAGCCGACCAGTTACAGGCAAAAGCACAGCCAACTTTTGCAAAATAGGCCTTGTCGCCAAATGCCAATTTCCACCAATACAGCGGTGCTTTCAGGACCATTTGAGGTTTCTACCCGTCAGACTCAGTTTTTATGCATGGGCCTGGCCTCAAAATATTGAGTCAACCATAGGTTATCTACTCAATTTAGATTAAAATAAGTGTAAATTTTGTTAAATTAATTCACCATACAGCCGATACAGTTATGAGTGAAGCGTGTAATAAGGATAATGACATGAAGATTGACGCAAGTGCGGGTCAACACCTGCATGCAAAAAACAACCAGGTTAGTGATGAAACCAGAGCTACTGCCTCAAGCAGTAAAAAGGTAGCCTCAGTAGACTCAGCCACACAATTAACCAATACCGAGCCGTCACGTTCTGCTGAAGAATTGCGAGCAAAATCTGGCGATGGCAAGTTGACAGTAATCACTTATACCAGTAACGGTAAATTGGACCTACCAGCCAGATTTGAAGAACACCGAGATCTCATTGAGCGTGTTGCAAACTCCACAAGCAAATTGTATTTACACGACACCCCAGCCGCCGCGGACAGAGTAGCAGAAGAATATGAAAAAGTGTCTGCAGGCTTGTATGAACAACACCCACAGCTAAAGAATAAAAGCTGGGGCTTTTCAATTGATGACACGGGCAAACTGGTTGCAACAGGCCATTTGAGTCAGGCAGATAAAAAACTTGTGGAAGGAGTTTTGAATAGTAATGACAAACTAGTCAGTGCCGCACAAGACTTTAAAGCCAACTTTTTAGAAGGGCTGGAGATTGAGCGGGGTAGCTCCGGCACGAGCCAGTACTGGGGAAAATATGATGTCAACGAAGACAACTTTGCGGAGATCATCGATTTCAAAGAGATGATCACACAAAGCAGCAACAACGAGATCCAAAGAGAGAAAACAGGCTATTTGCTCAACAAGTGGGATTGGACATTCAATATATCCGACCAGCTCAGCGCCAGAGCAGCGCCCGTTTTCACAAAATGAACCGTATATAGCCGGAAGGCCTTCGCATTCCGGCTATAAGACGCGTTACTGACGAGTACTTGACAGAAGATCCTGATCACAAATATGACCCAAGGTTACAATCGGATGCCGATTTCCACCAATGCCTATAGAACCTTCAAGACCACTTGGAATTTCTACTCGCCAAGCCCCGATTTGATACTGGGAGTACCACTCATTAGTGTAGCCACCACTATATTCAGTATGCAAAGCCTCACCATTTCCGGACACGCAACGTCCCAAGTCAATGACTTGAGAAATTTTTCCCTGAGCATCAGCCACTGCGGGAGTTAGCTCAAAGTTGGACGTAGTCCTGTTATAATAATCACGCCATAAGAACAATAATGCCTGTCCTCCAGGTACAGGATGTCCCTTAGAGTCTTGCAAAGTAACATTCCATTTCAACTTTTGATAAGCCTGTGTAGTCATGTAAGGAGAGCTTTGAGCAGCATAAGGTACGCGTAAAACATTCGACTCACCTTCAATTGAGTGCTGCGAAAATGACGCAACATTAGAACCTAAAGTAAGTTGATAAGCGCTCGCCGGGTTATTAGGTAGGCTATAGTTTGGTCTGACCCGTACAATTTGATACTCGCCAGCTTGTGCAGGAGTAATTAGCTTACCTTTTGCAAGTGGTACTTCTACCCAGGCTCCGGCCTCTAAGTGCTCAAGTACAAACTCACCGGTATTACCCGGGTCCAGAAATTTTAACAGGACCTCTTGCCCTCTTTTCGCTTCGAACGCATAGTGGTCAACATCAAGTATACTGTCCAGATTACCCACAACTTTATTGAGCTGATCCGGTAAAATTGTTGATTCCGCAATCGTATCATTTAGCTCGTTGCTATCAATACTTTCACTGGTCATCACGCCAAAATTAAACTCACCGCCATCCGCTTGAACATACTCCAATAACCAATAGTAATCACCAGCTTGTGAAACCGTCGTGATCAGCTCATCCAGCCCTCCCTCATTTGATGAGGCGCCAATCACAGTCAGCGTATCGTCCGGGTTGTGGCGGATCAGCGTCAAATTCACATTGGTTTGTGCATTTTGTGCCGTCACAAAGGCATATAGTTTACTCGGATTGTTGAGTTTAAAGTGAAAGCAATCTGAGCCGCCAGTCTGCGCACCACCAAGTGGATAGCTAGTATTGATGTTTAATGTGGTCGGGCAACGCAGCGTAATAGCCGTAGTTTGTTGATCCGTTTCAGCAAAAGCTGTGGCAGAAGCAGCACGCATTTCGCTTTTTGTAATTAATTGCCGATTGCTGTGAATGACCGTATTCCCCCTTTCCAGTGAATCCGAAAATCCGCTTGGCAGAGGAAGGTCTGAACTCGCAACACTCAACATGGGTGACAAAGCAAGGACAATGCCCGTCATTGTAAACTTTTTCATAAAATCTCCTTTTATAATATTGAAAAGCCAACAACATATAGTCACAAAAACTTAATCATTTCAATGCTGAATAGTTAATTTATCCTCAAATAGGTCCAGCCTTAATCGCCCAGCACCGTTCATTCCACTAAAAATAATCAAATATCATTATCAAACAGAATTCACCCTCAGAGTCACGTACAGCACTTTTTGCACGAGGTATCAAGCACGCAACACTTCGAGTATAACTGCTTATAAATACGGTAAATTCATACTATAAAACGCATGCCACGGCGCCTTTTCGCTGCTATTTTGATGTAGAACATGGTCGGCGAAGATCCACAGAACTTAGATTGATTTTTGCGTAGGGAGTTGTGATGCTGGCGACCACTAAGGTAAAGCTGTAAGCCATTGAACGTGAAGAAGGAGGTGCAATGCTCGACCTAAGTTTTATCCATCTGTCGGCTTTTTAGCTCGATGCTTTTGGTAAAATTCTGGCTACGATCGACGTGAACGACAGCTTCAGAGAGCTGGATGATGAACAAGTACAGGACAAACTCAATCAGGCCGTAATGGAATACAGCGTATCGTTAAGCCTGCCCGAACTGTCTGAGCTGCATGTGGGCAGTGCCTGGGATGCCTACGCCGAAGACAGGCTGCGCTACGGCACCTTTGCGCATCAGTCGGACGAACAGGTGGATGATTATGTAGAGCAGGGGCGCAGAGACTGTGCCACTAAGCCGGCCCGGCTGGTGACAAAAATGGACCAACTGTTCGACAAGTCAGCCGTTCAGTACCTGCAACCCAAACTGCACCAGGTCAAAGGCAAAGCCAGTAAAGAGATCCCTCTGCTGGCCCAAAAACACAAGATTGACTTAATCGTGATGGGTACCGTAGGCCGTGTCGGCATTCCGGGTTTGATAATCGGCAACACCGCCGAATCCATTCTGGAGCAAACCCAGTGCTCCGTACTGGCCATTAAGCCCAAAGGCTTCCAGACGCCAATTAAATAACCCGCGAGGATAACCCACAGGTCCACCCGCTGACGAGTCGGTGGGCCGTTTTTCAGGCTTTTCTCACTTCGCCAGCGCCAATACTGCTTAAGGCTTTGGGTCTCGTGCAGGCAAACTGTACTCACTGGGTAAAATCTATCCCATTGTCAGCCATCATAAAATACCGTTTAATAAGGATATAAAACCCCACATAAGAATCTTCCGGGGTTAAGCAGTTTAAAAGGAATATTGATGTCAGAACATAACCCCGAACTAACTCCAGAGATTGAAGCACTGATTAAGAAAGCCCAGAGTGGTGATGCAGAGGCGCAAAATGAGTTGGGCGATGCCTACTATTATGGTGTAGGAGTAGAACATAATTATGGCCAAGCAGCCGACTGGTTTAGACAAGCAGCAGAGCGGAGAAATGTAGGTGCCCTATGTAACTTGGGCTTCATGTACGAACAAGGAAAAGGCGTAGCGCAAAGTGATGAAAAAGCGGTTGAGTACTATCAGTTGGCAGCAGTTCATGGAAACGCACGCGGTCAATGCAATCTGGGTGTGATGTATGCAAATGGTAGAGGCATAACTCACAGTGACGAAAAAGCGGTTGAATACTACCAGCTTGCCGCAGAACAAGGTGATGCAGATGCTCAATGCAACTTGGGTGTGATGTATAGAAATGGTAGAGGCGTAGCGCAAAGTGATGAAAAAGCGGTTGAGTACTTTCAGTTGGCAGCAGCTCAAGAAAACGCACGCGGTCAATTCAGTCTAGGTGTGATGTATGCAAATGGTAGAGGCGTTACACACAGTGACGAAAAAGCGGTTGAATACTACCAGCTTGCCGCAGAACAAGGTGATGCAGATGCTCAGTGCAACTTGGGTGTGATGTATGCAAATGGTAGAGGCGTAGCACAAAATGACGAAAAAGCGGTTGAATACTACCAGCTTGCCGCAGAACAAGGTGATGCAGATGCTCAGTGCACCTTGGGTGTGATGTATAGAAATGGTAGAGGCGTAGCACACAATGACGAAAAAGCGGTTGAATACTACCAGTTAGCCGCAGAGCAGAGACATGTCGATGCCCAATGCAACTTGGGCTTTATGTACGAACAAGGAAAAGGCATAGTTCATAGTGATGAGAAAGCGGTTGAGTACTACCAGCTTGCCGCAGAACAAGGTGATGCAAATAGTCAGTACAATTTGGGTGTGATGTATGGAAATGGTAGAGGCGTAGCGCAAAGTAATGAAAAAGCGGTTGAATATTACCAGCTGGCCGCAGAGCAGAGACATGTCGATGCCCAATGCAACCTGGGCTTTATGTATAGGCAAGGAAAAGGCGTAGCGCAAAGTGATGAGAAAGCGGTTGAATGCTACCAGTTGGCTGCAAAGCAAGAAGACGCCGGAGCTCAGCTCATTCTGGCTCATTGTTATTTTGTAGGGCTGGTGGTTGCTCAAAATTTTACAGAGGCCAAAGCGCTGTGTGAACAAGTGTTCAAAGACCCACAGCTAAGCTTTGCAGCCTATGAACTTCACGACAGAGCTGAGCGTTTTGAAAAATCAGAGTCAATAAGTACTTTGAGAGAGAAGATACTCTCTCATCTTCAAGTCAAAAAACATCGTACGATGACTCACTACACCTCATTTGACGTTGGACAGACCATTTTACTGGAAAAAAGCCCATTCAGGCTGGGGCATATTAATGCAGTCAATGACCCCAATGAGGGAAAGTTACTCTGGCAGGAATTAGGTTACGAGCCGGAAGAGGGCAACCCGGTATTTATCGGCTGCTTTTTACCGGAAAGCGACAGCCTGAACATGTGGCGCTTTTACAGTAAAAACCATTTAAATGACGATGCCTGCGGCTGCGCTATTACGTTTAACACAGAGCGCTTTTTTGACTATCGATTACTGGAAGAGCAGGGCAACCACACAGAGCAAGAGGAAAGGATGCCGTCATTTACCAACACCGGCCAGTCTCCTCAGGAAAGCGCTGCGTTCTATCGGGTTGTGTATCTCAAAGATAATTTTAAGATACTGGGCGAGGGTGCCAAAGAACTGCAAACTTACTTCAAAGACCTTAAGAAAGAAGTCGATAAATTTGTCGGCAAGAAACCGACCCCTGAAAAATTACAAACGCTTGCCTGGCTACTCGGCCCATTGCCCTACCTGCTAAAAGACGCCCATTATAAGGATGAGCAGGAACACAGAGTAATCGTCACGCATCTGGACTATGGCGCAAAAGAGATCCAAAGCTCTGCTCCTGATTTTGCCACAGGCACTGCGCCGCGTTTATACCTTGAGCTGCACAGAGACGATCATCTGGCGCCGATTGAGTACGTGACGCTCGGGCCTAAAGCGCCGAACAAAGAGATGATGGCACCGTACTGGCGCCATCAACTCGCCAGTAAGTTTGAATCGCAGCTTGCAAGGCGCAAAGATAAGCAGCTGAATATTCACCCCTCGCGTTGCGCTTATAAGTAGTGCGAGGCATCTTCGGTGTTTGTGGCCGGGCGCTTAGCGCGTTCGACCACCAGCAGACCACAAGCGACGGCGGCAGGTAGCCACATGGCCAGCCGGGCTCTGAGTAGCGCGGGTTCCATGCCCTGACGGCGGGCGCTGTGCATTAGTGCCTGTTCAAACGACATAGCCTGACTACAGTGGCTGAGCAAATCCGCCTGCCAGTGGGTGAGCGGCTGGGTGATCAGCCGGTAGTTTTGCCGGGTCAGGGCGATATAACGGGTTTCTCTGCCAGGCAGGGTGTGCGGCTGGGCATTTTCTAACTGTTCAACCATGGGCAGCAGATCATAGTCGCTGACCAGTAAACGCAGGCACGGTGGCACTATTAGGTTGAGCGATGCGCCGCCGCCCAGCAGTTCAAATTCATTCAATACCAACTCGGCTGGGGGTGTGTTTTCCAGTCCTTCGGCCAGCAGCACCTCCGCTTTGGCACGCTCGAATCGGGCCAGCTCCACGGGCACATCGAACATCGCACGCTGTTTGTCGTCGAACTCTCCCTGAGGCCGGGTATTAGCCAGAAAACTGACAAACGATTTACCCAGCGTATGCAAAGTGAATGACCGCGACGGTAAGGTCACGATATACGCCTTGGCAAATACCTCAAAAACGTCATCGCCCATAAAAGCGCAGAGCAGGGCAAATTCCCCTTTTAAGCATTCCACCAGTCGCATAACGTAGCCAGCGGCATAAATATCCACCCGACGCTCGGCAGGCAACTGTGGGGTCGATTTAACGCACTGCTCAAGTGTCAGGCCATCACGCTGACCTGCTGTAAGCAACTTTTCGGGTAAGTCGCCACGAGAAATTAAAACGTGAGACAACCAGTTTTGCAACTGGCTGAGTTGTGGGGTTGAGTACGTCATTTTGCTACCGGTTTTAAGCTGTGTGCCAGGTCTGTATTTTGATGCATTTCCCGTACCACGGGCGTTGAAAATTTCGCCATATCGCTCTGGTACACGGCCTGTACGGGCATCTCGCCATTGAGTACCTGCTTTGCCTTATTCAGCTCTGCCACCAGAGTGTCAAATGGCGGAATATTGGCGTCCCATTCCAGTAAGGTCGACACGCCGCCGGTCAGCTGTTGCGCCAATGCATAAAGCGCCCAGACTTGCTGCGGTACTGGCTGGTCGTGGGTGTCAATCAGGCAGTCGCCGCAATCGCTTGGGCCCGCCAAATGGATCTGCACAATCTGCTGGTGGGGCAAGGCACGAATATACGCCTCAGGATCAAAGCCATGATTAAACGCACTGACAAAGACATTATTGACGTCGAGCAAAATACCACAGCCGGTAGCATTCACCAGCTCGGTAAAGAAAGCCGGTTCACTCAGGCTGGAATGGCAATACTCCAAATAGGTAGACGGGTTTTCCAGCACAATCGGGCGCTCCAGCACTTCCTGCACTTGCTTAACCCGGCGGATAACATGGTCGAGACTTTCATCGGTCAGCGGCATGGGCAACAAGTCGTGGCTGTTTACCCCGGCAACCCCTGTCCAGCACAGATGATCCGACACCCACGCAGGCTGCACAAAATCGCTCAGTGCTTTGAGCTTGTTCAGATAGGTAAAATCAAGCGGATCGATACTGCCAATGTTCATCGACACGCCATGCATCACCATAGGGTAGTATGCTCTGAGAGTTTCCAGCACGTGACGGCCATAGCCAAAGTTGTCTATGTAGTTTTCGCTGATGATCTCAAACCAGTCCACCGGCTTTTTTACCGTGTCGTGGTCAATACTCATCAGCTCAGGATAATGCTGGCTGCGCAAGCCAACCCCAAACCCCAGGCTCCCAGTATGAGAAAAAGAGGCTGCGGCATTACGCCGCGCCTCTCCATTATAATTATCCGACATGGCGCTTCCTTATGTTGAAGGCGGCAGTGCCAGACGAATGTCATCCACTTCTGGTGGCGCAGGGATTTCACCGGTCTGCTTATTAACCAGATCGTTGGCATTACAATAAGCCTGCCAGGCAATTTTGTACACCGCGTCCCCTTCTTTGTACGGCATCGGCGTAGTGTCAGTGCAATCCTGCTGTGGATCGCCGCCATCAGGCGTAATGTAGCTGATAGGTGTAAAGTTGTTGTATTCATCAAAACTAAACAGCTGCATTTTATAGCCGTCGCTGTCGTCGGCAGGTAAGGAAGGGAATAACTGCGAGGCCGAAATAGGCACAGCACAGCCTCCCAGGTTATTACACTTGTTGTCGGCCGGGGCACTCTTAATGCCTTTCGCGCCACTGGCACCGCAACTGCCACCCGGTGTAGTGCTGTGAACAAAACCACAGCCGCCCTGGGCTTTACAATCGTTTGAGCCTTTGCAGCTATGGAACACCTGGGCTGGTGGTAGTCCTGCATCCTCCGATCTATAACTCATACCCTGGCAGGCATGATACAAGACGCCGTCTTCCTGCGGTGCAATGCCAGTTACCAGATCCGGTGCCATCCCGGTCGTGGCCCAGCAAATAGAAACACGGTCGCCGGAGCCACCCATAGCAGGACCGGGAAACTCATCCGTTTTCCCTGACCAGTAGCGGTCCAGCGCGGTTGTCAGGCCTTTAATAGTACCGACTGCCGACTGACTGAACAGCAGGTGGGTTTCCATCTTGCTTTTTTCTGTGCGGCTTAAGTTGTTTAGTGCAGAAACGATTTCATCAACCCCAGGTAAGTCTGGGTGCTGCTCTTTTGCTTTATCACAGGTACCCGGATTCAGCATTTCCCTGTTCCAACGCTTGCCTTCGGCATGCCAGTCTTTCCAGGTTAGGTATCTTTCTTTATCTTCGTAACTGGGATCACTGTATTTAACGATCAATTCCAGTGTTTGCTTAAAGATCAGGAAGTGATCTTTGCGCTTATTCATGATCCGTGCACACGCCGATCCTGAGACGGGGTCTCCCGGATAATCCGCTTTAAGTGCGTTCTCATCAGGCTGATACTTCTCTTGCACGGTATGCGTATCTTCAGTCTTTTGCGCAAATAAAGTGCTCAGGGCTTTTTGTGCCCAGGCTTCATGGCTCCATTGCTGGCAGATTGTTTCCACCACGCCCTGACCTTCGCCCTGATCGGTAATGGCATTGATGTTGTTGATAAGTTTAACTTTGAGCTCATCGTGGCGAGTATCATCCAATTCTGGCGAATTCAAAGACCCGTCAACACCAGGAAATTGTGCCTGGTACTCGTCATCGCCAGGACGGACGTTAAAGTAGTCTCTTTGCACCGGCGTTGACCCTAACAGCGCATCGAGCAAAGATGTGCCATCGTCATACTGGATTTGCAGGTAGTTCCAGTAACACAGGTACATATGGCCGATTGAGCCAAACAGCGGCAGGTTGGTTTCAGTGTAGCTGGGTTGCCACCAGTCAAACGGGGCATTCTCAAAGTACTTAGGACGGCCATCTGCACCGGGCTTGAGGTACTGGGGCGCAATAATTTTTTGCGCATCTTCTTCGGTTTCTTCAATCAATAAAAACAGCAGCGCCTGCTCTTTGTTAAGCTCCGTAGCATTCACCCTGAGGTCCTGCAAACTTTCACCCTTAAAGTGGGCTTTAAAGTAATCCCTGACTTCAGGGCTCAGCTTATTCAGATCGCTATCGCAGTCTTTAAAATCCAGAATGTGCGGGATCATGGTCTGATTGTTGTAACACTGCCAGCCATATTTCTTATCGATCAGTGCCTCACTGGTAAAAGTCGGTGTAAGTCCAATCTTGCTGGCCATATTAGAAGCCAGTTGCAGGTGCAGCATTTCTTCCACAAACACGCTGTATACACCATTGAATACTTGCTCGTTGACTGTTAAGACATCCGTCGGTGTCGGCTTAACTACGGCGTCATATTCATCGAATCGCCCCTTTGGCACCGTACCAGCTGTTGCTGCCAAACCAGGCCACCAACGTCCCGGATATAACCCGGAATTGTCACCAATCTGGTGCATCCCATAAATGGAGTATAGGCCGGTCATATACAGAGGAATGGTAAATAGCTCAACGTTGATAGCCGCCTGCGCGATGGCTTTCACACACGAGATATCAGCAGCCTTGTAATCAACGCTACGCGCTTTTATCTCTTGCTCTTGTTGCTTTGAAATTCTGAGTTCGGGCTTAATGATTTCTTTCAACCCGCTCAATACGTCTTTGTTAATTGGTTCGTTCATGAACTTGCTCCTTCGTGACGGTAACCTGCTGCCTGTGGTTTACTTCACAGCAGCAGAGCCTATAAAAAGTAGTTCACGACAAAAGAAATTCCTATTACACCCTATTACTCTCAAACAGGTGTGCAAAAGAAGAGGGAGTATCAGCGGCGCCGTTCAATCTCACAGAGATCAGAGGCCTGATTGTCGCAGTATTGTGACTGTTTAACTTGAGATGTAGCGCTATCGGCACTTAGCTTTGCTTCGGCATCAATATCAATACCGTTTGCCAGACAGGCTTCTTTGTAGGCTTGATGTTGTTGGGCTTTTACAACCCCATTGGACAAGGCCAGTGCCAGGCCACCAACCAGTTCTAGTTCATGAAACACCAGGTTACTGGCAGCGCGAGGCGCCATATCTATACTGGTCGATTCTTTGTAAACGCCGCAGTATTCATCAAAACTGACTTCGGTGTGCGGCACAAAAACACACCCCGAAAACAGCAAGGCGCTGCTCCCAAGTAATGTATATTTCCCTGACAACATAGTCATTATTATCCATAGTTATTACTTTAGATAAGGGTATGCAGGGCGCTTAAAGAATACAACGGGATACTACATAAATCTGACGCAAACTTACATCTACTGACATTTTGCGGGGTAAAACAGAGCGTAAAGCCCCTTTACACTCTGTTGCCCAGACTAATCAGAGAAACTACTGAACAAGGCCCTTGTATTGACGTCGATAGGCATGCAGCAAAGGCTCAGTGTAGCCATTTGGCTGTGCCTTGCCTTGCAGCACTAACGCCAAAGCCGCCGTAAAGGCCAGATTGTCTTCGATGTTTTCGCCGCTCATTGGCTGGTATTGCGCGTCATGGCGATTTTGCTCATCGACGATTTTTGCCATACGAACAAAAGTACGCTTAACCTGCTCCTCAGTGCAAATACCATGATGCAACCAGTTAGCAATGTGCTGGCTGGAGATACGCAACGTTGCTCTGTCTTCCATCAGGCCAACATGGTTGATGTCGGGTACTTTTGAGCAACCAATCCCTTGATCTATCCAGCGCACTACATAACCCAGAATCCCCTGGGCATTATTGTCCAGCTCAGTTTGAATTTCATCATCGCTTAACTGACGTGCGCCCAGCAATGGCGGTGTCAGCAGGTCGTCCAGGCTTGCCATCTGCCGCTGGGCAATTTGCTGCTGCAATGTCGCCACTTCAACTTCGTGATAATGCATAGCATGCAAAGTGGCCGCAGTGGGAGAGGGCACCCAGGCGGTATTAGCACCCGACTTAGGATGTGCCAGCTTCTGCTCCATCATCAGCGCCATTTTGTCAGGCATCGGCCACATGCCTTTGCCTATCTGCGCTTTACCCGCAAAACCCGAAGCCAGGCCTGTGTCTACGTTACGATCTTCATACGCCGCTATCCAGGGCTGTGCTTTTATCTCGCCTTTGGGTAACACCGGGCCGGCCAGCATAGACGTGTGGATCTCGTCACCGGTTCTGTCCAGGAACCCGGTATTGATGAATACAACGCGGGCGTGAGCCGCATTAATACAGGCCTGTAAGTTTACAGATGTACGGCGCTCTTCATCCATAATGCCCATTTTTAGCGTGTTTTCGGGTAATTTCAGCAGCTGCTCTACCGCACTAAACAACTCGCCGGTAAAGGCTACTTCTTCCGGACCGTGCATTTTGGGTTTAACGATATTCACACTCTGCGCCGTGGAGTTTTTAAGCGCCCCATCACCATGCAGATCGTGTAGCGCGGCGGTTGCGGTGATCACCGCATCGACTATCCCTTCGAACACCTCCTCGCCATGCTCATCCAAAATGGCGGGCGTGGTCATCAGGTGGCCAACATTGCGCACAAACATCATAGCTCGGCCTTTAAGGCTAAGCGTTTGGCCATCAGGTGTCAGGTAAGTTTTGTCGGCATTCAGTGAACGGGTTACTGTTTTACCGGCTTTTTCAAACTGCTCTTTGAGTGTGCCCTGCATCAGGCCCAGCCAGTTGCGGTAAACCTGTACTTTATCTTCGGCATCCACAGCTGCAACCGAGTCTTCACAATCCATGATGGTGGTCAGCGCGGATTCCAGGATCACGTCTTTGATCCCGGCCTTGTCTGCCTGGCCGATCGGATCCTGGGGATCAATCAGGATCTCAAAATGTAGATCATGGTGTTTAAACAGTAACGCCGACGGGCTCTGTGGCTGTCCGTTATATCCGGCAAACTGCGCGGGTTCCGCCAGTTTAACCTGACTTGAATCGTTAAGCGTGATGATCAGTTCACCCTGAACCACCGCATAATTGGTGCTTTCGATATGAGAGCCGTGTGCCGGCGGCAAAATACGGTCCAGTAGCTGGCGCGCATAGGCCATCACTTTAAAGCCCCGCACCGGATTATAACCACCGCTTGCGCGCTCAGCGCCGTCTTCTTCTGGCAACACGTCGGTGCCATAAAGTGCATCATAAAGCGAGCCCCAGCGCGCATTGGCTGCGTTTAGCGCGAATCGCGCATTACTAACCGGCACCACTAACTGTGGACCCGCAATACGGGCTATTTCAGGCTCAACCTGCTCGGTGGTGATAGGCTGCGCAGCAACATCGGGCACCAGATAACCTATTTCGGTTAAAAATGTCCGATACTTTTCAGCATCCCAGCTCGGATTCGCTAAGTGGTAGTCATCAATTTGTTTTTGTAATAGATCGCGCCTGGCAAGCAGCGCCCGGTTTTTAGGTGTGAGAGTGTGGATAATATTAGAAAAACCAGACCAGAAGTCGTCTGCGTTAATTTGGGTGCCAGGCAGCAGCTCCTGATCGACAAAGTCAAACAGGCGGGTATCGATACGCAATCCGGCCTGTAAAATGTGAGAACTCATGTGAGTGATCCTTGATCGGGTTTGAACGGGTCACTTTAAAATAAGCCAATTTCACTAAAAACAAACCCCTTTACCCATTCACAATAAATATACTGGCAATAACAACTATAAATTTAAAAAATTACACTGGTCGGTCTAGTGTTTATTTAAGCGCCAGGCAGCACTCTCACACTCGCTCTCTGGCAGACAAACATAAACCAGTTAGCTTAAACCCGTTCGAAGGAATTTTGTTATGAGCAGTTATACCTCTCAAATTGATCGTTTTACTACATTGTGCCAGTCTCAGGGCAATACCTGGCAGGGGATCAACCCTGAATTTGCAACCAGAATGCATTTACAAAACCGCTTTAAAACGGGTCTGGATATTGCCAAATACACCGCGAAGGTAATGCGTGAAGATATGGCTGCGTACGATGCCGACAGCAGCCAGTATACGCAGTCGCTGGGTTGCTGGCACGGTTTCACTGCTCAGCAAATGATGATGGCCATTAAGCGCCATAATAAGACCACCAAACGCTCTTACGTGTACCTGAGTGGCTGGATGGTTGCCGCGCTTCGCTCTGAATTTGGACCACTACCGGATCAAAGCATGCACGAAAAAACCGCCGTGCCTAAGCTGATTGAAGAGATCTACACCTTCTTAAAACAAGCAGATGCACGAGAGCTTGATCACCTTTATAAGGCACTGGATGAGGCCAAAGCACAGGGTGGTGACGTACAGGCAATCACAGCACAAATAGATAACTTCGAAACTCACGTTGTGCCCATCATTGCCGACATTGATGCCGGTTTTGGTAACGAAGAAGCCACCTACCTGCTGGCAAAACAAATGATTGAAGCGGGTGCGTGCGCCATTCAGATTGAAAACCAGGTATCGGACGCCAAGCAGTGTGGTCACCAGGCCGGTAAAGTGACCGTGCCTCATGAAGACTTTTTAGCCAAGATCAATGCGGTGCGTTATGCATTCCTGGAACTGGGCGTAGAAGATGGCATTATTGTCGCCCGTACCGACTCTCTTGGTGCCAGCCTGACGCAGAAAATCCCGGTCTCTAAAACGCCTGGCGATTTGGCCAGCCAATACAATGCATTCCTCGACACCACCGTTATCTCTGGCGCTGCGGATCTGAATGAAGGTGACATGGTCATTAAACAAAATGGTGAGCTGTGCAAGCCTGTGCGCCTTGATAATGGCCTGTATCAGTTCAGAGAAGGCACTGAAAAGGACCGCGTTGTACTTGATTGTGTCACCAGCTTGCAATCAGGCGCCGATCTGTTGTGGATTGAAACTGAAAAGCCCAATGTAGAGCAAATAGCAGAACTGGTGAACCGAGTCCGTGAGCAGGTGCCCAATGCCAAGCTGGTATATAACAACTCACCGTCATTTAACTGGACGCTGAAGTTCCGTGAGCAGGTATATGCAGAGTGGCAGGCGCAGGGCAAAGATCTGTCGACCTACCCAGATCCAACTCAAGATCCTAAAGCGCTGATGTCTCCAGAGCTGGATCAATCAGAGCTGGCAGCAGAAGCCGATGCTAAAGTACGTACCTTCCAGCGTGATGGTGCAGCTCAGGCGGGTATTTTCCACCACCTAATCACCTTGCCGACTTATCACACAGCTGCGCTGAGCACAGATATTCTGGCGGAAGGTTACTTTGGCGACCTGGGTATGCTTGCCTACGTACGTGATGTTCAGAGACAAGAAATTCGCCGCGAGCAGGCTTCCGTGAAGCACCAGGACCTGGCCGGCTCCAACATTGGTGATACACATAAAGAGTATTTCAGTGGTGAAAACGCGCTGAAAGCAGGTGGTGAAGCCAACACCATGAACCAATTTTAATTGTCATAAAGTTCCTACATCTACAAGGGCCTGCGGGCCCTTTTTAGATCAGTTTTTTACCAGCACATTACCGCCAACACATATTCCAATCTACAAAGTCGATGGCCTGCTGCCAGACCCGACAGGCTCGGCCTCCTTAATCTCAACCAGATTAGCACCGGATCACGATTTTACCCGCCTGCGAATGTCAGATCAGGATTTTATCAGCTGAGGCGCTTTTAATGACAGAAAAGGGCGTAAACGGCAAAAAAGGAGGACGACCATAAGATTTTGGCTTAAAATTCGGAAAAATCCGCCTGCTATTGGCTTGAAAATTCGACTAGTTGCAATAATAAACACGGCTCAGGCCACATTTTTACTAACTCCGAAGTCAATAAACCAAAATTTTACTAAGTCAGCAGCGGATAAAACAGAATTTTACTAACTAGGTAGCCTTACAAACCATCATTTTACCAACTCAGTAAGCTGTAAACCCCCTTTACAGCTCCATAATTGCACCACAATTATTGCATACTCTGAAAAAAGTCTGATGTGCCACGAAAAAATTATGAAAAAAATACTGCTCCCATCTGCTTTTGCGTTACTCAGTATAGTTACTGTTAATGCGCAGGCAACCAACTCGACGTTAACACTACATGAAATCAAGAAGCTCGAGTTGTCGGGCAATTACGAGCAAGCACTCAGTGGCCTGACCCCATTTTATAGCCATGACGACCTAAAAAAGCAGCTAGACGCACGCTTTGTTGAAGCACTAATCTATCGCAAGCAGGGTAATCATCAGCAAGCTATTAATGCGTTAGACAGACTAACCAAGCAATTTCAGCTGGATACCAACAACCAGTACCGCCTTTATAAGGAGCTGGGGATAAATTACCGCCGCATGGGCAAGCTGGATGACGCTGAAGACAACTACAGGCACGCTTTAAAGACCGCTAAAGCACTGAATAATAATGACTTTATAGGTCAAAGTTATTCCAACCTCGGCACCTTGTATGACACCAAAAATGAAATGGCGATGGCCATGCAGTTTCAGCTTAAAGCCAGGGATGCACTTAAAGACAGCCAGCTTCATGGAGTAGTCGCCAACAACTTTTATAATCTGGGCGATATGGCCATGCGCTTCAACGACCTGGAGCAGGCCGAGTTCTTTTTTACTAAAGCGCTGATCGCCGATAAGAAGTCGGGTGAACTGAACAATATTGCCGGCACCGCCCTGAGGCTGGCTCAGGTCACATTCAAACGCAAAAACTACTTACAGGCGGTTGAGAAAACCACCGAGGCCATTGAGCTGCTTGAACAAATTCCGGCTAATGTTGGCCTGGCGCGAGCCCACAAGCTGATCAGCCAGGCCTATCTTAAGCTGGAAAAAGGAGCAAAGGCCGAGGAGCATGCCAAACTCTCGATGCACTACGCCGCTCAAACTGATAACCAGATACAGCGTTTCTATGCCCACGTCATTATGGCCCGTGCTTATTTGTATCAACAAAAACCTGAACTGGCGCAGCCCCACTATGAGTGGCTAACACGCTTTATGGCAGAAGACGACGAGAACTCTCACATGTCTCAGGTGTATTATAACCTCAAAGCCAAATATGACTTTCAACAAGGCAATCATCAGGAAGCCTACGAAGCGCTAAGCAAGGCCAACACCTTTTTTGCACAGAATATAGAAAAAGCCAACTCAGAGCAGGCGCTGACGCACAAGCGTACCATAGACACAGTGATGCAACAGCAACGCATAGATGACTCAGAGCATCACCGTAAGCTAACAGAAAGCCAGTTGCGCAATGCACAACTGATGCAGCGCATGTGGCTGTTTGTAGCCCTGACTTGCCTGCTGCTGGGTATTCTGATCAGCTATATCTTGTTCAGTAAAAACAGAACCGCACGCCTGAAAGCCAACCTTTACCAGCAAAACCTCAAACAAAAAGATCAGATGCTGGCCGATATTTCTCATGAACTGAGAACACCATTGAGTGTACTTAAGCTGCACATTGAAGCATTAGAATATAACCTGCTGGACGACGACACCCTGGCCTACAGCAAGATCAATGAAAAAATATCCCAGCTTAATCATCTGATCTCGGACGTTTATCAACTGTCTCAGGCCGATAACCAGGCTATGGTAGTCAATAATCAGCCTTACTGTACCCGTACACTGGCTGACAGTTATTGCTACGACATCAAACGTATGGTGCAAAGCAATGAGCTACACTTTAGTGCCGACATTTCGATCCCCACCAATGCCAGTGTATTAATCGATAAACCCAAACTGGACAGGGTCATAGACAACCTGGCAAAAAACGCCTGCCTGTATACCGACAAACCAGGCCAGGTAAAACTCAAGATCCGACAAAACAGTGAGGGGTTGATCATTCAGCTGGAAGACTCATCACCGGGCGTGTCGGACAACGAAAAACCACGTCTATTTGAACGTTTGTACCGGGTAGAAAGCTCACGAAGCCGGGCAACCGGTGGCTCAGGCCTGGGGCTATCACTGTGTAAAAGCCTGGTCGAATCCATGTCTGGTGACATTGAACTTAGAGATAGCAGGTTAGGCGGGCTGTCGGTTCGGGTGACACTATTTGCCGCTTCAACAACACCTGCAGCAAAAGTACCACAAACGGTATCACACAGTTAGTACAGCAAGTGCCAGGCATATTGTCGGGCACTTTAACCGCCTTTTATTCGGTCAAACGAATCGCACCTTTTTAAACAGAACATATTCAAGTCAAACTGGGTAATTAACAGCCAAAACACGCGATTAAATTATTCTAACTTTTACAGATCCGACCTCAATAAAAATCGGCTAATAACTGCTCCGATCAGGCACGATACACAATCGCCTCCATTTTCTTTCCACAATGATTGGTTTTAATAAGCCATATACACGGGAGGAATGGTCTATGACACAGCGAACTATGAAACACAATGAATGGGTAAAAATTGTTGAATCCAGACATCGTCAGAAAAAGCAAAATACGACAGTAAAAACCACATTACCAATCTGGTCTATGTTGTTAGGCGGCTTTATCATACTTTCAGCTGCGTGGACCTACTTTGTTGATAGCTCATCTGAACAGGTGCAAATTGCAGCAATTGATTCGAGCGCCCAAAAACGCATTACGCGCTATTTTTCTAAGCAGTTCATGATGGGCAGCTGGAAATTCAACAACATTGATTTTAAAAATGGTGAGCTGAATGTGTTTATTCAGATCCCGACCAAACTGGCAATGTCTGATTATGAAGTGAAAGAATATATTCGTAACTCATTATGCCCGGCTGCTAGCAATCGTGTCTGGCAGGATGTGCAAAATAACGATATGTATATTTACTTGTATACAGACATGCCACGCAGAGGCAAGTACGCCCTGTGTAACAGCTGATCATACGACAATAAAAAGGGGCCTGATGGCCCCTTTTTTTATTGTCAGCCATTCGTTTACAACGCCTCGTCTAAATAATCATCAAGTTAGCTGCGCTTTATTAAAAATGATAATCGCTGCTTAGTAGTGTATTATCAATCTGCTTATCAGCTTCCTGCCTGTTTTACCAACTAAGGAAAATCAATAAAATAAATGAGTGACCAACAATGAAAATAATAAAAATACTCCTGTCCATCACGTTTGCCGCTACCCTGGGTATCGTTTTCTTTCATCAGACACTGATATCTTCTGTACTTTTGCCCCAATATATTAGCTGGGCTGAAGAAACTGATATGCAAGGTCGTCAGATTGGCAAGCCCCTGGATACAAAACACTTAGCGATTGCAAAAGAGATAGGTATACAATCACCGGAAAAAGTGAGAATAGTCTATGTCGATGAAGTCCCTTTTCCTCATGACAATTTTGCCTTGAAAACACTGGGCGAGGCACTTGGTTTTGTGGGAGAAGGCATTATCAATAACGCCCAGGTATTTGGCTATTCCATCTATGTTCGCCACGGGTTTGAACTCACTACGCCTAAGCTGGCACATGAACTTGTTCACGTCCTGCAGATTGAGCGTTCTAGCCTGCAAGCCATGGTGACGCAGCACTTTTCTGATCTGGCCGAGTATGGCTATAACAACTCCCCACTGGAAGTTGAAGCCTTTAAAGCCAATGAAATGTACAAAGATCGTTAGGTTGCAAAGTAAAGAGTCGCAAACTCAACAATGAGTATTGCGACTCCAAAAGGTATTACCTGCTGCAGGAAACAACCACGAATATTCGTCCTGCAGAAATATTCGCGTTAGAGGTTGCCCCTTACTCTAATTCAAGTTTTGCCTTTTCGGTTAGTTCACTCGGTAACTCGCGAGTTACAGAAACGCCCAATTCTTTAAACTCCGAGGCTTGTTTAATTAAATTGCCTTTGCCACTGTAGAGCTGAGCCATTGCTTTATCGTACCCTTCCCGAGCCTTATCCAGTTGTTTTCCCACACCTTCCAAACTATGTAAAAATGCATTCAGCTTGCTGTAGAACTTCTCCGCTCGCAGCGCCAGCTCTTTGCTGTGTTTGCTTTGCTCTTCAAATCGCCACAACTGTTTCACGATATTCAGGCTGGTCAGCAGGGTAGTGGGCGTTGCAATTAAGACTTTGTTCTCAAGGGCGTACTGATATAAATCGGGTGCATATTTAATGGCTTCAACGAATGCAGATTCGACCGGAATAAACATGATCACCACTTCGGGAGAATTTAATCCAGGCAAACGTTCATACGATTTGTCTCCCAGCTCTTTCACCCGGGCTTTAACGGCCTCGACATGCGCGACAATGGCTTGATTGGCCTCGCTATCCTGCTCGGCGTTTACATATCGGGTATAGGCGTTTAGTGAAGTTTTTGCGTCTACCACCAAATGGCGCTCCTGAGGCAGGTAAACAATAACATCGGGGCGATATTTACCTTCGTCGGTCGAAAAACTCACCTCTCGCTGATAGTCATTACCGGGACGTAAGCCCGCGCTATCGAGCACATTTTCCAGCATCAGTTCACCCCAGTTGCCCTGGGTTTTCTTCTGGCCCTGCAACGCGTTTGTCAGCTTATGCGCCTGCTCGGTGATGGCCTGGTTATTGGCCTGCAAATGCAATAACTCGGTGCGCAGCGCTGCCCGTTGCTTTAACTCTTCACTGTGAATGGCTTCCATTTTATCCCGAAAACCCTTGAGCTCGCCCTGCACCGGTTGTAGCAGCTGAGAAATTTTATCCTGACTGTGACGGGCAAACTTTTCACTTTTATCCTCAAAGATTTGTGTCGCGAGGTTTTCAAACTCCTGCTTCAAAATAGATTTTGATTGCTCCAGCTGTGCCAGTTGCGCATCAAAAGATTGCTGCTTCTGCGTCAGCGTGGTTTTCACATCGGTTAGTTCCAGCTCCAGGCGATGCGCATAAGCCTGTGTGTCCTGAGCCATGTCTTCCGCTTTTTGCCAGCGATCCTGCAACTCACTGGTTTGGCGTTGCTTTTCCGCAAGCCTGGCCTGCAGCTGTTGGCAATCGCCATGTAGCTGCCAGTGTTGGGCCTGGGCCTGTTTAAGCTCATCATCCCGCTGTGTCAGCTGGTTTTGCAGTTGCTCGTTTTGCATCGTCAGTTGTGCCTGGGCAGTGTGGTTTTTTTGCCGAAACAGTAAATACAGCGGAGCAAAGATGCAGGAAGATAACACAGCACCGGCACTGAGCAGGGTCAAAATATGTGTGGGAGAAAGGGAGGCTAAACTGGACCAAAACATAGGCATTCTCTTGCTGTTGCTATGTTTAGATAATATCAATTACATAGCCTAAATGCCTATTATATTGTGCTTTTCTTCGGGTTTATTGCGGTGATGTCGCGGCGCTAATGCGCCGTCTCTTATGCGTCGAGCTGTTGCTCGTTAAAACGATAGCCCGCACCGTAAACCGATTCTACAATTTTGGGCGAGCAATCGATTTGTTTAATTTTTTTACGGATGTTCTTAATGTGGCTGTCGATAACGCGGTCGGAAATATCAAAGTTATCTGGCTGAATATGATCAAGGATCTGCTGGCGTGAAAAAACCCGGTTTGGCGCCTGGTACAACATGGCAAATACGTCGAACTCAACTTTGGTCAGAGACAGGGTCTGCCCCTTGATAGCCACAATCAGTTGCTCAACATCAACGACTATTGGAGCCTCCTGAGACGCGCTGGGCGCCGCCTGACAGCGACGTAAGATGGCTTTGATGCGCATCACCAGCTCAGCAGCACTGAATGGCTTACAGACGTAATCATCGGCTCCAAACTCTAGGCCTTTTAAGCGGTCGGCCTCTGAGACCTTTGCCGTCAGCATCACAATTGGCACCATAGAGAACTCTCGGATCTGGCGCATACACTCTACACCGTCCTGATTTGGCAGCATGATGTCCATCAAAATGGCCTCGGGTTTGTTTTCTCTGACCCAGTCGACCACCAAAGCACCATCCGCAATATGAGAAATATCGAATCCAGAAGCCTTGAAAAACAGCATTACCTGCTCTGCAATATCGTAATCATCCTCAACGATAAGAATATGGTGCTTAGATGTCATTTAGCCTCTCGATTTAGCCTTAAGTTGTGAAAGCTGCTTTTTAACCTGACCTTTTAGTTTATCCGATAATGTTTCATCGAACAGCAGCATGGTCAGAATGCTTGCCAGATCTTCTGAACTGGCGACCTCGTTCAGTAGATCATAATCACACTGTGACTGAGGTTCAATAAAGTTTAACTGTGAAATTGCATTTTCGTAGCACAACATAGCTCGCCCCTTGAGTCCATTGCTTCCTAATTCGCCAATATAGCTATTAAAGTCGAACATTGTGGATCAAATATGGAACAGCTTAAAAACGCACAAAAAAAAGCCGGTTCACTGGGAACCGGCTCGATACAATACTTGTATTTAATAGGGGGAAATCAACAATATGCTTACTACAAACTGGGCGTTAACAACAAGCATAATGATAGACCCCCGGGTGTTGTGAAAAGTTCAGAAAAAAATTAGTTTTTTATCATTTCGAGCATTTGTGCTTCATTGAACTGGGTTAAATTCACGCCCGCATCAGCGAACAGGGCGTCAACCAGCGCCTGTTTGTCTTTTTGCATCTGAAAGACTTTTTGCTCTATGGAGTTGGCAATGATCAGCTTATAGACAAATACAGGCTTGTCCTGGCCTATTCGATACGCTCTGTCGGTTGCCTGATTCTCAACCGCCGGATTCCACCAGGGATCAAAGTGGATCACGGTATCTGCCTGAGTCAGGTTTAGGCCGGTTCCACCCGCTTTTAGGCTGATCAGAAAAACATCCACTTCGCCTTCAGTAAACCGCGAAATCACTTTATCTCGCTGCCTGGTTTGCCCGGTCAGCATAGTGAATGGAATGTCTAAGCCATCACAGTGACTGGCTATCATATCCAGCACACTGGTGAACTGACTGAAAATAATCACCTTACGACCTTCTTTGAGGAAGTTAGGCAGGTGGCTTGAAAGCCAGTCAAATTTGGCACTGTTAAATGCCTGTGTTTTGTCGACCAGGCTTGGGTGGCAACAGATCTGGCGCAGCTTTAACAGTGCATCAAGAAATGCCAGCTTGCTTCGCTCCACGCCTTGCTCTTTGAACAAATCAACCAGGTTAGATTCAATCTTGGCCTGCACCTGATGATACATATCTGCCTGAGCCCCACTGAATTCAAGCTTTTTCACCAACTCGGTTTTCGCCGGCAATTCCCGAACGACTTCGGACTTAGTACGACGCAGAATAAAAGGCGCAATCAAAGACTGGAGCTCTTTGGCGCGACGAGTATCGTTTTCTTTTTCAATGGGCTGCTGAAAGTAGTGTTTAAACTGCTGCTTGGTGCCAAGAACATCTGGCATCACAAAATCGAGCAGAGATTTAAGCTCTAAGAGGTTATTCTCAACAGGCGTGCCGCTGAGACACAGCTTAAACTCGGCGGATAGTTGTTTTACGCACTTGGAAATTTGCGCGGTTTCATTTTTGATGTACTGCGCTTCATCGAGCACAATAGAGTCAAACTCAAGTTCTGAATAGTGCGCCAAATCGCGTTTCAGCAACGGATAAGTGGTAATAATAAAACGCGCATTGGCAACCTGATTGAGCTGTTTATCACGCTGCGCACCATGCACAGTTAATAAAGGCAAATGCGGTGCAAAACGACGGAATTCGTTCTGCCAGTTACCAACCAAACTGGTCGGGCACACTATCAAAGAAGGTTTTGTCACCAGGGTGTTATGCTGAGAGATAAAGTAAGCAATCACCTGCAGGGTTTTTCCCAGGCCCATATCGTCGGCGAGGATCCCACCCAGCTGATGACGATTCAAAAACCTTAGCCAGTCAACGCCATGCACCTGATAATCACGCAGGGTAAAATGCTCACTCTCTCCCGATGTGACCGCAGTGCCAGTCGGCTCAGGTCTGCTCAGCTCATCCAGGTAGTCAAGCAGGCGAGCATCATCAGAGACGCTCTCAATCGCAGTCAGTTCAAACAACTTGCTGGCATAAGAAAGCGGGAACTTAAATTGCGAGCTGGAAAGATAATAGCTAAACCTGGCTTTCAGCTGCAACAGTTCATCATAAACGGCCTTAGGGATGGCATAAAACTGCTCTGCAATGTTGATGTACTGATAGACATTGGCCAATGAGTTAACCTCATGAGAAGGCACTTTATCCCAGTCCAGAGTGACCAGCTTGTCATCAAACATGACGCGGCCAATCACATGGTGTTTTTTATCTCGTTTCAGTACCAGCGTTACCTTAGGTGTTAACACCGGACGACCGCCTTGCAGCTCGTCGACTTGCCAGAGCTTGCTCTGTAAGTAAGGGCGGACTTCGCTGTTAAACCAGTGATAGGTAACATCATCGTCGTGGGGGAGTACAAAGTGATTTTGCTGCGCGGAGAATCCAAGTCCGTTAAGCATTTTTTCACAGCGGTTTAGTTGCTTCGCTTTTGAATATCGGCCTTCCTTATCGAGTAAGGACAATGCCAGCTTCAGCGGCGAGCCGGGCTCAATACTCAGTTTAGCGACCAGTTTGTCCTTGTTAACCAGATGCTCATGCCCCTGAGGTGGCGGCACGATATTGTCGGCAAATACATCCTGAAAACGTTTGATCACGGCTTCGATCTTTGAGGCGTTGATCAAAGGCATGGTGTGTAAATGGGCAATTTCCTGCGCACTTAACTCAGATTCAATGCGACCCAGGATCATGTTCTCGGTATCAAGATACACCGGCGGATCTGTTTTGATCAGTTGCCATTGCTCTACGCCCGTTAAATGGCTGGTTAAGCGGTATTCGTCACGCTCTTTTTGCCAATTAAACTCAAGGTGTTGCTTGTGTCCAAAAGTAAGCGGCTTGCGACTGCTTTGGTAGAAGCAGCGTTTACTCTGAACCAGTTGCTGCAATGCCGAAAATCCCCAGCTTCCGGAAAGCTCAAAGTGACCAGGCGTATTTTGCGAGCGGATCCAGGAGAACAGCCTGAAATCGCTTTCCAGTATGTCCTTGGGCGGCACCTGACTATTTAGTTGATGCTCGGTCAGAGCGCGTCCAAGCGGATAGATACCATCGGGCTTTTGTGGGGTGGTTTTTGGGTTAACCAATAACTCGTTGCCGCGTAATTCGAGCACGAACAGCAGTACGTTAGTCACATCCAGGTCATTGGCTTGCTGTAACTGAGCAAGCTCATTAAACCAATCGTTGACCAGATAAGACTCGCCAAACCCACCCGAGTGATCAATTTTGAGTTTCAGCAGTACCGCGGCAATATGGCGACACTTAGGGTTGTTTGAGCAGGTACACTGCGCCTCAACGGAAGGCGTGCCTTTGACTTGCTCAATTTTGATATGCTGAGTAAAGGTATTACCAAAATTGCCCATTACCTGGGCGTCAATTTTTGTAAAATCGTCGGAATGATCCAAAAAGCTGATCTGCTCGTCATGCAAATACTGTTTGGCCTTGCTTAACAAGGCAGCATTGAAATACTGTTTGAGGAACCGCTCTGACAATGGGAACTGAGTCGACTGTTCCTGCTTAATTTCCTCAAATAGTGCTAGAAGTTGCTCTTTAGATAACTGCGAAGACATTCGTTTACAATAAAAAAGACGTAAAAGAGCAGTATATGAAATTACGTATTTGAGCTAAAGGGGCAAATGGCGATAAATCGGGAAAAAGTGACTGGTTGGATGACAAGTGAGTCGATAAAGTACGAAAAACGGCCGGGAAATCCGGCCGTTATGCTTAATTGAAACTTGCGAGTAATTTCTCTAATTGCTCAAGGCGTTTCTCAGTGATCACGCGATCATCAATTTTTACTGTGATGGCTCCGCTTTTAATGTTTTTTTGTACCTTCACATAGTCGTTTTCAAGTAATGCAACGTTTCTGGACTCAGCCTTTGCGAATGTAGTCAGATAATTGGTCAACAACACGGCTCGCTTTTCATCGCTGACTGGTTCTGATGTTAGTTTATCAGCATTGTATTGTGCGACTTTTTGTTTAAATGCTTCACTGTGTTCCTGAATGGCTGTGATGAGCTTTTTAGCTGCTTCCCGGCCCAGATGATTTGCGGTTGGATACAAACTCACCACTTCAAGTGGAATGTGCTCATACGCTTTTAAAGAGTCTGCGATAGCGGTGTGTGATAAGCCTTCAATGGCTGCAATTTCACGATAAGAGCCTTTTTTACCTTGGCTGATAAGTGCTTGCTTAGTTTGTGAAAACGCTTTGCCTTGCTCCCACAAGCTCGGTGCAATGTATTGATCTGACGATACAGAGAGTACTTTAGCATCTTCGTCCGTAAAATCTGCAGAGGTTAAAATCACATAATCAGCGTGTGCGAGCAAACAGGCTTTTCTGCGTCTGGAGCCTGACAGTACCTCGTGTACTGCGCCTTTATCCCAACACAACGCTGGGTGAAGGTTGCGTTTGTCCACTTCAATAGCTGGAAGAATATCAGCAACTGAGCGCTCATTGAGTAATGTTTGATCGCGTCTGTTGTCACCATAGACCTTTGTGACTTGCGAAATTTCATTATGCTTGATCACCTTACAGATCAAGGTGATCATTCTGTTTGGATCGCTTGGTGCAGGCATGGTCACCACATCACCAACTTTAGCCTGATCTAAAAGATCATCCAGACTGCTTCCTTCAACGGGAGTTGCAAATGGATCTATGCGTGTGTCGTTTTTACGTTTTCTAGCCATGAAATTCTTTACCTGCTTACTGATCGAGTGATGACTGCGTTGAAGGCCAATTTGAACGGATCAACATTTCGAGCTCATCGACAACATCTTTAATGTTTTCCTGCGACTTAATGAGAGACTCTCGACTGGCGAGTGAATCCGATGTCTTCTGATCGAAAATCGTATTGAATGATGATGAACTTGCCGTAATTGCGGAGCTATGGTTAATCGGGTAACTCATAACCTGACGACCAAAAGCACTGCGAACATCTTTAACTATATCGCGCTGTGAATGGTTGCCTTTGACGTAATTGGTCACCAGGAACTGCATGAAATCCCAGCCTTCATGGCCAAGCGCAGCGACTGTATGATAGATCTCACCCAAGCGTTTGAGATACTTGTTATTTGCGTCAAAGTCTACCGCTTCCGGATGGACTGGGATCAACATAGCCGTAGACGCCATCAGTGCGTTGTAGAACATAAAATTAAGCGAAGGCGCGGTATCTATCAGGATAATGTCGAACTGCTCTGAAACTGGGTCTATGACCTTCTCTTTCAGCTTATGATAGTGCCGTGTTTGCGCATAGCTTGATGACTCTTTTAATTCAGTTGCTGTTTCGTGCTCAAAATAGAAATCATCCATACCCGAGGGCAATACCCGGATATTAGGAATATGTGTTTCTCTGAAGGCATCTGATACGAGTTGCTCCCATGTTTCACCTTCATCAAGTTCAATACAATCACGCATTAGATCGCCAACCGTGATCGGCTCAGGATCTTGTGAAGGAAAGAAGCTTGATGATGATCCTTGTGGATCCAAATCAATGATCCCAATTCGATATCTTTTAATATTTGTTGTAGCCAGCGCTGCAGCAATGTTTACCAGACTGGTCGTTTTACCACATCCACCTTTGAGGCTGTTGATCACGATAACCTGAAGTTTATCAGATGGCTTTCTGTGATCTGCATTGATCCCTAAAATTTCAGCCATAGAGAAGATATTGGCCAAAGTATAGGCATAATGACCGTTAGCACCTTTTTGGATAGCTAAATGATCAAAGTCACCTTGATCATGTCGTCGTTTAAGGGTTCTATTATTTACACCCAATAAGTCTGCTGCTGCTTTTTGCGTATAAGTGCGAAGTTCTTTATCCTCACTTTTCAGGTGTGCGCGATAATGCTGAATTCGGCCTTCAAGTGATTTTTCTGCTACCTCAGCTGTTGCTTTAAGCAGCCGGTAGGTTGAGAGCGCATTGCTATTGATAGACATACGTTATTTCCTTCAAATGATGCCTATTATTATAATGTCCATTACTTTGGCAGTAAACATAAAAAAACAAAGACATCATACATTGCACTTTGCCTAAGGTATAAATAAATAAGTTTAGAAATGGTTAGATCTATAGGTATTAAAGGCTAAGGGTAAACTTATTATGCCTAAGCTAATGTTTTAATTGAATATTGCTAAATATTTTGGATCAATAAAATACTTGGTTTAGATCAGATCCTTCTGTACTCGCGGATCGGGTTTTTACCTACGCCATCTTCAGAACTTTTATTAGCCACAGTTTATGCACAGCCTTATCCACTTTTGCATGCCTGTGGATCCATATTTTACTAAGTAATTTCATGTAGTTATACACTTTTTTAAATTTTAAGAGGTGATCTAATTGGTATAGATCTGATCTCTACTTGGAATGGATCGGATCCTTACTAGCAAGATCTCTGTTTATCCACAATAACTAGTGCCACGAGTGATAACTGCCGGAAATCCGCGCTCCTATTTGCTATTGTACAGCGATTTTCTTAGTCAGTTGGTATAATATTGATCTAGAAAAGTGCACTTGTTAGTAAAAATGTGATCTCTCCGTGTTTTTTAGTCCAGATCAGTTTTTTACTAACTTAAACAATTAACTTTTGATCGTGAATGTGTTGTCATTAACTGTCACAAAATTCTGGAAGTAATAAAATGAGCCGCAAGGTAAACATCTCCGTTGATAATTTACCTGATTCCCTTAGAGGTCAGATCCATGGTGTCGAAAGTGCAACCGACAATGAAAGCTTAGCATTGTTTACAGACAACAAAGATGTTCGTGTTTCACTCGAAAGTGCGACTCATGGTTTAAGAGCCTACTCTAATACCTTTAATCATTATGACCTTTGGGGACGGTTTGTTCGTTCTGGCTATAAAAAGTTACCGCTAGAAGAAGCGCCAAAGAAAACCATCATTTCGAGAAGAATTTCTGAAAAAGTTGATGGAATTGTATACGATGGCGAACTAAAAATTACGCCAGCAGTTGTGAGCAGCAAAAAGGATGGTGAAGAGGCTGAGTTTTTGGTCTGGCCATCAGACAGAGAAGAAAAAGTAGAGCGCGCACTTATTCGGTTAGCCTCAAAGGGTAAGATAGTAAAAATTAATTTTAAGTCCGGTATTCAATATGCCGTAATTTTTTCTATGAATGAGTTGGCTCAGGAGCTAAAAGCTGTTGGCCAATCAATGCCTTACCCACAAATTAAAGAATCTTTAGAGGCGCTTCAAGGCTCAAAGTTATCATTTAAATATCGCGCTACAGATACGAAAAGCACGGATATAGACGACTCTTTTTATGAGTCTAATATGAACTTCTTATCTTCATTACACTTCAGCGGGAAAAAAGGCCAGGGTGGTAACGTTAAATGTGTTGCTTGCCTTAATGCTTTTGTTCATAACATGATCGATAACTTGGAGTACAAAGGCTACTACTTCAACAGTGCACAAGAATTGAAACGTGGTTTATCCCGTTGGATGATGCTTCGCTTGTACCACTTGTGGAGATATGCTGCGCCAGGTAAAACTTATCATTTTCGCTTACTATCTATCATGGAAAAATATGGTTCTATTTATCCTGATGATGAAATAACCGACAATAAGTTGAAAGCATTAAGAAGAGATATGACAACAACGATGAAAGACCTGATCGAAAAAGGGGCTATCTCTGAGTATCATATTTCCAATGTAAAAGATGATAAGAGCGGGAAAATTATCGATTATGTGTATGAAATGCACCCGTCTGCACAGTTCTGTGATGAAATATTAGCATTAAATAAACATAATAAGCGCATTGAAATACAGGGTGGTAAGCGTATTGTGGAAAATGCCGAAATAATTGATGAAGATACGCTTGAAGAAATCGTAAAGAAATAACACATCGACTTAAACCTGCCTAACGAGAGCGTGTATCAACGCTCTTAGGAAACGAATTACTTTAACTGCTAGTTTTCAATAAGTAATCACCGATTATGTAAAATCGGTGACTACTTTTATAGTTATACATCTATTGCTGCAATATTGTTTTATCAAATTTTTTATGATGTGTTCTTTAAGAATTGTGTGATGACTCGATGAATAAGGCGACGAGTAGATTCTATGAAAGGCTTAGATCTGGATGAGTTGGTTTTTGCATTGGTTGAGATTCTAGATATACCTTCAAATTAATGATGTGTTCTTGACTGGGTGGTGGTCATATAGAATTGAGTGGTGACGCGTGCCAGGCTTATCGCGCAGCTGAAGGCAGGCAGGAACCGTGAAAGGCCTTGATCCGGATGTGTCTATTTTCACGAATTGAGATCACTTCGATGCTACTATATTAATGATGTGTTCTTTATGAGCTGTGCACTGACTTGCTTGCAGAATTGCTGAGCAAGCGGGTGCCAGGAAGGAGTTTCTATAGATGATGACTGGAATAAGTACATTTTTATGGACTGAGGTATATGCGGTTTTACCATTTAAATGGTGTGTTCTCGAACTGGGGATGGTTAGTATAAAACTGAGTGGCAGGGTTATCGATCAGCCCAATCCACAAAAGGGTATCTCTTTGTAAGGCAACAAAGTGGATAACGATATTTTTGTATGGATCTGGGATATTTAGGTTTATCATTTTTAAATGATGTGTTCCTTACCGGGTGGTGCTCATATAGAATTGGGTGGTGACGTGTGCCAGGGTTATCGCACAGCTCAATCAAAACGAGGGGCACCTCCTTGAGTGCTAGAGTCGGGACAACAATATCTTTGTATAAATTTGAATTATCTAGGTTGCTCAATTTAATGATGTGTTCTAAATGAGCTGTGTACTGACTTGCTTGCAGAATTGCTGATCTTATCAAGCGGGTGCCAGGAAGGAGTTTTTATAGGTGATGACTGGAACAAGTACATTTTTCATAGATTGAGGTAATTGCGGTTTTACCATTTAAATGATGTGTTCTTATCTTGCGTGGCAGTCGTAAAAACATGGTGGTGATGTGCAGTATAAAACTGAGTGGCAAGGTTATCGATCAGCCCAATCAAACTAAAGGGTATCTATTTGTAAGGCAACAAAGTGGATAACGATATTTTTGTATGCATCTGGGTTATTTAGGTTTAGATATTTTAATGATGTGTTCTTATCTTGGGTGGCAGTCGTAAAAAGCATGGTGGTGATGTGCAATATAAAACTGAGTGGCAAGGTTATCGATCAGCCCAATCAAACTAAAAGGTATCTATTTGTAAGGCAACAAAGTGAATAACGATATTTTTGTATGCATCTGGGTTATTTAGGTTTATCATTTTTAAATGATGTGTTCTTTACCGGGTGGTGGTCATATAGAATTGGGTGGTGACGTGTGCCAGGGTTATCGCACAGCTCAGTCAAAACGAGGGGCACCTCCTTGAGTGCTAGAGTCGGGACAACAATATCTTTGAATAAATTTGAATTATCTAGGTTGCTCAATTTAATGATGTGTTCTTAATTTGGGTGGCGGTCGTAAAAATCATGGGGGTGATGTGCAGATCAGAAGGAACCTTGAAAGGCCTTGATCCGGATGTGTCCATTTTCACTAATTGAAATCACTTCGATGCTACTATATTAATGATGTGTTCTTGAGTTGGGTGATGGTCGTATAAACTCTTTGGTGACTTGTTGATCTGCTTAAACAAAGGCCGGGAATAGTTTCGAAAGGCTATGACTTGGATGAGTACAGTTTGCTCGGATTGAGATTATTTTATTCTAATGATGAGTTCTTAATTTGGGTGGTGGTCGTTCAGAAGTTGGTGGTAACTTGTAGATTAGCTTAAGCGGAAGACAGAAAGGGATTTTGAAAGTCCATGAGTCGGATGAGTGCATGTTAGACAAACCGAGATTACTTTGATTTCACTATTTTAATGATGTGTTCTTGCGATGGATGATGATCTTACGGAACTTACTGGTGATTTGCGGATCTGCTAAAGCAGAAGATAGGGAGGAGTTTCGAAAGGTCATGAGTCGGATGAGTGTTGCACGGACTGAGATTAGTACGATTTCACTAGTTAATGATGTGTTCTTTAATGGTGTGATGGCCGCAAAGAATTCAGTAGTGACTTGCTGCCAGTGTTACTGATCAAATTGATTAAAAGGAATGTAAAAACTTGGAAGAAAAGTTGTTGAGTGAATTTGGGTTATACAGGAAGGATATTTCGAAGAATTTAATAAATGAGAACACATCGTACAGAAAGTCAATTTATTGCTTCCCTCGGCAAACATTTTGTATGTCAAAAACAAGCTGCCAAACAACCAAGTTTTTGAGTACATCTAATCTCAAGGAGATACATTTTTATCCAGTTCAATGATGTGTTCTTAGTTTGGATGATGGTCGTATAGAATTCAGTAGTGACTTGTTGCTAGGGTTGCCGATCAGCTGATTCAAAAGAAAGGGTATGTTCTTGAAAAACATTGACGTGAGAGAGTTATTTTTATGTCGACTTGGAAGTCATTGATTAACTTATATTTATGATGTGTTCTCTGTTTGGTTATGTAATGACTTGCTCACAGGATTGCAGATCTGATAAAGCGAGAAACACGAAGGAGCTTTGAAAGATGATGACTCAGTAGAGTGCGCTCTGCATGGATTGCGATTTTGTCATATTTATGATGTGTTCTTGTTGTAGGGATGCTAATGAGTATCTAGTGGCTATTTCTATGTTTTGATGATAGCTACCTTGGACGATTGATTAGCTTCTTTTACAGTTGCAGTCCAGTAGCTTTGTTTTCGCACGTAGTTTAGAGTACTTCTTACTGATTAATGATGTGTTCCTAAGTTGGCCTTTTTTGGGTATAAACCAAATGACAGTGTCTTATCGTAAGAGCATCCCGGCTATCTGAATCTACATTGTTTTATTGGTGTAGATTCAGGCGGGGTATTCATATGGGCAAAAACTTAGAATCATGGTTGAATTAGAACTATATGATTCGAGTCGGTTGTTGGGTTCGTTTTTAAACTAGCAAGAGATAGAATAATATGTAAATGGGGCTTAGTAAAAGAAAGCACTTTTTTATACATAAATATCGATGTCCATCGACAGAAAGAAAATCACAGAGTAAAGTAATGGTTTTTAATCCGTGAATCCTAACTCAACTGTCATTCGGCCTATATCTCTTTTGGTCAGTTTTCAGCTTCTTCGAGATAGATTCTTTCAATTAGATAGTTGTACTCTTTTTTCCTTGGGTCACTATCGTCTCGCATATAATTTTTAAGCTCACCTATTTTAGTCTCCTCCTGTGGATTTAATAACACAAAAGGAAGTGCGCCACTCACATGATATCTATTTTTAGCACTAAAACGGACATTCACTTCTGGACTTACCCTAGTTGGTCTTCTTATTCTTAGCTTCGAAGTTGATGGTAAACTTGAAACTCGGATTTTCTCTTGCTCTAGTAGTGTTTGCCAACTTTGCTGGTCAATTGCTCTTGGGTTTGTGTACTGAGAAGACCTTTGGAGTATTTCTAAGGCCGCTTTCTTTGAAAGTGATTTAGTTGAGTGTTTAGTCATCCATGTAAAACGAACAGAGTATGGAATAGAGTGTTCAAAATGGATCTTTCTATATGCGGCGAGAGTAACCAGACCAGGTACTGCGCTATGAACGGCTTCAAATCGAGCGTCATTATTTGCAATTTCGAGAACAAGTTCTTTAAATGCTTCTTTCGCGAGATTTACTTCGACAAGCCTGTTTTTCAACTCATCATTGGGGTCATTAACGAGAATGATACCGGGGTGTCTGGTTAATACTTTTCCGCTTTCTTTTTTTTCAATGAAAAGGTCTTTGTATGAAGCAATACAGTTAGCCAAAGCCAAATCACCGGTAATTTTTTCTACATGGATATTTTCTGGCGCTGAAAGCTCATCTTTTTTCTGGACTGGAGGAAGTTTATAGTAGTACGCCTTTGTTATGTCAGCGTTCTTGATTTCTTCACATAACAGAGATACCTGGTCAAATAGATAATCAAAATGAGAACGTATTGAAAGTTTGTTTTTCATAGCGCAAAACCAGTGTTACATAAGTTGTCATTATACATGTTATTAGTTTAAAAATTAATAAATGATCGACTGTCAGCTTTTTGATATAGAAAACCTGTAGCTGAAGATTTAATGATATTCATTTAAAAGTATGATGTGTTCCTTTTATTTTAATTAAGTTTCCGCTTTAATGCAAGTGAATGAGCGTTCACTTTTATACAGTTAGGATGAAGAGTACTCTGTAAAGGGTAGGATTAGTAATGGCTGTTAAGGTGAAATTGTTATAAGTATTCTCTCAGAAAGTGACTTTCTAAAATTTCCGCATTACTTCCTAAGTGCTTAAGCCTTATAAAAGTATTATGTAATTAATTAAGAGAGAAGTGTTTCAATGGTGCTCACTCATCAGAATTTGAAAGACAACTATTGTCCTGTGACATTTTTATGAGCCAGTGGATTAAAAATAAGCATTTGTTTCTAATATTTTCGCTCTGACTCATAGATGGAATAAAAGAAGGTTTTAAAATTTCTACTCTGTAAAAAACCACAAACAATGTTGTGACTAAGCTAAGTTTTATTCTCATGCACAATTGTAACTATGGAGAGCAGTTTGCTCAACCACTAAAAAACAAGGCTTAAAAAACGATAAAGCCCATTCGTATATTGGTGAGTTAAGGTCACCAAAGCAAGAGCGGTGAGTCAGAAAATTGTATCAACCTTTCCGATCAGGTGTTGTTTATTTAAATAATAGAGCGAACTTAGCCTTGTATTATCAGATCTCAAAAGTAGGCACAGAGACGTAATTTTGAAAAATACTAACTCTAACCGACGCGGTTATCACAAAGTCATATTCGTTAGATACGAACCCCAACTTATGTTTCTAAAGGGCGGTTGAAACCTGCCTGACTTTGCGAGTTGTATTTCTCTTTTCTCTTCAAGCTAAAATTGCGTTTGTTAGTGATCAATGAATACATTCGGGTTAGAGCAAAAAACTTGTAATTGCTTAGGAAAGCGTAATACCAAACCGGCATTTATCTTAGTCCGCTGTCTTGATTGACAATTGTTTTGACTGCATACGTAATTGCATCTAGTTGGCCAGAAAACAGGGTGCGATTAAGCGCCTGACATGGCGAAAGCTACATATAATCTTTGACGTAATTACGCAACAAATCTTGAGTTGCCCAAAACCCTAATAAACTGCTCCAAAAGTTCAGGGCTACTTACTCAGGCCAGTCCATTGCGTAGGAAGAACAGCTCATAAAGCAGTTGGCACGAAAGATACCAGGGCAATTGAGCAAGAGCCTAAGAAAAAAAGCATTTAGTAGTGGCCTCAAACAATATGTCCTTACAGCCAGGTGAGAACGGAGCAGAAAGTGTATGAGCTAGCGCCAATTTTCATTGGCGCAAAAATAATGTATCGGATACGCCGCTAAAGGGTATTAACCAGCAGCATACCGAAGAGATGATGAAAGTGCTACATAAAATTGTGCAGCTTTGCTTTCCAAAGTATCAGCGCAAAAACCGAAAGCACGATGTTACGGAAGTAATCTTAGGAGTAAGTTATGGGAGAATAATCAAAACTGTGTAAGTTCTTCGATGTGTGGAATAGCAGACCTAAATAAAGGAATTAAGCACAGTGCTAATCGTTAACCACAAGACAATTGAGGTAGAGAATCATTGTTCTATAGGTTTACCGCACATTTAACATAATGCAATTTCTGAGTAAGTTACCTTATCTCCCGCTACAGCAGGATGTGTCTCCTTGAAATTACCTGCACCCAAAATCTTAGTTGTTTGTAAGCTATTTTTCGTAAATTAAAATAAGATGCTGAGGTAAATATGAAAATGATGTATAGTATGATGTGTTCCCTTTCATTGAATTATCCTTTAAATTCTTCGAAATATCCTTGAAGCTAGTGCGTCTATAAGGTACCTTGCCTTTGAGGTAACTAATGAGGAATGAGGAAAAAACATGAAGCCTTGGAGTCCAGATAGCTGGAGAGATCACCCGATAGTTCAGCAACCTGAATACCCGGATAAACTAGAACTGGAAACAGTCGAAAAGCAAATTAATGCAGCACCGCCTTTAGTTTTTGCAGAAGAGACCAGAAGTCTTTACAAAAGCCTTGCTGATGTATGTGAAGGTAAAGCCTTCTTGCTTCAGGGTGGCGATTGCGCAGAATCTTTTGCCGACTTTAGTGCAACCAGTATCAGAGATACATTTAAAACCTTACTGCAAATGGCCGTTGTACTTACTTATGGCGGCAAATGCCCGGTAGTTAAAATCGCGAGAATGGCTGGACAGTATGCCAAACCTCGTTCATCAAACTTCGAAACCATTAACGGTGTCGCCTTGCCTTCGTACCGAGGGGATATTGTAAACAGTTTTGAGTTTACGGAAGAGGCACGTATACCAGATCCTAAGCGATTGCTGACAGCTTATCATCACAGTGCTTCAACACTTAATTTACTGCGCGCATTTGCTCAGGGTGGCTTAGCTGATTTGCATCAGGTGAGTCGCTGGAATATGAGCTTTGTTGCAGCGAACCCAATGAAAGAAAAGTTCCAGCAACTGGCTAACCGTATCCAGGAAGCACTAGAGTTTATGGAAGTATGTGGTATTGATTCTACGGTGGCACCAAGCCTGAAAGAAACACACCTTTATACATCCCATGAAGCTCTGTTATTAGGCTATGAGCAAGCGCTCACTCGCCGTGACCACCTTAGTGGAGACTGGTACGATTGTTCAGCGCACTTTGTTTGGATTGGTGAGCGTACAAGACAGTTGGATCATGCTCACATTGAGTTTTTCAGAGGGATTAAAAACCCAATTGGCGTAAAGGTTGGTCCAGGCATGAAGCCTGACGAACTGATCCAGCTAATTGACGCATTAAACCCAGACAATATCCCGGGTCGACTTACTTTGATCACGCGAATGGGTGCCGATGTTCTACCTGAAAAGCTACCTGCGCTTGTGAGAAAAGTGCAAGAAGAAGGCCGCAAAGTAGTTTGGAGCTCTGACCCGATGCACGGTAATACTGAAAAAGCCAGCACGGGATATAAAACACGTAGTTTCAATAACATTTTGCGCGAAATTAGCCAGTTTTTTGCCGTTCACAAGGCCGAAGGTTCTTACCCAGGTGGCGTTCACCTTGAAATGACGGGTCAGCACGTCACCGAATGTATTGGTGGTGCCTATGGCTTGTCAGATGAGGACTTAGCACAACGCTATCGTACGCAATGCGACCCACGCTTAAACGCTGATCAGGTACTAGAGCTGGGCTTCCTGGTTGCCGATCTGCTAAAAGACGCGAGAAATCGAGTCTAGAATAAAAAGTAAGAGGCCCTGACAGGGCCTTTTTTAATATTTACGCCTTTCCAGATCCGTTTCTGAAATTATTTTTGCCGATATTTCTTCGACTGAAAATTTAGTAGAATTTAAATACGCTATCTTATTTTTCTTAAACAACATTTCGACTTCACGAACTTCAATTCTACACTGGCGGATAGATGCATACCGCGAATTTGCCATACGCTCTTGTCTGATAGCTGACAAGCGTTCTGGGTCTATCGTTAAGCCAAAAATTTTATGCTTAAAGGGCAATAAACATTTAGGTAACGCACCTTTTTCAAGGTCATCTTCTGTCATTGGGTAATTTGCCGCCTTAATGCCATATTGTAGCGCCAGGTATAAACTGGTTGGTGTCTTGCCGCTGCGACTTACGCCAACCAAAATGATATCGGCTTTTTCATAGTCCTTTACATTCGCGCCATCGTCATTGGCCAGCGCATAGTTAACTGCATCAATCCTGAAATCATATGTTGCCTCATGAATGCTGTGCGTTCTGTGTACTTTTGGCACAGGTGCAACTTTTAACTCCCTTTTTACGATTTCGCTCGAATAGGATAAAAAGTCGTAGCAAACACCATCAGACGACAAGATAATATCTGACAAAACAGGATTCACAAAAGTGAAAAAAACCAGCGGTTTTTCGCCGCTAGACTTTGCTGTTGAGTTAATTAACTCTTTGATTTTTTGTGCCTTATCGACTGTTTCAACAAATGGTATTGTTTTATGATTAAAATCCACAGGAAACATAGATAAAGTCGCGTGGCCGAATACTTCTGATGTAATCGCCGTCCCGTCTGATATATAAAATGCAGTTCTCATTTTAACCTTTAAATTACTTTTTTAGTATTTTTTCGCGTCGCGGTTTACGTCGCTATGCTTTAAGTTGTAGAATGCCTTCGACCTATAGGAAGGTCAATTTTTCTCTCACATTAAATACAATTTGTTTTTGGAGACAGTTCCGTGCAAGACTACGTTCTCTGGTATCAAGAATTAGGTATGCAAGACGTACCTAGAGTTGGTGGTAAAAATGCTTCTCTGGGTGAAATGATATCTAACCTTGCCAATGCAGGTGTACAAGTACCCGGTGGATTCGCAACAACGGCAGACGCCTTTAATGAATTCCTCGAGCAATCAGGCCTAAATGAGAAAATTCACACTATTCTCGATTCCCTCGATGTTGACGACGTCAACGAACTAGCCAAAGTCGGCGCCCAAATCCGCCAGTGGGTTATTGACACACCTTTCCAGCCAGAATTAGACCAAGCAATTCGCGACGCCTATGCATCACTTCATGGTGATGACAACAACGATGTCTCCTTCGCAGTGCGTTCATCCGCCACAGCAGAAGATATGCCAGACGCCTCATTTGCAGGACAACAAGAAACGTTCCTGAACGTAAAAGGGATAGATGCTGTGATGGTTGCCATCAAGCATGTATTTGCGTCTTTGTTCAACGACCGTGCGATTTCATATCGAGTTCACCAGGGCTATGACCATCGTGGTGTTGCACTGTCAGCCGGCATTCAGCGCATGGTTCGCTCTGATAAGGCTTCTTCAGGCGTTATGTTTACTATCGATACCGAATCAGGTTTCGAAGACGTAGTATTTGTTACCTCAAGCTATGGTCTTGGTGAAATGGTCGTTCAGGGTGCTGTTAACCCAGACGAATTTTACGTTCACAAGCCAACACTGGCTAAAGGCTTACCAGCAGTTGTAAGACGTAACATCGGCTCCAAAGCCATTCAAATGGTTTATTCAAGCGATGAATCTCACGGCAAGCAAGTTGAGATCGTTGATATGGAACCTGAGCTGTCTAACAAATTCTCTATCACAGACAGCGAAGTACAGGAACTAGCCAAACAAGCCGTTATCATCGAAAAACACTATGGCCGCCCAATGGACATCGAATGGGCCAAAGATGGTAACGATGGCAAGCTGTACATTGTACAAGCGCGTCCAGAAACCGTTCGCTCAAACGAAGATGCTAACGTTATGGAGCGTTACCAGCTTAAAGAAAAGTCAGGCATCGTATGCGAAGGCCGTGCAATTGGCCACAAAATTGGCAGCGGTGTAGTACGCGTACTTAACTCCATCGACGAAATGGATAAAGTAGAGCAGGGCGACATTCTGGTTACCGACATGACAGACCCAGACTGGGAGCCTATCATGAAACGTGCTGCTGCTATCGTTACTAACCGTGGTGGTCGTACTTGTCACGCTGCAATCATCGCACGCGAACTGGGTATTCCAGCGGTAGTTGGCTGTGGTAATGCAACAGATACCATCAAACATGGTGATGAAGTCACTGTTTCTTGCGCAGAGGGTGACACAGGTTATATCTACCAGGGTAAACTTGATTTTGAAGTAATTTCATCGCGCATTGATTCAATGCCTGAAATTCCAATGAAAATCATGATGAACGTGGGTAACCCGGATCGCGCATTTGATTTTGCTAAACTACCTCATGCCGGCATCGGACTTGCGCGCCTTGAATTCATTATCAACCGCATGATTGGTGTGCATCCAAAAGCACTGATTAACTTCGACACGCAATCTGCTGAGCTGCAAGCTGAAATAAAAGAAATCATCGCCGGTTATGAATCTCCGGTAGAATTCTATATTGCAAAGCTGGTTGAAGGTATTTCAACTCTGGGTGCGGCATTTGCACCAGAACGTGTTATCGTTCGTATGTCTGACTTCAAGTCAAACGAATATGCCAACCTAGTAGGCGGCCAGCAGTACGAGCCGGAAGAAGAGAACCCAATGATTGGTTTCCGTGGCGCTTCTCGTTACATTTCAGAAGATTTCCGCGAGTGTTTTGCGCTTGAGTGTGAAGCAATCAAACGCGTGCGTAACCAAATGGGTCTGGAAAACGTTGAGATTATGATCCCATTTGTGCGCACTCTTGAAGAAGCCGCACAAGTAATCCAATTGCTTGAAGAACACGGTCTTAAGCGTGGTGAAAATGGACTGAAAGTCATCATGATGTGTGAGCTTCCTTCAAACGCACTGTTGGCAGATGAATTCCTTGAGTATTTTGATGGCTTCTCAATCGGCTCAAACGATCTCACTCAGCTTACTCTAGGTCTTGACCGTGACTCAGGTCTGATCGCGCACCTGTTTGATGAACGTAACCCGGCTATTAAAAAGCTACTATCAATGGCAATTCAAACCGCTAAAGCAAAAGGCAAATATGTTGGTATTTGTGGTCAGGGTCCTTCGGACCATGAAGATTTTGCAGCTTGGCTAGTAGAGCAAGGCATTGATTCAGTATCGCTCAACCCAGATACAGTTCTGGAAACATGGTTATACCTTGCTGAGCAAAACAAAGCATAAGGCAACCTAAGATATATAAAAGGCCTGTTTTAACAGGCCTTTTTTAATGCTCCACTAACGAAGACGATGGTCGAGTTTAACGCACATATTTTTGAATGCAGTCTGCGTTTTCCTTAACCAATTTCTTGCCCAGGAATAATTAACAGATAAGCAAAGTAATCCGCCAAGCAAGAAAATAACGGAAGGACCAGGCACAACGATAAACACCAGAGCCAATAAGGCACACATCACAGCTGTCAGGTTTAATAAAGTCTTCTTCATACGTATCTCACTTTTATCGTTTCATATAAAGCCTACTCTAAATTCGGTTCCTAAGCTTTTTCAAAATGTAACAAAACGAAAAATTCCGGATTTGTAATGCCACTCAACATGGTACAATAACCACAAAGCAATAATTTATTACCGTCATGATTGCCGAAATTACCCAGCAGGATTCTGCCAACACGTTACTAAACGACTATATAAAAAAGATTACCGGTCAGGGGTTTAGTGGAGATACCGACACAAGCTATGCTACCCGAATAGTTACGGCTACAGATAACAGTATTTACCAAGAGATCCCTCAGGCTGTTATTTATCCAAAATGCTCCAAAGATGTTCAGGTAGCAATGCAGGTTGCATCTCTGGATCCATTTCTGTCTTTAAGTTTTGGCCCACGAGGTGGCGGAACTGGTACAAATGGTCAGTCACTGACTCCCGGTATTGTTGTGGATTTATCACGCTACATGCGTGAAATCATCGAAATCAATGAAGAAGAAGGCTGGGTCAGAGTACAAGCCGGCGTGATAAAAGATCAGCTTAATGATTTTTTAAGACCCTATGGTTACTTTTTTGCTCCCGATCTGTCTACCAGTAACCGTGCAACGATAGGCGGAATGATCAATACGGATGCCTCTGGCCAAGGGTCACTTGTCTATGGAAAAACTAGCGATCATGTTCTTGAATTAAAAACCATTCTTGTGGATGGCACGGAACTAAACACCTGCAAACTTGAGTTAGAAAAAGCACAAGTCCTTGCCGAACAAACCAATCGAGTTGGCGAAATTTATAATGTTGTATTAAACAGTTGCAGAGACAATCGTGCGCTGGTGCTTGAAAAATTCCCAAGACTGAATCGATTCCTGACGGGTTACGATCTGGAAAATGTCTTCGACAACGACATGACAACCTTTGATCTGAGCAGAGTGATCACAGGTTCGGAAGGCTCTTTAGGCATAGTGACAGAAGCGAAGTTAAACGTTACTCGTATCCAACCATTTAAAACCCTCATAAATATAAAATACGACTCGTTTGAATCGGCACTCAGAAATTCTCCATTTTTAGTCGCGGCCAATGCGACATCTGTAGAAACGGTCGACAGTAAAGTTCTTAACCTGGCAAAACAAGATGTTATCTGGCATTCAGTATCGGACTTAATCCCAGATGTTCCGGGCGTTGATGTTCAGGGACTCAACATGGTTGAGTTCAATAGTGAAACCCCGGAAGAAATTGAAGGTAAAGTCACGTCGCTATGTGATCAGCTTGACCAGCTGATAGCAAACAAAGAAGCCGGCGTCGTAGGATACCAGCTCACCAATGACAAGTCAGATATTCTGAAAATATACGCGATGCGGAAAAAGGCCGTCGGTCTGCTGGGCAATACAAAAGGCAAGCAAAAGCCGCTGGCGTTTGCCGAAGATACCGCAGTACCGCCAGAAAATTTAGCAGACTTTATATTAGAGTTCCGTGAGTTGTTAGACAGTAAAGGATTGCACTACGGTATGTTCGGTCACGTTGATGCAGGCGTACTACATGTTCGTCCGGCCTTGGATATGTGTGACCCAGAACAGGAAAAGTTACTGAGAGAAATTTCAGATCAGGTGGTTGCGCTTACGGCTAAGTATCGCGGCTTAATGTGGGGCGAACATGGTAAAGGCTATCGTAGTGAATACGGCCCAGCATTTTTTGGTGATGCACTTTTTACTGAACTCAGAAAAATAAAAACCATATTCGACAAAAGCAACCGCCTTAATCCTGGAAAAATTTGTACGCCGCTAGAAAGTGCAGATAGTCTTGTCAGTGTGGATGACCAAAAACGCGCTTGGTTTGATAAGTCGATCAATATTCAAGTACGCGAGAGTTTTGAAAACGCGATGAATTGTAATGGTAATGGATTGTGCTTTAACTACGACCAAGACTCACCAATGTGTCCTTCATACAAAGTGACAAAAGATCGCCGTCACTCACCGAAAGGACGCGCTTCTTTAATACGCGAATGGTTCCGTTTGCAAGAAGAGCAGGGCGTTGATCTGTTGGCAACGGAAAAAACACTCATAGAAAAAGAAAATGATACCACCTGGTGGGAACGTTTTAGAAATACGCAGAAAAAGCAAAAAGGCTTTTATGATTTTTCGAACGAAGTGAAAGAGTCAATGGACGAGTGTCTGGCTTGTAAAGCGTGTACTACGGCATGTCCAATCAAGGTTGACGTACCGAGTTTTCGGGCGAGATTTTTGAATCTTTACTATAGCAAATACAACCGGCCGCTAAAGGATCACCTTGTAGCTGGCGTCGAGAAAACAACTCCCCTGATGGCCAAGGTACCAAGATTAACCAACTTTTTCGTTAATCTTCCACCGGTCAAATCAGCTTTGAAAAATATTGTTGGCTACGTTGATACACCAAAGCTCAGTGTGCCGGCGTTAGCTTCACGAGTTAACAGTGCACAGATGTATGACGAAGCTCAATTTGCAAAGCTATCTAAAGAAGAAATGTCCGATATTGTTTTTATCGTGCAGGATCCCTTTACCAGTTACTATGAAGCAGAGTTGGTTGAATCGTTTATCACTCTGATCAGCAAACTAGGTAACAAGCCGATATTATTGCCATTTGTACCTAATGGTAAAGCACAACATGTGAAAGGCTTTCTGAAGGAATTTAAATCCACAGCATCTTCGGCCAATGAATTTCTTTCTCGCATCGCGAGTTATGAGAGACCGATGGTTGGTTTGGATGCCTCGTTAGTACTTTGCTACAGAGACGAATACCTCAAAATACTTAATAAAGATCAACTAGATTTTCAGGTTCAGCTTGCGCATGAATGGCTCGCAACACAAGACTGGAACTCGATAGGGCGGATAGAAAGCCACGAGTCGGTTAAGTTACTGAGTCACTGTACTGAAACCAGTGCGATGCCGCAAAGCAAAAATGTCTGGAGCCAGATATTCAGTAACCTAGGAATAGAATTGAATACGCCAGCGACAGGGTGTTGCGGCATGGCTGGAACGTATGGACACGAAACGGATCATCAGGAGAATTCAAGAAACCTGTATGAAATGTCTTGGCAGCACCATACTAAAAATATGGCCAGTGAAACTATCTTGGCGACCGGCTTTTCATGCCGCTGCCAGGTGAAGCGTTACGAAGATCAAAAGCCAATGCACCCGATTGAGTTCATTGCTAAAAATATTTAGATAAGTCTGCAGCGACGTATTTTCGCGTCGCTGCTTTACAATTCCCTACAACTCATCTAACCACCCCTAAAAATACTCAATTTAACATAACTACTTATTCGCCCAATTCCGGGATTCTTCTGGTAATATTTTGTTGACTGCTGCCACAGATGCTAAGTTGGCCATTGTTTGTTAAAATTGTAAGATGTGTTCTTTGTTAGTTTTCTTACAGAGTTCCCTTATGAACTTGGTAAGGAGCATTTTCCAGGATCTCTCGTAATGTGCTGACTGTATTTGGCGGTAACTATACGAGTATTTCAGGGGCAGGCAGGTAGCTAAATGTAGGTAGCGATACTGTTTTCAGAAATGCGACTTTTGAAAATACAACAATTCAAGCTATGGCTACTTGTTACAATTGTACATTCAGAAGGGTGGTCAAACTTGGCCATAAGACCAAAATATATAATAGCGAATTTGACAATGTTTCAATTAATACGCATCTGAATAATCGATTAGAGATACATCATTCTAATATCAATAATATCTTCGATAGTTAATGACGGACACATATATAAAATTACCGAAAGTAAAATTAAATATACTATGCTTAAAGCTCGATAGCAATCAACTGTTGCTCACCAAGCTGGTGCGCTTGATACATCAAATTGGGAGGCCTCATAATTGGGCCACCCCCAGCGCCAGTTAAGCACTTGTTATAAATATTAAAGCCTAAATTCACATGTAGTAATCAAACCTTCAGGTGACTCTCTGGAGTCTAATTTGCTTACATGTCTAAAAAGCCACTTTTGAAGTGCATTCTCGCATTGTTTGAAAAAGTTTCTGTTCTCATAACTTACCGCTCTTATATCTGCCTGGTGACTAACTTAGCTACTAAAAAACTCCATCGCCGACCTGACTGTTCACGCCTATTTTGTATGATGTGTTCTTTGAGCTTGAAAACTTCAAGTGACTCCTTAAAGTTTTCTCTTGATCCCTGATTTGGCTCGTTCTTTGATGTTTGTTTGAATATATATCTGATCGGTCGTCGCGATTTTTGAGTGGCCCAGATCTTCAGATAAATGTTTTAACGGTCTATGCTGTGCATCGTGTGTTGCACCGGTGTGCCTTAACCAGTGTGATGTCGCAGCCTGCAAGTTTTCGGATTCTTCCACAAAGCCATCTTCATTGAGTTTTTTAATGGCCAGATCGAAACTTTCCTGAACAATACGGCGTATCTGTCTGACATTCATTCCGCCGCTGCCTCGTAATTTGTGAATGATGGGGTGTGGTTCATCAACCCGGGGCAGGGACGTCAGCCCGCGACTGAGGCGATAACGCTTCAGATAGTCAATAAAGTCCTCGCTTAATGTCACGTCGCGCAGTTTATTTCCCTTACCCATAATGCGCAAAAACCAAAACCCGTCCTGATCTTGCCAGAAATGGCTCATAACAGGTGCCCACTGTGGTCTGTCGGAAAGCTCCGAAATCCGTAAGTAAAGACCTTTTAAACAGGCGAGGGTAAACAAGTTTCGCTCAAGTTTGGGGTCCTTCTCACAACGGTCTTTAGTTACGCCAAAAACGTATTCCCACTGCAAGTCACTTAACGTATCTGGCAGTTTAATTTGGGATTGAACAACCAGGTAGGGGCAATTCTTTTTCACCACAGGCACAAAATTGGCGAAGGTTTTTTCCTCTAATATTGCGAATTTATAAAACACATTTAAGGCTGTGAACATAGATGCTAGTGTTTGCTGACTAACCCCATTAGCCTTATGAACAAAGGGGCGCCAGTTAGGGTTCACACGTCTGAAGCCATTACTGTCTTTAAATCGCCATTGTACAGAGGCGGCCACCCAGTCATCGCTTGTTTCTACAACAAACTCAACATACGCCTCTATGTCTTCGCGTTTTAACTCGAACACAGATGTTTTTTGGACACACCAGGCCCAAAGATAAAAGCGCTCTATTTCATTGCGAAACCGGTTAAACGTGGCCTCCGATTTGCGTCCATACACATACAAAAACTGATAAAGGAACGCCAATTCATCTTTGCACTTTTGCGGTTCGAAGACCTCATCCTGCATAAATTGCGCGATATCAGGGTATTCAGTCGCAAGCGTGTTATCTTCAAGGTGCGCAACTAAGTACCTGAGTTGCTTTAGTGTATCAACGAGTGGCGTCATAAGGTGTATAACACTGATTATTTAAACAGTGGTTTATTCTGACCTATGCACCCTTAGAATGCAACGGCCAGACTTCAGTAAAGCGAGAAAACACGTCAATCTCAGCCGTTATTTCTCTGCAGCGGTATCCTCGCATCCTCTGGCGTACTCAAAAATGATGAACAGGTTACAGATAAACCATAAGTCCTTGATGATAAATAGGCCCAAGCCATCTATTAAGGTTGTATCGGCGAAACCGCCCTGAGCCGAAAACAAAAATGTCTGGGTCATAATGAACACAGCACCGGTAGCTGCTATTCCCAAAAGTACTATATAGCGCTTTCTAAGCCAGATCCCGACACCGAGTAGAATCGCAAAAACAAGGTCGTATATACCAATCAAGTCAGACGCCGTTTGTACGCTAAACAAGGTATATAGCCAGGACATAAACGGCGAAGTCTCAACCAAAGGGACTATTGCTTTGGCTTCTAGCTCGAGAAATTTCATACCACCTATCCAGAACAACACAATAGCGACTGGAATATAATTCATCAGTGCATGTGTACGCTCAGTGAAGCGAGTTCCAAAACACAGATAAAATGCCAGTGGCAAAAGTGCAAAATACTTGATGATACCCTGACCAGAACCAATAACGGGAAATCCGCCATGCTCAGCTATCCAACGGCCAGAATCAAATAAGGTTAAAAGCATAATGGCACTCAGCAGTATGAGCAGGCCAAACTGAGGTCTGCGAAGCGCTGAGAGATAGGGCGCGGCTGCCAGCGTTATTCCGGTCAGCAAACAGAACCCTCCCCAAAATAACCCCAGGCTTTTAGACGAATACATACCTGTCATTGAGTAAAAGCCAAATGCATTTTCAATATAACGGGTGTGTCCGCCAAGGATAAAAGAGCTGCCGATAACAATCAGGGTTACAGCCAGGATATAGGTAATTATTTTATGGTTAGTTGAGTGAGACATCGTTTTCCCAAAATAGTCAGTGTCCCTAGAAGACCGGTAAAACTAAACTTTATTTCACAGTAATTTTTAGTTTTCTGACACAAGGGTGATGCAAAATCAGTTTATAGCGTTAGTCTGCATTTTTTGTGAAAAACCAAGTGAGACATTACGCTTGTCAAACCATAACTTTAGAATTTTAGATACAGGGCAACACCTTTTGAATCAAAATCGTGTTGCCCCGGTTGGTTCATTGTCACTTTAAGTTGCTTGTAAACAATACAGCTTAAAGTTATACCTTAGTTAGTTTGCGCTTTAAGGCTTACACCGCTATATGAACTGTAACCTTGCAACATGATGTGGTAAGTACCTGCCGAAGGGCTGTTGAATGTACATTCTTCGTTATTGCCGTTTTTATAAGGACGGCAATTGAATACTGTACTGGTAGGTTTGGCGCCTATACGTACATATAAGTCAGCATCGCCTGAGCCACCACTCATAGTAAAGGTTACTTTGCTCACGCCACTGGCAACGTTAAATGTATAAAATGTTTCGCTACCTGTACCACCACTCAAGCTTGTCTTTGCGACGCCATTTTGTAGTTCGTTGCTACCTGTCCCATTCAATGCAGCATCAACCGCAGCTGAAGCATCGACGATGCCAGTACCACAGCTTGAACAAGTTGCAGGGAAGCTACGAGTAGTACTCTTCAGAATACTTTCTACTTCATCGGGTGACGCTGAAGGTTTAGCTTGCTTGATAAGTGCCGCTACACCTGCAACATGAGGTGCCGCCATTGACGTACCTTGTGAATAGGCATAGCTGTCACTTGAAGGTCCGTTGCTGCCAGAGTTGTAAGTTGACAAAATACCTTCCGGATCATTTGCAAAACTTTGTGCGCCACCTGGTGCTGCTACGTCGATGTTTGAACCGTAGTTTGAGTAGTAAGCACGGCCGCCGTTACGACCTACAGAAGCAACATTGATGATACCGGAGCAGTTACCCGGATTGTAGTTTGCAGAGTTATCGTTGTCGTTACCTGCTGCAATTACAATGGTTGTACCGTTAGCACGCGCCGTGTTAATCGCGCTCTGAGTAGTTGAGCTACATGCGCCGCTGCCACCTAAGCTCATGTTAATTACGTCAGCCGGGTTTGCGTTTGAAGGCACGCCTGATACTGGACCACCTGATGCCCAGATGATACCGTCTGCGATATCCGAAGTCAGACCACCACATTTACCAAGTACACGCACAGGGACCACTTTCGCATCGTATGCAACACCGGCAACACCTTCGCCATTGTTAGAAACGGCCGCAACCGTGCCCGCTACGTGTGTACCATGCCAGCTTGAGTTTTGCGCACTATGCGTGTAACCACACTCATTTCTGGAAACAGCATCACCCGGGTCACGTGCATCGCTGTCGCGACCATTGCCATCGTTTGCGACAGACAGATTAGAGATCATGTCGTAGCCTGGCAGAATGTTCGAATTCAAATCCGCATGAGGGCGATAACCGGTATCAAGTACTGCGACGACTACGCCGCTACCTGTTGCTTTGTCCCAGGCTGCTGGTGCGTTAATACCGCCCGCGCTCTCAAAGTAATGCCACTGATCTGAATAGCGCGGGTCGTTTGGCGTTGCGAATGGCTGTAGCATTTGGTCAATTTCGATGTACTCGATGTTGCCGGTTGCCGCCATTTCCTGCATCAGAGTTTGCGCTTCTGCCGCAGTCAGCTTTTTGTCGACGCGCATGACGTGATGGTTTCTCAGCGCCATTTGGCGTACATAGCTTGTTTTAAGTGAAGATTTATTATTACTTTTGAAGTTTTTAACAAAGCTCTGAGCGCGTGAGTTCATCATAGCAGGGGACATGTCAGCCTCTGAAACAGACATAAGCTGATTGCTGTTGTCCTTGTATTTAATGATAAACTGAGTACCTGCAGTGTTTTGACCTTGGATCTTTTGGCTAAGTTGCGCCACGTTTAATCCGTTATTGATGGCTTCAACGCTGTTTGCCATTGCATTAGATGCGCCAAACATGCCTGAAATAGCCAGTGCGATAGCGCCGATTTTTAGATTATTAGTTGTCATAATAGTTTTTCCCTAGATTAGTTGTTGTTCCTTCCGTCCATGATTCCGTACAGAAGGCACTTGAAATGTAAACACCGAGTTACCCATTGTTTAAATTACTTTTGCTTATATAACATATTGATTTGAGCATAAGGCTTGAACAAAATTCACACAAAATGTTGATTTGTAATAATTAATTCATATTTTGGAAGGTTGTTATGATATATTTTTCATGTAAATGAATGTAAACAGCTAGTGATAAAATATTAGACTAAATAGGCTGCCTGAGCCTTTAATCTGTACAGAATGAGCATCAATGAAAACAAGGTTTGCGCTGTTATGCGTCAGGTAAGCTTAGTTATGTGGCTTATTTTCCAATCCTTTTTTACTATCTTGCTAAAAACTCTGAATGGAGTTTGCTTATACCAAAAACAAACCTGAACAGACTTAAAGCGCGTAATGAGCACAAAGCAGCATCTATTTTAGATGCTGCTTTGTGCTTTCACGTAACTTATTCATGTTCACGACATTGCTGGGCATCAAAATCTACAACAATACTGGTGTTTTCTGCATTACCTGAGATCTTCAAATAAGACCAGTAATCAGCTCCGGCCGCAATTTGAATGCATTCAGTAGTAGAGCCTGAGTTTGACTCGGCATCCTTGTCATTATCGCTTGGCCAGCCACCGTTTTTGTAAAGTATGTGCAAATTGCTACTGCCGTGTGCCGTTGTTATCGCCACATTTTGAGTAGAGGTGATATCACCAATCGACAGCCATAAGGTGCCATCTCCACCCAGACACTGGGCCTTGCCAGGCTCCAGCCGGCCGCCGCTGATAGGCTGCTGCGTAGCACACGCGTTGGGCACTGTGCCGACATTATCTTGCTTGACGATTTCTACAGTATAATCTTCAACTTCGCCATCACCAATCGAGCCACAGGCACTTGATGGCGCGCCGTTATACTTCATCGCAATACGCAGTCTCGCTTGAGTGCCAGCCATATTGTCGGGCACATTGATTGTCCCCGTCACAGCACCTTTACCAGAAACATCAGACATAACCTGTTCAGACTCTTCAAACTGACCGTTGTTATTAAAGTCAATCCAGGCCACCCAGTGTTCGGTGTAGTTTCCGCCCGGCGTAAATGTAAACTGATTTTCTCCTTCATTCAGTTTGATAGTCTGAGCCGAGAAATCGCTGTAGCCGTTCGCCTGAGAAGGGTTGCTGAATGCGCCACTTTGTACGTTCGCAATCCACTCATACTTAGTATTACCGCTGGTGGTACAATATTCGAGTGTGTTAATCGTGACTGTAGCTTGTGCACTATGACGCAGCCCGTCGTTATCAGTAACCTCAAGTGACGCAATATAGTCTCCCGCTTCTGAATAACTATGAACCGGGTTAGCTTCGGTACTCGTATTGCCATCGCCAAATTGCCATAAGTAGCTGACAATATTGCCATCCGTATCCTCAGAGCCTGCGCTACTGAAGCTAACTGCATTACCGAGCCTTGCAGAGTAGGGGCCATTAGCTCGTGCTATGGGAGCAATACGCTCTGCTTTTATTTCAGCAATCGCCGTGTCACTGGCAATATTACCGTCATTGTCTGTTACGCTGAGTTTTACAGTGTAAACGCCGGCATTTTGATAAGTATGGACCGGGTTTGCAGCCGTAGAGGTATTGCCATCGCCAAACTCCCAGAAGTAACTCACTATGCTGCCATTGGAATCGTTTGAGCCGCTGCTGCTAAACTGAATTGAGCCTGCCAGCACAGCGCTGTAAGGGCCATTCGCCTGGGCAACGGGCAGCTGTGAGTCTGCGGCTCGTTCGTAATAAACAACCAATGACGCCCCGCTATATTCAAGGAAAGGATCAATCATAACGTTCAGTTCACCGCCGCCTGCATTGAATTCGCAGTACTCACTGTGTCTTGGCGCACTGAACGGACCACAGTCGTGGTTGTCCGATGTAGGCACCGAATTCATGCTCACGTAAGCATCGGGATCGCCCTGATATCCGCCCGGTATAACGGCAACCGTGCGTAATGCATCAGAAGGTACGCTAAACTGATAGGTCTTGGGTTCAGCGCCTTTAGCTGACTCAAGGTCCGTGATCTCAGCTAAAAATACCCGCTCACAACCCGCACACAGCGTATCGTCTGTGCCAGAGATCACACTCAAAGTCGCATTAGAATAGGCACTAAAGGCATCGATGGCCGTATGATACGACTCAGTGTTTGAAGGCGCAGAAATCGTGACCAGCTCTGGTGAACCTGCGCTTCTAAACGAAATAAAGTCGGCCTCCCAGTTATCGCCATTTTTAACCGGGGCTTTGCCTTTGGATACATACATGTCCGGGTCTTCATCGTAACCGTCCAGATAAAAGGCAACGGCCTGAGTACCTTCAGGCACCGAGATCTCATAGTTATCTACTTCGCCTTTTTGACCCGACAGATTAGTAAACGACTGAATAACGTCGCCCTTCGGTGGCAATACCGCGCCAGATGTGCCATCCCAGGGGTGATCCGCATTGCTGGTATATTCTTCAAGGCCAACGGCGATAAGGTTGGCGTTTGACCAAAGCGTGGCACGTGCCGGACCATGCAGGGCAGCGGTCATTCTTTCTACCTGATCACTGGTGAACATGGCATAGTTATCAGAGTAGTGCATAAAGTTTTCTGTGTTTGTTGGCTGGCCCAGGCAGTTTTTGGCATTGTTTTGTAAAATGCTGCTACTCATTTGTGGCGTATCACACGAGCCATCACCGGTGGCGTTACAAAACGCTTCAGAATGAATAGTACAGACATCGCCGTCAAAGGTGTGGGGCAGGTTAAGCCAGTGGCCGAACTCGTGGGTTAACACAGAGCGGAAATTTTCACTGGTGTTGGCACCCACATAGTCGCCATTATAAACAACGCGCGATAGCCCATTTTGCGACATGCTTAGCTGAGGATACCAGGCAACACCCGAATTATTGGTTGAACCATCATCGTACAGGTCTTGCTGAATATAGATGTTCATGTACTTAAAGTTATCCCAGGCGTCTGCGGCAATCTGGTCATCAACACCACTGCCTTTACCGTAGCCTGCTTTTTGCGGATGGCGCACAATACCATTGGTAGGCTGACCATTTGGATCTTTTTTGGCAAGCACAAATTCAATATTCAGATTTTCGCGAATCGCCTGAAACTCCGGCGCGATAGGGCCGTCATCAGTGATCAACCCCAGAAAATCCTGGTTTGATTTGTTCAAACCATCAATCACTTTTTGTTCGGTTAAGCAATAGGTCCCTGACTCACAGTTGTACCTGTCACCATATATATGCACCACGACCGGAATATAGTACCGTCCCGGAACACCATTGCCATTCTCTGCCGCCAGGTCATCCTGACTCGCAAGCTCAGACATAATGTGCGTTGCAAAACTGGAACTCAAAGAGCGTTGCCGAGCATTCTCTTTTTGAATAGCCGACCAGTCCTGTGAATTGTGGTCAGTACCACAGATCTGCCCAGCATGTTTGTGGCTGGCCGATGCTGTACTTAACAGCAGTGAGTCGCTCGACATAAGCTGGTTTGACTCCAGGGATTGTCCGGCTAAAACCGCGCCAGATGACAGTGTAGTCAGTACAATCGCGCTCGCCCGACACAGTGATTTTCTGGCAAATAGTTTTGCCAACGCACGTTTAGCAAAAGGCATAGATGCTCTCCTGTTGTTTATTTATTTGTTAACAAGCTTTGTTGATAAGCGCGTGCTGCTCACAGCCGAGTTAACTTGTAGTGTTATTATTATTGGTACACCAAGTACCTTTGAGCTTTGCCCAGGCCACATCAAAATCCATTACTATCAGTCTCCTAGCGTGGAACAACTGATCGCTGGTGGATTTTCATCCGATACAAAAGCTAGATGTAACTTACACCAATGAAATTATATTGTATACAGTATAATTTAACATTTTGCATAATTGTTTTTTTGGAGAAGCAGGGCAGGCGTGCCTAAAAGAAGGTTAATGGATTGTTTTTGGTGGTAATGTTGGTGATACAAGCGATAAGTTTGGGTTGTAACAAGTTCGGTCAATAGCAGCTCTTTTTCTAGATTTGAAGTCTTGCATAGCAAACTTGCCAAGCTAACAACGCAGTTTGGCCAAGAACGCATCCAGCACCAATGCGTTGTCCTCACGGACGTTGGTTAGTTCGAGTTCAAACTCCCAGTACGTGCCTTCACTGTCATAGACCTCTGGCGCGTTCTGGCCTTACCTGAATATACAAGGTTTTGGTAGCAGCAATTGCTCCTTAGCTTTTCATCGCTCGTCGGTTGCTGTGGCAGCGAGTACAAAATTATGGAGTAGGGTTTTAGGTGTAAAACGTTTAACAGTATTGAAGATGTTATGAGTTTTCTAAATTTAACATTTTCAGTGTTTCTGAAATATTTTCTTCATCTATGAAGTAGTGCACCAAGTTTGTTAATTCTTGGGTTGTAAAATGGTCTTTAACTTCATCGACCACCAAATCGAGAATCGCTTTATCTAATGAGAGTAAGTTTCTTCTTATACTATTAATGTTAAGATAAATAGACCTTTCCAACATGTTCTTATCTGCTATTGGGTCGATTGACCGGTTCCAAAGAGCTAATTGCACTGCTACATCAAACTGACCAGGGTGTCTAACTAGTTGGATAAAAAAGTCTCTATGCTTTATCATATACGCATTCTGTGCATCCAGAACGTCACTCCACTTTGGCCTTTTAATAAGGTGATGAAACAAAGAGAATACTCTAGTTCGTATTTCCATGTTCAAAGGTACATCATCGAAAGGAACTTCCTTCAATTTGACCGCCACTAAGTCATATGGGATCTTATTTGCATCGAAGAGCTGGTTAATCATTTCATTCCGCTTATGTGGCTCAAGAGAACAAAGCTTCTTATCAAACGCAAACGCAATTTCTGTTGCGAGTTCATCAGAAACTTTTTTTTGAGTTAAGGATTTAAGCTCTGTTACCTTATTCATCACGAGATCATATTGAAATGAACTTCTTTGCTGATCCACTTGCTTCTTGATTAGAGCCTTAGTTTCGAACAGCTCGGTCTTGCTAGTAGTCCAGGTTTTATAAACTAAAAATGCAGTTGCTGATAATAGGATAGGAGAGAGTATGTTGTTAAGATAAACAGCCACACTTTCCCATAGTTCAAAGTCACGATTTTTTAAATCAAATCCAAAGGTGCTAACATACACACCTACGGTAATAATCGCGGCAAGAACGAATAAACCTATGATTATATAAGCCAGGCAATCTCTTCCCTGTTTATCTTCGTGATTTGCACCGTTTGTCATTGCTTAACCCTTAATATATGCGCTAATAAAACTTGTATGATGTTTTAGGTTTGTTCATGTTTTACGGCTCTTGTAAGCTAATTAAAACCGTGAACAGTTCTAGTTTTGTAACGCTCGGTAGTAACATTCGCTAGGCCACTACTTGGTTCAGTTCTTCATAGCCAAATCCGTATCGTTTGTTATGGAGAGCATTGTGCACTCGAACTATAGGTATGGTGTTTTCTTTAGCGAATTTGACAAGTCTTTTTAGTTTCACGCTCTCCATTTTAGAACCAACATATATAGCTTTGATAGCTGCTAAAGAATGAAAATACTTCCCGTCTAGACATTCACCCACAATCCGTAACTCATTTTCCTGATCCCACGGGTTTTTGCATTTGGTCGTCATAGCAGTGAGAAGGCTCCTATGCGTGTGGGACGTGCCTTCTATAGCATCTACCAATACGTCTTCCAAGCAGATTTCTGGCGCGTTATCCTGTTCCACATAGTTGACAGGGGCTTTATCAAAACAACCATACTTTTGGTTGAGACTCTCCACCAGAGTATCCAAATGATATTCTATGCAAAAGCCTTTCAGCCCATTTGCATAATAACCCCACATAGACATATTGTTTAATGGAGCTGGCCAGACGGGATGATCTTCTTTTGACAAAGAACAGCTAAAGATACTATAAACATCGCGTAATTTTGAAAGCTCTTCATCAATTTCTTTCATTGTGAGCTGCTTAAGCCATTGCTCATAACCTCCAGGACTTCCTACTTCCTTGTCTATATACATTTCAACGACTTCGTCGTCTGGAGATATAGACCGTAAGGGCCTTTTAGCTAATGCGTTCGCATGGTACTTGAACAGTAAACCCTTAGAGACTTGATGGTTCAGATAATAAGCTCCTTCAAACGGGTCGTTAAGGTTCTTTAGTTTAGAAAACCATAAATACCCTTGCACTAATGCGTCAATGTCGTGGTCTTCTGTCGCTGCTCGAAACTTGAATACGCTGGTCATAGCTCTCTCTAGTTTAAAGTTTGTTTATAACTATACCTAATTTATTATATAGCATACAGGAATATACATATACTAAATAGGTATATGCATTCTTTCAAGTTTAATTCCGTTTGTGTACTCAGTGGCGGTAAACAAATCTTGTTTCACAAAACAGTAAAGACCGATACTGGTTAGTATCGGTCTTTTTGAAACGACAGTTATGGCAAGTGCTCAGAACCAGCGAATTACAAGAACATACAAACTTGAAAAGCCTTACCCAGACCCGACAAAGAAACACAAAAAGACCACTGAAGGAAGCTTGGTGAAACAACGAGGTTTAGGCATATCTTAAGTACTACCAAAAGACCAGCCAAGATATAACCTGGGCACTAAGCAAACGGTTTATTGATACGACGGGTAAAGGTGGCAAAAACGGGCATATGAAACCAGCAATAGGTAAGCCCATCAGAAGTGTGAGATTAGAACAACACACCATTTAACATAATATAAATTATAGGATGTTGCTTGTAGTGCTGTTATGTAGGTGGTCGTATGACTATTATCTGTGTAATCGTTCTTAGTTCAAGCTTTAACGTGACCTTTAGATAAACAAAGCACGCTGTTCGAGTGCGTGCTTTGTTTATTCTGGGATGTGTTGCTTAAGCAAAGCTTATTGCTCAACTATGATCCTAAGCATACGGCGCAGTGGCTCGGCCGCGCCCCAAAGCAGCTGATCTCCTACGGTGAATGCACTGATATATTCCGGGCCCATGGTGAGTTTACGTATTCTGCCAATTGGAATGTTCAAAGTGCCAGTAACCTTGACTGGTGTAAGCTCTTGCTCAGTGATTTTTCGGTCGTTTGGAATAACCGTAACCCATTCGTTGTGTGCTTCTAATATTTCCTCAATCTTCTCAACGGAAACATCTTCTCTTAACTTAATAGTTAAGGCCTGCGCATGACAACGCATTGCGCCGATCCTTACACAGATCCCGTCGACCGGAATGGGCTGTTTACTTGAACCAAGGATTTTGTTCGCTTCAACCTGGGCTTTCCATTCTTCTTTACTCTGGCCACTTTCCATAGGCACGTCTATCCAGGGGATCAGACTGCCAGCCAGCGGCACGCCGAACTGATCGGTTGGTAAGCTGTCTGATTGCAGTTTTTGTGCAACCAGCTTATCAATTTCTAAAATTGCAGCTCCCGGGTCATCAAGCTGGGTTTTTGCACAATCATGGATATCGCCCATCTGAGCAATGAGTTCTTTCATATTTCGCGCACCGGCGCCCGATGCAGCCTGGTAAGTCATGGGGCTAACCCATTCAATCAGGTCTTGCTCAAACAAACCGCCCAGTGCGAGCAGCATCAATGACACAGTACAATTACCGCCCACAAAGGTCTTAACCCCCTGCTCTAACCCCTGCTCAATGACATCTTTATTTACCGGATCCAGAACAATGATGCTGTCTGATGACATTCTCAGTGCAGACGCCGCATCAATCCAATAGCCATTCCATCCAGTTTCTCTTAGCCCGTTATAAACTGACTTAGTGTAGTCTCCGCCCTGACAGGACAGAATAATGTCCATTTGCGAGAGGCTATCGAGATCATAGGCATCGAGTAACGCTTTGGTCTGCGACTTAACTTCTGGCCCCGGCTGGCCAGCTTGAGAGGTAGTGAAGAAATAAGGTTCAATGTCAGAAAAGTCATTTTCTTCATGCATGCGTTGCATCAATACAGAGCCGACCATTCCACGCCAACCAATTAGTCCTACTTTTTTCATGGTATTACCTTTTTTGTGATTCATTGAGTATTTTGCGTGAGAGGTATGTCTAGACGTCTAAAAATAGCAAACATTATCTGAAGAAACTATACTTTTAGCGTCAAAATTGAACATTTATGATAAAAAACCCCGCGAAAGCGGGGTTTGGATACAACATGTAAAGGTTGTGTCCCATACTGCCGCGTAAAGCAGCAGTTTAGAACTAGGTTGTTGGCGACCAGAAACTCATTCTAATGGCCAAAATTCTGAATTAGTATGTGAGAACAAAGTATGACTTAATTTTAACGAGTGTTCAAGAAGTTTTGATTACAACAATCTGAAAAGTAAGAAAATATTTTCCCAGTTTTGCTACTTGCTCACTGTCACATAAGTTTAACGTTTTACCATCAAGTTTAGGCTGAGATTTTGACCCATAACAATAAAACCGGCCATTAAGTCACATTAAGCAAGATTTCTGACTTTTACTACTCAATATAGTAGTTCAAGAAATGATTAAATTGAATTTTATACAAGAATGTCCTTGCATCTGCGGCTATTCAAAGGAATAAAAAAACAAAAAAGCCGCCCATGCTTACCAGGCGGCTTTGAAACTGGGTTAGATTACTTAGAACTCGTATTTGTAGCTCAGGCTCACACTAGTGCCGACTTCTTTTTGGCGAACAATATAGTCAGACTGAGTGACTTCTTGTTCTTCATCCAATAAGTTCTGTACCTTGAACTTAACTTGCGAGTTAAAGTCAGGATACCAAGTGTAAACCAGGTCCAAAGAGTGGAACGGCTGCTCAAACGCATCCTCGCGGCCACCGATCCCTGAAGCCAGGATCCGTTCGCCGAACACATTGTAAACAAGCGAGCTACTGTGTTGACCATCTGCTGAGTCATAGTTCAACTGCAAATTCACAACATACTTAGAATGGCCCGTCATACGCTTGGTTGGGTTTGTTAAGTTACCAGACTTAGCAGGGTCAATTTCCACTTCTGAATCACTGAAGGTAACATTACCAGAAGTAAAGAAACCACTCACTACACCAGACAGGTCATATAGCCATTCGGCTTCGACACCATATACCTCACCGGTTTCACCGTTAACGAAGGTAGCAGTGTAGTCCTCATCACCTACTTGCAACACAGTCTCTATCGGTGCCGTAATATCTTTAAAGAATGCACCTACCGAGAAGTTATCACCGTTATCCATGTAGTATTCGAAGCGCGCATCATAGTTTTGCAGCTCGCTGCTCTTAAGGCCTGCAACACCGAATGTGCGAATGTCTGTCAATGGATCAAAGTACGAAACAGGTACCAACTCACGTAAGTCAGGGCGAACGACTGTTTCACCGTAACCAAACCTGATTTGGTACTTTTCTCCGCCCAGATAAGTCATGGAAAGCGCGTTATAGAAGTCATCTTCATTAACTGTTCCCGCTAAAATCCGTTCTTCTGAGTAGATTGTACTATGGGTAATGCGGTCAAAAATAAGGCTCGATGTACCTATAGAAACCTGTTTAAAATCTTCGTATCGGATACCACCGCTTAGACGCCATGTGTTATCAAAAATCGCATCGAATTCAAAGTAGCCTGAATCAATTTTCTGGGCCGCAATATAATCGTCTGCACTGGGCGCGGTTGGTTCATTGAAGGCCAACAAGAAATCATTACTAGAGACAAAGTCATCGTTCAAATAGGCTGTAATGTCATTGATGCCCTCTGAACCCGTGTTAACCGGGATAGAGATATTTGTCTCGTTGTGTATCGCAAAACTTGATGTTGAATAAACACGCGCCCTGTCAACGAAGTCATAACCAGCTTTAAAGGTCAGCTCTAAGTTTTCCAGATATAGTGGCAATGTAAGGTTACCGCTGTACGACTTTACATTGTCTTCCATTTCTGTGTACGAGTAGAGGATACGGTTATCATCACCCGTTACGATAGAATCTACATAAGCGCCATCATCACCATAATTGTCGATGAAATCATAATCGATATTGGTTGGGATTTTAGTTTCCGCTTTTGACTCTGTGTACTGCCAGTCAACACCGATCCCCATGTAATCCATGAATGTATGTTGACCAACAGCCTGGTCGATGTCCAGAACGCGCTCTTCGTAGTTGAAGTCGTAATTACGATATGCCTGCCCTGTTGCTGCTATCGTTCTAACAGTACTACCATTGGGGCTTTGAGAGATAGACAGCTCCGACTCGTCTTCGGTGTCTTCAAGATATATCTTAGAATAGGATACGTTGTGTTGCTCGTACTTATATCCAAGGTTAAACACGCCACTCATTTTCTCAGTCTGAGTTGTTACTTTAGAGTCTTTCACCGTAACGTAACAAGAGTTAACCGCGTCTTCTTCTGTCTCTAATTTCGTCGTACAGCTTTCATCAAATGACTGATCCAATACCGCGCTCATGCGCTCTGAATATTTCCAGTCATTGTCATAAGACACAGCCGCAAGCACACCGATAGTACCGCCCAGCCAGTTTTCGTCAAAGCTGTCACCAATGCTGGCCTTTATGTCGTAGTTCGGATCCAAAGACTCTTCTTGTACCCGAATATCCCGGGGCAGCTCACGCACCAGAGACTTGTTGCTGACTAAAGCTTGATCAGCAGCACTTTGAGTCTCAGTGTTTTCAAACCCTTCTCTTTCTACTATACCGCGCAAAGACAGATCACCACGATAACGTACTACGGCAGTTTGAACTGCAACAGGGATCCCTTTTTCGTTACGGTTATAGGTATAACCATCTTGCGAATTGAGGTTCTGACCAACACCGACTTCAATATTTGCTACAAATTCACTCGGTACCGACTTAGTCCGAATGTCGATGTTACCACCACCAAAAGCAGCAGGCATAGAAGGAGAATATGCTTTTTGAACAGCCAGGCTCTCTATGATGCTAGACGGGAATATGTCCAGGGGAATTACGTTGCGGGTCAGATCTGGGCTAGGTACCGCTGCACCGTTTAATCGAGCACTTGAGTAACGCTCACCGAGACCACGTACATAAATGAACTTACCATCGACAAGTGTTAGGCCAGTTACACGGCGTAGAGCAGATGCTACATCGCTATCACCAGTGCGTGACAATTGCTCGGCGCCCAGTATGTCTGCAACAAATGCCTGATTTTTACGCTCTTCAATAACAGCCGCAGCACTACCTTGTAGACGTGAGCCGACTGCAACAACTTCTTCAATTTCCTGCGCTTCTTCAGCAAATACAGGCGCAGTCATACCGACGGACAAAGAAGCACCTACTGCCAAAGCTACTTTTCTTAATTTTATCTGCGTATTCATTTGCAATCCTGATAAAACTCGTAAAAAAGGCGCAATCAATGCGCCTAGTTCGAAATACTTATTGAGTTAAAAACAAAGTAATCTTAGAGATTAATCTTTGTCAGCTAGTTCAAGAGCTTCTTTAACCCACTTGTACCAAGCGCTTGACGTATCTGCGCTTGAAACTGCGCCTACATAGTCAACTTCTTCGAAGAAATCGTCATTTAGAGATTTCAGGTCATTTGCTTCAAGAGTGATATCCACAGAGTCTTTGTTTGTAGAGAAGCCATCAGCTGCTAGTACATCACCTTTTTTGTCAAGAATGATGCTGGCGGCGTCGTTATCCCACCAAGCGGTGTGCGTTTCACCAGGAAGGTCTTTACTTCCTTCAGTGAAGTTAGTTACACAAGCCAATACTGAACTGTGGAAGTTTAATACATTATTAGCTGCATTTTGCGCTGCGTCGCTGTCTTTAAAGTGAAGACAAGCTGTTGCATTTGTTGCATTTTCTTCTTTAACAAACAAAGTGTTGTAATACTGACCACGAATTGCATCGTCAAATGTTGCTGCTTGTGAAGGGTCGTTATCACGGATTGATTTACCATCAGTAGTCACAACAGTAACGTTTGCGATAGTTGGGTTAGAAGGTGTTACGTCGTTGTACTCTTCTCCCTGGTTCTTCTCGCCGTCAGTTTCAAAACCGTTGTTACCCATGAAGCCTTCAGTACCAGCTTCGATAGTTTTAACAACCTTTTGTTTATTCTCATCTTCGCCGGTGTAGTTAACGTCTTTCTTCGTTTTAATAGTACCGTGCTTGATGTAAATGAACTGAGCTTTACCCTGCCAGCCTGCATCGATATCGATAGAGTCATCCTGGGTATCTGTAACAACAATGTTCTTCAAGTTCGCTGCACCACCAAAGAACTCAATACCATCGTCAAAGCCTTGGTGAATATGAAGGAATTCGAAGCTAGAACCTGAACCAACACCATTCAATGTCAGAGAGTTAAGGTCATCACCTACACCGCCTTCACGAGGACCCGATCCTGCGTAGAAAATTTTAGCGTACTTAATGTTACCGCTGCTGTCTGCGTTATCGTTACCACCGAAGTGACTAGTGACACCTTCAGTTTTAGCGTTACACAGACCAGCTGCGCGCTCTTCGTTCTTACACTGGTTAGTCAGACCTTTACCGTTGATCATGATACCGCCCCAGTCCGCAAACTGCGGGCCGAAACCAGTGATATCAAATTCTTCAATGTCGTTTGCTGATGTAAACGTAATTGGTGCCTCAGCAGTACCCTCGGCCATGATTTTAGCGCTGCGAGCGATGCGAATAATCGCTTCACCTGAAGCAAACGCCATGGTTGTACCAGGTTTTACCGTTAGAGTAGGACCAGTCTCTGGCACTGTACAACCTGTAGTAGTATCACAGTTTTCACCAATCAATAGCGCGCCAGCGAATACATGTGCGCCGCCATTTGGCAAAGCATCGAAAGTAATGTTTTCTTTGATTTCTAGTGCTTTACTTGCGAATGAAGAATCGTAGTAACAGTGTTTAGAGTTACGGTAGTCACCCTGAACTTCTTGACCTGCAACAGTACGGCTTACACACGGGTTAGTAGTACCAGAATCTTTGTCACCACCATCTGTACCACCGTCGTTGTTATCGCCACCGGAATTATCGCTGCCTGTGTTTGTATTATTATGAGTTGTTGTATTATTTGAATCAGTAACGCTTGTATCATTAACTGTAGGTGTTACTTCGATGTCACCACCACAACCAGCTAGTACAAGTGCAGATGTAACAAGGCTTACTCTGAATAACCCAGTAAGTTTCATTTTATTCTCCGTTGTGTATTTAAATGAGCTGGCGTTATAATATAAAGCCTATATTTCATTTGTGTGTCTGTTTATTTTCAGAAAAATGAAAGTATCAAATTCAGGGAATTTTTTTATTTTAAGATAGGCATAAAAAAACCGCCCGAAGGCGGCTTTGGTGTTGCGATTATAAAATCATAACAAAGCTTGCTTTAACGTTTCGGCGTGAATTTTTTCGCGTTTAACGTATTTAATCCATTGCTTAGCGAGATTAGCTGATTTTTTGTGCTTTTCTGCCTGTTCAAACGCAAGTATTGACGCGTCGAAGTTTTGCAGATTGTATTGTGCCATACCTAATGCCACATAGGCGTTTGACTCGAAAGTCAGCTCCCCTTTATCCAGGGCCGCGCGCGCAGCGTCAGCAGCTTCATCAAACTTTTCCAGATTAATGTAGACCTCAGCAATACGTTGCAGATAGGTTCCATGCGCTACTTCTTTGTCTGCTTTTACAAAGTAGGATATGGACTTATCTTCATCCTTAGACTGAACATAGGCCTCGGCGATAAAGGCGTAATTTTTAGCATTGCCTTCGACAACCCCACTTTTGATGCCTTCATCCAGAGCCACCGCCGCCTTATACGGTAAACCATTAAACAGATAAACCTGAGCCAGCTGGATGACGTCACTGCGCTTTTTAATAAAGCCGCGCTGTTTGGCTGTTTCGAGCAAGGCTAATTGTTTTTTCTCTTCGCCCAGCTCACCAAACATACCCGCCAATTGAACCCAGTATTCTGGCTTATCAAATAGCTTGACCATTTTTTCCAGTACGTCAGCAACCTTTTTAGGCTGATTCATTGAGTAGTATAATGCCCTTTGTAGAACCAGCCAGTTCTCCTTGGGAACATTACCTTCACTTTCTGTTAATGAAATCGCTATGTTGATATTTTCCACAGCCGATTGATAGTTTTTATCCTGATATAAAGCCTGCGCTTTTAATACATAATAATTACTTTTAATTGGCTGAGTATTAATCTTTTTCCATCTGTCGAGATAATCAACCGTGGCCTTATAATCACCATTGGCCATGGCCAATTGCGCCAGACTAAAGGTCGTGGATAATCTCAGTGACTCAGGGATCGCTTCTTCAGCAACCACTTGTTCAAATGACGCAATAGCTTTATCAAGCTGATTTTCGTTGTAATAGATAAACCCATAAAAATTATGCATCATGGCAATTTCGTAAGAGTTCATGCTACCGGAACGCTCTTTAATGGAGTCCAGCACTTCCAGACCACCTTTGACGTCGCCATCATCGGCCAGCTTTTGTGCACGTGCCAGCTGGCTGTATACTTTTTCGCGCAGTGCCGGTACACGTTTTGTTTTGGTTTCTGCATGTGCAACCGCAAGGTCAACACCCGGTAACACCGAGACCATACTTGGCGCTACCAAGCCGGCGCAACCAAGTGCACTTGCCAACAAGACTTTTTTAAATACTTTCATAATCGCACCTTTGTCTGTTAGCCATTGATCTGGAATGAGATCTTGTTCTGAACACCGGCTACTTCTACCGCTTCACCGTTCACAACACGAGGCTTGTACTTAAATTTCAAAGCCGCATCCATTGCCGCACGCTCAAAAATATTCTCCGGCTCAGCTTTGACGACAACCGGATCTCTTACCGTGCCTTGCTTGGTCACGATAAACTCAACGATCACGTATCCTTCGATACCGCGTGACAGCGCACGTCTGGGATAGACTGGCGCAACCTTAACGATTGGTAGATATTCACCATCACTGGATTCGAGTGCCAGTCCACCGGCAAGGTCTACATCGGCTGCAACGTCTGCGCTAAAGTTAAAATCAGCGCCTGCTGCATCAAGGTTATTACTTTGCATCTGAGGCGCATCCATAGGTGGAGGCGGCTCTTTTGGCGTTGGTGGTTTTTGTGGCTTGCGTTCTTTTTTCTGAACTGTTTCTTCTTTTTTCAGGCGAACAAAGTCAAGGACATTGCCTTTAACGGGCTCTTCCATTTTGCCTTCGCCGCCTGTGATCAGTGCTTGCATACCGAGAAACAAGAAAAAAGTCACAATACCTGCAATAACGAGTGCTAGTAAGTAACGCATTTTCTAATCCTATGATTCCTGTGCTGCAATCGAGACATCAAACGCGCCTGCTGCACGCGATGCATCCATTACCTTGATTAGGGTATCTGTGGTTGCTTTTTTATCTGCCTGAATAACCACGCTGCCCTGCGGATTTTCCGCTTTCAGGCGCTCGATGTTGGCTTGTACCGCGCGGATATCAACCTGGCGTTTGTTGATCCAGATTTCACCTTTGTCTGAAATGGCAACCAGGATATTGGCACGCTGCTTTTTCACGGCTGTCGCCGCTTCCGGGCGGTTGACATCAATGCCCGCTTCTTTGACGAAAGACGCAGTGACGATAAAGAAGATAAGCATGATAAATACAACGTCCAGCATGGGCGTCATGTTAATTTCTTCGGCTTCTTCTTCCTGAAAAACCTTTGCTAGTGGAGCTCTCATTTTGTTTCCTCAAATTCTTTTCTAGTGGTCAAGCAACAGCTTGTCTTCCAGCAGTTCTACTTCGCGCTTTGCTTTGCGTTGCAAAAAGGTCGAGGCAAACACCCCGGACAGCGCGCCAACCATACCAGCCATGGTAGGAATGGTTGCCTTGGATACACCGGCTGCCATCGAACGGGCACTTCCGGAACCTGTGATTGCCATGACATTAAATACTTCAATCATGCCGGTCACTGTACCGAGCAGACCCAGTAAAGGACACAGTGCAACCATGACATTGATATAAGGTAAGTTACTGTTAAGCTGAATACCGGCTCGTGAGATCATGGCCTGGCGGATCTGCTCTGCATTCCAGCTGTTTCTTTCCTCTCGGCTGCTCCAGCTGTTCAGCAGATCTTTGCGATACGTTCTGAACTTGCCGAACACAAACATAAAGCGCTCGAGGATCAACAACCACATCAGAAATGTGACCAGTCCGATGACCAGGAGAACCTGGCCACCTGTATCTAGGAACTCACGTAGCGCATTAATTGCATCTACTAAAAGAACCACAATTACGCTCCTTTCTCGCTGCGTTCAGCGATGATGCCGGCACTTTGCTCTTGCAGGATAAGCAGTAAGTTACGAGAGCGTGTATTAAGCAGGGTGTATAGGAACACGGTTGGGATAGCAACCACCAGACCCAGCACTGTTGTAACAAGTGCGGTAGAGATACCACCTGCCATGAGTTTCGGGTCACCTGTACCAAACAGAGTAATAGCCTGGAAGGTATTTATCATACCGGTTACCGTACCCAGTAGACCAAGCAGCGGGGCAACTACTGAAATAATCTTAATCAGAGTCAGGTTACGGGTAATTTTCGGCATCTCACGCAGGATTGCTTCACTTAACTTAAGCTCAAGTGTGTCATATGCCACATCCGGGTATTGCTCTTTAACTTTCATCACACGACCCAGCGGGTTGTCTTCACGTGCAACAGAGTCTTTTAGCTGACGGTTGATTTTGGCACCCATAATCATCAGAGAGATAAAGCGCTCGATGGCAATTAACAGTGCAAGCAAACCAACGCCCAGGATGACATAACCTACCGCACCACCCTGCTCAACCTGCTCTTTGGTGTTTGGTGCCTGAACCAGCAGACCCAAAATTGAGCCGCCCGTTGGGTCAAGTGCAAAGTCGACAATACCTGATTGTGCAGACTGAAGGTCAGCAGCACTTTGTGTGAAGCGTGCAGTAGGCTGACGTGTCAACTCAGACAATGTGTTAGTTTCCGGGTTGTAAGACAGGTATTTACCATCAGCAATCAGGTTAAACGCACCAACACGCAAAACTTCTTTTTGCTCTTTCGCACCACCGGCAACAATTACATCTGAAGTATAGCGAGAGACTTTACCTTGCTCGGTCATTTCACGTTGTAACTCAACCCAGACTTTTTCAATGTCTTCGATTGACGCAAGCTTAGTGCTTGAGCCCATGCGCTGTGCCATATCATCCATAAACGCGCTGCGGTTTGGAATTTCGGCAGAGACCACAGACGTGCGGAATTTGTTGCTTGAGTCTCCCGCAACCTGTTGCAGAACACCAAACAACTCTTTGAGTGAACCCATGCGCTTAGACAGCGTATCGCTCAGGTTACCAAGTTTAATTTCATTTTCTTCAAACTGTGTTTCAAGACGCTCTGAGCGGTTAAGCTCTCCGTCACGGTTTGCAGTCAGTTCGCGCAGCATGCGAACCTGTTCGCTCTGTTGTGCCTTAAACTGCGCTTCGCGTTGTGCGTTTTGCGCGTTCTGGGCTGTTTGGCCTTGCTCAAGTTGTTTTAACAGGGTATCCAGGTCCATCGCTTGCTCGGCTGCAAATGCTGAGCTCGACAGTGCCAGTGTCGCTGCCATAACTGTTTTTAGGCTGAAAGATTTAAAAAAGTTCATTGTATACCTCTTATTCTGCAGCCTGAATTGGCAGAGTTAACATATCCGGGGCAAGTTGCTTACGGGCAATACGGATACCCTTGTTGATTTGACTGATGTTGGTGTCTGGCAGTGCAGTGAAAGACTTGCTTTCTTTGTTCCAGCTACCCGCTTTACTGCCATCTTTGGTTACGTAAAGTAGTTCAAGACGTCCGATGCGTAGCATATCGACTTCGCGCTCCTGACCATCAACACTAAGCAATGTTGAGTAAGCTTCGATAGTGCGACCGTATTCAACCTCTACCTGATACGCTTCTAAAACGCGGCGGAATTTTTCACTGGAAGAGACATCAGCGCGGTCCATCATGGCCTGTAGCTTTGCGATACGGTCGGCGCGTTCATTTTTAAGAAATGGCACATCCAGGGCAACGAATTGCTCAAGACCGGTGATCATGCGCATCATCAGCGGCGTAATTTGACGCTCGATAACCGATACCTGATCCATCGATGCATTGATAGCAGCCATTTCTTCTAATTGATTCTTGATCTGCTTATCCAGCTGGCTGTTGTAAACAACCAGGCCATCGATTTCTTTATTCAGGGTTCTGAACTTTTGCAGACGTGACTGCATATCGTCTGCAATTGAGTTGATTTTGCTTTGAGATTGCAAAGCGGACTGGTTAATCGCCGAACTTGAATCAATGACCTTATCCAGATCGTTTGCCTGAGCATTAGCCGCTACTGCGACCATACCTGCTAATAGCAAGTGGTTAACGCACTTCATCGCATACACCTTTTAATATTTGCTTGTTGCTATATTGGAATTGCGTGCAGTCTAATGTGCCTAAATGACATCCATGTTGCGCTAAAAATACATTTAGGTTACAGCTGTCATATATGATTCATGAAGGGAGTTTATTTAGTCTTGTGCAATAAATAAAAAAGGCTACATGAACGCAGCCTTAGAAAGGGTTAGACCTTGAACTTGGCGAGCATATGTTCAAGTTCATCAAATTGCAATTTTAGTGTCTGGCATTCTTCCAGAGTTTTGGTCAGGCTGTCACTGCCCTCGACACACAAATCACTGATCCCGTGAATGTCGCTGTCGAGCGACTGGATCACCGCATTTTGTTCCTGCGTTGCACTGGCCACGGCATGGTTTACACCGTCGATAGAGTCGATTGCATGTGTCACTTCCTGCATCTTAGTTCCAGCAGATTGTGCCTGCTGCGCGCTGTTACTTGAATCGTCGATGCTCGACTTCATTACCGCGACGGCCGATGCAGATCCCTGTTGCAATTCACCAATGGTGTTTTCTATTTCCTGGGTCGATTCCTGTGTACGTTGGGCAAGCTGTCTCACCTCATCGGCCACCACGGCGAACCCACGTCCGGCCTCACCGGCGCGCGCCGCTTCTATTGCCGCGTTGAGCGCCAGCAGATTGGTCTGCTCACTGACCCCTTTTATCACTTCAAGCACCTGGCCGATACTTGAGGTCAGTTTATCCAGACCATCGATTGTCGACTGGGCCTTCTGCATCTTAGCACTTAAAGAGCCTATTTCTTCGATATTGGCATTCAGTGCAACCTGGCCCTGGCTGGATAAGCTGTTTGCCTCCGTCGCTAATTCAGAGGCGTGCTTGGCATTATTTGAAATCTCAACCGCGCTGGAGGACAGTTCGTTAATGGCGGTTGCGACACTGTCGGTACGTTTGGTTTGTTCGGTATAAATGTCCAGGGCACCCTGGGTTTGCGATTGCAGCCCGGCCATAACCTGCTCCAGCGCCAGCGTGGTTTCCTTGACCTTAGAAATACTCTCGTGAATTTTGTCTACAAACAGGTTGAAGTAATTAGACAGCTCACCAAACTCATCGTTGTTTTCAACCTCCAGTCTGCGGGTTAAATCGCCTTCACCCTGGGCTATGTCTTTAATTGCCTCGTTCAAATGAACCATTGGCCGCATTAGGTATTTCAGTAGCAGCTGTAACATCACTACAATTACCACAACGCCCACCAGCATGTAGATCAGAGCCATATTACGGAAAGAAGCCACTGAGCTGTAGGCTATCTCTTTGTCGATCACTACGCCCAAGTACCAGTCGACATTTTTAATACCGCGCATTTTGACAAAAGACACCAGTTTTTCTTTACCGTCTATAGTCAAGTCTGCGAATGACTCGGACAGCGGCAGTTTATTGCCAAACAAGTCTGACATAGGTTTGTCGTTGAGCCCGGTATTTGGGTGGCTCAGGATGCGGCCCTCTGCATCGAGTAAAAAGCCATAACCGTAACCCAGAAAATCAATTTCGTTGACTATATCTGTAATGGTCGCCATGTCTATGTCACCACCGGCAACGCCAGAGAAACGACCGTTCATCATGATAGGGACTACGGCGGTGATGGTCAGTTCGTTACTGGTAACATCAATGTAGGGGGTGGTAAACGCAGTATCGCGTTTTCGCTCAGCAAGTTTATACCAAGGTCTCTGGGTGGCATCAAAATCGCTGGGCAATACCACGCTGGTATCGTTCAGAACAAACTGGCCGTCGGGCGTGCCAATAAAGGTATTCTTAAAATGCCCGGCCTCATGAGCCGTTTGTACTCGACGTAGAATATCCGCCGTGGCATCGCTCTTACGATGGCCGCTGGCGACGGAGCTGACAATATCCAGCCTGTCGTTCAGCCAGTTAGCTATATTCTGCGACACCGACTCAGAGATTTCCTGCAATACCAGGGTCAGCTGAGCCTGAGTTTGCGAGCGCATCAGAATAAAGTTATTCACGGTAAAGAGGGAAAGCACGATCACCAGCACCAATGAAGCGGCCAGTGTTATTTTAGTTGTAAATTTGAGCGCACTAAACATGGGGATCCTGTCTTAATTCTGCTAATACAAATTTGTTTTACCAAATCTTAACGAGTTTGTCTTACCTTATCGGCGAAACTTTTGCGGTCTTAAGCCAATTATACACTTGTTTTCACGATTTATTTTTTAACTGAATAGTTATTGGACAAGTGTCAACGCTAAAAATGAAAAAAGGCGGGATTGTTCCCACCTTTGATTAACACACAATGATCACCGCAAGCTGTATCGACCCCAGTCTAAGAACATTGACCGATACTAAAGGACAATACAGCCTGCCTGTTTGTTTGATGAAAGTGTAATCGGGTCTTGCTACTGATACTTGGATAACGCCGGAGGCCTTGCTTTAAAGGCTTTACCCCAATTCTTATTTGGTTTATCGCCCATCACATACCTTAGCTCCCCGCCCGACATAATGTCGTCATGAGTCAGATAACTGCGCTCAAGGACCTTGCCATTCAAAGTAACCGACTGGATATATTTGTTTGCATCGCTCAAACCAACCGCAGTGGTTGTAAACTGCTTACCATTAGCCAGTTTCAACGTAACCTTGGGCGTTTGTGGCGCGCCAATGGCATATGCCAGATCTCCAGGGGCTACCGGATAAAAACCCATCGCAGAGAAGATATACCAGGCAGACATTTGCCCTACGTCATCATTACCTGCCAGGCCGTCGGGTTTATCCGAGCTTAAGGTATCCATAATCTGGCGAATACGTTGCTGGGTTTTCCACGGTTTACCGGCGTAGTTATACAAATACGCAATATGGTGACTGGGTTCATTACCATGGGCATAGTTACCTATCAAACCGGCGATGTCTTCATGCTCTTTGATCATGTCATGGGACAAAGGCGTATCAAACAAATCATCGAGGCGCTGAGTGAATGCCTCGTCTCCGCCCATTAAGGTAATGAGGCCGGCAACATCTTGCGGGACATAAAAGCTGTATTGCATGGCATTGCCTTCGGTGAAAGGCCCCATGTATTTGGCCTTAAACGGATTAAAGTCAGGATCCCAGCGTCCCTGGCTGTCACGACCGCGCATAAAACCACTTTGCGGATCAAAGACATTCTTATAACTCATTGCGCGGGCATAATATTGTTTTGCCAGTTCACTTTTACCCATCGCCTCAAACATTCTGGCAATGGCAAAATCATCATAGGCATATTCAAGCGTGATAGACACAGACTCTGGTAACACATCCATTGGCACATAGCCAAACTGCTTATATTCAGGGATCGCATCGTACACTGGGTTATTGGCCGTATTAATGATGGCTTCTACAGCCAGGTCAAGGTCGTAATCTCGGATCCCTTTGAGGTAGGCATCCGCTATCACAGAAACGGCGTGATAGCCTATCATGGTCCAGGTCTCGTGCGCATGGAATGACCAGATGGGTAACATCTTTTCGTAGCTTTGCTGATAATGCACCAACATGGACTGGATCATGCCCGAGACTCTGTCGGGATCGATATAGGTCAGTAACGGGTGCAGCGCGCGATAAGTGTCCCAAAGCGAGTACAGGGTATAATGCTCAAAGCCTTTACCATCGTGAATTTCACCATCAACACCACGATATTGTCCATTCACGTCCTGATATAAACTGGGCGCCTGCAAGGCATGATACAGCGCGGTGTAAAACTGACGCTTTTCGGAGCGAGTCCCTTCAACATCTACTTTGTCCAAGTAGGATGCCCACTGGGAGTTTGCCGCTTTGCGTACTTTATTAAAGTCCCAGTGTGGTATTTCCGCGTGCAGGTTTTCCAGTGCGTTACTGCGGCTAACGGCAGACAAGGCAACCTTAACTTGGAGAGGCTTGTTTTCAACATTGTCAAAACTGGCAACAAACTTAATCGCCTTACCTGCACTCATTTTTACGGCTTTGTTTTCTATGGTTGAGTGTTTTTCTTTACCCAGACAGCCCATGCAACGATAACGCATATTATCTTCGTTGATAAAACGGTAACTGTCGATTGGCTGGGAAAATTCAATGGCAAAGTACATTTGACGATTACGCGCCCAACCATTAGTTGCCCGGTATGCAAGCAGCGTAGTGTCGTTTATCTTGCGAATATCACTCCAGATGACTTTGTTTTCAAAGTTGTAAATCGCGCTGGTCAGGTCAAACAGCACATGACCTTCGCCACCATTTTTAAATGTATACTGATGCATGCCTACACGCGCACTGGCTGTGAGCTCGGCCTTAATATTGTAGTCTTGTAGCTCTACTCCATAGTAGCCAGCTTCGGCCCATTCCTGATCGTGCGAAAATCGCGAACGATAGCCAGAGTCGGGATCTTTTGCCGTGCCCGGATTGGTTTTAACTTTCCCGCTGATGGGCATGATCAGTAGATCGCCAAGGTCAGAGTGTCCGGTGCCGGAAAAGTGTGTATGAGAAAAACCGACTATGGTGGTATCGTCATAATGATAGCCTGCACAGCGCTTATAGATCTCTGGTTGTGGTGATACACCGCGCATGGGGTTATCGGTATCCGGGCTCAACTGAACCATACCAAAGGGCACCACAGCCCCCGGGAAGGTGTGGCCATCACCGCCAGTGCCTATAAATGGGTCTACCCACTGAGTGTTTGACGCGTTAGCCTCCCCCAGCGACGAGACTGATATCATAGTAGCCAGGGTTGCTACCGATATGATGCGATACATGCACCTCTCCTCTATACCTATTGTTATCATTTGGACCGTTCCAATCAATTCTATAGTACACCGCAAATGAATACGTATTCAATAGCAACAGGATAAGAAATAGTTAGCGAGATACAAAGGAGCAAGGTTAATGGGGTTAACCGGACATAAAAAAGCCGGCGCTGAGGCCGGCTTGATAAAAGCGCGTTTAGCTATCGACTTTTTGCTGCCACTGCTTGTACAGAGACACCACATTCAGTCCATACCAGGCGATAAAAACATAACAGACCATAGGGACAATAAAGCTAATCTGGATCCCCGCACTGTCTGCAACCAGACCCTGTGCCAGCGGTACCAGTGCACCACCGACAATTGCCAGACATAACCAGCCAGACCCTTTACTGGTTAAGGAGCCCAGTCCTTCAATGGCGATTGAGAAAATGGTCGGGAACATGATTGAATTAAACAGGCCCACAGCGAGTACTGCAAACATGGCCAGCTTGCCATCTGTCGACATCGTCAGAAGCAACAGTGCAATAATGGCAATGGCATTGAACATCAGTGCCTTTGACGGGGCAATCTTTTGTAGTGCCGCAGAGCCAATAAACCGACCTACCATAGCCCCCCCCCAGTAGTATGAAATGTATTTGGCTGCGGTATGCTCTTCCATTCCGGCAATTGACGGCTCGGCGAAATAGTTAACCAGGAAGCTGCCAATCGCAACTTCTGCGCCTACATAACAAAAGATAGCCGCAACACCCATCACCAGATGCGGAGCTTCGGTCAGCTTGTGACCTCGGGCTTTACAATCCCCTTCTTCTGTATGCGCTTCGATGGTCGGCAGCTTTAAAAACGCAAATACCGCTGCAATCAGCAGCAAGGCACCGGCAAGTATCAGGTAAGGGACTTTAACGGAGTCTGCTGTTGCGTCAGTTGCCATACCGGCACCGGCACCAAACAGCAACATACCACCCACCGCAGGACCTACGGTTGTTCCCAATGAGTTAAGCGCCTGCGCCAGATTCAGTCGACTTGAGGCGGTTTTCTCTGGACCCAGTGCAGCAACATAGGGGTTTGCAGATACTTGTAGGACCGTAATACCTGAAGCCAGTACAAACAGCGCGCTCAGGAATATCCAGTACTCATGGACAACCACCGCCGGATAAAACAGCATACATCCGCCAGCTGCCACAACCAGGCCGGTCAGAACACCGTTTTTGTAACCAAAGCGTTTGAGGAACGCGCCGGCAGGTAAAGAAACGATAAAATAGGCGCTGAAAAAACAAAACTGGATCAGCATAGCTTCGGTATAACTGAGGTCAAACACCGCTTTCAGGCGCGGGATCAGTACATCGTTCAGTACAGTAATAAAGCCCCATAAAAAAAACAGGGTGGTCATGGCGGTCAGTGGCAACAAATAGTTGTTGTTTTTTGCATCTCCACTGGCTACATAACTTTGGTTAGTGTTAATTTCGCTCACTTGGATTACTCCGTGTTAAAGGATTCAGTGATTCTACACACTGTTACAGAAAAATCACAAATGTTTTATTGGACCGTTCCAATTTATTTTTGATGATGCTAGAGTAAGATTAAATGCAGGTATTGCCGGGTAGATATGCTCAGGCTAAATGACGACACACTGGATAGGTTATGTCTATAAACTTCAGAAACGATGACTTCTTACTTAAACATATCAACCACACCATGGGCTTTTACCATCCCCGATGTGTCGACCCTGATGGCGGGTTTTTCCACTATTTTTTGGATGACGGCACGGTTTACAATCAAGATGATCGTCATCTGGTATCAAGTACCCGGTTTGTGTTCAATTATGCGATGGCTTATTTGCAAACCCGTAAGCCTGAAAACCTCGAACTGGTTCATCATGGCCTGGACTTTCTAGAGCAAACACACAAGCAACCCAATGGTGGCTACGCGTGGGTTATCAGTAAAAGTCAGGTTGAAGACAGTACCAACCACTGTTACGGCCTTGCATTCGTCTTACTGGCCAACGCGGTTGCGCTTAAGGCCGGTGTTGATTCAGCGGCTGAGACCATAGAGTCGGTATGGCGCTTACTGGAAGACAAATACTACCAAAGTGACTATCAGCTATATCTGGACGAGTACAATGGTGATTTTAGTGTCGCTGATCCTTACCGGGGGCAAAACGCCAATATGCATATGTGCGAAGCATTGCTCATGTGTTTTGAAGCCACGCAGGATAATAAATTCCTTCAACGCGCACATGCGCTTGCCTTTACCATGACGGTACAACAGGCTGAATTAGCCAACGGCCTTGTCTGGGAGCACTACAGCGATAACTGGCAGATTGACTGGCACTATAACCTGGATAACCCCAAACACCTGTTTCGCCCGTGGGGTTTTCAACCAGGCCATCAAACTGAGTGGAGTAAGCTGTTGCTGATCCTGTATCGGCACAAACCACAAAACTGGATGATCGAACGCGCCCGTTACCTGTTTGATACGGCGCTTGAAACTGCCTGGGATGAGGAACATGGCGGAATATGCTATGGCTTTGCGCCGGATAACAGCATTTGCGACTCAGACAAATACTTCTGGGTTCAGGCAGAGAGTTTTGCCGCTGCGGCGCTGCTGGCACTCACAACCGGTGAAAACCGCTACTGGCAGTGGTATGACAAAATATGGCAGTACTGCTGGGATCATATGATAGATCATGAACATGGTGCCTGGTACCGCATTTTAGATAAACGAAACCAGGCATACAGCAACGAAAAAAGCCCTGCCGGGAAAACCGATTATCATACAATGGGCGCCTGCTACGAAGTACTTAGAGCCCAGCAACTAGCACAGGAGGCATTATGAGCCTGGTTTGTTTTGGTGAAGCCCTGATAGATTTCCTGTCAGACGGAAAAACGCCTGAATCTTTTACTAAATACGCAGGTGGCGCACCGGCCAATGTTGCCGTTGCCGCCGCCCGTCAGGGGGTTGCAGCGAGTTTTTGCGGCATGGTCGGCGATGACATGTTCGGCCACTTTATAAAACAAGAATTGCAATCACATGGGGTTAATTGTGATTACGTAAACTCGACAGATAAAGCCAAAACGGCGCTGGCGTTCGTTTCGTTGGATTCAAACGGCGAACGAAGTTTTAGTTTTTATCGTCCCCCCGCGGCTGATTTGCTATTTCGCTCTGACGACTTTGATCCCAGCATGTTCGATACGCATTCATTGATACATGTGTGCAGTAATAGCCTGACCGAAACCAACATCTATAAAACAACTGTCCATGCTTTAACTCAGGCACGGGCTCAGGGTATGAATACCAGCTTTGATATGAACCTGAGAGAAAACCTCTGGACATCCATGACACACTGCTCAAAACGCATTTGGCATGTCATTTCGCTCTCAGACATTGTTAAGCTGTCACACGAGGAGCTGGTATTTTTGAATGAACAAAGTCATCCAGGTCAGCCTCAGTCGCATACCCTCGACGCCATCATGGCAGCCAATGTAAAACTGCTGATCATCACCGATGGTAAACAAGCTGTTCGCTTTTATGGGCAGACTTATCAGGGCGAGGTGCAAGTACCCGATGTAACCGCGGTAGATACAACCGCTGCGGGAGATGCGTTTGTTGGTGGGTTACTGGCAACCTTTATCCGTTCGGACTTGCCTATCTACACCATATTGGCCGATCGGGACAGCGTATATCGTGCCATAGAATACGCCAGTCGCTGCGGCGCTTTTGCCGTAACACGCTATGGCGCGTTTGATTCCTTGCCAAGTTACAAGGACATTGCTTAACAGGCTGTGAGAGCGGGTGCATGGATGCGCCTTTTCAGCAAGCCCACTTGTAAGGAGAATTTAAATATGCGCCAAATATTCAGTGTAAATGTAATAAAATCCGGGCGAACAAATCACCAGGCCGAGCAGATAGAGTTTAAAAAAACCATCTCGCTGCGCACTGAGCTGCGACACCACAGACACTGAGCTTTCAACCTCCGTCGGTGGCGTTTTAGGAAAATAACAGCGGTAAGCCTTCATTATACCCCACCCTATTGTAAAGGGGCCCAGGATCAGCAAAAAGAAAAACCCTAAGGCATACCAGGTTTCTGGAGAAACTCTGCTCATCTTGTACTCTCATCAACTAAACAACCAAATTAGTATTGTAGTAACACCTGCTTACATCTAACTATTTGATTTTGTGCTAATCACTTATGCTAAGCTAAGCCTAACACAGTAAAAGAATAAAAAAAGACGCGTTTATGCACAAACCTTATCTCGCCCTGCCCTTCCTCATTTGCCTGAGTGCCTGTACGGCCAACCAGGTTGAAGTGACTCAGTCGGACCAGACGGTGGTAAAATACAAAACATCGCAGGGCTACACAGACCGTTTTGCCAATCTCTATAAACAGCCAGAGCGCTACCCTTACACGTGTGAGCAGGACTGCTATCCGCCTACCCCGCTCATTGAATGCCGCGAAAACATGGAGCAATGTCGTTACATCGGCGAGCGCCCCGACATCAACAGCCCACTGGGTTTTAACGTAAAATGGCTTGGCCACGCTAGCTTTTTGCTCACAATGCCTGACGGACAGCAAGTGCTGGTTGACCCCGTGAGTCAGCAGTTTGACTGGCCGGTTGACCTGGGTTTTAAATGGACCGGCGGTTTTTATCGGACTGAGCCTCTGTGGCCCGCAGATCAGGAGCTCAACAAGCTAACCTCGGTCGTGTATTCGCATATACACTACGACCATTTCAATAAAGCAGATATCGACACCTTAGGCACAGAGCCAACTTATTATACGCCGCTGGGGTTTGCCGACTACTTTGCCAGCGGAGGCTATAAAATCAATGAAATGGCCTGGTATGCCAGCGCACAGCAAGATCAGCTTAACATTCATTTTGTACCGGCTCATCATTTCAGCAGCCGGATTGTTGTTCCCTACCTAACAGAAGACAATGACGCGACGCTTTGGGGTGGCTGGATATTTGAGTACCAGGGCAAGACCTTATTTTATGCGGGCGATACGGGTTATTCTCCCCACTTCAAAGACATACAACAGAAGTACGGCGATATTGACGTTTGCCTGCTGCCCATCGCCTCTTATCACCATGAGGAGTATGGCAACTGGTATCGCAATGTTCACCTCACACCTGAAGACATGCTGGTGGCGGCCGATGATCTTAACTGTCAGCAAGTAGTGCCGTGGGGATATGGCAATATGAGCTGGAAAATGGGCGATTTAACGTCGCATTCCGCGCTGTTTAGGCTGCTTCATGTCAAACAAACACTGGCACCCCAGCGGCCCATTTACGTACTTAACGAAGGAGAGAGCGTCACCTTCTGAGTATAAACAGCCTGGTATCAATCAACATCATGTTCAGGCCAGGTGACAATGTGATCTTCAAAGTCATTCTCCAGATCGACATCCTGTTCGCTGATGGCCTTACCCAGAATACTGATCCCGGCGTCATGCATTGGCTGCTTAGAGCCTTCATGACGTAACGGGTGCCAGCTCGCCAGTCCACGACCTTCATGTAAGCGGCGATAACTGCAAGATTGCGGCATAAAGAAGATGTCTTTGAGGTTGTCCTTGGTGAGCTGGACGCACGATGGCACCAGTGTTTGTCGCTCCGAATATCGGGTGCAGGCACAGGTGTTTGCATCGCTGTATTGGCACACCACGTCGGTATACAACAATTCTTCGCCCTCACGCAGTACGTCGGTGCTACTAAATTGTTCTTCCTCATCTTCGTCTGAATCTATAAAGGAGTGCAGACAACATTTGCCACAGCCGTCACAGATGGCTTCCCACTCCTGTTGGTTCATTTCTTCAAGTGATTTTTCAATCCAAAAAGGAGTTGTGCTCATAACGCCAGTCTGCCACATAGATAAGGGGCGCAGATTGTACTAAAAGAATCAGACCAGCGCAAAGCTGGCCTGTTATCTGTGGGGGTTACTTTTGAGATTCGACCCAGCGCTCTATCTTGTCCTGCAACACAGGCATTGGCAAAGCACCGTCAATCAGTACCTGATTGTGGAATGCGCGAATATCAAACTTGGCACCAAGCTTCTGTTCGGCAGACTCCCTCAGCTGACGGATCTTAAACTGACCTACTTTATAAGATACCGCCTGGCCCGGCCACGCGATATAGCGCTCAACTTCTGCTTCAACATCGCTCTTGGCCATCGACGAGTTATCCAGCATAAAGGCAATTGCCTGGTCACGCGTCCAGCCTTTGGCATGCAAACCGGTATCTACAACCAGTCTCATTGCTCTGAGCTGCTCATCAGCCAAACGGCCGTACCATTGATACGGATCGGTGAACAGACCCAGCTCTTTACCCAAACTTTCTGCATACAATGCCCAGCCCTCAACAAACACGGTCGAGCCGCCAAACTTACGAAAATCAGGCAGGTCATCAATTTCCTGCTGCAACGCGAGTTGGAAGTGGTGCCCGGGCGCAGCCTCGTGGATTGATAGTGTCTCTACGATAAACTTTGGCTGAGCCTTCAGGTTATGACTATTAATATAGAAAACACCGGGGCGAGAACCATCCGGTGCCGGGCTTTCATAGGATGCCCCGGCCGCCGATGCCGCACGAAACGCTTCCACAGGTTTTACGATATAATCCGCCTTGGGTTTTATATCAAACAACAAAGGCACTCGCGCATCAATTTTCTTTTTCACCTCTTCATAGGCCTGGATCAGTTCAGCCTCTGAAGCGAAGTAAAACTCTTCGCTGTCACGTAAGTGATCGAAAAATGCCTGCAGATCGCCTTCAAAGCCGACTTGCTCCTTAACATTACTCATTTCATTGCGAATACGCTGTACTTCACTCAGACCCAGCTGGTGAATTTCTGTTGCGCTCATGTCCAGCGTAGTGTTTTCTTTAATGTAATGCTGATACCAGGCCTCACCGTTAGGCAATGCACCGTAGCCAACCGAGGCTCTGGACGCAGGCAGATAGGTTGTTTCCAAAAAGCCTACCATGTCGCGGTATGCCGGAACCAAAGTGCGCTCGATGTAATGCTTGTAAGACTGGGTAATTTGACGTTTTTCTTCGTGTGAGAAAGTCTCGGGGAGATTATTAATCGGCCCCCAGAATATGGAGTCTTCTGCTTTTTCAACGACGTGTGTTTTAAACTGAGGAATGACCTTAACGGTAAGCGCACGTGGTAACACCACACCACGCTCTATGCCCTGCGTCATCATGGTTTGCGCCGATTTCAGCCAGACCACAAAGCCGTCGGCGCGTTTCAGAAAGTTGCTGTAATCCTCGACTGTTTTAAACGGCTGTGCACCTTCACCAGAACCGAGTGACGCAAAAATATGATGTGAGCCGTACATCTGATCAATCGGCAAAAACTGATCATCAAACTGCTCTGCCGCTTTGCTTTGCAGCAGTTCATAGTGGAGAATGTCGTAAGACAGTTTAGCCTGGCCTGATAGCTTACTGCTATCGAGCGCTTCGAGGCGCGCCAGATAGCGGTCGGTAAAGGCGCGAGACCGCGCAAGACTGGCTTCCCCAAGCGGCGGTTCAAACTTGTCATTGTACTCAGACATACCGAAAAAGGTTGCAGATAGCGGGCTGAGCGTAATGCCCTCATCGAAGTAGGACTGCGCAAGTGCCATCATCTGAGCGTTGGCATCTTTGCGTTCAACACTCTGCTGCTGGGGCTGCGTATTGACAGAAGTCACTTCACATCCTGTCAGTGTCAAACCAACGACAAGCGCTACCAGGGTTTTTCTTATCATGTCTGTAACCTTATTCTTTATCTAAATCGCAGCGCAGTCTGCCAGACATCAAACAGATTACAACTCTTTTCTACGCCAGAGCGACATCGACCTCGGACGTTGGCAGAATAATTTCAATGCATAGCCCACCCAGCAGACTATTATGTGACTCTATTTTACCACCATGACATTCGACTATCTTTTTGCATACGGCCAGACCCATGCCTTTGCCACCACTTAAGGAACTGCGTGACGCTTCTTCGCGAAACAATGGCTGAAATAGCTGCCTGTGGGCATCGTATGACAGCGGCATGCCTGAATCTTCGATACGCAGTACCAGATGTTGCTCGGTGACCTGCGCACTCATTTTAATATCGACCCCGTCGCCGCCATATTTTAGGGCATTCTTAACCACCTCTAAAATTGCGTTACCAATAGAGCGCCTGTCAAACTGCATAGTAAAATGAGGGTCTAGCCGGTTAATGATCTCAAGTCGGGCTTTTTTAGGGTCCACATAGGTCATACAGCTCTGAAACGTTTCGTTGATAAAGTGCGCAACTTTTATATCTTCTTTATTCAGAATGTTTGCCACATCTTTGTCTGTGGTAACCAGCATAAGCTGATCGATAAACTTATGCAGCTCGTCAATTTTCGCCATTAACTTGGCATAGGAATCTTCGACGTTTTCAACAATATTGTATTGCAACGACTCGACCTGGATCCTCATCACGGTCAGCGGTGTACGTAACTCATGAGATAAGTCGGTGAACAGCTGCTCTTCTTTTGCCTTAAGCTGGTTTACCTGCTCGTTCACAACCTCTCTTTCACTCACCACGGTGCGATTGAGCGCATTAACCTGCTGCTCCAGATGTCGCACTAACTGTCCCTGCAAGGATTTATGTTGCAGCGCCAGTGCCACAGTAAACAGCAGCACTTCGATTAGGTAGCCAATCTTGATGAACGAGGTGATCTGAAATAAATCGATTAGATTACCGTAACTGGCTCCGACTATGGTCAACAGATTCAAAAACACCAGGTGGTTGATCAGGCTGTAGGTAAAGGTACGCATCCCCGGCCCTTTTTGTCTGAAACTCCATACGCAGGTGTAGACAAACAAGGGGATAACGAAGGTACTGGCCAACAAGTTATAATAAACGCTTTGCAGATACAGTGCGGTAGGCACGAGCAAAATGTACAACCAGGTTGCTGCTACATAAATAGTGTTTAGCGTCGGGTGATAATGTTTTAACTGCAAAAAACCACGTACAAACAACAGGTGAAATATCGGCACAATGGCCATCAGCGCTATTGAGAACTGGCCGCTAAAGAAGCCGTGGTTTGGCCAAAAATACTGAAAAGTAAACCCGGCCATATCAATGACGATGAGTAAAAACAGGAAAGTCCACATAGCATAGAATACATTTGTGGTGTTGCGGTTAAACGCCAGGTTTACTATGACAATCAGTAAAATGGCGGCAACAACCCCGGCAAGGCTGGCATTAGTCAGTATGCTTGATTGCGACGTCGACAGGTAATGGGCATGAGAGTGTAAGCGCAGGTTGGCCGGTGCATTGGCAAAGGTCTGAAATTCAATCAAGTACTCGCTGTGGCCCGGCTTAATAGCGAGGGGCAGATACATTTGCGGGTCCTGGATCGGCCGCTGCTCAAAGCGCGCGTGTACATCTTGAGTGTGTATTTGCTTGAACCTGCCGTCCTCAAGTACATAAACGGCAAGCTTCGGCAATCTGGCAAAACCGAACGACATCACCCAGTCGGTAATCTTGCTTCGGTTGTCCAGCTTCAGCCAGGCCCATTTCGAATACAGTTCATGCTGGGGCCTTTTTTCTACCTCACTCAACGCTCGGAACTGCTGGGCATACCTGAGCACATCGTCAGCCTCTTTTATTTGTTTATCGTAATCAAAGAAGAAGCTGGCATCACGCAAAGTGAGCTCAGTAGTACTGTCACCTAAAAGGATCCTTTGCTGCTGGCCTGCCAAAGCGGTATGACCCGTGAGCAAAAAACACCCCATTAAAAGCAATAAGATAAAGCGCATGAACAAGACTCGGTAACCATTTGTAACTATCATAGGTCTTAATCGTGTATGAAATGTGGAGTCCCGACGAAATTACACTTCGCCTTCTGAGTAATGTAAATCAATGTAACACTGTTGCGAAATTCAAAATAGCACTATTTATTAGAAACTTAAAAAAACTTCTATAAATTCTTCATGGTCGAAATGCCACACTGCCCCCGTTAATTTCGAGTACCTGGTTAAATGACAGTCGCATTGAAATATTTCTGTCACATAACTTTGTTTTAATCCGCCCTGAAATAAAAACGTCATCAAAGTGCCACATAAGTTGGCCAGACATAACTGAGTAAAATCATGAGTGAACAAAATCAAACCTCTCTTTTTGCAAAGATCTTAAATTGGACCGCGATTGCATTACTGGTCTACCTCGTATTAGTGGCTGTAGGTACCGTCAGTGGTGGTTTCAAACTGGCTTCCGGTGGCACCGCAGGCGCTAAAGAAATTTTTGCATTCGCAACAAACCCATTCGTCGCATTAATGCTGGGTGCATTTGCCACCGCTCTGGTTCAATCTTCTTCTACTGTTACATCAGTTATCGTAGGTCTGGTCGCAGGTGGTCTGCCGTTGGGCATCGCAATTCCTATGATCATGGGTGCAAATATTGGTACTACTATCACCAATACACTGGTATCGATTGGTCATATTCGCGACAAAGAAGAGTTCCAGCGTGCTTTTGCTGCCTCTACAGTGCACGACTTCTTTAACCTGTTCGCTGTTGCTATCTTCCTGCCGCTGGAAATCATGTTTGGCCTGTTGGAAAAGTTCTCTGCCGCGCTTTCACACCTGTTTGTAGGTGATGCAGACCTGTCTCTTAAGAGCTACAACTTCATTAAACCTCTGGTAAAACCGGCTGTTGGCCTGGTCAAAGACGCGGTGAGCTTCCTTGATGGTAAAGCGGTTGGCGTTGCAATGGTTGTTATCGGTATAGCGATGATTCTGTTCGCTGTAACTACCCTTGGTAAACTCCTTAAGAAAGCGCTGGTTGGCCGTGCAAAAGAATTACTACACAGCGCAATCGGCCGTGGCCCGGTTGCTGGTATCAGCTCAGGTGCGGTTGTAACTGTTATGGTTCAGTCATCGTCTACCACCACCAGCCTGATGATTCCACTGGCAGGTAGCGGTGTTTTCAACACGCGTCAAATCTACCCATTCACTTTGGGTGCGAACATTGGTACAACTATCACAGCACTACTGGCAGCAACCTCTATCACCGGCCCTAATGCCGAAGTTGCCCTGACGATTGCACTGGTACACGTTATGTTTAACGTCTTCGCAGTAGCGCTGATTTACGGCTTGCCACTACTACGTGAAATTCCGCTACAACTTGCTGAGAAACTGGCACGAATTGGTACACGTAATAAATCTGCGGCATTTGGTTATGTACTGGGTTCGTTCTTTGTACTACCAGGCTTGCTGATGCTCGCTATCAAATAAACAGTTCGACCTGAAAATATTTTCAGGTACTCAGAAAAAGGGCTCATTTGGGAGCCCTTTTTTAATAATTTTGACATATTGCCCCGGCATAATTATCCCAGTTTAATTTCTCGGCAAAATCATGAATACACGTAAACGGTCTTTAACTTTTGATATCAAGGACCAGGCACAACAGCTGTTTTCTCTGGAGCAAGGCTCACCGTTTGATCAGCTGGAGTTTTATATAGAACAAGATCAACTGATTGTCTCTTGTCAGCTGCCGCAAGACGCAGTGTCAGGAAACCAGATCCGCATTACAGCCAATCACCAGGATAATCGCGACGTCGACTTTGTAGGCATACTTAAGCTCAAAGAAAAAGACATCATGACTGGTAAGGTAGAGGTAGCCCTGAAGGGCTCGGGCAAAAGCGGGTCATACAACCTGCAATTGAGTTTACTGGGTTATAAGCAGCGCGTTAAAAACAGTATGGATTACATGGCCAGTCTCGGCCATGATATACACCCACGCAAAGATGATGAGTGGACTGTGGCAGAAAATACAAAGACGGCAAGCGGGATGTTGCAGGCAGTGGCAAAATACCTGCGTAATGAATTTAGCGCCCTGCTAGGTTCAACCCGGCAGGCTTATCTTACCGAACGAAAATAGCCCACTTCCAGCTACGCATTCATTTGCCAGGACCGCAAATAATGCCGCTTCTTTTGAGTCAACACACACCCCATCCTGCAACAGCTCAGTCACCTCGTAACAAGCAGGCAAACGCGATTTAAACTTCTCGACCAGCAATGCATTATGGGCGCCACCGCCGCTGAGTATAAGTTGTGTAGGCCCATTGAGCTGCAATGCGCTCAGGTGCTCCAACACACACCAGACGGTTAGTTCATTCAGGGTCGCCAGCACATCCTGGTGAGACAATGGCTCAGAGCAAAGTGCTTGTTTTTGCTCAAGCATAGTCAAACTGAATACTTCAGGGCCTGTGGTTTTGGGTGTATCGAAATGGAAAAAGGGGATGGCCTTTAACGATTCAAGCAGACTATTACAGACTCTTCCTTGCTTTGCCAGCTTGCCGCCTTCATCATAAGCTTGGCCCAAATAACGCTGACAGTAAGCATCCATAAGAGTATTTCCCGGACCAATGTCTGAACATTGAACGTCTTCCACTGTGGCGTTTCGCGGCAGCACAGTAAAATTCGCAATCCCTCCCAGATTCAGCAACACACGGTTTACCCGCTCGCTTTGATAGAGCAAGTAATCTCCGTATTGAGCAAGCGGCGCGCCCTCGCCCCCTTTTGCGATATGCTTTTGACGAAAGTCAGAAACGGTGATGATTTGTGTTTGTGTGGCAACCTGATCGCCGTCTCCCAGCTGTAAGGTACCATTGCCAAAATCTTCATGAGCATGCTGATGATGGGGACAATGAAATACAGTCTGTCCATGACTGGCTATCAGGTCGATGTCTTCATGTCTGACTTGCCACTGCGACAGGGTTTGATTGATTAATTGGCCGTGATAGTGGCCTATCCAGGGATTGAGTAAGGTCAAATATTCAAAGTTCACCGTGTCTTTTGCAAACACCTCACGGACCTTATCTTTAAAATCGTTGTCGTACGCAATGGTGGTAAACTTGAGCAGTTTGCATTGTGTATCAGCGCCTGACCCACTTACTTCGCACAAGGCCATATCTAAGCCATCTAAAGAAGTACCACTCATCAGCCCCAAAATTATTCTTGCAGGCTTGCGCGAAATCGCATGAAGCCGATTGATTTGTTTTAACCCCATCCCTAATATCCTTTACTATTGGCCGAGACAACCGCAATCACCGGGTAATCATTGGCACCCAGCTCCAGCGTAAAGTTACGCTGCTCGTAGCCTTCCAGAACGACTTTGTGTGGCAACGCACTAACCTGCTGCGCAGCGCCATCGGCATAAATCACCATCAACTGCTCCGGCTCCAGAATACGTCGGCCAGAAGAGAGATTCTCAATGCTGAGCAACACAGCCCGGTATCCGTCGTCATTGGACATGGCGATACTGCGCGTTACCTTGAAGTCACTTTTAGCGGGTTTGATTCGCTCTGGACGGTCAAACAGCAAAGAATCCAGGTTCATTTGCATGGTGTCAAAACGGTATGGCTTTAGTTCTTTCGCCGCTGTAGTTGCAGAAACCATCATTAGCATACACATTAACAAGCCTGCTTTGTGCATATTTCACACTCCGTAAAACGCTTCCAGGTTCGCGCTTCGCCCGCGCGTCCCTGCATCTATCCCATATTGATCGATCAAGTCCGCTATTTCGCTTTGCAGTGCTTCAATCGCGGCATTGATCTTATTGATTTGCTGTTTATTAAATGTTTTGCGGCTTAACATAAAATGAATGGCGTTATCATTGACGACATAGGGGTGGATCCGCATTTGCTCAAACCCCAGCTCTTCAATGTAGTAGTAACCGGAGAACTCATCTTCTATTAAGAAGTCGACACGCTTTTTGTTCACCAGTTGCATGCGCTGGCTAATGCTGGGCACCTCCAGCAAGCGTTCTTTGTACCAGGCTATCTTCAAGATCTGTTCAAGCTCTTTTCCATAGTAAGCACCAGGATTGGCAACAAAGGTGTGCTCAGCGGCGAACAGCTCTGTCAGGCTTCTAACTTCTTTTAGCGTTTTTTGACGGGTAAACAAGCGCATTTTTTCACGACGATACGCCTGACTAAAAAACGCGACTTCGGCTCTTTGCGTATTAAAACTGGCAGACGGCAAGATATCTATAAAGCCTTTGGAAAGCTCAGTGATCCCGCGTGCGGATGACGGCAGCTGCACAAAGTCGATGCAAAGCTGAGCTTTTTCGAATACTCTGCGGGTAATGTCGACATCCAGACCATAAGGGACTGTATCACGATACATCACATACGGTGGCCAGCTGGTACCAACACCAACCTTGTAGCGCGTTTCGCACTGTAAATTGGCAAAAGCAGCGACGGGTAGGAAAAACAACAGAAAAATTAAATGCACGGCGTCTAGCAATCATTGATATTAGCTAGATTATGAAGGATATCTGACAGAAAACAAAGGCGCCTGAGCGCCTTTATTGGTTATTGTTGGCCAATCCCTTGGTCAATCAGAGGCGCACACTCCAGCCTCTGATATCAACTTTACTTAAAGTGCTTTCCAGACCATAGCTTTGCCAGGTTCTTCACCGCGAGTCCACCACTTAGCTTCATACAACTTGCCCTGATGACTAACGCGGTCGCCGCCTACATAGACTTTGTTGCTTACCCAAGGATCGGCACCTACCGCCGCGTCTGTGACCGTCACATCAAATGATGTTGTAGTCGTAGCAACACCATCCGACACAGCAACAGTAACCTGATAGGTCGTATCCTGAGTGACTTCTGGAGCCGTAATTGTTGCGCTTGCGCCCTGGCCATTGACGGTCAAACCGTTGCTTGCAGACCAAGTGTAAGTCAAGGCATCACCATTGGGGTCGGTTGCGCTGACTTGTACCGACGCACTGGTGTTTTCAGCCAGAGACAGTGCTGCAATGGGTGTTACGACTGGCGCGTCATTGCCTGTAGAAGGCGCTTTTACCAGTACAGTCACATTGCGTGTTGTGGTCGCTTCACCATCAGAAACGGCGATAGTTAGTGTATACTCGGTATCTTGAGTCACAACCGGTGCAGCCACACCAACAGCGGCAGTAGTCGCATTTGTGAGCGTCAAGGCAGCTGGCGCACTCCATGCAAAGGTCAGCGGCTGGTTATCCGGGTCTGAAGCCGTTGCAGTGACTGTGATTGAACCACCCGATTGCACTGTGACATTGCTGTCAACAGAAACGACCGGCGGCTTATTCACAGGTACGCCTCCTGTCAGGCCATCATACATAGCATTGAGAATATCGCCGTTATCCGCATCGATTTCCCAGGCAAACAAGCCGCCCAGGTCATACAAGTTGACGTAACGACCTTTGGCCTCAACAGAGCGAGCGCTGTCAAACGTTAGTAATTTACCATTGCTGCGGTTCCACACATACGCCGCTTCGGCCTGTTCGTCATAACCTACTTCAAAACCGTTGAGACCTGTCCCATTTGGACCGACCAGGTTGGCAGCGATTGCCTTATAGTCCATGATCCCAGGCTCCCAGACGCCTTCTGACGTTGAGCCTGTGTACTTACCATTGCCAGGTGCAGTCATCGGGTTGCCTGGGATGGTAGTGTTTTGATCCATCACGCCTTCCCAGCCACGACCATACATAGCGGCACCCATGACGATTTTCTTCGAGTTAACGCCTTGCTGTAATAACAGTTGAACCGCGTTGTGTGCTGTATAAGCAGGCCCTTTACGTGGCTCGCCGTTGTCATCAACACCTGTACCGTTACATTCATCCTGGCTCAGGTGTGAGCCACAATACAAACCGGTCTGATGACCCGTTACATTGTTCCAGCCACCGTAGAAGTCGTAGGTCATTGCGAAGATATAATCCATGTACTGCTGTGCAGCCTGGTAATCAACATCTTCAATCTTGTCGTAACCTGACCCTATTGCAGACGTCAGCTCGTAAGTACGGCCGGTTTCCGCTTCAAGCTCGTCTAACATGGCACGTAATTCGGCCATTAGTGCAATATAAGCCGGACCATCATTTACAGGGTCGCCCAGATCCGGATTAGGACCGTCACCGCCCGGGAATTCCCAGTCAATGTCGACACCATCGTAGAATTTCCAGGTTTTCAGGAATTTCTTCATTGAAGCGACGAAAACATCACGGTTTGCTTTGGTCGTGAAGCCGTGGAACGGATCTGACAGCGTCCAGCCACCGACAGAAGGCAAGATCTTAAGGTCCGGATAACGCTGCTTGAGTGCCATCAGCTGCGCGTAAGTACCACGAATTGGGTCATTCTGGTTAACGCCCGGCAGTGTTTTTTGAACAGCTGCCCAGGGGTCGTGGATCACCACTTCATAATCCGCAGTACCGGCACACGCTTTTTGCAGTGCACGCCAGCTGCTACCATTCTCAATTTCTTTAAGTGACTCGTTAGCGCCACAGATTGGAATAAAGCCATATAACAAGTGGCTCAGGTTTTGCGCCGGAATGTTGGTGACGTCGAAGTCACGGCCATAAATCCCCCACTCAACAAAGTAAGCACCCGTTACTTTGCCTGGTATTGTGCCGTTGTTACGGTTATTCGGATTTACATCCATAGGCAGCGGCTCAAGATGGCCACCGTCTGTGTCGGCAATCACTATCTCCTTACCGGCACTTCGTGCACAACCTGTGCTGTCGCAAAGCTCAACATACAAAGTATGGCGACCAGACTGAGTGTATGGGAAAGTGATTGTGCCACTTTTGGTGCCCACATCTAGTACACCCTCATTAACCAGCTGGTTATCGAAATATACTTTGTAGCTGTCGCCGCCAGTACCACTCCAGGCATTCCATTTGATCTGAATGTCGACTTGCTCTTTGGCTGTGACCAGATCTTTGTATGAGCCATTGCCATCAAGTACAACATCAACAAATGAATACACTTGTGGTTCCCAGCTCAGGCTAGGGGTAGATGGAGCCGCTAATACTGAACCGCTCATCAGAGCTAAGCCAATCGCCGTGCTAATCTGTTTAATCTTCATTACTTTCTCAACCTTATTTACATGTTATATCCAAACCCCGGGGGGATGATTTATTGGTACTGCTTAAAACGCTTTATCAGCTATAATCTGGTTACAGCGCTTTCCAGACTTGGGCTTTACCGGGCTCTTCACCTCGGGTCCACCACTTAGCTTCATAATTTTTGCCACCATGAGACACTTTGTCGCCGCCAACATACGTATTTGAGGACTGCCACTGTGGGTAGGTCGACACAGGCACGTCTTTGACCGTTACACTAAAGTCTCTTGAAGTTTCTAGCTCGCCATCAGATACCGTCACAGACACGGTATACTGAGTATCCGCTGCGACTTCGCCGCTTCGTAAACTAATGGTGGCGCCACTGCCTGTCATTGAGAGCCCGGCAGGAACAACCCAGCTATAAGTGAGCTCTGTTTGCTCATCATCAAATGCATGCACATGTACCTGAGCTTGCGTGTTTTCGTCCATCAACACAGGTTCTGGCTGGTGTACCGTAGGTGGTGTGTTGGGCGCTTTGGGCACAATTGTGAGGTTATAGGTGTACGCAGCATCCGTCACAAACACCTGATTACTCAGTAAATTGGCGTCGTCAAAAAGCACATCGCCATTGGCTTGTTTGACACCCACCTGGACATCGTTGGCATAGCTTGTGTTTAGCTGACCTGCCAGTGTACTCGCCCAGTTAGCCTGGTTTTCTGCCGTTACAGCGAACGAATGCTTAACGATTTCCTGACCGTTTTGGTCAAATACCCTTGCCCAGATCAAATCGCCTACATTGGCATTCTGGCCACGACTTACAAAGTAACCCGCGGCGTACCAGTCGTTTGGCTGGGTATCGCCCACAATGGTGATATCGCTACAATTGTAAAAGCCTTCCCCAACCACGTCGTTACGCTGCCAGCGAGTATACAAAATGGCGTCGCCACTTCTGCCCTGAGGAATTTGAATGGTCATTTCGTAAATCCGTTTGCCATCCGGGTCTTTAACGAAATCCACGTTACCCACTTCGGTGATCAAGTCTATGTTGCCCCAGGTCATGACATCGCTAGCCGGGTTAAAGCCGGGCTTGGTCAAATAGAACTTCCAGAAGCTCGGGTTATGTGGCGTTGTGGCGTGAAAGCGAATTGCCAGCTCACCGTTTGCGTTGGGACGAACCTCTGTCTTTTGCCAGTCTGCGGATGGTAAGTTCATGCCACGCTTTTCAGAGGAACCTGCTGCACATAAGGTGCCATCGGGAATATTCTTCTCTACTGCCTGTTGGTTATTGTAATCGGGCGTATTGACAGCAAATTCATGCTCCTGAATAAACTGCACGTACCCGGACTCAAGATAAGCGGCGCGACATGCGGCATTAGGAATATTCGAGCCGTCTTCTGGCCACCAGTAGCCACCCTGATCTTCACAAATTGCCTGTCTGGCCATTGGAAAGTCCATATAGCCATGACTGGCAGCCAGCTCGCTGTAACCCAGTGCCGATACCACCAAAACACCGATTGCAGTTTGCTGTGACAATGTTTTAAACGTTTTCATAGTTTGCCTCTAGCATAGGGGCCGAAGCCCCCTTGGATTAAATGGGTCGGTTACAAACTACAAACCTTGGTATAATCTGAGCTGGTCGATGGTTGCTTGTTGCTCCACCACTTCGCTTTGTACACCCCATTGCCGTCGATGATTAAATCGCCCTGAGCTGCATGACTGCCCTTTGGAAACTCCGGATAAACCGTGATTTGTGAGATAGGCACCCCTTCACAGCTTGTGATAGGTCCGCCGTTACCGTCACCAGGTTTTGCATCAGGTAGTTGCGGGTACTCAAACTTAAAGGCGTAACGCTTTCCATCTTTCTCAGCCACGAAGTTAACCGGACCTGTGATAGGCATGTAATACATCACCTGCGCATTGACCGTTTCACCCGGCGCGAACGATTTTGGAATGTTGCCCCACTCGTCAACCAGCGTGATAGAGAAGCGGTGGAATTCATTTTCGAATCCGCCAATGTTGTTTCCGGCTGCGTTTGAGGCATTCACTTCAACCGCCATGCCCAGTTTTTCCTGCGCATTCCAGTTAGACTTGAAGATTGCAGAAGTAGCAACTGGCACATCAAAGGTGATCTTCGCACCTGACAAATCGATTGCAGAGTTATTGGTAAAGGCAAATGTCGGTGCAATCGGATAGTTATCATCGCCAAGAGGGAAGTCCTTAGCCGTAAAGCTGACATCGACCGCTTCTGCCGGTACCTGGAAGTTCACGTTGCCCGGATGAATATCATAAGGCGCGCCGGACTGGTTGAACTTGTTGTAGGCCAGCGTAGTCAAGCTTGAACCCATAAAGTACTCGCCCTTCGCTGCATCATAATCAAAGTCACCAGCCAGCTCCCAGAACATGATCCCGCCCAGTCCATTGTTAATTACGTAGTCAACCTTAGTGCCCATCGACTCTTCATCTTCAATCGACAGGAACACTTTTTTCTCGGCATTCCATAACCAAGGCGCAACTGCGACAGAGTCATAGTGACGTGTGTATGTACCAGTGAGTGCATCAGCGGGGTCTGTAACTGGGTTTAGGCCATAGTCAGCAAGGTAACTTCCTAATACACCAGATTGCAGGTTCTTGACATGCCATAGCGGGTTAGAGCCGGCAGGTACTTCCAGCCCAACGTCATTCTTATCGTGCCAGAGGTTATCGATACCTACTGCACCATTGCCGCACTTGTTCTTTTCACCTTTACCTGTGCCCGGCGGACAGTTTGCCTGATCTGGGAAGGCTGCCTGACCCCACAAGCCGTTAGTGCCACCCTGCACATCTTTAAAGCCGCGCGTATAGTATGGGATACCTATGTTAATACGGCCCGCAGACAGCGCACCACGGAAGTACTTCACGGCCCAGTCGGTATTCAGGTAGCCGATACCTTCAAACTCGGCGGTGCCGTATACATCCCATGCTTTGAGCTCTGAATCTTCGCCGGTATCAAACAAAGACGCATTGTGACCAACATGCTGGTTCCATGCACCGTGTAAGTCGTAAGACATGATGTTCACATAGTCCAGATATTTAGTAACCTGGAAGGTCTCCATACCACGCAGCAGATAACCTGACGAAGGCGAAGCAATCGTTAGCATGTAGTGCTTGCCATCCTGCTGACCGGCCTTATCCAGCTCTTCACGCAGGCGCTTCATTAACACCTGATAAGACGCATTCAACCCGGCACGCAATGCGTTAGAAATTGGGAAATCATCCGGGTGACCAGCGTCGTTCATTGAAGTTGGGTATTCGTAGTCGATGTCTACACCGTCAAAGCCATAGGTACGAATGAACTCCACGGCACTTGCTGCAAACGCGTCAATACCAGCCTGGTTGACACTACCGTCGGCGTTGGTTGTCATCGTATAGAAACCACCGCTGTTAACGCGTTTGCCATCGCTGCCAAAGTAGCCGCCGGTTTCTGCCCAGCCGCCCACTGAAATTAAGGTTTTAACATCCGGGTATAGCTTTTTATATTTGTTCAGCAGGTTGAAATGACCTTTATAAGGCAATGCCGGGTCCATCTCTGCACCAGCCTCACCAGGCCACTCCATATTTGTTGCCGGGTTACCGGGAGCAGCCGGATCGCCAATCGACACTTTGTTGTTAGCATCGACATGGGCAAATGCGTAGTTGATATGCGTGATCTTGTCCCATGGAATATCATTCACAAGGTAAGAGGGTTGGCCATTTGCGCCGTTACGCCAGCTAGTGAAGTAACCGATAACACGACGAGGGTGATCGTTACCCATTTTCTCACGACCGTTTACATCGTAAATAGTACAATAAGGCGTATTGACACCCGGAGTCTGGAATAACCCTTGTGGTTTACAATCATCACGACCTCCCTGGCCTTGCTCTACAACCGTCAGCGTTTGAGAAACACTTGCCGTAGCGCCTTTATCGTCGGTTACCGTCAAAGTAAATGTCACCGGTCCGAGCTGCTGCGCCGTCCAGGTGTGGTCCGTTGCACTGCCATTGGTTGCAACCACCTCAACGCCATCTACCGTAAACGTTAACTTAGTGACCTGGCCGTCCATATCGCTACCCGACAGGCCGAAAACCACTTGCGAACCAACCACCAGCTCTGCAGGCTGGCTCTTAACCGTAAGCTGCGCTTCAGGCGCTTTATTGCCGGTATCTGCTGGTTTTACAACAATCTGGCTAGTCAACACGTTTGATGCGGCGCCTTTGTCATCGTATGCCGTTGCACTGATGTCATGAGTACCCACACTGGCGCTCCATTGGGCGTCAAACATATCCGCGGTGCCGCTTACGTCAGTGGCAATCAAAGCGCCATCTACAAAGAACTCAACCTTGCTCACTGAACCATCGGCATCGACTGCTTTCACACTGATGGCAACGCTGTCATTAACGACAAATTCAGTGCCCGCGATAGGTTGTAAGTTACTGGCAACAGGCGGATTATTTTCGACAACGCTGTCACATTGCCCCAACCAAGTCCACTCCTGCCAGTCACCTGAATTTGCCGCAGGTTCAGAGCGAGTCCACCAGTTGGCTTCATAAGCATTATTATTCTGCTCTACCTGTTGACCCGCTGTGTACGCGGTGCCCGACTGCCAGGGGTTAAGTCCGGTACAATCATATGCCTGAGCCTGTGTTGCTCCTATAGCAATAGCGATTGCACTGAGCTGCATTGCCACCTTGAATTTGTTTCTCGTTTTCATATTTTCTTCAACCTTTACCGTTTTAGTGATTAACATTTTTAAAGTAAAGCTAACATAGAATTGAAGTACGTCAACGTAAGCGCGGCTACTTTTTAACCAGAACAAATCTAAAACCCATCCTTTTTAACTACCAATTATTCAAATGAATGGACTTTTTCGCAATGCCCTCTTGGAAGCATTGAATGAGTTAAATTCATATATTACAATTTGGATCCCCTGGCCTATTGCATTAATTACAACCAGTTAAGTGCATATCAGAAACAAACAAAAGAAAAACTTATCTATTCGGATAAGTTTTATTTATCTATGAGACTCCAAATCCACCGTTAATTTTGGGAATACTATATAACCAACGGTTATATACAAAACTACCCAGGTCAGACCAGAAACATCACGTTAACGTCAACGTTAACAGTAAGGTATGGAGCACATTTGGACCGTTAAGTGTTACAAACAACAGCAAAGTAAAGGGATCTGTGGAGCGAAATAGATGGATAAGTGTCGGGGGGTATTTAATCAGACGTGCAGACAGGCAGAGTAACGGTCACTTTAGTGCCTTGGTTAGGCTTGCTCTCGATGTTAATCGTGCCTTTGTGCTCAGAAACAATCCCATAGGCAACAGCCAGACCCATGCCAGTGCCCTGACCGACAGGCTTAGTGGTGAAAAAAGGCTCGAAAACATGTTCTATCTGACTTTCTTCTATGCCTGTGCCATTGTCAATCACCTCGATCAGCAGCTGCCTATTGGCGTGTCGCAGCAAGAGCTTGATCAGTGGCGTTTGACAGATACCCTTTGTCTTTGCCTGCTCACAAGCATATTTGGCATTGATCAGAAGGTTAATAATCACCTGATTTAGCGCTGCCAAATTGCAAAAACTCAACGGAATTTCGGCTTTTTCAACAACCAGTTCAATGTGTTTAAGTTGATTAGCAAGCAGACCCAGCGCACTGTCAATCGCTTCTGTCATATCCGCCATCACAAATTCATTGTTTTTCGGCCGGGCAAAATCGAGCAGGCTTGCCACAATGACGGCAATACGCTGACAGCCGTCCTGACAATCCTCAATCAGCTCTTGTGCATCTTCGGCAAAAAAGCCCAACTGGTATTTTGCCTCAAGTGCCTTGACTGTTTCTTTGAATGCTTGCTGGTCCAGTCCATTATCAGTAAACAGCTGACTGGCTTTGATTAAATCTGACACGCCCTCAGATACCTGACCAAGGGTACTGATATTACTGTTAACGTAGGCCAGTGGATTATTGATTTCGTGTGCCACACCGGCAGACATGACACCCAAAGTTGCCATCTTCTCGCTTTGCAAAATCGCTGCGTGCTGACGCTTGAGCTGCGCCAGATTGGCCTCTAGTTCTTGATTAGCAAGGTATAAAGAGCGGGTTTTATCCTCGAGCAAGGTTTCAAGCTCATCCCTGGCTTGTTTTTCTCGCTGATACGCTTTGTAATACTCGTTGTCGTTTTGAGCCATATGAAACCTCTATACGATTACGCGGCTAATTGAGCGTGCCAAGCCGACCCTTTGAACCTCTTGTCAAACCACTCCCAAAGCTAAGCACTGATTCAGGAGAGCATGGTCACAACAAAACGGCAGTGGTCATCCTCATTATGCATACAACTGGTGTGTGAAATCTCTATTTGCTTGTTGTAGTGATCCGCAGCACCATAAATCAGTCCTTCCGCGCAGAAGCAGAGCTTGCGGGGGGAGCGATATTCAACAACTATCTCGCTGTCATTGACGATTTTGGCATCTATCTGCGGCAGGTTCGGTTCATCATATAATTTTGCGACCTCCACATGGATCACACTGTCTATCGCCAGAATCAACTTTTCAAATGTATCCAGCTCAGCCAACACAGTAGGATGTTTTGCTGCCAAAGATCCGAACAAAAAGCGCCCGAACACGCCAAGTACTTCGGGCAGCGGCAAAGCCATTTTAGTTGCAACGCCATTTGCCAGTGCAAATAGCTCCTCGTCCGGGTAAGAAACGGCCGAAACATAGCTGCGGTGCTCGGGGCTATGTTCATCCAATAAGGCATTCCAGGCGCCCATTCCCAAATTTTCTACAACCAGCTCTTCTAAACTACGAAATATTATGCCTTTCATGAGTCGCTCCTTACATTGCGTAATTTAGCGCTAAACGCACTGCAGCAATTGTGATACAACCAAGTTTAGACTAATTTTTATATTATCTATTGCTTTACGTCATTGAATTTTGATGGAACAGACTCAAACATCGATTAACATACAGCCACCAAACGGCCCTATTCGGGTATTATGCCTGGACGATGAGCCTGGCGTTTTGAAAGTGCTCAAAAGAACATTACGCATGTCTGGCATGCAGGTTGCGGTATTTGAATGCGGCGAACTCGCTTTAAAAGCGCTGAGTGATGATGAATTTGAAGTGATCATTTCAGATATGAGAATGCCTGAAATGGATGGCGTTGAATTCCTGACCAAAGCGAGACAAGTATCACCGCAGTCGCAACGTGTTTTGTTATCGGGCTATGCGGACATGGACTCTACAATTGCAGCCATTAATGAAGGCGGGATCCACAACTTTTTGCAAAAGCCCTGGCAAAATGAAACCCTGGTCCACATCATCAAAGATGCAGCAGAAAAATATCGTCTCAAGCAATACACCCAGGCACTTCAGGCAGAGATCAGTAAACAAAATGAACAACTGAAAATACTTAACGGCAACCTTGAAGAATTGGTGGAAAAGCGCACGACCCAGATCCGCACGGTACTGCGTCAGCTTGAAACCGCAAACAAGCGAGAGCAAGATGAACACAGAGCGACCGTTGAGCTACTATATAACTTCATTAACGCAAATCCCTATATAGATGCGGGCATGGCCAAACAAATAGCACAGCTATGTGGCTCTGTTGCCCATGAGCTTGGCTTGAGTGAAAGGGTCGTACAGCTTACCCGAATGGCCGGTTATCTGTCACAGGTTGGCCTGCTTGCCATGGACCCGGCTTTGTACAATCAACCCATTGAGAATCTCAGCCCGCAACAACGTAAGTTGTTTTTTACCCATCCTGCCACTGCGCAACTCATGCTGATGCCGGCACAGCACCTCAGTGACGTTGGAGAAGCCATCTACCACCAGTTTGAGAAATACAACGGTCAGGGCATACCCAAAGGCCTAAAAGGTAAGGACATTCCCATCGGTGCGCACATTCTTGCCGCAGTCAGGGATTATGTAGAGCACCTGTTAAAGAACAAAGATGCCAAAAGTGAGCAGCGGACACACGCGCTTGAGATGATAAAGATGTACAGCGGCTCCTTTTACCACCCAAAGGTGGTCTCTGCTTTGGAGGTAGCCGTTCAATCCGACGCTCAGGGCGCTGAGCAGGTAGGTTCATTGAATATCATTAATGCGCAAGCACTGGAACCTGGAATGGAGTTAGGTCTGGCTATACACAGTCATAAAGGGATCATGCTGTTACCTAAGGGGCATGTTTTCACACCAGCAACCATAGCTAAGCTACAACAGCTCGAGTCGCAAAAACCTACCCCGTTTCGGATCCTGATTAAGACCTAGCGCTTAAACCTCACCACCAGCTCATACATGTCATTGGCAACCGTTGTCAGCTCTTCACTGATAACATGCATTTCATTAGAGCTGCTGACGCTAGTATTGGCAAGCGTTGCAATACTTACCACCTGCTGATTAATGTCTTCGGATACGGCTGCCTGCTCTTCCACAGCAGTGGCAATTTGCATGCTACTTGCGCTTATTTTTTCAATCAGCTGATAGATGCCCTCTAATTTGGTAGAAGATCGTGAGAGCTGCTCAATGCCCTGCCTTGATTCATCTTCACCACGCTGGGCGATGAATTCGGCATTCTGTGAGCTTTGCGTTAGCTGATCAATAATCGCATGGATCTCTTTGGTTGACTCCTGCGTACGTTGAGCCAGATGGCGCACCTCGTCGGCAACCACAGCAAAGCCGCGCCCTTGCTCTCCGGCTCTGGCCGCCTCTATCGCGGCGTTGAGTGCCAGCAAGTTAGTTTGCTCTGCTATCTGCTCAATGATCTGCGCGGCTTCCGCAATTTTTGACGTTTGTTTTGCAACGCCCAGCACAGAATCCTTAATATCAACCACGGTTGCCCCTAAGCTTTCAATGGAAGCCCGGGTTTCTTCTGAGCTACGTGCACTTTCCTGAGCCAGTACCAACACCCCTTTGGCATCTTCTGAACTGGCCTGCACACTTTGTGATACCTCGTTGATTGTCGTTGCCATTTCATTCATCGCTGTCGCAACCAGCTTAGTTTCAAGTTGCTGTTTGGTCAGGCACTGAGTGGTTTCGATACTTTTAACGTTACTCTCTTGCGCACCGCTCGCCACCCCTTTAGCTGCAAATTCAATACGCGTGATAATGGTATCCAGATGAGAGCGCTCACTGAGCAGTTTGACATGCAGCTGTGCCATCTTGCCACTCCAGGGTGAGTATACCTGCGTGGCGATGTCATCACAGAAACTATGAGACATCTCTTTATCTAGTCGTCCCAGCTGCTCATTATCCCGATAGGTGTTGTAGGCAAATAGTGCCAGCGTGTTGGCAATCAACCAGCCAAAGCCAAGTGTTTCACTTACAGATACATAAAGTAAAATCGCACTCAGCACAGCGACTGAAGGCCAGATTGAGCGTAACTTTGGTAACTTGATTGAGTCTCGCTGGCCTGACTTAACGCGTTTATACAGCGCTTCTGCGCGCTCAACACTTGCTCTGTCAGGACAGCTGCGTACTGACTCATAGCCCACGATTTTGCCGCCTTCTGTCATCGGTGTGACATAAGCATTTACCCAATAGTGGTCGCCATTTTTACAGCGGTTTTTCACCAAGCCCATCCAGGGTTTGCCGGCTTTTAACTGATCCCACATGGTCTTAAACGCCACCTCTGGCATATCCGGGTGGCGCACCAGATTGTGCGGTTGGCCAATCAGTTCATCTTTGGCATATCCACTGACTTCAACAAAGTGTTCATTGCAGTCCAGGATGGTCCCTTTCAGATCGGTCACTGAAATAAGTCGGGTGTCTGCGGAAAAGCGCTTTTCCTGATTAGTGACGGGGTGATTTAATCGCATCTTAAAACTCGAATTCTGTGCTGTAAATTGCTTCGGCGGAGCGAGAAAATACGACTAATGCGCTGTTTTTGCAACAACAAATCTATATTTTGCCAATTTTTTAAGACAAAATAACGAGATCCTATCCTACATCAAGCTCGTACAACCAAAAATCGTTTTTTCACTCTGGCCTTTTATGTAAAATAGCGAGGCTAAGAGAACACACCAAAGGAGCCGTGAGTGCCAAAGCTTTCTGCCATTACTGATAATCCGCACGAGAACAGATTTAATGAAAAAATCGGTGTTCTGGTTACTAACCTGGGCAGCCCTGACGCCCCAAATGCACCCGCACTAAGAAACTATTTGCGAGAGTTTTTATCTGATCCTCGCATAGTGGAGCTGCCAAGAGCACTTTGGTGGTTAATACTGCACGGCGTCATCCTCAGAGTAAGACCCAGTCGCTCTGCAAAGGCCTACGCCAGTATCTGGACCGAGCAAGGCTCACCACTGGTGCAAATTACACAAGATCAGTGTAGTAAGCTCAGCGCATTACTGAAAGAACAAAACTACGATAATGTCGAAGTCGTTATGGCAATGCGTTATGGTAATCCTTCAATCAAAAGTGGCCTTGAAGCGCTTCGCGCAAAAGGGATCACTAACATCGTTGTGTTCCCGCTTTATCCACAATATTCCAGCGCAACCACAGGCTCAACATTTGACGCCATCGCAAATGTATTAAAAACATGGCGCTGGGTGCCTAGCCTGAGCTTCATCAATGGCTATCATAAACAGCCAAGCTATGTCACAGCACTGGCTAATTCAGTACAGGAACACATCGACAAGCACGGCCTGCCAGAAAAACTGTTATTTTCTTACCACGGCACACCTAAACGATTCCTGGACAATGGCGATCCGTATCATTGTTTTTGCCATCAAACAACCCGACTGGTCTGCGAGCAGCTCAAGCTAGATAAAGACAAAGTGATGACGACTTTCCAAAGTCGCTTTGGCCGTGAAGAATGGCTTCAGCCTTACACCGACGTCACTCTGAAAGAGTTGGCATCGAAGGGCGTTAAGGAAGTGGCTATCCTCAGCCCGGCATTTAGCGCCGACTGCCTGGAAACACTTGAAGAGTTAGAAGAAGAAAATCGTGACTACTTTATGGAAGCTGGCGGTGAAACTTACCATTATATTCCGGCTCTGAATGACAGAGACGATCACCTCCAAGCCCTATTTGACGTACTCAAACCATATCTGAGATAAGTACAATAAAAAAGGGGCCTACTTCTGTGGCCCCTTTTTATTTAGTGTTGTTGAGTAGATTTACTTATATATATCAGCTCATCGTTAAATACCTGACCAGAATTAAACTCCTGCAATAGTCTCAAGCTGGCTGAAAGCGGTTGGGCCGGGCTGTAGTAGAAGCCCTGTATATGATTACACCCAAGCTGTTCAAGCATGGCAAGCTGACTCTGAGACTCCACCCCTTCGGCAATCACTTTAATGCCCAGCTCATCGGCTAAATTAAGCAGACAGTTGATCATCACTTTTTTATTTTTGTCTGCCATCAGGCTGTCTACAAAAGACTTATCGATTTTCAGATAATCTACCTGATTTTCAATTAAGTGGCTAAGTGACGAGTATCCGGTACAGAAATCATCCAGTGCTATCTTCACCCCTTGCTCTCTGAGCTTAGACAGTAACTCCCAGGTATAACGGTTCGTTGCCATGGACTCAGTTACTTCAAGTGTCACTTTGTCAAAGGGTACCTCTGCGCTGCTGATGGCTTGCGTTACCAGCTTAAACTGGTCGTTACTGGTTTTAAATTCATTGACCGAGCGATTGATTGAAATACTGACATCTTCATACCCGTGCAAGTGCATCTCTTTAAGATCCTGACACGCTTTTTCCAGTACAAATTGGCCTATCAGATGGATCAATCCAAACTCCTCTGCAATGGGAATAAAGGTGCCTGGCGATATCATCCCCTGCTCATCGTCAAACCACCTGACAAGCGCCTCAAATTTCACGATTTTTCTGCGCTGTACGTCGACGATGGGCTGGTAGTACACGGTTAACAGGTTAGATTTAAGCGCCGCTTTGAGTTTGTCCTTGAGCTTAATTTTGTTCAGGTAAGCATTTTGGATAGCCGCATTGTGCAGAGCAACATGGCCCCGATGGGTTTTCTTAGCGCTTTCCAGTGCATGTGCCGCATTACGAATAAACTTAGCGGCCGTGATCCGCCCCCTATTCTCAAGCTGCGCGATACCTGTGCTTGCGCTGAGCTCAACGGTTAAGTCATTAAAAACATAGGGCTGTTTAATTTTGTCACTGAGTTTTTTAGCTACCTGCAAGGCACTTTTAACATCTGTGTTATCCAGCAGGATGGCAAATTCGTCGCCCCCATAACGGGAGATGGTGTCTTTTTCTCTGATCCCATTTCGCAGCCTCTTTGCGACAGAAACCAGTACTTTGTCGCCGATTTCCGGCCCGTAAATATCGTTGACCTCTTTAAAGTGATCAAGACCGATAAACAACAAAGAACACGGCGTATGCATACTGCGGCTGGCGGATATTTTTTCTTCTACAATGTCGATAAAACAACGACGATTTAATAACGCAGTCAGAGGCTCATGATTGGCGTAAAACATGAGCTGCGCTTCATTGCGTTTCCATTCAGTAATGTCACGGAATATAGCAACGTAGTTAACGATTTCACCTTGCTCGTCTTTCACCAGGCTGAGTGTTAACTCCTCGGGGAAAATTTGCCCGTTCTTGCGACGGTTGAATATCTCTCCTTTCCAGCAACCGGCACTCATCAGGCTGTTCCACATTTGGTGATAAAAGTCTCCACTGTGTTGCCCTGATGACAGTACTGACGGATCGCGCCCCATCAGCTCGTGGCCGGTATACCCGGTTAAACGCTCGAACGCCCTGTTGACCATAATGATTTTATTATCGCCATCGGTGATCATAATGGCTTCGGTGGCATGTTCGAACACTACATTAGTTAGTTCGAGCTGTTTATTCAGTGAATAAATATAAGAGACATCCTGAACAGTGGCACTGAAAACGCGCTCATCACGTTGCTCCTCGCACTGTTCAACCCGGCCGATAATACGATAGAGACCACGCAGGTTGGTACGTTTTTTATGGGCAACATTGACATCGATATAATCGAGGTGACCGGTGCGAAGCTTCTGGATAATAACCCTGAGCCGCTTTTGATCTGCTTCCGTTAAACAATCTGTGAAATCATCCAGAGTGAGTGTTTCTTCGCGGTGCTGCAACAGGCGGCGCATTTCGTGACTGAACACATGTTTGTCCCGGCTAATATTCCAAGTCCAGGAACTTAATTTCGCGATCCGCTCACCTTTTGCAAGCTGCTTGACCAATATTTGCTGTGCCGCCATTTCGAGGTTGTGGTTCAGTTCAGCGCCGACCAGCAAGCTAAGTTCGCGGAACCAGTGGCGGTCCTCTTCACTCACGACAACTTTTTCATCAAACAAGCAGACCATAATACCAATTGGTTTATGATCCAATGCACGCAGGGTTACGCCAAGATACCCGTCGATATCGAATATCTTGAGGATCTCATCTTCCGCATACATCTGCTGCAAGTTACAACTAATGGAACATACACCCTGGCTGGTTTTGGCATCGTTACAAGGGGTGCCTTCAAGATCATAGATAATGTCATTTGACCTTTTGCCATCTACTGAGTAGGCGACCGTTTTAACCCGGGTATCCGCATCGATAAATTTACCAATCAAACAATGAGCCGGTTTGAATTTCTCATAGATCAAATCGAGCGCCAGTTCATAGCGCGCCTCACTACTACATAGATTGTAAAATGTACTGAATGAAAAAGTCATTATTCGGCTAAGTTCTTATATTTTATTGTTTTCAATATCAACAGGTATTTTAACAAATTGCAATGATAGAATTAAAAGCAGTCTTATTCTCGATACAGATCAATAAACCGAACTTTATTCTGAGCACCGTCAATCCCTGCGCTACTTTCAGTAAGATGAGATGATGATACCTCACCGTACTGAACAGCCATATGATAATATTCATATCACAACACAGTATCAGGTTCAAATACTCCTTAACAAAACAAAATAATGGTTAATCAGATTTTTCACTAAACGGCATGCTGAGCAACATCATTGTTAGCGGCATGTACACTGTGCTTAGCCTGGCAAGTTTGATTGCGACCTTTGTTTTTTGCCTGATAGAGCGCCTGATCTGCCATCTTCAACGTCTCCGCTATGCTCTTGCTGTGTACTGGCCAGCAGGCGATGCCAATTGATACTGTTACGGGCCTGGGTATTGGCATAGGGTATTCAGAGATAGCAATACGCAAGCGCTCCGCGATGCTCAATGCCCGGCTCGCATCAACAAAGGGCATAAAAACTAGAAATTCCTCACCACCGCTGCGACATACAAAATCATGACTGCGCGCATTTTTTTTCATGACACCTGCCAAAGCACATAGCACCTCATCGCCCACCCCATGACCAAACTCATCGTTGATTGACTTAAAATGGTCGACATCCAGTGCTAGAACGGAAAACTGGTAGTGCATATTTTTGACGTTATCCAGCCACAGCTGCATTGCCAGGCGGTTGTTTAGCTTGGTAAGGGGATCCATTTTTCTGTCCTGCTCCAGCTCTTTGATTTCCTGACCCAACAACTCCGAGCTATTCAGGATGGCAGACTTCAGATTTTCTGCCTCAAAGTACCAGGCAGGGGTTTGATCGATACAGCGCAAATTACCCGGACTCAATGAGCTGACACTCTGTGCCAGTTGCGCAAGTGGCCTGGCAATAACAAAACCGGCAATCAGCGTCGCGGCTAAAATGGCCAGCGCAAACGGCAAGGTAGAATACAGCACATTGGTATGCGTCTGATTGAGCTCAGCAACGATACTGGTCAAAGCGCGTTGGCTGACAATCCCCCAACCGGTATTGCTTACCGGGGCATATCCCGCCAACATGTTTTCACCCTGACTGTTTAGCGTTTCTGTCGCACCAGATTGCCCGTTTAACACCGCGTTAATCGCTACATTATCCCCGATATATTCACCAACACGGGCGTTATCTTTGTGGTATATCAGCCGTTTACTTTTATCTACCACATAGACATACGAATGATCCGACGCATGATGAGTGCCCAGTAGCTGATTTAAAATGGTATTACCCTGCAAGTAAATGCCACCAGCAATAAAGCCGAGATAAGTGCCATCAGCGGCAAACAACGGGAAAGTCGGGCTGACCAATAGATTGCCCGCGGGCGAGACAAAGGGGTCAAGAATATGGGGCTGCTGTAGTTCTATCGGCAAAGATAAAGCAGGATCGAGCGTCAAGCCTTTCAGCGCAAGATTAGAAGGCTGAGCTGAAATGATCTTACGCTGCGCATCAATCACCACCAGCGAATCAAAGCTATTGGTTTGTGTCAGTAAGCGTCCCAATTCAGCATCAATGGCCTGGCTGTCATCAAAGTGATTAGCAATATGACCGGCGCTCACCTGTAACTGGCTGTTCAACGATTGCAAAAACAGTTCAGTGACCTCAGCGAGCTTCTGCGCATATGCCTGATTGGACGCGAGTGTATCTTTAATAAATGCGCGTTCATGTACGCGGTAACTCGCCATCAATGCGCTGTACACGGACAACACTATCCCGGCACTTACCAGTAATAATATCAGCTGTTTTAGATCCAATTTCCAGCGATGGGTGATTTTCACACTTCCCTCCCAATACAAGCACCAACATGGCCACTTGCTTTATTGTAAATTATTGCAAGATAGAATACTTATTCTGGGTCAAATTCTCTGTGCCTAAAGTACTTACACTGCACATTCGCTGTAATATGATTGACTTGGGACCACTGAGGATGAGTAAAAGGATGAGAAACAGCGCCAGAAACCATCCTTTTTTACCAGCACTGAAAATAAAAAACATAAATTACTATCAAGTTTATGCGCTGTACTTTATAATATGGTCGATATTTAACCAAATTAGTTTTACCGAAATGAAAAAGAAAGCCCGAATGAACCCACTCGTCACCCACTTTACGTTCGCCAGTATTATTTTGGCTATGTTGTGGATGTTTGTTCAGGATAAAGACACCCTGTTGATGGGCAGCGCCCTGGTGCTGGCTTATATTGTTTGCGCACTGGCCTATCGAATGATTGCAGCGCGAGAAGCATTCAAAAACGCCAGCAAACAGTCCCACAAAAAACATTAACGTCTGACTCGATACAGGTGCCAGGATAACACTTGGCCTCTGTATTGGAGTGTGCAATCATCCGGATACACCATTACAACAGGAACTTATAAATGTATCGTCGAATGCTGCCACTCCTTTTGCTACTAGGCGGCTGCGCCTCACAACAGCCATCAGACTCAGTACAACTTTGCCAGACTCTCGTTTACGCCTATCCGGAAATACGCGACAACAGAAGCGCTGAGCAATACGCCGATTTATTCACGGATAACGCCCGCTTTAGCGTTGATAAACTGAACATCGAGCTCGATGGTAAAGCGCAGATAGTGGCGCGCTTTAACAAAGCACGCAAGAATACCACAACGGTTCATATGATGACCTCCACGCGTCAATACCGCCAAAACACAACTCTTGCAGCAGAATCTCATTTTATTCTGCTACTTAAGAGCAAGGCGCAGCCTGATACGACAAAAATTATCAACGGCCGTTATCTCGATACCTTCGATTACGACGAGACGCAATGTCGCTTCAGTAACAGGACTGTGCTGATTGACCGCATGGATGTCTTATAGTTAGAACCGCTAGTTTTGATTGCTGCGTTTATGCCAGCGCAGCATTTCTTTATGGTCTCGTGTTACAACCAGTCCTTTAGCCTCCATTTCAGTTACTTCGTTAGCCAGTATTTCTTCTGCAGTTAATTCCAGTTTCATCAGCAAGCCGCTTAATAACGCCTTTTCGTCATCGGACATGTGGGCAGTCAACTTTTCTTCTCGTTTACGTATATGCGCCGTGACTTCCCGATACACCTTTTCCCCTGCTTGCGTCAAAGCAACAGGCTTACTTTTGCCAGACAGTTCGGTTGCACGCACCAGGTCCAGCTTTAACAGCGCATTCACCGCACGAGTCACCGAATAGGGGTCTAGTCGAGACTGATAACTCACTTCGGCAGCCGTGACGGGCCCATACGATCCGACGTTAAGTAACACGCGTAATTCCCTGGTGTTTAGCTCTGTCAGCGAGCGGATCACCGGATCCCGGTCCAGTGATAACAGGTTACTGACCACAGCAACCTGAAATGGTACGTGCTCTATCAGGTCGAGCGCGTCTTTGCCTTCATTTGTTACTGCCAGTGCCCGCTTTCTGTTGGCAATGGCTTTTTTCATATCATTGTCACTGGACAATTTGTACCTCTACACATATAGTTGTTGCATATGCAACATATAAAACATCAACAGGAACCAGTATGCCTTTAGTTAAGCCTTTGTCACAAGAACATGATCAGGAAGTCGCAGAACTTGCGAAGTTTTTTAATGAAACACTGGGCTTTTGTCCAAATAGTGTACTCACCATGCAAATTCGCCCGGCAATTGCCCGCGCCTTTATCAATTTAAACAAAGCCGTGATGGAAAATCATGGTCGGGTCACATCAGAACTAAAGCGACTGATTGGCTACATTACCAGTGCAAACACAGGGTGCCGCTACTGTGAAGCACATACCATATTAGCAGCACAGCGCTACGGCGGCAGTGATGAGAGACTCGCGAATATCTGGCAGTTCAGAGAAAGTGACGTATTTACAGCCGCTGAAAAAGCCGCATTTGAATTTGCGCTGGCCGCCTCCAGCGTGCCAAACGCCGTAGACGCCTCGATTGAAAGCGCCATGCAGGCGCACTGGGATGACGGGGAGATCGTTGAAATTCTTGGTGTGATAGCTCTGTTTGGCTATCTCAATCGCTGGAACGACTCTATGGCAACAACATTAGAGCCAGGCGCCATCGACGCCGGTGAAACATTGCTTAATGAGCGCTGGGAAACCGGCAAACATAGTAGCCAGCCTGCCAAATAAACCGAACATCCTTCAACCGATGGGCAAGCACCTACCTATGCTGCCCATTTTTGACCTCTTATGCCTGAAAATTAGTTGAACAATTGGCTTGATCCAAATCAATCAGCACTATATATTAAAGTTTCAATAATTACTGAAACTTTAAAAATGCAGCTATCACCTAAAATCGAAAACTTCGTTCTCCATTGTGGAGAAATGGGAAGCCGCTGGGGCTTCAATCGCACCATTGGCCAAATGGTTGGTCTGCTGGTTATCAATGAGAAGCCGTTAACGGCCAATGAGATTGCTGAAGCACTCAAGATCTCACGAGGTAATGTCAGCATGGGGATCAAAGAGCTGCAATCATGGCAACTGGTTAAAGTTCACCATATTCCCGGTGACAGAAAAGAGTACTATTCGCCAAATGGCAGTATCTGGGACCTGGCAAACCGCGTTTTCGAAGAACGCCGTAAACGTGAAATTGACCCCACCCTGACCTTGTTGCGCGATCAGATTCTCGACAGCGCGAATTCACCAGAAGAAAAATACGCGCAAGAACAAATGCAATCTATCCACGACTTGCTGGAAACGGTGACCAAGTGGTCTGCCGAACTGCAACGCCTGACACCTGAGCAGTTGCAATCCTTGATGAAGCTCGGCTCGTCGGTCAGCAAGGTGATTGATTTGAAGGACAAGCTACTCAGAAAATCTTAAAAGAGTGGCTTTTGAAAAGGATTTTTTCATTGTGCGCGGTTCGTGCCCGCGCACTGAGTCGTATCAGTCACCGTTTGCCTGACTCAGGCTCGACCAGGCTGATATAATATGCGAGGTGCGTCATGCTTGATACCCTACTGTTGTCGCGTATTCAATTTGCGGCAAATATAAGCTTTCATATTCTTTTTCCTACCATCACCATCGCTTTGGCCTGGTTTCTGGTGTTCTTCAAGTTCCGTTACGACCGAACCGGCGAAGCTGTGTGGCTGCGGGCCTACCGGTTTTGGGTGAAAATATTTGCCCTCACTTTTGCGCTCGGCGTGGTCAGCGGTATCACCATGTCTTTTCAGTTTGGCACCAACTGGCCCGGCTTTATGGAGCGTGTCGGCAATATAGCAGGACCCTTACTTGGCTATGAAGTGCTAACCGCCTTTTTTATGGAAGCGACCTTTTTAGGCATTATGCTATTTGGCATGAAACGTGTCAGTCCGCGCCTGCATACCTTTGCAACACTCATAGTTGCTATAGGCACCACCCTGTCGGCTTTTTGGATCTTGTCTTTGAACAGCTGGCTGCAAACCCCGACTGGCTACACCCTGGTAGATGGCGTGTTCTATCCCAAAGACTGGTTTGAGATCATCTTTAATCCATCATTTGGTTATCGCTTTTTTCACATGTTGCTGGCAAGCGGACTCACCGCGTCTTTTCTGGTCGCCGGGATTAGCGCGTATCGCCTGCTCAAAGAGGATCATAAGCACGCTCCCAAGTTGACTTTAAAAGTATCGCTCACGGTCGCAGCCCTGCTCGCCCCGATGCAGATGTTTGTCGGCGACCTGCATGGCCTGAACACCTTCGAGCACCAACCACAAAAAGTAGCCGCGATGGAAGGGGTATGGGAAACCGAACAAGGGGCACCTTTGCTACTCTTTGCTATACCGGATGAGCAACAAAGAACCAATCACTTTGAAATCGCCATTCCCAAGCTGGCGAGTCTGATCCTGACACACGAGGCTGAAGGCGAAATTAAAGGACTTAATGAATTTAAAGGGGAACACCCGCCGGTTAAACCTGTATTTTTTGGTTTTCGGATCATGGTAGGGATAGGCGTTTTAATGATACTCGTCGCCTTAGTGACCCGTTATACCTTATGGAAGCACTCGACCCTCCCGACCTGGCAGCTTAAAGCCTTAGTAGTCATGACATTTTCAGGATGGATTGCCACGCTAGCAGGCTGGTACGTCACTGAAATTGGTCGCCAGCCATTTATGGTCAGTGGTCTGGTTAAAATTGAGGAGCTGGTTACAAACGTCCCCAGTGAACACGTCTTGCTGACCTTGATTGGTTACCTGACTTTATATGCAGTTTTGCTGGCAGCTTACATCAAAACGCTGTTCTACACCGCGCGCAATGCCGTTCAAGTTGAAGAGTACCAGACAACACCAGTTCAGGGAGGTCAATATGTTTAGCGCTGAATATCTTGCATTACTTTATAGTGCGCTGATGGCACTGGCGATTATCGTTTACGCTGTACTGGACGGCTATGACCTGGGGGTCGGTATTTTGTTACCGGGTAACAATAAACCCGCAGCGGATACCATGATAGCGTCAATTGGTCCTTTCTGGGATGCCAATGAAACCTGGCTGGTGCTGGCTGTAGGCCTTGCATTAATCGCGTTTCCTTCCGCCCACTCGATTATCTTGCAAGCGCTCTATTTACCCATCGCGTTTATGCTGCTGGGATTAATTTTAAGAGGGGTCGCTTTTGATTTTCGCGCCAAAGCGAAAACTCGTTACCGGCAAACCTGGGATCGTTGTTTCAAGCTGGGCAGTCTGATCACCGCATTTACGCAGGGGTATATGCTGGGCCTGTATGTGATGTCTTTTGAACACAGCCTGGCGAGTCACCTGTTTGCTACGCTCAGTGGTGTTGGCGTGATTGCGGCTTACACCTTAATTGGAGCAGGCTGGTTAATCATGAAATGCGAAGGCGAGATACAAAGCGCTGCTATCCGCTGGTGTCGACTGAGTAACCTGATTGCTTTGCTGGGCGTACTGGCAGTTTCTGTGGTTAATCCGCTGATTAATGCTTACGTTCAGACACGCTGGTTTGGTACCGAGATAAGCCTGTTACTGCTGCCACTGCCATTAATCTGTATGGTGCTCTTTGTCATACAAGACAGAGTGTTGGTAAAACTCAATCGCAACCCTAGCCATGGTTGCTGGTTACCTTTTGCCATCACAGTGATGATATTTTTACTGTGCTTCTTTGGCCTGGTATACAGCTTCTTCCCATATGTTGTACCAGGTACACTCACCATATTCGAAGCTCTTGCCGATCCGTCTGCCCTCACCTTTATGCTCTACGGCGTAGTGCTGGTGGTGCCGGCTATCATTGGCTACACGTTGTTTTCTTATCGGGTTTTCTGGGGAAAAACTCAGGACCTGAGCTATTACTGATTTTCACTTGCATTAGCCCAACCAAAAAGGCAGCTCGCACGCTGCCTTTTTTATTGTTGTTCTTTTATCTGAACGACTAGATTTTCGGATAGCCAATACGATCAGATAAATAACCTACACTGGTTGCGAAATAGTAGCTGCGGTTCCAGTTCATCAGCGCTTTGTAGTTGTTGTAAGCCAGATACATACGACCGTTCATATCATCGGGCATAACTAAAGCAGCACTAATATTTACCTTAGGTAAGTCGGTGCCGTCTGTACGTCTTACACCCAGGCTCTGCCACTCTTCGAGTGAGCGCTCAGAATCACGCCAGAACTCCAGCCATTGTTTGTGGTTTTTCGAACCACGTTTGAGCACATACTGGCTCGGGAAGTCCTCTGGTAATTTAACCTGGCGACCCCACGTCAGGTTATCGTTCCAGCCCACGCTTTTAAGGTAGTTTGCTATCGAGGCCAGTGCATCTTCTTTACTGGTCCAGATGTCTTTTTTACCATCATTATTATAATCAACGGCATAAGAGTTGAATGACGTTGGCATAAACTGGGACTGGCCCATGGCGCCGGCCCACGACCCCTTGAAGTTGTCAATATTGACGTGACCATCTTTGAGAATATCCAACGCGGCCCATAATTGACGCTTATACAAAGCTTCGCGGCGACCATCAAACGCCAAAGTGACGAGTGAACTGATCACAGGGTAGCCGCCCTGGACGCGGCCAAAACTACTTTCAAGTCCCCATAGGGCAACAATAAAGCGCCCCTGCACGCCAAAATCTTGGCTGATCTTATCCAGCAGCACTTTATTTTCTTTGTAGAGCTTTCTTGCTCGCTGAACTTTCCAGTCTGGTACGCGTTTAGGTAAATAAGTTTCCAGCGTCTCGACTATTTCTGGCTGGTTCTTATCCTGTTTAATCACTTTCTTTTTAAATTTAACCGTGCTGAACGCCTGGTCAATCAAAGCCTGTTCATAGCCTTTTTCGCGAGCTTCAGCTTTTAGCACTTCAACGTAGCTATCGAAGCGCGCCTGGTCATCCGCTTTTACGCTTTGCGATGCCAGACATAAAGATACGAATAATGCGGATAGTGTTTTAGTCACTTTTTACTCCGTTTTGTCTTTTTAATTCGTCCAGAAGATTTTCTTGTGGAGGCGGCAGCTGCAAATAAAACCCATCGTCGATTAATTTTTGCTTAACGTTACTTAAATCCGCAACCCCAAGTTTGGTGCGTTTTGCTAAATCCACAATGATTACAAATATTGGCGTACCAAAAGTAGCCATTAAAGGGTCAGGGACTTTGCCAAAATCGTCTCGTTTTTCAATAAAAAGATAGGTATCGGCTTTTTTACTACTTTTATATACTGCGGCTAGCATTATAACCCTATAAAATCTTGCTAATCTGAGAGCAGCACTATACCATGACCTATATACTATTTGGAAAGTTTTGCGACTCTCAAACGTACAGAGTACGGGGTCAGAACAATATTAATCAGAGTTCGCACTGGTATTGAGCGCTTATGTCTACACAGTCTTTTGAATTGAAGGGAAACCTGTTTACACTCTCAGTTTTACACCTCTTCGATGCCGACCTTGGCAATGTAAAACAACAACTGAGTGATAAAATTTCCCAGGCTCCAAAGTTTTTTAAAGGGGCACCTATCGTCATCAATCTTGCCGACGTCCAGGAACAGAGTATTGTCCTTAGCGATTTAAAACGCATTCTTACAGAGCTGGCTTTAAACCCGGTTGGTATATGTAATGGTACAGAACAGCACAATGCTGAGGCAAAAGAAATAGGCCTCTCTGTACTTAACTATACTAAAGACGTTAAGCCTGTGACTCAGGAGAGTGCTGACACGCAAGTGGTGGAAAAAGAAGTCTATCTCGGCGCCCAGGTTATCAACAGCACAGTACGCTCTGGGCAACAAATTTACGCGAAGGACCGGGACCTCATTGTACTGGGCGCGGTCAGCCATGGTGCAGAGGTCATTGCCGATGGCAATATTCACATCTATGGCACGCTCAGAGGACGTGCTATCGCTGGTGCGCAAGGAAATCACGAGGCAAGTATTTACTGCCAAAAGCTGGAAGCAGAATTGGTTTCAGTCGGAGGCAGTTATTGGATCAGTGACTCTTTACAGGGAGAACACTGGGGCAAAGCCTGCCAGATTTCACAAAATAACGAATCATTAGAATTAACAGCATTGGTCAAAGGATAATTCAGATGGCAAAGATTATTGTCGTAACTTCAGGTAAAGGTGGTGTAGGTAAAACCACATCAAGTGCAGCGATCGGCACAGGTCTGGCACTTAAAGGATACAAAACAGCCATTATCGACTTTGATATTGGCCTGCGTAACCTAGATCTCATCATGGGCTGCGAACGTCGCGTTGTCTATGATTTTGTCAACGTCATCAATGGCGAAGCCAATCTGAATCAGGCATTGATAAAAGATAAGCGTGTTGAAAAGCTTTATATTTTACCGGCTTCACAAACTCGCGACAAAGATGCCCTGACTAAAGAAGGCGTTGAACGCGTGCTGAAAGACATGTCGGAAGACTTTGATTTCATCATCTGCGATTCACCTGCGGGGATCGAGGCCGGTGCAATGATGGCCCTATATTTCGCTGACGAAGCGATTGTCACCACTAACCCGGAAGTGTCTTCTGTCCGCGACTCAGATCGCATTTTGGGCATTTTACAAAGTAAGTCAAAACGTGCGGAAGATGGCCTGGAGCCAGTCAAAGAGCACCTTTTGCTTACCCGTTATAACCCGGAGCGTGTTGAAAGCGGCGACATGCTATCGGTTGAAGATGTCCAGGAAATCTTGGCCATCGATTTACTCGGCGTGATCCCTGAGTCTAAAGCGGTACTGAATGCATCTAACTCAGGACAACCCGTTATCCTGGATACAGAGTCGGACGCAGGCCAGGCATACAGCGATGCCATCAATCGTTTGTTGGGCGAAATCGTCGACTTCAGGTTTTTGAATGTTGAAAAGAAAGGACTGCTAAAGCGGATTTTTGGAGGTTAATGTGTCTTTACTTGATTATTTTCGATCCGAGAAAAAGTCCAGCGCATCGCTGGCTAAAGAGCGGCTACAAATAATCGTTGCCCATGAACGCTCCAAGCGTGGCACCCCCGATTATCTGCCTCAGTTAAAGCAGGATATACTGGAAGTGATCCGTAAGTATGTCAAAGTAGACTCTGACGCAGTCAATGTGCAGTTTGAGCAAAATGAAGATGATTTGGCGGTACTGGAGCTCAACGTGACGCTCCCGGATGACGAGCAAAAATAAAGTCTCTATAAAAAAGCCGCACACTGTGCGGCTTTTTCATCTTGGCGTTAGGCAATATGCCACTTCGACAGCGCGTCTTTAAGTATCTCGTGACGCCAACCCTGAAATAGATCAGGTTTCAGGAAAGTCTTTCTCTGTTGTTCATCCAGCTTCCAGTTCCAGCCAATCACCTGATTGATCTGCTTTTTCGAAGCAAATACATCCACCGGAATATCGTGTTCCCTGGCCACTTCTGTGATTGCTTGCTTTATTTCTTTCGCGGCCCCTTTGTATCCGGGATAATCAATCAGCCGTTGCACGCGCGCAGGTAGCTCTGACTCCGGTACCGCTTTACCCGCTTCAATACAGGCAAGAATTTCTTTACCTGAGCGATTCACTTCCATTGGCTCAACACCCGGCACATTTCGCAAGCTGTTTAGAGAGCCCGGTCTGCGCTTAGCTATTTCGACCATATTATGTTCTTTTAGCACAAAATTGAGGGCCAAATTCTTTTTCTCGGCCTTGTTCTGTCGCCAACTGGCCAGTGTTCTTAAAACGGCAAGATCACGCGGCTTTAGCTGCCAGACATTTTTGATACCGAGGTAGAGGTAGTGATCCGGCGTTCTGAATGCGCGCTTTTGGGCGATCAACTGCGATTCAAATGTCACTATGTGCGATAACCCTTTTTCGGCAATCTTTTTGCTGATGGTCTGATAACATGGCAGAAGGTAAAATACGTCTGCTGCGGCATATTCCAGCTGACTTGCCTGCAATGGGCGCTTAAGCCAGTCCGTTCTGGACATACTCTTATCGAGCTCAATATCGAGCATCGACTTAACCATGTTGGCAAAACCCACACAATTACCCTCTCCGAGCAACTGCAGTGCAAATTGAGTGTCAAACAAAGGTGTCGGCACAAAACCCGCAAACTTTTGAAATACTTCAATATCTTCAGAGGGCGAATGCAATACTTTGACAATCTGTTCATCGCGAAGTAAATGCCATAACCCTGAAAAATCTAGCTCACTTAACGGGTCTATCAACGCCAGATGCTCGCCATCGTAGACCTGAATTAAGGCAATCTCAGGATACAAAGTTCTGCGGCGCATAAATTCAGTGTCTATAGCCAACACCTGACTATCTGACAGGTTAGCTATAAAGGCATCGAGCTCTGCTTGTTGCTGGATAAATTGATACTGCACATTTACTCCCTATAAAAAACCGGCTTTCGCCGGTTTCTTTTTACTTTAATGCCCTACGCAATATTTTGCCAACATTGGTCTTGGGTAATTCATCTCTGAATTCGACCAATTTAGGGACTTTATAATTGGTTAGCTTGTCGCGACAGTGTTTTATTATATCTTTTTCTGTCAAAGATGGATCCTTTCTTACAACAAAAACTTTAACCTGTTCACCACTTACATCGTGCGGCACACCAATGGCAGCAACTTCTAGTACACCATCGTGCATCGCAACCACTTCTTCAATTTCGTTAGGGAAGACGTTAAAACCAGATACCAGGATCATGTCTTTCTTACGGTCTACGATATAGAAGAAGCCTTCGTCGTCGTAAATGGCGATATCGCCGGTGGCGAACCAGCCATCTTGCAAACACTCTGCCGTTGCGTCCGGGCGGTTATAATAGCCAGCCATGACTTGCGGTCCTTTAACACACAGCTCACCGGGCTCGCCTTTTGGTACTTCTTCGCCCTGATCATTAATGATTTTCAAGTCTGTGCTTGGTGCCGGTAAGCCGATAGAACCGTTATAGCCATCCAAGTCCCAGGGGCATATTGTAACCAGAGGCGCACACTCAGTCAGGCCATAGCCTTCCATCAGTTTACTTTGTGTCACTTTCTGCCAGCGCTCAGCAACCGGGCGCTGCACCGCCATACCACCGCCTAATGACATCTTCAAAGTGGAAAAGTCCAGCTCTGAGAATCCTGGTGTGTTTAACAGCCCATTGAATAAGGTGTTTACGCCTGTGATGGCCGTAAACGGGTATTTTGCCAGTTCTTTAACGAAGCCAGGCATGTCCCGCGGGTTCGTGATCAAAATATTGTGACCGCCATACTTCATAAAAGTCAGGCAGTTCGCTGTCAGTGCGAAAATATGATACAGCGGCAGCGCCGTAATAACGACTTCTTTGCCTTTGTCGAGCACCTTATCCAGGCAACCAGATACCTGCTCCAGGTTGGCAACCATATTACCATGGGTCAGCATGGCACCTTTAGATACGCCCGTGGTACCACCTGTATACTGTAAAAATGCCAGATCATTGAGGTCAATCTCAGGTACCTTATACTGACCCGGATCAGCCTTGATAGCATTAGCAAATGGAATTGCATTAGGCAAACTATAGTCGGGCACCATTTTCTTCAGCTTTTTAACAACGAAGTTGACCAAATGCTTTTTGACGCCACCCAGCATGTCACCAATTTGTGTTACGACGATATGTTTAACACCCGTCGTAGGCAATGCCTTCTCGAGTGTATGTGCAAAATTGGCCAATATGAAGATTGCTTTCGCTTCTGAATCATTGAGCTGATGTTCGAGCTCTCGTACCGTGTACAAAGGGTTGACATTGACTACCGTACAACCGGCTCGCAGCACACCTAAGATGGTTACGGGGGTTTGTAGCAAGTTTGGCATCATCACCGCTACTTTGTCCCCTTTGCCTAACTTAAGGGTGTTTTGGATATAACCGGCGACTGCCTTGGTTGCTTCATCAACTTGTTGGTAAGTCATTGTTTTACCCATGTTACTGTATGCTGGTAACTGGGCAAACTCTTTAAAACTGTTGTCGAATAATTCAAGCAGCGAGTTGTAGTGTTCTGGGTCGATTGTTTCAGGCATCCCCTCGGGGTAGCGCTTTAACCAGATTTTTTCCACTCTTAGCTCCTGTGTTCTCGTTATTTTTTATATTGGTCTTACCTTAATATGCTTAAGGCACACAAACAATTGAGTAAATACTCTAAAGCTAGGATAGTCCCACATTTAACACAAATATACAATCAGGAAACGTCCGGATGCGATATATGCGTTAAGATCTTTGTCAAAACTTGCTCTGGCTCTTCCATATGACAATGGTGCCCTCCAGCCACTTCAACGCTTGTAAACTCTTTAAAACATTGAGAAAACTGCCCCAAACTGTGCTTCATTTGCGCGTAGCCTGAGGAGCCCATGATTGCCAACGTGGGTGTCGCCACGTCTTGCAACAGAGACAGTGCCTGAGCACGTGAAAAGCGCATTGTGGACGGCAGTTTCAATTTAGGATCTGTCGTCAAACGCGCGCCCTCTTCAAGTTCTTCAATGTTTCGCTCCATTAATATAGCAGCAATTTCTTCGCTGAAGTCACTCACTTTAACTCGTGCTTTGATGATAGCCTGTTTATCGGCAAACAGCCGCACACTGGCGCTGTTTGTTTGTTCAGTCACTTCTCGCGCAATAAACGCCTTGAGCAGTTGCTCCTTAGCATGCTTATCGCTTTGATAAAGCAAACCTATACCATCTATTAATGTCAGAGTATTTACTTTTTCTGCATATAAGCTGGTGAATAAGCCGCCCACCAGCGCCCCCATAGAATGGCCGACAATGTCGCATCGTGCAATCTCCATGGTACGAAGAAAGCTAAAAATATCATAAACATATTCGACGAAGTAATAATGTGCATCAGCACTTCGCCAGGCTGACTTACCATGACCAACAAAGTCTAACGCAATAAATCTGTGCGTTTGCAGTACTTTATCGCTCAGACTATCCAAAATGGGCATAAAGCTATTGCTGTTATCCTGCCAGCCGTGCAGCATCAACACCGTTTGTGGGCCGTGGCCCAGTTCCTGATAGGCAAAACCACTTGCTTCCCCTTGTTTTATCTTATTTTTATTAGCAGTCAACATAAATTCATATTCTTATTGTACGTATTACTTTAATATTCTACCCATTCTGGCTCGGGTGCAAAGCATAAATCACACAGCTTACAATGATTTACCATGCACAAAGACGAGCAAACATACGGGAACATTAAGGATCAACTATGACACGAAAACTAAGTGCCCTCGCATTTGCCCTGGGCTGTACCTTGTCAAACTCTGCATTCGCGGCGCCGAAAAATATCATCTATATGATTGGAGATGGCATGGGGCCGGCATTCACCACGGCTTATCGCTATATGCAAGATGATAAGACAACCAAAATGGTTGAGCCAACAGTATTTGATTCAATCCTGGTTGGGATGGCACACACTTACCCGGACGATGATACGGTAGTCACAGATAGCGCAGCAGGTGCCACGGCACTCAGCACAGCCTCGAAAAGTTATAACGGGGCAATTGCGGTAGATACACACAAACAATCGCTTAAAACCATGCTGGAGATTGCCAAAGAACGAGGCATGACCACAGCTTTGGTCGCCACATCACAGATCAACCACGCTACACCGGCCAGCTTTGCCGCACATAATGAGTCGCGTCGCAACTATGATGAAATCGCCGACGATTATATTGATAACAAAATTGCCGGTAAGTTACCTGTTGATTTAATGCTCGGCGGTGGTACTAAGTACTTTATTCGTGATGACCGCAACCTGGTTAGCGAATTTAAAGAAGCCGGTTATCAGTATACAGATCAGTTCGACAACCTGGATTCATTAAACCGCCTGCCCGCACTAGGCCTGTTCGCTGATGTCGCCTTTGCGCATGCAATCGACAGTGATGAGCCAAAACGGTTGACAAAGATGGCCAATAAAACACTGGAGCTATTAGACAAGCAAAATGAGAAAGGCTTTTTTGTGATGATCGAAGGCAGTCAGATTGACTGGTGTGGTCATGCTAATGATATCGCGTGCGCAATGAAAGAAATGGACGATTTTGCGGGGGCGATTAAAGTCGCCAAAGCATATATTGATGCAAACCCAGACACATTATTGGTTGTTACCGCCGACCACTCTACGGGTGGTCTGACTTTAGGTAGTAATGGCGTGTATCAGTGGAAAACAGAGGTTGTTGCAAAGGCCAAATCCTCAGTCAAAGAGCTGACTAATACCCTGTTTGACATGAAAGCGGACCAAATGGGCAAAACCTGGACGCAACTTACGGGTTTACCTTTTGATAAAGAGACTAAAAAAGCACTGGCAGGAGCACAAAAAGACTCCAAAGAGGCGCTGTACAAAGCGGCCAATAAACTCATCAATGATGCGAGCTTTACGGGTTGGACAACCAAAGGTCATACCGCGATTGACGTACCAATTTTTGCCTACGGGAAAGGACGCGATTCGTTCATTGGCTCCTTAAACAATACCCAGATTGCAGATAAACTGATTTCTTACATCGAGAAGTAATCAACTACACGGCGGGTCAAACATGGGGTCCGCCTTTTTATACCGATGAGTCGGCGGCATTATGCTGCTGACTCGATTCTGTCTGGCTCTGTAATAATGTCATTGCCTCTTCTATTGGCATGGCTTTGTAGTATAAAAACCCTTGCACACAATCAACCTGCGACTGCTTTACCAGATTCTCCTCTTCTTTTGTTTCTACTCCTTCTGCTACCAGCCTGAAGCCGAGCTTCGCTATCATCTCTGACAGATTGGTATACAAAGACACAGATTTGCAGTTGTAGTTGTCGGGCAAAAGGCTTCTGTCAAGTTTAATGGTGTCGATATTCAACTTGGATAACACAGACAGGCAGGAATACCCGGTACCAAAATCATCCATTGCACAGGCAATATGATGTGCGCGTAATAGATTAACCACATCGACCGTGCGATTAAAATCCTCAATATAACTGGATTCAAGCAATTCAACCTCAACCTGCCCGGGATAATCCGAAAAAGCTTTCACAATGCGTTTATATCCGCCGGTCAGCAAGTTTTGTGGCGAGATATTAAAGCTCACTTTGGGCCTGAACCCTTCCCGTGCAAAATGCTCCAGGTCCACTTCTAATTGGTCAATCACAAAATTATCTATGATGTGGAGTAGCCCGTGTTGCTCAAGCGTGGCAAGAAACCAGGGGCCCTGAACCCGGCCATCTGTGTCTTTTAACCTTAATAAGGCCTCAAAACCAACCACTTGCTTAGTGTATGGGTTTATCTTTGGCTGATAAAAAAGCATCAGTTCGCCACTGTTCAGCGCATCAGTAACTTCCTTGAGGCTGTGCACATTGATCTGTTCCTCGCGCTGCGTGCGGGTATACGAGCTTTCAGCTCCCGCTTCTATCAACCTGCCAGTGGTAAATCGCTTAAGTAACACATCCAGCGCCTTTCCGGATAAGTTATGATCCCGGTTAAATCTTAAAAACGGATAGTAAAGTGCCGCATTAAGCGCGATTAATATAACCTGCAGTAAAATACCACTGAAGCTCTGCGTCAGTAACCAGCCGCTGACAAACACAGGTGTGAACCAGGGAATATCCATCGCGGGATCCAAAGTAATCATCCCTGCAGAAATACACCCGTACGCAATCAATGCATTTAACAACGGGCTAAGCAAAAATGGGATCAGCAGATAAGGATTAAACACAATGGGTAAAGCATAGAGCATGACCTCACTGATGTTAAACAGCGCAAGCGGCGACGCTATCATGGCGATGCTGCGCTCGTGGCGTGCATTTTTAAGCAGCATTGAGGCGATGATCAGTCCCCAAATACAGCCCGTACCACCAATTATTACAAAGCAAGTGTAAAAGGCATAACTCGATAACTGAGGTAACACCTGATAATCGGTTAGCTCCCCAGATACTAACAGGTGATAGGTGTTATCACCATGGACACCAATAAACCAAAGTAAATGTGAGAAAATCAGTTGTGCGGACACTTTCTCGAACACATTCCAGGTCGGATTCAGTAGTTTTAGGGTACTGTGAAGCTGACCTGCGAAATGATCTAAAATCGGGATCACTAACAAAATTATCGCAGTAACCAGTATATACGGGATGATCAGGTTGAGGTGTTTACGCAAAAACAGACTGATTGAGCTTATCCCAACCAGTCTTAGCCAGCGTATTCGCTCAATATAAGCGAGTAGATAGCAACAAAGGACTGGCATAAGCAATGAATACAACATGCCATCGCGGTGCACTATGCTCAGTGTTCCCTGATTAATTTCGATGTAACCTGTGGTTGCTGTGAAGCAGGCAAGCACCAGAACTGGACCTGCTATGGTGTGGATCTTAAGGTTTTTCGACAGATAGTAGCTAAAAGATATCAGCGTTAATAGCGGAAAGATCCCCCATACCAGGGTGTTAAAGTCCCCCAGTGCCTGATACTTCAATTTATGTAAGTCTTCTCCAAGCCACTGATTGAGCAAAGTGATCACAGACGCAACGATAAAAAACGGGATCAACGCGATGTAGCCTTCGCGTAGTGACAAAACAACCGTATTTGAAGAAAGTTTGAGTGCAAACTGGTTGAATCTGTTCAGCAAACTCGTAACCATAATTTGTTATTTTCTTTTAACATTACTCCAAAAGCAGATTAAAACAAATCAATTGACTAAATTTTTGCTGAAAAATATTCAAGCGACCAAATACTCAGGCCCTACTTGAAAAAATAGCATTGAGAAGTGGGAGATCAGGCGTAAATGCTGACACCAAGTAATGACTGCACTTCGCTGCGCCGCTCCTGATTTTGGATAGCGTTATAGGCTTGCATGGCAACACTGTTTTTGTAACTTGGCTGGTCGTAGATAACGTCGCGCTTATCTGCATTGTACTGCTGCGCAAGCGCTACGCCGGCTTCCGAAAACTTTAGCTGCGCAGCAGGTTGGGCAGGCGTGACTGGCTCACTGGCAGCAGGTTTAGCAACCGACTGCCTGAGCTGATAAGTATCCTGATTCTGAACAAGCTGGTTGATTTTCATCAGTCAATATCACTAAAAACCCAACACATCAGTATAAGATTAGCCTGTTATTCGCGCCCGGGCAACTTCTTCCAGGTGACAGTATCTCTGACATACTGCGGCTGAGCGTCAGCGGCATTAACAACCTGCCCGGATTCAAACTGCACAGCGCCAATTTCAAGCATATACTCGGCATGCGGTAAGGTGATAGCGTCGTGTACTTCGAGTGCTAATTTTTCCGCAACCTCTGAATAAGTCTGCCAGCCAGTGCCCACGGCCAGCACGCCTGCAAAATCTCCTTCAATGAGTTCAGGCTTGATCACGCTTTCATCACCCAAAGCAACTGCCTGATTGTTTTCTCCGCGGGTATAATGACAAAGATACACTTCGCCCATGCGTGCATCGATGGCAACCAGGACCTGCTTGGCATCCGTCTGTGCAAAAGCCTGCTGCGCCATGGCCTGCAAGGTAGAAACCCCCGCCAGCTGCAAATTACCCGAATACGCCAGCCCCTGTGCAACAGACACCCCGATCCGCACCCCGGTAAAACTACCCGGTCCACGACCGAATACCAGACCATCCAGGTCTTTAAGCTGACAACCGGCCTCAGAAAACAGCTGCTCAACTAAAGGGAGTATTTTCTGACTGTGTTGCTGAGGGCACTCTTCAAAGTGACGATAAAGGTTGCCGTTAAACGACAACGCCAGGCTCAGAGCTTCTGTTGAAGCATCCAGGGCAAGCAAATTAGTTTTCATGCTGGTCAATATTCTCTAAAAATGACAAGGCCTTATCCAAATCACGGGTCCGCGACATGGGAGGCAAACTTTTAATAAAGGTTTCACCGTATTTTCGCGTAACCAGACGATTATCGCAAATAATTAGCACACCTTTGTCTTTCTTATCCCGAATGAGGCGCCCTACGCCCTGCTTTAGCGCAATCACGGCAAGGGGGAGCTGAATTTCATCAAACGGTTCTTTGTCCTGCAATTGGGCATCTTTCATTCGAGCCTGTAATAACGGATCATCCGGTGAGGTAAACGGCAATTTATCTATGAGTACGCAACTGAGCGTATCGCCGCGCACATCAACGCCTTCCCAGAACGAAGCGGTGCCCATAAGTACCGCATTACCATGGCGAACAAACTGCTCCAGAATGATGCGCTTTGACGCCTGTCCCTGCATGAATACCGGATATTCGGTCGCGGTGCTCAAACCTTCGTAGACCAGATGCATAACGCGGTAACTGGTAAAGAGTAAAAACGTACGCCCCTTTGCGGCATTGATCACTTGCTTCGCAATTTTTACCAAGGCATGTGGCATCATTTCATCTTTGGTCTCGGGCAGGTAACGAGGCAGGCAAAGCACCGCCTGCGATTCATAATCGAATGGGCTATCGACTATGGCCTGATGATCAGGCTCAAGGCCCAGGCTGGCATTGAAGTGCGCCAGGCTGTTGTCTACCGACAACGTAGCCGAGGTAAACACAAAGCTAGCCTCACTTTTAGCCATCATGTCTTTAAAGCGGTTCGATACATCCAGAGGCGTAATGTGTATGGTCAAGAAGCGCCGGGTGGTTTCAAACCAATAGCTAAAGCCCGGCAGACTGACGTCAAAGGCTCTGTCGAGTTGCCCTTTAAAGGACAACACCCGCTCAAGCGGATGCTCGATTTTATCAGAGCGGTCCAGGCACAACTTAAGCACCTGGTACAAAAAATCCAGATTGCTGATCACTCTGTGCAGCGCATCACAAATCACTTTATCCTGCAGCTTTTCCCGCCAATCTCCCCGGGCACCATCGCTACCAAACACCAGTCGCAGATCGGCCACACTGGTCTCCAGCTTGTTTAGCGTTTTGCCCAGCTGCAGCATATCTGGTATATCGCTGCGATAAATCAGCCTTAAATCATTGATCAGCGCCTGTAGCTGCTTGGTACTGATGGACTCCCCAAAGTAATCCGATGCAATTTCGCCCAGCTGGTGCGCCTCGTCAAAAATATAGCTATCTGCGGTTGGCATCAACTCAGCAAAGCCTGATTCCTTGACTGACATATCGGCAAAAAACAAATGATGATTGATCACTACGAGGTCTGCTTCAGCTGCCTTGATCCTCGCCTTGCGTATATAACACTCAGAGAAGTCAGGACAGTCCTTCCCTAAACAGTTATCCGCTGTGGAATTAACATAAGGTAGCACTTTGGCATCTTCTTCAATGCCCACACAATCAGCCAGGTCGCCACTTTGCGTTTCTGTAGCAAACTTAGCCACCATCGCCAGCTGGTGCATAACGTCAGGATCGTCACTGGGTACATGCGCCACATGTTCATTCAAACGATAAGTGCACAGATAGTTCGCCCGCCCCTTAAGTAAGGCAACTTTGCGACCTTTGCCAAGCGCTTTGAGTAGCTCAGGCAAATCTCTGTGGTAGAGTTGTTCCTGCAATGCTTTGGAGCCGGTCGAAATGATGACCTTTTTATCATTCAAAAGCGCCGGGACCAGATAAGCAAACGTTTTACCCGTACCTGTGCCTGCTTCCACCACACATTGTCCACCCTCTTTGACCACCTGATCTATGGCTTCGGCCATATCGATTTGAGGCTGTCTTGGCTGATAACCGCTAAAATGGTGAGCCAGGGGACCGTTTTCTGAAAAATACTGTGTGATAGACAAAATTAAAGCACTGCATAATGACTGGGCGACGCAATTCTATGGTGGATAGAGAGTAAGCGCAAGTCAGCACGCTTTCCTACTCTGGCAGGCTCGTATTACGGCGTTTTTTTGTTCGTTGTCAAAAGATTGCCAGTCAATGATTTCCTGCAACGTACGCTTACACCCAACACAGATATCGTTATTGTCGAGACAACAATGCCGAATGCAGGGTGATGCGACCTGCACAGCGTTATTTTGGGTGGGTTTCGCCTCTTTGTTCACACTCATCATTCAACTCCGCAATCACTTTTAAAGCATTATACCCCATTAGACATGAGCTGAGATATTTTGCTTGCCAGCGGATAAAAAATGACTATGATGCGCGCAGCAAAGCAGGCAGCAAGCCATAAAGCCCAGAGCCACGAGGTCAAGAGTACTTCTTCTCTTTTGCTTTAATGACACACTTTTTGATTTTGATACTACTTACTATTAGGAAATCAGGTTGGCCGCTTTAGTTCATTTTCGTGCAGCGCACGGCGACTCCCCCACAGACGAGACACTGTTTTCACTTATTGCTGATGATTTACTGAGCCAGGGTTATAGCATTCGCCCGGGCGCACTCCCGTGCGACCTGGCAGACGATTTACTGGCCTATCAGCACAGTTTAAGTACGCAAAAGTATGAACATGCCGGCATTGGCCGGGGCGGTGATTTCTTACATAACGACTTTGTACGTACAGACGAAATTTGCTGGATAAACGGCGAGTCAGAGCCCGGACAACACTGGCTTGACTGGACCTGCCGGTTGCAACAGTTTTTAAACCGTCGCTTGTTTATGGGCCTGTTTTCTTTTGAAAGTCATTTTGCTCATTACGCCAGCGGCAGTTATTACAAGCGTCATTACGACGCGTTTAGAGGTGAAACCAACCGCATCCTGTCACTGGTTACCTATCTGAACCCTGGGTGGGGACATGATGATGGGGGCGAAATGGTACTCTATCGGGATGATAGTGACCTTGAAGGCATAAAAGTGGTCCCTTTGCACGGCACACTTGCCTTGTTTTTGAGTGAAGAGTTTCCTCATGAAGTACTTCCCGCTAAACGGGACAGATACTCTGTTGCAGGCTGGTTCAGGGTAAATACCTCGATTGCGGGTAAGATAGATCCCCCAAGATAAAAGCGTGGCAAGCGCAAATAAGTTGCCATACCCGGGCCTGAGAGAATTTTAGGCCCAGGTATCTAAGTGTTGCTCTTCGTCGTCGATTTCACTATCATCTTCGTCTTTTTTGCGGTCATCTTCCTCTTTGTGCTTTTGCTGCGCCATCTCCAGTAAGTGCTTTTTACGCTTAATCCTTTCGGTTCGATTGTCGAGCACTCCCGCAACTTTAAACGGGCCATCATGACTCACCTGCAACCGAACTATCGGCGCCAGGAACGGCTTAAATGCATCCATAATCCACCTCATTTCGTGGTATTTCATGCCTTTATTATCGACAGTTATAATTTATTCTTTAATTTATGCAAAAAAGTACTTGCACGCAATTCCTCTCCTGTGTTTATCTATAAATACATTTTGTGCGCCTGATGCGCGTCACGTTTTAGATAAACAACAAGAGAATCTGACATGCTTATTACACTGACAGCTATCCATCATCACCATCATACACCGGGATAACCTGTCAGGTATTTCGCTGGTGGGTTATTCCTTCAAGGAACCTCCGGCGAACTAGCACTCAACATAATTTATTTTCGCCCTGAGGTTCCCTCGGGGCTTTTAGTTTTTAAACTTAGGAAATAAATTATGAACACCAACAACCGTTTACGAATTGCAATTCAAAAATCTGGCCGCCTTTCTAAGGATTGTCAGTCACTGCTCAAACAGCTTGGAATTAAATTAAATCTGCGCGAACAGCGCCTGATCGCCCACTCTACCAATATGCCAATCGATGTCCTGAGAGTCCGTGATGACGATATTCCGGGTTTGGTGATGGATGGTGTATGCGACCTGGGCATTGTAGGTGAAAACGTGCTGGTTGAAACGCAGGCTGAACGCCAACGCAACGGGCAGCCCAGCGAAGTCAGCAAGCTTGCAAAACTCGACTTTGGTTATTGTCGTCTGGCACTGGCCTGGCCGCAGGAGCTGGGTATGCAGGATAAAAGCTGGTTCAACGGCAAACGCATCGCAACCACATACCCAGAAATTTTGAAGCAGTACCTCGAACAAGAACAGATCGATGCCAGTGTCGTTATGCTAACGGGCTCTGTAGAAGTTGCACCTCGTGCTGGTCTTGCCGATGCAATCTGCGATCTGGTATCAACCGGCGCAACGCTCGAAGCAAACGGCCTGATGCAGGGCGACACCATTTTAGAATCGAACGCCTGCCTTATCCAAAACGCTAACCTCAGTGACGACAATAAGCTCTCACTTATCAACAAACTGATGCCCCGTTTGCGTGGTGTTAAACAAGCAAAAGAAAGCAAATACATTATGTTGCACGCGCCAAAAGCGAAACTTGATGAGATCTGTGCGTTATTGCCCGGGACAGGTCAACCAACCCTGCTTGCTCTGGCCGGAAGCGAAGAATATGTTGCTCTGCACATGGTCAGCAGCGAAACCCTGTTCTGGGAAACCATGGAAGAGCTCAAAGCGCTTGGCGCAAACTCCATTCTTGTTATGCCAATCGAAAAAATGATGGAGTAACGACGCATGTTTATCTGGAATGAGGCGGACCGGGCTCAACAAAAGGCAACACTTGAACGCCCGGCCGTAACTATCAGTGATGAGCTGGAAAAAGTGGTTGCAAAAATCATTGCAGAAGTCGAGCTAAACGGTGATGAAGCACTGCTGGAATATGCCCGTAAGTTCGACAAACGTGCTCAGCCTCGGTTACTGGTATCCGCTGAAGAAATTCAGGCCAGTGAAGGCGTTATTTCAGCGGAACTTAAACAGGCCATCGACCAGGCTTACAGTAATATTCGCGCTTTTCACGCACTACAAGTGCCTGTAGAAAAACGTCTCGAAACACAACCTGGTGTTATGTGCGAACTTAAGTATCAAGCCATTGAAGCGGTTGGTCTGTACGTTCCGGGAGGCAGTGCTCCACTGCCCTCCTCTGTATTGATGCAAGGGGTCTGTGCGCAACTGGCAGGGGCACAAACAATTGTATTGTGTACCCCGGTAAACGGCGAGCAAGGTATCGATCCCGCCATCTTATATGCAGCGAAAAAGTGCGGCATTACCACAATTGTTGAAAGCGGTGGCGCCGGTGCAATTGCTGCGATGGCACTGGGTACCCAAAGCGTGCCTAAAGTAGACAAAGTATTTGGACCGGGAAATGCCTTTGTGACTATGGCCAAACAACTATTGTCGCAATCGCTGCCAGGATTTGCCATTGATATGCCCGCAGGACCTTCAGAAGTATTGGTCATTGCTGATGAACGCACTAATCCGGCTTACGTTGCAGCTGATCTGCTATCGCAAGCCGAACATGGCCCCGACTCTCAGGTACTGCTGCTCAGTAACAGCAAACAGCTTATTAAAGAGGTCCAGGGCGAGCTGGACCGTCAGTTGTTGCACCTAAGCCGCGCAGACATCGCCAAACAAGCGCTTGAAAATAGTACGCTTATTCTGGTCGAAGATATTGAACAAGCATTTGCGGTTAGCGCCGAGTATGGACCTGAGCACCTGATATTACAGCTCGGTGAACCAGAGCCCTATCTGCCTTTAGTTAAAAATGCCGGCTCTGTGTTTGTTGGTGACTACACGCCTGAGTCAGCGGGTGATTACGCGTCGGGTACTAACCATGTATTGCCAACTTATGGTTACAGCCGCTGCTATTCGAGCCTCAATCTGCTCGACTTTTATCGCACTTACACGCAACAGACAATCAGTAAAGGGGGTTTACAGTTGCTAAGCAAGGCTATTTTACCCCTGGCTGAGGCGGAAGGCCTGGATGCCCACGCCAATGCTGTCAAAATAAGGCTGGAGAATAACGCATGAGTCAAATTCAATTACCTGAAAATATCGCCTCACTGAGCGCTTATAGTTCAGCTAAGAGCGAAAAGCTCACCGGCACAACCTGGCTTAATGCCAATGAAAGCCCTTATTCACGAAGCGTGAGCCTCAACTTTGAAGCACTTAACCGCTATCCGGACCCACAACCCGAAGCGGTGATCAACGCTTACGCAAGCTATGCGGGCCTTAGCCCAGAGCAGGTGTTGATGACACGTGGCGCTGATGAAGGCATCGAGCTGTTAGTGCGTACTTATTGTACACCTGGACAAGACAAGATTGCTTTATTCCTGCCCACGTACGGCATGTATAAAGTAACGGCAGATACCCACAATGTCGGGATCACAGCACTTGAGCAGAGCCTGTTACAACAAGGCAGCGCCGCAGAAATAGCAGACGCTGTTGGCAACGCCAAGCTGGTATTTATCTGTAATCCCAATAACCCAACCGGCGCAACAGTAAGTACAGATAAAATTGCTGCATTTGCAGCGGCCCTCAAAGGCAAGGCACTGGTCGTTGTCGATGAAGCTTATATTGAGTTTTGTGAACAACTCACCGCAGCGAGCCTGTTATCGGATTTCGATAACCTGGTAGTACTGCGAACCTTGTCAAAAGCTTTTGCCCTGGCCGGGCTCAGAACCGGGTTTACCCTGGCTTCGCCCGACGTGCTTGCACCAATCCGCAAGGTTATCGCCCCCTATCCGGTGTCTGCTGTAGTGGCGCAAATAGCACAGGAAGCACTGACTCCGGATGCCATTACCCAGATGCGTCGTCAGGTCAGTATTCTCAATAAAGCAAAAGAAAAGCTCACTGAGGTACTTGGAGGATCGGAAAAAATTGCCAAAGTCATGATTGGCGAAGGCAACTTTATTACAGTCCAGGTACGACAGGTAAACGATATTAAACAGGCGATGCAATCAGGTCTTATCATGCGTCCCTTTACCCTCTTCGGTGAAGATAATTGGTTACGCATTTCAATTGGTAGCGAGCAGGAATTAGAACAAGTCAGACGCTGGCTGACACAACCACAGGCAGAACAATAACAATGAGCACACCTTATTTATTCATCGACCGGGATGGCACATTAATTGAAGAACCCATTTCGGACAAACAGGTAGACAGCCTGGAAAAACTGGCCTTGCTGCCCAACGTGATCCCGGCTTTACTGTCGCTGCAAGCCGCCGGCTACAAGCTGGTCATGGTCTCAAATCAGGACGGGCTGGGCACCGATAGCTTTCCAGAGGAAGACTTCGCCCTGCCCCACAATCAAATGATGGCGATTTTTACCAGTCAGGGGATCCGTTTTGAAGAGGTGTTGATTTGCCCACACTTTGACGAAGACAACTGTCAGTGCCGAAAACCTAAAACGGGTTTGCTGACCAACCTGATGCGCTCGGGCAAAGTTGATCTTGCAAACTCCTATGTGATTGGTGACAGACAAACTGATGTCGAACTGGCTAACAATCTGTGTATTGAAGGTATCCTTTATGACGATAACTGGCCAGAAATTGTCACCCGGCTGACGACCCAAAACCGTCAGGCATCAGTACAACGTAATACCAAAGAAACGCAAATCAATCTGGCACTTAACCTGGACCAAAATAGCGTCGGGTCTATCAGCACAGGCCTTGGCTTTTTTGACCACATGCTGGATCAAATTCGCACTCACGCAAACATCGGCCTGACGATAGAAGCCAGCGGCGACCTGCACATTGATGAGCACCACCTGGTAGAAGATATTGGCATTGCCCTTGGCCAGGCACTGAAACAGGCGCTCGGTACTAAGTCACAGATCGCCCGTTATGGCTTTGCTCTGCCAATGGATGAATGCAAAGCTGAGTGTCAGCTGGACTTATCTGGCCGGGCATCATTTGTGCTGAACGCTGACTTTAGTCGTGAAAAAGTGGGTGACCTGGATGTGCAAATGGTTGAGCACTTCTTTAAGTCGCTGGCAGATAACGCCAACATCAGTCTGATCCTGTCGGTAAGCGAAGGTAACTGCCACCACCAGGTGGAAGGCTTGTTTAAAGTCTTTGCGCGAGCGCTGCGTATGGCCATCGCCAAAGATGCCAGCCAGCAAACCGCAAGCTCTAAGGGGTGCTTATGATTGCCATCATTAACACGGGCTGTGCCAATATCAACTCGGTACGCTTTGCTTTTGAACGTCTGGGTGTGAATCCGGAAGTGATCCGCGACCCGGCACAGCTAAAGCAATTTGACAGAGCGGTGTTACCTGGCGTCGGACACGCCTCTGTGGCAATGAAACGCCTGCGCGACCAGGGTTGGGACACCGCCATCGCTGAGTATCAGAATCCGCTCATGGGCATTTGTCTTGGCATGCAGCTGCTGTGCGACGAAACCGAAGAAGGGAACGTTCAGTGTCTGGGCCAAATTCCCGGCAAAGTCAGCTACCTTGAAACCGGTCAGTTAACCAGTCCGCACATGGGCTGGAATACCTTGTCTGTGTGCAATGCACATCCCCTGACCCAAGGGCTTAACCCAGACGATCAGGTGTATTTTGTCCATAGTTTTGCCCACGCCAGCAATGCCAACACACTGGTCGAAAGCGAATATGGCACACGTTTCTCTGCCGTGGTTGCCAAAGACAATTATGCCGGTATGCAGTTTCACCCGGAGAAAAGCGCCAAAGTCGGTGCAACATTACTGAATAACTTCCTGAACTGGCAATTATAAGGACAAGATAATGATCATTCCTGCATTAGATGTATTACAAAACCAGATTGTACGCCTGTATCAGGGCAAGTATGACACCGCGCAGTTCTACCCCTTCGAACTGGCAAGTCGCTTAAAATCGTATCAGGATGCGGGCGCCGCTAAATTACACCTGGTTGACCTGGAAGGCGCGCGCGACCCAAAAAAGAAACAATGGCAACAGATCCAGCAAGCCACTGCTGAACTGACGGCCCCTTATCAGGTCGGCGGCGGGATCCGTCGTTATGAAGACGTGAAGCAATGGCTTAAAGCGGGTGCACAACAAGTTGTGATTGGTTCCATGGCCGTAGATAGCAAAGAAGAAGTCGCCGCATGGATTGAAGAATTTGGTGCCGAGCGCTTTGTCATCGCACTGGATGTAAAACGCAGCGCATCGGGCTGGGCAGTTGCCACCCATGGCTGGCTCGAGGAGTCTCAGTTAAGCCTGTTTGAACTCATTGATTTTTACCTGGCGCTGGGCGTGTATGATTTCTTATGCACGGACATCAGTAAAGATGGCACTATGACAGGCCCCTCTTTTGCACTCTATCAGGAAATCGTCGCGCACAGTCCAGGCGTGCGAGTTCAGGCTTCGGGTGGGGTCAGCAGTTTAGATGATATTCGTCAGTTGATTGAACTGGGCGTAAGTGGAATTATTCTGGGTAAGTCGTTATTGGATGGCGCATTTACTGTTGAGGAGGCAATCGCATGTTATCAAAGCGCATAATCCCCTGCCTCGATGTCAAAAATGGTCAGGTTGTTAAAGGCGTTAAGTTTAAACAACACGAAATCGTTGGCGAGATCCTTGAGCTTGCCGCGCTTTACAGTCAGGCCGGAGCTGACGAACTGGTGTTCTATGAGATCAGTGCCAGCGTTGAGAAACGCTTGCTGGATGTTAACTGGGTCAGGGACATAGCCCGCCATATCGATATTCCTTTTTGCGTCGCTGGTGGCATTAAGTCGGTGGCAGATGCCGCAAAAGTCTTGGAACAAGGTGCGGATAAAATTTCCATTAACAGCCCGGCAATCGCGCGGCCCGAACTCATTAAAGAGCTGCACGATGAATTTGGCAAACAATGCGTGGTCGTTGGTATAGACAGCTTTTTTGATGCCAACACCGGCGAATATCTGGTGTACCAGTTAACCGGCGACCCTAACAGCGCCAGCCAGACACGCTATAAAGCCAGTGAATGGGTACAGCGTGTTCAGGAACTTGGAGCCGGGGAAATTGTCCTCAACTGCATGAACCAGGATGGCGTACGAAAAGGCTATGACATTGAACAGCTGAGCAACATTCGCAAACAATGTGACGTACCACTGATTGCCTCTGGCGGCGCGGGCGTTATGCAGGACTTTGTTGATGTTTTTCAGCAAGCCGATGTCGACGGCGCGCTGGCAGCCAGCGTTTTTCACAAACAACTCATTGAAATTGATGCGCTTAAACAATATTTAGCGGCTAACAAGGTGCCTTGCAGATTATGATACTCACTCCGGACAACCTCACAACTCTAGATTTTGATAAAATGGCGCTGATCCCCGCCATCGTTCAGGACGCACAAAGCGGCGTTATCCTGATGCAGGGCTTTATGGATCAGGCTGCACTCAACGCAACCTTTGAAAAAGGCCTGGTCACCTTCTACTCACGCTCGAAACAGCGGCTGTGGACCAAAGGTGAAGAGTCAGGCAATGTGTTAAAGCTGGTTTCAGCTTACACAGATTGCGATCGCGACAGCCTGCTGCTGCTTGCAAACCCTGCCGGACCAACCTGTCACCTTGGCACACAAAGTTGTTTTGCCGACGCGCGTCCGGCAATTAGCTTCTTGTCTGAGCTGGAGCGCGTCATTTGCGAGCGTAAAGACGCCGATCCAGAACAAAGTTACACGGCCTCTTTGTTTGCCAAAGATCTCAGCCGCAGCTGCCAAAAAGTTGGTGAAGAAGGGGTTGAAGTGGCACTGGCCGCCATGAAGCAAGACCAACTGGAATTGCGCAACGAATCTGCAGATCTGCTCTACCACTTGATTGTATTGCTGCAACGCAGTGGTTTATCCCTTGAGCAAGTTGTAGAAACACTGAGCGAACGTCATAAATAACGCTGAGTTTTCTGCGAACTCAGCCTGCTTCATGCTATGCTCAGGCCAGTTGAGTCATTTCAGGCTCGACTGGCTCCACAATTAAGATGAAGGACATAGCCATGAATCATCGCCAGTTTATTCTCCCTATTGCGCTGCTATCACTCACCGCATGCCAACAATTGCCTGCCGACGTACAAAACCACGTCGACACAATGAGTGACTGTGACAAAGTACTTGCCCTGACACGCGGAACTCAGGATGACTTTGCCCAACTTAAAGGCAGCGAAGTCAGCTCACCACTGATGAGCGCATGGCAACCAAAGGCCCACTTGATAGCCAACAGTTGCCAGATCAACCAGTACAACAGCGGGCGTGTCGCCTACGAATGTACAAAATCGCTCAGTAACGAAGCTGACGCGACGGCGCTGTTTAACAACGTCGAACAGCAATTAAATGCCTGCCTGGGATCTTCATGGCAACATAGCCAAATAAAAACCCATTCCCTGCTTTATACCAGTAGCGCTATAGATGCAAAAATTACCCTTAGTCAGGGGACGAGTCTGGATCGAAAAACGCCTTGGGTTATCTCATTGGAAATTTCCCAATAGCAGCATCACAGGCAGGTGTCTACCATCTGCCCAACTTTTGTCTAAATTGACAACAAACACGCCCCATTCTTTAATAAATCTTTGATCCGCTCTTAATTATTAGTACCTAAAGTGGCATAGTGTTGTTAGCAGTTAAGGTGGGTTTGACAACTTATCAATAACCACCTAACTTCAGACATCAAAATAAAAAATTAAAATCCTCAGGGAGAATCCAGTGTCAATTGAAATCAACTTTGAATTATCCGATGCCGATCTAGCGCATTTTCGTAGCATGATGAATGCGACTATCGAAAAAAGCCAGGGTTTGAGCGACGACGAAATCATCAGCAAGGCCAAAGAGCTGGTCAACAACATGGAAAAGTCTAACTTACCTGAGTTCGTGCGCACGCGCATGATGTCACTTGCCGCACTGATTGATGCAGTACAGGACGAAGAATGGCAAATGCCTGAAGATGAAAAGCGCGAAATCATGCTGTCTTTGGCCTATTTCAGTGAGCCTGAAGATATAGTGCCAGACAATGTGCCTGTGCTGGGTTACATTGATGATGCCATCATGATTGAGCTGGTGTTGCAGGAATTGTCGCTGGATTTAAGTGCTTATCGTCAGTTCTGTGGTTTCCGCGCAACTGAAGAAGCGCGCCGTGGTGATGCCGCAAAAGTTGACCGAGAAAGCTGGTTGGCTGGCACGCGCTCTCAGATCCGCTCTTCTATGCGTCGCAACCGCTCCAGCACGAAGAAGTCACGCTTCTTCTCGAGAATTATGTAATTTAATCGATTTAAAAAAGGGAGCCTCGGCTCCCTTTTTTGTGTCGTGCTTATTGGCTTGTTTGCCCCGCATTAGGATGCGCTACTCCCATCCAGGCGCGATACAAGATCTGCTGACGCTGCGTAGGCTGCGACAGTGCTGTGACCTGTTTTGGTTTTGATTGTACTTCGCTGAGTGTCATTTCTGTGGACATCAGTTTATCGCGACGAATAAAGTCAACAACCACCTTTTGCCCAGGCTCAAACAGTGCCATCGTTTTGTCCAGTGTGTTTCTCACCTGATGCTTGTTAAACGCAACCAGTTTATCGCCACTTGTTAATCCTGCCTGCCAGGCGTTGCCGTTGCGCGCCACATGACTTAACTCCAGCAACTCGCCGTTTGATTTTGCCTGGCCGTCAAAGCCGGCAATAACCTCGCTGCCTGCAGGATATTGATAAGTCAGTCCCACTTTTTCGAACAACGCATCCACATCCAGAATAAACGGCGTATCAATGTTCTTTGCCCACCACTGGGTGTAATCCTGACCACTGATCTCTTTTAGGATATCTAACACATCCTGGCTATTAAACGAGTTTGGCAACGCATGACGCTTTGCCAATAGAGCGTGTACGTCACGGTAACTCACCTTTCCATCACTGTCGTCTAACAGCTTAATGTCCAGCATCATCGACACCAAAGCGCCTTCTGAATAAATATTAGTACTGAAATTTTTGCCATGGTCGCCGCCCTGATTAATCCATTTATCAAAACTGGTTTGTGCCACACTCTGTATTTCTCTGCCCGGCGTCTTTAGGTGGCGATTAATGCGTTTGCTCAGGCCTTGATAATACTCCTCATGAGTAATAATACCGGCACTTAACAACAGGAAACCCTCAAGGTAGCTGGTCGAGCCTTCCGCCAGCCAAAGTAAATCGCTGTAGTTAGGATTAACATAATCGTAAGGGACTAACCCGGCAGGCCGGTAATTTTTTACATTCCAGGTATGGATAAATTCATGTGCCGCGGTAGCAATAAACCCGATGTAATCATCACGTTTGGCGAAAGCATCTCTGTGACGCTGGATAATCGTCGAATTAAGATGCTCGGTTGCGCCTCTGGCACCACTGGTCGCATGCACCATAAATACATACCGCTCATAAGGGTAACCCTGCCAGATGAGACTGCCGGTCTTGACCAGTTTTTTCAGGTCGCTCAGCATCAAATCAACGTCGTAATTGCCCTCTCCCCAGATAACCAGTTCATAATCCCGTCCGTCTACACGAAATTTATGAAGCTGGTTTATGCCAGATTCGATGGGAGAATCGACTAACACGTCAAAATTTGCAGCACTGAAGCGGTGCTCGCTGCCAGCAAAGTCCATTCCCGATACAGAGCGCCACTGCCCGGGTACTTGCATCTCAACGGTTAAAGGTTCATTGCGAAACGACTCGCTGAACATAAAAAAGCCAGAAGCATCAACAAAAGCATGACTATCATCAATATGCCTCGCCCTGAGGCCAAGCTCATTGGCGTAAACCTGGTAATTAACCGTCACCTCAGTCGGGCTATCCAAATGAACACGCCAGGTGCTTTTGTCTATTTTGTGCCAGGTCAGCTCGCGGCCCTCGGCGTCGTTTGCATCAAAGGCGCGGATCCCGTTCGCCAGATTAAGGATTTCATAGCGCCCTGTTCGCCAGTCGGCCAGTTTAATGTCCAAGTGCGCCTGAGCACTTTTAGGAAAGGTAATTTCAACTTCACCCAGATGGTGCTCTGGCTGGGTTATTTTCAGGGTATACTCGACGTCCGACAATGCTGGGAAAGCACTCAATGCAAAGAGCAGAGAACAGATTTTTTTCATAATGGTTCGATAAAAATGTAAATATGGGATTAAACTAACAAAAAAGTCTGATCCCTGCGCTTCAAACACGACGAGTCAACGCTCAAAATAGGTGGATCCACGGCCTAAAATCTTCCACATTTATCAGTAATTTGATGTAGACTTGCTAATGAGTAGGTTAAAACAATAGATGTTAGGTTTCTGTGACTGATAAAACTGCGCGATTAGAGAAAAAACTATCACAAGCGATTGAAGCAAGAAAGGCGCTGGAAGAAGCGAGAAAGCAGCAGGTCGATACCCTGTCGGAGTTTGCGGCTAAACTTACGCTTGGCTGTAAAGGGCAGGATGTGTCTTTGGATAATCTGCTAGCAAAGTATCGCAGTGCACTGGCAAAGGGCATGGACTTTGAACATCTTGCCCCTTTAATAGAAAATACCAGTGCTCAGTTAAAGCAGCTTGATAGCACTAATTCTGCAAATCAACGCGATCTGGTAACCCACATCCAAAGCGCCGGAAAACAACTCCAAAAGCTGCGCGGTGTGCCTGAAAATACACGCCGTAAATTACGTCATTTACTGGATCATGAACTCGGTGATATTGATGCTATCCCAGAGTTCGTGCCTTTATTGGATAAGTTATTGCAGTTCTATCTGCAAGTGTTTGATGCCAAGTACGAGATTGATAGCGAGGCGCAACAAAACGATCCGGAGCTGGCAACTGAGTTACTGGGCCTGACCAACGAGTTAGTATTTGAGGACGACGTGGCCGATGAGGTCACGGCCATCAAGCACAGCATTTCTACCGACTCGAGTATCGATTCATTGCTGGGCAATGCCATCGCCGTTATTCGCATTTTTGCAAAATCCATTGCGCGGGAAAGACAATCCGCTCAGGGTTTTTTGGTATCGCTAAACCAAACGCTTGAAGAGCTCCACAAATCCATCGTTGATACCACCAGTCACTCTAAGTCTATCAACAAAGAGCTCAATGCATTGAATGAGCGCATTGAGGCCAAAATTAAACGACTGACAGAAAACACCCAAAAGGCTTCGTCTATCTCTGAGCTTAAAGGGTTGGTCGATGACGAACTGGCGCAGATTAGTAAAGATCTGGTGGAGCGAGAAAACATTGAGCGACGTGATAAAGAAGCCCTGCTTGAGAGCTTTGATACCATCAACAGCCGCATTAATGTGCTCGAAAACAAAGTGAACACCTATAAAAAGCGGCTCAATGAACAAAGATTCAAAAGCCTGCTCGACGGCCTGACGAAACTGCCTAACCGCTCTGCCTTTGACGATCGCTACAGCCAGGAGTTTCATTTGTTTGAAATCCAGGGCAACGATGTCACTTTAGTCGTGGTGGATGTCGACCACTTTAAATCAATTAATGACAAATATGGCCACAGTGCGGGCGATAAAACACTGCAGGTGATTGCCCGGGCGCTGAAAAAGTCTATTCGTAAATCCGATTTTATAGCGCGTTATGGCGGCGAGGAATTCGTGATCCTAATGCCGGGCATGCCTATTGAAGCAGCCTATGCACCGCTTGAAAAAATCCGTGCAACCGTTAAATCGATCCCATTTCGCTTTAAAGACAAAGAGGTGCGGATCACTATCTCGTTAGGCGCGACACAACTCAAAGAAGGCGACTCCAAGCTCACCGCCTTTGACCGTGCGGATGAAGCGCTATACGAGGCTAAAAACAGCGGCAGAGACAAACTTTGCTTGCGTGAATAACAAGGAGATTGCCTATGCATGTCCAGTTAAACCCAACAGGCGTACTTAATTTACTCTCTAAACTGGAAGTTGATCTGCTGCAACAGACATCGACCATTGAAAAATACAGGCTGTTCAGAAATTGTGTTTTAGCGGTACTTAATGTAGGCAGTCATACCGACTCAAGCTACGAAATCTACAACAAATATCGGGACTTTGATATTAAACTCCTGGCACGTGAGCGCGGCATAAAAATAGAGCTGACCAACCCGCCAGAATCTGCGTTTGTAGACGGTAAAATTATCGCGGGGATACACGAACATATCTTCTCTGTGATCCGCGACATCTTGTTTATTTGCCAGCGTTACGAAGAACAACTCACCGACCCCAGACAAATTACTCACATGGTCTTCGATATGCTGCGCAATGCCGGCGCACTCGAAGTCAATACAGACCCAAATATGGTGGTCTGCTGGGGCGGCCATTCCATTAATGAAGAAGAATACAAATATACCAAGGAAGTTGGCTACCAGCTTGGACTGCGCGGTCTAAATATCTGCACAGGTTGTGGACCAGGCGCCATGAAGGGCCCGATGAAAGGCGCCACCATAGGACATGCCAAACAAAGGATCACCAGCAATCGTTATCTCGGCCTGACTGAGCCGAGTATCATTGCGGCCGAGCCGCCAAACCCAATTGTCAATGAACTGGTGATCCTGCCTGATATTGAAAAGCGCCTCGAAGCCTTTGTCAGAAGCGCACATGCCATTATTATCTTCCCTGGCGGTGCCGGCACGGCCGAAGAGCTGCTTTATTTACTTGGGATCCTGTTGCACCCCGAAAACGCCAAACAACAGTTGCCGGTTATTCTGACTGGCCCTGGCTCATCTAAGGCTTACTTTGATGAACTTTGTGACTTTGTCGAAAAAACCTTAGGCAAAGAAGCGTTGAGTAAATTTGAGGTGCTGGTTGATCAACCAGAGTTAGTTGCGCAAAAGCTAAGCCACGGCATGGAGCAGGTACGTGAATATCGTAAAACGCAGGGCGATGCCTATTACTTTAACTGGACGCTGAAAATTGAAGAGCAATTCCAGCACCCATTTGAGCCCACACACGACAATATGGCAGAGCTAGATTTGCATCTGGCGCAACCTACACAGAATCTGGCAGCCAATCTGCGCCGGGCATTTTCCGGTATTGTGGCCGGTAATGTAAAAGAGCAAGGTATCGCAGCCATAAAACAGCAAGGCCCTTACATACTGAGCGGTGACACGTCGCTAATGACTGATATGGACAAACTGCTACGCGCTTTTGTCGCACAAGGCAGAATGAAATTACCGGGCAGCGCTTACGTTCCCTGCTATCAAATCAAATCTTAACCTGTGCTGGGTAAGGGTTAACCTTACCCCGACACACTAAACTTCTATGACATACCGCTAAAGAGTTACATGGCAAAATTACTTCTTATTGATGCACTGAACCTGATCCGTCGGATCTATGCAATTGATGTCGATCAGGGTGCGAGTGAGCAGCAGATCATGCAATCTTGCAAAGCCCGAGTCCACAATGCCTGCAGTAAGCTGCTCAGGCGCATCGAGCCCAGTCATGCAATTGCCGTTTTTGATGGTGAACGCAGCTGGCGCTATCATTACTATGCTGATTACAAACACAGCCGAAAACCCATGCCTGAACAGCTAAAACAAAATCTGCCGTTTATTGCACAAGGATTTAAAGAATGCGGTATCACTGCGTTTTTCCCGGAGCAGGATGAAGCAGATGACGTCATTGCGACTTTGGCGAGCAAAGCCAGCAATAATCAGGTTCACTCGGTCATTGTGTCGACCGATAAAGGGTTTTTACCCCTGTGCTGTGAAAACATCGACATTTATAATTACTTTTCGAAGTCTTTCACCGGTCACAGAGAGATTGAAGAGAAGTTCTCAGTTCCCTACCATGCTTTGACTGAGCTGTGGGCACTGATGGGGGATAAGACCAATGATATTCCTGGCGTAAAAGGCATCGGAAAGAAAACCGCTATTGAGTTAATCTCAGAATTTGGTCAGGTTGAGCATGCACTCAATGCAACAACACTTGCGAGCGCAACGCGGCGTAAACTGGAACAGGACCTGGATAACTTTATTTTAAGTAAAACACTCGTTTCGCTACAAACTGACATCAATCTTGGCTTTAATTTAAGTCAACTCAGGGTTATTGAGCGCAAATAGCTTGTTGTGTTGCAGCGCTTCCGTTACGCTAGCTTCGGGAGTATTTGGTGTATTTCAATGATTAAAAAGGTTTTACAATACGTTTTTCTCGGCCTTGCCGTATATGGGGTCATAGTCTATCTGGTCATTAATTTTTATAAGGATGACCCGCAAGCGATGATCTGGCAAGACAGGGAAGCCTTTAACAAGCGTTATATCAGTAAACTTAAACCCGATATGCTAATCGAACTGGATGAAGTGCTGGAAACGCTTGGCAGTCCGGACCTGACCTATGTCAAATCAGAGGGCGATCGTGTCGTACAAATCGTGTTTTACAGAACACAGCTAGTTAAACCGGATGGGATCACCACGCAAGATGAGTGCACAGGCCTGCTGTTTGAAAATGGTAAGCTGACGCTTTGGGGCGCAGGCGCAATTGTGGCGTATGACAAGGCTTTTGAATGACGGTCAATGAGGATATAGCAAGACAACTACACAAACTCCTGACTCAGTCTGAGTCAGTATTGTCGCTATACTATGACAAAAGCAGCTGGCCTAAAATTGACGTAACACTGTCTCAGCTGGCGGAGCAATTTACCCGCCTTTACCGACAGGCTCCCAATGCCCTGCATGCACATTTGCATTTTATCTCTGTCCCCTTTCGTCACTCAACCAATGTGCTTGTGAAGCAGTCTGTTGTGCTATGTATGCTTGGGTATGCCCATGGTTATACTGAGCAGATGATCCATGAGCTGTTAGTCGCGGGCTTTGCAAGCGTGCTGTGCGCCAATCGCGAATATGACAAGCAGGCAACCGATAAGCCATTGTCTAAGGTAGAATCGCAAAAACTCAAGCTGCGCCATCAGCTCGCAGTTAAGGTACTTGATGCCGGTCAGCTAAAGTCGCCCCAGATAACGCGGATCCTGGCCCGGCTCAGTGGCTATGAATTGTCCATCAGTCGCAAGAGCAACACCCCACTGTACGACAATGTTACATTGTTGGTTGCCATCGCGACCCAAATTGCCAATGCTTTGATGAAAAAGCATCAGCGCGCTTCCCTGCCCGCTGTCATCAAACAATTATATTTGAACAATACCCATACTTTTGTGCAGGCCAGCTTACAACTGGTCGCTCGTCAGCTAGCTGCCTACCCGGCCGGCGCCGTACAACAGCATCAAGGTAACCAGGCGCTGCTACTTTGCGAAGAGGATAAGCATGCCATTCTGGCCATTATTGAGTCAGGTAAGATCACCCGTTTAATTAAAACACAAAGGCGTCACCCGCAACGCTACCAGGCAGTCCGGGTGTCTGATGCACAACTGCTGTATCGGGTTTGGTCGCGTATCCCGCCCCAGCCCCTTGCAACAACTTCAGATCAAATGACGGAAGCGCTGCATGTAGTCGAACAACTGGGCGGGGAAAATTTTAGTAGCTTCAGAGCAATAGAAAAAACCATCGCCCCATTTAGAGAAATTGAAACGGCTTTATCGCAAGCTGCAAGACTCTACAACCGGGAAGCGCAAAAAGGCGCCAACTTACGCCACTGCCTGACAATGGTTGGTCTGGACGCTGCGGCACTGCTTTGTCAGCGCGTGTTGGTTGAGCAGCTCATTGTGCAACTAAAGCACCCTTTCGCCAAAGATATCTGGCACAAATACCAGTTATTTGCCCAGGTCCTGGCTGCGCTCGTACAGCAAAATTATGGTCATCACTATGAGCATATACTTTCACCGGTCAGTGCAGCCATCGCTTTTATGCTTAAACATCACAGCGTAGACATAAAACGCTTTGTGCACACAAGCGAGTGTGCAGATAACCCTCACCCTGTTTCTCTGGCAAACTTGTATGGTTTTGTGGCATTTGATGAAGAGGCGTTTAAGCACTACTTCCATAATCACTTTGCCAATAGCGACGCACACCGCGCTTTTGAACAGTCCGAGTTGTACAGAAAATCAAAGCTCAAAGGCCTGTCTCTGACCTTTACCGCAGTAAAGATCCTGACTTTACAAATCAGTGACGCCAACTTCCAAACCTCCGCCTGGCAACGACAGGTACTGGATGATCAGGCTAAGCTCCATGACTGGCAAAGTCTTAACGCGCTGCTGGCACATCTGCAATCTCTTGGTTTGTATAATTTGATTGAGTGATATTTACACGATAAATATAATGCATACCGAGCATTCACTATATTTATGGCATTTATCCATTCCTGACTGGAATATAAAGGAATAAATTGCTATAAAACGCGCTTAAATTTTCAAGCGATCCAACATCACCCGAACAGCTCTACTACACTTGGTTAGAATTGTTCTCAGATGTGAATTTACTTTTGATAAAGGAAACATAAATGGCTAAGCAAACTATCACGGTGATCCGTGGCGACGGCATCGGTCCAAGCATCATCGACTCGGCAATTGAAATTTTAAATGCAGCAGGCTGCGAATTCGACTACGAGTACGTTGACGCAGGACTGGCAGCACTGGAAAAAACCGGTGAGCTACTGCCTCCTGAGACGTTAGAAGCCATTGAACGCAACAAAATCACGCTGAAAGGCCCGCTTACAACTCCAGTTGGCGAAGGCTTTACATCTATCAACGTAACACTGCGTAAGCACTTCGGCCTGTACGCTAACGTGCGTCCGGTTAAATCTTTCGAAGGCACTAAAGCGCGTTACGACGATATCGATATCATCACTGTACGTGAAAACACTCAGGGCATGTACTCTGGTCTGGGGCAGGTTGTCTCTGAAGATGGCAGCGAAGCAGAAGCTATGTCTAAAATCACGCGTGAAGGTGCAGAGAAGATCGTAACATTTGCATACGATCTGGCACAGCGTGAAGGCCGTAAGAAAGTAACTGCGGTACACAAAGCGAACATCCTGAAGTCAACTTCTGGCCTGTTCCTTAAAGTAGCACGTGAAGTTGGCGAGCGTTACCCTGACATCGAGTCTGCGGAAATGATCGTAGACGCAACGTGTATGAAACTGGTTATGACGCCAGAAGAGTTTGACGTTGTTGTAACAACTAACCTGTTTGGTGACATCATTTCTGATCTGTGTGCGGGTCTGGTAGGTGGTCTGGGCATGGCGCCTGGTGCGAACATCGGCGAAAACGCGGCAATTTTCGAAGCAGTACACGGCAGTGCGCCAGATATCGCTGGTAAAAACCTGGCAAACCCAACGTCTGTGATCCTGGCGTCTATTCAAATGCTTGAATACCTTGACATGGGTGAGACAGCAGACAAAATCCGCAACGCCGTTGCTGATGTGATCAAATCAGGTGACCGTACTACTCGCGACTTAGGCGGTAACCACGGCACGACTGACTTTACACAAGCGGTTATCGAGCGCCTGTAATATCAATCGGTCTGATTGAATACCAACGCCCTGCTTATGCAGGGCGTTTTCTTATCCTGATTAACAACATTAGCAACATACTTAATCCAAACAAACTACCTGCTGATCCCTCCTGCCCTGAGCTGGCTGTCTCAGACACTGATATATCCTTGGTCACCATCACCTGCTGATTGTCATTCAAGTCAGTCATCGTCGCTGTCACCTGATAGCGCCCGGCGCCCTGATAGGTATGACTGACGGCATCACCATTTGCGCTCTGGCCATCCCCAAACGCCCAGCTAACCGCGTAATTACCCGAGCCACCGCGCATCGACAGGCTTAGGTTGGCAGTCAAACCACTTTGTGCAGCGGTGATCTCGCCGCTCAAAGGAACAGTGACACTTTTCTCAATCGTGTTACTTACCTTGCTACCATTGGCATCCTCCAGAAACACGACTATGCGGTAGAGCCCGGATAAATTGTATTGATGCTGAACTTGTGTCCCTTCTAGTTGAGTCCCGTCTCCCATCTCCCAGCGCACGGTTACAGGCGCAGCTCCACCCTGAAACTGCGCACTGGCAATAATATTACCGTCTTCACCCTTGATGCTGGTATCTAGCAGCTCTAATGGCGCGGCCAGCGTGAACTGCTGTTCAACCGATTGCGTTTCACCAGCGGCGTTTTTGCGGGTAAATGTCACGGTGTAAGTGCCTCGACTATTGTATTGATGAGAAGGCGCAAGCAACTCACTACGATTGCCGTCACCAAAGTGCCATTCAAAGGTATCAGACGTATTTAAGGTTAGTCCTGAAACAGAGAAGCTCACGGTAAGTCCATCTACAGCTGTACGAATTTTTGCTTTGGGTGAAGCCGTCAATTGTAATTGTGCTTGCCTGTACTGATCGGTGACCTCAAGTAGCTCAATGGTTACACCATGCTCGGGCAAGGTCACACCAGAAACAGGCTGCTGAGGGTGACTATAGTCCTGCGCATCACTGAACGTATAAATGGCTTGTAGCTGATTATCACCAAGCCCGGGGTTTTGATCCTCCAACCTCAGTGCGGCATCTCTGAGTTGGATCCGGGTAGCAGCAGGAGTCTCGCTGGTGGTCCTGGGTATAATGCCCTGATCAGTATCTACCACCAATATTTTACCTTCGCCCGGATGTAATGATGTTGAATTATTGTCGAAATTCTCGTTGGCATACCAAACTAGTACGCCTGGCATATAGCTGGCGCCTTGCAATCCCGCGTCTATGCCATGGTGCGACCTGAGTTGCAGATAGTAGGCCTGCTCGAGTCCTTCTCGATACCGGCTTATTCTGCTAAAGCCATGCAAAGACAGTTGCTCAGCAGACTCTCCATCAACCATTACGATAATATTTTCTTCGTCCGAGATGGTGATATCATCCAGTAAGACCCCAAGTCCGTATTCCACACTGTCGGTTTGATAAAGGAATTCCAGAGTAATAGTTTCTCCGGCGAACGCCGCGAGCGAATAGCTGAGCTCAGTAACCTGACTCCCGTTCGCGCCACCTGCAGTTTGTCCACTGTGGCCATCGATATAGTGCATCACTGTGGGATACAGCGGATGCTGTGTCTGAGTGAGGTTACCAACAAGTGGCTGCTGATTTGCTCTGATCTGGAAATAGTCGTAGCCACGTTCAATGTCAAATCGGGCCCGCATGTTCAGGGTCAACGTTTCTGAGTCCGGCAACGCCAGTGTCATGCTCGCCAGATTCAATGTGTTGTTTCCCTGGCCAGAATAGTATTGATACTGCCCGGATATTGGCTCTCCGACATACTCAAGGCTGGCAGGCAGTGTTACTTTGAGCTGATCGGTTTGCCCTGAGAACTCACCTACATGACTGAGGCTGGCCTGATAACCATCACGCAACTGCGCGACGTCGACTTCAACCTGGTTAACCCAGTTGCCACCAAACTTGTTTTGTAGCCTAACCAGATTACGGGGTGAGAAAGAGACGGGTTGAGCGCCCCGCAGCGGACCTAACCAATTACCGCTGGACATCACCGACCAGTTTGCGACAGGCTCTCCAATCGTGCCATTGTTGAGATCATACTCATCTATTAAGCCTAGCTCATGACCGAACTCGTGAACCACCACCCCCACACTCGCATCGATTGGATTAATGGTGTAGTTGTGGATCCGTGTGTCGCTATTTGTAATGCTAACAGGCGTATAACCGTCGTCAGCCACCAAGAACCGGTGTGACCAGATAGCATCGGTGCCCAAAACACCTCCTCCGGCTTCTTCACCAATGCTTGAATGAAACAGCATAATGTGGTCAACAACGCCATCAGGCTCATTCAAAATGCCATCGCCATCGCGGTCGTTTAAGTCGGTGAGGTCATAGTCACTCAGGTTAATAGCATAACGCTCTACCGCCAGCTCGACAGCTTCTTTGACCAGCTCTGCAGCCTTATTATCGCGCCGGTTGCCGACTCTCTGTCCATAATAGCTTGCGTTCTGTGCCGCGGTTAACCAACCAAATACCTCTCCCGACAAAGCAAAGCTGCCACCAGACGCCTGTTGGTAGTACTGATTTGCACTGTTCAAAAGTGTGCCGTCAGGGGCTGCAAAACCCTGCTGTGAAAAAATGAGCTGCTGATAATGGTTAGCTGGATATTTGGGGTAAAACATATCCGAATCGCCCTGCACGAGGCGGTTATCGTCATGAGGGAGATCAGGGAAATCGATAAGGATCGCCAGTATTTTAGCGCCTTGCATTGGCAGTGCTGACGCGCCCTGATAGCCTCTGAGCGACATAAGCTGCCTCGGCGGTTTGCCTGTGTACGGGGATCTGATTGCAGGTCCGTAGGACCCTGATAAATACGCCGAGATCCGCTGTCTGGCCTCATAGTCAGAAAAGCTCCGCCCGGCTTGCTTTTCAAGCCAGAAACGCAGTTGCTGTTGATCCAGTTGCAAAGCCACCACCGGATTTGCAATAACGGCAAAAAGAAGAACTAAAAGGCTGAATTTCATGCTGATTTACCCGATTTGTTGATAGCGACGATAGTAGCAGGTTGATGAGTATATTTCTAAACTCGCTCAAACCGTCTAAAAATGCATTAATTATTCACCCAAACTCAAAATTGCCACCATGAAACACTATGTTTCAATATTTAAAATACCAAATAGGCATAATAATGCACTTTGGACATTTTTGAGCCTTGACACATTCACGGATTCACCTTTAAATAAGAGCATCAGATTAAACTTTTACGCAGATATTAAACATGCAAACATTATTCTTCACAGTTGTGGTACTCGTACTGGTCTTAGTGCTAAGTCCGGCGGGGCCGTTGTGAGCGAATGTTTGCACAGACCCCGCACCAGCGGGGTTTTTTTTTGCCTTTAATTTAAATTTTGCTGAGGAATGAGGTAATGAGTGAGCAATTTAATGGCTCGGAGCTGGTAGTAAAGGCGCTGACCGAGCTGGACGTTGAGTATATTTTTGGCTATCCGGGCGGCTCTGTTCTGGACTTGTATGATGCGTTGTTTGCGCAAAATGACATTGAACATATTCTGGTCCGCCATGAACAAGCTGCCACCCATATGGCCGATGGCTATGCCAGAAGCACCGGCAAAACGGGGGTTGTACTGGCAACCTCGGGCCCTGGTGCAACCAACTGTGTAACAGGGATTGCGACCGCCTACATGGACAGTATCCCCATGGTCGTCCTGTCAGGTCAGGTGCCATCCAATTTGATTGGTGATGATGCCTTCCAGGAAACAGACATAGTCGGTTGCTCGCGGCCGATTGTTAAACACAGCTTTAACTGTCGTGATGCAAGACAGATCCCAACCGTGCTGGCAAAGGCATTCTACCTGGCCAACTCGGGCAGACCAGGTCCTGTGGTGGTTGAGTTGCCAAAAGATATACTTAATCCGCAGCTCAAGTTTGATTATGACATGCCCACACGTATTGAGATGCGCACCTACAACCCAAGCTCCAAGGGTCACTCACGACAAATTAAAAAAGCGGTAGATGCTATTTTGGGCGCTAAAAGGCTGGTCGTCTACTCTGGCGGCGGTATCATATTGTCAAACACCTCTGAGCAACTGACGGAGCTGGTTGAAACACTCAACGCGCCTATCACCAACACTTTGATGGGACTTGGCGGGATCAGTGGCACACACCCCAATTTTGTTGGCATGCTGGGTATGCATGGCTCTCTCGAAGCCAATAAGGCCATGGCCAATGCCGATGTAATCCTGGCATTGGGCGCGCGATTTGATGATCGGGTCACCAATAACGTGAAGAAGTTTTGCCCAGACGCCACCATAGTTCATGTGGACGTTGACCCAACTTCTATCTCCAAGACAATCCAGGCTCATATTCCGGTTGTTGGCAGCCTGGACACAGTCCTTGCACAGCTGCAACATGCGATAGAAAAAAGCGCACTGCGTATTGACCGCGCTGCACAAGAATCTTGGTGGCAACAAATTACAGCGTGGCGCGAACAACGCTGCCTGGCTTATGACACACAAGATGACAAAATAAAGCCGCAAACGGTCATTGAGAAGCTTTATCAGGTTACCCAGGGAGACGCATACATCTGCTCTGATGTTGGTCAGCATCAGATGTTTGCGGCGCAGTACTACCCTTTCAAACACCCAAGACAATGGATCAACTCAGGAGGCCTGGGTACTATGGGCTTTGGTCTGCCTGCGGCGATGGGCGTTAAAGTGGCGTACCCTGGCTCCGACGTCGTATGCGTTACCGGAGACGGCTCGATACAGATGAACATTCAGGAACTCTCTACCTGCTTACAGTACGGCTTGAATGTCAAAATCGTGTCTCTAAACAACCGCTCTTTGGGCATGGTACGTCAGTGGCAGGATATGATGTATGGCGGCCGTCACTCTAGCTCCTATATGGAATCCCTACCCGACTTCGTGGCACTGGCTGAAAGCTATGGCCATGTTGGGATCCGTGTTGATCATCCCGATGAACTGGACGATGCACTGGCGCGCGCATTTGCTATCAATGACAGACTAGTGTTTCTGGATATCCGCGTTGACGAAAATGAACACGTTTATCCAATGCAAATTAAATTAGGGGCCATTGATGAGATGTGGCTGAAAAAGGGAGTAAAAGCATAATGCGCAGAATACTGGCCATCTTACTGGAAAACGAACCGGGCGCATTGTCGCGCATTGTGGGCTTATTTTCTCAGCGTGCCTATAACATTGATAGTCTGACAGTGGGCACCACAGACGACACAACCCTGTCTCGTATCACCATTACCACCCAGGGTGACGACCGAGTGGTGGAACAAATAACGAAACAAGTTAACAAGCTGGTTGATGTCCTCAAGATCATTGACCTGACCGAAACCAGTCATATTGAACGGGAGTTGTTACTGGTCAAAGTATTTGCTGGCAATGAACAAACCAGAGCCTCTGTAACGCGTGTCACCGATGTGTTTGGCGGCATGATACTGGATATGGGCAAGCGTAGCTACACGGTGCAGCTTGCCAGCAGCAGCGATAAAATTGCGTCATTTCTGGATATGCTCAGACACGAAAGCGATATTATTGAGATGGTGCGTTCTGGTACTGTGGGTATTGGGCGAGGCGATAAAGCGCTCAGGGGATGATAAAACGAGTGGTTAAAAAAAGGGGCTAAAGCCCCTTTTTTTATTAAGGATTAACCTGATCTTTAAGGCCTTTACCCGCTTTAAATGAAGGGATATTTGCCGCTGGAATTTGGATTTCAGCGCCAGTTTGCGGGTTACGACCCGTACGTGCTGAACGCTCTTTTACAGAGAAAGTGCCAAAACCAACCAGTGCCACTGAGTTACCATCTTTAAGAGACTGAGTTACAGCACCAGTGAATGCTTCAAGCGCGCGAGTCGCTGCAGCTTTTGAGATCTCAGCGTCAGCCGCCATCTTTTCAACTAGTTGAGCTTTATTCATTGTATAATTCCTATGTTTTTATAATTTGCCGAAGCGGATTCTATGGTTATCCATTTTTTTTCTTTGTGCAAGCCTAAAATCCCGTTTTAACTAAAATATTTGCGCTATTTCGCCTTATCTGACGCGGGTGTAAACATAACAGGCACAAAAACACACACTTTTTGTTTGCTTTTTAGCCACCGCACCTTAGCCCGCACCAGGCCTGAGCCTGAGAGGCAAACGCCCTATCGATTAAACCTTGAACGCCGTCAAGGCTCTTTCACGCGCCGCCTTATGCTCGACGATAGGATCAACATAGCCATCAATGGTAAATGCCTGCAAATAATCATGGGGAAAGTGAATCGATTTCGCCGGTACATCACTAAGCTCGGGGACATATTTGCGAATGAAGTCCCCTTGCGGATCAAACTTTTCACTTTGGCTAATTGGATTAAAAATCCGGAAATAAGGTTGTGCATCACACCCGGTGCTAGCCGCCCATTGCCAACCGCCATTATTGCTCGCCAGGTCGCCATCTATCAGCTTGCTCATAAAGTAATGCTCACCCTTGCGCCAGTCAATCAACAGGTGCTTGGTTAAAAAGCTTGCGACTATCATTCGCAGGCGATTATGCATCCAGCCTGTTTGGTTGAGCTGCCGCATTGCCGCATCCACTATCGGGTACCCCGTTTTTCCTTCGCACCATGCTTTAAACTGTACCTCGTCCTCGCGCCAACGAACGTCATTGTACTTTTCATTGAAATTAAATCCTTTACACAACTTTGGATAGGCGCAAATTAGGTGGCGGTAAAATTCGCGCCAAATCAATTCGTTGACCCAGCTAAACGCCGGTGCGCTGGTCATTTGCAATAGCTCAGGAAAATGCAGCTGAATTTCAGCAAGTAATTGCTTAACCGAGACTATCCCCAGCGCCAGGTACGGGCTGAGCCCGGAGGTGCCCTTGACGCCCGGAAAATCGCGGTTGTCTTTATAATCAGCCATTTTGTCCTGAATAAACGTCTGCACGACTTTTACCAGCGTTTCATCATCGACCGGCCATTTTTCGGAGCATGCGTCACCCTGAAGCTGCTCAGGTGCTTGCCACTGTTGCGGCGACAGGTCAAGCTCGGGCCAGCCCGGCAGATAAAAGTGTTGTTGCTCATACTGTTTAAGCCAGGCCTTTTTAAATGGCGTAAACACTTTATACATTTCGTTACTGGCCGTTGTTACACTGCCGGGTGGCGCGATTAAATCACCGTCGAACAGCTTCAGCTCTATGCCGGCTTCCAGGCACGCGAGATCTCTGGCCTGCTCATTCACTTCGTATTCCCGGTTAGCATAAACCTGTTGCAGGCCATTTTCCTGACAGAACTGGGCGAGCAGAGCTGGCACCTTAGTGAAGTCACCAGCATCAAGCACATGTAGTCGGATCCCCAACTCGGCCAGCTTATGGCCCAACCAGACTACCCGGCGTTTCAGTAAATCTACTTGCACAGGCGCAGCATTGTGCTGTTGCCATTGTTGCTCACACAATATAAAGAGCGCATCACGTGCCCCATTTTCAACCGCTTCGATAAGCGCTTCGTTGCCATAGGCCCTTAAATCGCGGCGAAACCAGAATAACGCAGACATTAAATTGCATACCTCAGCTTAAGTTCGTTCGGATAAGGATGGAAATAGACTTGCTGCATAAGATAGTCATTTGGATGCATGATCAGATGATGGCGAAGCAGGGTCAACGGGACCTGCAACGGCACTTGACCGACCCGATAGTCATCAATCGCCCTGCACAGCTCTTGCTTCTCAACCTTACCCAGTACTTTTTTAAAGTAGCCCTGTAAATGGGATAACGTGTTCGCCTGATCTTTGCGTCTGGCGGGACGCGACAGAGCAGCCATCAGGCCGCTGATATAATTCGCTCTGAGTTCCTCCAGTGGTGTTCCTTTACCCTCAGCGAGCAGCCTGCCCAAGTCGCGATACGCCTGATAGTTATGACTCATTAGCAAGTACTTGTGACGTGCATGAAAATTAGTCAGTTCGTGTAACCCAGGTTGAGTGGCGACCAGCTCCTGCCAGCTTTTATAGACATAAACACGCATCACAAAGTTTTCTCGCAGATGCATATCATTCAGGCGGCCATTTTCTTCACACGGCAGCAAAGGGTTGCGTGCCATGATCTGCTCTGCAAATATGCCCACCCCTTCAGAGGTATTGCCAGTTTCAGCTTCGTTGTAGATTTTTACCCGCTCCATGCCGCAGCTGGGACTTTTCGCGCAAAAAATATAACCAGATAATTGCTCACCATGTTCATCAGATACTTTCTTGCCATATTCAGCAAGATCCGGTGCGTAATCTTCATCACCATGCGCCGGCCCAACCTTAATGACATCCTCAACCCTCACCTGACGAATGGTTTTTCTGGGAATGGGCAAACCTATTGCCACCTCAGGACAAAAACGCACGTATTCCACGTAGTCGGCCAGTTCGTCCATACAAAAGTTGCTGCGTTTGTGCCCCGAGTCAAAGCGCACTTTGTCACCAGCAAGACAGGCACTGATACCTATTTTAATGGGGGAATTGAAACTAAAAGCTTGCTCTATCATTGCTCTCTCCATAACTTAAAAATGACGGATAGATTTAGCACCACTGGTACTGGCGCAAGGCAATCTTGCCACCCTGTACCTGCACCCCTTCCGAGCGTAATAATTCGCTTTGCTGTCTGAACTTTTCACTCTGGGGTGGAAAAGAAATTTTTCCCTGACTATTAATTACCCTGTGCCACGGCAGACTTGAGCCTGCCGGCAAGTGCTTTAATAAATAACCAACGGCTCGCGCGTGTTTAGGCGCACCGGCAAGCCCCGCAATTTGACCATAAGTGGCGACGCTTCCCTCGGGGATTGCACCAATCAGGGTAAATACCCGTACTCTAAACTCTTCTTTAGTTTCCGTTTGCAAACTGCGCTCCTAATGCCGAGAATTGTTGCCATAAATGTCGCGCTACCGGGCCGTAATGACTCTGATGACGTCGAAAAGCGTGAATGGCCGCCGTGAACTCATGTTGACGGTCGATGATCTCAATGCGTTCCAGCTCTCCGCTTTCAAGCTCCTGACGACAGGTATTAAGACTGGTCAGTGCAAACCCAACGCCCTGTGATAAGAATAGCTTAATGGTGCTGACGTCATCCAATTTCATGACATGGAGTCCACGGGAATAGGCCAAACGTTCGCTGTCAAAGTCGAAGCCACTCTCAACCATGGCCAAACAAGGATATAAGCTCAATTCATCATAGTACATGCGCTTTGGCAACAGACCGCGCTTAGCAACAACGCCCAATTTGGTTTCTCCGATGGCGATGGACTCCAGCTCACCGGTGGCGTGAAACAAATCAAACCAGGGCCCTATCCCTAAGTCGGCGGCACCGGCGTTTACCTGCTCCAACGCGACAAAGCGCCGACCGCTGGAAATCACCAATTCAGTCGAAGGAAATTGCTTAAAGGTGCTACTAATCTGCGTGTTATACGTTTCCTGGTGGCACATAGGTTCATAACAAATGCGAAATTTTGCCTCATTACCCTGAGAAAACTCATCCGCCAAAATTTTTAGGTGATTATGCTGTTCCAGCAGCTTCTGAGCATGCTGATGAAAGCGCTTTCCCTGCTCGGTCAGACGAATACGATAATCCTCGCGCGTCACCAGCGCAAAACCCAATTCATCAGACAGCCTTTTTAAGGCTTGCGTGACAGCCGGTTGTGACTTATATAATCGTTTTGCCGCTGCGCTCAGGCTTTGTGCATTTGCCACAGCATCGAGTACCTGAATATCTGCCAACTTCATAAATAAAATTTATTTTATACCAAAGTTTTAATAATTTTTATTTTATGCCTAAATTCATTATCCTGCACTAAATTTTAGTCTGAGGGAGTAATTTTGGTGAATAAACTCGCACTCTTTTTTCCAGCTTTGTTGTTATTGTCAGCTTGTCAGGACGCTGTGCAGCAAACCACGACAAGCCAGGTCATACGTCCAGTAAAACTGCATACCGTTGCTGATCCACAGGCCGGCCAGTTACGCAGCTTTCCTGCCGAAGTCGTCGCAAACCAGGGGTCTTACCTTGCCTTTCGGGTCAACGGCGAACTGATGGAGTTTCCGGTGCTAGCCGGTCAGGAAGTGAAAAAGGGTCAACTACTGGCAAAACTCGACCCGGAAGACTTCGAGCTTCAGTATCAGCAGCGCAAAGCCCAATTCGAACTGGCGGTGGCTCAGCTTAACCGGATCGAATCTTTGTATGAAAAGTCGATTACCAGTAAAGCCGAATATGATCAGGCGCTGGCAAACAAGCAAGTTGCCGAGTCTGCATTTAAAATCGCTCAGACCAATCTTGAAAACAGTGAACTCAGAGCCCCTTTCGACGGCACCATTGCCAAGGTGTTTGTGAAGAACTTTGAGAACATTGTCGCCAAACAGAATATTTTACGCCTGGAGACGCGCGACCGTATGGACGTGGTCATTCAGGTGCCGGAAAAACTGGTTGCCCGGGTAAATAAAGATCTCGACTATCATCCGACCGTGATATTTGATGGCTACCCAGACAAATCTTATCTTTTGAACATCAAAGAGTGGGATACCCAGGCCGATCCGGTTACGCTAACCTACAAAGTGGTTTTCTCGCTGCCAATTCCGCAAGACTTTAACTTGCTGGCCGGAATGACTGGCCATGTCTATGTCGACCCGAGTAAGATCACGAATCAAAGTACGTCAGCTATCATTGTGCCTAATGAAGCCGTCTTCTCAGAACAAACTCAGGAGGCTGCGGGCAACCACTATGTGTGGGTTTATAACCCTGACACTCAGTTGGTTTCAAAACGCTCGGTTCAACCGGGTCAGTTACGCCAGCAAGGCTTTGAGATCCAAAGCGGCCTTAAGCCTGGCGATATCATCGTTTCTGCCGGTGTTCATCACCTAAAAGAGGGCCTGAAGGTACGCCCATGGACTAAAGAGCGAGGCCTGTAATAATGAGTCTTGCCAAATGGTCGATTGAAAATAAAGTGATCAGTGCGATGTTCGCTCTGCTGCTGTTTTTGGCGGGCACGGTGTCGTACTTTGGACTTGGGCAACTGGAAGACCCTGAATTTACGCTCAAAAAAGCCATGGTGATCACAGTCTATCCGGGCGCTTCTCCGCAACAGGTTGAAGAGGAAGTCACCTATCCCATTGAAAACGCCATCCAGAGTTTGCCGTACGTAGATTATGTGACGTCTATTTCTTCACCCGGTCAGTCGCAGATCACCGTAGAGATGAAAAGCACCTACCGCAAAGAAGATTTAAAGCAGATCTGGGATGAACTCAGACGCAAAATAAACGACCTGAAACCCAATTTGCCACCTGGCGTCTATGCGCCAAAGGTAATGGATGACTTCGCCGACGTATATGGTGTCTTATATGCCGTAACCGGTGATGGCTACTCCTATGAGGAACTCAAAGAATACGTTGATTACCTCAAACGAGAGCTGGTACTGGTCGATGGCGTGAGTAAAGTTACTATCGCTGGTGAGCAGCAGGCCCAGGTCACCGTTGAAATCTCCAGTCAAAAGTTGTCGCAGCTGGGCATATCGCATAACCGCATTTTCTCATTGCTGCAAACCCAGAACAGTGTTTCCAATGCTGGTAAAATCCGTGTCGGTGATGAATCCATCCGAATTCACCCTACGGGCGAGTTTAATCAGGTGTCTGAACTGGAAGACTTGCTGATCTCTAAGCCCGGAGCAAAAGAGCTGATTTACCTTGGCGATGTAGCCACGGTAAAGCGTGAATATGCCGAGATCCCAACACACATTACGCGTTTTAATCGTGATCAGTCTTTATTACTTGGTATCTCATTTAGCTCAGGCGTTAATGTGGTAGAAGTCGGTAAGGCGATAGACAGCCACCTGGCGTCATTGGAGTATCAGCGCCCGCTGGGCATGTCTGTTCACACGGTGTACAACCAGCCTAAGGAAGTCGAAAAGTCTGTTGACGGGTTTATTGTCAGCCTGCTCGAGGCCGTGGCTATCGTGATCATCGTACTGCTGATCTTTATGGGTGTAAAAAGCGGTATTCTTATCGGAGGTATCTTGTTGCTCACCGTGCTCGGTACCTTCATTTTTATGAAAATGTTCGCTATCGACTTGCAGCGAATTTCCCTGGGTGCGCTGATCATTGCACTGGGTATGCTGGTCGACAACGCCATTGTTGTTACTGAAGGGATCCTGATCAACCTCAAGCGCGGACAAAGCAAAGTCAAAGCTGCAGTCAATATTGTGGAACAAACCAAATGGCCCTTGTTAGGCGCGACCGTGATTGGCATTACCGCCTTTGCACCAATTGGCCTGAGTTCGGATGCCAGTGGTGAGTTTGCCGGGTCTTTATTCTGGGTATTGCTGATCTCTTTGCTGCTCAGCTGGGTTACCGCCATTACCCTGACACCCTACTTTGCTAACATGTTGTTCAAAGAAGAGATCCAGCAAGGCAAAGAAACTGACGATCCCTATCAGGGCATTATTTTTACTGCGTACAAGGCCCTGCTCAGCCTGTGCCTGAGATTCCGCTGGGCCACCATCATCGCCATGCTGGCATTGCTGGGATGCGCATTGGTTGGGTTCAAATCAGTGAAGCAATCTTTCTTCCCTGCGTCCAATACACCGATGTTTTATGTCGACTACTGGCATTATCAGGGCGCAGACATTCGCAGCACCGCAGAGAACCTGGAGAAGCTGGAGGCCTTTTTACAAGCAGACAAGCTGGTTGAAGAGATAACCACCACCATAGGGCAAGGTGCACCGCGTTTTATGCTCACATATAGTCCGGAAAAACAGTATGCCTCTTATGGCCAGCTGATCATTCGGGTTAGCGACCGGGATGCGGTGGCCACTATGATTGCGAAAGTACGAGACTTTGCTGCGCACAACGAGCTGGATGGCAAACTCAAAGTGAAGCGCATGGAAATTGGTCCTTCTACCGATGCCAAAATTGAAGCTCGCTTCTCTGGGCCAGATCCGGTCGTACTGCGACAGCTGGCAGATCAGGCCAAAAATATTCTGGCGCAGGACCCGGGCTCATTTAATATTCGTGACAACTGGCGTCAGCGTGCCAAAGTACTGGAGCCGGTTTTTAATGAGCAGAAGGCACGCCGACTTGGGATCAGCAAATCCGACCTCGACCAGTTATTACTGACCAGCGTGTCGGGCAATACGGTAGGTTTGTATCGAGATGGCACCAAAATGCTGCCTATCGTAGCCAAAGCACCGGAAGTTGAACGACGCAGCGTTGAAAACCTGGTTGATCTGCAAATTTTTAGCCCAGTGCTCAATGTGTATGTGCCACTTGGCCAGATCCTCGATGACGTTGAAGTAGTCTGGGAAGACAGCCTGATCATGCGTCGCGACCGAAAACGCACCATTACTGTGATGGCAGATCATGACGTGATCGGCAACGAAACTCCGGCCAAACTGTTTAACCGGGTACGCGCCGATATCGAAGCAATCGAGCTGCCGCAGGGCTATGAAATGCAGTGGGGTGGCGAATTTGAGTCGTCCAGTAAAGCACAAAAAGCCATTTTTGGCTCGTTACCGCTGGGCTACTTGTCGATGTTTATGATCACTGTATTGCTGTTTAACTCGGTCCGTAAGCCACTGGTTATTTGGAGTACAGTACCACTTGCCATCATTGGCGTAACCGCAGGTCTGGTAGTTTTCCAGGCAGCGTTTAGCTTTATGGCACTGCTTGGGTTATTAAGCCTATCGGGCATGTTGATTAAGAATGGAATCGTTCTGATGGATCAAATTAATCTGGAGCTGGATAGTGGCAAAGACCCCTACCAGGCTGTATTTGATTCCGGGGTAAGCCGTGTGCGACCTGTGTCTATGGCGGCCGTGACCACAATTTTGGGCATGATCCCGCTGCTGTTCGATGTGTTCTTTAAATCGATGGCCGTAACGATCATGTTTGGCCTCGGTTTTGCCACCGTGCTGACACTGATAGTGCTGCCGGTAATATATTGTCTGTTCTTTAAAGTAACAGCCCCCAAATAGCAAAAAGGCCGCATTGAGCGGCCTTTTTCTTTATTGAGTTATTTTTTCAAAGACAAGGTCCCTTTTACTCTGCCCTTAGGCTTAGCGCCCGAACGGTTTTGTGGTTTACCCCGTTGCGCAGTTTTATCAGCACCTGGTTTAGTGCCCCGTGCACGCTTGTGCTCATGTTCGCTTCTTTTGCCGGAACGTCTGTCGGTTAAATCCGCTTCTGTTTGTCGCGGCTTTGCCGTCTGGCGCTGCGGGCGTTTGCGCTGATCCACTGAAGCTTCTTCGGTTTTAGATGACCCTTCAATCGACGCATTAATCTCTGCCATCTCAGATTCACTGAGGTGACGCCACTGTCCGGGTCGTAAACCATTGAGGTTAACGTTCATGATCCGCACACGCTTAAGTGTTTGTACTTCATAATCAAAGTACTCACACATACGTCGGATCTGACGATTGAGACCCTGGGTAAGGATAATGGTGAATTGCTTCGCAGCGGTTTTCTTCACAAAGCATTTTTTGGTCACAGTGCCGAGGATTGGCACGCCCGAGCGCATCCCATTAATAAATGCATCAGTAACAGGCTTGTCGACGGTAACTACGTATTCTTTTTCGTGATTATTGCCAGCACGCAGTATCTTGTTAACGATATCGCCTTCATTGGTCAGGAATATCAGCCCTTCTGAGGGCCTGTCGAGCCGCCCAATAGGAAAGATGCGTTCGGGATACTGAATCGCACTGACGATGTTGCTCTTTATTTTTCGCTCGGTCGTACAGGTTACGCCAACCGGCTTGTTATAAGCGATATAAACGCGCTTTGGCTTGGCTTTGAGCGGCTTATTATCAACCAGGATAGTATCATCATCGCTCACTTTGAGACCCATTTCGGCAACTTCTCCGTTGACTGAGACGCGGCCATCGCTGATCAGAGTGTCTGCTTCTCTGCGGCTGCAAAATCCGGTTTCGCTGATGTATTTGTTTAATCGCTTAAGTTCATTCATAAAGGGGCACTTATCTGTTCCTGTGCATATAATCAAATGCCCGATCCCCGGCACTCTGGCTTAAGTGCGGTGTGCTTATCTATCAGGCAAGTTACAGGGGGCGCATGGTAACAAACTTTCTGCGCCAGTAGAAATGTTTCATCGTCGCCTGTGGGGCTTAAGAGCGCCTGATTCTCGCAGCGCCCAGTCTGTGGGGTTAACCTAGGGATTGTCTTTGGCTAAAAATGCTGGTGACACCAGGTATTGCGCCTGTTTGTTTTTTAGCAGGCTGAATTGGCTAAAGTCCACCCCTGTCCAGTCAGTTTTGTCGGCCAGCCAGATGTAGCGATGCACATTTTGCTGGCTGATAACCTCCAGTGGATACGTAATAGACTGGTGAGTCTGCCAGTAGGAATGACCGTGAAACCTGTCATACAAAGACAAAATAGCCAGGCCGCCCATAATAAAATGTCCACCAACAGACGCCTGTAACTCGCCTTGCTCTATGAGCCGGAGCGTGTCACTCAACCAGTCGAAGCCCCCTATCGCAACAAAGGCCTGCTCCTTTGCGGCACGCTGTTTTACCGCACTGAGTGCACCCATGGCCATAAGGTCTGACGCACTCCAGATGATATTAGTATCCGGATATCGTTTCAGCAGTCGCTGGGTTTTCTCCATCGCTTGTGTTTTGGACCAGCTGGCATAAATAGACTGTTGCAGGGCAACCCCCTGACTACCAAAATACGATTGCGCCCCCTGGTTGCGCGCATCAGACTCGCTGCCATAGTGACCATTGATTGCTATCGACTGGGGTTTGGCCCCAGGATTGTTCGCGCGTAATGACTCTGTTAACGCCTGTGCCAGATCGGCACCGGCCCGAAAATTGTCAAAATAAATTTCACCCAGCCAGTTTTTGTATCTCTGTGCGGGTCTGCCAATCTCAGACTGCTCCGGGCCGCTAATGGTTTGCTCTAAGGTCAGATACTGGATCCCGTACTTTTCCAGCAGATCCAGGTGTTGCTCGGCATTGCCCGGATAGAGCATTAACACCACATAATCCGGAGTTGCGCGATATTCCAAATATTTTTGCAGCTCTGCCAGCTGGATGTAGCGACTACCGTCACCATAAATCACATCGAGCTTAACATTGAGCTGTTTACTGGCAGCTTTGGCAATGGACTCAACCTTCTGCCAAAACGGCTCGCCTGACACAGACGGATTAACCAAAAGTACTGAAAAATCGGCCTTTGCCCAGCTCAGAGGGGCAAAACACAACAGACAGGTTAGCAAAACACACTGCAACAACTTCACGATACACAGCCTTTCGTTATGTCACACACGGCTAAGATGCCGCACGCAACGTTTCAATATAAACTCGGCAGGGCCGGTTTTTTTAGCCCTGTTAAGCAGTATAGCTAAGATCACCTGAACCAGGGTCAAAGCCAGAAAAAACACAAAATACTCCGGGCGCGTGAATAAGACACGGGCAGCAGGAAAAACAAAATGAAACACCCCAATACCAATCAAAGACTGAAGTAAATAGAGCGACAAAGAATAGCGCCCAACGATGGCCAGTATTTTGCTAACCCTAGGCAGATTGGCAGTAATAGCCTGCAACAGCATTAGATAACCCAGCGCCATAGGGAGAGCCGCCAACCAGTTAATGGTTTCCAACACCTGACCTGTGGTTGTATCACGATTGAGCCACAGCAGCAGCGACACAGACGCACTCGCACACCACAGTATCCACACCCATTTTGCCGGCAGAGCGCGTTGTCCGCTGAACCAGCCTCGCTCATAGAGCTCCATACCAAATAACATCAACCCTAAGGTATTCCACAAAGTCGCGAGTGGGATAAGCAAGATCATCATGTTAAAGTGGCTGACATTTTGGCTCAGCAGCTCGGCATAATTAACCGGCATCGACGTAATCAAAGTGGCATACTCGGCGCTGGCACGGTCAATATTCGGCTCACGAACAAGCAGGCTAAGTACCACCAGCAAACCCACGGGTAGCAAAGTCAGTAAGGCTGCTGTCAGTAACCTGTGTTTGGCGTTGAGCCACATCAATGCCAATAACCCGGACAAGGCATAATTGAGCAAAATGTCTCCGGGCCACAGTAAATATCCGTGCAGTACGCCAAACACAGCCAAAATACACAGTCGGGATTTTATCATAAAGAGCGCGTCATCGCCCTTTTGCCACTGCTGGTATTGCATTACCAGCGCAGCACCAAACACCAGGCAAAACAAGGTACGAAAACGGCCATCGGCAAACACAGTGGTCACAAGCGATAAGCCAGATTCAAGCCAATCCTGATTAACCGGGGGCACATAACCGTAGGCAAAGTTGGCCATAAAAAACAGATTCGTCAGGGTCAGGCCGAGTAATGCAAAGCCCCTGACGCTGTCTATATACGGGTTTCTTACCATCAATATACGTGTTCACGGTACATATCAGCCCAGGTTACCGCAGAGGCGTGAAACTCGGGCAGATTGTCATCCTCCATGTTCAGCAAGGCACAGGCTTCTTGCAGTGCCCACCAGCTGCCGCTTTCATAAGCCCTGACCACATTCAAAATGTAATACAAGGTATTGGACTTACCCAACAGTGCATCATGGATAATCTCAGGGAAAGGCAGTCGACCAACCAGCAGCTCCATCGGTTTATCGAGGATGGCGTCGAGCAAAGAAAACAGCCCGACCAAAAAGCTCATGCTGGCAACCCCAGGGGCAATTTGCTGCGCAATTAACTCACAAAACCGCGAGCGAACAATACTGAGGCGGGTCAGCTCCGTGGGCTTATTGGTGGCAACATGGGCTGTCATGATCAGATTAACGAACTTTAGTACGCGCTCATTACCCAGATAGACCAGCGCCTGCTTAAGGGATTCGATACGACTCTTAATAGGGAAAACACCGGAATTGATCAGCCGCAGTAGCTTGTAAGCAAGCGCGGTGTCCTGTGCAAACAATTCAGAGATCCGCCCCAGATTCATGTGTGGCTTCAAAACTTCAGCATAAATTAGCATGACAATGGCGTAGTTTATTTCAATGTCCTGCTGCGAGATCATAGTTGGCTTGGCGAAAAAATACCCCTGGAAAAAGGTAAACCCCATTTTTTTCGCTTCGATGAACTCGTCTTCTGTTTCTACTTTTTCGGCCAATAACTTAAGGTTTTTGCGCTTTTTTAGCTGCTCCACCAGTGGCGCGATTGTCTCCAGCGGGCTCTCGACTAAATCAAACTTGATCAGGCGCACCAGCTTAAGAAACGGCTCCCAGTCTTTCGAGTAAGTGAAATCGTCCAGGGCCAGGCGATAATTATTATGGAACAGTGCCCTGACCCGCTCGTAATTGTCTTTTGTCGGGGGAATGGTCTCCAGCAGCTCCAGGATCACATCACTGCTGGGCAAAAACTGGGCAAGCTCCTGGTTAAGCGATTCTTCGCCTATGTTGATCAGGGCTTTTTTACCCGATGTCAGATAACGTGTACCCAGATTAAGCTGGTTATCCATAATCAGTCGCGCCGTTGCGGCATCATCAGCAATGTTGGGGAAGCAATTTTGTTTACCATCTCGAAACAGCAATTCATACGCAACCACCTGTTTCTTCCGATTAAAGATGGCCTGCCTTGCCACAAACACTTTCAAATCACTGCTCCCAGCTATCTACTGCTCAATTAATAGCACTTTTGTTTTATTAGTTTGTCTTAATGGGGAATATTTTAACCACATTTCATTAGAAAAAACATCAAACTAAAACATTAATGTATTAGAATAGTCGATAGCTGAGCGAGCAGGCAAACACCTACCCATACAATTTTTCGATATACTGGCTGGCAATGGTATCCCAACTGAAACGCTGCGCTCCCGCATTGGCCTTAATTTCAAGATATCTTTGGGGCTCATTACGGTGAATATTGAGCGCCTGGCGTAAACTCTCCAGCAGCTGCTGCGCTTGTTCCTCCAGCGTCCTGCCAGCAAACAAAAACCCGGTGCGCTCGTGGTCAATGGTATCTTTAAGTCCACCAACCTGATGGGCCAGACAAGGTTGGCCCGCACGCATTGCCAGCATCTGACTAATACCACAAGGCTCAAACGAGCTGGGCATCAGGAACAAATCACCAAGATCATACAAATGATCGCCCAATGCCTGTCCATACCCTTGTAAATACAAGACATTATCGTTTCTTGCCATAACCTGAGTAAACAGATACTCAAGATGTGGATCACCAGAGCCCAAAATAACCAGCACCCCGCCGTACTCATTAACTAAGGCCGCTACACTATCTAAAATGAGCTGACCATCTTTTGGCTGTCTCAGTAGCAGGGCTTTTTGATCCGTCAAACGCCCGACACTGGTCACCAGTGGACGGCGAAACGTCGATTGCTGACGCCACTGAATGACCCTTTGATGGGCAATATAATGAGCCGGCTTCAGCGCTCCCCCGTTAGACATCCAGACAAATAACGATTGCTCAGCCAAATCACAATATTCGCTTAAGGTAAGCGCTTGTGATTCTTCATGGCCCGGATAGATGCAGCCATTGAGGATCCCTGCCAGCCTGCCTGACCTGGCAGCTGCCTGCATATCGTTTTCGAGCCCTTCACCGCCAAAAAAGCCGCTTTCATGGTCGCTACTGTGCTGTACTTCTTCGCAATAGGTGGGCGATACCAGATGTACTTTATCGACCAGGTTGATTGCTGCGCGCATTGGATTGAAGCAATGTGGGTAGATGTGGTCGCAGATCCGGCTGCCGTCATAGCTCAAAGTAGGAAACCAGGATTCCAGACTGGAGTCATCATGTTTAAACGGGCGGATCCCCTGTAAGGCCAGATTATGTACCGTATAGACGGTTTTAATTTGCTTTAGATTCACAAACCGGGGGCTGAAGGTTTTCAGTACCGCCACCACAGCCGCATGCCAGTCGTGCAAATGCAGTATATCAACCGGCCCTATCATATGATGTTCTAACAGCTCACTCACCGCAGCGCAAAACAGTGCAAACTTATTCGCATCTGTCGCAAACGGCTGGTCGCCATCATTACAATAAATAGCCCCACCGTGGTGCGAGAACAATGAGTGAGAGACCACATATTGTTCAACACCTGAGTCGCTGGCCACCCGCCATAAAGTTGCTGTTTCTAAGTGCTGCTTAAATGGCACCGCAATGTCTGCAACAAATTCGCGGTTCAGCGCGTACTGACCATAATCTGGCACAATCACAGAGCAGCGGACCTGCTGCTCTGCCAGTGCATAAGGAATGTCGCGGATCACATCCGCAACACCACCGACTTTACAACTTGGCAGACGGTCGTTTTCCGCTGCCACCATAACTACATGCATGTTTGTCCCTTTACGCCGTTTCCTGGTTTTGACCCGCCAACAGCTGCTGTTGCTTTTCTAATGCAGCTAGCATATCACGGGTCACCAGCACTATGCCGTTTTTAGAGACTCTGAAACCGTTTCTTTTATCCTTCGCCTGGTCATAGCCTATTTCCATTCCTTCAGGAATATGACAGCTACGATCAATAATCGCATTTCGGATCCGACAATGACGCTCTATCACCACACCAGGCAGCACAACTGCCCCATCAATTTCACAGTACGAATGCACGTGAACATTTGAAAATAAGAGAGATTTACGTACTCTGGAGCCTGAAATAATACACCCACCAGAGACGGTAGAGTCGACCGCCATGCCGCGACGCTCGTCGTCGTCAAAAATGAATTTTGCTGGCGGCAATTGCTCCTGATAGGTCCAGATTGGCCAGCTCGGATCGTACAAATCAAGCTGAGGCTGAGGCGACACCAGCTCCATATTCGCTTCCCAGAATGAATCTATGGTACCAACGTCCCGCCAATAAGGCTGGCCCGGATGGCTGGGATCACGAAACGGAAATGCAAATACATTATGCTCTTCAATAATAGCCGGGATGATATCATGGCCAAAGTCGCGACCAGACCCTTCGCGCTCGGCGTCTTCCTTCAACTGTTCAAATAGAAACTCGGTATTGAAAACATAGTTCCCCATTGACGCCAGGCATACCCCCGGTTTACCTGGGATTTCGCTCGGTGCTGCTGGCTTTTCATCAAAGCGACGCACCCGCTTGTTTTCATCAACGGTCATAACCCCGAAGGTATTTGCCGCATCCTCACAGGGCACTTCAATACAACATACCGTCATATCCGCACCGGTTTCGACATGCTTAGCCAACAGCGCACCGTAGTCCATTCGGTAGACATGGTCACCGGACAAGATCATGACGTACTTAGGTAACTCGTGACGAATGATATCCATGTTCTGGAATACCGCATCTGCGGTACCGCAGTACCACTCATCTCCATAGCGCTGAGAGGCCGGCAAAATTTCGACCGATTCTCCCAGCTCTTTCTTAAAGTGACCCCAGGCGCGATTAACATGGCGGATCAAAGAGTGTGACTTGTACTGTGTTGCTATGCCAACCCGGCGAATACCCGAGTTAATACAATTTGATAACGGAAAGTCTATTATTCTGTGTTTGCCTCCAAAATATACCGCGGGCTTTGCTCTCCAGTCGGTCAGCTCATGCAGCCTGCTACCACGACCACCCGCCAGGATCAGTGCATAGGTTTCTCTGGTCAGGTTACTAATATATCGGTTTGCATAACTGGGCATTCATTATCTCCATTAAAAAGTCTATCTACGATCTACTGCATTGGGGTTAAGCGCCAAATATCGTCACAATATTGTTGAATAGTGCGATCGCTAGAAAAACTGCCACTAGCGGCCGTGTTAAGTATGCTCATACGCAACCACTGGGACTGATCCTGATAGGTTTCTGCGGCACGTTGTTGCGCTTCGAGATAACTGTCGAAGTCGTGTGCAACCAACCAGGGATCGTGAGGGCTACGAATGGCGGCAATGATGTCGTTGAAAATTCCGGGTTCAAATAAATTAAAGTGGCCACTTTCCAGCAGCGCCATGGTATTGCTTAGTGCCTGGCTGGATTGAATAATGGCATTAGGATCATAGTACTGACGTACTTCGTCGGCTTGTTGCGCGGTGGCACCAAACAGGAAAAAGTTATCCGCCCCCACCTGCTCTCTAATCTCAATGTTAGCGCCATCCAGCGTACCTATGGTCAGTGCCCCATTCATCATGAACTTCATGTTACCCGTACCTGAGGCTTCTTTACCTGCTGTCGAGATTTGTTGAGACAGATCGGTTGCGGCGCAGATGGTTTCCATCGCGGTGACATTGTAGTTTGGGAAGAATGCGACTCTCAAAAGCGCTCTGGCCTGGGCATCTTTGTTGACTACGTTCGCCACGTTATTAATCAGCTTGATGACCAGCTTGGCCATGGCATAGCCGGGGGCCGCCTTGCCGCCGAACAAGACGCAGCGTGGTACCATGCCCTGGGTCTCACCACGACGAATACGGTCGTACAATGAAATCACATGCAGGATGTTAAGCAGCTGGCGTTTGTATTCGTGGATGCGCTTGACCTGAACATCAAACATCATGCTGGGGTCGAACTCCACATCACAGCGTGCCTGCACCAGTTTTGCGAGCTTTTCTTTATTACCCTGCTTGACTGCTTGCCACTGGCTCTGAAAAGCTCTGTCATCATAATAACGCCGCAGCGCCTTGATTTCGGCATAATCCGCTTGCCAAGTCTCGCCAATTTTGCTGGTAATTAACTGCGCCAGAGAAGGGTTACAATAAGCTAGCCAGCGTCTGGGGGTAACGCCATTGGTTTTGTTGTTAAATTTGGCAGGCCAGAGCTGGTAAAAATCATGGAACAGCCCCGATTTAAGTAACTCAGTGTGCAGCGCCGCCACACCATTGACCGAAAAGCTCCCTACAATTGCCAGATAAGCCATGCGGATCTGCGGATGGTCGCCTTCTTCTATCAAAGACAGCGCACGTTGCTTTTCCATATCTCCGGGCCACATCAGTGCCACCTCCGACAAAAAGCGCGCATTAATTTCGTAGATGACTTCTAATAATCTCGGCAGCAGACGGGCAAACAAAGACACAGACCATTTTTCTAGTGCCTCAGGCAGCAAAGTATGGTTGGTGTATGCCATAGTAGAGGTCGTAATAGTCCAGGCCTGCTCCCACTCAAGCTCATGCTCGTCCACCAGCAGCCTCATCAGTTCAGCGACTGCTATGCTTGGGTGCGTATCGTTGAGCTGAAAAACATGCAAGTCAGCAAAACCACTAAAGTCCGAGCCATGCTGCTCAACCCACTGATGTAGTATGTCCTGCAAGCTGGCACTGGACAGAAAATACTGCTGTCTGAGTCTTAGCTCTTTACCATTTTCACTGCTGTCATTGGGGTACAAGACCATAGTGATTTGCTCGGCCAGGTTTTTCTTCGCAACGGCTTCGGAATAACTACCGGCGTTGAACTCCTTCAAATTAAACTCGTCCGTCGCCTCTGACTTCCACAATCTGAGTGTATTCACAACGCCATTTCGATACCCTGGAATAGGCACATCATAAGGTACCGCCAGCACATCCTGCGTACTCACCCACATACGATGAGTACGACCCTGTTTGTCCTGATGCGCCTCAACCTGACCAAAAAACTTGATCACTCTGGCTTGCTCTGGTGCCGGCATTTCCCAGGGGTGTCCTTCACGTAACCAGTTATCTGGCTGCTCGACCTGAAAGCCCTGATCCAGCGACTGATTGAACATGCCGTATTCATAGCGGATCCCATAGCCAATAACAGGCAATCCGAGTGTTGCACAGCTATCCAAAAAACAGGCTGCCAGACGACCCAAACCACCATTACCGAGGCCCGCATCATGTTCAGCCTGCTCGACGTATTCAAACTCAGTGCAATACTCTTTGAGCGCTTCTCGGGTTTGCTTTTCCAGATCCAGGCTCAGTACCGCGTTGCCCAAAGCCCTGCCCATTAAGAACTCAAGGGATAAATAGGCCGCCCGTTTACATTGGTTGTCAGCCAGATACTGATTGGTTGCCCTACACCTTGCAACTAGACGATCCCGGACCGTCAACGCCAGTGCCTGGAACAAATAATGTTTAGAATCTCCAACCTTGTCGCGCCCCAGGGTGTAGTAAAAATGCCGCATTAAATCATCAGCCAGCGTGCTTTCATCCAGTTTTGGGGCTTCCTGCCAATGCTTTACAACACACACATTTGACGTTTTCTTAGTCATTCTTAAGATCCTCATTATGAGATTGATATACCCAGGCGCTATGCGCACTCAGAGATTGGGTCTGGTGGCCTTCTTCAATGGTTTCTGTGGGGGGCGCAGAGCTAAGTGTTAGCCTCCAGACAATCCCCGCTATCACAGGTAATTTCACAGCCACATCGTCACTGCCAGCATGTAAAATCACCAGCAAATTTTGCTTTCTTAGCGTGTCGGTCAACATATAGATCAGGGTTTTATTGTGGCTGTCGTGCCAGTCCCCTTCAGTCATTGGGTGTGCGTCTTTGTTAAACCAGCTGATATTGAACCGCTCATCCTGAGTGTGAATATAAAACGGGTGATGAAATATCGCGTACTGGCAGCGTATTTCCTGAAGCCGTGCAATTAAGGCGCACAAGGTACTTGCTTCGTCGCTGCCCCAGCCGCCTTTTGCGCTTCGGTTTTGGCTGCAACGCTCAGAGATACTCTGAGGCCAGGTCAGCCAATTGATCTGATTGTCCTGACAATACGCATTATTATTGCCCTGCTGCGAGTGCGCGATTTCCGTACCCGCGGCTAACATAGGCACCCCTTTAGACATCATTAATGTAATGAGCGCACTTTTTTGAATTTGGTGCCTTAATGCCAGTATGTGTTGATGCTCAGTTTGACCTTCTACACCACAGTTGAATGAAATGTTTTCGCTGTGGCCATCACGATTGTCTTCACCATTGGCAAAGTTGTGTTTTTGCTCATAGCTCACCCAATCAGCAAGCGTAAAGCCATCATGGCTGGTGAGAAAGTTGACCGAGTTGAGCGGCCCGCGTTGATTATGTTCAAATAATTCATGAGAGCCATGAACGCGTTTCGCAAGCTCAGACAAAGTACCGGCGTCGCCACGCCAAAAGCGTCTTACCGTATCCCGGTATTTGTCATTCCACTCCCGCCAGGGAGAAGGGAATCCGCCCAACTGATACCCACCGGGACCCACATCCCAGGGCTCAGCAATTAGCTTAACCTTGCTAAGTACGGGGTCTTGTGCCATTGCCTGTAAGAAGCTGTGCTGCGAATTAAAGCCATGCTCAGTGCGAGCCAGTATGGTTGCCAGGTCAAATCTAAAGCCATCGACGCCCATAAATTCGACCCAGTACCTCAGGCTGTCCATCACCAGTTTCAGGGTATAGGGGTCGTCAATATTGAGGGTGTTGCCACAACCAGTGTCGTTTATGTATTGGGCTTGCTCACCCACCATACGATAATAACCCGTATTATTGAGCCCTTTGAGCGACAAAGTGGGTCCATCGAGGCCCCCTTCCGCAGTGTGGTTGTAGACAACGTCCAGGATCACCTCAATCCCGGCGCGATGAAGCTCGCGAACCATTTGCTGAAACTCGCTAATATTCCCGTCGACCAGAAAGTCTTTGTGCGGTACAAAAAAACTCAAAGAGTTATAACCCCAGTAGTTTTTCAACCCCTTGGTTGTCAGAAACTGCTCTGAAATAAAGGTATGACAAGGCAATAACTCAATGGTTGTCACACCTAAACTGGCCAGGTGTGCTATAAAGTTGCTGTGACTCAGACCCAGAAACTTGCCACGCAGGGGCTTAGGCACAAACTCACATTGTTTCGTGGCTCCTCGGACGTGGCACTCATAGACTAAGGTTTTTGACCAAGGTATGTCCGGCCTGGCACCTTCATATCGGGCAATATCCGTAACGCAAGATTTGGGCATATCGACGGCATTGTCACTTGAGTTGAGTGTACCTACTGGTAAATGGCAAAAATGCCGTTCACTCCAGGTAAATTCACCATGAAAATCCTTGCAATAAGGGTCTAACAGCAACTTATTATGATTGAATAACTGGCCCTTTTCGGGCGCATACCGGCCTGCGGCGCGAAATCCGTACAAAGCACCAGCGCGCAGAGGCGAGACAAACACAGACCACAGTCCACCCTCATGGCGATACATAGTGATTTTGGCTATTTCACTATGGCCACTTTGATCGAACAGGCACAGCTGCACTTCCTTTGCCCCTGGGGCATAGACAGCAAAGTTAACTCCCTGATCATGCAGTGAGCTGCCCAGTGGTGAAGGTTGACCCCGGTGTGATGTTAACATCAGGCGTCTGCACTCATATATTGCAAATAGATGGTACTCAATGGCCCGATGGTGATTTCAATGCTGTGCTCGAAACCATGGCTGGCGATGGCCTTGCTCTGGACCATTTGCTGTTGGTGTGCAACCGGCGTTGTACCACTGCCATACAAATTGCTGTCGTCGGAGTTAAACACCACGCGATAAATACCACCACGGGGTACCCCAATACGATAGCTGTGCAGAACCTCTGGGGTAAAATGGCTAACGACCACCAGCAAGTCATTGCTGGATTTGCCGAAGCGGGCAAAACTCAACACCGACTGCTCGCCGTTGTGACAATCAATCCACTGAAAACCACATGGTGAGTTATCGAGCTCATACAAAGCCGGTGTATCACGGTAGAGGTGATTGAGCGTCTTGATTGTCTGATAAACCCCCATATGTGGCGGCGACTCAAGCAAAGACCAGTCCAACCCCCGGTTATGATCCCACTCAGAACGTGGCGCAAGCTCACTGCCCATAAACAGCAGCTTCTTGCCCGGATGTGCGTACATAAAACCATAGTAAGCGCGCAGGTTGGCAAACTGTTGCCAGTCGTCACCTGGCATTTTACTCAGCAGCGCGCCCTTGCCATGCACGACTTCATCGTGGCTCAGGGGCAAAATATAATTTTCTGAGTAAGCATAGGCCATAGAAAAGGTCATCTCATGATGATGATACTTTCTGTGAATGGGATCTCTTTGCATGTAACTCAGGCTGTCATTCATCCAGCCCATGTTCCACTTATAGCCAAATCCTAATCCATTATGATCCACCGCCTGAGTCACTCCTGGCCAGGCTGTAGACTCTTCTGCGACCATCATAATGTGCGGATGGCGACCATAGCTGCGGGTATTAACTGCTCTGATACAGTCTATCGCGCCAAGGTTTTCTCTGCCGCCAAACTGGTTGGGGATCCATTCACCATCATTGCGCGAGTAATCTAGATACAGCATAGAGGCAACCGCATCGACTCTTAAGCCATCCAGTTTAAACACGTCAAGCCAGTAGTTGGCATTGGAGAGCAGGTAACTTTTTACTTCCGGGCGCTCGTAGTTATAAATATATGTGTTCCAGTCGGGGTGATAGCCCTGGCGACTGTCCGCGTGCTCATACAGGTGCGTACCGTCAAAGCGATGCAAGCCATGGGGATCTGACGGAAAGTGACCCGGTACCCAGTCAATCAAAATGCCCAAGTCTAACTCTGCACACTGAGCTACGAAATAGCGAAAGTCCTCCAAAGAGCCAAAACGGCTGGTCGGCGCAAAAAGCCCCACAGGCTGATATCCCCACGAACCATCAAAGGGATACTCGCTGATCGGCATCAGCTGCACATGAGAAAAACCCAGCGCCTTAACATAAGGTAATAAATCATCTGCCAGCTCACGATAAGTCAGATAGCGGTTATCCTCATCATCCCGGCGCTTCCACGAGCCCAAATGCACTTCATAAATGGCAATGGGCGCATCAATCGCATTGCGCTGACGACGCCGTGTCTGCTCGGCATCACTCAGCGGCATGCTCTGTTGAGCCGGCTGGATCACACTGGCGGTACCGGGGGCTTGCTGCATCTTAACCGCATAAGGGTCGGCACGCTCAGTCACCTCACCATCCACACCGACGATGGCGTACTTGTAGCCTTGCTCAGCCTTGAGATGCGGCACAAACAAATCCCACACACCGCTGGCGGGATGAAAACGCATAAAGTGCTGGCACGGCTGCCAATGATTAAACTCGCCAATCACAGAGACACTGCGCGCATTCGGTGCCCAGACGCAAAACTGCGTGCCTTCGCAATCCTGGTGAGTCAGCGGACGAGCCCCAAAATGCAAGTAACCATGCTCAAGCGATCCTTCATTGAACAAGTACATCGCAGACTCGTCCAGCGCACTACTAAAGTCATAGACATCGCGTGTAGTAATGACAGTATCGGGAAATTCAATCGTCAAATGGTACCCTGAGGACACCTTAGTGCTGAACGCCAGCTCAAACAAAGCTGAATCACCAATTCGCTGCATGGCGCTGGTTTGGTGGTCAACATTGACTGATACTGTCAGTGCGCCGGGCATGTATACACGAATAACAGAGCCTTCTGCGCTGTTATGCAGACCAAGAAAAGAGAAGGGATCACGAAAACACCCGCTATCCAGGGCCGAAATTTGTGCTGCGTAGTCATGGGTAATAATGGGCGATTTACTTGCTGAATTCATGCCTGCTCTCTGATCCTTTTTATCTCTTTCATTAAATGACTGTTTTGTTCTAAAGTCTGCTCAGCCGGGATTGCCAGTCGACGGCGCCAGTTGGGGTACTCACGATCTGTACCGGGAATATTCACTGGTAACTGCTGTTGCTCCAGATCATCCAACTGGATTGCCAGCAATTTACTCGGACTTGCCGCAAGCTTTTTAACTATGGCAGCGTAAATATTGTTTGCATCACTGAGCTGATGTGCATCATGCGCACCACCTAGCCCCAGCCAGATAAGCAACCTGGCCTTATCATCTTCGCGCGCTTTGATCATCTCTTTTGCTTCATGTTCACTGCACAGTTGGTAATCTTGTTTGAGACTAATGTCAGTATGGCACCACCAAGCGCTAAACGGTGCCACATCATGGTTAGCAACCATTAGTAAGGTATCTGCACGATACTGCTCGACTGGTTTAAACTGACCCAGGTGATCTTTGGCAAAATACATTAAAATGTTGCCGTAGAGATTGGCATCACTCATAGCAGCAGAGACTTCCGGCGGCACTATGCCAAGATCTTCACCTATCACCATGGCCCGGTTCAGATGAGATTCGATCTTTAAAATCGCCAGTAAATGTTCAAAGGGATAATAGATGTAGCACCCGTCCTGCTTACCCTGCGATTCAAAACACCACCATAAACGTCGTATTGCCATCACATGATCAATACGCAGCGCACCAAATGATGCCATGTTGCTGCGCACCAGTGAGCGAAAATACGCGTAGTTGTGCTGTTTGATTTTAATTGGATTCAGCGCTGGCAACCCCCAATTCTGACCGGCTTCAGCCCAGGGGTCTGGCGGGGCGCCGACGTTTGCGCCTTTGGCAAATAAGGCTTCATTATGCGTAAACTCATCGCCTTCTTGTGCGCAGCCAACGGCCAGATCGTTGATAAGTCCTATGGCCATCCCCTCTTGCCGGGCATGTAACTGACAAGCTCCGAGCTGACGATGTGCAAGCCACTGCATAAACCACTCACGCTCAGTGAGTTCACTGTGGCTCAGAGTTTGCTCCTTGTCGTGCTTGAACTCGCTCAGAGCTTGGCGCACAGCCGGCACAGCTTCGCATTTATCAAACAATTGCGTTAATACGGCATATTTCGTTTTCGCAACCGCACTGTAATCAATGTAGTTTTGAACACACTCGTTTTGTGCAGAGCCAAGTATTTCATCTATGCTCAGTTGAAAGTCTTCTCGTAATGTGTCGATTGCCCAATCTAATGCAATATATAAAGGATTAATCAGGCAACGATGTGACGGGCTGTATGGACTTGCGCGCTCCGGCTCTGATTCAAACAGTAAGTGCAAAGGATTAAGCAAAATGAAGTCGCAATGCATGATTGCTGCGCTGGAGATCACCTGATGTAGATCGCGAAAGTCTCCCACACCTGCGTTGCGCTCGCTGCGTAATGTATAAAGCTGGAGTGATAAGCCTGTGCGCTTAACATCGTCTTGCTCTATGGCATAACAACGTTTTGGTACTGACCATAGTTCAGTCGTTTTAGTGCCAAACACCCCTTCGATTTGGGCGTTAAAATACCCAGCTGGTAGCGCTCCTACGCTGACTTTCAGGTCCAGATAAATCTGTCCATTGTAATGATAATCACCACACACCTCGGCCTGAGAAAGCGCAATGCAGGTGCTCAAAGCGAGTTCTGGTATTTGAATTACCACCGACGAATGACGAGCGGTTTGCGGTACTTTTAAAGAAAAACACCCGGTTTCGGCCTCGGCAAGTACGACCTCATCGACAACCTCAAGCCAGGGTTCAACATCCAGCAAAAAGTTTAGCTCGGCAATATGGGATTCATCGTCAGTATTAACGCCACAGCAGCGCAATGCGTCGACCCGAGTTGCATGGTCAAAGTAGACGTGCTCACCATTATATTTGGTGTAATCAAAGCCTATGCCATGCAAGTAGAACAGCTGTTCCAGTCCCTGCATTGTTATCAGGCCTGCTTGTGAGTATCAACGACGCTGTTTTGTGTACCAAAGCCATTTGGCACATAGCCATCGGCCTGGTCGTCGTTATCCCAGTGCTCTCCATCGATTAAGTATCTAAAGTGGTATTCGTGACCCGTGGGTAAGCGGTGCTTGAGCTTAAATCGTTTGTCTTTCTTATTGAATTTCATCGTTAGAGGCTGCCAATCGTTGAACTCTGCCACCAGCTCGACTGTTATCGCTTCAGGATGAATGATTTCAAACGTGACTTCCGCTTCGTTTTTTGTTTTGAAAAAACGCTTAGTTAACATTGTGGGCTCCAAAAAACCGCTAGGTTGTTTATCCTTGCCACAGTGCCGTGCCCGTTACAGCTAGACTTACGGATGCTGTGAAACTACAAAGCATAATTGCTCATTGTCTACGTACAGTGTGTACGCTTCATTACAGTGCAATGACAGTCCAGCCTTGCACTAATGTGGTGATTTTCACTTAGAAAGCTGGCACAACTGCCTGTATATTAGTATACGGGCAATAAACGCGCCAAAACTTGTTAAAAAGTTAGGTGAGAACTATTCTCGTGTAAAGTGAATTTAATTGATACTTGATCTCAAACACAGCAAAGCGGTATTAATTAATTACAATATTCAGAGGCACTGAGCTGCGATTGATGGCACCCCGAATTAGGTGTAAAACATGTCATACTTAGGGCTTATTTATAGTATACTTACTGCTCCTGGCAGGGACGATTTTCTTTAGGTAGGTGGATACGCTCAATCATGCAAAGTGTTTTTAAAAATATAGCAACCTGTATTGTCTGTTTTGTCGTGATTTGCATAGTCGTTAGCTTGCTGTTTACAAAACAGGTGGTTGATCTGCAAACTGGTCGCACCACCATACCGCTACATACACAGCCCATCAGCGCCCAATCGGAATATATTCCCTGGTACGCTTTCTTGCTGGCGGATCAACGTTTTTTGCAGGTTAACGAAGACACTCATGTGCTGCTGCGACGCAGCCAAACTGAAGCCACCTCCGCCTCTGTTAAACATGTCATGACTCGCGTGTTTTCTTCGCCAGTCTTGCTGTTACTGGTTATGGTGATGCTAATACTGACACTCACCAGGCTGCGTGAGTTAAGGCTACAACATACCCGCTCAAAAGCACTGACCGACATTGACAGGGACCTCAAAGATATTATTAGTGGCCTGGAAATTGATTATAAAGCATTGCCGATTGGCGGCACTGTTGCCCAGATCAGCCATGCTGTGCACGCCATCGCAAGCAATATTCAACGCATTAAGATCAACACCGACAGCCATGTCTTTCAGGATAAACTCACGAAACTGATAGACCGTCATGCCTATATTGAGCACATCAGCAATGAGCTTGCAATGGCAGAACAACAGCAAAGCAAATGCGGCTTGCTGTTTATTGACCTTGATGGTTTTAAGCAAGTAAATGACTCGTTCGGACATAGTTTTGGCGATGAGATATTGATCCAGGTTGCAGAGCGTTTATGTCAGGTAGTGCGACAGTATCAATTGCAGGCGCTGCATGCCGTACATGGGCTTGATCAAAACCTCTCGCGACTTGGCGGAGATGAGTTTTCTATTTTTATTCCCGACCTTAAAGATACCGGGTTTTGTACCGAAGTCGCTCAGACCATACTTGGTGAGATTGAACGTGACTTTGTGCTCGGCAATAAACTGGTTAAGATCAGTGCCAGTATCGGTATTGCTGTCTATCCCGACAGCGCCGCCACACCCAATGCACTGCTGCAAATGTCAGACGTTGCTATGTACCGTGCTAAAACAGATGGTCGTGGGATCTTTCGCGTTTACTCCCCCGAAATGGGCAATAAAATCAGACGCTACCATTACCTATTAGAAGAGCTACGCCTGGCCATTGCCTCGCAAAACTTCCACTTATCATTTCAGCCCATAGTGCACGTTGAAGATTGCTCTATTGACTACTTTGAAGCACTGGCACGCTGGCATCACCCAATTGAGGGCCTGATCCCCCCGTCTGAGTTTATTCCCATTGCGGAAGAGTCGAACCTGATCCTGGACCTTGGGGACTGGATCTTGCTGGAGTCCTGTCGACAAATGTCCGCCTGGCACAATGCAGGTATGAAGCGCGTGCGCATCTCGGTGAATGTATCCGGGATCCAGCTCAAGCACCGTGCAATTTTTGACTGGGTGATGGCGGCATTAGAAAAAACCGGCTTACCCCCGACTTCACTGATGCTGGAGATCACGGAATCAACGCTTATCACCGCCAGTAATGAAATCATTGCACAGCTTGAGCGTTGTCGCTCAGCGGGGGTCACCATCGCCATTGACGATTTTGGCACCGGGTTTAGCTCGCTCAGCACCCTCGCCGATTTGCCCATCGATGTGATTAAAATCGACAAGCTGTTTATTTCACAGGCTAAAGACAACCCCAAATACTATAAGATCCTTAACTCCATCAGTGAGCTGGGCACACAACTCGACCTCAAAATTGTTGCCGAAGGGGTTGAGCAGGTCGATCAGTTTGAATTAGTTAAACAGATGGGGATACGGTGTGTTCAGGGATATCTGGTGAGTCGTCCGGAAACCTCCAGCCGGGTTGGCAACAAAGTACTTAAAAGCAATATGAACCATATCGCGTCCACCGGCACCAGCGTATGGCTACCTGAGTCGTCCAACTAAGCAACCCCGCTCTGTTCAGCGTTTGAACTTAGTTTCTAAAATTACCGAGGATGTGGTCCGCTCAACCCCTTCCAGGTTGCCAATATCATCGAGCAGCTGACTGAGCTGCTCAAGGCTTTGCGCCTCTACTTCTGCGATCATGTCATATTCACCACTAATCGCATACAAAGCTGAAATGTTGTTGATCTGCTTCAGTGCATTATTGGTTTGTGCGGTCAGCTTCTGCCGAACCTTGATGGAAACATGCGCTGCAACCTGAGATTCCTGATACTGCCGGCCCAACTCAACACTATACCCCTGGATCACCCCGTTTTGTTCGAGTTTTTGCAACCGACTTTGGACCGTAGTTCTGGACATATCCAGGGTTCTGGCCAATTCAGAGATGCTGGCGCGGGCATTTTTCCTCAGCTCAGAAAGTAAACGTTCGTCTTGTGAATGGATCATTGTGAAAACTTAAATCGTCATTTTGACTGTTATTTTAATCATTTTATTTATTTTTGCACTGCAAATTGACAACGCAACGCGTAATAATGACAAAAAGCGGGGAAAGCGACACCGTCTATTGCAATCAATAGCCGGATCTGTCCCTAAGTTGTAAAGATTTTTAAGAGGAAGTCGTCATGCAAGTGAATCGCGAGTTGTTTAATGAGGTAATGGTACCAAACTACAATCCGTCAGAAGTGATCCCGGTTAAAGGCAAGGGCTCACGTGTTTGGGACCAAAAAGGCGACGAGTACATCGACTTCGCTGGCGGTATTGCCGTAAACTGTCTGGGTCATTGTCACCCAGCCCTGGTTAACGCGCTGAAAGAGCAAGGTGAGAAAATCTGGCACCTGTCTAACGTAATGACCAACGAGCCGGCCCTTCGCCTGGCAAAAAAACTCACAGATGCGACCTTTGGCGAACAAGTTTACTTTGCAAACTCAGGCGCAGAAGCAAACGAAGCAGCACTCAAGCTGGCACGTCGCTGGGCCATTGATAACTATTCAGAAGAAAAGACCCAGATCATTGCCTTCAACAAAGGCTTCCACGGTCGAACCTTTTTCACTGTGACTGTAGGTGGTCAGGCAGCTTACTCAGATGGGTTCGGTCCTAAGCCTCAGGACGTAACGCACGTTGATTACAACGACCTGGAAACCTTTGCCAAGCTTATCTCCGACAAGACTTGTGCAGTGATGATGGAACCCCTTCAGGGCGAAGGCGGTATCATTCCTCCAACAAACGAATTTATTCAGGGCGTGCGAGAGCTGTGTGACAAGCACAACGCATTACTGATCTTTGACGAAGTGCAAACAGGTGTTGGTCGTACTGGTGACCTTTATGCTTACCAGGGTCTAAACGTGACTCCGGATATCCTGACGACCGCAAAAGCGCTGGGTGGTGGTTTCCCAATTGGTGCAATGCTGACAACCAAAGAGATTGCTAAGCATCTTAAAATTGGTACTCATGGCTCTACTTACGGCGGTAACCCGCTAGCGTGTGCTGTCGCCGAAGCTGCGTTTGATACTGTTAACGACGCGCAACTGCTGGCTGATGTAAAGCGCAAAGAGCAATTGTTCCGCGACGGACTGGCTGCCATTAACGAAAAGTACAACGTATTTAGTGAAGTACGTGGTAAAGGGTTACTGCTGGGCGCCGTGTTAAACGACCAATTTAACGGTCGCGCTCGTGACTTCCTGGTAGCTAGTGGTAAACATGGCCTGATGGCCCTGGTTGCAGGTACCAATGTTGTCCGCTTCACCCCTTCTCTGGTTATTCCTGACGAAGATATCCAGGCCGGTCTGGCTCGCTTTGAGCTGGCTGTAGCAGACGTAGTTAACGGTTAATCGTGAGGGGCGCGCAAGCGCCCTGTTAAAACTATGCAAGTACTCAGACCCATTTCAGAAAAAGACTTTGCGGCGCTCAAAACCATCGCCATCGAATCGGGCCATGGGTTTACCTCATTGCCGGTAGATGATGACTTGCTGAGCAGTAAAATTGCGCGCTCAGAGCAAAGCTTTGCAAAAACCGTTGCGCAGCCAAAAGATGAAGGCTACTTATTTGTACTGGAAGACAGCGACAGCGGCGAAATTTTAGGCACCACCGCGATTGAAGCAGCGGTTGGTATGCAGACCCCTTTATATCACTATCATCTGGGCAAAACAGTACACCATTCTCGCACTCTGAATGTATACAATACGGTCGACATTCTGAGCATGTGTAATGACTACACCGGCGCATCCGAGATCTGTACGTTATTTCTCAGAGAGCCCTTCCGTAAGGGACTGGCAGGCCGCTTCCTGTCGCGTTCGCGCTTTAACTTTATGGCGCTGCACGCAGATCGCTTTAGTGACACAGTTATCGCGGAGATGCGCGGCGTGAGTGACGAAGACGGACACTCCCCTTTCTGGCAGTGGTTGCAGGAACATTTCTTCAGTATTGAGTTTCCTCAGGCAGATCACCTAGTTGGCCTGGGCGATAAGGTATTTATCAGTGAGCTGATGCCTAAATACCCAATTTACGCCAACTTACTGAGCAAAAAAGCACAAGCCGTGATAGGCCAGGTGCATGAAAAAACCAAGCCTGCGCTGCGTCTGCTGGAAAAAGAAGGCTTTGAACACCGTGGTTATGTGGACTTGTTTGATGCAGGCCCGACTGTTGAGTCGAGACTGCAGAATATCAAAACGGTCCGTGAAACCAAGCGTGGCGCTGTGCGCATCGTCAAGCCCGAAGAATTAAACCTGACCGAAGCGCAAACCTGGTCCGTCTCTAACTGTGGTTTAGCGAATTTCAGAGCCACCTTTGACACTCAGGTTAACTGGTGTGGTAAAACCGCCGCTTTCAAAGTGACGGCAGACATCGCCTCGGCACTACAAGTATCAGAAGGCGATGAGATAAGCGGGTTTATCCTGTAACAAACATATTAACTCTGGTGCTTTGAGCAACAATGCTTAAGCGCCTGGTAAAAATCGAATTAAAAGTTTGCGTCGTGCTTAGTCGTAACATTTAACGCGGCTGGGCCGCCATTTTAAGGATTGTCATTATGCACAACAATGTAGATAGCTTATTTGAAAAACTATGGAATAACTACCTAGAAGTTACTCCTTCAGCTGTTAAAGTCCACGAACTACTTGGTTCTACGCAACAGGATGATGTGATCAACGATCATATTGCACTGCGCACCTTTAACCACGAAAAAATTGGCCTGGAAAAACTGGCAGCGCATTTCAAAGCGGTTGGCTATACAGAGTGCGGTGAATACCACTTCGAAGCCAAAAAACTCTATGCCAAGCACTTTGAGCACAGCGATCCGACCAAACCAAAAGTGTTCATTTCTGAGCTGTTGGTAGAAAAGTGCTCACCTGAACTGCAAGCTATCGTTAACGAGCTGGTTGAGCAAATCGACGAGAGCGCCGTTACTGCGGAAAACTTCCTGTACTCAGGTACGCACTGGCAAGTCAGCCACGAAACCTACAAGCAGTTGCTGGCCGAGTCTGAATACGCAGCCTGGATGGCAGCATGGGGCTACCGTGCTAACCACTTCACAGTGAGCATCAACCACCTGGGTAACTTTGAAACCATCGAAGCCGTTAACCAGGCACTGAAAGACGCCGGATTTGAACTGAACGCCTCTGGTGGTGAAATCAAAGGTTCACCGGAAGTGCTGCTTGAGCAATCATCAACACTGGCAGACCATCAGGCTGTGGCATTCAGCGATGGCGAGTTCAGCATTCCAAGCTGTTTCTACGAGTTTGCGCTGCGCTATAACAAGCCAGATGGCGAAATCTACACAGGTTTTGTTGCAGCATCTGCCGACAAGATTTTCGAAAGTACTAACGCGCGCTAATCGCGCTATCACAGTAACTTGTCAAAGCAGCCATCCGGCTGCTTTTTTATTGCCTGATTGCATCGTTTCTATGTCGAGATCAACCTTTTAAAGCAAAAACTCTGTCAGTATGGCGCAACATTGTGGTTGTTTTGAAAAGCAATGACGGTTAAGTTTTCAACTGTCACAAAACAGTCTTAACAAAACTGTCATTGTTCTGAGCTAGCGTAGAGGTATCAAGCTGGCAAAAAGCGCGACCATGACAGTGATCACTGCCAACGAGGTAGAGTTGTGAATATTGAACCTAAGCTTAGTGTATTATTAAATCGCCAGATCACGGTCAAAGCACCGCTGGAGCATCCGGCACTGGATGACAAAAAAGCCTATCGGCGGGCGCTGAAATACTGGCAAAACGAGCTGTTGCACGTGCAGCAAGCCTACTATCACCAGGGACGCCGCGCGCTGATCATCTTTGAAGGTTGGGATGCGGCCGGCAAAGGGGGCGCTATTCGCCGCATCACTGAACGGCTGGACCCAAGGGGTTATCAGGTTTTTCCCATCAGCGCGCCAAAAGACGAAGAACAAGGCAGGCATTATCTATATCGTTTTTACAATAAACTGCCAAAGGCTGGCACCCTGACCATCTTTGACCGCTCCTACTATGGCCGCGTATTGGTCGAACGCGTAGAAGCGTTCGCAACACAAAGTGAATGGCAACGGGCCTATCAGGAAATTAATGAGTTTGAGCGACTGCTTCATGATGACAATGTGAAGGTGGTGAAACTATTTCTGCATATCAGTGCTCAGGAGCAGCTGAAGCGCTTTGAAGAGCGCCTTAATAATCCTTATAAGCGCTGGAAACTGACTGAAGAAGATATTCGTAACCGCAACAGACGCGACGATTATGAACAAGCTATAGACGATATGTTTGCCCGCACCGATACCCAGCAAGCCCCCTGGCATTTGGTCCTTGGGGAGCATAAATGGTATACCCGGGTCGAAGTACTCAAGACCCTGGTAAAAACACTCAGCGACGGAGTAGACACGACTCCCCCACCGGTGGACCCAAACGTGGTCAGATTGGCAAAAGAGCATTTAGGTATAAAACACAAGAGGAAGGACTAATGGAAAGAGCAGATGTACTCGGTCAATATTTTGATCATCATGACGGGACACATCCCAGCATGACCTTAGCTAAGCACAGCAAAATGGCTTCCAGCGCTTTTCGCTTTTTCCGCGGCAGTGCCCCTTTGATGTATCGGGATCTGGCGCAAGAGGTTATTTCGTTGCCTAAAACCCTGTTTGAATTACCTTTAACTAACGTACTCGGAGACTGCCATGCCAGTAACTTTGGGTTTTTAAGCGAGGAAGGCTCGCACGGCGGCACTTTGGTTTTTTCGCCGAATGACTTTGATGATGCCTGCGTCGGCCATGCAGTATGGGACTTACTGCGTTTTTTAGTCAGCCTGCCTCTGGCCCAGCAAGAAGGTGCCTTGTTGCAAAGTAACAGTGAGGATATGAAGCTGCGGCAGAAGCCCCTGGCTGACATGGCACAGGTTCACCGGGCCCAGCACACTTTTATCGACAGCTATGTGGCCACCTGTGAGGCGTCGTTACGCGGGGAAAACAACAACCAAAGCGCCCTTACTCAGTTCGCTCAGGAGCATATTTTACATAAACGCTGGCAAAAAGGCTTACAACGTCTGGTCGGGGGCGCAGCCTTTAATCTGAAGAGTAGCCTGGCCAAAGAAGTGGACTTAAATAACACTCCGCTTCAGTTTAAGGATGATGATGAAAAATTTGTTCGCTTACACGAAGATTTCAGCAATGCCTTGATTGAGTACTTCCGCCCCTATGTCGATGACGAAATAATCGACTGTGTTGAGCGCCTGGATGCCGGAACAGGGTCTAATAACCTGAAACGTTACTACCTGCTGGTTGGTCCTAAGTTTTGCTCTTCAGCCGAGCTGTATCACATAGTAGAAGTTAAACAACAGCAACTGGCCGCGCCACTACATTATTTCACCGACCTGAGCCCAACCAATCGCCTTAACCATGCGCACCTGACCGTTAATTGCCAGCGCAAAATGCAGCGCCGACCCGATCTGGTTTTAGATGATGCATTATGGCAAGGCACACACTGGCTGGTGCGCTCGCGTCATCATGCACGAGTTGGCATTGACCCTGAGCATATTGTGTTAGGCAAACGCGCCGCCCAGCGCGATGGCTTATGTCAGTACGCACAAGCCTGTGCTACTGCGCTCGCCTATGCGCACATGCGTGGCGATCGTCGCTCGTTGATGTTTCAACAGGTCGTTACAGATGTTTTGCCAGCGGCCAGAGATGAACTGATTGACACAGCGAACGGTTATGCCAATCAGGTCGAACAAGACTGGGGGCTTTTCTGCTCACTCAGAAAGTAGCTGTTTAGGCACGGTTAAAACCAAAAAGTCGTAAGCCAGGCGCAAATTCCCGTGAAAGTGTGTTCTGGCTTCATTCTCTAGTACGTCAAGCATGCCCTCACCATGATAACGCACACTAAAGTGGGTCAGTATGAGTGCTGGGATCTGATATTGCTGGGCAAACTGCGCAACCCGTTTAGCATCGCTGTGACCGGTATGGGTGCCAACCCGCATCAGATCCGGGTGAGTAAATGTCGCCTCGTGCACCAGCATATCTATGTCGTCGCAGTATGACGACAGTAGCGAGGGCTTTTCATTATCCCCGCAAACAATCACGCTTCTGGGTCGCCAGCTGGGGAATGCATAAGTGTTGGCCGCAAGCCGTTGACCCTGGTAAATGACATCCTGACCTTTTTGCAGCAAGTTGTAATGCGGCCCGCTCGCTATACCTTCACTGTGAAGCTGTTTAATCCTCAGTTTACGTGGAATAAGCGCCTCTGTGATTTTGAATCCAAAGCTTGGCACTCTGTGCTTCAAAGGGATGATCTCGATATAGCAAAACTCTAAAGAAATAAACTGATCAGTTTGCTCTATGGCCATCGTATGTAAGTCAAAAGGCAAGGTGACCTGAGTCAGTGCCAGGGTCGACATAACAAACTGAACCACAGCCTGTGGCGCAATCAAGTAAACAGGATCAGTGCGGCCCGACATAGCCATTGACGCCAGCAAACCTGGCAGGCCATAACAATGATCACCATGTAAATGAGAAATGCAAATCACGCTCAGGTGATAGGGAGAGAGATCCGCTCTAAGCAGCTGATGTTGAGTGGCTTCACCGCAATCCACCAGCAACCAGGATTTGGATTTTTCGAAACTCACCCCAGTTGCCGACATATTTCGGCTCAGACTGGGACTACCTGACGAGGTTCCTAAAAAATGTATTTGCAAAACAACTCCAAAAATACGGCTTTAGCCATTGATCCTGCCACAGCTTGCGTTACAGTGGAACTAGTCCGGATGATTTGTGCCAAACGGACTGATTTACAAGCCGTTTAAGGGAAATTGCACCTCTATGCAGATTAACAGGAGCAGATAATGAAAAACGATATCGACAGTCGCCAGATCCTCGCCGTTTATGAATATATTCAGCAACACGGTGAAGCCGATGAAAATGGCAAATTATTTGAAGGGATCCGAGCCTACTCAGATCCGGACGGTTACACTATTTACCTGGAAGGCAGCGCCTTGTTACTCAGGTTTGGCTTTCACAACACCTATCACCTGGATTATCAACACGAAAAGAATAAAGAGGACTTTATTAACAAGCTTAACTTTATCTATCAAATGGCTAATGAGGCTAAACAGTAACCAGTGTTCATAGGTACAAGTGGGTATTTTACTCATTTTGTCTCAGATTCTTTCAAAATTAACGCGTAGCTATAAAACAAATGCGCGATTGGTGGTAGAGTAACGGCATTTTTTATAATCGAGAAATTTGCTATGTCGAATGCTGTAGAGACGTCAGCTGATCAATCCAACCAGCAAAAGCAAGGCGGCCTGTTTAACCGCTTTCTAGCAACGGTTGAGTTTCTGGGCAACATGTTGCCCCACCCTATCACCCTGTTTGCCATGTTCTGTATCGCCATTGTCATTTTCAGTGGTATCGCAGACTGGATGGGGCTCAGTGCCATAGATCCGCGCCCGGAAGGTGCAAAAGGCAGAGCGCCGGACGGTGTGATCGAGGTCGTCAGCCTGATGAGTGCAGAAGGTCTGCAGCGTATCGTCACCGGTCTCGTTACTAACTTTACGGGCTTTGCGCCACTGGGGACCGTATTAGTTGCGCTATTGGGTGTGAGTGTAGCAGAACACTCAGGTATGCTTTCAGCGGCCATGCGCGGTATGGTCATGGGCGCATCTAAGCGATTAGTTACCTTTATGGTTGTGTTCGCAGCGATTCTTTCTAACACAGCTTCTGAACTCGGTTATGTTGTGTTGATCCCCCTCGCTGCCATGATTTTCCATAGCCTGGGGCGTCACCCGCTTGCAGGTCTTGCCGCAGCCTTTGCCGGGGTCTCTGGTGGTTACAGTGCCAACCTGTTACTGGGTACCATAGACCCGCTGCTTGCCGGTATCACTACACCCGCCGCGCAGATGATTGACCCAACCTACCAGGTTGGTCCTGAGGCAAACTGGTACTTCATGATGATCTCGGTATTCCTGATAGCCACCGTAGGTACTTGGGTAACAGAAGCCATTGTTGAGCCTCGCCTTGGCAAATACAACCCGGACGAAGCCAGCATTGACCTGTCCAGCAACAACATTGAACACCTGACAGACAAAGAAAAGTCTGGCCTGAAATGGGCTGGTGTTGCTTTGCTGGTGGTATCAGCCTTACTGGCATTAACCATTGTGCCTGAAAACGGCATTCTGCGTCATCCTGAAACAGGCGCCGTCGCCGGCTCTCCTTTCCTCAAAGGCATTGTTGTATTCATCTTTGTGACATTCGCTATTCCCGGTTTTGTCTATGGACGCGTTGTCGGCACTATGCGCAACGATCGTGACGTCATCGACGCCATGAGTAAGAGCATGAGCTCAATGGGTATGTACATAGTGCTGGTGTTCTTTGCTGCTCAATTCGTAGCCTTCTTTAAGTGGACCAACCTGGGTACCATTTTGGCAATTAACGGCGCAGCGATGCTACAAGCGCTGAACCTGACAGGCCCGGAAGTCTTTGTTCTGTTTATTTTGATGTGTGCGGTTGTGAACCTGAGCCTGGGCTCATCTTCAGCGCAGTGGGCGGTTACCGCGCCTATCTTTGTGCCTATGCTGATGTTAGTCGGCTATGCACCTGAAACCATTCAGGCCGCATACCGAATTGGCGACTCAGTTACTAACCTGATCACACCTATGATGAGTTACTTTGGTTTGATATTGGCGGTGGCCACCAAGTACAAAAAAGACATGGGGATCGGTACTCTGGTCGCGACCATGCTGCCCTACAGCATGTGTTTCTTTATCGGCTGGGTGGCGCTGTTCTATATCTGGGTATTCGGTTTCGGCTTGCCGGTCGGGCCAAACTCCCCGATTTATTATCAGCCCTAGTCAAATTATGCCAGCGCAAGCTGGCATTTTTTTTGGCGAATATGCAAGGTTCCATTTGTTTAATGGTTGATGCTGTCCTACAGTCCTATAGGAATCGCCGAAAAGGAGTTTAAACCTACGACATAAACTATTTAAGGCTAACCATGTATACACTGTTCTACTATCCACGAAACGCGAGTTTAGCGCCTCACTTTGTTCTCGAAGCCCTCAAGGTCCCCTACCAGCTTGAACTGGTCGACAGAAAAAAAAATGTGCAGCGATCGGCACAATATTTACAACTCAACCCGACAGGACGGATCCCAACCTTAGTTGATGACGAGTTTGTTCTGTTCGAAAGTGCTGCTATTTGTCTTTACTTATGTGAAAAGCACCCCGATGGTCATTTAATTCCTGCAGAGCCAAAACAAAAAGCGGAATTTTACCAGTGGCTAATGTATCTGACGACCACAGTTCAGGCTGAGCTGATGATCTACTTTTACCCGGAGCGCCACACGCAAAGTGCACTCATGTATGACGATATTGTCAGAACCCAGCAGTCGCGTGTGCAAGATATGCTGACCCTGCTCGACAGACATCTGGCAGATAAAACCTATATGGTTGGTGAGCAGTTCACGGTCTGTGATTGCTATTTATTTATGCTCTGTATCTGGGCCGACGAGCTTGCCAAACCGCCGCTGCAATTTGAGCATCTGGGACGTTACTTAAGTGGTATTTCAAGACACCCCGCGATTGAGGCGGTATGTAAAAAAGAAGGGACAGAGTTAGGCATGTATCGCTGAGTATTCAGTCTGGCCTGTTAGGCCAGACTGAAGAAAAGTAATACCAATTTGCTTAATTAAGTGTTCTATTTTGAGGCGAGAAAATATGTTCGATAACTAGGCAAAAATTTTGCTATTTA
>NZ_JXYA01000027.1 GCF_000967655.1 Pseudoalteromonas rubra
AATTTAATCAATTTGGTATAAATGTGCTCGCGTTGCTCGCTGTCATTGTACTTTGCACTACTATTTTATTAGCCAAAACTGAGCTAGTATCCAAACATCTAATGAAATAACGTTAAAACAATGTCTGAACTCTATCACTGGTTTGATTTATTGGGTGTCATGGTATTTGCCATATCGGGTACTTTGATTGCCTATAGTAAGCATATGGACGGGTTTGGTGTCGTGGTGCTCGCAACGGTCACGGGTGTTGGAGGAGGGACTATACGAGATGTGATCCTCGATGTGCCCGTTTTCTGGCTGCATGATTCAAGCTACTTTATCGCTATTTTCTCTGCCGTTGCGGTGAGTATCTGGGCACTTAACAGGCAAAAGCAGATCCCAACTCAATACCTGCAAATAGCGGATGCATTCGGGCTGGCGTTTTTTGCCGTAATGGGGGTTCAAAAAGCTTTGAATATTGGTATGCCAGACACAACCGCTGTGATTATGGGCGTTTTGACGGGCTGTTTTGGTGGCGTGATCAGAGACGTACTGGCGAGAGAAATCCCGCTCTTGCTCAAGGGAGAACTGTACGCCATCACCTGTATTTTGGGTGGGATCGTTTATACTCAGTTAATCGACTTTAATTTATCGACGGAAGTCGTCATGTTGCTGGCAATGGCCACGACTCTGCTCGCCCGTCTGGCGGCTATGCGCTGGCATATTGTACTGCATGTTTTTAATTACAAAGACTAATCAAAGGACAAGGAATGTCATTAGCAAGAATACTCACACGTGCCCAGGTTGGCATTGAATCTCCCGTCGTAACGGTAGAAGTGCACCTGAGCAATGGGCTACCAAGCTTCAACATCGTGGGCTTGCCGGAAACATCAGTGAAAGAATCTAAAGAGCGAGTGCGCTCCGCGCTGCACAATTCCCGTTTTGTATTTCCTGAGCAACGCATTACGGTGAACCTTGCCCCGGCGGATCTGCCAAAGCAGGGTGGGCGTTATGACCTGGCAATTGCTGTTGGTATTTTGGTGGCGTCGGGCCAGCTTAATGAGCAGGCAACACAGGGGTGTGAATTTTATGGCGAGCTTGCGCTCAATGGCGAGATTAGGGGCGTTACCGCGATTATTCCGGTGGTCATGGCCGCTAAAAATGAGCAGCATAGATGTTATATTCCCGAACAAAACGCAGGCATGGCTCAGCTGGTTGAGTATCAGCAATGCATCGCGGCAAATACGTTGCATGCCTTGTGGTTAGACTTAAGTGGGCAGGCATCATTACCTTTGATGGACTGTGTTCACGCGCAGCCTTCAGATTTGTCTACCCACCCTTTGTTGGATATGAGTGATGTAAAGGGCCAGTCAATGGCTAAGCGGGCACTCGAAATTGCGGCGGCCGGTGGTCACAATATTTTGTTTCTTGGTCCTCCCGGTACAGGCAAGTCGATGCTGGCGCAGCGAATGCCAGGGATTATGCCAAAGATGAGCATCGAGCAGGCGCTGCAGACCGCTGCCGTGTACTCGTTGACGGGAAAGCAGCTGGGTCTCGATACCTGGCGTAGCAGGCCATTCAGGGCGCCCCATCACACCTGCTCAGCTGTTGCATTGGTGGGGGGATCATCCAATCCCAGACCTGGTGAGATCTCCCTTGCACACAATGGTGTGTTGTTCTTAGATGAATTACCCGAATACGAGCGTAAGGTTTTAGACTCACTGAGAGAGCCGATGGAGACGGGTCAGGTGACTATTTCTCGCGCCGCGCAGCAAGTTGATTTTCCCGCGTGCTTTCAGCTTATTGCTGCACTGAACCCGAGTCCTACAGGCTGTCATACTGATAAACGGGCCTCGCCCGATCAGGTACTGAGATATTTAAGTAAAATATCTGGTCCTTTTGTCGACAGAATTGATTTACAGATCGAGTTGCCCAGGTTAAGTACACAGGAATTACAATCATCCAGACAGGAAGTAACCAGTGAGGAGATCCGCAACCGCGTTGAAGCAGCCTTTGCAGTTGCCCTAAACCGTCAAGGTAAAGCGAATGCCAGATTAACCACCCGAGAAATAGAAACTTATTGTGTGCTTACCCCACAAGTCGCACAATTGCTTGCCAGAGCAACTGAGAAACTCAACCTGTCTCCGCGTTCCTATCACCGAATTATCAAGGTCGCCAGAACAATCGCTGATCTGGCTCACCGTTCGGATATAACAGTACCAGATCTGAAAGAAGCGTTGAGTTATCGGGCGTTCGAGCGGCTATTGGGTCAGCTGACTTACAGCTAAGCACTCGGTCAGGTTGATAGCATGTAGCCTTTGCCACGGACAGTAACGATGCGTTTTTGCTCTTTTTCGTCCCCAAGTTTTTTACGCAGTCTGCCTATCAGTACATCAACGGTCCTGTCGCTGGGGCTCCAGTCCGGTTGGCCGATTTCTTCCGAAATTTTGGCCCGGGAGGTCGCTTTACCTGCGTTTGCTATGAGACAGATAAGCACTTTGTGCTCGGCTTCAGTAAGCCTGGCTTCGTCGCCATGTGGATTGATGAGTGTGCGGTTATCCGGGTGAAGTTTAAAATCTGCATATTCGATAAACTCTTCTGATTCATCTTCGCCTTTAGTACCGGCTATACGCTTGTACAGGGCTCGCATGCGCAATTCCAGTTCAAGTAGATCCACGGGTTTACAGACATAATCGTCGGCACCTTGCGCCAGGCCGGCAATTCGATCTGCTTGGGTATCTCGGCTGGAGAGCATGATCACACCAATATCGGTGAGTGTGTTGAGTTCTTTGACTAGATTGAGACCATCCGTTGCGGGTAACACAACATCGACGATGGCCATATCGAATGGGCTACCCTCATTCATCTTGTTACGAACGAGCTGCAATGCTTGTGCACCGGTGTTATCCAGCGTGAGCTGAAATTCAGTATCAGCAAAATGGTTTGCGATCCTTTTTGCCAGTAAGTCGTCATCTTCCACCAGAAGCACGTTAATGTTCATAGCACCGTAACTTTATCAATAAATCACTTATATATTAGCACTGAGAAAACTGGGCTGAGAAGGGTAAGTTGATTATTTTCAAATAAAAAATAATTCAAATAAAACTTTAGTATGAGACTGGTGGCTGAATAAAAATGTGACTATTTTGAAATATCATACAGTTGAATGGTTTTTTATAAAAAAGGCAGCACCTAAGTGCTACCTGTAACCTTACCGACCATACAGGTGTTGCCACCACTGTGGTTGGTCTTTTAAGTGCTTATCAAAGTAGGCGAGCATAGTATCCCACCACTGAAAGCGTCGATCACGGGCAAATATTTGATGATCTGCACCTTTGATTTCAATCAGCTCAACGTCCTTACCCAGCAGTTTCAGCGCCGTATACATGGTATGGCTTTCCCCAACTGGGACATTGACATCGGCATCGCCATGTAACAGCAGCAGTGGGGTGGTAACCTTATCGGCATGGAATACGGGGCTATGCTGCGAATAGAGCTTGGGGTTATTCCAGGGGAAGCTGTGCTTTGAAGCTTCACCTGAATATAGGTAGCCCCACCAACCCTGTCCCCAGTACGAGGTAATATTAGAGATACCGGCGTGAGAAATAGAGGCACTGAACAAGTCTGTTTTGGTTGTCAGTAGCATGGTCATAAAGCCCCCGTAGGAAGCTCCCAGGTTACCGAGGCGTTCTTTGTCGACAAACGGATATTCGGTCAGAAATGCTTTGGTCCCGGCGATAATGTCATCGGCCGTTTGCTCGCCCCAGGCATTGACATGCTGAGCTGAGAAATCCTGTCCAAACCCGGTTGCACCTGTGGGTTGCAATACATAAACAACATAGCCATTTGCCGCCCACAGGTTAAACGGATAACGTCCCGTAAAGGCTCTTGAAACCGGAGACGTACCGCCGTAGTAGTAGATCAATGCCGGATACTGTTTAGATTTATCCAGGTTGTGAGGCAGATATACACGACCCTTAATTTCAGTGCCTTGACTGTTGGTAAAGTTAAACTCCTCGAGCTTCGCAATCTCACTGTTGGCATATGCAAGCGGCGCTGAATCCCACACAGTGCGAGCGCGGTTTTTACTGATATTGACCTGCTTGAGTTGCTGTGGTGCAGAGGCTTGGGTGCCTGCCACTAACAGGTTAGGTTTACGATTATCGGCAATGCTGAAGTGCTCAACAACATCCAGATCCGCGTCCAAACGCGTGTAACGATCTTTGCTCACATCATAGAGATACAGCGGCTGACGATCTTCCTCTTTCACTTTGGCAATCACATCTCCGTTACTGAGCACATCGATACTGCCAATAGCAGGGTTAAACTGCTTGCTCAGAGCTTTAGCGTTTGCGCCTTGGCTATCTAACCAATATAACTGACCGTCATAGTTGTTTGATAACTGGTCTTTGTCAACGGCTCTGCCAAGGCCATTGTTAAACTCTGGCCCTGCCACTACATATACGCCCTTAGCGCCATATTTTGCTTCGTTGAAGGTGCGATACTGGCCAATGACGGTGTGCGAGCCTTGTGTCAGGTTAAACTCAACCAGCTCTGTGAGCATGTGAGGCGGCGCGGCATAATCTTGCACCGTACGGCTGGTAAGAATACGGTTGTTTTTGGCATCATGGTCTTCGAGTGTGTGGCTTTGCTTTCCTTCGGTAAGCGCCTGGATCAGCCCGGTTTTGATATCCAGCAGATAGACTTGTGTGTTGGTCCGTGCGTATGACCAGCGATCCTCAAGGCCCTGGTAGTGTTTTACCAAAGAGGTGTCTTCTGCAGGAGATTTAGACCAGCTAAATATCAGGCTGGTATCGTTAAAGTAGGCAAAGTCGCTTGCTCCTGCCAAATCTTCGGCGATAACCCGAGACCTGAGGTTAGCAAGATCCAGTGTTTTGAGCTGGCCGTGCTGACTGTATACTAGCTGCTCCCCATCCTCGCGCCAGGCCAGTGAAGCTGCGTTAACACCGTCAAGGGTGAAAATCACCTTGTCATCTTCATTGTACAGCGTGGTGCTGGTTAGCGCCTGATTACCTCGGTTTGGCTGGTAATGTTTCTGCGTGACGACATAGTGTTCTGCATCAGGAGAGTATGAAACCGCACTGATCACCGGCGCATCAAATAATTGCTTGGCAGATAAAGTGCGGGTAGATTTACCAGTAAATAGCAGGCGGTCGTGGTCGGTCTTACCATTAAACGCCACCGCGACTTTTTTCCAGTCGGCAACTTGTTCAGCAACAATGATGATCTGGTGATCGCCCGTGGGTAAATTCAGTGTTGAGGTCATTTTGTCAGAATGGCGTTCACCATTGAGGAAAATATGCGCCTTTTCTATGCCATCCAGCACCAGCTCACCCTGAACGAAGCGGTTGACTGAGAACTCCATTTTCATCGCCTGTAGTCCGCCCATAGTCAGGGCGTTTAGCTGCGACAGAGGCTGCCATTTAGCATCAACACCCAGCATAGACACGGTTTTTTCTGCACCGGATAAACTTGGGATCAGATTAGCAATGATGGTTTGTTGATGTGCCGTATTATAGGGCTTAATTGTGCTGGCCTGGCCCAGTGGGCCAATAAACTGGATATCTTGCTTGTCTATTGGAGCGGCACTGAGTGAGGTGCTCAGGGCAGACAACAGCAACAAAGCAGCCGATCTTAACTTCATAGTTTGCGCCTATTGTGGGTAAATTAGACGTATACTATAACATAGACTTTGTGCTTCTCACCCAAGCGTGAGACTAACCTCAGAGTCCCTCATGGATTTGAATTGATCATTCTCTGCCATGAATGGATCCAGCGAATAAACTCGGGCAGGGCTTTGGGCCGGCTGATCAGGTAACCCTGCATTAGTAAGCTGTATTTGTACTTCTCCAGATATTGTAATTCCTCGATGCGCTCAATGCCCTCGGCGACAATATCCATTTGCTGGTTTTGCGCAATATCAATCAGGCTATCGACCAGCACCTGAGAAAAGCGATCAGACTCTATATAAGTGATCAGCGAGCGATCCAGTTTGATCTCAGTAAAGGGCAGGTTTTTCAGTTGCTGTAGGTTGGTAAATCCGGTGCCAAAGTCATCCAAAGACAAATCGAACCCCCGTAATCTTAGCCTGTTGATGGTTTCCAGTTGTAAGCTGCTGACAATCGGCTGGTTTTCGGTGATCTCTATGATCACTTCTTTGGGCTCCAGGCGATTGAGTTCGAGGATCAGTGCCAGTTTGTCGGGGCAACCGCTGTCATTGAGTTGCACAGGCGACAGGTTAAACGCAAGCTTAAACGGGTAATTCAGCTCAGCCCTGAGTTTTTGAAACTCTTTGGTGGCTTTCTCAAACAGCTGGAAGGTCACCAGGTTGATCAAGTCCAGATCCTGGGCCACCCCGATAAAGCGATGCGGTAACAGGGTTTCGCCATGCTGGTGCGAAACAATGCGGGCAAGCACCTCAACACTTTTGATCTTTTTACTGCCGCGATGCACTTTGGGCTGATAAAAGGGGGTGATCTCACTGTTACTGATGGCATACAGCAATTGATCTTCCGTGACACACGGCTCTTCTGTGTCGTCGTTACCAATAAAGCTGTCGAGTTTTTTCAGCAGGCGGTCGACATCATTCAGTTGCACTGGCTTGGCGATGTTGCCGATCAAGTGGGTGTTGTGTTGCCTTGCCAGGTTCGCGGCCAGGTCCATGACCCGGGTTTCCATTTCGGAAATAATCACTATACCGCCTGGGTAGCGCAGCTCTCCCAGCTTGCGGATCAGCTCCATGCCATCCATATCAGGCATATTGAGATCGGTAAAAACCGCATCATATTGCAAAGGGGTTTGCCTGACCAGCTCCAGCGCCTGGGGCGCACTGGCAACGGTGGTAACGTAGTCAACTTCCAGCTCTGCCAGTATGGCTTTCATCACCACCAGAATGGCTTGAGAGTCGTCAACCACGAGAATGTGTTTAGCCTGATGCTGCATAACGCTATCCTTAGTACGGAACCTATTTTCAATTCTAGTACATGGGATGTATAACGCACATAACAGTGAGGTGACAGGGTAAAATAATCACCTCAGACACGAATTGCAGGCTAGGTACTTGCTGATAAAAAGTGCGTATAATGGGCACACTGTATAGTTAACAACGAGTCAGTATGACCCGCATTGAATTTCCTTTAGCAGGCCATCAGGTGTCTGTGTTAGTGAACCGCCAGGAGATCCTTCAGGTTTATCAGGACCAGCAGATGCTGGCACATGAACCCATAGAGGCACAACAGGTTGCAGTGACGGTCGCCGGGCAACAGCTCCGGCTGGACCCCAGTCGGCTTCCGGAAGGGTTATTAGCCGTCGCCGTAAACGAAGAGCCCTGGCAATGGCTCGAAGTGCCGGCTGCGCACAATGATAACAAGGGCAGCTGGTTTGGGCTTGCCGCTTTGGGCTTCAAGTTACTGAAAAGTGCCAATGTGGTTAAAGCAGCACTGGCTGGCGCGTCACTGGCCGGGTATGCCTGGTTGTTTTCCTGGCAGTTTGCCGTCATGTTGCTGGCATGTCTGGTGATCCATGAATATGGCCATATCCGGGCAATGCGTTACTTCGGATTAAAAACCAAAGGGATTTATCTTATTCCATTTGTTGGTGGCTTGGCGGTTAGTGAAGACAAACTCACAACGCGCTGGCAGAATGTCATTATTTCCCTGATGGGACCGGCTTTTGGCTTGCTGGCCTCTGTGGCAGCGGTGGCCTTGTATTATACTACCGGGCTGGAGATATTTGCAGGCGTGGCGGTGCTAAGCGCCTTGCTTAACCTGTTTAATATGCTGCCGATTTTACCCCTGGATGGGGGACACGTACTTAAGAGCATCAGCTTTTCCATGCGCTCCTGGGTTGGTTTGCTGATCTGTCTGGCGGGGATCCTGCTGGGTGTGCTGATCAGTTATACCTTTGGTCTGATGTTACTGGTGTTTTTCCTGGTAATAGGCACGATAGATATTTTACTGGAGTGGCGCGGTCGTCATCAGGCGCACCTGATCCCGCTGGACCGCTATGGACAGATTGTCTCAACGGCACTTTATGTTGGTGTTTGCGCTGGTTTAATTGCCGTTATGTGGCACTTCGCAGACGCCGACAGCGTGTTACTGAGCTTACCCATCAAGGTGCTATCGAACTAGCCTTCGGCCGGTCAGCGCACTGACCGGCACCCCTGCAGCTAAGCCAGAGTCAGCAACAGTGCAATCACAACGCCGCTGACGAGCAACTGAAGCAGGCAAAACCCCATGATGTCTTTTGCTTTTAAGCCAGCAATCGCCAGCACCGGCAGTGCCCAAAAGGGTTGAATAAGATTGGTCCAGGCGTCTCCCCAGGCCACAGCCATCGCAACACGCGCAATGTCGGCGCCCAGCTCCTGGGCCGCCGGGATCACAATCGGTGCTTGCACAGCCCATTGCCCGCCGCCAGAGGGAACAAAAATATTGACCAGACCGGCACTGAGAAAGCTCCATAATGGCAAGGTGGTGCTGCTACTTACCTCGACAAAGCCGCTGGAGATCTGCTGCGCCAGTCCGGTTTTTACCATCACAGCCATGATCCCGGCATAAAAGGGAAACTGGATAGCAATACCAGCCCCTCCTTTTATCGCCTCCTGGAGACTATGCAAGACATTGGCAGGCGTGCGGTGTAACAGGATAGCCAAAAACAGAAACAGCGCGATGACGCTATTGAGATTGAGTGTGCCGTTGGCTGCCACAAAATAATAAAGCAGATAGCCACATCCGAGCAGGCCCACGGCGGTGCCAAGCAACGCACTATGCTCAAGTCGCTCTGCCGGAGTCAGCGTTGCAGGACGATTGTGCGGCTCTGAGTGCGCCAGTTTGGTCGGGTCAACCACGACCTGCGACTGGGCTGGAGGCAGCATAGAGCGGTTAAGCAGGGGCATGATCACCAGGAGCGCGCCCAAAATAAGCAGGTTAAAAGGGGCAAACAAGGTCTGGCTGGTGTTCAGAACACCTATCTGAGCTTCAGCAAAATGTCCCGGGGTGGCAATGGTCAGGGGAACTGACCCGGCCAGTCCGCCATGCCAGACAATAAAGCCCGAATAGGCGCTGGCAACCAGCAGGCGATAATCCACCGCAATCTGGCGAGCGAGTGCTTTGGCAAATAAAGCGCCCACTACCAGGCCAAATCCCCAGTTCAGCCAGCTGGCCAGCATCGCAACCAGAGTGACCAGCATGATCGCCTGAGCGGGTGTGCGCGCCAGGGTTGCCAGTTTATTCAATGCCAAAATACAGGGGCGTGTACTGGCTAACATATAGCCACAGACTAAGATTAAGAGCATCTGCATGGCAAATTGCAGCAGGTTCCAGAACCCTTGTCCCCAGATGGTGATAGCCTCGAGTGGTGAGGTTGGTGTAAACACGCTGGCAAGGGCGAGCACCAGCAGGGTCAGCAGACAGACAAACACATAAGGGTCGGGTAAATAGCGCTCGACCAGTCGGCTGAGTGGCTGAGTGATATGGTTTAGCATGACAAGTTCCCATTGAATGCGTGCGACAATCCGCTTCCTGGCTTAGTGACTTAATTCACTAAAAGTTAGTCAATTAAGCTATATTAGTCGCAGGGAAAGTCGCGCTATTTTTATATTATATTGATTTTTATGAACTTATAATTTTGGCACAAAACATGTTACAGATAAATCATACGATTGAATTGACTGCGCGTCACTAGCTATATGCGCAGCAGCAAATTAACTAAGAGAGGTCTTTATGGCAGGACAGGGTTCTGGAGGCAATGTAATTGCTGCGATATGTAATGTCTTTTTTCCGGGCTTAGGCCAATTAGTGCAGGGACGTTTACTTGCTGCACTTATCTTTGCAGTCATCTGTGTTGGCGGATATGCACTCTGGTGGCTGGTGATACCAGCTGTTTTGGCAGCGATTGTGCAATTATGGTCTATCATTGATGCGGCCAAATATCGCTCATCAGATTGATAGAATAGCCAGCCACAGGCTCAGCGATACGACACTCAGCAGTGTGGATAATACTACGCTGCCCGCGCTGATAGCCTGTTGCACGCCTAGCTGGCGTGCAACCAGATAGGCATTAACCCCCAATGGCGCTGCACTCATCAGGGTGACGACCTGGCGTTGCAGCGGCTCAAGCGCCAGCAGGGTTGCTGTCAGGTAAACACACAAAGGCAGGAGCAGTAGTTTGACGACGCTGAGCATCAGTGCCGGGCACCACACCGGCCGAAATCCGTACTGAACCAGACTGGCACCCAATACAAACAATGCACCCGCAATCGCGGGCTGGGCAAACCACTCCATGCCTGATAACAATAGTGCCGGCAGGCTCAAAGACATCAGATTGGCAACGAGCCCGAGGCTGATGCTGAGTACAACCGGGTTTAGAAACAGCGGTTTGAGCCATTCAAGGCCGCCATTTGCTTTTCGGGCCAGTACAAAGGTCAGTGAAAACAACACGGCACTGTGCAGCGGAATGATCATAAACACCATGGCCGCAGCTTGCTCGCCGAGCGCGGCCAGAATAACTGGCAGACCCACCACCACGGTATTTGAGTAAGTGCTATTCAGTGCGCTAAGCGCCGCATCGCTCATGCTGAGATTAAAGCGAACCCGCAGCAAGACGAGTACCAGTAGGTACAGCACCACTACCGGTAGATAAAAGGCCAGCAGCAGAGAGGCCGATGCAACCTGCGACAGATCGGCACGAAACATACTTAAAAAAAGCAGTACGGGAATGGCGAGATTAAAAATGTAGACCCGGATCCCGTCCAGCTGTGCGCCAGAGATAAAACGGATCCGTGCAGCCAAAAAGCCACAGGTGACGACGAAAATCAGTGGAAACAGAATATCAATGAAAGTCACGGCTTACTCGTTGGTTGCGACGGGGGGCTCTGGCAATGCAATAAACTATTATACGGGTTTATCTCTACTTAACAATGCAGTGGCGTGTGGTTAAGGTATACTTACAGGGTTGTATTAAATGAACTTGAAGTGACTATGGAGTATCAGTTTATTCGCGATCCTATCAGTGGGTTTCGCGTTAAAATGTCAGCTGAACATGAGCTGGTGGGGCGTTGGTTGAACGACGAACTTGAGCATGCGGCATTGCCGGGGTTACTGGCGCGACTAAAGGAGATCAAAGCGACCCGGGATGAGTTTTGTCTGGAAGGACGCGAGGTGCGCCTGATTGTGTCACACCAGGAAGCCCTGTTTGAAGCCCACGACTTATACCATGAGCAAACAGATGCGTTGTCGGCTTACAGCGATGATGCGCTTGCTCTGGAAGAGCATGGCCTGAGCGCAGGTTGCGGCTTCGAAGACTTCGAAGCCCTGTTGCTCGACTGGCAGGACTTTATTCGCCGTCGTCGTTAGCTGGTGGCTTGCTGAGGCGGGGCACCATACAATTGCTCTGCCCGATTAAATAACACCCAGGATGTGAGGATATACTTGTCATTAGAGCGAGGCATGTTGCCCCGGTGCGTGTGTGTAAAGTAGGCCGGTGCAATAACCATGGAGCCTTGCTGTGGCTTGATACGTTTATCCTGATAATGAAACTCGGTTTCACCGCCTTCCTCGACATCGTTGAGATAAAACATAAACAACAGTACCCGGTGCAGCGCTTCGTTGTGCTGCAATTGTGGGTAAACTTCACTGTGCCAGTAGGGGTATCCGCCTTCATTGGTTGGATAGCGCTGCGCCTGAATAGAGCCTAAGCGGAACAATTGCTGAGTTAAAATCGGTAACTGAGGCTTGCCCACTTCTTCAAAGTTATCAACGGTTAAGTTAACGGGCTTGCCGGTTTTGGGGTGATAGACACTCAGTCCAAAGGCCCCAATCATCATAAAAAAGTGCTCTTCAATATAATCGAACAGGTATTTCGACGTAGTTTGTTGAATGTGTGTTAATTGCTGCGCATAATCCGGATATTGATTTAAATACAAATCCTGACTGACTTTCTTACTGAGGTCGATACCTCCTGAGGTAGTCCCCTGAGCCAGGTGAGGGCTGTTATCAAAGGTCTGAATAAACTGCTGGCAAAACTCAGGACTCAGTGCATTTTCATAAATGCGAATAAAATCAGTCATGTTGATATCCAAAATTGGTTAGAATTATTATGTTGTCAGAAACTCTTATGCCGCGTTTCAGTGAAACGGATGTCCTCGGACACATCAACAATACCGCACTCCCGGTATGGTTTGAAGCGGCGCGCACGCCTATTTTCAAAATTTTTACACCGGATCTTAATCCACATCAATGGAAGCTGATTGTGGCCAAAGTGGAGGTGACCTTTAAAGGCGAGCTGTTTTACGGACAAGCGGTTGAGGTTAAAACAGCCATTGAAAAAATTGGCAACAGCTCCTTTGTGATCTTACAGCAGGCCTGGCAGCACGGTGAATGCTGCGCTGAGGGCCGTACTGTGATGGTGCGTTATGACTTTGCGGGAAAAGCCGCACAGCCACTGAGTGACGAGGAAAAAGCGGCACTCGCACAGTATGCGTTATAACGTTGGCGCTTTACTTGGTACGAAACTGATGTCCAATAGCCGCCGAAATACAGGGTTTAACAACAAACTCGTAGCGGGTCGGCTCGTCATCAATCTTAGTGATCTCTAACAGTTCGTAGTCGTTTAACTCGATGATCCGGGTACCCGGCGTTATTTCACAACGCGAGCGACTGTCCGATTCATACTCGTAGATGAAATAAGTGAGTACGTTTTGCAGGTGGCGCTCGTAGTTGTCGGCATTTTTTTCAAATGTGGATAGCTGCACCTTGATTTCATCAAGCTCAGCTTGTTTTTCTGCCAGTTTTGCTTGTGTCACATCATCAAGCCCTGAACCTGCAATGGCGTCAACATTCGCGCGCGCGATGACATTCTGAGATTCCTCTGGCACCGCAACATTGACCTTAATTGACTGACCGGTGAAGCCTTCGAAGATATGCTGCAAAAAGCTATTTACGCCTCGTGACATACCGGTTGAGGATATAAACACCGCCATTTGATAGAGCAAAAACAAGCCAAAGAAAAAGCGCACCAAGCCCGTGGTGACAGGATACTGGTAATCCGGGCTGTGCCACCATTTGTGTAAGCCAAAGGGTCTCAACAGCATCAGTACAAACAAATAGGCTGGCTGGATGAGCTGCAGCACTATCAGTAACAAAATGCTGGTAGTGACAAACCAGGTCGGTACGGACAGCAACATGCTAAAGTTATGGGAATAGGGCAGGTGATCGGCATTAACCCCGGTGATGTCATTGACCATGCCAGCCGCCTGAGCCAGTGCATAGTTGGCAATAAATGCATAAAACAATAAGATCACGGCCTTGCCGGGCAAGCTTTCCCAGAGATGAATAAACCTGGGCCAGAATTCCCGGGTCATGGCTATCAGTGCCAGCAGCGATGCGCCCAGATAGAGCGAGCTGTCTTCTGGCACCTCATTAAAAATGCCAAGCAGGCACAGTATGGTCGCTGAGCAATAACAGCGCTGTGCGACATTGAGTACCTGCCAAAATGCCAGCCATTTTTTTTGCACCACAACGAGGGGAGCTAATGCGTTTTGCATCGCCCCGGGTATTGTCAGTTTCATTATTATTATTCCGTTCCCTGACTTTTTAGAGAGTGGGGGGGGAGTTCCCCCCCTTTTGCTTGCTCCGTTATAGCATTGGCTTGAGATATCGTCCAGTGTGAGACGCTGCACAGTCAGCAACCTCTTCCGGCGTGCCTGCGATCAGGATCTGGCCTCCGCCAGCGCCACCTTCCGGACCCAGATCGACTATCCAGTCAGCGGTTTTGATTACATCCAGGTTGTGCTCTATCACCACCACCGTATTGCCATGGTCACGCAGGCGGTGCAGTACCACCAGAAGCTGTTGAATATCATGGAAGTGCAGTCCTGTGGTGGGCTCATCCAGAATATACAGAGTTTTCCCTGTGTCTCGCTTGGACAGCTCGCGGGCAAGTTTAACCCGTTGCGCTTCACCCCCTGACAAGGTGGTGGCTGCCTGGCCCAGTCGAATGTACGACAGGCCCACGTCCATCAGGGTTTGGAGCTTGCGCTTAATGGCCGGGATCTTATCAAAGAACTCGCGGGCATCTTCTACAGTCATTTCCAATACTTCGTGGATGTTTTTGCCTTTGTACAGGACTTCTAAGGTTTCCCGGTTATAGCGCTTACCGGTACACACATCGCAGGGCACATAGACATCAGGCAGGAAGTGCATTTCGACCTTGATCACCCCGTCGCCCTGACAGGCTTCACAGCGACCGCCTTTGACATTGAAGCTAAAGCGGCCAACTTTGTAACCCCGCGAGCGTGCTTCCTGAGTACCAGCAAATAATTCCCGGATCGCCGTAAAGATCCCGGTATAGGTGGCCGGGTTAGAGCGCGGCGTGCGACCGATCGGGCTTTGATCTATGTCGATCACTTTGTCGAAGTGCTCCAGACCTTCAATAGACTGATAAGGCGAGGGCTCAGCAACGGTTGCCCCGTTCAGCTCTCGGTGTGCCAGCTTGAATAGGGTGTCGTTGATCAGGGTTGACTTACCAGAGCCAGACACGCCGGTGACACAGGTCATCAGGCCAAACGGGATCTTCAGGTTGACATCTTTAAGGTTGTTCCCGCTTGCGCCATGCAAAGCCAGCCAGTGCTCACCCGGCTGGTGGCGTTGTGCTGGGATAGCAATGGCTTGTTTGCCACTGAGATACTGACCGGTCAGTGACTCTGGGTTGGCCATAATGTCGTCGCGGCTGCCTTCAGCGACCACATAACCACCATGCACGCCGGCACCCGGGCCAATATCAATAATGTGGTCCGCGGCGCGGATGGCATCTTCATCATGTTCAACCACAATCACGGTATTACCGAGATCGCGCAGATGCGTTAAAGTGCTGAGCAGGCGATCATTGTCTCTTTGATGCAGACCAATGGAAGGCTCGTCCAGTACATACATCACCCCAACCAGGCCGGCACCAATCTGGCTGGCCAGCCGGATCCTTTGCGCTTCACCACCGGAAAGGGTATCGGCACTGCGTTCCAGTGACAGATAATTAAGGCCAACATTGATCAAAAAAGACAGACGATCGCGGATCTCTTTCAATACTTTTTCTGCGATCTTGGCCTTTTGGCCACTAAGCGTAAGCGTACCGAAAAAGTCACAGGCTTCGCCGATACTCATAGTAGTGACAGCCGGCAGGTTAGTCGCGCCAATGAATACATGGCGGGCTTCTTCTCTGAGCCGGGAACCTGCACATTTTGGACAGGCCTGGCTGGTTTGATACTTAGCCAGTTCTTCGCGGACTGAGGCCGACTCGGTTTCACGATAGCGGCGGTTCATGTTGTTCAGTACGCCTTCGAATTCATGATTGCGGGTGATCAGATCGCCGCGATCATTGCGATAATTGAAAGCAATTTTGGTGCGCCCCGAGCCTTCCAGGACGACCTTTTGTGCATCGCTTGGCAGGTCTTTAAACGGTACTTCTAAATCAAAGTCATAATGTTCGGCCACCGAGCTGAGCATCTGATAATAATAAAAACTCCGTTTGTCCCAGCCCTTAATAGCGCCTCCGGACAGACTCAGCTCCGGATTTTGCACAACCCGGCTGGGGTCAAAGAATTGCCGTACGCCCAGGCCGTCACAACTCTGACAGGCGCCGGCGGGGTTGTTGAAAGAGAACAGCCGGGGCTCCAGTTCAGTCATGGCATAGCCACAGGTTGGGCAGGCAAAGTTGGCGGAGAACACCAGTTCTTCGTCCAGGCTGTCGTCCATGGCGGCCACCACAGCGATACCATCGGCCAGTTCCAGCGCGGTTTCAAAAGACTCGGCCAGTCTTTGTTCCAAGCCTTCCTTCACTTTAAACCGGTCAACGACCACTTCAATCGTGTGCTTTTTGTGTAATTCCAGCGTGGGCGGATCGGATAAATCGCATACCTCACCATCAATACGGGCACGAATAAACCCCTGGCTGGCGAGCTGCTCCAAAAGCTTAACATGCTCCCCTTTGCGGTTTTTCACCACCGGGGCCAGCAGCATCAGCTTGCTGCCTTCGGGATGGGCCAGTACCGTATCCACCATCTGGCTGATGGTTTGTGCCTTGAGGGGTAAATCGTGCGTCGGACAGCGCGGCTCACCAACACGGGCAAACAATAAGCGCAGATAATCATAAATCTCGGTAATGGTCCCGACCGTTGAGCGCGGATTGTGAGAAGTCGACTTCTGCTCAATAGAAATCGCTGGCGAGAGCCCTTCAATATGATCAACGTCAGGCTTTTCCATTAGCGACAGGAATTGTCTGGCATACGCCGAGAGCGATTCGACGTAGCGGCGCTGTCCTTCGGCATATAAAGTATCGAATGCCAGCGATGATTTCCCCGACCCCGACAGACCGGTGATCACAATGAGCTTGTCGCGCGGTATTGTCAGAGAGATGTCTTTGAGGTTGTGCGTGCGTGCACCTCTAACTTCTATTTTATCCATGGTGGCCTTATTTGCTGTACAAACTTACAGTGTTTTTCTCAGACTCCAAGAGTACCCTATCCTGTCTGTAAAATTAAGCTATCTTGGCTAAACTTACGAGAAACCTTGAAACCGGGGATCACATTTGCACTGGTTTGCTTTGATATGTGCGCTGTTCACGCCTCTGGTAGCAGGGTGTGAGTTGGTTGTGCGGTTTGAAAACTACGCGGCACAATCCCGTTTAGACAGCACCTTAAAGTGGCATGGTCTGGATGTCGACTTTGCCAGAGCCCTGCTCGATGAAGCTGGTTGCGATTACCAGTTTATTAATGTGCCGTGGGCACGCGCTCTGAAAATGCTGGCTGACGGTGAGCTTGATATGGTGCTCAGCGTCACCCGCACGCCCGAGCGGGAGCAGTTTGCCTACTTTATTGGTCCGCAAAGAATGGAAACCATTGTATTTGCGATGAATCAGCTGCGGCCTTATTCGCTGCAAACTCTGGCAGACCTGTTTAAACTCCCGGTGCCCGTTGCCGTTCAAAAAGGGGCATTCTATGGTCATGTATTTAATGAAATGCTGTTACGCGAACAGAGCAAAGCCGAGTCGCAGCGCTTTATTTATGTGGCGGATAATCAGCGCAAACTGAGTCTACTGAAACACGGACGGATCGCCGGTTTTTTAGAGGAAAAGTTTAATGTGCTGTATCAGTCGCAGCATAATCCCGACTTTGCCCAGATCACGGTAAGCCCGCTGGTGGTCAATCGGGAGCCTGTCTATTACGCCCTCAGCAAACAGTCGGTGTCGGCAAAAGACAGGCGCCTCCTGGCGGCGGCGTTTGAGCGGCTGCAACATTCAGGGCGGCTAAAGCAGATCCTTGCCAAGTATGGATTAGATTAAACCCCGGTTTTTCTCACTAAAATCCGATCTGGTCGTCAACACCGGGTTACTTTTTTGCTAGACTAGCGCCTGTTTTTGTCTTAGCCAAATAAGTGTCATGTCGAAACAATCACTTAACTCTTTAGAAAAACGTGCAGCCATTTCACTGGCAAGTGTCTTTGCCTTTCGAATGCTCGGGCTGTTTATGCTGATGCCGGTGCTGGCAATTTACGGCCAGTCACTCACTGATGTGTCGCCATTGTGGATTGGTTTGGCGATCGGTGCTTACGGGCTGACACAGGCACTGCTGCAAATTCCCATGGGCTGGCTGTCTGATCAATTTGGTCGCAAACCCATTATTGTTGCCGGTTTAATTATGTTTGCTGTTGGCTCTGTGATAGCGGCGCTGGCTGAGTCGATTTACTGGGTCACCGCTGGGCGCGCCCTGCAGGGCATGGGGGCGATTGCCAGTGCGTTGCTGGCACTGGCTTCTGATCTGAGTCGGGATGAGCAAAGACCCAAAGTGATGGCGGTCATTGGCATGTGTATTGGTCTGAGCTTTGCGGTGGCCATGCTGCTGGGCCCGATGGTTGCCGCGGCGTTCGGCATTGCAGGTATCTTCTGGTTAACGGCAGCGCTGGCGATACTCGGGATCGGAATTGTGATGTTTATCGTGCCGAGTGCCGTAAACCGCGCACCAAAAGGAGATACGGTTGCCAGCATGGCCGACATTCGTAAGCTGGTGCGCCATCCACAGCTGGTACGACTGGATCTTGGCGTGTTGCTGCTACACTTAACGTTGACGACGTTATTTGTCGCGCTACCGGGACAGCTGATTGCAGATGGCCTGGCAGCACAGGACCACTGGCAGTTGTATATTCCCGTCTTATTGCTCGCGTTTGTACTGATGGCACCCCTGATGATAGTGGCCATTCGCAAACAAAAAGAGAAGCAGGTATTTCTGGCGTCAATTGCCCTGTTGGTGCTGAGCACCCTGGCTTTGATCCCGGCGGCAAATTCGCTGGTCGGCATCGCGGTGGCGATGACAGTCTATTTTATAGCGTTTAATTTTTTGGAAGCTACTATGCCCGCTTTGGTATCGCGTATCGCACCCGCGACCCAAAAGGGTTCGGCGATGGGGGTGTTTTCCTCCTCGCAGTTTTTTGGCGCATTTGCCGGTGGTGTTATGGGCGGCTACCTGGCCCAGCATTTTAATCCTCAAACTGTGTTTGCTGCGGCTGCGGCAATTGGGGTAATATGGCTATTTATTGCGTGGCGTATGCAAATCCCGGTGCGAAGTAAAACTCTCAGTTTTGTGACTGAGGTTGATGAGCCAGAAAAAGCCGATGAATTGGCCGATCAACTGGTCGCATTACCCGGGGTGATCGAAGCGACCGTTGTCAGTGAAGAAAATCGTACCTACTTGAAAGTAAACGATAAAGAATTTGATTTAAACCAAGCAAAGCAAGCCCTGGGCTTGCGCTAGCTTGCAATAGTGTGAGGAGAGGGTGCCATGGCACGCGGTGTAAACAAAGTTATTTTGGTTGGTAATTTAGGCCAAGATCCTGAAGTACGTTATATGCCTAACGGAAACGGCGTAGCGAACATCAGTATTGCAACGACCGACAGTTGGAAAGATAAAAACACGGGTCAGTTGCAGGAGCGCACTGAATGGCACCGTGTAGTGCTATTCGGGAAGCTGGCAGAAGTAGCGGGCGAGTACCTGCGTAAAGGATCACAAGTCTATATCGAAGGTCGCTTGCAGACACGTAAGTGGACAGATCAAGGTGGACAGGAGCGTTATACCACAGAGATCGTTGTAGACATGGGTGGCCAGATGCAAATGCTGGGCGGTCGTGGTGAACAAGGTGGCGGCCAGTACCAGGGTGGACAGCAGGGTGGTCAAAACTATGGCCAGTCTAACCAGTCTAACTATGGCAACCAGGGTGGCCAGTCTCAGTATGGACAACAGCAGCAGGGCGGTTTTGCACCTCAGCAAGCACAACAGCCTCAGCAGAACCAACAACAAGGCGGCGGCTTTGGTGGTGGTCAGTCTATGGGTCAGCAACCGCAGCATAATGCGCCTGCACAAGGCGGCTTCGCGCCTCAGCAAGGCAATGCCAGTGGTAACACCGGTGGCAATGCAAGCGGCAGCGCCAGCAACCCAATGGAACCGCCTATCGACTTTGATGACGATATTCCGTTCTAAGCAAACACAACTGTGTTAGTGTTGAAAAATACTCTAGAAAGCCGCTGTTGAGCGGCTTTTTTAGTTTATGGGAAAAAGGAGAAGCCATCTGTCACGCTAATTGACAAATGCAGGTAAGATCCGCTCTGCGACAATTTGCTGTGTTGCATGGTCAACATGATGTGCTGTTACTGCAATAATTAAGTCTAACTCTTCAATCAAAATGATGTATATGCCACCACCGCCTTGGGCTGAGACACTCGAATATTTTTTATTCTTGTATTGCAGGTCTGAACTCCACCAATAATAACCATAGCCTTGATTGGAGACGTCTTTACCACCTCCGAAAACTTCATCATCTCCCGTTGTGATAAGTTTGCTTGTGGATCTGGTCATAAAATCTCTGTCAATTATTTGTTTGCCTTTCCATTTACCCTTATTTGCCGCGAGTATGCCCATTTTTATCATGTCTCTTGATGTTAAGCTCGACCTCCATATCGATTCGGGTAATCCACTTGGTGCAGTCTTCCAGTCAAAGTTTGTGATGTCTAATTGTCCCAATAACTCAGTCTTAATAAATGTTTCAATATTGCCGGGTATAACCACCTCAACTACCTGCATAATAAGCTGAGGGCCAATATCGTAATAAAAGCTTTTCGATTCGGGTGTTATGGCTGCGCTGTTCTCGAAAAGAAATTGAATTTCTTTTTGCCCTTTGACTAATGAAGGGTTCTCAAACATAGACTTACGGGTTACATCGCTGATCCGAAGACCTGTCGTCATTGTTAAAGCTTGGTGCAAGGTAATTTGATTTGCACCATCAACAAATTTTGCAGCGTCCAGTTTGTTCAGGAAGCCCGCCACGGGTTTGTCTAAGTCATCCATACTTAGATAACCCAGCTGAATGGCACGACCCAGTAACATGCCTGTATAAGCCTTGGTCACTGAAGATTGAGGGTGAGATAAGTCTACGCGGCCTCTCATGTAATATGACTCAAATAACAGCTTGCCCTTGTGGTGAATTAGCAGGCTGTCAAAATTACCATGTCTTCCTTTGGCAAGCTCATCAGCCAGAGCAAGAATAGTGGCTTTTTTACCGCCATCAACGCCCAACTCACCAACGACTAAGCCATCACCTCCCGGGGCTGGCTTAACATCTATAAAAGCCTGTGGTAGTAAAGAAATATCCCAAAACTCACGCTTTATTTCAGGTTGTCTCCAGTGTTGTATTATTGCTTCGTCAGCACTGGCAGTTGGCGCAGGTTGTTTTGTAGGCTTCAAACCCGATTCATTGCCTGTGCTGCAGAAGCTACAGACAATAAACAACAGTAGTAGCTTGTTCTTCACACGAGTCAAAACTACTCCATATCGGTATATGTTATTGATGAAACTCATGGAACCCTGCTTTTAGTTGATTTAATTTTTGATGAATAATGTAGCTTTATTTTTAGTGCATGATCTACTAAAGCGATAATTCAGGTTTGTGTAGAGGACTGAAAAATAGTTTGAATAGGGTGTGAGCGTAAGCACGTAGGTGCAAGATTTTAAAGCTGAGGTTGACGAGTTACAGTGCCATCATAACGCTGGTTGGGCTGTGTTTATTAGCTCGCTGAGGAATCTGTGTCCGCAACTTGAGTTTTAGCCGGACTTGAACAAAACTTGGAGAAGGATTCTAAGGCTTGTGTAGTGGCATGCGTCGATTTGTAAGGTCAGGTAATGAAGTTTTTTCCGGGTGGGGTATGCGCGCGGTAAGCTTGGTTGTCTGGCTGTTGGTCAACGGCGCATTGTGGCAATTTACGCAGGCGCAAATAGTGCAGCAAGCGGGTGAGTTGCAAAGCCATTTTACCCAGCTTGGCGCGTCGGTTAGCGTTGCACGCTCAGGTGAGTTTACCACCTTGATACACCATTATGGGTTTGTTGATCAGGCCCAGACAGCCAGTGTCTGGCTGTGGATGACAGACAGTGTTCCTTTTCAGTTTTCTGGCTCCGAGTTGTTGCTCTCACCAGTCCCCATTTTGCAAGACTGTCTACCGGTTGTGGTGTTTATAAATTTGCTGCTGCTGGTGGCTGGGTATTTACTGTTTAGATGGATGAGAAACCAGGCTCATACACATGGCGTTGTGACCCAAAACCAGGCTATTACCTCTGATTTAGCACCTGATACACAGGCCAAAGCGTTAGCAGCAGAGGCCAGTCGCAAAGTGTCCGTGTTTGCGATGCTGAAGTGGCGCCAGGCACTGCCCGATGAGCTGGATCCGCAAAGCCATTTTAGCGTAACACTGGCGCGATGTTTTGCGAAATATGAACGCTGTTCATGTAAGTACCTGTCGTCTGGTGCGCTGGTGATGACACTGTCACCGGTTGATAAAGTGGATGTTGATGCGCTGGCACGGCGGATCCATGAAGTGGTTTATCAGGCCTTGTTGTCTTTTCGCCCGGATCTGTCACGCAGTACGGTTAAGTGTGGGGTGTGCTTTTATGCCAAAGGGGCCGATCAGGCCATGGTATATCAGGTGGTGCGTTCGGCACTGAGCATAGCGCAGAGTAATGTTTGGCAGCATGTCCACATTATGCCGCTGAATCATACCTTGAGCACCAGCTTGCGCCGGGCTGAAAGCGAGATCATTGATGATATTAAAGCCGGTCGGTTTATGTTGTTCTTTCAGCCGCTTTTTGGCTTTGCGCAACAGGATGTGATCCAAAGTGAGGCGTTATTACGGGTTCGTCATCGGTCTTTGGGGTTGATGTCTGCCGGGCAATTTATTCATAAAATTCATCAGGCTGAACACCTGATGCTGCTGGATAAAACCATGGTGCGTCATGCGCTCAATGCCCTGACCAAAGAGCCCGCGGGCTTTTCAGTGAGTGTTAACTTACATGTGCTCAACTGGAGTAATGTGGAGTTCATCGATTGGCTACGTGAGCAGGTCAGAACGTCGGGCCGGGCAAGCGATATTGCGTTTGAACTGACATTGCAGGACTTTTATCAGCACGAAGAGTATGCAAGGCAGGTCCTCACGACTTTGTCTGAATTAGGCTGCCGGTTTGTGTTGGATCATGTGAACGCGTCAGTAAAACTTGAAACGCTGCGCGGATTTGGCCAGGTAGCGGCACTTAAACTGGCGTTTGAGCTTATCCACGAAGTGCATCATTCAGCCAAGCGACGCAGTGTTGTGCGTCAGGTTGTGGCGCAGGCCAAAGAATTGGGTGTACCGGTTTACGCCGTAGGTGTCGAAACCAAAGAAGAATTTGAATGTATCACCAAGCTGGGCGTGGACGGCGCGCAGGGATACTATTTCAGCGCACCTTTGCTTCAGCTGGAGCAGAGCCTCTAGGGTTTCTAACATACTTTGCGATTTTAGATGAGCTGCCGGTAGCGCAGTCCATCTAAACCTTGTAATCCGCCACTGTGGATCGCAATAATCTGGCTTCCGCGTGGAAAATACCCTTGGGTAATTAATTGCCAGAGGGCAAACATCAGCTTACCGGTGTAAATGGGCTCTAAGGGCAAGGCATGCTCCTGGCGCATGCGTTGGCAAAATTGCCACAGCGGCGCGGAGAATTTGCCGTACCCGCCATCATGGTAGTCGTGTAAGAGCTGCCAGTTAGAGCGCGTTACTGCACGCGGGTTTAACCTCAGTACTTCATCGTGCAGATACTGCGCACCTTTCAATACCGCAACCCCAAGTAACTGACACTCGTCGTCCAGGCCGTCAATCATACCGGCCAGCGTACCGCCGCTGCCCACAGCGCAGCAGACATAATCACTCGATGGCAGGCTCTGCGCCAATTCTTTACATCCGCCAAGGGCATGCTGGTTGCTGCCGCCCTCGGGAATAATAAAAGTGTCAGGAAAGCGCGATTGTAACTGTCGCAGGTAATCCGTTTCATTGCGCTGTCGATATTCCAGGCGAGAGACTGGGTGCAATGTCATACCGCAGGCTTTAGCGAAGCGGATTGTCGGATTGTTTAAATCCAGCTGCGGGCCGCGGATAATGGCGTTTCCCTGAATGCCGAACTGTTTACAGGCCATCGCTGTGGCATAGAGGTGATTGGAAAAGGGCCCTGCGAATGTCAGTAAAGCCGATTTATGTTCCTGCTTCATTGCTCTAAGGTTATATTTAAGCTTGCGCCACTTGTTCCCCTGGATTGTCGGATGGAGCAGATCGTCGCGTTTAATGCGCAGTGAAACACCGGCAGCGTCGAGTTCCGGCGCATGGATCGTGTGTAACGGAGACTCAGGAAAATCAAGCTTGTCCATCTTAGGTTCAGTCTGTGTCGTTTAGTGTCTAATACCCGCTATTATTTCATGAAAATCTTGGTAGAACACTGGTAAGGAAGTGGCTAATAGTTGTAAACTCAGATATTAATTGTGCTAGGCTTGTGTTTTGCTTCTTAAGTACATAGCATTAAGCGCTAAATTATAAAAAATAACAAAGACCAAACAACTGCCGCTGTTGGGAATGGAATTTATGCAAATTGCTCCTTTATCTCTTTTTGTCTCTGCGACCCTTTTATCTTTAAGTGTGTCGGCGCAAGATACTGCAACTGTGACTGCCATTGAAACTGAGCGCACTGAAAAGCAAGCTGAATTAGATAACTATACTCAGGTACTCGATAAACATCTGAGTGAAGAAACGCGTTTACAGGCGCAGTTAGATCTGCTGCGGCAGCGATCTGCGGAGCTGGATAAAGAAAAGAACCAGGCGCTTGATGCGATGAACGATATCTATCGGCGCTTGATTGACGATCCCTCTTTGGATATCTCGGCGGCACAAAGCAGATATCAGCAGGCAGTTGCGGAGCATAAACAGAACAAAGAAGACATTGTAATGCAGTTGGCGGCGATTGCATCACACCGCAAAGACATTGAGCAAATCCGCGTTACCAAGCATACCTTAGTTAACACCATCGCCAGTTTAAATGATCAACTTAGCACCGCTCGGATCGAGCGTTTACGCAACGAGTTTAGTCGTGAAGGCACGCTGGAAGTGGATCACACCATTAACTGTAAGCGCACCGAAACCCTGGCAGCGTGCGAGCAGCGTGGTCAGCAACTGGGTTTGCAAAAGGCCACCAAACATTTTATCGACCAAATTTTTGCTAACCTGACAGAGCAGCGTGTGGTAGAGCCAAAGCGCCATCTTGCCGGAGCTCAGGTGCAGGTGGTTAGCAGTCATGTTGTAGGCAGCGCATTTAGCGGGCAGGGCAACTATAGTGTCAATCTGAGCGTGACAATGCGTGGCGATGTCAATAACAGCCGCCTGTGCAGCTTACTTAACCTGGATAATCGTTACTGTAGTGAATACGGCTCGCCACTGGCGGTGGGTTATCAGGCCAGCTACCCGACCACATTCAGTGATGAGCAGCTGACATTTTCAAATGAACTGTCAAAAAGTGCCCCTGTGGTTAGTGTGGCAAGAATGCCAGCGGCCCCGGATATCACGACTGAGGTGGTGCCTCAGCCGCCAAAAAATCGCGAAGTCGAACTGACACTGCGCTCTAACGTGTATGATGACGAAGTATTTATTAACGGTGTCAGTTATGGCTCGACCAAGTTGGTGGTAAACCTGCCAACGGGTATGCACGACATCGAAGTACGTAAACTGGGATATGAGCCGTACAAGGCCAATCTTAATTTGCGACGAGCTCGGACTTTAAATGCCCGGCTGGTAAAAAAGCCTGAGTCGATTGCTGCACCGACACCAAAAAGTGAGCAAATTCAGTCAACTCAGCAAGCTAACGTAACGCAGCCTGTAAAAGTGGTCACTCCTGATCGAGTGATCAATGAAACGGTGATCATTCCTGCTGGCAGCTTTAAGATGGGCGATTTGACGGGCAATGGCCTGGCCAACGAGCGACCTGTGGTAGAGAAAGTACTCAGCCACTCTTATGTGATGCAAAGCAAAGAAGTAACGGTGGCAGAGTTCCGTCGTTTTATCGATAGTTCTCAATATGTTACTGAAGCCGAGAAAGGCAAGGGCTGTGCCCATTATAAAAATGGCGAGCCGGTCTGGGAGATAGATTATAACTGGCGTTCACCAGGTTATGAGCAGGCTGATGACTTTCCTGTGGTGTGTGTCTCTTATGAAGATGCCAAAGCCTATGCGAACTGGCTGTCTGGCGATCAGGGAATGCAATATCGTCTGCCCAATGAAGTTGAGTGGGAATATGCCGCCCGTGGTGATACCACCTCGGAATATCCCTGGGGCAACGAAATCGGCCGTAACCAGGCCAACTGTGGCTGGTGTGGCAGTGAATGGTCAAACAAAAGCCCTGCGCCGGTGGGGCAGTTTGCGGCCAACGCCTACGGGTTATACGACACCGTTGGCAACGTCTGGGAGTGGACACAAAAACGCGCCTCACAGGATGATGTAACTGTGCGTGGCGGCGCCTGGAACTTTGCGCCAAGCCTTGCGCGTGTTTCTACACGTTTGGCCCTGGCGCCGGATTTTCGGGCCAATTACATCGGATTTAGATTAGTAAGAGAACGTTAAGGCTGTTTAAGCACGCCAATGAGGCGGCGTTACTCATGCCTGAGTCACTGTGTCACAGACACAGAGTGAAAAATTTCAACGCAGTGGCCTGAGCCGCTGCATGGTTTGCAAAAAGAATTCTTAAAGGTTACCCAGCCTCATGTTTAAAAAACTACGTGGACTATTTTCAAACGACCTGTCGATCGACTTAGGTACGGCCAATACTCTGATTTACGTGAAAGAAGAAGGGATCGTATTGAACGAGCCTTCTGTTGTGGCGATCCGTCAGGAGCGTGCGGGTGGACCAAAGAGCGTTGCTTCTGTGGGTACAGCTGCAAAGCAAATGCTGGGCCGGACACCAGGCAATATTAAGGCCATCAGACCGATGAAAGACGGCGTAATCGCCGATTTCTATGTGACCGAAAAAATGTTGCAGCACTTTATCAAACAGGTGCACAACAACAACTTTATGCGTCCAAGCCCTCGCGTTCTGATCTGCGTGCCGTGCGGTGCAACTCAAGTTGAAAAACGTGCCATCCGTGAGTCTGCGATGGGGGCAGGTGCCCGAGAAGTGTATCTGATTGAAGAGCCAATGGCGGCCGCGATTGGTGCTGGTTTACCTGTGTCTGAAGCAACCGGCTCTATGGTGGTAGACATAGGTGGCGGTACCACGGAAGTGGCTATCATCTCACTAAACGGTGTGGTGTATTCGTCTTCCGTGCGGATCGGTGGTGATAAATTTGATGAAGCCATCATCAACTATGTACGCCGTAACTTCGGCAGTCTGATAGGTGAAGCGACGGCTGAGCACATCAAGCACGAAATTGGCTCTGCGTTTAAGAGCGAAACGCCTATCGAGATTGAGGTCCGTGGTCGTAACCTGGCTGAAGGGGTACCGCGTTCCTTTACGCTAAACTCCCACGAAATTCTCGAAGCTTTGCAAGAACCATTGATGGGCATTGTGAGTGCGGTAATGGTGGCACTGGAACAGTCGCCGCCTGAGCTGGCATCCGATATCTCAGCGCATGGCATGGTACTGACGGGCGGTGGCGCACTGCTTAAAGACCTTGACCGCCTGTTAATGGAAGAAACCGGGATCCCAGTGGTGGTGGCGGAAGATCCATTGACCTGTGTGGCCCGTGGCGGTGGTAAAGCGCTGGAAATGATAGATATGCATGGTGGTGACGTATTTAGCTACGACTGATGAATCTGCTATTCGGACGTACTATTTCCCTGCAACTGCGACTTACTGTCGCAGTTGTGCTTAGCGTACTGCTGATCCTGGGCGACCGCTACACCTCTGGCGGTACCCTGGTACGAACCAGTCTCAATACTCTGGTGAGCCCACTGTTGTATGTGGCCAATGTGCCCTATGAAGTGTTTTCGCTGGGGGCAAAAAGCCTGGATACGCGCGACAGGCTGTTTCAGGAAAACGAAGCATTACGTAAAAAACAGCTGCTGCAAAGTGAACAGCTTCAGCAGTACCAATTCCTGCTGCGTGAAAACCAGCAATTGCGCGCTTTACTTGGCGCTTCTTCCAGGCAACAACGCGCCCGTCTGATCGCCGAAGTCTTGTCGGTGCGCTCCAGTCGCTATAGTCACCAAGTGGTGGTGAACCGCGGTGCCATTGACGGGGTGCTGGAAGGGCAGCCGGTGATTGATGAAATGGGCATTGTCGGACAACTGACTCAGGTCGGCAGTACCACGTCTCGGGTACTTTTAATGACCGACACCACACATGCCACACCAGTGCGCATTCTGCGTAATGATGTACGCACTGTAGTCGAAGGCACAGGTAAAATTAATCTGGTGCAGCTACAACATGTGCCTCATAGTCTGGATATTCGTCTTGGTGATATCCTGGTGACTTCTGGCCTGGGCGGCACCTTTCCCGAGGGCTACCCGGTTGCTGTGGTGACAGAAATAGATCGTGATGAAGGGCTGCCTTTCTCTAAAGTGTATGCCGAGCCTGTGGCCCAGCTGGATCGTATTCGTCTGCTGGTGATCTTGGGCAAAATGGCCAAAGAGGAGCCTGAGGCATGAACCGAAGTTACGCGCTGGTCGCCCTGAGCCTGTTTGTTGCGCTAATTATGGCACTGATGCCGTTGCCTTTTTCCATTGAACCATTTCGTCCTGACTGGGTCCTACTGGTATTAATGTACTGGTCTATTGCCTTGCCACATCGTGTCAATATTGGCTGGGCATGGTGCACCGGGCTGATTATGGATCTGGCAACGGGCTCACCGTTGGGCGTGAATTCACTGACTTATTCCATCTGTCTGTACATTACAACCAGTAATTTTCAGAAGATCAGAAACTTTTCAATCTGGCAGCAGGCAGTGCTGATAGGCTTGTTTTTAGCCTTGTATCACCTGCTACAGTTTTGGCTGAATCACTTCCTGCTAGACATTTATTTTAACCCCAGATATTTATGGCCAGCGCTGATCGGTATGCTGTGCTGGCCCTGGATTTTCTTGCTGTTACGTAAGTATCGCAGGCACTTTAGGATCCGTTAATGACAGCAACACTTTATCTGGCATCGGCATCACCACGCAGGCGTGAGCTGTTGACTCAGCTTGGTTACACGTTTACGCAATTTTCAGTGGATGCCGACGAAAGCCAACTTCCCGACGAAGCGCCACTGGCTTATGTAGAGCGCCTGGCACGGTTAAAAGCCACCAGTGGCGTGGCCATGGGTTATCAGGACGCCCCGGTACTGGGCAGCGATACGATAGTGGTGCTTGGCCAACAAGCCTTGGGTAAGCCCAAGGATAAAAACGACTTTATCGCCATGATGCAAGCTTTGTCAGGCACAACTCATCAGGTGATGACGGCGATTGCTGTTGCAGATAGTCAACGGGTACTGAGCCAGACAGTGATAACAGATGTTACATTTAAACCCTTGAGTGATCTCGAGATTGAGCAATACTGGCACAGTGGCGAACCGCAGGATAAAGCGGGCGGGTATGGTATTCAGGGGCTGGGGGGACGGTTTGTTACTCAGCTATCTGGTAGCTATTTTGCCGTTGTCGGCTTACCTTTATACGAGACGGATGAACTGATTAAAGCATTTATGGCGGGTGTAGATGAGTAGTGAGTTATTGATTAATGTGACCCCCAGCGAGAGCCGGGTTGCACTCATTGAAAACGGAGTTCTGCAAGAAGTACAGGTAGAGCGGGTAGGCAATCTGGGGATTGTTGGCAATATCTATCTGGGTAAAATCAGCCGAGTGTTGCCGGGTATGCAGGCTGCCTTTGTTGATATCGGCCTGGAAAAAGCGGCATTTTTGCATGCCTCGGACATAGTCAACAGCGCTTCTATTGAAGAAGGCGTTGATGATCAGCCCGTCAAGAAGGTGCAGGATATTCGGGAGCTGGTAAAACAGGGTCAGTTTATTATGGTGCAGGTGGTGAAAGATCCGATCGGCACCAAAGGAGCCCGCCTAACCACAGACATCACCATTCCGTCACGCTACCTGGTGTTTATGCCAGATGCCACCCATGTGGGTGTCAGCCAGCGCATCGAAACCGAAGAAGAACGCAGCCGCTTGAAGAAAATCGTTGCTCAGTACAACGATGAAAATGGCGGTTTTATTGTGCGTACTGCGGCAGAAGGTGCGGCAGAGGCAGAGTTGCAACACGATGCTGAGTTTTTGAAAAAGCTGTGGCAAAAAATCATTAAGCGCCGTCAGAAAACCAGCAAAGCCAGTATTCTCCATGAAGATTTAACCCTGGCATTTCGTACCCTCAGAGACTATGTCGGCGAGGATATGGAGCGGATCCGGGTTGACTCCAAACTGACTCATCAGCAACTGAAAGATTTTACCGAAGAGTTTGTGCCCCAGCTGTCACAAACGCTGGAGTATTATCCAGGCGAGCGGCCTATCTTTGACCTGTTTGACGTCGAAATTGAAATTCAAAAAGCGCTGCATCGTAAGGTGGAGCTGAAATCCGGTGGCTATCTGATCTTTGATCAGACCGAAGCCATGACCACAGTGGATGTTAACACCGGCGCTTTTGTTGGCCACCGCAACCTGGAAGAAACGATTTTCAATACCAATGTGGAGGCCACATCGGCTATCGCAAGGCAGCTCAGACTACGTAATCTCGGCGGGATCATCATCATCGACTTTATCGATATGATCTCGGATGAGCACAAGCGCCGGGTATTACATTCGCTCGAGACGGCACTGGCGAAAGATCGCGCCAAGGCCAATATCAATGGTTTGTCGGCGCTTGGCCTGGTTGAAATGACCCGTAAGCGGACCCGTGAGAGTCTCGAACATATTTTGTGTGATGTTTGCCCAGCCTGCTCTGGCCGTGGCTCACTGAAAACGGTTGAAACCGTGTGCTACGAGATTTTGCGCGAGATTGTGCGGGTTAATCGTGCTTATGACGCGGATAAATTCATGGTTTATGCGTCACCGGCGGTCAGCGAAGCACTGGTGAACGACGAGTACCATAACCTGGCAGAGTTAGAGCTGTTTATTGGTAAACAGGTCAGTATTCAGACTGAGAGCCTGTACAGCCAGGAGCAGTTTGATGTTGTCATGATGTAGTGACGTCATGCAGGTTAAGGCGGTTTGTTTTTTTTGTGTACGGAAAATGTGGCAGGTCTTTGCTGTCACATTGGTGCTGCTTGCCGTACTGGTATCGCTGGTCAAATATAGCCTGCCCTACGCCAATGAGTATAAACAAGACATAGAAGCGCTGGTTTTTCAGCAGCTCGGGGTTGAGTTAAATATTGGTAGTATCAGCGCCAGTTGGCAGGGTAATGGCCCTGCACTGGTGTTACGTGACGTCAGTTTTGAAGACAACATACGTTCACCCATCTCTTTGCATATTGCACAAACCAGCCTGCAACTAAACCTGGTCGAATCAGTCCGACAATGGCGGCTGGTATCTAACTACTTTGTCTTGGATGGCTTCAATGCCACTGTAGATATCCAGGCCATGGCGCAAAGCATGGAAGGGGGCAGCGGCGAATTTGAGCAGCAAGCGCTCATCGAAGAGTTGTTCCTGGGTGATACCGGGCATTTTGCGGTGCAAAACAGCCAGCTCACTTTACAGACGTCAGACGATAAAGCGCACACCTTGCTGGTGCCAGATCTGATCTGGCAAAACAGTGAAGATGTACACCATGGAGAGGGCCAGATCTCCTTCCCGGGGCTGGCGAAAGGCCAATTGAAGGCACGTTTTCGTTTTCATGGTCAGCAGCTTAATGCCATGGCTGGCGATATCTTCATAGATGCGCAGCAGGTTGAGGTGATGAGCTGGCTACAGGCGTATCTTGATCCTCAATATCAGGATATCAGTGCCAATGTGAATGCGCAGCTCTGGGCTCGGCTGGAACAAGGTAAACTGCACGACGTGCTGCTCGACTGGCGGCCCAGCAGTATTCACTGGCAGCAGGCACAAACCAGCAAACAGCTGGCTGTGCAAAGTGGCACTTTGCATTTGCAGAGTGCACACAGTGGCTGGTCACTGAGCAGCTCAGAGTGGCAGCTATTAGACAATGGACAACCTCTTGCACCACTGAGTATTCAGGGGCAATTTACCGATACTGAGCGCACCTTATGGATACAGGGTCTGGATCTTGCCTATGTGACTCAATTACTCTCGCTCACCCACTTCGACTGGGCAGAACAAGTGAAGGCTTTATCTCCTGGTGGCCAGGTCACGGCAGCCAGACTGTCTATGGACAGCGACATGCCGATTTCTCTTTGGCTCGCCTTACAGAACCTTGGTTGGCGCCAGCTGGGTGGCATTCCGGGGTTTTCCGGACTGGATGCTGAGCTCATGCTGACACCAGAGCGTGGCGTACTAAGCCTCAGCGCACAGGAACAAGTATTTGAAGTAGAAGAACAATTTATTGCCCCCATCAGTGTCAACGAACTCAACGGCGATATTCATTTTTATCAGGATGAAGCACAGCAATGGCATGTGTTGTCAGACAATTTGTGGCTCAGCAATGCAGATTTAAGCGTTGCGCTGGAAATGCACTTACGCTTGTTCGAAGAGCCAGAACTGGATTTATATGCCGATGTCTTTGGTGGCAATGCCAGTATCGCAGGACGTTACTTCCCGCTACAACTGATGAATGAAAACCTGGTAAATTACCTTAATAACGGGATCCAGGGCGGGCGGCTGCGCCATACTCAGGTGCTGTTGTCCGGACCGCTGGGACAATTCCCTTACCGGGCACAGTCGGGTCGCTTTGAAGTGCTCGCCCGGATAGATCAGGCTCAGTTTGCTTTCGCGCCGGACTGGGCCGCTTTACAAAATGGCGATGTGACATTGCACTTTGCCGATGAGCGCATGGATATCACAGCCAATGGTGGGCAGCTCCTTAATCAGACCTTAAACCACGGTGTTGTTGTCAGCCTTGCGGACCTTGAACAAAGTGACCTGTTGACCGTCAATATCGCACACACCACCGAAGCCAGTACTTTGGCGCCTTTCTTTAGCGCCACCCCGATTGCCGATCCCTTGGCGGATATTCTGCAGGTGGCGCAAGTACAGGGGAATGTCACAGGCAATGTAGACTTGTTAATCGATTTGGCGTCGCTGGATGTCAACGTGATGGGCGCGGTTGAGTTCAATAACAATGCTCTGTATCTGGCGCAGCCGGGAATGGCACTCGATAAGCTCAGTGGCACGCTCAAATTTATCGATGACAACATTGAGCTGGATAATACCCGGGCGCTGTGGCGTGGCATGCCTTTGCTGTTTAGTTTATCTGGGCAGGGAGACAGCGCGCGATATCAGCTTGAGATAGATACACGTCTCAGTGCAGCCAGTGACAAACTCATGCCACTGACCCAGGGCCTGATGGATGGCTTTATCGAGGGCAAAGCCCTGCTGGAGGGGCATTTAACGCTCGACTTTACGGCGCAAGGATTCAGTTATGATGCGAACTTTACATCGGACTTGCTTGGCGCCCGCATTGACCTGCCTGCGCCAGTTGGCAAGCTGGCAGGTGAGCGCTTGCCATTAACGGCCCAGGTACGTGGTGACGACATTTCCAACTTGATCAGTGTGACGCTCGGTGAGCAGCTTTATTTTGATGGTATTCTCGATAACAGCAGCGGGCTGATTGACCGTGCTCAACTGATTTTTGCTGAGCAAAACCGGGCATTAAGCCAGCCAGGATTTAACGTTGCTATCATTCAACCACACCTATCCCTGGAGCCCTGGCTGCCGTTTATTAATCGCATTATCGAACAGCTTGAGCAACCGTCAGAGCAGCCCGGCATCTTACCTGCTTTTGGTGAACTGAGCGCTCAGGTAGCCCAATTCAATGCGCTTGATATGGGTTTCAATGATTTTGAACTCAGCCTGCGCCCAAATACTGACGGGCTGTTAGCGCGCTTGAACGGCAAAGAGTTAAGAGCCCAGGTACAGTTTCCGGATAGCAAAGCGGGGCAACCTATCCAGATCCAGGCTGATTACCTGAGGCTTAATTTAATTGAGCCGGCTGGCGGTGACGCCGTGGCCGAAGACATGGTAACGGATACAACGGCAGCCGAGCCAGAAGCCTCTGAGCAATGGCTGACAGCTGTCCCCGCCATTGAATTTAACTGTGATGATTGTCGTATTGCCCAGTATCAGCTAGACCGGGTTAACCTGGCTTTGCAGGGCACTGGTGAAGCCCTGCAAGTTTCTCGGTTGCGAGTGGATAAAGGCGATCATGTGCTGCAGGGGAATGGGAGCTGGCAAAATGGTCGCTCGCAGTTTAACGGCACACTAGAGAGCAGTGACTTTGGCCAGCTTATGGAAGAGTTTGATATTACCTCCAGCGTTCAGGATTCCAATGCGGATATTGAGTTTGCGCTGAGCTGGGCTAAAGCGCCCTACAATTTTGATGTGGCCAGCCTGGATGGCTCGGTGAAATGGCAACTTGGGGAAGGGCACCTGGCGGAGATCAGCGATCAGGGGGCTCGGGTCTTTTCCCTGCTGAGTCTCGACTCCCTGGTACGTAAACTAAAGCTGGATTTTCGTGATGTGTTTGCCAAAGGCTTTTTCTATAACCGAATTGATGGCACCTTTGAACTTAACAAAGGGGTTGTATATACCCAGGACACGCAGTTGGATGGCGTACCTGCCGATTTATCGATTACAGGGTATGCGGATCTTAATACTAAGGCCATTGATTACGAACTGTCGGTGGCGCCTCAGGTCACGTCGAGCCTACCGGTGATTGTTGGCTGGATGGTGAACCCGGTGACCGGGCTGGCCGCTTTGGCGCTGGATAAGGTGATCCACTCCGCGCGCGTCATTTCAGAAATTAAATTCAAAGTAACCGGTACCATGGATGAGCCGGTGGTGACCGAGCTGGATCGTAAGAGTCGTGAAGTGGAGTTACCCAAACCGCCGCAAGCACAACCTGCTGAATCTGTGCAGCCAGCAGACCCACAGAGCAACGAACAAGCTCAACCGCAATCGGGCGTAGCATTGCCAGATTCAGAGAATCAAGGGCAAGATACAGCGGCGCCTCAAACCGACAAGCAGCCTGAGCCTGAACAAGCAGAGGGTCCACTTGACCCGGCTTCCGAGTCAAAATCAGAGGAAAAGCCATGAAAAACGGCCATATCTACGCGGTGCAAATGTGTTCAGGAACACAGCCTGAGGAAAACTTTGCCCAGTTAAGCGCGTTACTCCGTGCACAGACGTTTACGCGGCCTGCTCTGGTCTGCCTACCCGAGTCATGGCTGGCCTTTTGCGAAACCCCGCAGCAGACGCTGGCATATGCTGAACACAGCCAGCACTGGGTAGCACAGCTTCAACAGCTGTGTCGGGAGCTTGATATTTGGCTGGCAGCGGGCACCATCGCCATTAAAGCGGGTGAAAGCCGCTATTATGCTGCCAGTCTGTTGTTTAACAATGAAGGGGTTGAAGTTGCACGCTATAATAAGATCCATCTGTTTGATGCGGATGTGGCAGATAATGCCGGGCAATACCGGGAATCGACCCTGACCTGCGCCGGTGAGGATGTGGTCACCGTGGCCAGCCCCTTTGGTCGCCTTGGCATGAGTGTGTGTTATGACATACGTTTTCCCGGACTTTATCAGGCGATGCGAGAGCAGGGCGCTGAGGTATTGCTGGTACCAAGTGCCTTCACGACTGTGACCGGAAAAGCACACTGGCAGCCCTTGTTGCAGGCGCGGGCGATAGAAACACAGTGTTACGTGGTGGCAGCCGCGCAGCAGGGGCACCACGAGAATGGTCGGCAAACGTATGGCCACAGTCTGATAGTGTCTCCGTGGGGCGCTTGTTTGGCACAAGCGCCAGAGGGGGTTGACGTGATCCATGCGCAACCAGATCTGACTGAGCTGCACGCCATCCGGCAGAAAATGCCTGTAGCGGCACATAACCGATTTAAGAGCGATTTTTATGAGTAATTTTGGTAGCGAGCACGTTGAACAACATTTACTGACCGACAGTGAGTTAACCCGGGAGCAGTTACAGCAGACGCTGTCGTATATCCATCAGCACAAGGTGGATTATGCCGATCTGTATTTTCAGTCCAGCTATCATGAAACCTGGGTGCTTGAAGATGGCTCTGTCAAAGAAGGCAGTTATAACATTGAACGCGGTGTTGGAGTGCGTGCTGTTAGTGGCGAGAAAACCGGTTTTAGTTACTCAGATGCCATAAATATAGAAGCGCTGAACCAGGCTGCGATGGCGGCCAGAAGCATTGCACAGCAAGGTGAAGACAAGCAAGTACAGGTGTTCAGTGACGTTAAAGCCGCCACGCAATTTGAGGCAACCCAGCCATTATTGAGTATGAGCGACACCGAAAAAGTAGCATTGCTGCGGGAAGTGGAAGCGGCTATTCGTGAGCTGGCGCCGGAAGCGGAGCAGGTTGTCAGTTCGATGTCTGCGGTATACGAGGAAGTATTGGTTGCTGCCAGCGATGGCACTTTTGCAACCGATATCCGCCCTCTAGTGCGCTTAAACTGCTCCGTGTTACTGGCGAAAAACGGTCGCCGCGAGCGAGGCAGTGCCGGTGGTGGTGCGCGACTGGATTACCACTATTTCCGTGAGTTGGTCGATGGTAAGCCACGCTGGCAGCATTATGTCAGCAAAGCCGTTCATCAGGCCAGAGTGAACCTTGAAGCTGTGGACGCCCCGGCGGGCACTATGCCTGTTGTGCTAGGCGCAGGTTGGCCAGGGGTGTTACTGCACGAAGCCGTGGGTCACGGTTTGGAAGGCGATTTTAACCGTAAGGGCGCGTCGGCATTTAGCGGGCGGGTGGGTGAGCAAGTTGCCTCCAGCCTGTGTACTGTGGTGGACGATGGCACTATGAGCAACCGCCGTGGCTCGCTGAATATTGACGATGAAGGGACACCAGCAGGCTATAACGTGCTGATAGAAAACGGCGTGTTAAAAGGCTATATGCAGGATAAGCTCAATGCCCGATTGATGGGCGTTGCGCCGACCGGTAATGCCAGACGGGAATCCTACGCACACCTGCCGATGCCGAGAATGACCAACACTTACATGCTGCCGGGTGAGCATAGTCAAAGTGAGATTATTGCGTCGGTCAAAAAAGGGATCTTTGCGCCTAACTTTGGTGGTGGTCAGGTGGATATTACGTCGGGTAAATTCGTATTCTCTGCCTCTGAGGCCTATCTCATTGAGGATGGTAAAGTGACGCAGCCCATCAAAGGCGCGACGCTGATTGGCAATGGCCCGGATGTGATGCAGAAAATCTCTATGGTTGGTAAAGATCTGGAGCTGGATACCGGCGTTGGAGTCTGTGGCAAAAATGGCCAGAGTGTGCCTGTTGGGGTCGGTCAGCCAAGCCTGAAAATAGATGAACTTACTGTGGGCGGGACCGCCTAGGCGGGACTGCTTAACCAAGTCACCCGCAGTATTGCACAACCAGCGTGCCATACTGCGGTATAGCTTACCTTTATGACTATGGCAGGATCAGCTCCTTCAGTAACTGAAACAGCTCTTTGTAGCCTTTTCCTGGCTTCTCTGCCTGATGCTCTTTCTTGGCCTGGCGCACCAGTTGTCTGAGCTTCTGACGCTCCAGTGTCGGGTGTGCCTCAAGTAATTCATTGATCTTCTCATCACCCTTGGCGATGAGTTCATCCCTTAGTTTTTCAACCTGATTGAGCAGCACTTCCGCCTGGTTATTTCTGTTTAGTAACAGATCCAGGCCTTGTTGCAACTCTTCCACATTACTTGTGGTACGCAATTGTTTGGCGACAAAGTTCAGGTGACGGCGATACGCATCATGCTTACCGCGTAGCTTGTCTGCCAGATCCATGGCGGCAACCAGCTCAGGGCTGAGAGGCAGCTTTTCTCTTTGTTTTTTGCCCAATTGCGCGATATCAACGCCCAGTTGGTGATATTGCTGTGCATCGCGTTTTAATTCGCTTTTGGAGACGTAGATGATCTCTTCTTCTGGCTCTTGAGTCGGTTTTTTAGCCATGCTTAGTGCACTTACTTCAGTTATTCGTGTACAGATTATACCAGAAGTCAGAAAAAGCAGTCACGTTTACATTAAGACATTAGGCTGGTAGCGGTTGCCCGGCAGAATCTTTGCCTGAGTCACAGCGCATCTGCGTAGGCTGTGTTAGGATTATAGCAGTACTATGATTTGTGGAATAAAAACATGAGCCAGCAACAAGATCCCATCTGGACGCAGATTGATGAAGTAAAACAGGCAGTGTCTGACGTTCTGGACTATGCAAAACAACTGGGGGCAACATCAGCGGAAGCGTCGATGAGTCGTACCTCAGGTTTGTCTGTCAGCACCCGTATGGGGGAAGTTGAAACGATTGAATTTAATCAGGATGGTGGATTGGGTCTGAGCGTCTATGTAGGCCAACACAAGGGCTCTGCGTCGACGGCAGACTTGGGTCCACAGGCATTACGTTCTGTGGTGGAAAAGGCGGTTGAAATTGCCAAGTTTACATCGGACGACCCCTGTAATGGCGTGGCTGACGCAGATTTAATGCCAACCGACGTGCCGGATTTAGATCTGTTTCATCCCTGGACACTGACCCCGGAAGAAAGTGTAAAGCGCTGTTTAGAGGCGGAGCAGGCGGCATTAAATTTTGACCCACGCATCGTTAACTCGGATGGTGCCAGTGTGGCCAGTCATCAGGGCTTGCGTGTTTATGGTAACAGCCATGGCTTTCTTGCCGGATTTCCGCGCACCCGACACACTTTGAGTACTATGGTCATAGGCGAAGAAAATGGGGTGATGCAGCGCGATAATGCCTACTCAATTACGCGTGTGCATACACAGCTGAGAGATGCCGCCTCAGTGGGGATTGAGGCCGCCCAGTCGACGCTTGCCAAGCTCAACAGCCGTAAATTGGATACCATGCGGGTGCCGGTGGTATTCCGGGCCGATATTGCCAATAGCCTGTTCGGTCATCTGGTGTCTGCAATTGGCGGTGGTGCCTTGTATCGCAAGTCGAGCTTTTTGCTCGATAGCCTGGGCACTGACGTATTCGACACTTGTGTGTCTATTAAGGAGCAACCGCACCTGCGCCAGGCGCTGGCATCAAGCCCGTTTGATGCGGAAGGTGTGCGCACGGTTGAGCGCGATATTATCAAAGACGGCATGTTGGAAACTTATTTGTTACCAAGCTATGCAGCGAGACGTCTTGGTATGCGCAGCACAGGACATGCCGGTGGGATCCATAACTGGCTGGTACAGGCCACAGATCCGGATCTGGCGGCGCTGCTACGTACTATGGACCGGGGCTTACTGGTGACTGAGCTGATGGGACAGGGTGTCAATACGGTCACCGGTGACTATTCTCGTGGTGCCGCTGGCTTCTGGGTTGAAAATGGCGAGATCCAATATCCGGTCAGTGAGATCACCATTGCCGGTAACCTCAAAGATATGTTCAAGTCAATCAAAGCCATCGGCGGAGATATTGAAACCCGTGGTGCCGTGCAAACAGGCTCGGTACTGATCGAAAGCATGCAAATTGCCGGTCAGTGATGGATTGTACTGAGTGTCTGGCTGCTTAAACAAGCAGCCAGGTTGCGGTGCCCAGGAAGGCAAAAATACCGACAATGTCGGTGACTGTGGTCAGGACAACACTGCCTGCCAGTGCCGGATCTATGTTCATTTTTTTCAGCATCAGCGGAATACTGGCTCCGGCAATACCCGCAGCGACCAGGTTCATAAACATTGCAAAGGCAATCACGCCACCCAGTACAAAATCCCACTGCCATAAAGCAATCACCCCGGCGATCAGCAAGGACCATAACAGGCCGTTGAGTGCGCCTATGGCGAGCTCTTTGCCCAGCAAGAAGCGCTGGTTGGTGGCGTTAACATGACCCAGGGCAATACCACGGATCACCAGTGTCAGGGTCTGACTGCCCGCTACCCCACCCATACTGGGCACTATGCCATTTAATACTGCCAGAATGGGTAGAATATCTAGAGTACCTTCGAAAAAGCTGGCAACAAACGCGGCCATCAGGGCTGTGAGCAGATTGATCCCCAGCCAGATTGAGCGACGTCGGCTACTTTTCCACACCGGCGCAAAGGTATCTTCCTCATCATCAAGACCGGCCATACTCATCAGGCTATGTTCGGCATCTTCACGAATAACATCAACGATGTCATCGATGGTGATACGGCCCAGTAAGTGCGCGTTATCGTCGACTACCGGGGCTGAGATCCAGTTGTGGCGCTCAAACAGCTGAGCAACATCGCTTTCATCCATTGAAATGGGGATGGTTTCACGCTCTTCATTCATCAGCTCCTTAACCAGCTTGTCTGGCTGACTGGTCAGCAGCACGCTGATGGGCAGTGCTCCTAAAAAACAATTGTCCTTATCCACCACATAGAGGTCATCGGTGCCATCCGGCAGCTCACCTTTAAGGCGTAAATAGCGCAATACCACATCCAGTGACACATCCGGGCGAATGGTCACTGTGTCTGTGTTCATCAGCGCGCCGGCGGAGTGCTCGACATAAGACAGTGCCTGTGTGGCCCGGGCTCGGTCTTGAGAGTCCATAGCGCCAATAACGTCCTGATAGACGGGGTCTGGGAGGCTCCTGAGGACCTCACCGAGGTCATCGTCGTCCATGTCCTCGGTTGCTGCCGCAATGAGCTCAGGCTCCATTTTGGCAATGATGCTGAGCCTGACGTCTTCCGACAGCTCTTCGAGCACGTCACCCTGTATGTCCGGATCAACCAGTTGCCACAACTGGGTTCTGACTTTATGTGGGGAGGACTCAAGCAGCAATGCCGTATCGCACGGCGGAATTTCGGCTAATGTGCGCCTGACTTGAACAAACTGACCACTGTTGAGGGCATTAGTAACTTGCTGTAAAAGCTCCAGTGTGTAGTCTTGTTCAAAAACTTCAGGCATAGGCGTCCCAGATTGGATAGTCGACAGTTAAGCTTGTCATGAGTGTATTGCGCACTGATTATAGGCGTATGATAATTATAGCTGTTTTAATATCAATTGGTATAACTAAAAAAGGGGAGATAGCAGCGAGAAAGTGGCAGTCTGACGCTGCCAGAACAGGGGTAAGTCGCGTGGTCGCTACTCGGATTCGTTGAATTTATCGGCTATCAGGCTGCCGATGGCATGCAAAGCACGTTTGGCATCTGGCCCCTCGCAGACGACCTTCACTTCTTTACCCTGACTGCTTTCAAGCAGTAGTAACGCCAGCACGCTGTCTCCCTCGGCCTCTTTGCTGCCCTGGAATAAGGTGATATTGGCGTCAAACTGGGCTGACAGCTCGGCCAGCACGCTGGCAGCACGGGCGTGCAGCCCCAGTTTATTTTGGATCAGAAAAGTATCTTCAAAGCGTTGTGTCATTTTTCTTGTTCGCGGTGATGGATTTTCACATTGCTATGAGTACGGGCAAAACGCTCACCCAAAGTCTGGGCAAGATAGACGGAGCGGTGTTGCCCGCCGGTACAGCCTATAGAGATAGTCAGATAGCTGCGATTATTGCGCTCCAGGTGTGGCAACCAGGTTTGCACAAACGTTTGGATCTGCCAGGTAAATTTTTGCACCAGGCTGTGGCTGGCCAAGTAATCAATGACGGGCTTATCTAAACCTGTCAAAGGCTTAAGCTCAGGCTCCCAGTGTGGGTTAGGTAAAAAACGGGCGTCGAAGACGTAGTCCGCTTCTTTCGGAATACCATGTTTGAAGCCAAAAGATTCAAAGGTAATGATTAACTGTTTGTCTTTTTTACCGAGAATTTTTTCCCGGATCCGCTCCGCCAGCTGGTGGATGCTCATATCTGTGGTATCTATGGTGATATTGGCACGGCGGATAAGCGGATCAAGCAGCTCTTTTTCTTTCTTGATCGCTTTGTCCAGCGACAAATCGGCCAGCGACAGTGGATGCAGACGACGCGTTTCGGAAAAACGACGGATCAGAATTTGGTCTTCACTATCCAGGTAGAAAATATTGGGCTCGGCAAATCCAGGCAGGTATTCCAGAATATCGTCAAGCTCTTGCTGATCTTTTGGCAGGTTACGTACGTCAACGCTCACAGCAATTTTATCATAACTGTCTGATACGCTGCGTACTAATGCTGGTAGCAGGTTAACTGGGATATTATCTGCGCAGTAATAGCCCAGGTCTTCCAGTACGCGAAGGGCGACTGATTTACCCGAGCCGGAACGACCACTGACAATAATTAGCTGCACTGAAACTCTCCGCTAGTTGTCAAACTCTTCAATTATCGCAAATAACTCCTGATCATTGTGAGCTTGTCTGATTCGTTTACAAAACACCTTGTTTTTAAGTTTATCAGCGATTGTTGCCAAGGTCTGCAAATGTTGTTGATTTTCTCCCTCGGGTACGATGAGTGCCACAAAAATGTCGACGGGTTGATTGTCGATGGCGTCAAAGGCTATGCCTTGCTGGTTAACCAGCAGCATGGCGACCACTTTATCTATGCCGGGCAGGCGGCCATGTGGCAGCGCGATCCCTTTACCTATGCCGGTACTACCGAGTTTTTCACGGCTCAGTAAAGCATCCAGGATATCGTGGGCATTACTGTCAGGAAGCTGGCTGTGAGCCAGTTCACTGATGTACTCTAAAATGCGTTTTTTGCTATTAAAAAGGACCGCAGCTTTGCTGCAGTCCTGTGAAATCAATGAGCTTAGTTTCATGATTAGTGTCGAGTTAGCTTCTCTTTATGCTTGATCACCTGGCGATCAAGCTTGTCGATAAGTCCGTCTATTGCGGCATACATATCCCGGTGTTCGGTTGAGGCAAAGATCTCTCCCCCGTTCACATGTAATGTGGCTTCTGCTTTTTGGATCAGCTTTTCGACATCTAGGATAACATGCACATTATTGATGTGATCAAAGTGCCTTTCTAGCTTCGCAAACTTGTTTGTTACATAGTCTCTTAACGAATCGGTGATTTCTACATGTCGACCAGTTAAATTTAGTTGCATAAGCATTTTCCTTCTGTAGTTACGTCTAAATCAGGCTTTTACGCTGATTCGACGGTGGGATAGCCAAAGACTCTCGGTATTTGGCAATTGTACGTCTAGCCACTTTGATCCCTTGATCTGCCAATACATCCGCTATTTTGCTGTCACTTAATGGCTTAGCTGTGTTTTCAGCGGCAATTAGCTTTTTGATCAATGCTCTGATTGCAGTCGAAGAGCATTCTCCTCCGTTTTCAGTGCTGACATGGCTTGAGAAGAAATACTTCAACTCATAGATACCGCGTGGCGTGTGCATATACTTTTGCGTAGTGACACGTGAAATCGTGGACTCATGCATGTCGACCATTTCGGCCACATCATTGAGTACCATCGGCTTCATTGCCTCGGGGCCATGTTCAAAGAATGCCTGTTGTTGCTGCACAATGCAATTAGTAACTTTTAATAAAGTTTCGTTACGACTTTCCAGGCTCTTGATGAACCATTTTGCCTCTTGCAGGTGCGAGCGAATAAACTGGCTATCGGTGCTCGACTTGACAGAGCGAGACATAGCGGCGTAGTGATCGTTCACTCTGATTTTTGGCATGGAATCCGGGTTGAGCTCAACAACCCAGCGTCCTTTCACCTTTTTCACCGACACATCCGGGATCACATAGTCCGCTTCTTCTTGCACTATGCTGGCAGCAGGTTTCGGATTAAGGCTGTGGATCAGGGTCATTACTTCTTTCAGATCCGCTTCTTTGAGCTTGGTCTTTTTCATCAAAGTGCGGTAATCGCGGCTAGCCAGCAAATCAATGTGTTCAGTCAGGATTTCTTTGGTTTGAGTGAGCCAGGGGGTGTTGCGATCAAACTGGTTGAGCTGGATACACAAGCATTCCTGCAAGCTTCGCGCAGCAATACCAACGGGATCGAATAATTGCACCCGCTTCAGTACGGCTTCAACTTCGTCCAGTTCTATGTGTTCGTCGTCATTGTCCTGATTCATGCTCTCGACAATGTCTTCACAGCTGATTGTCAGCAGGCCAGCATCATCAACGGCTTCCACTATCGCCAAAGCGATGGCTCTGTCAGTTGGGCTGAAAGGCGTGAGCTCTAGTTGCCACATCATATATTCTTGCAGCGTCTCAGTGGTTTTGCCCTGATAGATGGTTTCATCTTCTGGCATCGGGCCAGAGCTGCTTGCCGGGGCTGCACTGATGTACTCGTCCCAGGTGACGTCCATTGCCAGATCGTCACTGACTGTGTCTTTGTTTAATGCAGCATCGCTGTCTTGTTCGTAGTCACTGACAGCCGAGTCCTCAAAGCTGTCATTATCATTGGTCGTGTGTTGTTCTAACTCAGTATCCGATTTGGACTGAGTTTCATTGTCATGTGATTCAGACTCACCTTCTTCCACTTCCAACAAAGGGTTGCTATCAAGCGCTTCTTGGATTTCTTGTTGGAGATCTAGCGTACTCAACTGTAACAGGCGAATGGCCTGTTGCAGCTGTGGTGTCATTGTCAGTTGCTGCCCCATGCGCAGCTGTAGCGATTGCCTCATGTATCTCTAACAATCCTTTTTGTTATTTACTTCTAATCTTATAACTATAGCCTGAATTGCTCACCTAGGTAGACATCCCGCACGGTTTGATCGGCCAGAACATGCTCCGGGGTGCCTGCTGCTATCAGTTCACCATGTGACACTATATAAGCTTTCTCACAGACGTCCAGCGTTTCACGTACATTGTGGTCGGTGATCAGCACGCCTATGCCGCGGTTTTTTAAGTGTTCAATAATTTTCTTTATATCTAACACCGAAATGGGATCAACGCCAGCGAAAGGCTCATCCAATAAGATAAATTTTGGATCTGCCGCAAGGGCGCGTGCAATTTCTACCCGGCGACGTTCACCACCCGACAAAGCCATGCCCTGGCTATCCCGAATATGTTGGATATTAAATTCATCTAACAACTCGTTGAGGATGACTTCTCGCTGCTCTTTATTGAGCTCCTTACGGGTTTCCAAGATGGCCATCAGGTTCTGATAGACGGTCAGTTTGCGAAAAATAGAGGATTCTTGAGGCAGGTAACCAATGCCTAACCTTGCCCGACTGTGCATAGGCAGCAAGGTAATGTCTTGATCATCAATGTGAATGCTACCCTTATCACTGGGCACCAGGCCGACAATCATGTAAAAGGTGGTGGTTTTACCCGCGCCATTAGGGCCGAGCAGACCAACAATACTGCCTGCCTCAACGCTCAATTCAACGTTCTTAACGACTTGCCTGCCCTTGTAGCTTTTGGCCAGTGCCGTGGCGGTTAACTTACTCACGGATTACCCTTCTCTTGTGGTTGCTTGGAATTGTCTTTTTCGGGTAAAAGAATGGTTCTAACACGGTTTTGTTCCTGTTCACCGCGCTGTGCGCTGATCAGCTTCTTTTCCATGTCGTATACAATGGTTTGGGCGCTGATCTTTTGTCCCGCCTGGCTGATTTCGGCACCGCCTTTAATCGTCAACATGCGGTTTGCAACGTCATAACGCACTTCTTTGGCAGTGGCTTTCAGTAGCGTGCCATCGGCCTGACGCTCCTGAAACACAGCTGGGCTGCCTGTGGCGACCAGCAGCTGTTTATTTTTCCCAAGCTCTTCGCGGCGATGCACTTCGAGGCGGTCGGCCAGAATCTTACGCTCGCCGTGAATGATTTCGACGTTTTCTTCGAACACGCCGATATTGGTTTGCAACTGGGCCAGCTGGGTGCCCGAACTGATAATGACCTGATCAGCGGGTGAGTTTTCTGCGTAAGCCGCAGGATGAAACGCACTTAATGTGCACAGTAAGATCAGGGAACAGGTTAATTTATTGCTCATAATAAATTGTTTCAGTATGGTTGATGAGTTCAATGATTTCAGTGTTGAGATCGGCCACCAGGCCTTTACCTGAAATCGTTAAGTTGGGCCCGGTAATTTCCACCGGATGTTCAGAGCGCATATGTTTTTCGTTTATATCGACCTGCACATGGTCGGCATTGATGTGCTTAATCATGGCATCAGCTGTCAGATTGGTGGCCTGTACCTGACCTTCCAGGATCAACGTATTATTGCCATACAGAGTGGCCTCATTGGCCTTGAGCTGCCAGTTTTGCTGATCGTTATGCAGCGTAAAGATGGGCGCGGTAAAATGGCTGAAACCAAGCTCCTGATACAGCTCCATTCTGTCAGCGGTAATTTGATAGCTGAGCTGGCCATTTTCTGCATAATTGGTTTGTTTCAGGTCGATGGCAACGTAATCGGGTTTAGCCAGCACCTCTTCGGAGCGTTGGGTAACCTGACCTGATTGCGATAAATAGGGGTACCACAGCCACAGCATAGTGAGGCTGAATACAATCAGTAGCAAGACACGAAGTACGGTCATACGCTGCTGCCTTCATAACCCAGCGATTTGCCCTGACACAGTAGCAGTAAATCAGTGAGTTCACGCACCGCACCATAGCCACCCGGCAACAGGGTTCTGTAGTCGGCAGCACGGATCACCATCGGGTGTGCGTCTTGCACAGCAACAGACAGGCCCACTTTGAGCATGACTGGCAGGTCTGGTGCATCATCACCAATATAGGCAATTTCGTGATCGTCCAGTTGCAATGTGTCTTTCAACTCAGCGTAACCTTGCAACTTATCTTCCATCCCCTGATAGATATGTTTGACGTTGAGGCTAGTCATGCGCTGCTGAACAATCTGTGAATGACGGCCTGTGATCACGGCAACGTCAACGCCGCCATTGATCAGCGCTTTGATGCCAAAGCCGTCTTTGGTATTAAATGCCTTTAGCTCTTCCCCTTGGTTACCCAGATAGATACGGCCATCAGAAAACACCCCATCGATGTCGCAGATCAGCAGTTTAATCGCCTGTGCTTTACGGACAATGGCGTCGTCTATGGGCTGGTAAAGATCGGAAAACAGCATTTATAAAACTCCTGCTCGCAGTAAATCCTGCATATTTAACGCGCCGATTGGGCAACCTTGTGCATCAATCACAATCAGGCCATTGATGCGTTTTTTCTCCATGATATGCAATGCTTCTGCGGCCAGCATATCTTGTGTCACTGTGGTGCAGCGCTTTGTCATAACAGACTCAATCGGGGTGCTATGTAAGTCAAGTCGTTGTTCAATAATACGGCGTAAATCCCCATCTGTGAACAAGCCCTTGAGTTGCCCCTGGGCATCGACAATCGTGGTCATACCTAAGCCTTTGCCTGACATCTCAAACAGTGCGTCGGTAATGGTGCAGCCTTGTGTAACGACAGGAACGGCTTCTCCTGAATGCATCACGTCCGCCAGGGTTAGCAGCAGGCGTTTACCTAAGCTGCCACCGGGGTGTGACAGGGCAAAATCGTCCGCCGTAAAACCTCTGGCTTCGAGTAAAGCGACGGCCAGCGCGTCACCCATGACCAGCGTCGCTGTGGTGCTCGCTGTGGGCGCAAGGCCTAAAGGACAGGCTTCTTTGGACACTTTGATACACAGGTGGATATCCGCCAGCTTTGCCATATTCGACTCGGGATTACCCGTCATACTGATGATTTGTGCGCCAATGCGTTTAATCACCGGCACGATAGCCAATACTTCGTGGGTTTCACCTGAGTTTGAGATAAGCAGAACCACGTCATCGGCGGTGATCATGCCCAAATCGCCATGGCTTGCTTCACCCGGGTGGACAAAAAACGCCGGTGTGCCGGTACTGGCCAGTGTGGCTGCTATTTTGTTGCCAATGTGGCCGGATTTGCCCATTCCGATAACTATGATACGACCCCGGCATTGCAGCATAAGTTCACAGGCCGCGGTAAATTTTGTATCCACATACTGAGCAATTTCGGCAATGGCTTGTTGTTCGATTTCTAATACCTGCCTGGCAGAGCCGATAAAGTTGTGCGTGCTCATGCTGAATCCTTAAATAATGAAGTACATATAACCGCAGAATGCACCAAGGAGCAGTCCGCCTTCAACACGGTTGATCTGGCGACGGCCTTTCAGGCTGACACTCATAAGTACCAGCGCAGCGGTTGCGCCCAGCATGACATAGATGTCGCGGCTGGCGATGTTGCTGTCCAGCGTTGCAGGATTGAGGATCCCGGCAATAGACAACACCGCCAGAATATTAAAGATGTTCGAACCAATAATATTGCCCAGCACCAGATCGTCTTCATTTTTAAGTACACCTGCCACACACGCAGCAAGCTCAGGCAAGCTGGTGCCGATAGCGATGATTGTCAGGCCGATGAGCAGATCACTCATGCCAAAGTATTTTGCAATGTCGACGGCTGCGTCGACCAGGTAATCGGCACTCACGGGCAATAAAATCATCCCCACAACCAGCCAGAATAGGGCTTTGCTCATTGGGACATCACTAGGGACTTCATCACAGGCTTCTGAAATGAGCGGATCGTCCTGGTCGGTTTTACCGGTTTTTGAGATATAGATTAGGCCACCGATAAACACAAAAAAGCCAATTAACAGTAGCCAACCTTCCAGCGCGCTAAACTGGTTGTCGCTGATGATCAACCAGGCTGCCAGCGACACAACGACCAGCAGTGGCATTTCGCGTTTTAAAATGCCTGAGCCGACGCCGAGCGGCCGCAATAGTGCGGTGATGCCAAGTACCATCAAAATGTTAGCAATGTTTGAGCCTACGGCATTGCCAACGGCAGTGTCTGTTTTGTCAACCAGCGCGGCTTGCGCGGCGACCATCATTTCAGGTGCTGAGGAGCCCATTGCAACGATAGTCAAACCCACAATTAACGTTGGTACCCCAAGGTTTTTAGCTAGTGCCGCCGCGCCGTACACGAAGCGGTCGGCACTCCAAACCAGGGCAATGAATCCAAGAATGAGTATGACAAACGATAAAACCATGAAGTCTAAGCCAAGTTACTAAATTCAATGGCGCAGATAGTAACAAATAGCGCATCAAATGTATAAATAAAGTCATCGTTTTTGGAAGGGGTATAGAGGATAAGCAAGCGTGCATTTCGCACAACAAATATGGCGAATGAATTACAAAATTTTACCATTAAGGGTTTTCCATATCACGGCAAAACAACGTATTATTCCACAATTGAAAAAGTATGATGTGGAGAGCGACTTGACGCAGTCAATAGTTGAAGTCAGGGATTTGACCTTTTCTCGTGGTGAAAGGACAATCTACAAAAATATGAGTTTCTCCGTTCCCAAAGGGAAAATTACGGCCATCATGGGGCCCAGTGGTATTGGTAAAACCACCATGTTGCGGCTGATCGGTGGTCAGCTTAAGCCGGATAGCGGTGAGATTCTCTTCTCTGGTGACAGCATTCCAGCTATGTCACGCCAGGCCTTATATCAGGCACGTAAGCGAATGAGCATGCTGTTCCAAAGTGGGGCCTTATTCACGGATATGTCAGTATTCGACAACATTGCGTTCCCGCTGCGTGAGCACACCAAACTGAGTGAAGAATTGATTCGCCTGGTGGTATTGATGAAGCTGCAAGCCGTTGGTCTGCGTGGCGCGCGGGATCTCATGCCGTCCGAGTTATCGGGCGGGATGGCACGTCGTGCGGCATTGGCCAGAGCCATTGCGCTCGACCCGGAACTGATCATGTATGACGAGCCGTTTGCAGGGCAAGATCCCATTTCAATGGGGGTTCTGGTGCGTCTGATTAAGTCACTCAATGAAGTGCTGGGATTGTCCTCCTTAATCGTGACGCATGATGTCACCGAAGTGCTCAGTATTGCTGATCATGTGGTGATCATTGCCGAACAAGGCGTGATTGGTAGCGGCACACCGGAGCAGATGCTGGCTCATGAATCCCCCTTGGTGCAGCAGTTTTTGCAAGGCCACTCAGATGGGCCGGTGCCGTTCCATTTTGATGCCGCACCTTATGAGGATGAGTTATTGGCAGGAGGAAGCCTTTGATGGATTTTTTACAGCAGTTAGGCCATAAGACGCTAAGCCGTTTTGCGTCGCTGGGCCGGGCAACCAGGATGTTACTGGGAGCGCTGTGCAGTATGCCTAATTTCAGAAAAGGCGGTCCTTTGTTGGTTCGTCAACTGTATATGGTGGGTCATCAGTCTTTGCTCATTATTATGGTATCTGGCTTGTTTATCGGCATGGTACTGGCGCTGCAGGGCTACACCGTACTGGTCGATTATGGCGCAGAAGACAGTCTGGGGCCGCTGGTCGCGCTGAGCTTGTTACGTGAGCTTGGGCCTGTGGTAACCGCCTTATTGTTTGCCGGTCGGGCAGGTAGTGCGCTGACCGCGGAAATTGGTTTGATGAAGGCGACAGAGCAGCTGTCGAGCCTTGAAATGATGGCGATTGATCCATTAAAACGCGTCATTTCACCGCGCTTTTGGGCTGGTTTTATCAGTATGCCTTTGCTGGCGCTGATTTTCTCCGCCATTGCGATACTCGGTGCACACTTGGTTGGTGTTGACTGGCTGGGTGTTGATTCAGGCAGTTTCTGGTCCATTATGCAATCTCAGGTGTCGTTTGAGCAGGATATTGTCAATGGCCTGATTAAAAGTTTTGTATTTGCGCTGATCGTGACCTGGATTGCGCTATATAAAGGGTATGACTGTATCCCAACGTCCGAGGGGATCAGTAAAGCCACCACAGAAACGGTGGTTCATTCTTCTCTTGCTGTTCTGGGCTTCGACTTTGTTCTGACAGCAGTGATGTTTTCAAGTTAAGGGTTTGTAGAAACATGAATACACGGAAAATAGAAATACTTGTCGGCCTGTTCGTTGCGTTAGGCGTGGCCGCCTTTGTAATGCTGGCACTGAAAGTGGCCAATGCAGGGATCAGCGGAAATGGCGAAACCTACACCCTGGAGGCTAAGTTCGACAATATCGGTTCACTTAAAACCCGAGCGCCTATTAAAGTCGGTGGTGTTGTTATCGGCCGCGTTGAGGGGATCCGCATTCACCCTCAAGAGTTCGTGCCGGTTGTCAGCATGAGCATCGACAGTCACTATGAATGTCAGTTCTCAGATACCACCTCGGTCTCTATCCTGACGTCAGGCATTCTGGGTGAGCAATATCTGGGTATTTCTCCGGTGATTGCGTCAAAGTCTGCCAAGCAAAACTGTCTGGGGCAAGAAGTGGTGAGTAATGATGAGCTTGATCTGGGTGAGCTATTTGGCGTTGAAAGCGCGGCACTCAAAGATGGTGACATGATCACTGATACTAAGTCGGCTCTGGTTCTGGAAGAACTGATTGGCCAATTCCTGTTTAATCAAAGTAGTGAGTAATACCATGATGGCGAAAGTTTTGGGTTTCTTCGCAAGTGTTTTTCTGATTGTACTTGCCAGCACTGTGTCTGCCAGTGAAGTGGACATGACCAACCCTTACACTATGGTGCAACAAGTTGCAGATAACACCTTTAAACGTGTGACCAAAGATCAGAAAATGATCGCGCAGGACAAAGAGCATCTGCGGGTGATCGTTGAAGAAGAGCTGCTGCCGTATATTGATTATAAATATGCCGCCTATCGTGTGCTGGGCAGCCATATTCAGAAAGTCCGTAATATTGAAGACAAAGAAGAAAAGCGTCAGGCCATTGAGCACATTCGCACTTTTATTGATGTCTTTAAGTCTTACCTGGTTGCAACCTATGCTGGTGTGTTCACGCAGTACACCGATCAGACCGTTGAGTTTGAACCGGCGCGTGATGCCGATGGTGACAAAATCGCCATAGTCAAAACCAAGATTGTCGAAGCGGGTAAACCGGATATCAAGATCGATTTTAAAGTGCGCCGCGACAGCAATGGCGAGTGGCGAGCTTTTGACATGATGGCAGAAGGGATCAGCTTGCTCGATGCCAAACAATCTGAGCTGCACGGTATTTTACGTCAGCAGGGGATTGAACGTGTGATTGAGTTATTGGACAAGAAAAGCAAACTGCCAGTGCAGTTTCGAGGTGACGACGGCAATGCCTAATTTGCAACTTACCAAGCCTTCGGCCGACACTGTCACGGTCGTTGGCGAGCTCACACGAGATAGCCTGACAAATGAATCGCTTCTTAACCAGTTGCTAGAAAATGCGCAGTCAGTCCTGTATTTTGACCTTTCTGAGGTATCCAGGGTTGACACCGCGGGCTTAGCTTGGTTAATTCACTCTTTAGGCAAATTAAAACAGCAAGACGTCCGTCTTGAGTTAAAAAATGTGCCTGACCAGCTACAAAATCTGATGGCGCTGGGTCAGGTCAGTAACCTATTTGAGTGAGTCCAATGGAAACAAACCAAGTCGAAGCTTTACTACAAGAAGCGCTGAAACTTGACGAAGTCAAAGTTAAATCAGAAGGCAGTCATTACGAAGTCATCGCAGTAGGCGGCTGCTTTGAAGATTTGCGCCGGGTTAAGCGCGAGCAAATGGTCTATGCTCCGCTGATGGAAGTGATTAAAGATGGCACTATCCACGCCGTCAGCATTAAAGCCTTTACGCCAACTGAGTGGCAACGCGAGCGCAAATTTATCTTACCTCAATAATCTGGAGCCACAATGGATCAGTTTGTTATCCAAGGTGGCACCACTTTAAACGGTGAAGTCACTATTTCCGGGGCTAAAAATGCAGCCCTGCCAATTCTGTTTGCGGCGATTCTGGCCGATGGAAAAAGCACATTCAGTAATGTACCCAGACTCAGGGATATAGGGACTACAGAAGCCTTATTGCGCACTTTAGGTGCAGAGGTAAACTGGCGCGGTCAGCTGTTAGAGATCGATGGTGCCAAGGTCGATAAAGTACTGGCGCCTTACGAGCTGGTTAAGCAGATGCGTGCATCAGTGCTGGCGTTAGGGCCGCTGGTTGCGCGATTTGGTAAAGCGCAGGTGTCGTTGCCGGGAGGCTGTGCCATCGGTGCGCGTCCGGTTGACCTGCATATTGCCGGGCTTGAAAAAATGGGGGCAACCATCCGTGTCGAAAACGGCTACATTAATGCCCATGTTGAACAGGGTAAGCGCTTGCATGGCGCCGAAATCTTCATGGAAACCGTATCCGTTGGCGCAACCGAAAACCTCTTGATGGCGGCCACTTTGGCAGACGGTAAAACGGTGCTGGAAAACGCAGCGCGCGAGCCTGAAATCGTCAATCTGGCAGAGTGTCTGGTTGCCATGGGCGCAAAGATCTCGGGTGCCGGGTCCAGTCGTATTGAAATAGAAGGGGTTGAAGTTCTGCGTGGGTGTGAGCACAAGATCCTCCCGGACAGAATAGAAACCGGTACCTTTTTAGTCGCAGCAGCCATGAGCCAGGGTGAAGTCTTGTGTAAAAACACAGACTATCATAGCCTTGAGCCGGTATTAGACAAGCTGCGCGATGCCAATGCCCTGGTAGAGGTAGCGCAGGACAGCATTTTTGTCAGTATGCGTGGCCGTGAGCTTCAGGGCGTTAACATTAAAACCATGCCGCATCCTGGTTTTCCGACCGATATGCAGGCGCAGTTTACGGCACTGAATGTGGTGGCCAATGGTAGCGCGACCATTACCGAAACGATTTTTGAAAATCGCTTTATGCACGTGCCTGAGTTGCAGCGTATGGGGGCTAATATTCGTCTTGAGGGCAACACGGCCTACTGTGGCGAAACCGAGTTCTTATCTGGTGCTCAGGTGATGGCAACCGACTTACGGGCATCGGCCAGTCTGATCTTAACCGGTATTGTCGCCAGTGGTGAGACGGTGGTTGATCGCATTTACCATGTTGACCGGGGTTATCAGCGTATTGAGGATAAGCTCAGTAAGCTGGGCGCGAAGATTAAGCGCCGCCACAATTAAAAAATGACAACAAATAAAAAAGCGAGCTAAGCTCGCTTTTTTATTGCTTCAATTTCTTGCCAGATTAATAAATCGGCGTCTCCAGCTCAGCCACTTCCACCATAAAGGTCAGATGGCGATCGCCCCGGTAGACTTCAAACTCCAGTTGGGTTCCCGGTGCCGTGTTGCCTATCTTACGCAGGGTCTGCTGTGGATTCTTAACGGGTTCACCAGCTACTTTAGTGACTATGTCATTTTCCTTCATGCCAGCTTGCCAGGCCGGACCCAGTGGGTCGAGATCGCTAATCCGTAAACCGACAATGGTGGTGTACACATTGGTGACTTCCTGCCCGGTATTGTCGACCGGAGTGCCTCTGAATCCCAGATAGCCGCGGATCACCCGGCCATCTTTGATCAGCTTGGCCATCACGTCTTTGGCCAGAGAGTAGGGCACGGCAAACGAAATGCCCTGAATATCAATATTGTATCGGGCTCTGAATTGGGCCGATGTAATCCCCACCAGATCGCCATTGGAGTTCACCAATGCGCCGCCTGAGTTGCCCATGTTCACCGCAGCGTCCATTTGCAGCAGGCTATTATACTGGCTGTCTGTCAGGGTTTGCTTGCCAGTGGCACTGATGATCCCCTGAGTGATGGTTTGTCCCAGGTTCAGCGGGTTGCCGATGGCCAGCACCACATCGCCCACCTGTGGGCTAAAGGTATCGTCAACCGGGATCACGGGGAGGTGTTCAGCCTTGATCTTTAACAGCGCCAGATCGGTGATGGTGTCATATCCCACCAACTGTACTTCGTTAAATAACCTTCCATCCGGCAGTAGCACAATGATTTGGTCGGCATTATTAACGACATGATAGTTTGTCAGGATATAGCCTTCACGGCTCATGATCACACCGGAACCCAGCTCCTGAACCGTATTTTGTCGTTTAAATCTCGGTTGATTGCTAAAGCTTTCTGAAAAAATCGACACCACAGCCGGGGCCGCGCGGTTAACGCCAGACGCAAAGCTCATATGCTGAGCGGTGTAATGGCTTTTCAGTTCGAGGCGCAGGGCATTCTGACGCAACTCGGGTGTGAACCAGATAATAATCAATGCCAGGCCTAAGCCAATAAAGACTGGCGGGATAATGAGCTTGAGTAATTTAAACACGGTTATTTTTGTCTAGTTATCGGTGTAGAGCGTAATGATGGCATAATTGATACCAATCTGCATTAATGCACGACTCAAAGAAGTGGTTAGATATAAAAACACAGCGACCATAGCCGCTGTGTTTTTGTTTGCTCAAATTAAATCAGATGCGTGTTGTGGGTTACTGAATGAGATAAAACACCGAGTCGCGCCCGCGTTTAATACCCAGCACAATATTACCCTGAATGTCGTCAATCAGGCGCTTCATGTCTCGCACCGAGGCAACACGCTGACGGTTGACCTGCATAATGACATCCCCTTCTTGCAAACCAACTCGGGCAGCGGGTGAGCGCTCTTCTACAGAGACGACCACAATGCCCTGATTGCCATTACGCTCGCCGCTCTCAAGTGCCGCGCCTTGCAGGCTAGGGTGAATGCGATCGGCTTCGGCGCGCTGCTCGCTCTGACCTTTTAATTCGACATTTAGCGTACGCGTGTCTCCGTCGCGATAAATCTCGATTTTGACTTTTTTGCCTTCGCCCAGCGTTGCTATCTTGCCGCGTAATTCCTCAAAGCTCTCTATTTTGTCGCCATTGAGCGCGATGATCACGTCATTCGCTTTAATACCGGCTTCATCGGCGGCTGAGTCTTTAACCACTTCCTGTACAAAGGCACCTTGCTTAACATCAAAGCCTTGTGCTTTGGCCAGGCCTGCATCAAGCGTTCGACCCCGGATCCCCAGTGAGCCACGACGTACCTGACCGTATTCAACAATCTGGTCGACCAGGTTTTTCATCATGTTTGAGGGAATGGCAAATCCGATCCCGACGTTGCCGCCCGAAGCACCGAGGATAGCGGTATTGATCCCGATAAGTTCACCGCGCAAGTTGACCAGTGCGCCACCTGAGTTACCCTGGTTAATGGCGGCATCGGTCTGGATAAAGTCTTCATATCCCTCAATGTTGAGACCACTGCGGCCCAGCGCACTGACAATCCCTGAGGTCACAGTGTGGCTCAGGCCAAATGGGTTACCTATGGCGACTGAGAAGTCCCCCACTCTGAGCTGATCGGAGTCAGCCAATTTCACGGCAGTGAGATCTTCGCCCTCGATTTGCAGTAACGCGATGTCGGATTCTTTGTCTGCACCAACCAGCTCTGCTTTAAACTCCCGGCCATCTTTTAAGGTGACCACGATATTGTCTGCCTCGTCGATAACATGGTTGTTGGTGACCACGTACCCTTCGTCTGCATCAATGATGACACCAGACCCTAAGCCACTGAAAGGGCGTTTCTGAGAGCGTGGGGCAGGGTTACCAAAAAAGAAATCAAATGGATCAACGCGTCGGCGTACTTCTTTTGCGCCCGAGACCTGAATACTGACCACCCCGGGGGTGACCTTTTCCAGCATCGGAGCCAGGGTGGGCAGCTGCTGGCCATCCACGGCAACAGGCAAGCGCGCATGGCTGGTTTCGGGTAATAAGAATAAGCTTGAAGAAAGTAGCGCTGCGGTAAGTAATGATAATTTCAGTTTCATAGTCGTGGAATTCTCCTGGAAACAGCGTTAGTCCGTTGGGCGACGCGCGTTCGCGCATCACCCATTATTCAATTGCTATTTCTACAGACTATGGGGTCAAAAAAAAGTTCATCAAGAGGCTTTTAATTGCTCATTTTGTGACCCTTCTCCTTTGAACAGGCCGCTTTCTCCCTCAACGTAATCACTTGGTGGTGCGTCGTGGGTGTGCTCACTGGCGCGGCGCTTTTCATCACGCATGTGCAGTGAAGCATGTAGCTGTTCAGTGGTTTCTTTAGAGAAGAAAGGCTCACTTGGCAGTGGTTTGTCCTGGCTGAGGAGCTGTTTGCCCTCTTCAAAGTGGCGGTTCAGCAGGGTGTAGTTTTCCTCCAGCTTAGCCATCAGTTTTTTGCTGTCTGCCAGATGATCACTGACATCCTGGCGATATTGTTCTAATGCATGCTGCGCTTCTTGCGCTTGTTGTTCCAGCTCATCATGCTTGAAGCGTTTTTTAGTCAGTAATGTGCCTGCAAAGAAGGCAGCGATTGCGACTATTACAAGGATCCCGAACCACGCGATTGTTGTCATAAAGTACTCCTGTTGATGGTGTCACCTGATGGCACACCGAATGCAAAAAAATAATCGACTTCGATAGCTTAAATATACGCTGAGTTTCGATGCGTGTTAATATAGCGGGTAAATAAAACTGCTCTTCGACAATAAAAAAGATGATGACGCCCTGGGAAAAGTACCAACAAGACTTACAGCGTGATGATTTTCACTATGACAGCGCACAGGAAAATGCCGTCAGGCACCTGCAAAGATTGTATGACGACCTGGTCAACCAAGTGCCGGTCAAAAAAAGCCTGCTGGGTAGCCTGTTTGGCCTGAAGAAAACACCTCAGCCCAAAGTCAAAGGGCTCTATTTCTGGGGTGGGGTCGGGCGTGGTAAAACCTATCTGGTTGATACGTTTTATGAGGCTTTACCGACGGAGCGTAAAATGCGGGTGCATTTCCACCGTTTTATGCACCGTGTGCACGATGAGCTAAAAAAACTCAAAGAAGTGAAAAACCCGCTGGAAGTGGTTGCGGATATTTTTAAGGCTGAGACGGATATCATCTGTTTCGACGAGTTCTTTGTCCAGGACATTACCGACGCCATGCTGCTGGGCGGTTTGATGGAAGCTTTATTTGAACGTGGCATTGTGCTGGTCGCCACGTCCAATATCATACCGGACGAGCTCTATCGCAATGGTTTGCAGCGCGCGCGCTTTTTACCGGCCATTGCACTGGTGAATGAAAACACCGAGGTGGTCAATGTGGATTCAGGGATCGACTATCGTCTGCGTACCTTAGAGCAGGCCGAGATCTTTCATAGTCCACTGGGCAAAGCAGCCGACGATAACCTGTTTGAGTACTTCGATAAATTGTCGCCTGAACCAGGCAAACTGGACGAGCCGATAGAGATTGAAGGGCGTCTGATCCAGACCCGTAAAGTGTCTGATTGCATTGTGATGTTCGATTTTGGTGCGCTGTGCGAAACGGCGCGCTCTCAGGTGGATTATATGGAGATCAGTCGCCTGTATAACACCGTTATCTTGTCTGATGTTAAACAGATGGGGCAGAACAACGATGATGCGGCAAGGCGTTTTATTGCGCTGGTGGATGAATTCTATGAGCGCAACGTGACGCTGATTATTTCTGCTGAGGCGCCCATCACGGAACTCTATACCGACGGTACACTGAACTTTGAGTTTAAGCGTTGCATCAGCCGTTTACAGGAAATGCAATCACTGGAGTATCTCGCCCGTGAGCACCTTGCATAATGCGTGCATAATGCGTACATAATGTATGCATAACCCATGCATTGTGCCTTAAAACTGGCAATTCACACCTATTTCAGAGAATGGCATGTTTTTTGTGGAAAAAACAGCCATCCCCTAGCATCGTGGCAAAACCCTTGCTATAATCCGCGGCCTGCCACGTTGCGTTACTATTGCCCTCGTCGGCTTAGCCACTGACTTGAGCGGCAAAAAAGTCTTAAACTCGAAGGGGTTAAAGCACCAAAAAGTAGAGCGGTAGTCATTCGGACTACCTGTGGTTTTAACTGAAAACTTTGGATTTTTATAATGAAAACGTTTGTTGCTAAACCAGAAACTGTAAAACGTGACTGGTACGTAGTTGACGCTGAAGGTAAAACTTTAGGTCGCATTGCTACTGAAATCGCTTCTCGCCTACGCGGTAAGCATAAAGCTGAGTACACTCCACATGTTGACACTGGTGATTACATCATCGTTATCAACGCTGAGAAAGTTACTGTAACTGGTAACAAAGCTCAGGACAAAATGTACTATGCACACTCTGGTTACCCAGGTGGCCTTAAATCTGTAAACTTCGAAAAACTTCAAGCTAAAAAGCCTGAAATGATCATCGAAAAAGCAGTTAAAGGCATGTTACCTCGCGGTCCTCTGGGTCGTGAAATGTTCCGTAAACTGAAAGTTTACGCTGGTAACGAGCATAACCACGCGGCTCAACAGCCTCAGGTTCTAGACATTTAAGGAGCACTACTCATGGCAAATCAATACTACGGTACAGGTCGTCGTAAAAGTTCAAGTGCTCGCGTATTCCTACGCCCAGGCACTGGCAACATCGTAATTAATCAGCGTTCTATCGAAGAGTACTTCGGTCGTGAAACTTCTCGCATGGTTGTTCGTCAGCCGCTTGAGCTAGTTGAAATGACAGAAAAGTTTGACCTATACATCACTGTTGCAGGTGGTGGTTCAACTGGTCAAGCTGGTGCTATCCGTCACGGTATCACTCGTGCACTAATGGAGTTTGACGAGTCACTACGTCCAACTCTGCGTAAAGCTGGCTTTGTTACTCGCGATGCTCGTCAAGTTGAGCGTAAGAAAGTTGGTCTTAAGAAAGCACGTAAGAAGACTCAGTTCTCAAAACGTTAATTTATTACGTTTCAGAATTGCAAAACCCAGCCTCGTGCTGGGTTTTTTGTGTCTGGCAATATGCAAAACAGCACACTTTTCACTGTCTATTTTTTTCCTCGCTCCCTGAACCAACCCCTCGACCAGATTTATGGTCAAAAAAGTTCAATAATTATAATAATTAGTCGAGTTCGGACGATATCTCAGCGCATTTTTTTGCTACAATTGCGGGGCAAGTAATGAGTCGCGAAAACACTGGTTAAATTTTGATAGCTCGCCTGCAGGGCTTGATCTTAGTCAGTGAAAGGTCGCGTATGACGTTTTATCATAGTAAATCGGCTGCATGCTCGAAGTAACCAATCCCCTAATATTCGTGGGTTTATTCGGGCATGGTGCTGGAATAACCTTGTTTTAATCAAGGGATTTATTTATGATCGCGTCTATTTTGTAGTTTCTTAAAATTAACCTGCTGTAACTGATGTTCTCAATATAGCAAGTGTTGAGAATCATAGTGGAGATAAGTGGATGAGCAATGCGCCTGTAGACAACAGCCGACGTCGCTTCTTAACTATCGCAACCTCTGTCGTAGGTGGCGCTGGTGCGGTTGGAGCTGCTGTTCCTTTTATTGCGTCTTGGAATCCGAGTGAGCGAGCTAAATCTGCAGGTGCGCCTGTAGAAGTAGATATCAGCAAGCTTGAGCCTGGACAATTGATTCGTGTTGAGTGGCGAGGCAAACCTGTATGGGTTGTGTATCGTACGCCTGCGATGTTGGATGAAATGAAAAAACACGAAGCTAACCTTCGTGATCCTAACTCAGAAGAGCCACAACAGCTCGACTCTGCCAAAAACCCTCACCGTTCTAAGCGTCCTGAGATTTTTGTCGCAGTCGGTATTTGTACTCACTTAGGTTGTTCTCCGTCATTCCTCAATGGTGGTTTTGGTGAAAAGGTTGAAGGTACTGAACATGGTTTCTTCTGTCCTTGTCACGGTTCTAAGTTCGATATGGCCGGCCGGGTATTCCAGGCTGTACCAGCTCCGTTGAACCTGGAGATCCCGCCGTATACCTTTATTGACGACACTACCATTTTGGTAGGTGAAGAAGAAGGGGTTGCATAATGACTGCGAAGGTTGATAAGCCAGGCGCAATCGGCGCTGTGATAAACTGGATTGACGATCGTATTCCTATGACACGTGTCTGGAATATGCATATCGCGCAATACCCAGCACCTAAAAACTTTAACTTCTGGTACCTGTTTGGCTCGCTGGCCATTTTGGTACTGGTTAACCAGATCCTGACCGGTATCTGGCTGACAATGAACTATGTTCCTTCAGGCGAAGGCGCATTTGCTTCAATTGAATACATCATGCGTGATGTAGAGTACGGTTGGTTACTTCGTTATTTGCATTCGACCGGTGCGTCGGCATTCTTCATAGTGGTTTATTTGCACATGTTCCGTGGCATGATCTACGGCTCTTATCAGAAGCCGCGTGAATTGCTGTGGGTATTCGGTATGCTGATCTTCCTGGCACTGATGGCTGAAGCTTTCATGGGTTACTTACTACCTTGGGGTCAGATGTCATTCTGGGGTGCACAGGTAATCATTTCACTGTTTGGTGCAATCCCGGTGATTGGTGATGACCTGACACTGTGGATCCGTGGTGACTACGTAATCTCAGGCGCAACCCTGAACCGATTCTTTGCATTGCACGTAATCGCATTACCACTGGTACTGGTTATTCTGGTATTTCTACACATTGTTGCGCTACACGAAGTGGGTTCTAACAACCCAGACGGTATCGACATTAAACGTAAAAAAGGCACTGTTGCTGAAGAAGACAAGCCTAAATTCAAGTTCCATGAGTACTACACGAGTAAGAAAGACATCGTTGATGCGATCCCTTTCCACCCGTATTACACCGTTAAAGATATTCTGGGTGTTGCTGGCTTCTTAATCCTGTTCTGCTGGGTGGTATTCTTTATGCCTGAAATGAACGGTTTCTTCTTAGAAGCGCCTAACTTTGAAGCGGCTAACCCGCTGAAAACACCAGAGCATATCTTCCCAGTTTGGTACTTCACGCCTTTCTACGCCATTCTGCGTGCGATTCCTGACAAGCTGTTAGGGGTTATCGCCATGGGTGTGTCTATCGTGATGCTGGCATTACTGCCTTGGTTAGACCGTGGTAAGGTTCGTTCAATCCGCTACCGTAGTGGTATCCACAAGCTGAACATTGCTCAGTTCGTTGTTACCTTCTTCATCCTGGGTTGGGCTGGTGCAACACCACAAACTGTGACTTCAACAATCCTGTCACAGATTTGTACGGTAACCTACTTCATGTTCTTCGTACTGCTGTTTGTGTACTCGAAGAATGAAACTACTAAGCCATTGCCAACGAGGTTGACGAAATGATGAAAAAGCTACTAATTGGTTTATTCGCATTGCTGCCTACCTTTGCAATGGCAGCGGGTCCGTCGGTTCCACTACTGGAAGCGAACAACGACCTGACTGACAATGCGTCATTGCAGCGCGGTGCTAAGTTGTTCATGAACTACTGTCTGGGTTGTCACCAGATGCAGTATCAACGTTATGAGCGTACTTTCCGTGATATCGGTATTCCGGTTGAAATTGGTAAAGAAACCCTGATTTTTGATGATTCAAAAGTCGGTGGTCATATCCTTAACGCCATGGATACTGATGATGCTGCAAAATGGTTTGGTGCTGCGCCACCTGATCTGACTTTGGTTGCACGTGTACGTGGCGCTGACTGGGTATATACTTACCTGAAGTCGTTCTACGTAGACGAAAGCCGTCCGTTTGGTGTAAACAACTCAGTGTTCCCACTGGTTGGTATGCCACACGTACTGCAGGAGCTACAAGGTGTGCCCACTGCTGAATTTGAAGAAGTGGAAGAGCACGGCGTAAAAGTTCAGAAAGTGAAAAGCATTACAACAGACGGCTCGGGTGAGCTAAGTGCGGATGAATATGATCAGGCAGTTCGCGACCTGACTAACTTCCTGGCTTATGTTGGTGAACCTTCACGCCTGCAATCAGAAGCTCTGGGTATTAAGGTACTTGGCTTCCTGGTTATCTTCTTCATTCTGGCATTCCTGCTGAAGAAAGAATACTGGAGAGATGTCCATTAATCTGGACACTTACCAGCAATTGATGCAATAGGGGCTTTAGCCCCTATTGCTGTTTTTATCGATTTTATTACATAAAATTGGTATTAAAGTGATGTTATTACTTTGTCATTAATTTATGGAGGTAGGCATGGCCGTTGCTGCCAATAAGCGCCCTGTTATGACTCTTTTCTCCGGTGCAAACTGTATGTACAGCCATCAGGTTCGTATCGTATTGGCCGAGAAAGGGGTAAGTGTCGATATTCATCTGGCTGAAAAGGACAACTTGCCAGAGGCACTGCATGAGATTAACCCTTATGGTACAGTTCCCACTCTGATCGACAGAGAGCTTGGTCTGTATCAGGCAAATATCATAATGGAATACCTAGATGAGCGTTTTCCTCATCCTCCATTAATGCCTGTCTACCCTGTTATGCGTGGTCGCAGCCGTTTGATGATGCACCGTATCGAAACTGACTGGTACAGCCTGGCAGAAAAAATCACCCAAGGTGGTGGTGATGCCGAGCAGGCACGCAAAGAGCTGACAGAAGCGCTACTTGCGATTGCCCCTATTTTCAGTGAAGCACCTTACTTCATGAGTGAAGAGTTCAGCCTGGTTGATTGCTACCTGGCTCCACTATTGTGGCGTTTGCCGCAACTTGGCATTGATTTGTCAGGTGCCGGTGCAAAAGAGCTCAAAGAATACATGCTGCGTTTGTTTGAGCGCGATTCATTCCAGGCTTCACTGACTGAAGCCGAGCGTGAGATCCGCAGCTAATGACTTCGAATCGCCCCTACCTATTACGTGCTTTCTACGACTGGATTGTAGATAACCAGTGCACACCACATATTGTGGTCGATGCTGAGTATCCGGCAGTTGAAGTGCCACGTCAGTTTGTTCAGCAGGGGCAGATTGTGCTGAATGTGAGTCCTTCAGCAGCTGCTAACTTTTTAATGGACAATGACGCACTGAGCTTCAATGCGCGTTTCTCTGGTCAGCCCATGCAGGTTTATGTTCCCATTGGTGCTGTACTGGCGATTTATGCGCGTGAAAATGGTGAAGGTACAATTTTCTCTGAGTCGGACCATCCACAGGATGATGAACACTTAGAAGAGCCTGCTCAGACTGAGGTGACAGAGGAACCTGCTGAAGCCCCTTCAGCAGACAAAGAAACGCCTGAAAAAGCGAAGAAAGCCTCTCACCTGAGAGTGATAAAGTAGCACGTCAGACAACAAAAAAACCTGCCTTCTGGCAGGTTTTTTTATATCTCTTTATTAGCGATTACAAGATTTCGAAGGCTTTAACGACTTTCAGCACGCCGTGTACATTGCGGGCAATATCAACCGCTCGTTCTGCCTCATCCTGATTGACCAGGCCCATCAGAAAGACCTCGCTGTTCTCTGTGACCACCTTAATATTGCCACCATCAATGTGGTCATCGGCAATCAACTTGGTTTTGACTTTGGTGGTCAGCCAGCTGTCGTTAGTTTGTGTGGTAATGCCGATATTGCTGCCGATCCGCAGCTGGTTATAAATACGTTTAATGCCCTGTACGCCCTTGAGGGTGTTGTGAGCTTGTTGTTTCATTTCGACGGTACTGACCTGGCCGACCATCAGTACGTGGCCGTTGACACTGACCAGGCTGATATTGGCGTGATTGGCCAGCGCGGGAATACGTTTGAGTGCCAGTGTGCCTTTGATTTCGATATTGTTATCGTCAATTTGCGAGCCTAAAGTCCGTCTGTCATTGGCCGAGGTAACTGCACCAGCAGTCCCGGCAACCACAGCTGCGGCACAGCCCTGGATCAGTAATACGGAGCAAAGTATCAGTGCAGGTCGTTTTAACATCTTTTATGCGTCCTGTGGAAAGAGAATATTGTCGATAAGCTGGCTCAGGCAGTGTACGGTAAACAGGTGGGTTTCCAGAATGCGACTGGCCCGTTTGCTGGGCACGCGTATCTCTACGTCATTCGGGCCCAGCAAGCCTGTCAGTTCGCCACCATCGTCACCAATCAATGCAATGACATTGAGATCACTGGTCAGCGCTGCTTCAACCGCACTGATCACACTCTTTTCGTGTCCGTCGATGGCCACAACAAAGAGCAAGTCATTTTGATTGGAGATGGCGCGTACCTGACGGGCGAAGTAATCTGCACCCTGGCTTTCGTCGCCATTGCTGAGGTTGATCTGCGTCTGGCTCAGGGTGAGCGCAGGCAGGCAAGGGCGCTCTGTTTCAAAGTAGTTCACCAGCAGGTTACTGAAATGCTCTGCAATCATATGGCAGCTAGGCACACCGCAGCAGATCAGTTTATTGCCGTTGATCAGACATTGCGCAATGGCATAAGCCGTCGACTCCAAGACCTCAGGCAGTGCTTCACCTGCGGCAATTTGTGCTTGAATACTTTCGGTAAAGATCTCTTTTATTGATTCTTGCATACTAAGTAATATTTCTAATCCATTGGATATCTGGGTTTTTATCGCCTTGAATTGCCACAAAGTCGATCCGTACAGGGACATTGTGCAACGCAGATTGTTGCAGATAATTATATATACTGCGACGCAATTTTTGTAACTTACTTTGACTCAGTGCCTGAATTGCGCCACCAAAGCCGCCGCCACGACGAAATTTGACCTCGACAAACACCCAGGTTTCACCTTCTTTCATGATCAGGTCTATTTCACCATAGCGACACAGGTAGTTGCGTGCCATGGCTTTAAGACCCTGTTTCTTGAGATAAGTTTCAGCAACCTCTTCATAGTGCTGACCTTTCTCCCGGCTATGACTGAATAGCTTGCCGAACATCGTCTACCTTTGTGCCTGATAATCTTCATACAGCTGTTTCATAAACAGCGGCGTAGGTGGGCGCTGATCTAAACTGACCAGGCGGATCTGGTTCTTATGATACTGTGCCCAGCTGAGCTGACGATTAATGCGGTTGGCTTCCTTAATGGTGAGTGCGCCGGTCAGGCCATCAAATTCTTTGCCTGGTATTTTACTTAACTGTTTTATTTCCGGGATCAGGTTCAGCGCGTCATAGGCCATGGCAAACAGGCGCTGTTCAATATCCGATTGCTCAGGCCAAAGCTGACTGTGTTGCTCGCGTAAGCTTTGCGATTTAACCGCGCCGGGCAGCATCCAGGGCACTTCGGTGAAAAACAGGCCTTCCAGATCGCCTTTGTCGGTTTTATCTATCTGCTTGCTGTAACTGCGTGAGCTGGCATAGAGCGGGATACGATCGGCAAAGGTACTGACGTTGACATCCAAATACGGTTTAAGCAGGCGGGTTTCGATGGCATCTCCGAGGATATAAATGGCGTCTATATCACGGCGAGAGCGGGTTTCGCTTTCCAGTTCTTTACGGAACATACGCTTAATCGTGTTGATCCGCTGTTTGGAGCTGTCGACCTCAAGTAGCTGGCCAACCACTTCGGCCATGTTTTCACTGTCAGAGTAAAAGCCCACTTCAGGGCGGGTTTCACTGTAACGCTGCCACTGAGCTTCAAAGTGGCTGATAAGGCGTTTACCGGAAGCCGTATCCGGGGCCAGCAGCATAGGTTTTTGATAGCCCTTCGCGAGGAAATGCACCATAGCCTGTTCCACTTCATGCTCGGGATCTAACGCAAAGTAATAATGGTTGGGGTTGCCAAGCGCAGCGGGCGTATCCAGGGTATTTAAAAACAGCGCCGGTGTTGTCGCTAAATAGGTACTTTCAGTGAGTTTTTCGACATTGCTTTTTAGCAGTGGCCCAATCACAAACTCGGCCTGACTTTGCCCAAGCTCCTTGTCTATCTGTGCCACATCCAGGGTTTCGTCAATAAAGAAAATTTCTTCAACCCGATTGCTATCCATCGCCGCGAGAAAACCGTTTTTAAGGGCTCTGCCCAGGCGCTCACTACTGCCCGAGGTAGGCAACAGTACAGCAATGCGGGTGACATCATACGGTGCAAGATCCAGAGTGGTTTTCACTTCCGTCGGGATGATTTCACTGCCCGGATGACTGGTATAGCGGCGTTGCCAGTTATTCAGCGCCTGATGAAGCTGTACCGTCGAACCCAGGTAAATCTGATGATATTTGGCCAGCTTAACCCAGCCCTGCTGGATCACCGTGCCGCGATCAAAACGCTCCAGCGCATACGACGACAGCTGTTGCAGTGCCTGCCAGATATCCTGGTTGAGACCTGCAATAACAAGCTGGTGTTTGTTGGCCAGATCCGCACTGTTAAAGTAATGCACCAGGGCTTTTTTGGGAAGCTGTTGAGCGGCATATACGCTGCCCATTAGGTACTGATGCCAGGCCTGATGGTCTGGCAGCTTTAATTTGCTTTCTAAGGTTTGCAGTAACGCCAGCGCACTGCTGTATTTTTGCTGTTGTTGACGGGCCAATGCGGTATACAGCTTGTTTTGTACATGGTCGACACTGGCCTTGCTTTCGAGCTCGCTACAGGCTTTTTCCAGAATGGGCCAGTTTTGCTCGTCAATGGCGGCCTGTCTTGCCAGATACAGCAACTGAATTTTACTTGCGCCTTGTTTACGATTAGCTTTCTCAAACAAGCCCTGCGCATCCAGTTGTTCGGCTGGTGCGGTGGTGGTTGTCGCTAATGTCTGTTTGTCTTGTGTTGATGCCGTTTTAGGGGTTGTGCCGCAGGCCGATAACCCCGACAATACCGCAATCACTAGACTTATATTTTTCAGTCGCACTCGCAAACCTTTACTCATACCTTTTGTTTGTGGATATCTTACTGACTGACCCTGGAGAGCTCAATGACAAATGCCGAAATCTCAGACAAAATTGGCACCCTGTATATCGTTGCCACACCCATAGGCAATTTAGAAGACATCAGTGAACGTGCGCTGAAAGTGCTGGCAGACGTCGACTTAGTGGCTGCCGAGGACACTCGTCACACAGGTAAATTATTGAGCCACTTCAGCATAAAAGCAAAAACCTTTGCGCTGCACGACCACAACGAAAAACAAAAGGCGCAGCAGATCCTAACCTGGCTGGAGCAGGGCATGGACATCGCGCTGGTATCCGATGCCGGCACGCCGCTTATTAGCGATCCAGGCTACGCGGTGGTTAACTTATGTCGTGAAGCGGGTGCTCAGGTTACCCCTGTGCCGGGCGCCTGTGCTGCAATTGCTGCGGTAAGCTGCTCAGGGTTACCAACCGATCGCTTTCAGTTTATCGGTTTTACACCGGCTAAAAGTCAGGCCCGTCAGAGTTTCTTTAAAGAGGCACATGAGTCCGGCATCACCAGCATTATGTACGAAAGCACCCACCGCATCATGGCCAGCCTGGCTGACTTGCAAACAGCACTGGGTGAGCAACAGCAGGTGGTGTTCGCCAAAGAGCTGACCAAAACCTATGAAACCTTTTTCAGCGGGCCTGTGTGTGAGCTGATCGCCTTTCTTGAAAACGAACCTGAGCGCCAGCGGGGTGAGCTGGTGCTGATGCTGCCGGGTAAAAACCAGGTGAGCAGTGAAATGACGCCGGAGGCCAAGCAGCTGATCGGCTTGCTGGAAGGGGAAATGCCGCTGAAAAAAGCCTGTGGCATTGCTGCCGAGTACTTCGGATTGAAGAAAAACGCCCTGTATAAAGCCATTATCGCCGAGCGTGAGGGAGAATAAACTCAAATAACGTAAATTGATGCTGCGTTTTTTGGTAAAGGTGCGTATAATCGCCCGCCTGAGTCAGCCGGATAATCGCTGCCTGTGACGAAAATGATCAGGGGGAGGAAAGTCCGGGCTCCATTGGGCAGGGTGCCAGCTAACGGCTGGGGGGCGTGAGCCTACGACAAGTGCAGCAGAGAGAAGACCGCCTAAGTTCTTCGGAACCGGTAAGGGTGAAAGGGTGCGGTAAGAGCGCACCGGACCACTGGTAACAGTTGGTTGCAAGGTAAACTCCACCCGGAGCAAGACCAAATAGGGTTCCTTATGGTGTGGCCCGCATCGGAACCGGGTAGGTTGCTCGAGCTTGGGAGCGATCCCAAGCCTAGACGAATGATTATCGATCTCCCTCGGGAGAGAACAGAACCCGGCTTACAGGCTGACTCACCCTCTTTACATTAGCAAACGCTTGTTTTTGCAAGCGTTTGCTAACCTACTTTGAAGACCTATCTCATACTTCACGCCTTAGCGACGCAATACGTTACATGACAAATGTGCTTGTATATATCTCATTGTTTTATTCCAGTTAATTTGGGCTTTTTGGCATACTCAGGGCGCTAAGAGTTAATGAGAAATGTTTACACTTCCTCATTGTATCCATATTTAAATCTCATTTTTGTGAGATAAATTCATATCTTAAGCTGTATTTGCCGACTAGATAGAGGGGTATGAATACTATAATGCGGAACAAACTGTACCTGGCATTGCTGACTGTGGGGACTAGTTTCCCTAGTTTTGCTCAGACAACTCTGGCCCCATTGACAATAAAAGTTGATGAAAATACTAAAACGAACACAACCATTGGTACTGTTCATTTTCTTGATGGCGTATCAGATAAAACGGTGCGTTTAGAGGTTGGAACAACAGAAATCAAAAACTGGGTCACAAACGGTGAAGTGTTTGAGCCCATCTCATTTTCATCGACCTTTGCCCAAGCGCCTATTGTTTTTGGCCAGATCCAGTCTAACAGTGATTATACGGTAGAGTATGAAGTAAATACCTATTCTTATAATGGCGTTGAAGATAAAAACCACCGCGACCTGTTAATGCGTCATCGTTTAAACCATGTGACGGCCTCAGGTTTTGAAGCGGTTCTTGAGTCACAGTTAGACAAAAAAGGCACTAGTGTTATCCAAAATTTCACCAATACAGGTGCAGGTGAAAAATTAGGTTGGATTGCATTTGCTGAACCTGTTTCAGCGTTTTGGAATGACAAACCAATCGATGTGTCAAGCACAGGCACAACGGTTACTCACAATACTCATGGTCATGCGTTCAGCGTGCCAATGACAGACACCCCGGTCATTCTAACTTCTTTATCTTCATACAATGGTACCTCTCAAAGTGGCGTTGCAATTGAAGAGTTATCTGCAGACAAAGTCAAAGTTCATATTGATAACCTTGATGATGCAGCGCACGTGGCGGAAAACGTCAACGTATTTGCATTACAAGGCACGGGTTTATTAGTAACAGAAGCCAGTGCTATCGTTGGTGAAACGGGCGTGATCACAGTTTCTGATACTGACATCGAAAATCCATTCTCCATTACATTCTCAAAGTCTTACAGGGAGCCAGTTGTATTTGTTCAAGCGGTTGGTAAAGATAAAGAGATCTTCGACGCAGCAGTGCGTATAAACTACATCGCGCCAATGATGTTACAAGGTTATTTGCATTCAGATAACGAAAACCTTGTGCCAAATCGTTTTGGCGAATTTGAATTGCATTATCAAATCTTCGAAGCTGGTCGTTGGGATATCCCACTAGAACATTACACCTATTCAATTGTTGCTGGTAACGATGCTGGTGTTTTCTCCGTTGATCCAATTAAAGGTGACATCAAAGTTGCTGACCAAGCACAACTAGATTACGAATTGGGTAATAACCAATATGTGATCACAGTTCGTGTGACTGATGGCGCAGGCAATAATTATGATTCACAAGTAACTATCAACGTCAATGACATCAGTGACTCATTAAACAATAACGCACAATCTATTGACGGTTTAGAAGCAGCCGATTGGGCGGGTTGGGCAGTGGCGCCAGCAGGTGACGTCAACGGGGACGGTTTTGACGACATCATCGTAGGTGCGCCTCAAACTGATGTTCGTGATGGTGACGGTGTGCTTATCACAGAAGACAATGGTGCGGCTTATGTACTATTTAGTGATGAAACGGGCACGTTCCCAACGTTAACTCAAGTTCAAGGCGGTACACGAGGTTTTGGTATCCTTGGTGCACAAGCTGGCGATAACGCAGGTTTTTCCGTAGCTGGTGGCGTTGATATCAACGGCGACGGATTATCTGATGTTGTTGTAGGTGCACCATATGCAGGCACTAATGGCGACAATTCCGGTTCTACTTATGTCGTATTTGGTAAGTCAGATACTAACTATGTGCCGCTTCAATACTTAAACGATGGCAGCAGCGACAAAGGTTTTGCTATTCACGGTGCTTACACTCAAGACTACTCTGGTGGTTCTTTAGTCGTTGGTGATGTGAACGGTGACGGCCTTGGCGATATTGTTATCGGTGAAACAGTCTCTCGTTTCTTAGCTGGTACAGGTTCTTTTGCATTAAGAAATTTATTAGAAGACAGCGCCGCTGATCCAAACCTGGCGTATGTTGTTTACGGTAAAAAAGATAAAAGCGTTGTTCAGTTAGCCAACGTTGCAACAGACTACAATACACAGGGTTTTGCCATTACTCGTCCTAACAGAAAGTTATTCAGCGACTGGCATTACGGCGCACAAGTTTTACCAACGGGTGACTTTAACAGTGATGGTTTAACGGACTTCATCGTGAGCAACGGTCTATACGTTGATACAGCAGGCACAAGCTATGTTATTTATGGCCGTATCGGTGGCGAAGCGATTAAATACAACAACATTTACAAAGACGAACACGGTATTAAGATCACGCCAGAAGGCAGTGGCAACTACGGGTTTGACTTCGGTAATGCCACTCTTAATGCTTTGCCATCTTTTACTACTTCTCATGTCGGTGACGTAAACGCCGATGGTGTTGACGATATCGCGTTATTATTGACAGACACAGGGTGTTGTTCTGCAATCGACGATCCTCGTGCTTACATAATCTTCGGTGGTGCTGATTCTACTGACGAAATTAACCTTGCCGACATTGCTGACGGTAACGGCGGTTTTGTTATTCACAACGATGCATCAAATATCGACCACAGTGACTTACAAGTTATCTTAGGTTCAATCGGTGGGGCGGGTGACCTTAATGGTGATGGCTTTGACGATATCATCATTGGCGACCCGTTTGCTGAAAATAACAAAGGTCGTGTATACGCCGTTTATGGCCGTGCAGGCACTGAGCCTGTTTACCTTAGTGAAATTATTGAAACTCAACAAGGTTTTTACTCTGAAGGTAACGGCGGTGAGCAGTTAGGTCAGTTTATTGCAAGTGCTGGTGACATCAATGGCGACGGTATCAAAGATATTCAATTTGGTACACCTTCTGCGAATAAAAACAATTTAAACAACACAGGTGCTGTGTATGTTCTTAATGGTGACGGTAAGTTAGTAACGCTTTGGGGGACTGACGGTGACGACGCTATCACAGGTACAGCGGCAGCAGATAACATTGCGACTGGCACTGGTAACGACGTCATTCGCACTAACGGTGGCACTGATGCCGTTTACGCAGGCCCTGGTGAAGATACTATCTACATTTCTGATAATACCTTCACACGTATTGATGCTGGTGGTAACACAGATACCTTAGTATTTGACGGCTCAGGCATTAACCTTGACCTTGCAACTCAAGCTTCTCGTGTTCGTAACGTTGAAGTATTTGATATCCGTGGTTCGGGTGCTAATGCAATCACGCTTAACAAGAGTGTGAGCAGCAACTCAAACTTACGTATCTTAGGCGACAACGACGACTTTGTTGGTGCATCAAACAACCAATGGGTTGATTCTGGTTCAACACAAGTGATCGACAACATCACTTATAAAGTGTTCACGTCTGGCTCAGCAACTATGTTAGTGCAAGACGGTTTAACCGTTACGGTTAACAACGAACCTACTATCGACCCACAACAGTTCTCTGTAAGTGAAGCATCGGCGAGCGGTACACAAATCGGCACATTAGAGGCAGATCCTAACGATATTGGTGACTATGTAACCTTCCAAATCCTAAGTGGTAACGAAGACGGTGACTTAGTATTAGATGCACAAACGGGTGTGTTAAGCATTAGCGATACGGTTTCTCGTTTGGACTATGAAAACACCTCAAGGTACACCTTAGAAGTCATCGTTTACGACCAATACAACACCACTGACACTGCAGAAATCACTGTTGAAGTATTAAACATGGAGTCGATGGAGATCACTTTAGAAGGTGATGTAAGTGGTGAAGGCAGTTACTGGGGCGAAAACACGGTTTTAGATTTGCTTGGCATGAGTGCTCCTGAGTGGGCGTCAACAGAAACTAAGCATACTTGGACTGTGCCAGAAGAAAATCTACCAGATGATCCTGCAATTATTAGAATTGAATCACACGGTAAAATCCATTATGTGGGCGGCATGAACTTATTCGGCGGTTGGGTTGAAGCCGACATTCCTCTTGAGATGGACTTACGATTCCCAGATGAAATAGCTGCTGGTCAGCCAGTTAATTTAGCAACCAAGTTTACCGTTGGTGAAAACGCAAACTTCATGGCGTCGTCTCCTGGTGTGCAAATTTCGGCTGAGTTAATTTTTGAAGACTATTTAATCAAATACGAGTCAGCGTTATTTGAAAAATTAAATGGTCAAACCAAAATCGATTACGCTTCTTATGAGAAAACGATTGGTTCAGAATCCTTTGGTGTTTACGGTGACAACTGTGCTAACGCGCTTAATCGTGCCGATTGCTATGAGTTGGAAGACGGTGTAGAAGTTTTCGAGTTAACTCGTAACTTAACGGATGAAGAAATTACGTCTTTGACAGAAAGCTACTTCTACGAGTTATCCGTTGCTGTTGCAACTGAAAACGCAAAAGCCAGAAGTGATGACATTAGCTTTGGTACGAGTGTGGTAAACGGTGTGGAAATTATCGACGCTGTATACGCTCACTTCGGTTTAACTGATGGCGTTGAAATTATCAGTACAGATGTTTCTGATCCGACAGCGACAACCATTGCATATATTCCGGCGAATGTATCTTATGAGAATATCGCTCTATTTATTAAAAACTTAACGCGTGATTCATTAGCTGAATTATCTTCTAATGCGAGGAAAGCGATTGAAAAAGCGATTGATTTAGACGTAGATAAGTTACGTTTCTTAGCTAGTCACGACTTAGTTGATTGGGTATCGGAAGAGGTCTACTGGGGTTCTAACTGGACCAAGTGGCATGCTGCAGCAGGCATGGAGGCAATGGAAGGTACGTCGGAACAATGTATTGATGGGTATTTCGCACCGACCGGTGAAGATTTATATCGTCGCTACAAATACAGTACGCTTGATACTTTCTTAAGTGCAGCGCTTGATTTAAAACAAGACTTTGAGTTGAACATTGAATCTAGCGCTATTTTAGTTCTAGAAGATGGTACTGAGATTTACTTTGACCCGGAAGAAGACATTACCTTTACACCTGAGCTAAGCCATGACGTTAACAATGATGGCATGATTGACGCAACGTTAACCGTTAATGCAGCATCGAACTTTGTTAATAACAGTAAGATGAGTGCATTCTTTAGAATGCCATTTAAATTGCTTGAGTTTGAATACAACGTGCAAGAAGCGATTTGTTCAGCTGACCAAGTTTATACTATGGGTAACCAAGGTCTGATGTTTGAAAAAGGTTCTTATGGACCATTATTAGACAGCGAGAAAGTGGTTACGGCCGGCGACACAGACTTTGGTGGACCAACGGAAATCACTATTGCACAAAACTCCTTCACTACAGCATTGTCATTCGACTTATGTAGCAACAGCGCAGCGTGTGGTGAACCAGTATTATCATTTGGCAACAATGCGCCAGTTGCGTCTGATGTAACTGTAGCAGGCGAGTATGTCGGCAAATCAATATTAACTGGATCTTACACTTATGCCGACCATGAAGGTGACTTGGAATCAGGGACTCGTTACCAATGGTATCGTTCTGCTACAGGCAGTAAGGACGATGCACAGGTAATTGATGGTGGACTTTACCAATCATACACCTTGTCATTAGAAGATATTGATAGCTATGTTGCTTTTTGTGTAACGCCAAATGACGGTACGTTATTCGGTGACCCTGAATGTTCTGAGTGGACGTATGTGGAAAGCCCGTTCCATCAAGACTTGTCTATTATGAACAGTTTTGGTCAATCAATTGTGCTGAACGGCACTGACCAGCTTATGGTTCAAACCATGGGCTCAGGTTTCAATCCAAACAGTTCATACACAATTGAAGCATGGGTAAAAGTGAATGCTTTAGACCCTGAGAACAACGCTAACTTGTTTACTTTCTCTGAAGGTGCAAATTCTTCAAATGCAGCTATCCGTATTTTGAAAGATGGTACTTTACGAGTAAAAGCTACCAAGTCTGCATACAAGTCAACACAAACGATTACTGTAGGTCAGTGGCAACATTACGCATTAACTTATGATCAACCAACACAAACAGTATCTTTATACTTAGATGGTGAGTTGGTTATTTCAGAAGTGAATGCCGCTAATGACGCCAACGTGTACTTTGTATGGGGTGCAGGTAATGACCGTGTAAGCAAGATGTTCAATGGCCAAATTGACGAAATCCGTGTCTGGGATTATGCAAAATCGCAAGACTCTATTATTGCACATCGCAACTTAGGTGCGTCGTTAAGTGATTCAAGCTTGTTGTCTTACTATAGCTTCGACAACGAATTAGATGGCGAAGTTGAAGACTTGACGGGTGAAAGCACGATGGAACTGGTTAACACACCGACCTTTGAAAAACACAACGCTTACTTTGCCTTCGATGGCAATAGTGACTATGTTGAAATCGCGCATGATGATGAGCTGAACTTTACTAGTGGCAACAGCCTTACTATTAAAGCGAAGATTTATAAAGCACCAGGTAGTAAAAATAGTAACCGCGTAATTGCAGCTAAAAAAGCATCTGACTCTAATGACGACATCGGTTGGCTATTACGAATCAATAACTCGAATCGACTTGAGTTCAGGTTCGTCAATGACAGCAATGCAAGCAGGAATATTATTGCATTTAATAGTTCTAAGTATAGCTTGAGTAACTTGGCTGATGGCCGTTGGTACGATGTCGCTGTAGTTGTAGATATGGAAAATAAAAAGTGGAAGGTTTTCGTAAATGGTACATTTGTTAGACAAGCTACTTTAGGGGGTATACAAGTAAACAATACGTTACCTATTCGTATTGGTGCATACAGCGGCGACGAAACAGTGGTACATAGTTTCAAAGGTTACATCGATGATGTGGCGGTGTGGACACGTGCGTTAACTGAGGAAGAAGTTGGTATTTGTACTGCCGAAATGGTATCAGGCTGTGAAGAAGACCTATTGTTGTACTATGACTTCGAGCAAGACAGAGCGAACAACGTAGCGAGAGATGAATTTAACGGAACTATCTATGGCGCAGTTGAAGTAGGTAATAACCTTGATGTTAAGTTTACAACGACTGAGTATGCTGCTTTTACTGGCAAGCTGCCAGGTAGTACTGGAGTCACATTTGGGTTAGCAGATGCGCCAGCCTACGGCGAGGTCGCCATCAGCGAATACTCAGGTGAATTTATTTATACGCCAAATGGCAGTGCAAATGGGGCAAGCGACTCATTTAGTTATTACATTTACAGTAGTAGCAATGGTCAAAGCCAGAAGCAGATGGTCACCATTGAGTTTGAATAAGCTCAGTAGCGTATAAAAAGTTTGAAGCCGCGATACTTTTTGAGTATCGCGGCTTTACCGTGGCTGACATAGAGTCGGGTGAACCAACTTTAGTTACATTAGCTCCACAGACTGCCTCCGCTACAGCACAGGAGGTACTGGCTGAGGCATTGCGCGGGCAGGTTTCGGTAACCGTGGTTGAATAAGCTACTGCACTTTACTGGCTGCAACGACTGGGTCTGTCTCCCATTAAACTGGGTCTTGATTTAAACGGCGGTGTACTGTTCGGAACCGGTAAGGGTGCGGTAAGAGCGCACCGGGCCACTGGTAACAGTTGGTTGCAATGTAAACTCCACCCGGAGCAAGACCAAATAGGGTTCCTTATGGTGTGGCCCGCATCGGAACCGGGTAGGTTGCTCGAGCTTGGGAGCGATCCCAAGCCTAGACGAATGATTATCGATCTCCCTCGGGAGAGAACAGAACCCGGCTTACAGGCTGACTCACCCCATTCTAAAAACCGCTTGATTTACTTATGTAGATCAAGCGGTTTTTTAAACAGACTCAAAGTTACTCCTTTGACTTCGGCGGACAATAACGGTCGCCTTTATCAAAAATAACCTTCCAGCGGCCATTGGCTTCTTTGCGCCAAATCGAGGTGTAAGTATGAAAACGACCTTGGTCATCCCAAACTGGTCCTGTACTTAAAGCCAAGGTACCATTATCTAATACTTCAACTCGCTCAGGCTTCCAGGCAAATGGTGCTTTGGGGCTATCGAATAACTTTGCCCAACTGTCTGACACCATCTGCTTGCCACGATTCACCTTATTGCCACCGCCCATAAACACCGCATCAACGGCGAGAAATTCAGTAAAAGCCTGGTGGTCGCGATCTGCCATGGTTTTGGCAAATGCCAATTCGGCTGCCCATACCTGTTGCTTTAGTATTTTAATGTCAGTTTTTGCTTGTATTGGTATGGTCAACAATAAGATAAAAAGTGCCAACGTCGTTGAATACGGTTTAGTTAAGCTTGATGCATTGAACATTGTAATTCCCCTCGGTTAATTGTTGTGATTTTCCACTCGTCGATAGTCTATATGCATGGATTTCACCCACTTGTCTTGCGCCTGAATGTACATGATGAAATCTCGGTGCGATGTGTTTTTATAAACCATCACGTTTTTTCTTTGCTGAACTTGGCCAGATGAATCGGTAAGCTGATAAAACATGGTTAAAGTATTAGTTTTAAAGTCAAAGTCGCCATGCATCTGCAAAATTTCTGGCGACATGGAGTCCACCCAGGTACCAACAAATTTCCCCTGTTTAGGATCGTAGCCTAAGGTAGCGTAGCCCTTAAAGAGCTTGCCGTTCAAACTGCCGTATAGACTGCCTATGGACCACAGATCACCCAACATAGTATTACTTTCATGCCACTGATGTTCGCTCTGTAACTGACCATCGGCAAAGAAGCTGAGTTTGGCGGACCACTCGCCCTCATCCAGTTTCATCACCTGGTGTTGAGGTAATGGCAGCTCAACGGCTGCCAGCGCAACATGGCAAAACAAAATCAATCCGCAACAAAGTTGAATAAGTGTATGCATTTTTACTCCCTATCTTTAAATTAAAAAAACGGTATTCCGAAGAATCCCTCTGCGACGGTTACAACTACCACGATTGCCAACAACAAAGGGCAAACGTAACGCAGCGAAACATTTAGATAGCTCAACAATAGTGGGCTCACTTCAACATTGGCCGCAGTTAATTCTTCTTTGAGGTTTTGTCGACACCACACATAGGCGCTAAATACGGCAATACAAAAGCCGCCTACGGGCAACAAAGTATCACTGGCCAACATTCCTGCTGCACGCATAAAGCTGGCTGATTGCTGGCTTGCGCCAAGTTCAACAAAATGCGTTAGCTCTTCTACTGCACCGGCTGAGAGTAACGATGGAATACTGATGATGAAGATTAAGGTAGCTGCTATGACGGCGCCTGTTTTTCGGCTAAGGCTAAACTCATCGACCAAATAGGAGGTGGGTACCTCCAGCATTGATACGGTGGAGGTTAACGCAGCAAAGGCCAGCAGCAGGAAAAATCCACTGCCAAGCACACTGCCCGTAACCGGGCCGAAACTTTCGAAAGCGCGTGGCAAGGCTTCAAAAATAAGGGCCTCTCCGCCCGTTGGTGACAGACCTTGGCTAAATACCAAAGGGAAAATAAGAAGACCAGCCATCAAGGCTATGCCGACATCTGCTAACGTGACCATTGCCGAAGAGCTCACTATGTTGGCTTGTCGAGGCAAGTAGCTGCCCAATGTCATCAGGGTCCCCATGCCCAACGACAATGAGAAAAAAGCTTGCCCAAGCGCGGCATAGACAACGGATAAATTTACCGCAGAAAAATCCGGCATCAGATAAAATACAACGCCATTACTGGCGCCAGGTAAAGACAGCCCATACAAGCTCATGCCTATCATCACGACAACTAAAGCAGGCATAAGAAATTTCGCAGCAGATTCGATACCAGCGCTGACCCCTTTACTAACGACATAAGTTGTCAACGCCATAAAGATACCGGCGTATAAGGTGATTTTGATTGCATCGGACGTAAAGTTACTGAAATTATCACCGATGGCAAAATTGCCCCGCAACATTTCAAACAGATAACCGATGACCCAGGCGGCGATTACATTGTAAAAGGATAAGATCAACACAGCGCACAACACGCCAAGTAACCCCACGAGCTTCCACCGTGGGAAGCCAAGTACACTAAATGCCCCCACGGCATTGCGCCTGGTATGACGGCCAATGGCAATCTCCGCCACCATTACGGGATAGCAGAGTAAAAAACAAAATCCTAAGTAAATAAGTACAAACACGGCGCCACCATTGGCCCCGGTCTCGAATGGAAACTTCCAGATATTACCCAGTCCAACCGCAGAGCCTGCAGCGGCAAAGATAAAGCCTATGCGTGAAGAAAAAGCAGGTCTGATCATCGCCTTACCTCGTCAAACTCTCGACTAAATCTAGATGAAATGTATTGACTTGCGACAATTCCTCGCGCTTAGAAGCGAGTATGACTTGTTTGAAGTTGAGCTTAGTAAGCAGTTGAATTGAGCGCAGGTTATGAGGTTTGGTGATGGCCAGTAGCTCATCCAGGCCTAACTGCTGTTGGCAAAAATACAGTACGGCTTTAGAAGCTTCAAGCATTAAGCCTTTGCCTGTGTACTGACTAAGTAAAGCAAAACCTAAATCTGGTAACTGCAGGTAGTCGCGTTTAACTAAGCCACACAGCCCAATACGTTCACCGCTGGATTTTAGCTCCATCAGATACAAGCCATAACCATGCTCCTGATAGCTGGCTTGCAAATTTTCTTTAATGTATTGCTCTGCTAGTGCTAACTCAGTCAGGCCTTTATCGCCAATAAACTCGATGCATTCTGGTTGACTAAACAGTTCTTGAATAAAACGGGCATCATCTGACTGACATTGGCGCAGTCGTAAGCGTGTGGTCTCAATCATCTTCTTACTTCTCACAATTATGAATGGAAGTTCACTCTAAACTAGCCTATGCATTAGAAATAGTGATATAAAATCATCATGTAATGAGGAATACTAATACCCAGATGAGCCATAAACTGCCACCATTGAAATCCCTGAAGGTATTTGAAGTCACCGCTAGGCACAAAAGTTTTAGCCGTGCTGCAGAGGAGCTGTGTATCACTCAAAGCGCGGTAAGCCATCAAATAAAGCAACTAGAAGAATTTTTTGGCAAGTCGCTGTTGATCAGAGAGAAGAAGCGCACGGCATTGACTCAAGAGGGGGATATGCTTTTGGCCGTGGTGTCAGACAGCTTTCAACGCCTTGGTGCAATTACTAACCATTTACTCAGCTCTGAAAATCTAACCCTAAAAGTCATGGCACAGACTTCCATTGCCGCCGATTGGCTGGCGCCGAGACTGGCCAGCTTTGCCAGTCAGTATCCAGATCTTGAATTGGCACTGGGTATGGAATCTTATGCTGCTAATTTCAACGCCAGTGACTATGACATCATCATTGGCACCTGGCCTACACCGGAAGGCTTTGTAACGCAAAAACTGCGACATGAATACTGGTTTCCCGTTGGCACGCCTGAACTGATAGATTGTATCGACAGCACCAATCCTGAATCATTACTGGGTTTGCCCTTGTATTCATCAGAAAAAACTGAGGATTGGAATTTATGGATGCAACAACACCAAATTCGTAAGCCGGTTAACTTACATCTACACCAGTTCGAGCTGGCTATGTTAGCCGTTCGCGCGGCGTTAGCTGGAAAAGGCATTGCGTTAAGCTGTGGTTTTATGGTGGATGACCTCATCAAGCAAGGGGCGCTTAAAGCTTTGCCTCAATTCAGCTATGAGCTGCCCTGGGGACACTACCATGTGCATTTTCGCTCTAACAGTATGATCGGTGATACCATAGAAAAGTTTATCAACTGGTTAGTCGAAAATGTCAATGAGTAGCCATCCATAACGACACCAGGTATCGACGCTTTTCAAATAAGGCAGGCCAACGACCATGATGCCGATGGCGACAGCTCGTGCATTGTTGAAGTCAATGCAGAAAATGGCTCGCCGAGGTAGTTACCAACAACAAATTGAGGTAGACACCAGTGACAGGGACATGCTCTACAGTTGTTATTACTCCGCCAGCAGCAACTCCACCACTTCTTTTCGGGATGTAAGCTGCTTGATCAGCAAGATCTGATCATCATTGACGGCCGAAATACGAATAATCTCACTGTCCACCGTAGTTATGATCTCAAAGTCACCGCTGTGTAGATCGTAAGACCACAATTGTGCGTTTTCATTGATCCCGTACAAGGTATTGCCGTAGGCCGTAAAGCGCCGTTCGCTGCCCTGATCCAGCAGTGGCTCAATCAACTCATCTTCAACCGGGCCGGATCGCCAGAAGCGATCCATATGATCGGTGTAAACCAGGCTGCCGTCAGCGGTTTTGAGCGCCCAGGTGACTTCGCGGTCGTTCAGAACACGTATGGCTGAGTTTGTCAGGTTCAGCTCGGCAAAGGTGAGCACCCCATTTATTTTGAGCTGGGCAAGTGCCGTCTGAGCGTGGCTGTCCCAGTAAAACAATTGCTCTATCGGGTGCGCCAGAGCAATAGCGTGCGCAGTGCCATCCAGCGCGAACTTCACCAATGCTTTGTCGGCGTTGGTTAACAGCTCACTGCCATCGGCTGACCAGTGAGTTTCGTATAAAAAGGTATCCATCGGGAAGTTGCTGAGCTGACGGGGTACTTGCCCGTCGCTGAGCCAGATCTGCATTTGTCCGGAGCGCGCTGAGTTAAAGGCGAGCAGGTTACCACCCGGCTGAAACACCGCATTACTTTCTTCTTTGGTGGAGCGCTCGAGGATTGTCGCTTGCGACGTTTGTAGCGAGGCTTCATTGCCAAACGGCATAGTCAAAATATCACTGTCGTATTGTCCTTTGATCACCAACATACGGCTGCCACTGGGATGAAACACGGGTGAGCCCATAGGTTCGTCAACCGGCAGGGTCACCGGGCTGACCTGCCCCTGATAGGTCAGGGTATATAACTGGCGACCGGTGCTGAAAGCCAGTTGGTTCTCATAGGGCGAAAAATTGGGATAGATGGGCCTGAACCGGGCAATGGTATTTGGGTAGTGTATGCGGTGACTGGATACCAGCTCGCCATCGGGCCTCAGCATATCAAGATAATAGTGCTCACCCTCGCCAAGGCGTATCACCGCCAGCAGGCCGTCTTTACGGGAGTAATCATAGCTAATGATGTCGCCGTCGCTTACCTCATACAGAGGTGCGCTGCTGTTATCTATCATTGAGTAGCGGATCAGCTTCCAACGCTCATCCGTTTTTTGTAGCAGGGCGATATGCTCGCTGTCGAGCCATTGCGGCTCTCTGATCTGTGAGTTTTTGCATTCCAGCACACGAGTTGGGGTTTGCGGTGTTTGCAGCGCTTTATCGAAATCCAGCGTCATCAGGTGATAACAGAGTTTCTGGGTGACGGGTTGCACACAGGTTGAGGTTTGCACGAATGCCAGGGTTTTGCCATCGGGCGAAAACTGATGCTGCCCGTTGATATCCAGATTGTTCGTCAGGCGAAACTCCTGTTGGGTGTCGATGCGCTTTGCCCAAATGCTGTTACGGCACAGTTCAGTCGAAAAACGATGGAATACGATATATTCGCCATCGGGTGAGTAAACCCCGGCCACTTCGCGGTTATCGGTGGCTGTGAGGGGGCGAAATTCGCTGATGGTCAGCTGCTCGCTTGAACTGGGCTCAAACAATACAGAAGCAGCAAGACCGACAATAAAAAAGGCCGCCGCAAACAGGGCAAATCCGAATTGCGAGCGGGAGCGTATTTGCGCGGGCGCAGGTGTGTGGCTTGGTTCGGGATGAGTATCTTCTGAGTGCTGTGTCGGTGCTGCGCTTGGCGACTGGGTTTGCCAGCGTACGTCACATTCCAGACTATAGCCCTGCTTGGCATGGGTTTTGATAAAATGCTGTTCTTTGCCATCATCACCCAGTGCTTTTCTTAACTGAGCAATGCAGCGTTGCAAAGTATTAGGCGAGACTATGGTGTCCTGCCAGACTGCATCCAGTATTGCGTCCTGACTGATCACCTGGCCCTGCTGCTGAGCCAGTACGGTCAGTACCGACAATGCTTTGGGTGCTAAGGTTTTGACCTCTTGGTTTACGGTGATTTGGTTACGCGATAAGTCTACAAAAAACTCACCAACCCAGTATTGCTGTGTCATAACATCCCTAGTGCGCTTGGCGCTTTCACTGCCACTCGGCCAGTGTGGCGCTGCTTTTGTTATTATTGTTGTTAGTCCGGCCCGCTTATCATTCAAACCCGTATAAGTGCCCGGGCGGTGGATAAACTAATATCAGCAGAATATAACATCGGCGTTGAATTACCAATGCTATGGTTTCTTATCTGGAGGGATTAGCACCATCTGGGATTAAGTAAGGTCCAATGCACCACTTGCTCCAGACGATCAAGCAGGTCCACCTTAGGTGACCAGCCCAGCTGTTTCATTTTTTCGCCGCACAGGGCATACCTCAGGTCATGCCCCGGCCGTGAGGAATGAAAGTCTACCAGTTCATAATGCAAAGGTTTGTTTTGCACTTGTGCAATGATCTGGGCCAGTTCTAAGTTATTTAACTCCCTGGCGCCAACGATATTGAATTTTGGGCAAAGGGTTTGTTCATGATCGGCATTTTCTGACCAGTTGGTATCAACCAAAAACAGCAGGGCATCGGCAACATCCTGTGCATGAATATAAAAACGCGATCCTGGGATGGTACAGGTTTTGTCGCTGTGGATCGTGACGGTTTCTCCTTGCTGTATTTTTCTGATGCTTTGTGGAATAAACTTCTCCGGGTGCTGTCGCTGTCCAAACACATTCATGGTATGGGTGATCACCACGGGTACTTTATAGGTGTTGTGGTAAGCAACGGCGAGCTCTTCTCCCCCGGCTTTGGTTGCTGAATAAGGGTTGGTGCTGTTGTAGCGATCATTTTCTTTGTAGCGTACATCGGCGGGCGCCGGACCAAACACTTCGTCCGTACTAAAGTAAAAAAACCGTTTTAGATTATCCTGAGTGCGGGCAAAGTCCAGAATATTACAGGTGCCCACGACGTTATCCAGCACAAAGCTCATTGGGTAGGCAATGCTTCTGTCGACATGAGATCCCGCAGCCAGGTGAAAGACATAATCTACTTGGCCAATTTCCTGAGTAATTTGTGGGTTTAATGCTGCTTTTAAGTCGTGAAACACAATTTTTACCCGCCGTGTCACAGCCGAAGGAAGCTCGCTAAATGCATCCTGCAGTCGGTTGAGATTGCCGCTGTAGTCGAGCCTGTCCAACGTGATGATGTGCCAGTCTGTTCGCCGTAAGATCTCCAGCACCAGGTGGTGGGCAATAAATCCGGCACCTCCTGTAATTAAGACACGTGTTTCAGCCATAAATATCGCTCGGTGAATGGGTGATACGTTTAACTATAGCCGCTCATTGCGGGTGTACAGAGCCAACTGTTATCAGGAGACGACTAAGTAAATCGACCGCGAAGCTGATTGTTCAGCTTTTTGCATTGAACTTGTCGGGTTATTGACCATACTGTATGAGTGCCCACTTGCCTTGGAGGTACTCATGAATTCCAACTTAACACGTGTTGCTGTGGCTGTACTTATGGCAACATCGATGCAAGTCGCCGCTAAAGGCGAAAAAATCGATGTGTGTCACCACAGTCGCTACGATGTACACGTGATCACGGTATCAATGAAAGCGGTCAATAAGCATATTCAAAACCATGGGGATTTTTTACCCTACACACTCTATCAGGACAGTGATTATGATGGTTTTGGTAATGCTGATATTAGCATTCAGAGCTGCGTAGACTACGTGGACGGGTATGTTGATAACGATACCGATCTGGATGATACAGATCCAAATGTGACGGATCAGCCTGTGGTGACGCCACCACCGCCACCGGCACCCACAGCTATGCCGCCACCACCGCCAACCACCTTTAGTAATATACCGCCACCGCCGCCGCCTACAACCTTTGGCGGGGCACCACCTCCACCGGTATAACTTAGCAAAGCACTGTTCATTGTAATGGTGCTTTTTATTATTGCGTTTTTATAAATGGTTTTTCTCTAAACCAGGCGCTGATAATGTATTTGAATCCTGACTCAACCGGCTGGCCGCAGTGATAGGTGTATTCGTTGGGTTTACCCAGTGGCGACAAGTTGTTCCAGCATAAGGCCATGCCGGTGCGGGGCGTGACAGTCATATCCAGCTGGGTAAAGTGTGTGTCCCCGCCGCTAAAGTCATCGTTTAAATAGACAACGCATGTCCAGGTGCGCTGACCGACACTGTCGAGGCATTTTTGGTAGCTGGGGGACGACTCGTGAAAGAAATCACAATGCACTTTGTATTCTTGCCCGGCGCTATAACGCTGGATCTGTAAAGACTCCAGATACGCGCTATCAATACCCATCAGGGCACTGATCTTATTTTTTATTCTGATGTTTTCCTGGTGACTGATCTGTTCCAGGCAGGCGGTATAGGAGGTACGGTAACCCTGGTTGCTGTCGCCCTGCTGGTCAACGACGGTCGAGGGCTGAAAGTGGCCTTCCAGGCGGGTTATCAAAGACTGACATTCCTGCTCAGAAAAAGCCCCTTCAAAGCGATAAATTTGTGCGCGTACATCTGCAACGCGGATGCTGTTGGGGTTGCGTGTGATGGCGATGTTAGCAAAGGCAAAATAGAGGCTAGGCTTGGTGTGTGTGCTTTCACGCAGGCTGGCATCTTCTATTTGCTCGGTCTTTATTTTGGGTTTGAATCCATACATGGCTTTTTCGGCCATTTCCATGGCGTAGCCAGATTCAATCAGATCTCTGTATACCTGTGCCTTGCTTTCACCGGCCTGGAGCTTTTGGCTTACCCATTCAACTAAGTCAACAGAGGGGTTGATGTTAACCTGGGCATACCGCTGTCTGTTGTCTGCTCTGTCTTGATTTGTTGGCAAAACGCCGGGCAAAGTCAATTGAGTACGTTGTTTATCAAAGCGCTTAAACTGGGGGATCTGCAAAGGAGACGGCGCAGAGATATCGGTTTGGGCTTTATCCAGGCAAAGCGGCAGCGTGCTGAACGTCAGAGCATCGGGTGTAATCGCGACGGGATTAGCAGAGGCTAACCAGCTGATCAGGTGCGTTGTCTGAGCCTGACTCAAATAAGCGGTTCGGATCAGCCCCTCGTTCAAAAGTACTGATAATGCCTGTGCAGCAGAGTGCTGACCTGAAGGGAGCTGTTCAGTGACAATAATACAGTGATCAACCTGATAGCGCGCCCGCTCGTCGCAAGGCAGGGGCTCACAGATATGATGCAACTGGCCATTAAAATAGGCACTGGTAACGGGCTGAGTGTGCAATGCTTTACGCTGTTGCGCCGGGATTATGTGTGGGGCGCGAACAGCCTGAACATCGCCATTACTGGTTAACACAAAGCGGCCGTAGCTGAGAACCTCGACGTGCTGTGCGTCCAGGGTCTCAAGGCTGACAGAGTTGTGGCTGAGATCTGAGCTGCAAACCGCAATCACCTGATTGTTCACCCTAAGTAGCAAGCCGCTGAGATAAGTGGTGTGCTGGGTGGTTGAAGCCTGGAGCGTTTGCTGCAATTCAATTAAGCGGTACAGAGCCTGATCAGCGTAAAGTAACTCCGCATCCTGCTGAGCATCCAGATACACGCTATAAAATTCCCGCTCCTCGCGCAGCTCTAGAAGGTGATCCCAGTTGACGGGCCAGTCACACCGGAGCTGGGTAAAGAGACGCTTAAAGTCATTGCGCAGCCTGTCCTGCTCGATGACTACGACAACGGCTTGTCCCGCCACATCGAGCCAGAGCGGTTCGCACCAGTCGCGCAGCAAGCCTTCCTGGCTGAAGTTTGCCGTGATAGCTTGGATATCGGCTTTGGCATGGGCGACATCGGTCCCATACTGACGATGCAATGTGAGCGCGATGTCTGATACTGACTGGCTCGCTTGCAGCCCCTGCCAGATGCTGCTTGCTAAGGGGTCGAGCAAAAACCAGGTGTCGTGAAGTGGGCTGTTAATAAACACCTGTTCGTCAACCTGAAAACCTCGGGTGACAGGACGCGTGTTTTGCTGCGCCTCGGGCACATACTGCGGCGATGGTGAGCGGGTTGGAATACTGGCACACCGACTGAGTGCCACATAATCTCTTTGCCAGTGTGGCTTAAGCTGCACGTCTCCCAGTGGCAGTTTCCCCGAGATGGCCAGCTGATTAACAATATAGCCGGCATGATCGCTGATACTGGCACAATTTCCGCCTACTTCAGATGCATGAAACGCACCGGATGACTGCCAGCGATAGACATAAAAAATATCTTCCCGCGGCAATATTTGCGTGTGTTTATTGCCTCCCAGCGCACGAAACAGCGCTAAATCAATCGCACTGACATCATGCTCTAAATAACCGCCAGTTTGCTGCCACACCGTGCGTTCAATCGCCAGGTTACATTGATAGAGATTCTCTGAATATTCAAGCTCATGGTCGCTGTTTTCCAGCCAGGCCTGGCGGGTATGGAAAACGCCATCGCGGATCTGCGCGGCGCTGACACTGAGTCGCCAGGGCAGATAAATATCATCGTCCTCCCAGGGCATTAAGATGTCACCTGTGCAGTAACTGGCAGCCAGATTGAACTTTTTACCCAAAGGAACAACGCGGGTCGGCAGGTTGATAACGGTCACTTGCGGGTGTTCGAACAGTAAACGATGCCCGCTGAAGTCATTGAGCACAATCAGCTCTTTCTCACCGGCATAATCCTGGCGCAGAAAGGATTCAATAGCCTCTTCCAGCAAGTGTGGGCGGCCAAAGGTGCAGCAAAAGCAGGAAATCTTAGGTAGTGACATAGTGCTCCTCTAACGCGTCGCCTGCGTTTCTTTGGCCAGGGGGAAAAGCTCGCCATCCCGATATTCCAGTGCCAGCAATGACAAGTATTGCGAGGTTGTTCGGGCCTTACCCAGCGGGAAGTGCTCGACAGGAAAACTGTCACAGGCTGGGTCAAAGGTGTTTTCAATCAGTGCACGCAGGCGGATCTGCGCGCGGGTATTCAGCGCCACCCATTTAGCGTCGTCATTCCAGTGTACATGCTGCTCGAATACGGGTTTCTCTTTACCGTACTGGTGTAATACCAAGTGCTGAGACGGGGTAAAGCAATCGTACCCTAAAGTCCAGAGTTTCAGCGAGTGGGTAAACTCTTCCTGATTAAAGTACATGACAGGGTCTATTGGTAAATCGTGATTGAGCTGGCCTTGTGCGAAGTAAAAACCACAGGCACACAAGTGACTGGCAAGGGGGGTTGTGTGCTGTGCCGAATCAGCGTCAAAAAACGGCTCGAAACGGACACTGCCGTCCATAACTGGCCCCACTTTTAATCGGGCAATGGGCGTATCTGCGAGGGATGTTTGCGCCCGAAAAGGGGCCGGATAGGTGGTGAGCACGGGTTTGTCACTCGGGCAGCGTGCTAATTCTTCTATCATGCGCCTGTCCCAGTCGGCGACGAATCGGGTATGGCTGTCTATGGAAAGTACATAATCTTCGTCACGATATAGGTTTTGCGCCACATGGCGTGCCCAACATACGCCTTGCGCTTGCTCAACGGGCACCGCAACCAGTCTGATATCAGCATCAAGTTCAGAGGGGAATAACAAGTATTCATCCAGCCCGGGGATATACTGCCAGCACACACCAAAAACAAGCCGCTGCGGGTCGCTCGCATTATCAATAGCACTCCTTATGGTGGCCAGTAACTCAGGATCCCGGTAGGCCGCAATTTGGACGAAAATAGACGCATTCATAACAGAGTTACCGAATCTACTGTCTGTAAAGCGTAGATGAAAAACCCGCTGATATCACGGTACTTGCTTACCTTCTGCTGCGGTTTATCTGCCACACTGCGGCTGCTAACCACACCTGAGCTGCTCTACTTATGACTCAAGAAATCTCACCCTATACCTACTTAAAGCTTTGATAAATATATTTTTAATTTATTAGAAGAATAAAGTCAGTGAGAAGTCACACCCCAATCCAGTGTTTGACTCTGGTATGGGTAATGTCAGGGCTGATATCAACTCATTTATCTGGAGAATAAAGAATGAAGCCTCAACAATTAAAGTTGCTTGTGCCCGTTATAGGCTTGCTGCTGTGCAGCAACAGCCATGCTCAAGGTGTGCTGCCCGGATTGAACGGCCCTTATCTGGGCCAAAACCTTCCTGGACTCATGCCCGAAGTGTTTGCCCCTGGCATCGTATCTACACCCGATTGGGGAGATGCAGTACATTTTGCACCAGATAAAGAAGTGCTTTATGTGTCCCGATGGCGGGTGAACAAAGGCCAGCGTGAAACGGCGTCCGTGGTATTCAAAAGAGTCGCCGAAGGCTGGCAAAAAGTCGTGACCAAGCAAACCGGTCGTGCGCCATATTACAGCCCGGATGGTCAAAGGGTGTTTTACGGCAAGCAATATAAAACGCGTACCTCAGACGGGTGGTCTGAAATGAAAAAGCTTGGTCCCGCATTTGATGAAATCCCTATGATGGGCCTTAAAATGTCGCGTAAGGGCACCCTGGTGTTCGACGAGTTTACCCGCGACGGCAATGGCGTATTGAGGTATGCAAGCTGGGATAAGGGTGAATGGCAGACGCCAAAAGCATTCAGTAAGGCAATTAATACCGGCAAGTGGAATGCTCATCCGTTTATCGCGCCCGACGAGTCTTATGTTATGTGGGATGGTGAGCGGGAGCAGGGGTTTGGCAGCTCCGATCTTTATATCAGTTTCCGCCAGCCTGATGGCGCCTGGGGTGAGGCGATTAACCTGGGTGAGCGGGTCAATACGGCCGCCGAAGAAGGGGGACCTCAGGTGACGCCAGATGGTAAATACTTATTTTTCAACAGAATGGTTAAGCCTAAAGGAGAAGCAGGCGAAGCGCAGTCCGACTTGTTCTGGGTCGATGCAAAAATCATCGACGACCTCAGGCCCGTTTATTGAGGTTTTGAGCATCCAGCTCTGCATAAGCGATGACGCCCATCAGGGACTGTGATGTCATGCATTTATAACCAAAAGTAAAAGATATTTGACATTGGTTGGAATTTTGACCAGTATAAGGTCAAATATTTTTTACTTTGAGTTAAGGATGGTAGTCATGACAAGCAATGAAAAATTAAAAGTGCTCAAGGCACTGCTCGACTCGCTGAGCTTTCGGGATCTGACTTTGACCTTAGACTTGTTGGTGACCGGTGCTGTGGTCTATTTCTACGCCTCCAGTCTGATGATGGCTACAGCAGAACAGCTCGCCAGTGGGGTCTGGATATCTCAATTGCTCGTCAAAGTTGTGGGTGTTTCGATTGCTATGTCTATTGTCAGTCAGCTATTGCTGGAGCTGGTCAGTGATGGCGAAGTCGATCAGCCTATGGATGAGCGAGAAAAACAGGTGTCGCTGGTGGGCAATAAATATGCGTTGTGGACGCTTCAGGCCGGGGTCTGTTTTGCGATTGGACAATATGCTTTTGAGCAAAACGGTATGGGGTTTGCCGAGCGTGCGCCGTTGCCGTTTTTCACGTTACACATCATGGTAGGCGCCTTTTTGCTGGCGGAACTGGTTAATTACGCAACTCAGCTGATCAGAAACCGCATGGTGACACCTTATGGCTGAGTGCACTATCAAAAACCAAATCAGAACCCTGAGGTTTATGGCGGGTGAGATGACCCAAAAGGAACTGGCAGAGCGCGTTGGTGTGACCCGGCAAACCATTATGGCAATTGAGGCGGCAAAATACTCTCCGTCACTGGAAGTGGCCTTTAAAATTGCCCGGGTATTTGGCGAACCCCTGGAAGCGGTCTTTCAGTATACGGGAAATGAGCTCGGGTAATGAGGCTGGCACTTTAATTGCTGCTAATTGTGAAATAGAAAGACCAATTGCGGGTCTGCTGGGTTTATCGCAGAGCTAACCCGCGCTGATCTCAGTGAAATGGAAGGACATCTAAATGCACGCAATTAATGCAAATACAGGCACCAGCGCGGCCAGTCAGGTCTACACCACACGTACGGGTTACGCGACCAACGAGCAAACCGCTGCGGATACAGCAAAAAGCGATACCGTCACACTCAGTGACACAGCCCGGCAAGCGGAAAATAAGTGGCAAGCACTTGCAGCCAAGTATGATGTGCACAAAATGTCGGCAGGTGACATGCGCAGTTTATCCAGGGAATTATTTGATGGCGGTTTTATCGGCACGGGTGAAATGATGGCGATAGGCGCACCCACCTCGATGAATGAAGATCCGTTCAAAAAACACGATTTGCTGAGTGATATGCGTCATACCTACCAATTGTCCTCTGCTATGGGAGGACATAGTAAAGACTCCAGTGAGTTGTACCTCAAAGCAATCGATGTTCTTGAGCAGCTGAGTAAGACACGCAGTGCACAAATGGTTTAACTCTTGTTTTTTCCTTTTGATTTAATTGCTTTTTAATTGTTTCAGCGAAACATCAGGCAAACTTCATGTTATACCCGGTGAGCTCCTTAAGCTAAGTGATCTCAGTGATCACGGCTTAGCCAAAGGAGTTTTACTATGAAGCCAATCAAGTTACTGATGGTGCTGGTGTCAGCATCATTAATGAGTACAGAGAACCAGGCCAAATCGACTTTAGACGCACTTACCGGACCCTATCTGGGGCAAAAAAAACCGGGAGGTGTACCGCAAGTGTTTGCCCCCGGATTAGTCTCTACCATACACCGGGACTATAATGCCTTCTTCTCGCCCGATATGACGGAGTTCTACTTCACTCGCAGAGATAAGGATACCGGTAAATGGACCTTAATGTCTTATATCCAGCGTAACAATCAATGGCATGAGCAGATGGTTGGCCCGCGAGTGGGACGGCCTTTTCTGGCACCGGACGGAAAAACCATGCATTTAGGAAAATACTATATGGAACGTACTGCCTGTGGCTGGGGTTCATTGCAGGTGCTCGGCCCGATGTTTGACCGGGATGACTGGGGGATCATGCGCCTGACTTCGTCCAGCAAAGGCACTTATATTCTGGACGATTACAAAAGCGGGGATGTCATTCGTATTTCTGAGGTGCTCAACGGTCAGCGGCAGGCGCCAGTGGTACTTGGCCCTGAGGTCAATACCGGCAAATACAATGCGCATCCGTTTATTGCGCCTGATGACTCCTATATTATCTGGGATGGTCAGCGGGAAGACGGGTTTGGCGACAGTGATCTGTATATCAGCTTTCGGCAAACAGACGGCAGCTGGGGTAAGGCCATCAATTTAGGCCCTCAAGTGAATACGCCGGGCCGGGAAGCTTCAGCCACTGTAACGCCCGATGGTAAATATCTATTTTTTAACCGTGATGCCGGCTTGGCAGAAGGAGATATTTATTGGGTGGATGCACAGGTGATCGAGTCGCTTCGCCCTGAAAAAAGATGACCCCACCAGAGCGCCCGCAGTGTGCGGGCACTTTGCCCCGCTTTATATGCTGATGCCACTCATAAAATGCAATTCAGCGGGCTTTTCCAGTGCCTTTTCATAAAGTCGATAGACCGCCTGAGTGTATGGCTGGCGATGATGAAAATCAAACGCACTTTGCTCGGCAAACCGTTCTATCAACGTCAGCTGAGACTGCGCGGCGTTTTCATAGAGTTCAAAGCGCAGGCACCCGGGCTCCTGTCGTGTTACCTCAATGATATCCTCAATCGCCGACTTACAGCTTTGGTAGTAAGCGGCTTTTGGATTAATATAGGCGACCAGATTGATTGCACCGTCGCTTGGGGTGTGTTCAGTGTTATTTGACATGGTTTCGCTCCAGAATAAAGTGAGTGAGAGAGTGGATTGGCCCGCTGAGCAGGTAAGCCGTGATTAAAGCAATGGGCCAGGCATGAATAAATGCCCTGAACCAGTGCTGCAAAAATCCGGGCGCGACACCCAGGTTGATATAGGTGACCCAGCCCGACACCAGTGTCGACAGGCAAAATGAAAATAATGTCGTGAATATCAGTTTTCGCATCGGCTCCTCCGTTTCATACCCATCATAGCGGGTGCGAGCAGAAGCGGAATGTCAGAATAAGCAAGCTAAGATTAAGGAAAACCACATGCTCGATGATCTGCTGCTCTTTGTGGAGGTGGCTCGCCGGGGCAGCTTTGCGAAAGCGGCTGATGCGCTAAGTCTTAGCGCACCAACCATTTCTAAACGGATCGCCGCGCTGGAAGCACGGCTTGGGTACAGCCTGTTGAATCGCTCAGCACGCGGTGTGTTAGCCACATCTCACGGCCAGGCCGTCTATGAAAAAATGGCCCCGTCGTTGCTGGCCCTGCAAGCTGACTGCACCGCGTTGTTAAGCCCGCAAGTCAGCGCATTTCATTTATTGTGTCCGCAGAATTTGATCAATGGTCCTTTATATCCTGTGGTTGAATCTTTTCAGCGCACCCATCCGAACCTTGTGTTGCATATTGAACCGGACAATACCAATGTGTTACTGAGTCAGAAGCGTTTCGATGTGATTATTCGGGTGGGCACATTGCAGGATTCCAACTGCTATCACACGCGTATCGGCGAGATTGCACTAAAGTGTGTGGTGTCTGAGCAGGCAAAAGAAACGAACACCTTGTTCATGCCATTTAGAAAGGAACAAATTCCGGATTCTGCATTGTGGCGCGATCTAGTGTCCCGCTTTGAGCATCTCTCTTACGTGGGAGACATCACGTTAGCCAGGCAAATGGTTGCATCCGGGCTGGGGGCGGCCGTCTTGCCGATGACAGAAGTAGCGGAACTGGACAAACCGTTTTGTTATGTGGGCGAGTGGCAGCATATGCGGCCGGTCTATGCATTGTGGGCCAACGCGCAGCAACCGCCTCCTCTTACGCAGGCGTTTATCACGCTGTTGCGTCAGGCGGGTCAGTGCTCAGATGTGCTTCGGGGTAATCTGGTTGATGTGGTGAGCAAATAAGTGTTTATCGGTTTGATAAAAGAGAAAACGCGCACTTAAAGTGCGCGTTTATCAGTGCCGTCGTGAAGGGGATTGTTTAGTACACCGTACTGCGAACCCTTCATCCTATAAAACGAATAGTCTGATTATTCGGATCACTGGTTTTTCATTTTTTTGTCAAATTTACAGATAAAGTCCAAAACGGGCATCACCCTCTTCGCGATAGGTGATTTGGGTGTCGGCTTCACCTTGCACTGCAAGATAGCAGCTGCCGTAAGTTTCAGGAACCTGATAGCTTTTCACCGGCAGTTCGCTGAAGCGCTGATAGCCATTTTGGCAATACAAAGCCACGGTGTTCAGATTGCCGTTTTCTGTACTGAATGAGATGGTGCTGCGGTTAAGAATATGGCGCCAGGTGCGTAATTCAGCCAGTTTGGCAGTGACCGTGATGACCGGGTTGGCGTCAATTTGTTCCTGTAGTTGCGCACTAAACTCCGTGATAGTTTGCTGAGACAATTGTTTGTTTTTGATCTCTCGCATTTTGAGCAAAGTGGTAAATGCATTACCGTATCGCTTCTGAAGGGCGTATTGAGCTACCGTCATCAATCAGTTTGGCCGGTACAAATGTCGCGTCAGCGAATACGGGTGAGGAGAGTAGGCCTGTGATCAGGCACAGTAGTGTTTTTTTCATTGTGAGTATTCCAAATTCTTGCTCCGACAACCATATCAGAGCATAGCGCCAGATAAGCTGGTTAGGCGCGAAGCGAAAATTATACACATGTCATCCTTGTGCGATAAGTGAAACTCATAACTAAGTTCCCAATATAGTCTCAACAGAATCTTGCAGTTTAATGTCTGTGGCTAAAGTAACCAGCTGTTTTTTCAATCATGGTGATTTGTTTTATCTACTTTACAGCTTGCTATCCTGCGACTAACTTTGAACTTTCAGTATGTTGCTGTCATGGAGGCACGCTATGGTGCAGTGGTTAATGGGGTTAACGGTTAAAAGCCGTTTGGTTGTCGGGTTTGGTATTGCGTTACTGCTGTTGATTGTCATGACTGTGATAGGCAGTAATCGCGTAACCTTTATCGATCACACGTTAACCGAGATCACCGACGTTAATTCGGTCAAGCAACGTTATGCCATTAACTTTCGGGGCAGTGTACATGACAGGGCAATCGCCATTCGCGATGTGGCCATCGCCCGCAGCGCGTCTGAGTTGGGTGAATATGAACGGGAAATCGAGCAGCTTGCCCGCTTCTATCAGGATTCCGACGCTAAGATGACGCAAATGATTAACTCAGGCGCCCATTTTAGCGCCCAGGAGCGTGAGATCCTGGATCGGATCAAACGGATTGAAGCAAAAACACTCCCGCTGATCCGCACCATACTGAGTAATAAAAAAGCCGGTCAGAGCGTAGATGCCCTGGTACTGGATGAGGCACGTCCGGCTTTTATTACCTGGCTCAACGTGATCAACGAGTTTATCGACTATCAGGAGCAGCAAAATCAAACCCTGACCCCGGCTGCCCGTGAAGCTGCGGGAGGATTTTCCCAGCTGATGTTGTGGTTCACCTTTTTCGCCGTGGCCATCAGTGTGCTGGTGGGTTGGGCGATAGAGCGCAGTTTCCAGCGCTCACTCGGTGGTGAGCCGCAAGATGCCGCAGCGGCGGTAACACGTATTTCAGGGGGCGATCTGACGGGGCAGATCCAGACCGACTATCCGGGCAGCATGCTGGACTCTGTCTGCCGCATGTCTGGTGAATTAACCCGGATCGTCACCAGTATCAAAGAAGTCTCTGAGCAGCTCTCAGTGCAGGCTAATGCGGTAACGGGCGCGTCTGGAGAGATTTATGACGCGGCGCAGCATCAGGCAGAAGCCACCAGTAATACCGCCAGAATGCTTGATTCATTGCGAGAAAACATGATGCGGGTGAGTGATATTGCCAGACAAACGGAAGAAAATTCGACGCAAACGGTGACTTTTGCTGATCAGGGGCGCCAGGCAATTCGTAATACCGCAGAGGCAATGGATACCATAGCGCAAACGGTCGATGGCACTGTGTCGCAAATTCAAAAGCTGGCAGAGCAGACTAAGCAGATCGGCGGCATCGCCAATGTGATCAGTGGGATCTCTGAACAAACTAACCTGCTGGCACTGAATGCGGCCATTGAGGCTGCACGCGCCGGAGAATCCGGACGCGGTTTTGCGGTGGTGGCAGACGAAGTGCGTCAGCTGGCGCGCAGAACCTTTGAGGCCACGGATCAGATCGAGTCCATGATCCGGGAAGTACAAAGCGAAACCTCGGCAACTGTGGCAGCCATGGAAAAAACTCAGCCCCAGGTTGAACATGGCCGGACGCTGACCTTTGAAGCCACTGAGCTGCTGGAGCAAATCGACACCCAGGCGCAAAACTCTTTGTCTCAGGTGGGAGAGGTGGTCAACGTGGCGCAACAGCAGGCGTCGGCCATCAACGAGGTGGCCTCGAATATGGAAGAGATCACCGAGGCCGCTCAGGATGCCATGAGTGCTTTGAATGACAACAAACAGGCCACTAAAAAGCTGTCACAAATGTCGGGTGTATTGAGCAAAAACATTGGCTTCTTTCGCATCTGAGTGTACTTAACACCCGCTGCGGGATATGATTTAGGCTCTGACTAACCCGCCGCATTGCGGGCAAACAAGCACTGGAGCAGTTATGCGTTTGAGCCGCAAGGCCTGGAACAATGTAGTGATCTTCTCTATGTTGATCATGATCTTTTTTCTTAATGGTATTCATCAGAAAATTAATCCACCGAAAGAAGAACTGGGCAGTATGCCGCTTTTTGAGCAACAAAGTTTTGTCCTGGCACTGGGGTTTCCCGGTTTTAAGATTGAGCGCATTGGCACCTCCTGGCGGCTCAGTGCTGATAAGGATGCTGTCTGGCAGGCGCAACCCGCTGAGTTGGAGGCGTTGATCACCCGGTGGCAGGAAAGTGAGCTGACCCTGACTGAAAACCCTGGCTTGCCGGGCAGTGCTGCGCTCAGCGTTGCCCAGTTCTGGCTGGCTGGCAGTGAATTACCGGTGAGTTTTCAGCTGTATCAGCAACAGCAAAGCTATTATCTTTTTGCCAGACAATCACAGCGTTGGTTTAGTGTCGACAAAACACAGGCACAACAGTTATTTGCCCCTATTGAGTTGAAGTAATGCCAGAATTACCTGAAGTAGAAGTGAGCCGTTTAGGCATCGAACCCCATATCAAGCATCAAAGTGTCAGCAAAGTGATTGTGCATCAGCGTCAGTTACGCTGGCCGGTCCCTGAGCAGGTCAGTCTGTTGGAAGGGCAGGTCATCAGTGCCGTAAAACGTCGGGCAAAATACTTACTGCTGGAAAGTCCGCTGGGCACGGCCATCTTACACCTGGGCATGTCGGGCAACCTGCGCGTGGTGGCGCAGGATACGCCACTCAAAAAGCACGACCACATAGAGTTTCATTTTGCCAACGGGCTGGCATTGCGCCTGAACGATCCCCGCCGCTTTGGTGCCTGCCTGTGGCAAGGGGTTACTGAGGAGCACAGCGTATTTGCAAAACTGGGGCCGGAGCCGCTTACCGAGGCGTTTACCGCCGAGCATTTATATGCGGCCAGTCGCGGTAAAAAGGTGGCGATCAAACAATTTATTATGGACAACCAGGTGGTCGTCGGGGTAGGTAATATCTACGCCAACGAGTCTTTGTTCAAAGCCGGGATCCACCCAAAACGGGAAGCTGGGAAAGTCTCGTTACAACGTTATGAGCGTCTTACGCCTATCATCAAAGAGACGCTGGCAAGTGCCATTAAACAGGGCGGGACCACCCTCAAAGACTTTGCGCAAAGTGACGGTAAACCGGGTTACTTTGCCCAGGAGCTGCTGGTCTATGGTCGTAAAGGCGAACCCTGTGTCAGCTGTGAAACCACACTCAAAGAGATCCGCCTGGGTCAGCGCAGTACCGTTTACTGCCCACAGTGTCAGCGTTAATCGCTGTCGCTGAGGGCGGGCTGCGACTCGGCCTGATAGCACAGACTAGCCAGGATCTGGGTGACCTGAGCAATGCGCAGTGCAAAACTGGACTTGAGTGCCCGCTCGTGAATGGTGTGGTCCCCGTCACCATAGGGGCCAAAGCCATCTAACGTTGGTGTGCCGGTCGCTGCGGCCGTGTTGGCATCGGATACCCCACCGCGATGTTCCACTGGCAGCTCATAGCCCAGGATCTCATTGATCTCACTCAGTAAAGCCGATTGTTTGTCTGTCGGGGCCATAACGCCACGTTGCAGACCCCCTTCTAATTTGACCGACACCCCAGTCACTTCAATGGCCAGGCAGATGTTCTCAATACCTTCGAGTAAACGCTGTTGCTCAGAGGCTTTGGTAAAGCGTGCTTCTACCACCATAGTGGCTGAAGGGGAAATGGTGTTGGCACCAATGCCACCGTGGATTTTGCCCACATTGACGGTGCTGCCTCGTTTCAGGTCGGTCAGGGCCGACATTTCCATCAGCATGTTTGCCAGTGCAAAGTTCGCATCAATCCCATCCCGGTAATGGTTGCCGGCATGGGCCGCCTTACCTGTGATAGTAATGGTGTAGGTGGCAATGCCTTTGCGGGCCACCACCAGTTCGTGATTTTTACCGGCGGCTTCAAACACCAGACAGGCGTCATACTGTTTGGCGATTTTAGTGGTCAGTGCTTTGCTGTCGTCGCTGCCAATTTCTTCATCGCTGACCAGCAGCCAGTCAATATTATGGAGCTTGCCATAGGTGCGCTTGAGCTGACGCAGTGCATTCAGTGCAACCCAGTTGCCGCCTTTCATATCGCACACGCCAGGACCATAAACGCACTCTTCATCCTCACTGAATTCGACAAAGGTATCGGGGGGATAGACGGTATCCAGATGACCCAGTAAGAGTATTTTTTTACCAGCGCCTCTGGGCGAACGCAGCAGCAAATGATCGCCAATATGTTCTCTTTGATAGCGGGTGAGCGTGTAGCCCAACGGCGCCGCCAGTTCAATCATTTGTTCGCCGTGCGCATCCACACCAGCTTTATGCTTACTGTAAGAATTACAACGAATTAAAGACGCGAGTTCATTAAAGTCCAGACTATCCATAACAGGTCCCTGCGGTAATTTTGGCCCATCGTGGCGATTTTCGATGACAGTGAGGTGACGGAATTATGAACAGTTTTTGGATCCCGATAGGTACAGAAAAACGATCAAAAATCTGTCACACAGTGCCCTGTAAAATAGCCTTCCTGACTAAATTTTATGCACCTGTTCAAGGACCAAGGAGACACTTTATGACACGCTCAGTCACGGCACCGCACGTTGGCATCTGGATGTACGAAAATGGGGGAGGGCGCGAGATAGAGCAGCGCCTGGTTCATGCGCTGGCTGAGCGCGGGATCCAGACCAGTACCGGGCTGAATCTGCGCGACGCCCGGGCAAAGGACGGCCAGATCAGCTGTAACGGCGTGGTGATGGAGCAGCTGGATGCGTTTTTAAGTTACAACGCCGGTCAGCAAACTCAGTTTCAGGTGTATCTCTATCAGGCGCTGAGCCAGGCCATTCCGACGCTCAATAATTACGACGCGTTTGCCCTGGCGGAAGATAAATTTCGCACCTCTCACTTGCTTAACAGCCAGGGGATCTGCACGGCGGATTATCGTTTGTGCCACAAAAACGACATGGACGGGTTAAAGCAGGCGCTGCGGGATTTTGGCGGCAAGCTGATCTACAAGCCCACCGACGGCTGGGGTGGTGTTGGCATTGTCAAAATCGACAGTGAACAGGCACTTGACATGCTGCTGCCGTTTTTGAGCCGCACCGACTTACGTTATTTCTACGTTGAGCGCTTTATTGATTACGACAACACCGATTACCGCATTGATGTGGTGGATGGCAAGTTTGTCGGTTGCTATGGCCGCAAAGCGCCAAAGGATGACTGGAAAACCAATATCACCAGTGGTGGCTCGGTGTTTGTTCGCGAACCCGACGACGAAGTAGTAGAGCTGGCACTGCGTGCAGCCAGTACCTTAGGTCTGGAAATCGCAGGTGTCGATCTCATTTATGACCGCGAGCGTGAGGAATATGTGGTGCTGGAAGTAAACACCATTCCGGCCTTTGCAACGCCAGAACAAGAAGCGCTGGGGATCAATTTTAACCAGGCCAAGATCGATGCCATGGTGGAGCTGATCGAGCGCACTGCAACGCAACACAATGCGCTGCATACACACAAAGTGGCCTGATGGCCAGAGCACAGAGTTATTTTACCAACCCATTAATTTTGCCAAGGTGGCCCGAGCAATGACTGCAAAACCCAAACTCCCAAAGATTGGACTTCTCTATCTGGATTACGTCTTACGCTTTTTTGACAAATCCAACTTCAAAGGTTGGCCAGATAAAATTGAAACTGTGGTATATCACTGGGGCAATGACAAAGCGCGTTTTATTGCCGAAGTGAAGCGCAAGCAAATCGATGTGCTGATCGGTAATATTCCCGCGACGGCCTACGAAACGTTTCGTGAAATCGCCCGTGCCTTGCCGCATGTGCGTTTTTTGCCCTCGCTGGACAGCCAGTTCTCTAACAAGTCAAAAGAGAACGTGACCCATTTTTGCCGCAAATACAAACTACCTGCACCACACACCGAAATCTTCTATGTCCCGGAAAAAGCCAAGCGCTACCTGAGCCAGGCCAGTTACCCGAAGATCATCAAGCGATCTTATGGCCCGTCTAACTATGGCGGCTACTTTGTACATAAAGTAGATAATTATGATGAAGCGATGGCACTGTTGACAGAGAAAAAATACTACCCGGCTTATGTACAAGACTTTGTGCCGATGGAAGCAGACATTCGTGTCATGCTGGTGGGTCATAAGCCAGTGTGTGCGTTCTGGCGTCGCCCTCCGGAAGGCGAGTGGCTGACCAACACCAGCCAGGGTGGCAGTATGGACTATCAGGCAGTACCTAAGTCGGTTCTGAAGTTGGCGACTGCCGCGTCTAAAGCGGCCAACGCCGAGTACTGGGCCTGCGACATTGCACTGGGTAAAGATGGCAAACTCAGGATCCTGGAATGCGCCACCGCGTTTGCGGCGTTTCCGTATATTCGTGACTGGATCGGTCAGTATCTGATGTGGTTACTGTCTGACGGTCACTTCCGTAAACCAAGTATTCCACTATATAACTGGGAAGAGCTGGGCAAAATCGACTCACGCTTGCTGCGCACTATGCGCCACATTGGTTTTTCCAGTTACACACCGAGCCAGGACTGTGGTGAGACTTTCCACGGCATGGATGAACAACAGTTTCCAATTCTCGATACCCAGTATCAACGCATCGAAGAATGGCCCAGTGAGGTCTGGAACCTGCAAGACAACTTTGTGCTGCAAGCTAAATCGGCACAAGCCAAAGCCCTGCAACCTATTCCGGGTAGCGATGAACAGGCGGGTGTGGAGCTTAACAGCTACCCGGCTCCGATGTTTGATGATGCCCAGATCAGGGAGATCCTGGCTCAGGTGAAAGGGATCGGCGACAAGATGATCGATGAGATCATGGCAACGTTTGGTGCACATGGTGTGGTTGAAGCCCTGAATACCGAGCCACAGCAGTTATGTGTCGTGAAAAATCTGAAGGACAAGAAACTGGAAAAAATAGTGGCGCACTGGCAACAGGTGATGCCTGCCGGGCTGACCACACATTAATGCTTTCTGGCTGTACCGGATCAGGCTGCCTGATCCGGGTTATGGCTTTTCGTTTTCTGCAACTGAGCAACCGCTATGAAAATCCAATATGCGTCCTATCAGGACACCATAGAGTTCCTGCAAAGCGCCATGAGCGCACATCCCCATTTGATCCGTTTACAGAGCATAGGTGAGACCTGGGAAGGCCGACCGATCATGCTGGTGACCATTTCCCTGGACGTGACCTATGCCGATGATAAACCGGCCTTACTGTATACCGGCTCGATTCATGCCAGAGAGTGGATAGGCAATGAGCTGGCGGTGAAGTTTGTTCAGTATGTAATTGATAACTATCGTTTTAACCCTAAGCTGCAACATGCATTGACGCGTAATACGCTGTACATGGTGCCCTGTCTGAACCCCGATGGCTTTGAGTACTCTCGTAACCACTTTTCATTTTGGCGTAAGAACCGGCGCAACAACGGCGATGGCACCTTTGGGGTGGACTTGAACCGTAACTTTGATGCCAAGTTTATGCGCAATCAGAATACCGGCTCGAATACCTATGGCGGTCCTCATGCCTTTTCGGAACCGGAAACCTGTGCCATTCGCGATTTTGTGGAAAGTCATGAAAATATTCGCATTGCACTGGATTATCACTCTCAGGGTAACGTGTTTTTCCCTGCCCATAAGTTTAACCATGAGGTGGAGATCGAAGGCACGGATCTGAATGTGTTGTGCGCCAATATGAACCACGAGATCAAAAAGGTCACGGGACGTCAGTATGGGATCCACCGTGGCAAGCCGCCGGCTCAGCTGATCCACGGCAGTGGTCGCGAGTATTATTATCGCAAAGGGATCATCGCCACTGTGGTGGAAGTGGGCACGCGCAACATTCCGGATTACATGAAAAACATGTCTGAGAGTGTGGCCGAAAATATTCCCGCCGTACAATATGCGCTGAGCGAGGCCATTAATTACTCGCCGCTAGCGCCTAAGCGGGTTGAAGGCTTTACCATTAAATCCGTGGCCCATGACAGTGTTGAGCTGGAGTGGCAGTATGAAGACCGGGACGACATCTACTTTGAAGTTTATCGCAGCCAGCACAACAAAAACCCCTGTGGTGAAGAAACCCTGGTGGCCATCACCAAAACACAGGGTTTTATCGATCGCCAGCTGCAAAGCGGGCACAGCTATTTTTATAACATTCGCGCCGTTGATAAGGTCACTAAAATTAAATCCCCGTTCAGCCCGGAGTTGCGCCTGAAAACGCGTCTGGGCCGCACAGAAAGCGCCCGTACTTTATTTCCTTCGCGCGAAACGGTGGGCTATTTATCGCAGAACAATCAGGCCAAGAACAAAGAGCACTTTGGTTATAACTCTATGTTTATCGGCGTCGATAAAAAGCGGGGGATCAGCATGGGCGTGGTGCAGTTTGATCTCAGCAGTATTGTGGAAGGCTCACAGATCTTAAGCGCCCAGTTTTTTATCTATCCGATGAATCGGGTGGCCGCCAAAATTGAAAAATATGGCGAGTGGTCGGTGGCGATTCTTGATGCCGATCAGGTTGAGGACATCTATGACTACAGCTGCATTGCCGACGCTAAGCCTTTGCATACGTTGGGGCAAACCATTGAATCCGACAAGCTCACCCAGGGGATCTGGATGAAATGGCTGTTTAACGGGGTTGAACGTAGCCTGCTGGCTAAGCTGCTCAAGCAGAAGCGCTTATTGCTGCGCTTACAGGGGCCCAAAAAATTGCCTCTGGGTAAAGACTCTCAGGTCATGCAATTCGACATTGGCTACGGCTCGTTTGGCAGTGGTCTGCACTATCGGCCCAACCTGGAGCTGGTGTATCAGTTACCTGAGCAACAGCTTGCCCTCAGCCCGCTGTCCTGTAATACCATTTACAAGGACAAAGTGGTGGCCGATAAGCTGGCGTCGGGTTTTGATGCCGAAGGCGATATTGTATATGGCCAGATGTCGTTTGATCTGAATGTGGACTTGCCGGTGGACCGCACTGTATTTACCAATGCCTGCCTCACTGTACGCTGCTGTAATTCTATTGCCTCGGCGCGGGATGTGCGCTTTACCATAGAGCTGGTGGAGCTCAGAGATGTGGATTATCAGCATGTGAAGCAGCGTCAGAAGATTGAATACATCGGCTATGAGGTGAGCAATGAGCAACTCAGAGAGCGCGCCGAGCATCACTTTATCTTTGACAGCTACAGCTTGCAGGAACTGGAACGTTTGCATCAGGCACAGACGCCATTTTACTTTATTATTCGTGCCACGGCGGAGTCGCAGGCCACGGATGCACTGGTGAACTGGACCAACTGTCAGGATCAGCAACCGGCACAACTGAAGATCGATTATATCGAGCGCCGTAAACATCCGGTGGCAGCGCCCCATAATCTGCAAACTCAGGTCGAAAACGGCGTGGTCAAGCTGACCTGGGAAAATGAAGAAGACGAGGATCTGGTCGGCTTCTTTGTGGTGCGCAACCGCTTCCATCCGCCGCGCTCGCCGTTTGATGGGGTGAAGCTTTACGGCGGGCCGGATAACTATACGCTGGACAACTTCGGCACGCCGGATATTGCCAAGTATTATGCGGTGTTTAGCTATGATGATGTGCCGAATTACTCACAGCCGGTAACCATTTATTATCCGGGCAAAACCGAGCGCTGAGTTTTTTACCCTTAAACTAACAGGGCCAGCCTGGGTGAACTAAGCTTACACCATTGTGAGCGCGGTGATTAAGGTGGCAGGTATGCAGTTTGAATCTGGCATTCTGGTCCTGGTATTTTTGATCCTGGCCCTGTTTATTGGTGCACTGACCCGCCATGCCCTGAAAAACACCCAGATCCCTTACACCGTGGCATTACTGGTGATTGGGATCTGCATCGGCCTGGCGCAGCGCGGTGAGGTCTTTGACGGCGATATGCAGATGGTGGGTGATACCCTGACGCTGGTAGCCGACATCGACCCGCACCTGTTTCTCTTCCTGTTTTTGCCTACCCTGATCTTTGAAAGCGCTTTTGCCATGGAAGTGCATTTATTCCGGCGCATGTTTACCCAGATTGCCATCCTGGCGGTGCCAGGTCTGATGCTGGCCATCTGGCTGACGGCCGAGTTATTACATTTGAGCGTGCCCGAACACTGGCAGTGGAGCTGGGCCATGTGCCTGATGTTTGGTGCCCTGATCAGCGCCACCGATCCGGTGGCCGTGGTGGCCTTGCTGAAGGAAGTCAGCTCACGTAAACGTCTCGAAACCCTGATTGAGGGCGAGTCTTTGCTTAACGATGGTACCGCCATTGTGTTTTTCAGTTTGTTTTATGTTTGGGTGCTGGCCAGCAGTGGGGGAGAAGGGGCCATGATGGCCTCGCCTGTCCAGGCAGTCGGCCAGTTTGCCGGGGTGGTGCTGGTGGGACTGGCGATAGGCTTGGTGCTGGGCGGGTTGTGTATCATGTGGATCGATCGGGTGTTTAACGATCCTATGATAGAGATCACCCTCACTATTGCGGCGGCGTATTCGGCGTTTTTCATTTCCGAGTCATTTCATGTTTCCGGGGTGGTGGCGGTGGTGACTCTGGCGCTGGTGTTGGCCAGCGTTGGCCGTACCCGGATAAGCCCGGAGGTTGCCGGGTTTTTACACCACTTCTGGGAAATGATGGCACATATTGCCAATACCTGCATTTTCCTGTTAGTGGGGATCCTGGTGGCCATTCGGGTGCCACTGGACGACCTCCAGGCATGGCAGACGCTGGGCATCTTGTATGTGGGGATCATGTTGATCCGGGCCATTTCCATTACGGTGTTTACCCCATTGCTGAGTCGTATCGGCGTTGGCATTACGTTTGAGAAAGCCAGCGTGTTGTGCTGGGGTGGCCTGCGCGGCGCGGTCTCTTTAGCGCTGGCGCTGACTGTGGCTGCCAGCGATGCGATCCCCAAAGAGGTCAGCGATCGCATGCTGTTTTTGTGTGCCGGCATTGTGGTACTGACGATTTTAATTAACGGCGGCACTATGGGCATGCTGCTGAAGTTTCTGCGTCTCGACAGCCTGCCTCCGGCCAAACAGGCCACGGTGGATAAAGCCAATCAGCAGGTGGCCAATACCCTGCAAACTATGTTGCCGACTATGATGGACAGCCCGTTTTTACGCGGTGCCGACTGGCAGCAGGTAAAAAGCCAGGTCAAGCTGGGGGCGATGGCACCGTCAGACACGGCAACACCGATAGATAAGGATGATCTCAATACCGCCTTTTTACGTCGCCTGCTGGAAACCGAACGCAAGCATTACTGGACGCAGTTTGAGCAGGGAACTTTGGGCAAACGGGCCACCAACTTGCTGGTGGAAGCGGTGGAGCTGGCACTCGACGGTGAGCCCTGTATCGGGCAGCGCGATACCCTGTTTGCAACCTGGCAGGTGCCCGGCTGGCTGGAGCGACTGCGCGGTATTGCCTGGTTAGAGCGCTCGTTATTAAGGCTGTACTTTGAGCGCTTGGTGGTAGGGTATGACGTGGCCAGGGGCTTTATCCAGGCCCAGGAGGCACTGCAAAGCCATATTGATACGCTTTCGCCGAATGCCCAGATAGCGAGAGAGGTACGCCAGCAGGTTCAGGATAATATCGCTCAAACCATAGCGCGAATTAATACGCTTCAGGAGACGTTTCCGGATATCGTTCAGGCTTTGCAATCGCAGGCAGCGACCCGGTTGTTGCTCAACCGTGAGCGTGCAGTGATCAACGAGCAGTTAAAACTTGCGGTGCTCGATAAACCCGAAGCCAGTCGCTTGCTGGAAGATGTTGAAAAGCGCATGGCTGCATTACAAAAAGCCTCGATTTTCCGCCAGACCGAAGCGGCACAGTTAGATCAGCAGATCCCCTGGCTGCATGGGGTTACGCAATCCACCCGAGAACAAATCAGTGCGTGTCAGGAACGCGGCGTGTATGACGCAGGACAGGTACTGATCCGCCACGGCAAGTCGCTCAGCAAACTGGGTGTGATATATCGTGGCAGCGTGCGAGAAGTGGCAGCCGGTGCGCAGGGTCACAGTCAAGTCGTGGTCAGAGGACCTGGTGAGGCACTGGGCGTAACCGCTTTGCTGAGTGGCGTGTCGGCACTGGAATACCTGGCCGAAACGCCGTGTGAAATCATCTGGATCCCGGTCGACAAACTAAAAGTAGTGATGCAGGAAGACCCAGCCTTGATGCGCATACTCTGCAAACAACTGGCCGATGTGTAGCTTTGCATTTGGTCGAAATGTATGCAATGGTGAGAAAGTGCTAATGCACATGTTTAAAAGCAACAATAAGGAAATACACAATGAAACTACAGTTACATAAAAAAGCAATTAAGCAGTTAGGCCGCCAAACTCGTTCACTGGATAAGGCGCAAACCCCTCAAATAGCCGGGGGCGTGTATTACACTGAGCGTGATACCTGTAATACCATAGCCGCCAAGTGTGATACCTATCATTTCAGAAGTTGCCTGTGCTAAAGGCTCGGAGTCAGTAGTCTGTGGCTCACCCCTGAGCCACTTTCAGATACATCACCCGGCGTTTATAGCTCAAACGGCGCGACGCCAACCGCATCCATTTGGTAACCGGTTTGTGCCAGGTCGCCTTTCCAGGTTGCAACCTTCATAGTTCCCGTCACAGTGATGGCATCATACAGGCTGTCGATGGGCACGCCATTCTTGATTTTAACGTGGACAATCTGATTGGGCGGCGGCGGTGGCACGTGAATACAGGCACCAAAGTAAGGGACCAGCAGAAATTCCGTGATCACTTCACTGTCGCCTTCCAGTGGTACCACAAATCCGGGCAAACTCACCTGCTTACCATCCAGGCTTTTGACCACAGGTGCATCCAGGTCCGGCTGCACCCAGTTTTGCTGGTCGCCATCATGGCTGGAGGCAGCGTCCTGATTGCTGATCTGGACATGGCCCTGAGGGATCAGATCTTCCCAAAAAATTTCTTTAGGGGGTCCTGCCTGCACTTGTACTGAAATGAGCAATAGCGCAGTACATAGCCAGAAAAAAGTGCGTAATGGTGTCATTCAAAACCTCTTATAGCTTAATGCTCATGCCATCGCTGAGCGAATAGAAATAGGCCCGGGTTGCAGGCAATATGCCCATCAAAGTGCCGGCCGCCATAATAACCCCGATCAGCATGAGTTCATAGTGACTGAGCAGTGAAATGCTCAGGCTGATCCCAAACTGACTTTGCAGTGTGCCCTGTGCCAGCGCTATCAGGGCGTAAAACAGGGCAATACCCAGTGCGCAACCCGCTGCCGTAATTAATATGGCTTCGCTGCTCATCAGGGTAAAAATATGCCGAGGCCGCGCGCCCACAGAGCGCAAAATGGCCAGTTCTCGGCGGCGCTGGTTGAGGGTTGCCAGTAAGGTGGTGAGCATACCCAGCAGACTGATCAGCACGACGACACCTGAAAACAGTAACAGGATCTTCTCTACCAGGCCCAGCATGCGCCACAGCTCCCTGAGCGTAACGCCGGGCATGATGGCCAGCAGGGGTTCTGCTTTGTAATTGTTGATATTACGGCGAGTTTGCAGGGTATACAGAGGTGAATCCAGACCCATCAAAAATGCGGTGATCTGTTTTGGCTCGCCGATCAGATCGCCATGCAAATGTGCGGGTGCAGGCACGGTAACTGCGACGGTGTCGGGCTTGTCATGACCGTGGTCATGCTCATCTGAATGGTCGTGGTCATGACTGTGGTTATGTCCATGTTCATCTGCATGGTCGTGGTCATGGCCATCATTGTGCTTGTGTTCATTCGCATGCTCGTGGTCATGACTGTCATTATGTCCATGTTCATCTGTATGGTTTTGATCATGCTCGTCAGTATCACTGTGACTGTGTGCGGCCGACTGTTTTGGCTTACCTATCATCCGGGACGCCGATTTAGGCTGGCTATGCATGGCCTCGATGGCTGCCAGTGGCACATGCACGGTTTTATCCACCGGCGTGCCGGTAGGCGCCAGGATCCCCACTATGGTCATCGGATTATCGTCGTGATGGTGAAAGCTGGTATTGCCCATGCCGTGTGAGATCACAATTTGCTGGCCAAGCTGGTAATGCATTTTACTGGCAACCTCGCTGCCCAGTACCACTTCTTGTGCATTAACAAACGCGCGGCCGGCGGCAAAGGCCAGGTTTTGCTTTTTGCCATAGCGAAAGTGTTCAAAGTAAGCGCTGTCGGTGCCCAGTACTGCGTGGCCTTTATGGCTGTCGCCTAAGCTGATGGGAATGGCCCAGCTTACACCGCGCTGCGACTTGATATCCTGATAGCTGTCCCAGCTGACGCTGTTGTTGGCATGACCGATGCGAAATACGCTGGACAGCAAAAGCTGAATATCTCCGCTGCGTGCACCGACGATCAGATCGGTGCCCGACACGGTATTGCTGAAACTGCTTTTGGCTTCCTGACGCACTCGCTCAATGGTCAGCAGCAGCATCACACTGATGGCTATGGTAAACAAGGTCAGCAGCACACTGGCCTTGCGATTGAACATACTTTTGGTTGCTAAGGTGATTAACTGCATTGAACCACCTCGTTAATGTCGCTCAGGCTCAGATATTTATCAAACATAGCGGCCAGGCTGCTGTCATGGCTGACGAATAAAATGGTTGCGCCATATTGGCTGGCTTCTTTGAACAACAGCTCGATAAAGGCGTTACGGTTATCGGCATCCAGTGCGGAGGTTGGTTCATCGGCAATGATAAGCTCCGGTTGACCAATAAAGGCGCGTGCTGCGGCAACCCGCTGTTGCTGACCAATACTCAGCTGGGCCACGGAGCGGGCCATAATGCTGGGATCCAGACCGAGTTGCTGTAACAACTGCTCGCCCTGCTGGGTCAGTGTATTACCTGATGCCTTGACGCGCTCGGTGCGGCTGCGGGAAAAATGACAACCCAGCGTGACGTTTTCTATCGGGCTGAGGTAGGGCAGCAAGTTAAAGTTCTGAAATATAGTACCAATGTGATCGGCCCGAAACTTGTCTCTGGCGGCGTCACTGAGCTGAGCCAGATCCTTACCCAGCAAGCGTATACTGCCAGACTCGGGTTTGTTAACGCCGCTCAAAAGCCCCAGCAGGGTTGATTTACCACTGCCGCTCGGGCCATGTAAAAATACCCGCTCACCGGCGGCGACTTCAAGTTTGGGTATGTTGAGTGTGGCGTCTGTCTGGCCTGGCCAGCGAAATATCAGGTCATTAATTTCTAGCATAGTCTCACATCAATGGCGGATCACGCCTGCATCATAAAATACTTGTGCCCCAAGCTAAACCTGCCTGCGGCATATTGCCGAACAGTGCGGTAAAGCAATTGTGATTTAACGGCTGCTCGACTATCATACACCGCTCTAACCCCCTCTGTATTTTGCGTCCTTTAGCAAGACGCAGCCGTTCTCTATGGAGATACAATGAGTAGCTACAAAGTTCTAGACGTCAATGACGATCTACCCATTCGCACCAAAGGTGCTGTGCACAGTGGTAAAGTACGTTCAGTTTATTGGTTAACCGATCAGGACAGCGCCCGCTTAATTGAAGAAAAAGGCTATGATGTTCCCACCGGAACTGAGTTGGCGATCATGGTGATCTCGGATCGCATCTCGGCCTTCGACTGCATCTGGCAGGGCGAAAATGGCCTCAATGGTGTGCCGGGTAAAGGTATCGCACTGAACAGTGTTGCCGCCCATTGGTTTAAGTTGTTCGATGAAGCCGGTCTGGCTGGTAACCACATCGTGGATATTCCACATCCTTATGTCTGGATTGTGCGTAAAGCCAGCACAGTGCGCGTCGAAGCCATTGCCCGTCAGTATATCACCGGCAGCATGTGGCGCGATTACAGTAAAGGCGTACGCGAGTTCTGCGGGATCAATCTGCCAGAAGGTCTGAGTGCCCATCAGAAGCTGGATGAGGTTTTGATCACCCCGTCAACCAAAGGGATCATTCGTGGCTTGCCAGATGTGCCAGAAGTCGATGATGTGAACATCACCCGTCGCAATATCACGGATAATTTGGATGCATTTAATTTTAAATCCGAAACCGATGTCGCACTGTATGAAAAGCTATTGAGCGAAGGTTTTGCTTTGATTTCTAAAGAGCTGGCGCAGCTGGATCAGATCTTTGTTGATACCAAGTTCGAATTTGGTTATGTCGAAGACAAAGATGGCACAGAGCGTTTGATCTACATTGATGAAGTGGGTACACCTGATTCATCACGGATCTGGGATGGCCCGGCCTACCGTGACGGCAAAATCGTTGAGAACTCAAAAGAAGGTTTCCGCCAGCTGTTGATCAACAATGTGCCCGACAGCGACGTATTGCTGAACAAAGACCGCATGAGTGAGCGCGAGCAGCTGGCTGCCAGCTACAAATTGCCAGAGTCGGTGATGATGTCGGTGTCTGACACTTATGTCGGCATTGCCAGTAAAATCGTCGGCAAGCAGCTTACTATTCCACAAAGCCCGCGCGACGAGGTGATTGCCGTGCTGGATAAAGAATATGGCCTGATAGACGCCTGAGTGGCGCTATCTGAGTAACAAAAGCGGCAGATTGCCGCTTTTTTGTTGTCTTGAATAATATTGTGGTGGAGTCATTTGTGGTTAGTCCTTGCTTTTCTTTTCAGCGTCACTTTTACTTAAGGGTATGCATTTGGCTCAGGCAAATATCCATGAACGTCAGCGGGCATAACCCGGTAAGGACAGCACCAGGGCGTCTGAACATGATCAGGCGAGCTGCGGGCTGTGCGTGGGTCACGTTTGGTTGGGCTTTACTGGCTTTGACCGTGATCGCTATGACCGGCCCAGCATTTGGTGCCGATACTGGATCCGGTAACGGATCCGGTAACGGGTACACCCTTCAATTGCGCGACCAGCATGGTGCTCCATTGCCCGATGTCGTGGTTGAGGTCGTTGCGCCAGTGTATACCGGCTCGGTGCAACAGGTGGCCGTGATGGATCAGGTTGCTAAACAGTTCCAGCCCAAATTACTCACCATTATGCAGGGCCAGGCGGTGAGCTTTCCCAATAGCGATGATATTCGCCATCATGTGTATTCCTTCTCAGACACTAAGCGCTTTGAGCTAAAACTATATGCTGGTACGCCCATTCAACCGATACGATTTGAACAACCCGGCGTGGTTGTTCTAGGATGTAATATTCACGATTCAATGGTGGGTTATATCTATGTTTCTAAATCAAAAGATGTACTTATCAGCGATCAGCAGGGCGCAGTAAAGGTCCCCGCTTACGCAGAGCAAGTGGCCATCTGGCATGCACAACAAACACAGGAAATCGACACGCGCAGGATAGTGACGGTGACACAATTACAACAATCCGGGTCTGTTATTGTAGAGACACAGACACCGGCACCCAGAAACACATTCTCGGAGATGTTTAAGGAGCATCATGGGCACTAGTTTTAAAAATCGCATTATCGCACTGTGCGTTGGCTTGGTGTTACTGACCGCCGTGGCCAGCTTAGTGAGCTTCTGGTGGTCTACCAGCCAGTTCAACGAGCGCAAGGTACAGCAGGATATTCAGACGGCGCAAAATGTTTATCAGCAATATCTCAGCGCCAAAGAGCGCCTGCTGGTCACCGCCGCCACAGTACTGACCCAGGATTTTGGCTTTAAGCAGGCCGTTGCCACCCGGGATGCCCCGACCATAGAAAGTGTGCTGTTTAATCACAGTCAGCGTATTGACGCCGATCTGATGCTGTTGCTCGACGTGCGCGGTCAGCTGATCTCCGCCAATCAGGCCGAAATCGAGTTGGCCGAAGACTTGCGCCCGCTGCTCAGGGAGCTACTTAACCACACCGAGCAATCGGCCTTTGTCAGTCTCGACAAGCAGCTCTATCAGGCCATTATTTTGCCGGTGAAGGCACCGAGGACCATTGCCTTTACGATTGTCGGGTTTGCCGTTGATAAAGAGGTTGCCGGGCAGCTGCGTGAGCTGACTGGCATGGAAATGAGTTTTATCGGTCATGGTGAGCAGATCAAGGCCAGTTCGTTAAGTTTACCTGAGTCTCAGGACTTGTTCGCTTATCTGCACGAACAAAAAATCACCCGCTGGCTGAGTGAATTCCCTGTTTACATCAATGCTGAAGTGGCGCTACCTGCGCTCAACTCTTCACCAGTAAGCCTGGTGCTGAGCGCCGATATGACCAAAGACTATCAGGAATTTGATCAGCTGGTGCTGAGCATTATTTTGACGTCGTGCGTGACTATGTTGTTTGGCTTTGTGGCCAGTGGCTTTTTGGCCCGTAACCTGGCAACGCCCTTGCAACAGCTCACTGTGATGGCACGCCGTTTTGCGCTGGGTGATTACGAGGCAACGGTACATGAGTCTCGTCCCACCAAAGAGATCTGCCAGCTGGTGGATGCCTTTCATGAAATGGGCGACGATATTCAGGCACGGGAAAAGCAAATTCGTTATCAGGCCAGTCACGACGGTCTGACCCGCTTTTATAACCGGGCAGCCGCTATGGAGAAACTGACTCAGCTGCTGCAAGATGGCCGGGTGTATTACCTGCTGGTGGTCGATATTAAAGGGCTCAGGCACATAAACGATAAACTGGGGCCGCGCGTGGGGGACAGCTGTATTCAGGCTGTTGCACAGCGTATTGAACAAACTGGCGCCGATTTTGACGGACTGAATGCTCGCCTGGGTGGCGATGAGTTTTTAACTGTGCTGGCGGCCAAAGAAGACAGCTCAATGGAGGGCTGCGTTGCGGGCTTTTTGAGTGCCCTAAACCTGCCCTATCAAGTGCAAAACCTGGAGATCACCCTGCGTTTTAGCGTTGGGGTGGTGCATTACCCTGAGCAGGCTGAGGATCCGGAAGATCTGGTGCGCCGGGCGCTGATCGCGGCCGACAATGCGGCGCAACAGGGCAGTAATGCCGTGTACTTCTATCAAACCGGTGAAGACGAAGCCTACCTGGAGCGTTTGCTGATCATTGATGAACTTAAAGCCGCGCTACAAAGCGACGATGGCCAGCTGTTTATGACCTATCAGCCTAAACTGAATATGCATAGTCAGCAAGTGGATAAGGTTGAATCACTGATCCGCTGGCAGCGGCGCAATGGTGAGTGGGTATCGCCCGAATTCTTTATTGATCTGGCAGAGCAGTCAGGCCTGATTGTTGAGCTGACTCAGTGGGTGCTCAAAACAGTGGTGGCACAGGTGGCCAACTGGGTCGAGCAGGGGATCACCATGAAAGCGGCCATTAATGTGTCGGCCCAGGACATTGCCGACCCCGACTTTGTGCCACACCTTGAAGCCATGCTGGATCGCTACCAGATATCGCCGTCACTGATCACCATAGAGCTGACCGAGAGAGATATGATTGAAAATGAAGAAAAAGGCATCGCGGCGCTGAAAGTGCTCAAAGAAATCGGTGTGCATATCTCGCTGGACGATTACGGGGTCGGGCAAACCTCACTGGGCCGCTTAAAAATGCTGCCCATTGATGAACTTAAGCTGGATAAAGTGTTTATTCTCAAACTGGCTGAAACCCATCAGGATCAGTGTATTGTGCGCTCCACCATCAGTCTGGGACATCAACTTGGCTTCTCTGTAGTTGCTGAAGGGGTAGAAGATAAAGCCTCTTTGGAGCTGCTTAAAGAAATGGGCTGTGATTACGCTCAGGGCTATTACTTGAGTAAGCCGTTGAAGGCGGAGTTATTGACGCAATGGCTTGGGCAGTATCATGAAGCGGGCTAACTTGTGCAGGTTTGTTTTGGCCTGCTGTGCGCTAGGTATCAGTACGCCAGGCATTGCCGGATCAGGTAAGTTACTGGCCACTCCTGGCGTGTCTCAGGTCGAAGGGAGCGCAGGGGGGGGCATCGTGCCCTGGGCACAACTGGCAGGTTATGCCAGCGAAGAGCAGTGGAGCCTCGGCGGCTTTTGCAGCCGCGCCAGCGTCGATGATTATCGCCTTGATGTGTGTGGTATTCAGGCCAACCTGTTTGACCGTGTTGAGCTCAGTTATGCCGAGCAAAGCTTTGCCGTACCGGCACTCAATACCGATATAGAACAGTCGGTCAGCGGCGTTAAAGTGCGCCTGTATGGGGATATTGTTTACAGCACCTGGCCGCAGTTGAGTTTGGGTATGCAGCATAAATCACTCAAAGACGATGCCGTTGCCGCTTTGCTGGGCGCTGAGGATGACAGCGGCACCGATATCTATCTGGCTGCCAGCAAGCTGCACTTGGGGGCACTGGGTGGCTTTAACACATTTTGGAATATCACCGCGCGCCATACCGAGGCCAATCAACTTGGTCTGCTGGGCTATGGTGGCCAGCAGGGCAGCGAACGTATTTATCTCGAAGCCAGTACGGCTATTTTTCTCAGTCAAAACCTGGCGCTGGGCTACGAGTACCGTGAAAAACCCGACAACCTGGGACTTGGCGAGCAACAGTGGCAGGATGTGTTTGTCGCCTGGTTTATCAATAAGCAGATCAATATTACCGCGGCCTGGCTGGATTTGGGCAGCATTGCCGGTCAGTCGGACCAAACCGGCTGGTATGTGTCTGTCACAGGCTATTTTTAAGGAAGCGCTGTGGTGAAGAAACTAACACGCAATGCCAGTCGTGTGCTGTATGGCCTGATTTTACTGTTGGCCAGCGTCGGATTAAGTGGCTGTCAGTCTGCCAGCCAGCCCACTTTGTATCAACAAATTGGTGGCGAGGCTGGGCTGGAAAGTCTGGTGGATTTATTTATTGACCAGATAGGACGTGATAAAGTCATTTTACCCTATTTTGCCAAAGCCAATGTAAGTCACTTCCGCCAGGGCTTTATCACGCACTTGTGCGACACCCTGGACGGCCCTTGCGACTATCAGGGCGACTCTATGGTACAGATCCACACCGGTATGCAGATCACCGAAGCCGACTTTAACCGTGTGGTTGAGCTGCTGATCAACGCCATGACCGAAGCGGGTATTGCCCACACCACGCAAAACCAGATCCTGGCCAGGCTGGCACCATTGCGTGGTGAGGTGATTAAGATCTGATTATTCGAACGCTAACGAATAATCTGGCTTTTTAGGGTTATTTGGAAAGTCTAGCCCTGCAACCGGATAGGAGTGAGTTGAAGGTCGTGCGTCCGGCATCAGGGTTTTATTGATAAAAGTGATTTCTACGGTTTCGGGAAAGTCGATGGTATCGACATATCTGCCATAGTTGTTGCCGTGAATATGCACAATATGAAAGCGCTCAGACATCGCTGCAATAAACTGGTTGAAGTGCTCTGTGTGCGTATCCAGATGATGAAACTCGGCAGCAACCACATTGATGCGGTCGGCATGCTTGCACAGGTCATCAATCACCTGATATTCCGCGCCTTCAATATCCATTTTCAGGAAAACCGTGTCTTCCGGCGTCCCGCAATGTTGCTGAATGAGCTCATCCAGGCTGATATCCAGCTGGCCTGAAGTCTTGCTAACACGGCGTTGCAAATGGCTGTTTTTACCTCGGAAGAAGCTGTAAAAGAACACGCAGTTTAACAAACGCGTCCAGTATTTTTGGCGTTTATCATGGCGAAACAGCAAGGTGTTGAGCAAAGACTTGATGCTATTTTGCAGGGTTTTACGAACAATAAAGCCAAGTCCGACGGTATAGTCTACCCCCACCACCCGGCAATCCGGGTTGAATGCCTGAAACTCTTTATCAAATCGCCAGTCATCATTGATACCTAATGAGAGTAAAACCTGACTATTTTTAATATGTGATTGGGGAATAATATACCCACCGTCGAATTTATTCCCCATACGGATCAGGTCGGGGCAGTGATGAGGGCGAAGCGCGCGCTTGTTGATTGACATGTATGTGTTTCAGCCATTTCCTTGAATGTAGCCAGATAATAACGTTGCTCAATCTTGATTACAAGCGTTGGCCTGCCTACAGGTTTTCTTGTTTGTATTTCAAATTTTGTTGACAAATTTCATCAATGAGAACATTAAGTTTTTACGATTGGTAATATTGTTGTGAATTATTTTAATTAAAATATTAATAAAGTGGTTTCAGTTTGTTTTTTTTGTGTTTTTGGTGTTATTTTTTTTGTGCTTTATACAGAAAAGGAAATAGACATGAAAAAGCAAATTTTGGCATTGGTAGTGTCCTTAGCATCTGCGCAGAGCTTTGCAGGAGCGACAATATATGAACACAGTTACATGAAAGGTGAGCGTTCTTATATAAATGATGGAGAGCTAATTGATGCAATTGAAAAAAGAGGTGTTTTTAGAAATGACAGCATCTCATCGCTCAAGGTTGACTATGGCTCATGTGCTGTGCTTTATCGCGATGCAGGTTACAGCTCAACTGCAAAGTACTTCCAAGGCGGAACTTATGTTGATCTAGTTAATTATGGAATTAACGATACGACTAGCTCAATTCAGGTATTTAAAAGCAACCGCTGTGATAGCAGTATCATGACGCATTTTAGAGTTCACCGGGATTATAGAACCGGAGGTGGAGATTTCTCTCTACCACCTAACAGCTACCTCCGAGACCTTGAAGGTGGTAACTGGCATCGTGGCAATCATGCAAATGACAAAATTAGTTCCATTATTGTCGGTGATGGAGCTTGTGTAAAAATGTATGAACATTACCGCTATACCGGTATAAAGAAAGAGTTTAATCGAAATGTTGCGACACTAGATACTTATAGCTTCAATGATAAGGCTTCTTCTGTCAAAGTAACGACTGGTAGTTGTAGTCCCTCGACTCCTACTGGTGGCGGTGGTGTTATTAATCCACCTGATGACTGTGGTGGATTTGGGGAAATCTGTCCTTAGGCGTTATTAGAAAAAGCCTGGTTGCATACTGGGCTTTTCACAATTATCCATGCATTCATTTAAAAGTAACTTTCTTTAAATCTGCAGAACGTGATTGGCGCTGTATATACATTCGTACTCGATGCTTAATATTGCGCAAGAATGTACTTCTATTTGAATGCCGTCCTTGATTAATGTTTTCTATTGCACTTTCAAAACTGATGTCTTCGGATATAGGGTAAGGTTTGATACCAATTATACGTAACCCGAGTTCCCCATGAAACTGAAAATCAACATCGACAGGCCTGAAGAAAGGTTTGCGTTTTATCAATTTCTTAGCCCCATCTAGGCTGATTAAGTAGCCTTGAGCTCCATTTGGAACCTTCTTATAGTTTCCCATCTTAAAATTTTGATTTAAGACGGTTTGATCAACAAAAGGGTTTGCTCGATTATCCGACAGTTTCACCATATCCCAGCCTTCTATATCTGAAAACAGTGACAACAATGGTGCCAAACTATCTTCAATATGAAGATCATCTTCCAGTACCAATGCATATGGAATATTCTCATTGACGACTTTTTCGTAGATGCGATAGTGGCTTATATAACAACCAATCTCACCCGGTGTTAAGTGCCTGTGATAGCGCTTGCGATTCTCAGAGTGGTTATACCAAGCTGTTACTTCGGATTCGGATAGCAGCTTGCCGTTGGTGGCGGGAAAACGGGTTGCATCAAGACCCACCTCTCTTAAACGAGTGTAAGTGGACTGCCATCTGTCTTCACAGCCATCCATATTGATTATAAAAATTGGAGGTTGTGTCATAGTATTCGCTACTTTATTCTTGGAGATATTTTACATTATTCTCACATACTCAGCTAAACAAATCTAGGTATTGCTTAGCGACTTCTTGTGGAGCAATAGCGCAGATAATTTCCGCCTCATTAAGGCTTGTTGAGTGGCTGGCGATGGTTTGGCACAGCGGTGTTAATGGCGCAACCAATGAAAAAGGCGAGGTGCCCAGACCTGCCAGCGCCAGCGTGGGCACCTGGCATGCGGCAGCAATATGCATTGGACCGGAATCTATGGTGATCATGGCATCCATGGCTGCAATGGTGTCGACTAACTCGCCCACAGATGTTTTGCCCGCCAGGTTGGCGACCTGAACTCCCTCTGCGTCTAGCAGCTGTTTAAGCTCTTCCATATCTTGCTGCTCGGATGGATCCCCAAGTAAATAAAACCGGGTGTTGCATTGTTGATGTATTCTTAGCAGTGCCTGTGCAGCTAATTCTTCGGGGTAGTGGCGGGCACCTTTGTTTTTACTACCAATATAAACCCCCGTTGCGCGCGATTGAGACTGTTTGAGCGGCAATGTTTTTGCTGTGAGTCGGGGCAGCGCAAATTTTTCGAATGGTTTGCCATGAATGTCGTTCACCAGACGGCAATAGCGAAATAGATAGTGGTGGCAATGATTTACTTTGAGCGGATGTGACAACAGCGGGGTACGGCCGTTTTGGGCATATCCGGCTACATAGCGGATCCTGGCCAGTTTACAGAGTACGGCATCGGTGAGCGAGCCGCGAAACAACACCGCCATGGAGCAGCGAAGTGCCCGGAGTGTTTTGGCGAAACCAAGCAAACTTACCTGTTCTTCTGCCTGATGCCTGGCATCATCCAATAATTCAAAGTCATATCCGTGCGCTCTTTGTAGCACTTCTCGCATATAAGGGCGAACTAGCAGATAGATCTTTTTTCCCGGATACAATTCATTGAGCAGCGCGATGGCTGGCAATGTATTGATGGCGTCACCAATATAGCGGGGCAGGACCACTAAGATGGGGCCACTCAAATGGCGAGGATCTATGGCTTGTAAGGACATGGACTTTCTTGTTTTGGGCATTAAAGCAGCCTAGTATAACCAAAGCTTGTGAACAAAATCACCTTTGTACCTCAATTTCAGCAAAAGTTAACATTATGAAAAACATCAAAAGTTGTCACTGGTTACTGAACAACCTAGATCGGGTGGTCGTACTCGATTGCGGCATGCTCAAACCCGGGACAAAAGGAAATTACGAGCCGCCGGGGATCATTGCCGGAGCACAGCGTTTTGATATTGGCCAAACCTTCAGCGACAGCGATGGTATATTTCCAAATACCATGTGTAGTGCCGAGCAGTTTCAGCAAGGTGTCAGAGAGTTGGGGATCAGCCAGCAGGATACTGTGATTGTGTACGACAACTTTGGCTTGTTCAGTGCCGCCCGTGGCTGGTGGATGTTTAAGGCCATGGGGTTTGAACAGGTTTATGTGCTGGATGGCGGTTTGGTTAAGTGGCTTGAGCTGGGCTTACCACTGGCAGCTGAGTATGCCCATACAAGCGAACCGGGTGATTTTGTTGCCAACCCCCAAACTGGCTATTTTATTGATAAAACAGCGGTGCTGGCGGCCATAGACGGCCCCGAGGTGCTATTACTGGATGCGCGCAGCCCGCAAAGGTTTAGTGGACAGGAGCGCGAGCCCAGAGCAGGCATGCGCAGTGGCCATATTCCGGGCAGTGCCAATGTGCATTATGCCAGCGTGCTGGATGACAGTGGTTTGCTAAAACCTAAGGCGCAGTTGCGGGCGCTGCTGAGTGAGGCGGGCGTCACCAACCAGGCCTTGCAGTTTAGTTGTGGCTCCGGGATCACCGCCTGTATTCTGGCCATGATTGCCGATGAATGTGGGTTTTATCCGTTATCTGTTTACGATGCGTCCTGGAGCGAGTGGGGGCAAGATTTGGACGTGCCGGTCGCAGCCCTTACCCCACAAAATTAAAACACCAGTTCCTGAAGCTCGCTGGGCTGATTGAGTGCAGGCAGATACAAAGTCTGCATATTTTTGGCACTGAGTGCACTGTGCAGCGGTAAAGTGGCAATGCCCTTGAGGGCGATATTGGCAACGTCCGGGGTTTTGACCAGACGCACCACCTGGCGTTCGCCAAACTGCGCAATGGATGGAATAAACGGGCGCAGTTCTGAGGTCAGCTTATCCAGCAGCCAGTCATTAATGTCGCCGCCTAAAATAATGGTCTGGGTATTGAGCACAGATTCCAGGCTGTGAATAGCTATCCGCATGGGTTCGGCGGCCTGTTCAAGCCAGCGCTCTATCACCGGGTGCTCCTGCAACTGGTGGTGCAGCTCTTCGGTACTGCAACCCGGGCGTCCCAGGCTCTGTTTAAGTGCACTGAGCGACGCAAAGTCATTAAGCCTGCCCAGCTCAGCGGTGTCTTCATCGGTTTCCGGGGTCACAAATAGCTCACCCAGCGCGCCGGTCAACCCATTTTGACCGAGCAGGATCCGCCGCTCGTAAACTACTGCCGACTCCACCTGATTGCCCAGATGGACATAGACAAAGCTATCCAGCAGCCGTGCTTCACCAAACAGCATTTGGTAACTGGCACAGGCAGATGCGGTGCTTTCGAGCGCGACGGGTACGGCCAGGGTATCCGCCAGTTGTTGCTGAAGCTGGCGGTTGTGAGCAAAAATCTCGACGCCTTTGAGGTGGCTAAGTTGTACCGACAAACCACAACCCAGCACCTGGGTAACGCTCAGGTTTGCGACGGTCAGTAACGTGTCTATCAGGTATTGGATCTTGTTGAGCAAGACGTCGTTGCTTTCGAGCCGGGTGTGCAAGCGGTTAAGCAGCTCGCCATTGAGGTAAAATAAACCGACTTCCAGTTCGCTATCAACAATGCGCACCGCCAGCGTATACGCGGCCCTTTTATTCAGCACCAGCATTTTCGAGGGCTTACCTGCGCCTTCGGATTTCTTAATGCCCGTTTCTTCTACCAGCTGCACGCTCAGCAGCTCTTCAACCATATTGGTAATGGTTTGCTTGGTCAGCTGGGTATTGCGGGCAATCTCAACACGGGAGATTGGCCCCTGTGTGACAATCTGAGAGAGTACAAGACGCAAATTTATCGATTTATTCTGTTTTGCGTTGGAGCCTTTCAATGTATTCGCCTTACTATTTGAATCTGATGTTGGGGCTGTATTGTGATATCGCCCCAGTGATTGTGCCGTATGTACCTGCTTATACAACACATTATCCCTGAACTAAGCCGATCATCTTACTCGATCATGAGACTAAACCGAATAAAAAATAATTAGTCAAACTAATTGACATAAATCATTTGTTGGCTGAATATGACTATAAATACAACAAAACTGATCCTAAATGCCAGTACAAAAACGGCGGCCAGGATGTTCGCATGTGCGAATTTTAATAATCAACAGCAGGATCTACTTATGTCTACAGGAACTCAGATAAAGGGTCATCGCCGTCGGGCGTGGCTGAGCGGGATGTTTACCGCTGCTGCGCTCTGTGCAACGTCGATGAGCTGGGCGGCACAAAGCATCGACTGGAGCAAGGCGGCAAAATCCAGTGATATCCACCTGAGCGAGCAGCAAAGTGAGGCGATTAAATCAAAAGATTTGACTGCTGCACTGGTCTGGCATGGTGCCAGTCCCTGGGTCGCGGCGGTATCGCGCGGGGCACGTGCCGAATTCGAAAAGTTAGGCATTAAAGTGGTGGCAGCAACCGATGCTCAGTTCGATCCAGCCAAACAAGTGGCCGATCTGGAAAACATCGCGGCACTCAACCCCGATATCATTTTGTCTTTGAGTGTTGATGGTGTCAGCACTAAGCAGAGTTATGCCAGGGCGATAGAGCGGGGCGCCAAATTGGTATTACTCAGCAACCCCATTCCTGGCTTTGAGCAGGGCAAAGACTTTGTTGGTATTGTCACTGACGACATGTTTGGCATGGGCAAGGCGGCGGCTGACCTGACGGCGGATGCGTTGGATAGCAAAGGTAAGATAGGCATGATCTATCACGATGCCAGCTACTTTATCACCAATAATCGCGATAACGCGTTTCGTAAAGGGCTAAAAGCCTACCCTGAACTGGATGTGATCATCGAAAAGGGCTTTATCAAAGAGCACGAGACCAGCAATGTGGCAGCGGCCATGGTATTACAACATCCGGAGCTTGAAGCCATTTATGTGTCCTGGGATGCTGCCGCCGAGGGCGTGGTAGAAGCATTGCGCTCGTTAGGCCGACGCGATATTAAAGTGATCACCCATGATCTGGGCGTTAATAACCTGCTGGATATGGCCATGGGGGGCAACGTCTATGGCACTATTTCAGATCGTCCGTTTGATATTGGGCAAACCATGGCGCGGCTGGGGGCGGCCTCCACACTGGGCTTGCCGGCACCGCATTTTACCTTGGTGCCGTTTGATACCGTGAAGCGAAACAATATTGCTGAGATCTGGCAGCAGGCGTTCCAGTCGCCTGTACCCAGGCTCCTGAATTTAGCGTTAAAACAATAAGGAATACCATGAGCGTTAATCAACTACCCTTGCAGCAGCTCAAGCTGCTGGCAGTAAAACGAGAGTTTTTTATCTACTATATATTCCTTGCAGTGATGCTGATTTTTGCCGTCGCACTGCATGACACGGGCTTTTTTAGCCTGACCAACTTTATGAACATTGTGCGCCAGACTGCACCCATCACCGTGATGGCGGTCGGGCTGACCTTTGCACTGGCTGTGGGCCACATCGATTTGTCGATTGGCTCTGTGGTGGCCTTATCGGCGCTGGTCGGGGCATTGCTGCTACAGCATGTGGGCATTCCGCTGGCGGTACTGGGGGCACTCAGTGTGGGCCTGATTGTGGGCCTGATCAACGGCTTGCTGATTGAGCGGTTGCAGGTTTCTTCCTTGTTGATCACCTTAGGCACCATGGGGGTGATCACGGGCTTATCGCGCCAGCTGACCAATCTGGAGTCTGTGCCAATCATAGATCAAACCTTTACCGCATTTTTTGGTGCCGGTGAGTTGTTTGGTATTCCGTCTTTATTTATCTGGACCCTGGTCATTGCGGCACTGGGTTATGTGGTTTTGACCAAGCTAGCCTTTGGTAAGCACTTACTTGCGGTAGGTGGCAGCCCTAAAGCAGCATTGGCCATGGGGATTAAGGTAACTCAGGTGCGTATTTACGCGCTGGTTATTTCTTCCATGGCAGCGGCACTGGCGGGACTGCTGTACGCAGGCCGACTGCACGGGGCGCGTTATACCCTGGGCGAGGCCGACCTGCTGACGGTTATCGCAGCCGTGGCAATTGGCGGCACCAGCCTGTTTGGTGGCCGGGCCTGTATCATCGGTGCCATTCTGGGTTCCTGGTTGATGGGCATGATCAACAACGGCCTGATCTTGTCTGGCTTTTCCACAAATGAACAAATGATAGCCCGCGGCGCGATATTGATTGTGGCAGTGGCAATTGGTGTCAAGGAGTTGAAAAATGGTTAGAAGTGCACTGGATCAAATCGCCCTCGAAGTCAGGGATGTACACAAGCGCTTTGGCGGCGTTCACGCCCTGAAAGGGGTCAGCTTTACCATCAATAAAGGCGAAGTAGTCGGCTTACTAGGCGACAACGGTGCGGGTAAATCCACACTGGTACGCTGTATCTCAGGGATCCACCCACCCGATGAAGGTGCCATCCTGGTGAATGGTCAGCCGGTCCATATCGATTCGCCGCTGGCGGCACGTGAGGCCGGAATAGAAACTGTGTTCCAGGACCTGGCCATGGTGCCTGAGTTCGACATCACTGAAAACCTCTTTCTTAATCGGGAGATCCTGCACAAGAACCCGATCTTACGTCGACTCGGCTGGCTGGATAAAAAAGCCATGGAAAAACGGGCAAAGAAAGCCCTCAACCGACTGAACAGCCGCATCCCGAGTTATCAGGAGCAGATCCACCGCTTGTCTGGTGGTCAGCGCCAGGCGGTAGCCATTGCCCGTGCCGTGAACTGGGGTGCCGACATTGTCATTATGGATGAGCCAACGGCCGCGCTGGGAGTGGAGCAAAGTGCCCAGGTCAATGAACTGATCAATGTGATCAGCTCGCAGGGCGTCGCGGTGCTGCTGATCAGCCACAATATGCAACATGTGGTCGAAACCTGCGACCGCGCCGTGGTGTTATATCAGGGCCAGTCGGTTGCGGATGTGTCGGTCAGTGATGTGACCAAAGAAGATCTGGTTGGGCTGATCACCGGGGCAAAATCCGCCGCGTAAAGGCACTCGCTCGCCGCCGAGCCGCGCTTAGTCGGCCATTAAGGCGAGTCTGATTTACCTGTGAGGTGCCAGAGGGGCACCGCGTTAACCTGAACCCATTTTAAAGCGGCGCACTGGCGCCGAGGGCTTTGTTTTGCCAAAAATCAGAGGGCAGTATGGATATTGAAAAGAAAGTAGCACAGCTTATCGACACACTTTCTGTTGAAGAAAAAGTCGGGCAGCTGTTTGTTCTGGCATTTGCCGGAGAGGATCGCGACTACGCTAAAACCTTGGTCAAGGAGCGCCATATCGGCGGCTTTTACATCACCGATGACAATGCCGCGAACCCCACCAGTGCCGCCCAGCTGGCACGCGAGTTACAACACGAAGCCTCACTGAGAGCCTGCGATGCGCCTTTGCTGCTGGCCGTTGATCAGGAAGGTGCCTGGGGGATCCTGACTCAGTATACCGATCTGGGTCCTGGTAATTTGGGCCTGGGCAAGGCCGATAATACGGCCCTTACCGCCGACATGTATCAGGTGTTTGCCGAGCAGATGCAGGAAGTGGGCTACAATACCTTGCTGTCACCCTGTGCCGATGTTAATGCCAACCCGGATAACCCCATTATTGGCCTGCGGGCCTTTGGCGAGCAGAGCCATCACGTTGCCCGGCATGTTGCCGCAGCGGTGCGCGGTGTACAGCGTAGTGGCAGCCTGAGCTGCGCCAAACACTTTCCCGGCCACGGCGATACTCACAGCGATTCACACCAGACCCTGCCGGAAGTCGACAAGTCTTTGCAGCTATTGATGCGCGAAGATTTATTGCCCTTCAAGGCGGCGATTGAAACGGGCGTACCGCTGATCATGACCAGTCATATCCGTTACCCGCAGATAGACTCCGATTATCCGGCAACCCTGTCTGCGACCATTTTACAGGGCATATTGCGCCAGCAGCTGGGTTTTGAGGGACTGATCATCACCGACAGCATGAACATGTGGTCGATGCGCAAGAATTACGCGCCCGCAGAGGCGGCGATTTTGGCATTGCAGGCGGGCGCCAATCTGGTAATGCTCAGTGAAGAACACTACGAAAACAGCACCACGCCTTATAAGGCCATTCAGGCACAAACCATTGATGGCGTAGTGGCTGCAGTGAAGCAAGGTAGCCTGCCTGAGTCTGTCGTCGATGCCCGTTTGCAGCAGGTGCTGGCCTTTAAATATCAGCATTTTGCCGCATCGTTACACACCGCACCCAGCGTGCTGGAAAGCGCCAATGAGCTGGCGCGAGAAGCGGCAGTGGCAGCCATCCGGGTTGTGCGTAACGAGCGCCAGCAATGGCCACTCGAAGGCCAGGCATTTACCCTGGCATTTGCCGCAGATCCCAAAGGGTACGACAACATAGTGAACAGCCGGGGAATAGGTCCGAACGACCCCAACTCGGCGCGGGATGTGATCCTTTCTACCCTTGCTGAGCGCGGACGGGAATACCGGCTGTGGCAACATGACCAACTGATGGCGGCGTTACAGGCACCTACTGAACCGCTGGCAGAGCCTCTGGTACTGATCACCGAAGACTATCCCTTACCCGGCGAAAGCTTTGATGTGGTGGCGCAGCAGCAACGTGTTCAACAGGCACTGCAAAAGTGGCCCGATAAAGTCATTGTGATCGCCATGCGCTCAGACTACGAAATAACGCAATATGCTGATTTATCAACTTATGTTTGCGCCTATTCAAGCAGGGCAGTCAGTGCTCGCGCAATGGCAGAGCAACTTTAAACAGATCAGAAAAACGAAATAATAAGTGCTTGACAATTAGTCAAAATGATTTGATAAATACTTAGTAATTCAATTTTACTAATAAAAAATGACAGTTTAATAAAAACACAAGCCTGTCGACTCACTGGGAATGAACGGCTTGGGAAAAGGCAAAGGGGAGAAGAGCATGAAAAATCAGGGCTCAAAGGTAAAAAGCAGGTATCTGAACAGTTATCTGAAATCCAGTTATGTCGCAGCCTGTGTCGCAACGGCGCTGTCTGGCATGTCATTTGGTGCCGCGGCAGAGCAACAGGAAGGCGCGAGTCAGGCAATGGAGACCATCGAAGTCAGAGGGATCCGCCGCAGCCTCACCGAGGCGCTTAACACTAAGCGTTTTGCTAACTCGGTCGTTGACTCTATCTCAGCGGAAGACATTGGTAAGTTCCCGGATAAAAACATCGGTGATGCGATGCAGCGTATTCCGGGTGTGACTGTGGTCAGAACCTTTGGTGAGGTCAGCGGCGTAACGGTTCGTGGTACTGCACCGGAGCACAGTATGGTACTGCTTAATGGTCAAAACGTAGCGAGTGTTGGCTGGTTTGACTTAGGCGGGATGAACCGTAGCTTTAACTTTGAGATGCTTGCATCAGAGCAGATCTCGGGCATGGATGTCTATAAGTCGGTGGAGTCGGACATTAACGAAGGTGCGATGGGTGGTACGGTGAACCTGAAAACCCGTAAGCCGCTGGAGATGGATTCGGGCACTGTGTTTGCGTCTGTTGAGAATGCCTATCACAGCAACGCTGAAGACTGGTCGCCGGCCTATTCCGGTCTGGCAAGTTGGAAAAATGACCAGGAAAACTTCGGTATCCTTGTCGCTTACTCCAATGAAGAGTCGAAAGTATATCGTGAAACCTTATCCACCTTCGGACCACCTGGTGCATCTGAGCTGGAAGACAGTGCCGGCATTTTAAGAAAAACCTCTTGCTGTGCCTCATCGATTATCTTTGATGAAGACAGGGAGCGCAGCAGCAGCCAGATAAGTGTTCAGTACGCGCCCAGCGATGCATTGACGCTAAGCCTGGATTACAACCTGTTTGAGCTGCAAAACGACCACGTTAACTCGGCGATGTTCGCCATTATGAGCTCGGGTACCTTACAGAGCGACACCGTCAGCGTGAATGAGCAGGGCATAGTTACCGGCGCCACCGTGCGCGCATCGGGCCCGGGTGGTGCGCCACTATTTAATAACAGCGTACTGCGCACACCTGATATGCAATCGGATGTACTTAACTTTACGGCCAACTATCAGGCTGATGCCTGGTCGGCAGACTTTGTACTGGGCCAGTCAACCGCCGAAGGCCGTATCGGTCAGACAAGTACCTGGTGGGGCGACATTACCGAGCGTGCTAACTCAGGCTTTTCTTACAATGTCGATGGGCCGCTTGAATTACAGCCGGTTAATTCAGACTACCTGAGCAGCCACGATAATTTAGAGCTGTTCCACGAATACACTTACATCAATTACGAACGCGACAATGAAATAGACTATATCCAGGCCGACTTCACCTTTGAGCTGGACTCGCCGGTGATCACCTCTATTCAGACGGGGATTAAGTTTCAGGAGCAGGTCTTTTCTTATCAGGAAAACAACCAGGATCTGAGCGTAGATGCTATCCGAGAAGGGGGCGAGCGACTGACGCTGGGCGACTTTAACGGCGGATTTGTCTCAGGCCTGCACAGTGCCGAGGGGCGCGCCGGCAGCCTATCTTCTTTCCCGATTGCGACCCGTGGCCTGTGGGACTACGCACGCAACAATGCACCTGGCACTGTCACGGTCAAAGATGCCTTCTCTATCGAAGAAGACATTGCCGCAGCCTATGTAAAGGCCAACTTCTCCGGTGAAGGGTTCCGCGGTAATTTGGGTCTGCGTGTGGTGGAAACCGACATTCTTTCTAAAGGCGAAATCAATGGCGTAAAAGGGGAAGTGGATAAAACCTACACCAACTATCTGCCAAGCCTGAACTTAGCCATCGACCTGACTGAAGACATGATCTTCCGTTTTGCCGCCGGTTCAACGGTATCGCGCCCAGATTATGATGACATGAAAGTGGCCGACATCATTTCCCAAAGCTTTAAAACGGCGAACGTGGGTAGCCCGGATTTGGACCCGTATAAGTCTGATCAATACGACATGGGGGTTGAGTGGTACTTTAACCCGTCGTCTGTGTTGGGTGCCACCTTGTTTGTGAAGAACATCAGTGACTACATTGAGCAAACGACCGCCGCTGAGTTTTATCCGGGATGTGGTGAAGGGTGCCTGGTAACGCGTTCACGTAACGTGGGCACGGCCGATGTACGTGGTATTGAGTTGCAATATCAGCATGCATTCGAAAACGGTTTTGGGGTGCAGGCAAATTACACCTATACCGACAGCAGCCGTACCGACTCGACCGGTAAGGAAACGCCGATTGAGGAAGTATCGAAAAACTCCTACAACTTGTCTGGTTACTACGAAAATGACCTGTTCAGCGTGCGCCTGGCGTATAACTACCGTGATAACTGGGTCAGACAGCTCAACGGCAGTGGCCTGGACAGCTCGAACGATGCCTATGATCAGGTTGATGCCTCTGTGGTCTGGCATGTAACAGACAACATAGACGTGTCACTGGAAGCGGTTAACCTGCTCAACGAAGCTCTGGTGCTAAGGCAGCCTACAGCAGGCAATATTGTGCATGCTGTGGACGAATTTGGTACCCGTTACTTTGTCGGTGCCAGCATTCGCTTCTAATACCGACAGAGCGCACGGCAGCCCGTACCGTGCGTTACTAAATTAAGGAAGCCCTGGCTTCCTTTAGGCCAGTTTGGTTTTAACTGGTCAATCCGCGCGTAGCCTGGCAAGGAAGGTTGCAAAGGTGCGCGGATAAGGGTGTAAGCGCGCGTTGCCCAGGCAAATATTGCTGGGTCCGCGCTGTGCACTCACACTTCTACTCGGTTAAGGCAAGTTTGCCCGGCTTGCCTTATTTCTCTGCTTTTTCGCCGTCACTTCTGCATGAAACCTTATTGCAATAAATTTTGTAAAAACAATTGACTTATTATTTGGTCAACGCTAGCTTGTATATTAGTTGAGCAAATAGAAATGCCCGTTTTGTGTGTGATGCAAGATAGGTTAGCTCACTACCTCAGCGATATGAACCCGGTATAGATAATTCATGCGGGTTTATTGGTAGGCGGCTTCGGGTTGGGCTGCGGTTGTTCATTAAAATTGTTGCTCTGATCGGGTTGATATGGCTGGGTTTGTTTCGATTAAAAAAATAATGAGGAAACACCTAATGAAAGTGAAAATGACAGGATGTGCAGTGGCCGTAATGTTAAGTTGTTCCGCGTCGGCGGGCACCGGCGTACAGGACTTTTTGGACAGCTTAAGAAACTTCGAATCGGGTATTAACCCTGCGCTTGCAGATTTTTATCTGGAGAATCTCGATAACCCGGTTTACAAATATGCCAAAGTATCGGCACCGGGACGTATGATCCGGGATTGTTCAACAGGCAGTATGATCCCGGAACCCACCACCATCAATCAGTTCTTCACTAAGCTGGGCATTGATGGCTTTTACAATGCGCAAACCCCCAATGACCCCGACATGTTCAAGAAGATGCAGTATAACTCCATGAACGCCTGGGGGTTTGTGGGGTATCAGCTGGGTGAAGCGGTACTTATCGATGCGGGCTACTACAGTCCGAAAGTCGTGACTGTGGATGGCACTGAGTACGATAGTTTTTATGTGTTTGTGGAAGACAGCACCTGGATTGGCTGTAAAACCGAGGCGCTGGTGGAAATTGTCGGCTCTGGTGGCAACAAAATTCAGGCTACCGACGTTAACCGCTGGGAAGGCACCTTTGTGGGCAAAAACGGCGTAAACTCGTTTGCCGATCTGCTGATCCCGGATAATCAGGAACTGGTGATGCGCGATGCCATGCGCTTTAACTATGGCGTGATGACCCAGCTATTGACTGCGGCCAACATGACCTGGGAGCAGGCGCTGGCGAAGAGCTGGCCAGACAAAGACGACAATGGCAACCCCATCACAGTTCAGGCGACTATGTCGGGTTTGCTGGCTGCGGCCCACCTGCGCGGTGCCTGGGGCACGGCGCGTTTGCTGACCAAAGATGAGATCACCTGTGACGAGCTGGGCACTTGTATCACCAAGTACGTTCATAAATTTGGTGGCTACAATACTATCTTCGACACCCCGGCGGACGATGTCATTGAAGGCTCAAAATACGATGAAAAACTCTCGGCAGGTTGGGGTAACGATTTAGTGCTGCCCGGTGGTGGCGTGGATGTTATCGAACTACATGAGCAAAGTGGCTCTGTGACCACAGTGCGCGATTTCACCGTGGGCGAAGACCGCATTATCCTGCGCGACTGGCAGGCGAGCGCACCGCTGAGCAACCTGTCTGTGTCGGATGTACCAGCCGGTGCCGAACTGGCGTTTGCCGGTCAGCGTGTGGTACTCGAAGGCGTATCAGCGGCGGCTGTGAACGTGAACACCGAAGCGGTGATCGCCCAGTCGGATATTTATGAAATTGCCTGGTCAGGCAAACAAAGCGTGACCGGCTTTAACCCTTCGCTTGATAAAATTCGGGGTACTGCCGGAATTGGCTTTAAGCACCTCAAAGCCTATGAAACAGACACTGCATTGGTCATCGGTGTGCAGGCCAAAGATGGCGGTATCTACAGCTCGGTTGAACTGGTCGGCCTGACGATTGCTGATCTGACGCCGGAAATGTTTGATAACGTGACGGGTGGTTATGACCGCCTGGGCTTTATCGTACCGCTGAACAGCCAGAACTGGGGCTGGAATATGGCACTGACGGTGAACAGCTTTGATCCGGCCAAAACCGTGATCAGCATGCCACTGTTCAACTACAGCTTCTCCATGCTGATCCTGACGCAGGAAGGCGTGGATACGGTGATCACACTGGATGAGACGGCCTCAAAAGGCGATCAAAAGCGTTTGGTACTGAAAAACACCGATGTGAATAGCCTTAGCGCGGCCAACTTTGACTTTGTCTCGGGCAACTTTACCGATGCAACCATTGATGTGCCGGTATTCTATGACATCACGGCCACGGTTGTAGGCACGGGCGGCAGCATTTCACCAGCCCCGGATGCCAGCGGCGTGATCAGTGGCAAAGGCAACACCGACTTCACACTGACCTTTGTACCAGACAGCGGTTACCGCGTTGCGACATTGAAAGTCGACGGCGTTAGCGTGACAGCGCAGTCAAGCTACACTTTCGTGGCACTGTCTGCAGCGCACAGTGTAGAGGTGACCTTTGAGCCAGGTAATGCCTGCCCGGCCCCTTGGAATGCAAACGACATCTACACCACCGGCGATCAGGTGACCTTTGAAGGTCAAACCTACCAAGCCAAATGGTGGAACCAGGGCAATAACCCAGCCTCACTAGGGCCTTGGGAAGCGATCGAAAACTGCCAGTAACCGGCGATGCAGTAAAATAAAAAAGCCATGGCACGCATAAGCGGCCATGGCTTTTTGTGCATTATGGTGTGGTGCCAGGTTTATACCAGTGGACGATCAGGCCAAACAGACTGTGCAAAGCAAGCGGGACGAGAAGGTTTTGATGGAGAAAAGCAGGGGGATAAAAACGCCATGGCGAGTTCACCATGGCGTATAAAGTGTGTCGCTAAATAAGGGTGTTACTTATGATACCCAAGACACGCTTCGACTTCGTTTTTCGAGCCTAAGATCACCGCCACGCGCTGGTGGATATGTTCCGGGTCGATATCCAGAATGCGTTGCTCACCGGTGTGGGCCAGGCCGCCGGCTTGTTCTACCAGCATGGCCATCGGGTTGGCTTCGTACATCAGGCGCAGTTTGTATGGCTTTTCCGGGTTTTTGGTGTCGGCCGGGTAGGTAAACAGGCCGCCGCGGCATAGTACGCGGTGTACATCACCTACCATGGCAGCAATCCAGCGCATGTTGAAGTTTTTACCGCGCGGGCCGGTGTCACCTGCCAGCAGGTCGTTGATGTAGTTTTGCATGGCCGGTTGCCAGTGGCGCTGGTTTGAGGCGTTGATGGCAAATTCTTTGGTGTCGGCCGGTACTTTGGCAAACTCTTCCGTCAGCAGGAAACTGCCGTGGGTTTTGTCCAGCGTGAAGATGCGGGTGCCTTTACCTGTGGTCAGTGCCAGCGTGGTGCACGGACCGTACAGGACGTAGCCTGCGGCAACTTGCTTGTGGCCTGGCTGCATAAAGATAGCCGGATCGGCCGGATCGCCGTCTTCTGGTGCTTCCATGATAGAGAAGATAGTGCCTACCAGTGAATTGATATCGGTATTAGAAGAACCGTCCAGCGGGTCGAATGCCACGATAAACTTGGCATCCGGGTTACCTGCTACCGTGCCTTCCTCTTCTTCCGAGGCAATGGCTTTCACATAGCCAGATTCCAGCAGAATGTCTTTAAGTAGCTGGTTAGACAGTACGTCGAGTTTCTTCTGAGTTTCGCCCTGAATGTTTTCATCCAGCGTTGAACCCAGCACGCCTGACAGCGCGCCCTGACCAACGCGGAAAGAGATTTCTTTACAGGCAGCCAGAATGGTTCGGATCAGTGAAACCAGTTCACGGGAACAGCCGTCTTCAATTAACACCGGTGGAAGTCTACGCATAAATTTTAGTCCTGATAACGGTTATGTTGCAGCCCTGATAGAGTGAGAGAGCAGGCCACAAACAGCGCTGAATTTTGTCCTAAATAACTGTATTTTGTATACGATTTAATATACAAAAGGGGTACCAGTCATCTAACCTCAAATAACAAAGATAAGAAAATGCGAAAAACACGCTTTGCACCTCACATGTTCTCGGCTTTGCTGCTGGCTATGATACCCCAAGCGCACGCTGCAATTAAGTCTATTGATGAATTTACTGACAAACTCAACCATTTTCCCGGGTTCTATGCGTTTTACAGCGACCCATCAAGTGGCAAGATTTATCTCGATGTCGACAAGCTCGCTCAGCCATTTTTGTTGCAGCACAGCCTGCCGTATGGCGTCGGCTCAAACGACATAGGCCTGGATCGGGGGCAGCTGGGCAGCACGTATCTGGTGCAGTTCGAGCGCTTTGGTGACAAGGTGATGCTGCGTGCACTGAATACCTATTTTCGTGCCAGTGCCGATAACCCGGCGGAGCAGCAAAGCGTCAAAGAGGCCTTTGCCTCGAGCATTTTAAACGGCTTTAAGGTGGTGGCCGAAGATGACGACAGCGTACTGATTGACTACACGCCTTATCTGTTATCGGATGTACATGGCGTATCTCGCACCCTGGCGGCGCGCAAGCAGGGCAGTTACAGCCTGGATGCCAGCCGCAGCGCGACTTATATGCCGCGTTCCAAAGCCTTTATGAAAAATACCGAGCTGGAAGCGGTGCTGACCTTTAAGGGCAGCAAGCCCGGTGAGTATGTGAAGCAGGCGACGGCGAACCCTTATGCGGTCACCGTCCACCAGCACCACTCGTTGATCGAACTGCCGGATGATAACTATCAGCCCCGCGCATTTCATCCGCAGTCGGGCTACTGGAGCATAGAGCATAAAGATTACTCGGCGCCGCTGAGCGAGTCTATGTATGTACGTTATATCCCGCGCCACCGTTTAAGCAAAAAAGACCCGACGGCAAAAGTGTCTGAGCCGGTTGAGCCGATTGTGTATTACCTGGATCCGGGCGTACCTGAGCCAGTAAAAACCGCGTTGCTGGATGGCGCGCGCTGGTGGGATCAGGCTTTTGAAGCTGCGGGTTACAAAAATGCTTTCCAGGTCAAAGTACTGCCGGAAAATGCCGACCCTATGGACATTCGTTACAACGTGATCCAGTGGGTGCATCGTGCGACCCGTGGCTGGTCATATGGTGCATCGGTGATCGATCCGCGCACTGGCGAGATCATTAAAGGTCATGTGACTTTGGGCTCATTGCGGGTGCGTCAGGACATCCTGATCGCCGAAGCCTTAGCCGCGCCATTTGTTAAAGGCGATGAAGTGACGGAGCGTTTGCATGCCATGGCGCTGGACCGTATTCGTCAGCTCAGTGCCCACGAAATTGGCCACACCCTGGGGATTGCCCATAACTTCTCGGCGTCGGTAAAAGAGCGTGCCTCGGTAATGGATTATCCGCATCCGCTGGTGGGTATGAACGAGCAGGGTGAGCTGGATATCAGTAAAGGCTATGCCACCGGCATGGGCGAGTGGGATACTCAGGTCATTAAGTATGGTTACAGTGACTTTACCGCACAAGACGAAGCTCAGGCACTGGCCGCGATTTTGGCTGAAAACAAGAGTAAGGGGCTGGAATTTATCTCGGATGCCGATGCCCGCCCGAAAGGCGGAGCGCACCCAACCGCCCACCTGTGGGATAACGGTGACGATCCGGCTGCTGAATTAACGCGAGTGCTGGATATTCGTCAAAAGGCGCTGGCCCGTTTTGGCCTGAATAACATCAAAACCGGTGAGGCTTTATCGCAGCTGGAAGAAAAGCTGGTGCCGCTGTATTTGTTCCATCGCTACCAGGTTGAATCGGCAGTGAAGCTGGTTGGCGGCGTAGACTATGACTACGAAGTGCGAGGCGAGCAGAGCCCGAAAGGTGCTCAGGTGGTAGCTAAAGCGCAACAGCAGTCGGCCCTGTCGGCCCTGTTGGAGACCTTATCGCCTGAGCAACTGATGATCCCTGAGTCGGTATTGGCGCTGATCCCACCCAAAGCCTATGGCGAGTATAAAACCCGGGAGAGTGTGAAAGGTCGCACCGGCCTGACGCTAGATGCTATGGCACTGCCGGAAGTGGCGGCGCAGCATACTTTGAACTTGTTGCTTAACCCTGAGCGATTAAATCGTCTGGCACAGCAGGAGGCCCGCAATCGCGCGCACCTGAGCAGCGACGAGGTATTGAATACTCTCTATCAACATGTTTTCCAGCCCAAAGCACAGCCGGGCATGGCGACTAAGCTTGCGCAGCGGGTGCAGTTTTTAACGGCTTACCGCCTGGCTGAACTGAGCAGCAGCGACAAGCTGGCACCAGAGGTGCAGGCGCAGCTGCGTTTTTACCTCAACCAGCTGGTGGAGCAATACAGCAACGACTCCTTGTTTGGTGGCGCCTCTAAAGCGGATGCATTCGAAACCTACCTGGCTGAGCAGGTGGCCCAGTATCTGAAAAGCGGCACATGGCCCGCGGGCTTTAAAGCCTTGCCAATGCCGCCGGGCTCGCCCATCTAAGCGTGTTTAGAGAAAAACCGGACTGAATTCAGTCCGGTTTTTTTATGCCCGCTCAGTTTAGACTTTTTTGACTAAGGTATTGGTGGTGATATGCGGGAAGGTGACGGACTGGCCCTGAATGGGGATCTCCATGGTGATATTTTGCGAGTACTGCAACTGGGTAAAGTTATCACTGCCATCGAGTGATTCCAGCCAGTAGCTGATGGCATAGCGGCTGACGTTGGCGTGCTGCTGTTCAAAGCCAATGTTGGTGACCGGAATGCCGGAGTGGGCGGTATCGACTTCCAGCAGAATAAACTTCTTAGGCGGCGAGACTTCCAGCGCGTTGGTCAGCGGCTGGTTGGGGTTCAGGGTAAAGTCCGGATTCAGGTTACCGACACTTTTAGTGCTGTACTGATCGGTGCTGACATCATGGGGCAGGCCCATGGGCAAGACGTCGCTCTTGCTCAGCATCGGTATGGTCGGTACGCCTGTGCCAGACTGGAAATGGCCGCTGGCGAGAATGGAGTTACCGTGGGGCACCGACATTTGCTTGATAAAGTTATAGGCTTGTGTGGGCGGCACGCTGTTGGGTACGGTTTCGCTGCCCAGACCAGGCTTTTCGCCATTGCCATAGGGGCCCAGCAGCTGCTTTTGGTCGCTCAGAAACAGCAATGAACCATTCTCGGCGTGCACCAGCTGATCTTTGGCCGGGCCATCGGCAAAGTAGACGCGCTGTTCATAAAACAGAGTATTGGCAACCTGAGTGCCTAACCCACCGCGGTTGGGCGCCGTACCGTGAATGGCTGAAAAGGTTAACTCTTCATAGTAAGCAAAGTTTTTCAGAATATAGCTGGCTTCCTGAGGCAGCGGCATCAGGCAGTACGAAAACGGTTTGTCTGTGCCACCCATGCCAGAGTTGCCTAGCGGCTGATTGGTCCAGGTGCCTATCAGATGTTGCAATGGCCCAAGCTCAGTGGTCGGGGCGGGTGGGTTATCCTGTGCCGGATCGATCAGTAGGGGCTTAGAAAGATCTGGGGGCGTTACGTCAGTCATGGTGGTGTCCTCATTTGTTGCTACTGGCATTTGGGTGCTTATCACGTATGCCATAGGCTGATCCCTTCAGTGACTGCACGAAGGCAACGGGATCCCTGGCCGCCTTCGTCTGTACTCAGTGATTTATGGTGTTCACGTTTTGTCGTGTCTCAGTCTTGTTCCCCATTCCTGTGCCTGTGTATCGATCGGTAGGCTGCCACATGCGCGCGCAAGTGTTGGTCTTGGCTGCTTTGATAAAAGCACCACAGCTGATCGCGATAACGTGTGGCGCACAATGGTGTGTCTGGATGTCTGTGGACGTTGTTGAGCGGCTGCTGTTCGCTCCAGCCCGCCTCGGCCATGGTGCCGTAGCCATTGCTGGTGGTATCTGCCTTGGCCGGGTCGTAAGACACGGGCAACTGGCTGGTGAGCACACCGGGAATCGAGAAATTGGCGCTCAAAAGTTGCTGACTGTTGGGGGCGTTATGGAACAAGTGCAGTACGCCATCGAGCGTGGCGGCGGCCAGCTGACCGTCACTTTGGTAACTGTGCTCTTGTGGCTCCGGCTCATCGGGCGTAAGTTTACTCGGTGCCTGCGAAAAATGGCCAATACCAAAGCCGTTAGCCGACCACTGATGGCTTACGGCATTGTCCTGAGGACCGGCATAGGCGCTGTTGCTGACATCGGTGACATTAAACTCGGCACTGTTGTAGCTCAGGCAGGCCAGTGCATTGGTGCTGCCTTCACAGTAAATCAACAAGGTATTGCTGCCCAGTGAGGCCAGAGTAAATGTCCCTTCTGGCCTGCACACCAGTGTTTGTGGCTGGCTTTGCCACTGTTGCTGGGCATAGCGCTGAGCCTGCATAGTGCCTTGCTGGTCGCGATACACCAAAAGCAGCTCGTGACTTTGCGGCAACACCTGAAGGGCAAGGGCCGATACACAGTCATCGCTGGGCGCAGTCAGGGGTTGCCAGCCCTGATTTGTCGTCAGCGTTTGCAACGTGATTCTCAGATCCTGGTCGCGATAGCCCAGCACCAGGGTATTACCCTGCGCACTCAGTTGCAGCTGATCTTTACAGTCTTCGTGCATCAGTAAGGGCACAGACCATATATGGCCATCAAAGCTGGTGCAATACAGGTGGCCGGGCTTGTCGTCCCGGGTATAAAACAAATAGAATAGCTCACCCAGGCTGGCGGCTTGCAGCTCACTGGCATGCTCAATGTGGGGCACACAAGCCGCGGGTTGCCAGTGCAGTGCCTCATCCCACAGAAAGCGGAAATAGTTGGCATGCTCGTCGTTTTTACCCAGGGTGCCGAGCGAGAAGTTTTCCTCTATGGTGCGCAGCAAGGAGTAATGATTGTAGCCCTCGTGTTGCTGCGACGGCGTCAGGGTATCGCCCAGTAACACCGTGTAAATCTGATTGGGTCCGTCGTAGTAATATTTGTACTTCTGGCTGGTATCGTAATCCGATTCAAAATCGGCCTCGTCATAGGTGACGACCACCAGGGTATTGTCGGGCAGCTTGCTGTCTGGGCCTGGGAAGTTAATCGACGCAAAGAATGACTTCAGCCAGTCGGCCTGCTGATCCACCAATACCGGCGCGCGCTCACCCTTAAGGTCATTGTCTTTGGTGCCAAGTAAGTAATGCCCGTCGTGCCACATATTGGGGGTAAACCAGGCAAACTCGGGCAGAGAGTCGTTGAGCAGGTCCTGATAAAACTGTGCTTCGTTGCCAATTTTTTGCCAGCGCGTTTCGCTGTCGAGGATGCGGGAAAACGATGAAAACGGGTCGTGCTTAAGCACATAGGGATAGCTATTTACGGGCGTGAAGTTGGTTGCTTTCCAGGGCGTCCAGCCTGCTACATAGCTTTCCATGTAAGCACGCCAGTCCAGGTTCTGGGCTGAGTCTTCAATCAGGTCGACCAGGGTGCGCTGGGGCAAACGCGGTGGCACTTCATCGTCGGTCACATTGCACAGCTCGCCTGCCAGTGACGCAATATAGTTGGTCTGCGACGGGTGCATCACGCCAAAGCTGTTGGTCAGTTCAATGCCTTGCGCGGCCAGGTTGCGCATGTAGGGATTATTCATCACGTAGCCGCGATACTGGTTTTCAAACATGATCACAATAATATGATCGAAGCGTCTTGTGGCCATATCAGCATCCTCCCGGACGGTCTTTGGCGGCAATATAGCGCCAGGTGGGTGTAGCGTTGCGCCCGCTGTGGTCGGGCAGTGGCACCCGCATCATACTTGAGGCCTTTTCCTTGAGCCCGAACATAGTGCCAACGGCGGCAACCAGTAAGTCTGGCTGGCCATTAAAGGCCAGATGAAGCTGATCCAGCAGCAGGCTCAGGGTCAGGTTAAACTCAGTGTCGAGCCGGGCAATCGCGGGGTAAGGCTGATAGTGTTCGGGTTGTGGGTTTTTCACCACGTTATAAACCTGGTGATAATCAATCGGAATAGCCGGACCGGTTGGTCCTGAGTTGGGCGTGTCGCCCTGGACATAGCGATAACCCAACAGCAGCTCATTAAAGCGGTAGTAATGGGACAGTTCTCTGGGTTGCATAAATAACTGATGGTCGCCGCTGCCTATGCCCGTTGTATCACCCAGCGGAAAGGGCTGATCCGGATCCCAGCATTCATCTGGCACCCCTTCGCCCTGTGCTATGATGGCATTGAGGGCAAAGTTGGCGGAGGCCAGGTCCGTCACTGGGGTGATCTCTCCGCCGCCGCCATAGTAATATTTATGCGCGATTTGCTTGTCGTGGCAGTCTGCGGGGAACAGCTCGGGGCCAATGCGGTTATGCAGCGTTTGCAAGCCGTTTTCAATACCGGCATAGAATTCGCCTATGGTGATATCCCCCTCTTTTGCCAACGCGGCCGGCATTTCAATGTTGAGGAAGTTTTGCAGTGCCTCAGGGCTGAACTTTTGCAGATCTGCCTCAAACCAGGTTTCGCCGTCAGGCAGCTTAGTCGGAAAGGTAGGTAGAAACTCTGGACTGTTAATGGCCGGACTACCTCCGGTGGCGATAAGCAGGTTCGCAGCATTGGTCAGATGGAACATCTCCTCCATAACAACCGAGCGGATCACTGTACAGGCACACTGGTTGGTCCCTTCCTCAATGGAATACAAGGCGGTGAGGTAGACTGGCAAGGTGGAGAATTCCAGTTCAATGGCCAGTTGCAGGTCGTAGTGCAGCTGTTCGAGCGTTTCTATCGGACGTTTTTGCAGTTTATGATACATGGCAGATCCCTCATTAATACTGGTCGAGTGCGTTTAACACGTTGTCAGCAGCCCAGAAGGTCAGTGCTGCCATGGTTAAAGTCGGATTGCTGGTCGCAATGGTGGGCATATTGCCGCAGCCAACCAGGTAGAGGTTGGGATGATCCCAGCTACGTTGTTCGCGGTTTACCACTGAGGTGTTCGGATCGTCGCCCATCAGGTGAGTGCCAACCAGGTGCCCGGCACCGTTGTAGACATACCCTTTGCCCTGATACTGCACATAACCCGGATCGTTGGCTTTATATTTGGTAAAAGGCTCTACACCCAGGCGCTGGAAAATGGCATCTGACACTTCTTTAGCCTGTGCCATACCGGCGCGGGTGTAGTCGGTGACCTTGTAGTGGATCACTGGCCGATAGTTGCCCAGCTGGTCCCGGTATTGATCGTCTATGGTGACGCGATTATCGGGGTCGGGGAGCTGCTCTACCAAAAAGCCAAAACGGAACATGCGCGGGTACTCTTCGGCGATTTTGTGGCGCAAGGCCGGGCCAAATAAGTTTTGCTCATCGATAAGCTCAGGCACGGTGGCAATCGGCGCGCCTTCTGGCCAGCTCCAGCCCCAGTTACCTATCTCAATACGAAAAGCGGCTTGCTCGGCGCGAAATGCCCCGCCACGCAGTGAAGGGATCCCGGAGGTTGAACCCGGGCCTCGGAATGCGCCGATTTTGCAGGGCATCAGGCCCCAGGTCAGCATAGTTGGGTGGTCCATCAGGTTGCGACCGACCTGATCGCTGGAATTTGCCACATTGGAGGCCAGCAATAGCTTGGCGTTTTCGACGGCGTGGGCGGCCAGCACCACCACTTTGCCTTTGACCGTTTTATCGTCATAAGCCGCGGATTGGGTAGAGTGGTAGCGTTTATAGTGGACCTTAGAGATGTTCTGCGTTTTGTGATCCACTTCCAGGTTGTAGGCCACCGCCTGGGTTTCTATGGTCACATTGCCGGTGTTTTTAGCTTGCTCCAGCGTTTTTAAAGCTGAGTACTTGGCCTGAATAGGACAGATTGGCACACAGTTAGAGTTACCCGCACAGCGCTGACCCAGATCTGGGTTGCCTACTGCACCCACAGGGCGATAATCCCCCCGCGGCATGCCGTTGCGCCCTTGTGGGGTGGCCACCACATCAATGGGGTAGGGCTGGTTGTCAATTTCGACTTGCATGCCCTGAAGTCCTTTGGCCAGGTACTGATCTAAAAAGCTCTGCGGAATTTGCTCCATCGGGTAATCGTAATTTGCTTCAAACGGCAGTTGTACGCTGGGGTTATCAATCTGCTGATAGGTCTGCACATCGGCATTGGCCGAGACCCCAATATGTTGTTCCGCGATTTCGTACCAGGGCTGTAAATCCTGATAGCTGATGGGCCAGTCTCGGCCACGGCCAAAGCGCGTGTTCAGCTCAAAGTCTTCGGGCAGCATGCGCAGGCAGGTGCCCAACCAGTGCAGCGTGGTGCCGCCCTCGCTGCGGGTGTAGGTACTGGCAAACGGATCCGGACCATACTGGACAAAATAGCCATGATCACTGACGGGTTTATCCAGCGGTGGCTTTTGAATATCAGTCACTAAAGGTTGCGGGGCATTGGGGTTGTTGGGATAGGGTGCGTTGGGGATCTTGGCCATGGCAGTGAAGAAACGCTCCATGTATGACTCATAGCCCTTTTCTTTGCCCTGATCGAAGAAACGTCCATCGGTGCCCGTGCCAGCTTCCAGGATCAGCACTTGTTTGCCTTGCTCACCCAGTTGTTTGGCCATAATAGCGCCTGCAATACCGGCCCCGACGATGACCACGTCGTATTCTTTATGATGATGTGTCATGTTGCTGTCCTAATCCAGGTTGAGAGGTTTGGCTGATTGGCCGGGAAAGGCCCAGGTGCCGTACCCAGGTTGTTTTGCTCCCATGGGGTGACTACCCAGGGCATTCCACACCAGGCCCTGAATATAGGCATTGCTGGAGATCACATAGTCTTCAACGGGCTGTTTATCCGCACTGAAATCGTCAACCCCGTACAGGGCATTCCAGTCGGCAGGCAGCTGATACCAGATGGAGAGATACCACATCTTGATGATGTTTCTGGCAACCGGACCAAGTTTGGCGCAGTTCCAAATACGGTCGTAAAATTGTGCCTGGTTAGATTCACACTCAAGCGAACCAATCTCCTCAGCCCGGTGATAAAGTTCCTGTATCACGTCCTGACGCACCCATTGGCTGAGTGTTTTGCAGTAAGTGGGACCCACGCCTGTGCCCTGTAATTCGACCTCGTCGTAGCCGGTCAATGTGGCACTGAGGCGATAAAAATCGGTCAGTCTGTACATAAGTTTGCCCCTGATAAAGTGATGAGAAGAATCGGCGAGCGGCACACATCAGCGGAAGGCGAGAAACACGGCGGATAGTCGGTTGTTTACCGGGCAAGTAACGGCGCATGGTACTGTGGATACCATGGCAACAGATTTGAGAAAGTGGTTCGCACATATTTTGCCCCTTCCTTGTCAGTAGAGCGATACTGCGGCATCCATGCTGACAATCGATGGCCCGAACGGCCCTGATGTGCCTGTTGGGCACATCAATCACGATAAAAGCAAGCTTAAACGCGCTTGACGGGGCACGCTCAGGCAGGCTTTTACCGCTCATGTATTACATCTGATCAGGTATAGTGGCTGGTTGTTGTTTGTGCAAATTACACTCTATTACACAAAGCACTGCTGCTTGATAAGCTCCGTGAGGATCTGCTGACTGGGTTTGATTTTTTCCATCGCCAAATATTCATCGGGCTGGTGTGCCTGGGCAATTGAGCCTGGTCCCATCACAATCGTCTCGCAACCAAGCTGCTGTAAAAAGGGCGCTTCTGTACAATAATTTACGGCCACGGCCTGCTGACCTGAAATTTTTTCAGCCAGCGTCACCAGTGCGCAATCCCGGGTGCCATGAAAAGCAGGGATGGGGTCATGTAAGTCAATCACTGACACGCTGTCGGGATAACGCGCATTGATCGGGGCAACGGCCTGCAGTAACAAGGCCTGTAGCTCTGCAATGCTGAGTCCCGGCAGGGGGCGTAAGTCAATATGCAGCTCGCAGCAGCCACAAATTCGGTTGGCGTTATCGCCGCCGTGAATATGACCTAAATTCAAGGTCGGGTACGGAATTGTAAAATCCTCAAGTGAATATTTATTCTTTAAATCTTCTTTTAACTGTAACAGATTAGTAATCACCTGCTGCATGATCTCGATGGCATTTAGGCCGCGATCCGGATCGGAGCTGTGCCCGGAGCGCCCTGTGATCCGAATCGCCGAAGACATATGCCCTTTGTGGGTATAAACCGGCACCATATCGGTGGGTTCACCTATGATACAGCGCTCTGGCTTGAGGTTACTGTGGCGTGCAATCTCCTGTGCGCCTGCCATGGTGATCTCTTCATCTGCGGTGGCCAGGAGCATGATTGGCGCGCTCTGCTTAAGATCTTTCAGCTCCTCCAGTGCTTGCAACACAAAAGCAAAAAAACCTTTCATATCAATACTGCCTAAGCCATATAAGCGGTTGTCTTGTTCACTGAGGGTGAAGGGATCAAAGTTCCAGCGGCTGTCATCAAAGGGCACTGTGTCTGTGTGTCCGGCCAGCATCAGGCCGCCGCTGTGCTCTGCCATGCCCGGCGGACACCGTCTGGCGAGTAAATTGAACTTGCCCGGCGCGGCGTGGAGCTCGGTGATTTCGGTACTAAAACCCAGTTGCTCACACCACTGCGCAAGCAGTTCAATGACCGCCCGGTTGCTTTGATTGAGACTGGCATCGAGTGCGCTGACAGAAGGGCGCGCTATCAGTTCGCGGTACATGGTTTTAAAGTCGGGTAGAGACATAGTGTTTATCCTAAAAAATATTTATTCAAACCTGTTGCATAAAAATCTATATGTATGTAAGGTGAATATCAATTCATTTTTTTAGCATAAATATAGAGGGTGCAACAATGCGACGATAAGCTCATCAATAGCAAATATAAGGTCTTTGTGTTCACTTTAGTTTAAAGAGTTATCGATGTTTAACGTAGCAATTGTTGGCGCCAGCGGATATAGCGGCGCAGAGCTGGCCAGTTTAGTGGCCCGCCACCCGGGTTTGAATCTCAGTGGCTGTTATGTGTCAGCGCACAGCCTGGATAAAGGGAAGTGTCTGAGCGAGTTATATCCTGAACATACAGGTTTACTTGATGTCTCCCTGCTTCCTTTGACGAATGAGGCGTTTGCAGACATAGCCGACAGCGATGTCGACTATGTCTGCCTTTGTACCGACCATAAGGTAAGCGTAGAGCTGGCCCAAACCTTTCTGAACATGGGCAAAAAAGTTTTCGACTTGTCCGGGGCCTACCGGCTTAAAAGCAGCGCAGATTACGAACAATACTATGGCTTTAGCCACCCTTACTCGCAGTGGCTCGACAAGGCGCAGTATGGCCTGGTTGAGTGGTACGGCGATTCCCTGAGCGAGGCTCAGCTGGTGGCGGTACCCGGGTGCTATCCAACCGCCGCCCTGAATGCGCTTAAGCCGCTAAAACAGGCTGACTTACTTAGTGACAGTACCATTATTATCAATGCCGTATCGGGTGTCACCGGTGCGGGCCGCAAAGCCAGCCTGAACACCCATTTTTGTGAGGTATCTTTGGCGCCTTATGGCTTGTTTAACCATCGCCATACCCCGGAAATTGAGCGTTACCTTGATCACCCCGTGTTGTTTACGCCACATCTGGGGAATTTCCAGCGGGGGATTCTGGAAACCATCTATGTCTCACTCAAACCGGGTGTCTCAGAGCATCAGATTGCAGAGGCCTATCAGGTGCTGGCAGACGAGCCGCTGATCCGTCTCAAAGGGGCCAGCATGCCGTCAATCAAAGGGGTGGCAAATCGCGCCTTTGTCGATATTGGCTGGCAGCAGCAGGGGCAGCAACTGATTGTCACAGTGGCGATAGATAATTTACTCAAAGGGGCGGCAGGGCAGGCGCTGCAGTGTATGAATCTGGCCAGTCAGTATCCGCATGAACAAGGGTTGATGGGGTAACTTATGACAGATAAAAAAATCTGGGTGATCAAGCTCGGTGGGGCGGTGCTTAATTCAGAGCAGGCTGCCCATGACTTATTCAGCGCACTGAATACGCGTGCACAACAAGACCAAACGCAAGGCTTTGTGGTGGTGCATGGCGGAGGTGCGCTCGTGGATAGCTGGCTCAATGATGCCGGGTTTGCCACAGCTAAACACCAGGGATTGCGGATCAGCCCTAAAGAGCAAATGCCTTATATTGTCGGCGCACTGGCCGGGTGTGCCAACAAACAACTCATGGCCCAGGCTATTACGGCGGAGTTAAGGCCGGTTGGGCTCAGCTTGTATGAAGCGGGCCTGATGACCACGCAAAAACTCAAAGCACTGGGGCAGGTAGGCACCTGCGAGCCGCAGGGCGACAGTTTGCTACCCGAGCTGCTGGCAGCCGGACGGATCCCATTGGTCAGTTCGATTGGCATAGGTGCAGATGGCGCACTGTTTAACGTCAATGCCGACGAAGCAGCCGCAGCACTGGCACATCAGCTGGGCGCTGAACTGATTTTTATGACCGATGTAGAGGCGGTATTAGATGGCGCAGGTCAGCCGCTGGCGCAATTAAATAGCGACCAGATAGAACAACTGATAGCACAAAAGGTGATTGTGGGCGGGATGGAGGTCAAAGTTAAGACCAGTCTTCACGCTGCCCGACATTTACGACGCGGGGTGTATATCTCGAGCTGGCAAAAGCCAGATAACTTGCTTGCCCTGCTGGAGGGGCAGCACGTCGGAACGCAAATTTTACCTTAGGAAACCTTATGTCGAGTCATTTTATAACTGGTCTGGAATTTGATAAAAGCCAGGCACTTAAGCTGCTTGCCCTGGCGAGTGATATGAAACAACAGCCGCAGGAATTTGCCCACGCACTGGCGGGCAAGTCTGTGGTCACGCTATTCGAAAAACCCAGCCTCAGAACCCGTTTGTCGTTTGATATTGGGATTAACAAACTGGGCGGTCATGCGGTCTATCTGGACCAGCAAAACGGCGCCATGGGCAGCCGTGAATCTGTACAGGATTTTGCGCTCAATATTGCTACCTGGGCCGATGCACTGGTAGCACGGGTTTCTTCTCACCATACCCTGGAGGTGCTGGCTGAGCACTCATCAATTCCGGTGGTGAACAGTTTGTGCGACCTCTATCACCCCTGTCAGGCGCTGGCCGATTTTCTGACCTTGCAGGAGGTGTTTGGCGACGTCAGCCAGATCAAATTGGCGTATCTGGGTGAGGGTAACAATGTCTGTCAGTCTTTATTGCTGCTGGCGGCAACATTGGGGGCCGATTTTGTGGCTGTGTGCCCGAAAGGCCATTCGCCCGATGCGCAAATCGTTAAGCAGGCGGAGCAAATCGCGGCGGTAAATGGGGCGTCTGTGCTGATCAGCGATCGCATTGAAGCCGCAGTCGGTGCCAACGCCCTGTACACAGATACCTGGGTTTCAATGGGCAGTGATACCTCACTGGAGCAGGCAAAAACCACCTTTATGCCCTACCAGCTCAATCAGGCATTACTCGAACAAACCGGGGCCAGCACAGTGCTGCATTGCCAGCCTGCGCACCGGGGCTATGAGATCACCTCCCAGGTGATGGACGGCCCTAAAGCGCGGATCCTGCAGCAGGCAGAAAACCGCATGCATGCGCAAAACGCCCTGTTACTGACGCTCATGAATAAACAAATCGTCTGAGCCAACAAGATTTAAGTATTAAGGTAAAAACATCATGAAAAAGATTAAAAAAGTTGTTCTGGCTTACTCAGGTGGTCTGGATACGTCGGCCATTGTGCCCTGGCTAAAAGAAAATTACGGCTGTGAAGTGGTCGCCTTTGTTGCCGATGTCGGTCAGGGTGAAGAAGAGCTACAGGGCGTCGAAGAAAAAGCCCTGGCGTCCGGTGCCAGTGAATGTCATATCGTCGACTTAAAGGCCGAACTGGTGAGTGATTACATCTATCCAACCTTGCAAAGTGGCGCGATCTACGAAGGCACTTACCTGCTGGGAACTTCCATGGCGCGGCCAATTATCGCCAAAGCGCAGGTTGAGATAGCGCGCAAAGTCGGCGCGGATGCGCTATCCCATGGCTGTACTGGCAAAGGGAATGATCAGGTGCGTTTCGAATCTTGCTTTGCCGCGCTTGCGCCGGACCTTGAGGTCATCGCGCCGTGGCGGGAGTGGTCGCTGTCGAGCCGGGAATCCTTGCTGGATTATCTGGCCGAGCGCAACATTCCTTGCGCCGCCTCTGCCACCAAAATCTATAGCCGTGATGCCAATGCCTGGCATATTTCTCACGAAGGCGGCGAGCTGGAAGACCCCTGGAATCAGCCCAGCGAGCAGGTCTGGACCTGGACGGCTTCGCCCGAGCAGGCGCCCGATGAGGCTGAACTGGTCAGTGTACAGATTGAGGCCGGTCAGGTGGTGGCTGTGAATGGTCAAAACCTCAGTCCTTATCACTGTCTGCTGACGCTGAACGAGATTGCCGCTAAACATGGTGTAGGCCGCATTGATATCGTTGAAAACCGTTTGGTGGGTATGAAGTCGCGCGGCTGTTACGAAACCCCGGGGGGAACTGTGATGGTGGCAGCCCTTCAGGCCATTGATGAGCTGGTGCTGGACAAGGCCAGCCGTAAATGGAAAGAAACCGTGGCCAATGAGTTTGCACATCTGGTGTACGACGGTCGCTGGTTTACCCCGTTAAAAGACTCGCTGCTGGCGGCAGCCCAGTCTCTGGCGCAGGTGGCCAGCGGTGAGGTGGTGCTGAAACTGTATAAAGGTCAGGTCAGTGCGGTACAAAAGCGCTCGGTGAACAGCTTATATAGCGAAGCGTTTGCGACTTTCGGTGAGGACGATGTGTACGACCAGTCTCATGCCGAAGGCTTTATCCGCTTGTTCTCCTTGTCCAGTCGTATTGCGGCATTGAACAAGCAAAAGTCGGTTAAATAACGGTGATCAGAGGAGTAAAGTAACATGGCACTGTGGGGTGGACGTTTTTCGTCTGGGCCGGATGCGGCCTTTAAACAATTTAATGATTCCTTGCCGTTTGACTATCAGCTGGCTGAGCAGGATATTGTTGGCTCGATAGCCTGGGCGGGCGCGCTCAAACAGGTGCAGGTCTTGAGCGCTGATGAACATGCCGAGCTGGTGGCGGCTTTGCAGGCGTTACTGGACGAGGCCAGTGCCGATCCGCAAGCTATTGCGACGGCAGGGTATGAAGACATTCACTCCTATGTGGAAGCGCGACTGATCGACAAAGTAGGCGACCTGGGCAAAAAGCTCCATACCGGGCGCAGCCGCAACGATCAGGTGGCCACCGATTTTCGCTTGTGGTGTCGCGACACGGCAGGCACTGTGCTCGAAGCACTCGGGGCGCTTAAAGCGGCGTTTGTTGCGCTGGCAGAGCGTGAGCTGGGCACCATTTTACCGGGTTACACCCACCTGCAACGGGCACAGCCTGTGTTGTTCAGCCACTGGTGCATGGCCTATGTGGAAATGCTGGAACGTGATACCTCTCGCTTGCAGGATGCCGTGGCACGCTTGAATGAATGCCCGCTTGGCAGCGGTGCACTGGCGGGCACTGCCTACGATATCGACAGAGAGCAGTTGGCAGCAGAATTGAACTTTCGCTGCGCCACCCGCAATAGCCTGGACGCGGTGTCGGACCGGGATTTTGTGCTGGAATTACTGAGCTGCGCTTCTATTTCTATGTTGCATCTGTCGCGCCTTGCCGAGGACATGATTTTTTATAACTCCGGAGAGGCGGGCTTTATAGAGCTGGGCGACAACGTGACATCGGGCTCCTCTTTGATGCCACAAAAGAAAAACCCCGATGCGCTGGAGCTGATCCGGGGCAAAACTGGCCGGGTATTTGGTGCTTTCAGTGCCATGATGATGACATTAAAAGCACTACCGCTGGCTTACAATAAAGATATGCAGGAAGACAAAGAGGGCGTATTTGACGCTATGCCAACCTGGCTGGCCGCGTTGCATATGGCTCAGTCCTGCATTGAAAGTGTTAAGGTGAATGGCGATAAAACCAAGCAGGCGGCGCAGGGCGGACACGCCAATGCCACTGAGCTGGCGGACTACCTGGTTGCCAAAGGGATCCCGTTCCGTGAAGGGCATCATATTGTTGGTCAGCTGGTACAGCTGGCACTGAGTGAGCAAAAAAATCTGGAAGATCTCAGCCTGGCGCAATTTCAGTCGGTCTGTGCACAGATAGAGCAAGATGTTTACCCGGTATTACAGCTGGATGCCTGCATTGCAGCGCGCAGTGCAAAAGGCGGCACTTCAATGGCGCAGGTGTCAGCTGCCATTGGCGCGGCGAAAAAAAAACAGCAAATCACGGTACGTGACGCGACCTTAAACGATGTAGAAGCCATCGCAGGGTTGATCCAGTACTGGGCCAAAGTTGGGGAGAATTTACCGCGGGCCAAAAGCGATATGATCCACAGTATCAATGAGTTTGCCGTGACTGAGGTCGATGGCAAGGTCACCGGCTGTGCGTCGCTGTATATTTATGACACCGGCCTTGCCGAGATCCGCTCACTGGGTGTCGACCCGGCTGTTAAGGTGAAAGGGCAAGGGCAACTGCTGGTGTCGCACTTACTGGATAAAGCCAGGCGACTGGCGTTAAAGCGGGTGATCGTGCTGACCCGGGTGCCCGGCTTTTTCGATAAGCAAGGCTTTAATGGGTGCAGCAAAGACAGCCTTCCTGAAAAAGTCATGAAAGACTGCGAATTGTGCCTGCGTAAAAACAACTGTGATGAAGTGGCGATGGAGTTTATGTTGCAGGCTGCTGAGCCTGCACGTATTCCCTGCCAGTTTGTGGCCTGAAACCTACAGTAATTGGCTAAAGCGCCAACCAAGGCGCTTTAGCTTATTTAGAAGCGGTATTCCCAGCTCACTGAGGCGGATGTTTCGTTATTTGAGTCGGTCGCGCCTTTATCGCGCCAGTATGCCAGGTCCAGCTTCAGCAAGCCGTTTAACAACCCCTGCTGATAACCCACCTGCAGTAAATCCCGGTCAATATCCAGGGTGCTAAACTCCAGTCGTTTTAATTTGGCATACCCCCCGTAACCACCCATTCCATAGTAGTTGGCGCCTAAGCTTAGCGACTTTGCTTGTGGGCCCATATGAGCACCCAGCCAGCGTCCTCGCTCCAGGTAGTCAGCGCCTTTACCTGTGGTCGCAAAGTGGCACTGAAAACTGGCCTGCTGTGCCTGACAATCGGTTTCGGTGTCACTGTATTCAAGATAAGACTTAATGCGATACTCCACAGTGCCCCAGAAAGCTTCTGCGCCTAACGTGACATTGCTGTTTTCTGGCAATACGCCCTGGTCGTTTTCCCCACTGAGTTCACCATAAATGGCAAGGGGGATACCTGCAATGCGTGAGGCGTACTTGAAATCAATGCTGCTGAGGCGTTGCTGTTCGCGGGTCTCATCCAGTACATCTGTGTGGTAAACAAAATCACTGGCGGTGGTGGCATAGGCCAGTTCCAGACCTGCGACAGGAGAGGCCGAGACTCTGACACCCCAGAAGTCTTTTTTATTGTCGACATCTAATAATGGGCGTTGCTTTGCTGCGATGGCGGTAATTTGCCAGGGGCCGACAAAAGACAAAAAGCTGGGGCCGCTGTAATTGGTATTGGCTCGACTGATGCGTAGTGCTTTCATCGGGGCGGCATTGTTGGAGAGCATGAGTGCGTTTTCATTGCCCGGACCCCACCAGTAATCCAGTCGCTCCGCACTGAATGCCCAGTCTCCCAGTAACACAGCAAGGTGGCTGCCGTGATGATTGACATGTTTGCCATCCTGCGGGTCATCCGCATAGTTGACCTGGACGCGGGCACTGACATTGCTGCCTGTGATCTGTCCATAACTGCTGATGCCACTGCGGGAGCGAGTTTGCTGGCCAAAGCCCGCAGGCATGGTTTGCTCATCACTGTAGTGCGCTTTTATGCCTGAGTGGGTGTCTTGCTTAGCCTGCTTAAGCGCATGCTTTACATGTAGCAGGGCAAACTGCACATCGTCGGGGAGTGCGTTGGAGTCTACGTTGGCCAGGTCTGCCACCAGGCCATTCCACATCAGTGGGTACTGATTGACCGGGCGCTGGATAACGCCGGCACTGACCAGCAAGTCAATGGAGTGTTTTAGATGGCTTTGTTCGGCCTCAATCCAGGGTGAGGCAAACGCTTGCGCTGACGCCAGCGCCAGGCTGCTGAGCATTAAAAATTGGCTTTTCATCCGTGTAACTTTTCCTCAAGGGCTTTGGCGACTAATGGACTGACAAACTCACTGACATCACCGTGATGCAGCGCCACTTCTTTGACCAGAGTCGAAGAAATGAAAGAGTTCTTCTCGGATGGAGTCAGAAAGACACTTTCCAGCTCTGGAAACAGGCGGCGATTCATATTGGCCAGCTGGAATTCATAATCAAAATCGGAAACCGCGCGGATCCCGCGGATCAGCACATTGGCTTGCTGTTGTTTGGCCAAATCGACCAACAGTCCGGTGAAGCCAATCACTTTAACATTGCTATGTGCCGCCAGGACCTCTTTGGCCAAGGCAACACGTTCTTCCAAAGTAAAACAAGGTTTCTTGTTGGGGTTGTGTGCGATGGCTAAAATGACGGTATCAAACATTTTGGCCGCGCGTTTGATTAAGTCGGCATGCCCGTTGGTGAGCGGGTCAAAGGTGCCCGGATATAAAGCGGTTACTTGCATGTTGAGATCATAACAATTCAAATTTGCCTTATATTATCAAGCTTGCGGCACAATATCACTGGTCTGATTTCAAAATGAAAATTTAATGTTATTCCTATTTAGTGCTATTTTCACTGTGCGCTATAACCGAAAGGTCAATCTTGCCCCATTAATTACGTGTTATCAGAGAACCGAATATGAACACCAAGGAAAAAATTATTCGTACCAGCATTGCCTTGTTTAACTTACATGGCGAGCGGACAATCACCACCAATCACATTGCTTCCAACATGGGGATCAGCCCAGGTAACCTGTATTACCACTTTAAAAATAAAGAAGACATTATCCGCAATATCTTTGCTCAGTACAGCGAGCACTTAAGTACGCATTTCAAGCCGTTGGGCGCCCACGATGAGCCGGTTGAACAGCTGACTCAGTATCTCGATTCATTGTTTGAATTGATGTGGCGTTACCATTTCTTCTATGACAATCTGAATGATATTTTGGCCCGCGATGATGCCCTTAAAAAAGACTACATTGCGTTTCAGGCACGTTTGTTTGAGCAGGTCATGGCCGTTGTTATCGGATTGCGTGAGGCTGAAGTGATTGCGATTAGTAATGAAGACGCTAAAGAATTGGCGCATATGCTGAAATTGGTGGTGAGCTTTTGGACCCCGTATGTGAAAGCGCGCAGAATGACCGGAGTGTTGGAGCAGCAAGACATCTACAATGGCATTGTAAAGGTTTTAGTTTTGTTTAAACCCTATGGCACCGCACTCAGCCGGGATAAAATTGAACAACTACAGCAACACTATCAGGCGATGGCAGACGCCGCATTGCCCAGTATCGCCTGACCTCACAGACCAGAAAAAGCTGGTTATCCTCTGTATATTTCCTAGTCTTTAATAAGTCTGCTATAATCGCGCGCCCGTTGTCGGCGCGCCAATTGCGCATTCATGTCCAAACCAAGAGTGACTTCTATGTTTAAATTTATCGTCAAACTGCACCCCGAAATCGTGATCAAAAGTAAATCGGTTCGCAAACGCTTTACTATGGTACTCGAGCGAAACATTAAACTGGTGCTCAGCCGCTTTGATGAAAAAGTGACGGTAAAAAATAACTGGGACAACATCACTGTGGTGACGCAAAGCGAAGATCCTAAGATCCGCAACGCGTTTATCAGTGGTCTGGGCCGTATTCCGGGTATTGTTCAGTTTCTGGAAGTACAGGAAACGACATTTGAAACCCTGGACGACATTTATCAAAAAGCTCTGCCGCTGGTGGGCCCGCAAATTGAAAACAAAACCTTCTGTGTGCGCGTTAAGCGCCAGGGCGATCATGATTTTACCTCCAGTGATGTAGAAAGGTATGTCGGCGGCGGTCTGAATCAGAACGTACCGGGAGCGCGGGTGCAGCTACGCAAGCCCGATGTGACGGTTAAAATTGAGGTAAAAGGCGACCGTGCTTATATCGTAACCACTAAACACCTGGGTATGGGTGGCTTCCCATTGCCAACACAAGAAGATGTACTGTCTTTGATGTCGGGTGGCTTTGATTCGGGCGTGGCCAGCTATCAGATGATCCGAAAAGGGGCGAGAACCCACTTCCTGTTTTTCAATCTGGGTGGTGCAGCCCACGAGATTGGGGTTAAACAGGTCAGCCACTATTTGTGGAAGCAATATAGCTCAACCCATAAAGTGCGTTTTATTACGGTCGACTTCGAGCCGGTGGTCGCCGAGATCCTCGAAAACATCGAAAGCAGCCAGATGGGCGTCGTGCTTAAGAGGATGATGATGCGCGCAGGTTCTGCAGTCGCTGAGCGTTTTGGCATTCAGGCTTTGGTAACCGGTGAGTGTATTGGTCAGGTATCCAGCCAGACGCTGGCAAATCTTAACGTAATCGACCGTGTCACCGAGACACTGATCTTACGTCCTTTGATCCAATACGACAAAGAAGAGATCATTCGCATTGCACGCCAGATAGGCACTTGTGAAATGGCAGAGTCGATGCCGGAATACTGTGGTGTGATTTCGAAAAAGCCAACGGTTAAAGCTAAGCTGGAAAAAATCGAAGCGGAAGAAAGTAAGTTTGACTTTGATGTACTGAACACTGTGGTGGAAAATGCCGTCGTGAAAGACATCCGCGAGATTGAGGCCGAAGCAAAAGAAGAAGTCAAAGAAGCAGAAAATGTCAGCGACCTGCCAGCGGGTGCCGTGGTGGTGGATATACGCTCCCCGGAAGAGGAAGATGCCGAGCCGCTTGAGCTCGATGGGATTGAAGTGATCCATTTGCCGTTTTTCCGCCTGGCCACTAAATTCGGTGACCTGCCTCAGGACAAAGACTACTACCTGTACTGCAATAAGGGCGTGATGAGCCAGTTACAGGCCTTGATCCTGCACGAAAACGGCTTTGCAAACGTCAGAGTATACCGTCCATAGCGCTAACTGCTGCACTGTGGCTGAGCAACGCTGCTCAGCCACACACTACCTTACCCCAGCGTAACCTTTTTCAACGCAACGCCTGAGCGGCTCAGAGCAGACTCCACCAGCCGCATAGTCAGAGGATCGCGACTGCTGCCATGCTGCATCCAGACCAAAGACTGGGCATGACGCGCTGTTACCTTGGTCTCATTTTGAAGTGCACTAAGATAATGACGGGCAAAGATCGCCTGACTTGCCATATCGTTAGAGATATTGAGGATCCCCGGGTGCACACACTTTTCCTCAGTGCTTAGTGCATCCGTGGCCGCGATAAAGCGGGTAGCATTGTTTGCCAGTAACCTGACCTTGGCAAACACCGCCTGGTTGAGCGCAGATATTTTGGTAAGCCCATCCAGTTGCTCTGTATAATGAACCAGATCATCGGCCGCCAGCAGCGTCTGGGCTATGGCACGTTCTGGTGCAACGGGCTGACCATGCTGATCGGTTAACTGTCCCAGATAAATGAGGTGATCGGCACGTTTGGCACCCACAAGCACCCGCACATTGGGTAATGCGCGTGGCAGGGTCAATGTCTCCCATTGTTGAGTATGACGGGTATTGATAAATCGGGCCGGTGCGAACTCCTTGCCCAGCGCCTTGCTTGCTGACACCATCAGTGAAGAGGTCTGAGCCAGGTCGTGTTCACTGTTATACGCGATGGTGATCTGCTGAGCGTTTATCCCCTGCGCGAGCAGGTGCTTGAGGCTGGCATATAGCAGCTTACTATCGACGCTATAGGGAAACGGCTTGTTAGTGACCACACCCAGTACAATTAACACCTGCTGATCCGCACGGATAGCTAAATCCAGTGTGTCTGCCAGAGTAGTGTACTGAGCGTGCAATTGTTCTTGCTCCTGCAAGCCGGCATTTTTCAGTGTGGCGGTGGCAACTACGCCCTGATGTACATCAATGGTGTTTTGCCAGGCAAAAGTTGGTGCGCTGGTTGCCAGTGCGCCCAGTCCTAACCCGGTGCCCTTCAAAAAGGAACGCCTGGACAGTGAGGTATGTTGCTGAGTTTTCATAGATTAAGAAACCTTTTGATAAAGAGCGAGGTATTCAGGAAGTGTCTGATGCGATGTCAGCGCATGCATATCGACCAGCTTAAAGCCATACTGAGCGAGCTCCCGGTGCCAGCTTGTGGCCGGGGAGAGGCGTGCACGCTGCGCAGCCGCTTGCTGCCAGGGTTGCCCTTCAAATAGATTGGCCCAGTCATTGAGCACCGCAGCAAAATGCTGTTGCAGCGGCTGTTGCACGTCATAAAGGCGCATTGCAAGGTGACCGCCGGCGCGCATTTTCTGGCTCAGTCCAGACATCATCTGAGTGAACACCGGTTTGCTATAGCAATGTGGGCCATCATAGATGGCTGCCAGTTGTAAGTGCGTGTCATCCGCCAGCGTCAACGCTTGCTGCTCTACTTCGGTTGTGGTGGCGATGCTGATCATATCTGAACGCGCAATCGGACTATGAGCCGCTGGCATAGTCCGGGTGACGGTCAGCTTAGTGCCGCTCACCTGAGTCAGCTGAGCGATAGGATCAAAACTGCTGTTGGGTAAGCCAAAGCTGATATAACCATCCACCGGCGAGGTGGAGACGAGATCCTGCAAAGACTCAAGACACTGCATCTGGCGATCCTGATAGCGGTGCATATTGATCAGGCCCAGGTTCATAGAGTCTTGCGTTAGCAACTCGTTGAGACGCGTGTAGATGGCGTGCTCACTGTCCAGCTGCGCAATACACTGGATCGCCTGGGTGTGGATCTCGGCATCCTGATACAGGTGTAATTGCTGAGCCAGTAGTGGCAGTAATTCAGTCAGACGGTTTTTATTCAGGTAGAGTGCATGATAGCTGTTCTCCTGATTTAACAAAGCTCTGACCAGCGGAGAGGCTGCAACCTGACAGCCGGTGAGTCCTGCAAGTGCGAAACTGCTTTTTAAAAACGTACGCCGCGACAATGTCATCCTTATACCCTTGTGCTGAAGAGGCGTAAACGCCTCTTAAAACGATTAAATAACGAGATAATTAACGAACTAAGTGACTTAAATACCCAGGAAAGCGCGGTTTTCGGCCGGCAGATCTTTCATTGGGATCTGGGCTGCGATCACGCAAGGCTGATCAGGACGGGCATGGGCATGACGCAACGCGCCCAGTAAGTCCTCATAGCTGGTCACCCTAAGGCCAATCCCGCCGTTATATACGTGCGGCATATTTTCGTATTTCCAGCCGTTAAGCATCACGTAGTCCAGTGGCGCTTTGTCTGGCTCGGTAAAGAAAGTACCGTCGATCAGGAACTGTTCGATGGCATACGAGCCGTTGTCTATGATCACTATGATGCCAGGTATTTGGTTCTGCACGAATGAGGAGAATGCCTGCGAAACCATCTGGAAGCCGCCATCTCCGGTGACTATCAGTGGTCGTTTGCCAGTTGCATAATAGGCACCGATCGCCGCCGGTGTACCCTGGCCGATTGACAACCAGATCGGGTTTGCCAGGAAGCATTGAGTGTCCAGCACGGGAATATCGGCACCGGGGAAGCTGGCCAAACAGGTATCCAGGCTGATGTAATACGGGTCGTTTTGATCCATCAGGAAATCCCCAATGGCGGCAAAGATCCCATCGTGGCCCAGAGTGCCGCTGTAAGGGTTATCACCCAGCTTGGACTGCCACTGCGCGCGGCGATCCTGATAAGTTTGTCCGGCGACGGTGGGGATCTGGCGATCTGTGCGGCTCAATTCAGGCAGCTGATTGAGTGATTCCAAAGAGGCACCCAGCGACAGTTTGGGCAGAACTTCAGTCCCTATCATGGCTTTATTAAAGGCCACGCGGAGTAGCTTGTCGCCCAACTTAGTGACCATATAGCGATGATCTATACCAAACAAGCAGCCTAATGCGATGACGCAATCCGACGATTCAACACCCTGAGTTACGGTAGAGGGGGCCAAGTCACTGTCATAGACACCACAGAATAATGGATGAGATTCACTGATCAGAGATTTAGAGAGTAACGTGGTATAGAAGGGCAAGTTTTGTGCTTCGACAAAATGCAGTGCCTCATCAACCAGACCAAAGCGCACCAACTCGGCACCGAGCAAGACCACTGGATTACTGGCCTGGGCAAGTTTATCAGCGACTGCATTGGTGAATGCCCGTGCGCCACGTTTAAAGCGTTTCGGGCTGTAAGCCAGGTTAGGTGAGAAGTGACCTATAGGTTGTTTCCACAGATCCTGGGGGATCTCGATGTAAACCGGGCCAGAGCGCTCCATCGCCATGATCAGCAAGCGGTCAATACGATCTGCTGCGCCTTCGAGAGTACGGATCTCGGCCGCGCCCAAAGTGAGCTTACGAAAGACCTTAAGATCGGTTTTGCCAAAGCCTGTGGAGTGGGAGAAAAGCACGTCATACTCGGCTTCCAGGCGTAAGTCCTTGTCGGTGGGACCGCCATTGATCACGGCTAAGGGAACGCGCTCGGTCAGGGCACTGGCAATACCATTGGCCATGCTGAGCGTACCAACGCCATAGGCGACCGACACCGCACCAATTGCGCCCTGCCTGCCATAACCATCGGCAGCATAACCGGCTTCTAGCTCGTTCACGGTATTAACAAACTGCATATCCGGATCGGCCACCAGGCTGTCGATAAAATCCGAGCATGAGGTGCCCGGCACCCCGAATACGTGATAACAACCAAGTTGCTTTAATCTGAGCGTAATAAACTCAGCAACAGTGTAAGACATCTTCTTTCCTTATCTAGTTATGCTTTTTCACTTATGTACTGAACGGCTTCCAGCGCCGAGATCAGCGCGCCCTGGATCCATGAGTGGTACATAGAGCAATGTTCCCCGGCAAAGCACAGACGCTGCTCGGGCTGGGTCATCAGAGCGTAAAAGTCCTGATGATCTCTGGGGTTAAAAAAGGCGTAGGCGCCCGCTGAGTGGGTATGGTTAGTCCAGCTCCAGCGCAGCACACTGACAATATCGTCGCGCTCAATATAGGGGTGTACTTTTTTCAGTTCGGTGAAGATAAACTCTTTGAGCTCGAAGTTGTTCAGCGTATCCACCCGGCGCGCATGTTGACCCCAGGTGTAAGAGGCCAGCAGGTAACTGGGTGAACGTGATACCTGAGGATCTTTGTTGCTGGCGTTATCAGCAGGAAACCAGGTGTGGCCCAGGCCCACATCATAAATGGTACTGCCGCCGTAAATGCCTTCGTTCAGCTCCCAGAAGCGGTTTTTTGTCCGAACCAGCACTTTGGTTGCTGAGTCATAATTGACCTGGGCAAAAGCGCGGGACTTACCGGGGTTAATAGACTGGTTGAAGTCAATTTTACCGAGCACCCCGAATGGCAATGTACAAATCGCAAAGTCTGAGCGCAGGGTGTGCCTGGATCGATCTCTGAGCTGGTAAGTCACTGCAACGCCGTTAGCCTGGCTGTCGATGGCAACAACGCGCGCACCGGCTTTGAACTGCACTTTATGCTGGATCTTTTCGAACAGTTTACGCGGTAGCAGATCGGTACCACCTACCACCTCGTCGAAGCCATCAAACCAGACTCGTTCAAGCTCTTCTCTGAGGTGTTCGCTCAACGAGGTGTGCATTAAAGTTGAGACGCCATAAATTGCGCTGACGTATTCCAGTGCATCCAGGCTCAGGCCTGCGGCGATAAAAGCGTCTTTTAACGACATTTCATCCAGTGCTTTGAGCTTGTCACTGCGTAAAGTCCCATCGTAAAGTGCACGCTGTTCATCACCGCTGAGTGAATTCAGCACCTCAGTAATAGCGATTTCCCACATATTATCGGCAGACATTTTTAGCTCTCTTTCAGTCAAAGCAAAATGCTGCTTCAATTGCTCAAAGCCGGCTTCATTACGCGGTACTTTCTGGCCCCGGATCATGGCAAAGGTTTTATCATTTTCCTGTACAAAATGGCGCATCTTGAGCCCCATTTCACGGATGTAATGGCGGGTGAGGTGATGCTCTGTCGGGATCCGCATCGCGCCCAATTCTGCGTACAGTTTGTCAGATTCACGCAGTGTTCTGACGCGCCCGCCAATATGGCTGGGATCCGCTTCCAGCAGCGTGACCTTTGCGCCCAGTCTGAGCAACTCATAGGCGGCGCTAAGTCCGGCCACACCGGCACCAATAATGGTCACTGTTGGGCGTGTTGTCAGGCTGTTGTTTGCCAATGCCCGAACGCTGTTCAGTGTGACCATAGGATCCGGCACTGAGTTAGAAATACCTTTTTGCATACTTTTCAATCCTTGTCTGCGTAGTTAAAGTTGCAGGGCCTGAGTAATTACCTCAGCCAGCTCGATTGGTTTGGTCACCATAGGTAAGTGGCCTGAGTCGAGGCTGTAGGTGTGCGTAATATTGATAGATTCGGCAATTTTCTGCTGTGATGGCAAAGAGATAATTTTGTCCTGAGTAGCAAACACATACGCTTTGTTGATGGGCGCTAATGTGGCTTTGCTCAGGGTGACTTTGCCATCGCCTGTGATGGCGGGCTCATCAACTGAGTTATCCAGCACAAACTGTTGCTGGCTTTTTTTCTGAGCTTCGGTAAACGACGCCAGATAAGCTGACTTATCCGAAATCTTCAACCAGCCATCTTCATAGGTGATGCCTGCAAAGTAGTTTTCTTCATCCTGTTTATTGAGCAATGCAAATGGTTTGGCACCGTCAACAGGGGCAACTGCACTGACATAAACAAGGTCAGTGATTTTGACATCCTGGCACAATGTCATGGCTTTATGCGCCACCGCGCCGCCCTGACTGTGAACAACCAGCGATTGAGGTTGCGGATATGTGCGTAACTGATCACACAAGCTTTGCGCAGCATGATCCAGAGTGATGGACTTAGGGTCAATGTGGGTGCTGCGCCCTGGCAAGTCGACCACATAATTGCTGATCCCCTGTTTAGACAGTTGAGATTGCACAGCAGACCAGGCCGCGCCTTTCAAATGTGCGCCATGAATAAATATGACTGATTTATTAACGGCAACTGTTTGCTCAGAAAGAGATTGCGCGGGAGTTTGCGAAGAGACGCTATTACAGCCACTCAAAATGACAGCGCAGCACAGTGGCAACCAAGCCTTTGCGTTCATATTAATTCCTTCTTAATTAAAGTTAGGCAGTTGAAATCGCGGGCATGGTAGCAAAAAAATTTCCCAATATTAAGTACGGTTTATATCGTGTTTTCTTTGGTTTAACCTTTTATAAACATGCGAGTTGCACATAGTGAGTAGATCTAGAGAGTATTGGGTAAATGAATTATGCATTTTATTTGGGTGATTATTCATTTCTGGAAGGCAATGAAAGACTAGACTTATGTCTAATCGATGAGAATAATTATTTCATGTTCATTGTGCCAAAAACAGAGCCGAGGGCTGGAATCGTATCTATTATCGAACCGTTTACTTGTTTTTTATTCATACGCATCTTTGGCCAAGAATAATTCATGCACGTTACGCGGCGTGACAATAATGCCATTTTATCCATACCGCAAAGCACCAGGCCGAATGCTGCATAATTTTACAACGCATCACTTCGGGAGATTATTGCCAAAACTGCAGCTAATCTAAATAAAAATCATTATCGAAAAATTTGAATTTTATGTGTCAGAGATATTTGTGGGCCGCTCAGGTGGCTTGCAGCAGAAAAAATAACATGAATTACGTACCATAAGAGAAAGAGGTACTACTTATTGGTTGGGTGAAGTGACTGAACTTGATTAAGCAGTAAGGTATTGTGAGGCGCAGGTACGCCCAGCTGCTGTGCCAGCTCAACAATATACCCACACATGGCGTTGATTTCTGTGCGTCGGTGGTTTGCGACATCCTGAGCCATAGATGAAAAGTTCTCGGCAGTCAGGGTCATCACCTGGTAGGCGCGCGCGAGTTCCTCACTGAGCTTAAGGGGCACCCCAATGTGGTTTGCGACATTGCATGCTTCATTTAGCACAGACAACACTTGGGTGGCGTAGCAAGGTGCCCGCAAGCGGCCATTTTTGAGTCCGGTGAGGGCACTGAGCGGATTGATGGCCAGGTTGACGCAGAGCTTTTGCCAGCGCAACAGTGCAATGTCGTACGCTAAATGCGCATTTGGCAGTGCGGGGTCAATAAGTTGATTAAACAGTACCTGCGCTCGCTGTTGTGCAATCAGGTTACAAGGACCAAACACGCTTTGACCCGGACCGGTAAATTCAACCGTCGTACTGTTGGGTTTCCATCCTCCCATACTGGTGGACAGGAAAAACAGTCCCTGATGTTCAGATAACGCATCGGTGATGGGAGTCAGGGTTTGCATCCCGTTATGGCTCAGAATGACATTGGCATCCTCACTCAAGTGAGGCCTGAGCGTGATAAAGGCCTCTGCAAGCTGATAAGACTTAACCGGAACAATACACTGAGAAATGGTTATTTGTTGTTGTGCCAGCGCTTCCCAGGTCAGACACTTTACAGGCAGTTGCTGGCAACACTGAGCGGTTCGAAAAAACACCGCATCAGTGGGCGTTCGGGTGATCAATGTGACCTGGTGTGTGTTTGCCAGTCGCTGAGCAAGTAACAGGCCTACCGCCCCTTTACCAACAATAAACAGCTCAGGCATCAGATTTACCTGTTTTTCTGCAATAAGCCCAATAGGCTACAAAGTAGCTGACGGCACCTGCGAGATCGGCAATAAAATCTCCCCACGATGCCTGGCGATAAGGCAGTGAGTCTTGCATCCACTCTATGCCGGCACCATAAAGCGTCAGTAATACCAAATGAAACCAGATCTTGAACCTAAATGCATGATGAGAGAAAAACGCCAGCACGAAAAACACCCCAAAGTGCGCGACCTTGTCGGCGTGTTCAAACCTAACAATTTGATTGGTCTGGATCTCTTTAGCAAACAAAAAGGTACAAACGGCCAGAGACAGTAATAACAGACATTGATAAAGTCGGCGTGCCACAAATACTTCCAAATCATTAGGGTTGAAAACGCCAGTATATCATTGAAATCTGAAAATAGGATGAAGCACAGGCATTCTGCTCCTGAACCGAAAACGTTCGCAACCGGGGGTGTCGCGCCGCAGCCTTTGGATTGCTATAATCCGAAAAAACATTATCCAGGAGCTAGATATGCCTTCTTTTGACATTGTGTCTGAAATTGATATGACTGAGGCGAGAAACACCGTTGATAACGCCGATCGTGAACTGAGCACGCGCTTTGACTTTCGTGGCGTAGAAGCCTCATTTGAGCTCAAAGACGAGGTGATTGTGCTCAAGAGTGAGTCTGAGCAACAAGTGATGCAATTATTCGACATGCTGGTGGGTAAAGCCGCAAAGCGTGGTCTGGACGTTGCGAGCTTTGAGCTTAAAGATGTTGAAAAATCAGGTAAGTATGTGTCACGTAAGGTGATGCTGAAGCAAGGGATCGACAAAGATATGGCGAAGAAAGTCGTTAAAGCCATTAAAGATTCTAAGATCAAGGTGCAGGCTTCTATTCAGGGCGAGACGGTGCGTGTGACGGGTAAGAAGCGTGATGATCTGCAGGAAACCATGCAGTTGATCCGCGGTGCTGAGCTTGGCCAGCCTTTCCAGTTCAAAAACTTCCGCGATTAAACTGTGCGAGGTTAACCCCTTCTTTTATCTGGCATGCTGAACGTCAACAATGGACTTTGGCATGCTAGACGTCCATTGCTTTTTGCCCTCAGATCCCCGACAATAGCGCCAACTTTTCAGGGTGTCAGATCAGGAGCCCGGAGCCTCTGTAAGATCTGAATAATCGGGAAGCTGGTGCATGCCTCAGGAACTGGCATTAGTCCGGCGCTGCCCCCGCAACGGTGAGCTTATCGCAACTGTCTGGTTGGAATAAGTAAGTCCGGAAACCGGCCCTGAAGCCTACTCATTAGTTGTAATTCACGCGGTGGGCGTGGATCAGGGGATCTCATGTTTAAAAAATCTGCTTTAACCACAGCTATGCTGGCTGTGTTACCTTTCTCTGTGCTGTCTGCGCAAGACATTGAACATATTACCATCACGGCGAACAAGTTTGAGCAAGCCAGTGTCGATACACTGACTTCAGTTGCGGTGGTTGAGCGAGCTGAAATAGAGCGAGCGAATGTGCGTGACGTGCCAACCTTGCTAAATAACCTGGCCGGCATTGATGTGGTGCGCAGTGGCGGTTATGGCCAGAAAGCCAGCGTGTTTGTGCGCGGGGCTGCGACTAAATATACCCTGGTGTTGGTTGATGGTGTGCGGATCAGCGATGCCAACTCGGGCGATGTCTCGTTCACCAATATTCCGGTCAACAGCATTGAGCGTATTGAAGTGCTTAAGGGCGCGCGTGCCGCCATTTACGGCTCTGATGCGGTGGCCGGGGTGATCAACATTATTACCCGTGAGCAAAAAGGCCACCAGCTGGCACTGACCTCGGGCAGCCGCAACTATGGTGGTGCGCAGCTGGCTGGTCAGTTTGAAGCGGATAAGCTGACCGTCAACTATCACTTTGGTTATGAAACAACAGATGGCTATGATGTGACTGCCAAAGATCCTGCGCAGCCACGCAGCAAAGAGCATGATCGTGATGCTTACGACAACACCAATATGGGTGTGAAACTGGGCTATGACCTGGCGCAGTATGGTCAGCTTGCACTGCACGCACAGCGCAGTGAAGGTGAGGCAGACTATGACTCAGCCTTTGGCAATGATGCATACAAGTTTGACAATTACACCACTAAGCTGGCCTGGCAGAAACAATCGGATCTATTGAGTCAGGAGGCGTCTGTCAGTCTGGCACAGGAAGAAAATACCCAGTTTTTGTCTGTGTTGCCAGCCGGTGGTACGCCGCCGCCAGAAGATATTTATAGCACTAAGCGGGATGAGATCGAGTATCGCGCCCGCTACAAACTCATGCCGTCATTACAACTGATGGGTGGTGTGAGCCGCTTAAATGAAGACTTGTCTTCATCGAGCGCGCAGTTTTCCATTGCGGAACGTGACAACACTGCTGTGTTTGCCGCGGCTTTTTATGACCATGCGCGTTGGTTGCTCAATGCGGTGGTGCGCAGCGATGATTACGAGCATCATGGCCGTGCCAATACCTATACCACAGACTTAGGTTTCAGAGCCTCCGACATAGTCACCTTTCGGGTTAACCATGGCACCGCATTTCGTGCGCCGAGCCTGACTAATGCGTTTGTAAAAGACAGCCCCTGGTACTTACCAAACAGCGAAATCAAACCGGAAGAGGGCACTTACAACGAAGTGGGCGTGACGGTGGATACCGAAAATGTGCGCTATGATGTGGCCATTTTTGACAATCGTATCGACAACCTGATCAGCAATGAGTTTGACGCGCAAACCAGTAAGTATATTCCCGCTAACGTGGGTCGTGCACAGATGAAAGGCATTGAGCTTAGCGCACAATTCTCAGCATTGGGTTTGGAACATGCCGTTAACCTGACCTTGATGGATGCCAGAGATCAGGAAAAACGTGAAGATTTACCACGTCGTCCTGGCAAAGCGTTTAACTATGTTCTGTCTAAGCAGTGGGACAAGCTGGATGTGAGACTGGCGATGCAATACCGTGATAAGCGTCCGTCGATCAGCTACTTTGATACTGACCTGCCGTCATACACAGTATTTAATCTGAGTGCTAATTACCAGTTGCTTGAACCGATTGCACTGACAATGAGAGTAGAAAACCTGACTGATAAAGCGTATTTCAACTCAGTTGCCAGTAAAACGGCTGACGGCACTTTGTTGCCTTATGAGCCGCCGGGCAGACAGATCTATGTGGGCACCCGCATCACCTTCTAAGTAGAAGGGGAATAAAAAAGGAGGCAATGCCTCCTTTTTTGATCTTACGTGCTTAGCTTAGGCAAGATAGTCGGCAAACTTCTTAGAAAATGCCGCTAACTTGGGTGCTATCATCACGCTGCAATAACCCTGGTTGGGGTTATTGGTATAATAGTCCTGATGATACTGCTCCGCAGGGTAAAAATGCGTATGAGCCGATACTTCGGTGACAACAGGCGCACTCAGTGTGGGCGCTAACGTATCTATGTACTGCTGAGTTAACGCCCGTTGTTGTTCTGAGTGATAAAACACGACGCTGCGGTATTGCGTGCCAATGTCATTGCCCTGACGATTCAGCTGGGTAGGATCATGCAGCGCAAAAAACATATCCAGCAGTACAGAAAAGTCGATCTGCTGGGGATCAAAGGTCAGCTGAACCACTTCGGCATGACCGCTTTGACCGGTACAGATCTGTTTATAAGTAGGGTTGTCGGTGTGACCGCCGGCATAACCAGAGGCCACGTGCGTGACGCCCCGGACACTGCGAAAAGCGGCATCAATACACCAAAAACAGCCGCCACCAAAGGTGGCAATTTGCTGATCCATTATTAAATCTCCCGTTCCTGTTGTGTTTGCGGGTGGGCATCGTGCTGCTCAAGCAGCTTATCGCTGGTGGCCTGTGGTGATTGCGTGCGTCTTGCGAGCATGCTGTAGGCACAGGGGATCACAAACAGCGTCAAAATGGTCGCGACACTTACCCCGGCAAATACCACGACCCCGATCACCATGCGACTCTCTGAGCCTGGACCCGAGGCCAGTACCAGTGGAATGGCACTCATTACCGTGGTCAGTGAGGTCATGATAATAGGCCTGAGTCGCTGTACCGCCGCATCGATAATCGCCTGCTCAAAGGCCACACCCTTGTCTCTGAGCTGGTTAGCAAATTCAACGATCAGAATACCATTTTTGGCACTGAGGCCAATCAACATAACAATCCCGATCTGGCTGTAAATATTCAGCGAGCTGTCGGTGGCATACAGGCCAAACATGGCGCCAACCAGCCCAAGCGGTACGGTCAGCATAATCACCAGCGGGTGTACGAAACTCTCAAACTGGGCGGCCAGCACCAAAAACGTCACGGTCAGGGCCAGAATAAACACATAGGTCATGGCCGATGCGCCTTCGTAAAACAGCTGAGACTCGCCCTTATAGTCGATAGCACCATCAATGTCATTTTCCTCTGCGGCAACCTGGTTAAGGAAATTCAGTGCCTGCTCCAGCGTATAGCCGGGCGCCAGGTTGGCTGTGATGGTGATTGCCCGCATCCGGTTGTAGCGATTCAACCGCGATGCGGTGGCTTCTTCGCGAATGGTGATCAGGCTATCCAGCGGCACCAGTTGATCGCTGCGCGAGGTGACATAAATGTCGGCGATATCGTTTGGTGCGCTGAAATCGGCCTTGGTGCCTTTGAGGATCACATCATACTCTTCGCCGCGATCAATAAAGGTGGTGACCCGGCGCTGACCCAGCATGGTTTCTAAGGTGCGGCCAATGTCACTCACCGAGACACCAAGATCGGCGGCCTTGAGTTTATCTATGCTGATCAAAAATTGCGGGAAGGTTTCTTTGTAATCATGATCGAGTCTGACCAGTCCCTGATTGGTGCGGGCACGCTTCAGAATGCGATCCCGCCAGTCGACCAGTTCGTCGTAATCATTGCCCTGTAGCACGAATTCGATGGGGCGAGACTGGCCACCTCCGCCGATCCCGCGGCGCATGATGGCAAAGGCGCGCACGTCGGTCACTTCACGCATTTTACCACTGATCTCACCCATGACTTCCCAGGTTGAGCGTTTGCGTTCATCCCAGTCTGGCATGCCGACGATGGCGACGCCGCCACGACCGCCCCAGCCCGGTACGCGTACCAGCACCCGGCTCAGTTCTTCATTTTCCACATAGGGCAGCAAGCGTTGCTCAATCTCGGCCATATTTGCGGCGTTGTTCTCGTAGCTGGCACCCTCCGGACCATTCATCATTATGAAGAAGGTGCCCCGGTCTTCTTTGGGCGTCAGCTCTGAGGGGATCTGCTGGAACAGTGCAAAGCTGGCGAAGCCGGCCAGTGCCAAAGTTAGTGTCAGGCTATAACGGCGATTGATGTTATCGCTGATGACATTACGATAGCCAGCTTCGAGGCGGCCAAATTGTCGGTCCATCCACTGCGAGAATTTACTTTCTTTATTGCTGGCTTTGAGCACTTTGGAGCACAAGGCCGGTGACAGAGTCAGCGCCGTGACACTGGAGAAGATAACGGCAGCACTGACGGCCAGTGCGAACTCAGTAAACAAGGCACCAATACGACCTTCCATAAAGACCAGAGGCACAAAAACCGCGACCAGCACTAAGGTGGTGGCGACAATGGCAAAGCCGACTTCGCGCGCGCCCCGGTAGGCGGCCAGCAGTCGCGGCTCCCCGAGCTCGATGCGGCGATGGATGTTTTCCAGCATCACAATGGCATCATCCACCACCAGGCCGATGGCAAGCACCAGTGCCAGCAGGGTCAGCAGGTTAATGGAATACCCCATGGCGAATAAAAAGGTAAAGGTGGCGATCAGTGCAATCGGCACGGTGATCGCCGGGATCAGCGTAGCGCGGATATTGCCAAGGAAGATGAAAATCACCAGTACCACCAGGCCCATGGCGATGCCCAGGGTGCGATATACTTCTACGATTGACTCGCGAATAAACACCGACGAGTCATAGCTGTCCTGAATGGTGGTGCCTTCAGGCAGGTTGCGCTTGATTTTTTCCAGCTCTTTGCGGGCGTTGTCAACCACATCCAGGGTGTTGGCCTTGGCTTGTTTGACAATGCCCAGGCCTATCATGTTTTTGCCATTACCGCGGAAGGTACTTTCGACATCGGCCGCTTCCAGGCGTACATCGGCCACCTCACCCAGTCGAACCAGATAGCCCTGAGCACCACGTTTGATCACCAGGTTATTAAAGTCTTGCTGGGTTTTATAACTGCGTGCAATGCGCACGGCAAAGTCGCGGTCCAGCGATTCAATTTCACCGGCCGGCAGCTCGACGTTTTCGTTACGCAGCACGCGTTCAATGTCGCTGGCAGTAATGTCCCGGGCCGCCATGGCACGGCGGTCCAGCCAGATCTTCATGGCGTATTTACGCTCGCCACCGATGCGCACGTTTGACACGCCATCCACCACCGCCAGTCTGTCGACGATAAAGCGCTGAGCATAATCGGATAATTGCAGGGTATCCATAGTTTCACTGTTCAGCACGAACCAGGCGATGGGGCTTTCGTCGCTGTTTGACTTAGACACTTCAGGCGGGCGAACCTGCTCAGGTAATCGGTCCAGCGCCCTGGATACGCGCTCTCGCACATCATTGGCGGCGGCATCAATATTGCGGTCAATGTTGAACTCTATGGTGATATTAGAGCGACCGTTGCGACTGGATGAGGTAATGCTCTTGATCCCTTCGATCCCGGAAATGCGATTTTCCAGCACCTGGGTGATCTTGGTTTCAACGACCTCAGCAGAGGCGCCGGTATAATCGGTGCTGACACTGACGATGGGGGTTTCGATATCGGGATATTCGCGCAGCGGCAACATGGTAAAGGCCACCAGGCCAAAGGTCAGCAGCAGCAGGTTGATAACGATAGCAAAAACGGGCCGTTTTACGGCTGTATCTGTGATCCGCACGCTCTACCCCTTAACCACGACGGCACTGCCGTTACGAATTTTGGTGGTGCCTTCGGTGATCACTTGCTGACCCGCAGACAGACCATCGATGGCAACCCAGCCCTGGAAGCGAGACAGCACGCTCACTTGTTGTTGCTTTGCCTTACCCTCGTTAATGGTGTAGATGAAGTGCTTGTCCTGTCTGGGGATCAGGCTTTTCTCCGGCACCATCAGCGCATTCAGCTCACCCAAAAAGAGCGACACATGGAGCAGCATACCGGGCCTGAGCAAATCTTGCGGGTTGTCAAAGCTGGCCGTGACGCGAATGCTGCGGGTCGCGTCATCAATACGCGGGTCAATATGGGTAATGATGCCTTCAAAGGCTTCGCCCGGGTATGCATCGCTGGAGACGGAGGCACGCATGTCGAGTTGCAGCTGTGCCAGGTACTTTTCAGGGACCTGAAAGTCTACCTTGATGATGCTGATATCATCCAGCGTGGCCAGTATACTGTTATTGTTGACGAAGCTACCGACAGACACCATTCGCTGGCCCAGTACGCCATCAAACGGGGCATAAATGGCCATTTCGGCCAGCTTAGTGCGTGCCGTTTGTAATTGGATCTCCAGCGCATCAACAATGGCATGCTGGCTGTCCAGCTGAGAGCGCGCAGCCGACTGGGTTCTGGCCAGCTCTGTCAGACGTTTAAGCTGACGTTGTTGTTCTTTCAGGTTGACCTCTAGCTCTTGTACGGCCAGCTGCTCTTTAAGATCCTGCAGCTGGGCGAGTTTGTCGCCACGTTTGACTCTGTCTCCATCGTCAAAGTACAAGGCGCTGATATAGTCACTTTGCGCACTGGTGATATTCAGGGCATGATTGGCACGGGCAGAGCCTATTGCATTGATGGTGATAGCCCGGCTTTGCTCTTTTATGGTGACCGCCGCGACCTGAGTCGGCGCGCCGGAGAACGGTTTGCTGTTACCCTTGCTGGCAGGCAAATAGAGATAGCCGCATAGAGCAATAAGCACTAAAATTATAAAAGGAAAGAGGGCTTTACCCGATTGACTGGCGCGCATAATTGATTCTCGTTGACTGCGGGGCTTTAGTGTACAAAAATTCCAAATAGAGCAAATCGTCGAACGTCCTGTATATTTGTGCATTAAACGAAAAGCGACCCAAAAGGGAGCCTCTATGTGGAAATTTGTACCCAAAAATTAAGGCATTATGAAAAAATCTAAGCCATGCAAAAGATGTCAGAAAATACGTAAAATGGTGTTCTGGGGGATCATTATGTACGGTTTTTATTTGTGGTTTTATAGTTATGGTTGAACCGGTCAGACTGCGTGCGTCAGCCAATCGCCACAGCATTGAGTTTATGCTGGTTGGTGCAATAGCGCTCATTGTTATCATGGTGTTTGTCACCTTACGGGCGACGCCCATTTCGTTACTTGAAATTGCTCTGGCGAGTGCCGCGATTGTTGCGATTATGCTGGGCTTTCTGAAAAGCCAGCAACCTTATTATAGTATTGAAATGAGTCCGCAGCGGCTGGTCTACAATCACAAGTTTGGAGAATTCTTACTTGAGCATGATAATTTTCACTCCAGTGGGGTGCCAAGTGTCACTCAAGGAGTTGAAACGCTTGAGTTAAATGTCGTAGGTATTAAACTAAAGGATATTGATGTATTTTTATCCCGTCTGACCCCAAGACTGGCTGGAAAATTACTGATAGAACAGCGGAATATTTTTTTACAAGCTGTTAAAATACATTGCAGTAATGGCAATTGCCCATCAGAATGGTTGATTGAAGAGGCGAGCTACACCTCACCGAATGGCCAGCCTTATTCTGGATTAATGGCGATGTTCGCAAATCGGATGCAGAACTTTAAAACGCTGACAGGCTACGACCTTATGTTGCCTGCCAATGTACTGGACAGGGATATCTGGCAATTTGCCACTGTCATGAATCGTTGGAAGTTAACACCCGAAGAGGTGGTCAAAAACTTGCATAGCGAGTTGGCTACCTCAGCAATGAAGTAACAGGATAAATACATGAGCTTTGATAAAGCTTTTATTAAAAGTGGTCGAAATACCCTTATCCACAAAGAGAAAAAGCTCGATTTAGTGATCGTGAATGGAGAGAATCACCCAAAAATTAAGGTGACTCCTACGGGATTGGTACCGTTCAAAGAAGAACTGCCAAAAAATCGTCGCGAGGCAAAAGAGCGTTACTTAGAGGTAGTTCACGTGGCCAGCGTGGATGTGTTTGGTGAAGTAAAGAGGCTGCTGTTTATCCAGGCGCTCGATGGACGCGAGTATAAGGTAGATTACAGCAAAATAGGCACAAAGCTATTTGTTCGGATCCATCAGGACAGTTACCTCTAGGCTATTCACCATCCACTACTCGCACGCCGGGCAAGGTATATTCTTGCCTGCTGTGCTCAATCCCCTGGCATAGTCACAACTAGTTTGTTGGCGGTCTCTGTGTGACTGTACAACGGATAAGTAACTTTTTGGGAGTTACCATGCTGAAGAAATCAGTACTGGCTCTGGGCCTTGCGAGTGTTTTAAGTGCTTGCGGGGGTGGCTCTGACGGTGATGAAAGCCCGAATATCAGTGTTAGTGTTAATGCCGGCCCGGACATTAGTGTCAATGAAAAGACCGAATTTACGCTCAAACCATTGGGCTCGCCATCCGGTGGCGTTTTTAGCTGGCAAATGGTATCTGGACCTGAGCTTGAAGGTTTTCCACAGGAAGGCGAGGAAGTGGTGGTCGAGGCACCGGATGTAAAGGGTAACAGCAAGATTGAACTGAAGGTTAGCTATACTGCGCCAGATGGTTCGTCTGCCAGCGATACGTTGGTGGTGAATGTGATTTCTGTCAACCTGCTGCCCAGCGCCAAAATTTCGCAAACTGCCCCTGAAGAAGGGGCAGCAAAATATGCCGATACCATCACCCTCTCTGCGGCAGAATCTGCGGATAACGATGAAAATGGCAGCATCGTTGCTTACCAGTGGGAAAAGCTCGAAGGGCCTGCCACGGTGAGCGCTGAGCGCACTGATCAGGTTACCTTGAGCTTTGTTCATCCCTTACTGGCTGAGGCGGATACCGTGACATGGCAGCTGACTGTCACGGATGATGAAGGTGCCAGCGCAACGTCAACAAAACAGCTCGCGTTAGTTGCCAATGATCAACTGGTGCTGGCCAATGCAGGCAGTGATCAGCAGGTTCAGGAACTGGACTCTGTGACGCTTGACGCCACGCAAAGCGTTACCGTTGATGGTCAGTTTGGCTGTTTATGGGAGCAGGTGAGTAACGGCAGTGCCGTGACGCTGGCGGATGAACGGGCCTGTAAAACCTCTTTTATGGCACCGCTAAAAAGTGGTAACCAGGCCACCTCGATAGACTTTAAAGTCACTGTGACTGACAGCGCACAGCGCAATGGTTCAGACACGGTGAATGTCGAAATCTTGCCCAAACCACTTGGCAAACTAAATGATACCGGCACCACTAAGTGCTATAACAACACCTCTGAAATCAGTTGCGGCAATAGCGACTTTCCCGGACAGGATGCCGAGCTGGGACGGGATGCGGTTGTACAGTTTTTACCTAAAAGTGGTCAGGGCAATCAGGCCTTTGACTTTACCAAGTTCAGTGAGGAATTTGAGCCGCTGACGTCAGATTCAACGGACTTCAGCTGTGTACTGGATAACGTGACTGGCCTGATCTGGGAAGTCAAAGAAGTAACCGCGGGCACTTTGCCGAACACCAGTACACGCAATGCACAAAACCATTACACCTGGTATCTCAACGATGGTGCGAATGTGAACCCCGGTGCGCCTAACACGACCTGCCCGCAGGATAACTATTGTGGTGTACAAGCATTAATCGATACCGTCAATGCGGCCAGTTTCTGCGGCGGCAATAACTGGCGCTTACCGACCTATATGGAGCTGGCTAACCTGCTGGATCATAACAGCAGTGGCGATTATTTACTCGACCCTAACTATTTCCCCAATGTTCCGGCTGAGGCCTTGCTGGGGCATCAATATTACTGGACCACGCAAACCAGTGTGGATGGAACCGACGGCAAAGACGACAACCTGGTCAGAGCGCTGGTGATAGATATGAAAACGGGCAACGATGTCACACGCAATAAGTCGCAGACGGCCTATGTGCGGTTAGTCCGTCGTTACGGGGAGGATGACCAATGAACAAATTGACCCTATTTGTCGCGTTGGGTGCTGTGAGTATCAGCACGCTAAGCCATGCATCGCAAATTTGTGCGTCGCAAACGTTGGTGCCGGATACAACGCCGGCTGAGCAGTTTGTGGTGAATGAAGATGGCACTGTCTGTGATAAGCAAACTAACCTGATGTGGCAACGCTGTACGTTTGGTCAGGTGTATAACAGTGACAATGGTAGCTGCGATAATGTCGCGCAAGAGCTGAGCTGGCAACAAGCCCTGCAAACCGCTAATGCCCAGGAGTTTGCCGGTTACAGTGACTGGCATTTGCCTAATGTTAAAGAGCTGGCCAGCATCGTTGAGCACCGCTGTGTCAAGCCATCAATCAACGAGACTGTATTTCTTGCCACTCTGGAAAAAAACTACTGGTCCAGCACTACGGTAGAAGGAACGCCATCGAATGCCTGGCTACTGTCTTTTGGTGATGGCAAAGTCAGTAATGTGTTTAACAAAAGCGCCCAGGCCTATGTCAGGCTGGCGCGTTATACCTTCTGTGAATAACGCAGACGTTAAGACTGACCGCGTTTACTGCTGTTAGGCGCAAAAATTGGCCAGTCCCGCCGCAAAGCGGTGGGTTGGCCTTGCTAAATTTGCTACGCTCACATTATCTTAAGGTGGAGGTAGCACGTGTTCCGTGTACGCATAATACAATTCCTTTTACTGCCTGTATTGTGGCTGATGGCAATCCCGCTGCAGGCCGCCGGAAAATGTGATGTTGAATTGGGCCATGGCCTGATCATCACAGACTCGGTGATCCGGATTGTCGATAAGAACCAGACCCGGGTTCAGATTAACAATGATAACCAACTGCTGATCAAAGGTAAGTGGATCCAGCTGAGCGATCAGGACACCCAGTTGCTCAATGAGTATGCATTGGGGATCCGTGATACCGTGCCTGAACTGGTGAACCTGGCAACCGACGGCGTAAATCTGGGCCTGAGTGCCATAGAGCAGGTGGTTGAGGGGATGTCAGACAACGACCCTGAGGTGCTGAAAACTCAGTTACAATACGTTGAGCGGGCCTTGATGGACAAGTTCAAGCGCGGCGAAGACTTCTATTTTATCGCCCCTCAGTCACTGTCAAAAATCGACGACTTTTTTACCAAGGAGATCAGTGAGCGGATCCACTCTGCTGTGCACGGCTCTCTGGGCGCAATTTTGGTGTCGGTGGGGGATGCATTTAAAGCACGTGAGGGCAATATAGAAGACCGCTTTAGTGACATGGGCCAGCGTATGGAGATCATCTCACGTGAAATTGATAAGTCACTGAAAAAGAAAGCTTATCAACTTGAAGAAAAAGCTGATGAATACTGTGAGTGCCTGAATGCGCTGGATAAAACCGAAACCCGGCTGCAAAGCATAGTGCCCAGCCTGGCGGCATACGATTTAGTGCAGATCCGCTAACTAAACCCATACCAGCTTTTGGCGTTGGCATAACTGAGCTGATGCCACAATGGCGCATCATCCTCACACAAATTAAGATACTTGTGCCAAATCGCTTCATAGCTGTGCTGAATAAGACACACCGGGTGATTGGAGGCAAACATCACCCGCTCCCGGCCAAACAAGTTCAGCAGGCTATGCAGCTGCGCTTGCAAAGGCAGTGGGTGGTCCAGCAATTCATGTCCGGAGAATTTGATAGCACAGTGTGGCAGTGCTGCCAGTCTGGCTGCATTGTCTTGCCAGTTATCGTGCTGGCCAACCAGACCGCTGTGATTGAGCATAATGCGTAACTGCGGCAGCTGGCGTGCGATATCACACAGGTGCTGCACGACGGTGTGCTGAGACAGCTCAAACTGGGCTTCAAAATGCAGTCCACACTCGCTGAGGTAAGCCAGGTTATCGGCCACCTGAGGGCTTTGCAGGCGAGCGGCATCGTGGCCTTCCGTGATATCACGAACAGCAATCAAGCTGGGGTGGTGCAGTGCGTCCAGCTGAGCGCGGAACTGCGCATTTGGCGCATCAATTTGGGCATAGCCTACCGCTTTGTAACGCGGGACAGGCAATATCTCTGCCAGCCAGTCGAGCTCGCGACGAGGCTGATCATTGTCAAAGCCCGCCTCAATATGCACACAGCCCTCAAGGGTAAAGTCACGCAAGTCAGAGAGTGCCTCGGGCAGGTGATCCTGACGGATCAGGTCGAGGTTCTGCCAGGCAGGCGGGGTGTGTTTCAGCCAGTGATATTGACCCTGCTGGAGTGAAAAAAAGTGAAGATGCGGGTCAATTATCTTGCTCATCGTGCCGTATATCCGCCGTCTATGGTTTGCAAACTGCCGGTAATAAAGCTGGCATCGTCACTGAGTAAAAAGGCCACCAGGGCTGCCACTTCATCTGCCTGACCAAGTCGGCCCAGTGGCTGAAGCGCTGCTTCTTCTGCGACGATTGCTTGTTTATCGGCACCGCTTTTTTTGCAGTAACGATCAATGGCCTGATGAAACAAAGGGGTTTCAATGGTGCCCGGACACACGGCATTGGCGCGAATATTATAACTGGCATAATCCAGAGCGGTGGTTTTAGCCATTGAAGCCAGCGCGGCTTTAGTCAGGTTGTAGGCAAAGGAGTTGGGTTTACCAACCAGTGCTTGATCAGATGAGATCAAGACAATACTGCCATTGCGCTGTGCTTTCATCGCTGGCAGTACCGCCTGAATGGCGCTGTATGCGCCTTTGACGTTTAAGGCAAAAAGCTGATCCAGGGTGCTTTCATCTGTGTCCTCTATGGTGGCGCTGAGGTGCTTTCCGGCATTGGACACCAATGCATCAATACGTCCTGTGGTGGCAAGTATGTCTGCGATGGTGCGGCGCACGGCATCGACGTCGCTGACGTCACAGTGACGATATTCACCGTGCGGTGCGTTTTGAATGTCCAGGTTGAAAACCTGATACCCCTGAGTGAGCAGACGCTCGGCAATGGCTTTACCAATGCCGACGCTGCCACCGGTTACAATGGCAACTTTTTGCATGTGTATTCCTTAATGGTTGTGACCGCAACCGCCTTCAGCATGAACGTGGCCATGTGATACTTCTTCCGCCGTGGCTTCACGTACAGACAGGATCTCGACGTCGAAGGTCAGTGTTTTACCGGCAAATGGGTGGTTAAGATCGCAATCGGCATTGAAGCGGCCAACCTTGATGATCTGCACCTGATGACGGCCCTGGTTAGACTCAACGATGGCGGTCATACCTGGTTTCCATACTTTGTTATTGCCCAGACCTTGCAGGTGTTTAATGGGGATGCGCTGAGTCAGGCCTTCCTGATATTCGCCGTAGGCATCCTTTGGTTCCAGCGTCAGGGTTACTTTATCGCCTGCCACTTTGCCCTCTAACCCGGCTTCCAGGCCTGGCAACATGCCTTCGGCGCCGTGCAGGTAAACCAGTGCGTCTTGATTGGTGCTGGTTTCCAGCTGCTCACCGGCTTCGCTCAGAGTGTAGTGGAACTCAACCACAGTATTTTTTGCGATCTGCATAGTAATCTCTTCATTTTCGTAGTGTTGTAGTGACAGGCATTCTACGGATCGCTTTTCGGCTTGACCAGTGTTTTTAACGCATCCAGGTAATCTTTGCCAGCCCCTGCTGGGGCCTTTGGTTGCGGTGTCGAAGCTTCTTCAACCGGCAAATGCAGGATCAGGGTATCGCCCGGAGAAAGCAGGCTTTGTGTGTTGAGCTGATTCCAGTCGAGCAGATCTTTCATCGGCACCTGATATTGACGACTGACTGCCCACAGAGAATCACCATCCTGGATCATGTGATGTTTTTCATAGGTGGCCACTTTAGCCGGGCGCTGTTGTTGCAAATAGGGGCTTATCTCATAATCGACGGTGAGATCGTTTTTGGCATGTGCCCTGTGGATCAGCAAAGTCTCGCCAACCCGGATCAAATCTTGGGTTTTATTATTAAGCTGCTTTAACTTTGCCACACTGGTGTTATGTCGTCTGGCAATGCCATACAAGGTGTCATTGAGCTTAACCTGATAGTGGGTACTAAACTGGCGGCGGTAGAAGTCGGTGGCAAACAATTGTTGCTGGTCCATCGGCAACAAGACCCTGAACGGTCCATTGGTTGGGCTTTGATGGCGCAGGTAACCAGGATTGAGCTGGTGGAGCTGCTGTTTATCGATGCCAAGCAGTGCGGCCAGAATGCCAAAATTAAACGGCTGTCCCACATCCAGTACCGTCGTTTGAGCTTCGTTTGCCAGGCTTGGGCGTTTCAGACCGGTCCCGGGATGCTGCAACAGGTAGCTCAGTGCCAGCAGTTTTGGCACATAGTCGGCGGTTTCTTTGGGCAGCTTCAGGTGCCAGAAGTGGCTACTGCGGCCGTGTTTTTGATTGTAGCGGATGGCTGCTTTGACCCGCCCTTCGCCGCTGTTATAGGCTGCCAGTGCGTGCAGCCAGTTGCCATTAAATCTCTGTCTCAGGTATTGCAAATAATCGAGTGCGGCATCGGTTGCCCCCAGCACATCCTGGCGACCGTCATACCAGTCGTTGCTTTGTAGTCCGAAGTGATAAGCGGTGGCATCGACCAGTTGCCAAACCCCCACCGCGCCCTGGGAAGAGCGGGCGGTAGGGCGAAAGTCACTTTCCACAAAGGGCAGTAAAACCAGCTCCATGGGCAGTTTACGCTGTTCTACTTTTTTGACTATGTGGTAGAGGTAAGGGGCCGCTCGTTCATTCACACTGGTCAGATAATTGGGTTGCGACAGATACCAGGCGACGCGCTTTTGCAGCCGCGCATTGGGCGTAATATCAAAGCTCAGGTTCGCCGCAATGTATTGCCACAGCTCCTGATGCTGCTGTGGTTGTTCAGTGATTGCCGGCAACTGGGCTGTAGCCTCTGGTTGCGCTGGCATCGCAGCGGGAGCTTGCGTCACTGGCAGGTTCAGCGCTGCGGTGATCTCAACGGGACTTGCATGCCGTGAGGTAGAGCTGATGCATGCGCTCAGAACTACCGAGCATAACAGGATGACACCGAAGCGTAACGGACTATATACGCGCCACCAAGACATAAAAAACGGGCCTGAAACTCTCATAAGTTTCACTATACTGGCTGACGATTATTTATTCAAAGTCTTCTTGTGGCTGAGGACTTTGATGGCCTGAACAAAATGCTGGGTCAACTGCCTGTGGGTATATGACTGACCCTGATACAGCGCGATAATACTGCGCGGCATCAGCGGTTCGGCTGTTTTCAATTGCTCTTGAACCCGTGTCATAAAGGTGATTGGCAGGGCCAGTTGTGCGGCTTTATACGGTTTACCAAAAGCGGGCATTACCCAATCGAGTGCGGGTGTGTCCTGGAGCAACTGTAAGCTGTGCTGCCAGGTTGTATGGCGCACGTAGGGCAGTAAGTCAGCGCTGTGCCCTGCAAATAAGGCACCGTGCTGTACGCTGAATGCACTCAAGTCATATCCGCTTTGACCCCGAAACTGGATGAGCTGGAGGGATAACCCACCCAGTTCAAGCTGTGTTGCAGGCTTAGTTTGCTTGTTCAGTGCAACACTGTGCAGCGTTTGCCAGCGCGCCAGGCGTTGCTTGGCCAGTGTGACACGGGTTTGCCAGGGACCTTGCTGCTCGCCGGGAAGCTTGCTCAGCCTTTGCTCACTGAGCTCAATGCTTTTCGCAAAATTACTAAGCTGGTTGTCGAGTGCCGCACGCATCGCTTGCTCATTCAGCTGTGGCGCTGTGGGCAGGTGTAGCTTGGCATCTGGAAAAGCCTGTTTTAGCAGCGCCAGTCCGGTTAGCTGGTGGGCCGAGCTGGAGGTCGCAATAAGGTGGCACAGCGGCGTCTTAAGGCGCGCTTTGAGTTGGTTGATCACTTGCTCCAGTGCCACAAAATCGCCGTGGCTGTCAATCAAGGCACTACAGCGACTGCCCTGAATAAGGGCCATATTTGGCAAAATATTGCGGGCTTTTGGCGCGGGAGAAATGAGAGTTATCTGGGGTGAAACGGTATGCCAACTGGTGGCCAGGGCTGGCGGCGTCAGTGCCAGCAATAACATGAAAACAGAGAGCAGGCGCAACACCTATTTGCTCTCTATTTGTGTACTGATACGTTGGGTGAGTTGCTGCAAGGTGTGCTGAGCGTGTTGGGTGTCACTTTGCAGTGCCAGCAACTCATGACACAGGTGCAAAGCAGCGAGTAACAGGGCACTGTGATCGCTGCGCACGGTGTCGCGTTGACGCATTTCGTCGACCCGACCATTGAGCAGGTCGACGGCGTCAATCAGCGCTTGTTGTTGTCCTGGCGTGCAGGAAAACTGGTGGCTTTTTCCCAGCAGGGTGACGGTTACCTGTTCGGGCGATTCTGACATTAGCCTGCCTGACTAGCGCTCTGTAGTTTTTCCAGCAGTCCGCTCAGCGTTGAGCTGGTTTCTTTTTGCTTTTCTTCACTTTCCAGCACTTCCAGCTGCAATGTCTCATTTTCGTCAATGAGTTTGCTATTTTGTTCTTTGAGGGTGTTTACCTGCTCGGTCAGTGTATTGTTTTGTGCAATAAGTTGATCAATCAGTTGCTCGAGTTGAGGGAGAATTTCTTTCATATTAAATGCGCTCATTATCACTGTGATTATGTCATGCAAATGTAAAGCAAAGTGCGCTGCAAAGCTAGTGATTAGGGCAGGTTATGCTGATTTTTGTCTCGTTTTGAGCGATAATGACAAATACTAACGATTTTGTTCATTTATGGTTCAGCCACAAAGGCAAAAATGCCCCTTTAGGCGCCTGTGTAATGGACAAAGCCCACCTAAACTAGGAACGGATAATGCTCAGTTATCGACATTCATTTCATGCAGGTAACCCTGCCGATGTCATTAAACATCTGGTGCTGGCACAAGTGCTGGAATACATGACACGCAAAGACAAGCCCTTTGATTATATTGATACTCACTCCGGCGCCGGACTGTTTGAACTGGCGGCCAAAGATGCGCAAAAAACCCAGGAGTATCTGCAGGGGATTGCAAAACTGTGGTCGTATACTGGTGAGGTAGCCGCTATCCGCGACTATGTTGAGCTGGTTAAATCCTTGAACCGTGACGCACTGGCCTATTATCCGGGCTCGCCAAAAGTGGCTGAGCAGTTTTTGCGTAAGCAGGACAAGGGCTGGTTCTTTGAGCTTCACCCGCAGGACCTTAAGCTGCTGGAAAAAAACACCGCGCATAAGCGCTCTTTGCGCGTCAAAGGAGAAGACGGCTTTAAAGGTTTGATGGGCCTGGTGCCTCCTCAATCCCGACGTGCCTGTGTGCTGATGGACCCACCGTACGAAATCAAATCTGATTACGACGTTGCGGTACGCTCAATTATCAAGGCATGTAAACGGTTTGCATCGGGCACTTATATGATCTGGTATCCGGTCGTGGACAGAGCACGGATCGATCAGATGGAGCAGACTTTGCTAGAGTCGGGTGTGCGCAATATTCAGTTATTCGAACTGGCAACCGAAGCCGACACCGAAGAACGCGGTATGACCGCATCTGGCATGATAGTGATAAATCCACCCTGGACGCTTAAGGCCACGATGGACGAAGTGCTCCCTGAGCTGGTGCAGCAGCTGTCGTCAGAGACGGGCTTTTTCCGCAGTGAGCAGCTGGTCGCAGAGTAACGTATGTTACTCGGTTGGTGTCTACTGACCGAATGAGTGCGCCAGATAATAGGCTTCTACTTGTGCGATTTGCCCCGATCCACGCAGCGCCTCGATAGCCTGGTTGAGCTCAGGCAGCAGGTGAGCATGTTCGGCACGCAGGCGAATGTGCAAAGTGCCGTGTGAGTGCTGCTGGTTAAAGTGCAGCGTCACATTATCTTGTTCAGACCAGTACCGGGCGGGCAGATCGCCAATGATTATCCTATCCACCCGGCCTTTATTCAGCGCCTGTAACAAGGCGCGCTCCGATTCAAAGTCAACGCGAGTAAAGTTGTCATCGTCATGGTAATAATAGCCCCTGACCGTCCCCACAGTCAGATCCGACAAATCACTGAGAGGTGGCTCGGTGGGTGTGCGAGTGATCACATACTCGCGGATTTGCAGGATAGCCTCTGAAAAAACAAAGCGCGGATCACTGCGCTGCGCCGCCTTAAGCCAGGCTGGACTGATAAGGTCGAAATCAATTTTTCCTGAGGCCAGATAGCGGTTAGTGCGCTTTGCTGGCAGCACAATATTTTCGCCCTGTAATGCCGCTTGTGCCAAAATTTTTGCCACGAGATCGGGCAGTATCCCCGGATGCTGGGGGTCGTTAGTGAAGTAGGGATAGAAAGTGCCTGAACCGCTGATGCTGTATTTTAGGGTCAGCGCATGGCGGCTGTCTGATGTATGTTTGCTCTGCTTAAGCGCCGATGCGACAGCATCCTGGCTAAGTAAAAGCCACGAAGTGATAAAAAGCAGGATGCAAAAAGGCGAAATAAGTGTAAAACTCATAAGACCTATATTAGTAAAAGAGTGGCTGTTCCGGCAATCTCCTTGTGCGCACTATGTTGTCACCTTTGGGTGAGGAAATAGATTGCTCAAGGGCGTGAGTTTTCATATGCTGGGACAACGGAAGCCTTTAGAGTACAAGAGTTAAGGATGTTAATGAGCGGTCATATTGCCAAGTCAAAAAAAGACGCGGTGCAATATATAGCGCGTCAGGCCATATTCAATCGTGAACAGAGCGTGGCTGCCTATGAATTGTTGTATCGGGACTCACACAATAACGCCTTTCCTATTGGGGTCAGCGACGGCCAGGCAACGGGCAGGCTGTTTTTTAATTCTCTACTCTTTATCGGCGTAGAACGGCTTGCGGCGGGGGCACCTGCCTTTATTAATCTGTCAGATGAAACTTTACTGCAGGAGCTTCCTAAATTACTCCGGCCTCAGGGGCTGGTGATCGAAATTGTTGAGCGTTCAACGAACCTGCCAGAGCTGGTTAACACAGTCACTAAGTTAAAAAAACTGGGTTATCGCTTTGCATTGGATGATTACGACGGCGATGAGCGCTGGGAAGTGCTGCTGCCACTGATGGACTACATCAAAATAGAAGTGCTCGACCCTGTTATTAAAACCACCATGATGCTGAAAAAGCTCAAACGCCGCTTCCCCGAAACCAAAGTCATCGTGGAACGGATTGAAACCATGGAGCACTATAGCTTTATCAAAAGTGCCGGGGCGGATTACTTCCAGGGCTTTTTCTTTGCGGTGCCGGAAATGCTTAACCACGGCAATGTCGAGCCTTCGAAACTGGTGGTACTGGACTTACTGCGTTGCACCGCAAAGCAGTCTTTGTGTTTTAAAGAAATTCAGCAAAGGATCGCCAAAGATCTGAGCCTGACGGCGCGGGTGCTTAAACTCGCCAATGCCAAGGCAGGTGAAGACAAAATCGAGATCCGCTCCATCGCTCAGGCAGTCGTGTATCTTGGCGAAGATGCGATCCGCCAGTTTGTTAAAGTACTGGCGTTAAGTGAACTGGGCGCAGACAAACCCAGCGAGCTGACCAAGCTCGGCCTGGCCCGGGCCAAGTTTTTAGAACAGTTTCTGCTTCCCGGTGGCGATGAAATGGCGCAGCAGGGTTATCTGATTGGCCTGATGTCGGTTCTGGATGCTGTACTGGATGTAGAACTATCCGTTATTGTCGATGAGTTTTCACTCGACCCGGACCTCAGCAGCGCGCTGTTAAGCTATAAAGGGCTGATAGGCGGGGCCTTGCGCCTGGCGATAGAAGTTGAGCGCAATAATATTGCGGAAGCGGAACTTATCCTCAACGCCATTCGTCCGGCATCCAGCATTGAGCTGCTGTTCTCACTGGCACTGGACAGCCGGGTCTATGCCGATGAAATTTACGCCGTGGTAAAAGAAGAAGTTGCCTAGGCCCGTTTACGGGCCTGTGTACTTACATGTTCCAGCGGAGAAGTTTTTAACACCGTTAGCGTCATATTTATCCTCTGCAAGTCGAACAAGTGTTAAGTGAAATGGGTATTAATTCATTGCCGGGAACATCAGCGTCATGTTCAGGGTTTTCCAGTATGCCTGTTCTTGTTGCAGGTCGGCTACAAACAAGGAGTGCTGTGCCAGCCAGTCGGGCTCAAACGTTAGCAGCAGGCTGTTATCCAGCGCTTCTATCGTGAATTTAGCTACCTGATCGATTTGTCGTTTCTGATGCACCAGAATCGCCAGGCGCAACAAGGTCAGCAGGCGGGCAAAGTGTGTCAGATCGGCTTCGACTAAAGCCGACAGTTCTGCACGTTTGATTTTTTTGCGATGAAAGCGGATCAAGGTGCCCAGCAGTTGTTGCTGCTCCTGGGTAAACCCTGGCAACTGGGCATTCAACACTATGTAGGCACTGTGCTTATGGATCCCGGAGGAGTTAATGGCCAGTCCCACTTCGTGTAATCGCGCGGCCCAGCGTAGCATCTGCAGGTCCACTTCACTCAGGGCCCAGTGCTCGCGGACCATGTCATACATCTGATCTAGCGTATTACAGATATGCTCAGCATGCTGTTTATCAACGGCATAGTGATCGCCCACCGCACTGATGGTGCGGGCACGGATATCAAACTCGTCATTCTGCGCCATTTCCTGCAGCAGGCCCTCGCGCAATGAATTGTCGCAATAACTCAGCTCGTCGATATTCAGCTGTCTGAATACCCCGATCAGAATGGCCAGGCCGCCCGCAATACTGGCATACCGCTCTTCGGGCAGCGCTTTGAGGTTGAGCGCATCGAGTGAGTCGGCGTCAATCAGGCGTTGTCTTATTTGCTCCAGCACTGCAAGCGTTAAGGTATCCTGATTAAATAGCTCCTGGGCAATGGCACATAAGGTTTTGATGGTGCCCGATGTGCCGATACAGGTTTGCCAGCCTGCCTTACGATAGCTGGCGGAGATGGCTTCGATGTTTTGCTCGGCCTTAATTTCGGCCTTGGCAAAACGCTTGGCGGTGACTTTCAGGTCTTTAAAGTGACTGTTACTGAGGGTAACACAGCCAATATTGCGGCTGGTCAGTAACTTGTGGTCCAGGTGTTTACCAATGATCAGTTCAGTGCTGCCACCGCCAATGTCGATCACCAGGCGGTTGTCGTCGCTGTGAATATGATTTGCCACGCCCTGATAGATAAGCCGCGCTTCTTCCTGCCCGGAAATCACGTTAATTTTAAACGGAAACACCTTTTTGGCCTTGGCCAGGAAATAGCGGATGTTACGACAATTGCGCAGCGTATAAGTGGCCACAACCTGTACGCTGTGCTTGTCAAAGTCTTGCAACGTAGCTGCAAATTGTTGCAGCACATGCAGCGCGCGCTCTATGGCCTCTTCACTGAGGTTGAACTGATCGTCCAGACCAGCGGCCAGAAACACCCGCTGCTTTTCTTTGTGCAATAATTGCAGACGACCATCGACCTCCCGCGCGACGACTAGATGAAAACTGTTCGAGCCTAAATCAACGGCCGCGATGGAAGGGTATGTGGTCATAGAGCTGCCCTTATGTATTGGTTTGATTGTTTTCCCACTTTTTCAGATGGTCATAGATGGCTATCTGGGAGCGGATCTTCTTTTTATTACCGCGACGAACATAGAGATTCTTCTGTTCACTGTCAATGATCCGTGCTTTTGAGCGGTCTTTGAATTGCAGCTCAAGAATATCGATGATCAATTGTTTGAGTGAAGCATCGTAAATCGGGGTGCCGACTTCAACCCGGTGATCCAGGTTACGGGTCATCCAGTCCGCAGAGGAGATATAGACCTGAGGATCGCCATCGTTTTCAAATACCATGACCCTGGGATGCTCTAAAAAGCGGTCAACGATGCTGATCACTTTGATGTTTTCACTAAAGCGTTGCAGGCCTGGCACCAGGGCACACATACCACGGATGATCATGCGAATTTTCACACCCGACATCGAGGCATTATATAAGGCGTCGATCAGCTCTTTGTCTACCAGGTTGTTGACCTTGACGGTGATCTTAGCCGTTTTGCCTGCCTGGGCATTTTTACTTTCCTGATCGATCAGTGCGAGGATTTTTTCTCGCGCATTGACCGGAGAGAGCATCAGGTGCTTGAAGTTAAACGGCCTGTAGCTGCTCTCAATGAATTTGAATACGTCGTCACACTCGTCACAGATCTCGGGGTGTTTAGTGAATAAGCTGAAATCGGTATAAATACGGGCAGTTTTTTCATGGAAGTTACCGGTACCAATGTGGGCATATTTTACTATCTGACCCTTTTCTTTACGGTGAACCACACACAACTTGCTGTGCACTTTCAGCGCCGGGATCCCGACCATCACCTTGATGCCATATTCACTGAGCATTTTGGCCCACTCAATGTTGTTTTGCTCATCAAAGCGCGCCTTGAGCTCGACCATTACGGTGACCTTCTTGCCATTCTTGGCCGCATTGATCAGCGAGGCCATTAACCGGGAGCGCGATGCAACACGATAAATATTCACCTTGATCTGAGTGACTTTAGGATCAAACGCCGCCTGACGCACATACTCAAGCATGTGGTTGAAGGTGTGGTAAGGGTAATAAAGCAGGATATCTTGTTTAGAAATGGCCCTGAAAATACTGCGATAGGCGTTAAACGCCTCACTTTGCAGTGGCGGCAGGGGTTTGTTTTCAAGATAACCACGACCGACATTTGGAAAGCCAATAAAATCGCGGAAGTTCCGGTACGGACCACCTGGGATCAGGGCATCCTGACTGGTGACGCCAAGGCGCTTCTTCATGACCTTCAGTATTTCTTCTGGCATGGCTTCGTCATAGGTCAGCCGCACCGGCTCAGCATATAAACGCTGTTTAAGGCCTTTCGACATCTTATCCAACAGGCCTTCTTCAATTTCATCATCCAGATTGTACTCGGCATCCCGGGTCAGCTTTATCTCATAACCTTCAATGTTGTCAAAGCTGAGGAAGTTTCTGAACACTTCGTGCAGGTAAAAGCGCACCACTTCGTCGAGCATCACTATGATTTTGTGGCGCCGGGTTTTTTCCGGCGGCAGCACAATAAAGCGCTCAAGGCGATCTGTTGGCAATTCAAGCAAAGCGTGATGCTGCTTATCGCCACGCATTTCGACAAACAGGTAGGTCAGGGCATCGTTGATGTGATCTGAGTAGTCTTTGCTTTCGGTGAGCAAAATAGGACACATGTGCTGTAGCACCTGGTCCTGAAAGTACTTAGCCAGCCACTGCTGGTGAAAATCAGACAGCTCAGCGGGCTTTTGAATATGAATATTGTGTTCATTCAAGTCCAGCAGGATCTGATCATAAATGTGTGAGAACTTTTTGCCCAGCTCCAGTACCTTTTTGTTGATTTGATTGAGCAGGGCTTCGTCTTCGTCGAAATCGGTCTCAGGCAGGTTGCTTAAGAGAATACGGCGCTTTAGGTCAGCCACACGGACCCGGAAAAACTCATCTAAATTATTGGAAAATATGCCTAAGAATCGGATCCGCTCAATAATGGGATTGCTTTTGTCTTTGGCTTCCTGAAGAACACGCTCGTTAAAGGAAAGCCAGCTCAGCTCTTTGGCAAAATAGCTGATGGTAATGGGATCGTTAGATAATGCTTGCATCTTTCTTTCCATGGTAATTAAAGCTGCGGGTAGAATATGTATGTATTGTGACACTTATATGACATGCGCTGTCATGTCACCAAATATGACATGCGCTGTCATGTCACCAAATTATCTACAAAGTATAGACCAGTCTCCTTGATCTGCTTTGTTTGATGTCAAAGTGTCGGTATGTAGAAAACATAACAATGAAATGCCGGTAAGGTGGTGTGAGGACCTTACCGGATAGTGCGATCAGGGTTGTTCGACATCCACGATTAGATCGCTGGTGATAGACTCAAGCGCTTCGACAACGTTGTCTTTTATCATGCCCGCAGGCAGGCTAACGGTGGCAAATGCGCTAAATATCGGCACACCCCAGTTGGGTGCACTCTGTTGTTTAGAGTTTAGGTGGGTAATATTGGCACCCTTGTGACGGATCACGGCTGCCAGCTCCTGTACAATACCTGGCCTGTCATTGCCTGTGATCACCAGGTTTAACGTTTCCGGCTCTGTACTTTCGGTTTGCTCGCCATTGGCAATGCGTACTTCAAGCTCCGGGATACTAAGTACGGCGTCTTGCAGCTCTTGTAAGTGTTCCTCTGCCACTTCAACCTGCACTATCCCTGCAAATTGTCCGGCAAGATGACTCAGGTTACTGGTTAGCCAGTTGCCGTGGTGGTTAAGAATGGTGGAGGAAACTCGTTCTACGAGACCTGGTTGGTCCTTGCCTATAAGTGTTAGTACTAACTGCTTCATATCACATGTCTCTTATTATTGGTGGCTCGGTATCTAAGCCCTGAATGAAAGCGAATAATCGCTCTATAAGCCTAGTAAATGAAACTTATTTGTCTACTTCCGATAATGGATACAATGTAAAAAAATGCAAAAATCCTATCGGTGACTGTAATTCGAGCCTTACTCAGGGTGTTAAGTTCCTTGAACAGAGAGGTATTTTGCGTTTACCCAAGCTATGTGGTTGTTCCCAACACCTTGTATTCATGGGGATTGAGCGCGTTTTTTGTCGGGCAATCGGAGAAGGGTGGTGTAAAGTTGGGAACTAACATACTCTCTGATGATCAGAGTTCAGCATGAAAAAACAAGTGATGAGCATAACTAATGAAGACCAATTCCACAAAGCGGACAGACTTGGGATTGCGTGTAACACAACTGTCATCTTGATGAAATATAATGCGCCGCAGTTTGATTATGAAAGGGTATTTTGATGACTTCCAATCCGCAAAAACCATCCTTTAAAACGGATAGAAGCCGTCTATTTAAGGACCGCTTTGCCCAATTTGGCATTACCTCAGGTGGGGTAATGGTATTGGTCGCTTTGCTATTGATATTCTTCTATTTGCTTTACGTTGTACAGCCCATTTTCGAATCTGCCAAGGTCGAAAAGCGGGTTGATATTGCGTTGTCTGCCGAGAAGCGCTACTTCGCGCTCGGAGTAGAAGAGCAAACAGAGATTGCGTACTTGCTGGATAATACCGGTCAGGTTGATTTTTATCAGGTGAAGGGCGAGGGTGCAGGTAAACTGGTTAGCACCTTACAAACCAAGCTGGACGGCCAGATCACCAGCTTCGCGAAAAGCGCGCCATTTTTAGGCCAGTATGCATACGGTCTTGATAATGGTCAGGTACAGATCCTCAAGCCCAGCTTTGTGGTCACCTTTCCGGGTAACCAGCGCGTGATGAAACCTCGTCTGGGTTATCCCCTTGCGGGTCAGCAGTTGCTGGTTGATGAGCAGCAACAGGCACTGAAAAAGTTTGCCTTTAGCCATTACGAAGATAAAACGGCGGTGGTTGCTTTGACTGCCGACAAACGGGTGATTTTCGCGTCATACGTAGCTGAAGAAAACATGTTTACCGGTGAGCTGGAGTGGCAGGTAACACGCACCGAGCTGCCCATTGATGGCCGCATTGATGACTTACTGATTTCACCGGATACCACCCGTACTTTCGTGCGCTCTGCAAATCAGATTTATATTTTTGACACCCGTTTTGCCGATGATGTTAAACAGTTTCAGCTGCTAGCGGCTAACGAAGAAAATGCCAACCTGGTTAGTATGACCCTGCTGGCCGGTGCCAACTCGCTGATGCTGGCCAATGACAATGGTGAAGTGTCACAGTGGTTTGAAGTAAACACGGACGATGGCCGTGAGTTTGCCAAAATTCGCGCCTTTGACAGCGATAAGAGCAAGCATATGAAAGTGCACAGTGAGTTCTATCGTCGTACTTTCTTTACCACCAATGAAAAAGGTGAGCTGGGCGTGTACTACACCACCAGTGAAGCCGAGCTATGGCGTGGCAAAGTGACAGAACAAGCCATTGATGCTTTCGCTATCTCGCCTCGTGCGAATGCGGCCTTGCTGCTAACAGGCAATCAGGTGAGCGTGTTTGAACTGCACAATGAGCACCCGGAAGTAACCTGGTCTGCGTTGTGGCAGGAAGTGTGGTATGAAGGCTATCCAGAGCCAGCATACACCTGGCAGTCAACGTCAGCCAGCGATGACTTCGAATCTAAATTCTCATTGGTGCCCATTTCATTTGGTACGATTAAAGCCGCTTTCTATGCCATGCTGTTCGCGGTACCGATTGCCCTTTCAGCGGCCATTTACACCGCTTACTTTATGTCGAGTGAACTGCGCCGCGTGGTGAAGCCAACGGTTGAAATCATGGAAGCACTGCCTACGGTTATCCTGGGCTTCCTGGCAGGTTTGTGGTTAGCGCCTTTGATTGAAAGCCACTTACCAGCAATCGTCGCATTGCTGCTGTTGTTGCCGCTGGCTATTTTGGCAACGGCACTGGGCTGGACCAAACTGCCAAAAGTCATCCGTCACTTTGTGCCTGATGGCTGGCACTCCATCTTGCTGATCCCTGTGGTTCTGCTGGTTGGCTGGGTCTCTTTTGCCATGAGTGACGTGATTGAAGGATGGATGTTCGGCGGTAACGTGCGCCAGTATCTGACCAACGAACTGGGCCTGACGTTTGATCAGCGTAACTCTCTGGTGGTCGGTATTGCGATGGGCTTTGCGGTTATCCCAACTATTTTCTCGATTGCCGAAGACGCGGTATTCAGTGTACCTAAGCACCTGTCAAACGGGTCGCTGGCACTGGGTGCAACACAATGGCAAACACTGGTGCGTGTTGTGTTACTGACTGCCAGCCCGGGGATCTTCTCGGCGGTGATGATGGGCCTCGGTCGCGCCGTAGGTGAAACCATGATTGTACTGATGGCGACGGGAAATACACCGATTATGGACTGGAGTATCTTCCAGGGTATGCGTACCTTGGCGGCGAACATTGCGGTAGAAATGCCAGAATCTGAAGTGGGTAGCTCGCACTATCGGATCCTGTTCCTCGCTGCCTTTGTATTGTTTATTTTTACTTTCGTATTTAACACGATAGCTGAGTTTGTACGTCAGCAGCTACGTGAAAAATACAGCTCAATGTAACTGGAGTGAGATGACATGGTAAGACAGTGGTTTAAGTCAGGATCTCCGTGGATCTGGATGACAGGCGGTGCGGTTAGCATCAGTTTGATCTCAGTACTGGGTCTGCTTGCAATGATAGCGTGGAAAGGCCTGAGCTTTTTCTGGCCTTCCGAAGTGGTTGAGATGCACCTGCAGGGAACTGTGCAAAAACAAACCGTGATTGGTGAAATCTATGACCGTGAGCTGGTGCCTAAATCGCGACTGGAAGCAACAGGCCTGGATTTTTCTAACCATCCTGGCGAGTACATAGAGCGCTTGCTGGTAAAAACCGGTAACCGTGAGTATGTTGAACTGGATTTCCGCTGGATTTTATCCACCGATATCCAGAGCCAGTCCAAACCTGCGCAGATAGCGGTGTTTGAACGGACTAAAAATGGTAACTTTTACGGTTACGTTGAGCGGGTCATTCGCGACGGTCAGGTGGTGACAGACAATCCGGTAGAAGCGCTGGAAGAGATGGTTGAGCGTGCCGTAGACCTGAACGAAGAAGCGTTGGATCTGCAAAACGGTGAGATTGGCCACATTAACTATGAGCTGGAGCGCTTGCGTCTTAAAGAGCGTGCTTATCAGCTGGATAATGAATTGACGCCTGAAATCACCGCAGACCTGGAAGCACAGCGTGCTGCGCTGCGTGAAGAATATAAGGTGCTTGAGAAAACGCTGTTTGAACTACGTAATGGTGCCAAGCGCGACGAAGTCGTTGTGCGTGACATGCGCGGTGAAGAAGTAACACTGCCTTTATACCAGGTCTTAGATTTCTGGTTCCCGAACGACATGGGCTTCTTTGCGAAAGTGGGCCATTATACGTCGCAGATTGGTAAATTCATTAGCGATGACCCGCGTGAAGCCAATACCGAGGGCGGGGTATTCCCGGCCATCTTTGGTACTGTGTTTATGGTTATGCTGATGGCGGTGATTGTGACGCCATTTGGTGTGGTTGCTGCGATTTACCTACACGAGTATGCGGCTAAAAATGCGGTGACTAAGATGATCCGCATCGCGGTGATCAACCTGGCGGGTGTTCCGTCTATCGTATACGGCGTATTCGGCTTAGGTTTCTTCGTCTATATGTTGGGTGGCTCTATCGATGCGTTGTTTTATCCAGAAGCGTCACCAAGCCCGGTATTTGGCACGCCCGGCGTGATCTGGTCAGCACTGACGCTGGCAATCCTGACGCTGCCAGTGGTTATTGTTTCGACTGAAGAAGGCCTGTCACGTATCCCAAGCACAGTGCGCCATGGTTCACTGGCACTGGGCGCGACCAAAGCCGAGACCTTATGGCGGATCATCATCCCAATGGCCAGTCCGGCAATTATGACCGGTCTCATTCTGGCGGTTGCCCGTGCTGCGGGTGAGGTAGCACCGCTGATGCTGGTGGGTGTGGTGAAAATGGCACCGACCTTGCCGCTGGATGGTAACTTCCCGTATATTCACCTTGACCGGAAGTTTATGCACCTGGGTTTCCATATTTATGATGTGGGCTTCCAGAGCCCGAACGTAGAAGCGGCACGTCCTTTGGTATATGCGACCGCCTTCTTACTGGTGACCGTGATCATTGCACTGAACATCACTGCAATTGGGATCCGTAACCACCTACGTGAAAAATTCAGAGCTTTAGAGCACTAATAGTAAAGTATTTTAATAGGTAAACATTTATGATTACAGTAGCGCCACAGGTAAATAATGCAGATACCAGCAAGAAGTTGGATCTGGAAAACTTGAGCCCGGAACTAACCGCGTTAGAGATCAAAAACCTTGACCTTTACTATGGTGATAAGCAGGCTCTGAGCAACATCAACATGTTGATCCCACGCGGTCAGGTAACGGCGTTTATCGGCCCGTCTGGTTGTGGTAAATCAACGCTATTACGTTGTATCAACCGCATGAATGACCTGGTAGATACCTGTCGTATTGAAGGTGAGATTAACCTCAACGGCACCAACATTTATGATAAAAGTGTTGATGTAGCGGCTCTGCGTCGTAATGTTGGCATGGTATTCCAGCGTCCAAACCCATTCCCTAAGTCTATTTACGAGAACGTGGTTTACGGTCTACGCTTACAAGGTGTAAAAGACAAACGTAAGCTGGATGAAGTGGTTGAGCGCTCACTGCGCGGTGCTGCTTTATGGGATGAAGTGAAAGACCGCTTGCACGACAGTGCATTTGGTCTGTCGGGTGGTCAGCAGCAGCGTCTGGTTATTGCACGTTCAATTGCGATTGAGCCAGAAGTATTACTGCTGGATGAGCCAACCTCGGCACTGGACCCTATCTCGACTTTGGTTATTGAAGAGCTGATCAACGACCTGAAAGAAAAGTACACTGTGGTGATCGTTACCCACAACATGCAGCAGGCGGCGCGGGTATCCGATCAGACAGCCTTTATGTATATGGGTGAGCTGATCGAATATTCAGATACTAATACTCTGTTTACAACACCGACGAAGAAGAAAACCGAAGACTATATTACCGGTCGTTACGGTTAATTCACCGGGCTCAGCAAAGCGCTGAGTCAGCGCCTCCACAAGGAGGCGCCTATGCCGTGTTGAAACAAATTAGGAACTGACTATGGAACATAATATTAATAAGCATATCTCTGGCCGCTTTAACGAAGAGCTGGAAAACGTTCGCAACCATGTATTGAGTATGGGCGGACTGGTTGAACAACAATTAAACCTGGCGCTGGATGCCGTGAGCAACTGCGATGAAAACAAGGCCCGCAAAGTCAGCGAGAACGATTATCAGGTTAATGCTATGGAAGTGAGCATTGACGAAGAATGTACCCGCATTATTGCTAAGCGTCAGCCGGCAGCCAGTGACTTACGCCTGGTTGTGGCCATTGCCAAAACCATTGCCGACCTGGAGCGCATTGGTGATGAAGCGGAACGCATTGCGAAAGTAGCGCTGGATTCTTTTACCAAAGATCAACAAGACTTACTGGTTAATGTTGAAAACATGGGTCGCCTGGTTTCTCAGATGCTACACGATGTGCTGGATGCGTTTGCCCGCATGGATGCCCAGCGTGCATTTGAAGTGCACAAAGAAGATGCCAAAGTTGACCGTGAATATGAAGCGCTGACGCGTCAGATCATGACCTATATGATGGAAGACCCCCGTTCTATTCCAAAGATTATGGACCTGATCTGGTCGGTTCGTTCACTGGAGCGTATCGGTGACCGCTGTCAGAATATTGCAGAATATGTGATTTATTTCGTTAATGGCAAAGATATTCGCCATACTTCTCAGGAAGATATCGAAAAATCACTGTGATCTGTAACAAATAACGGTGCCTTTTCGGTACCGTTAATCAGAACTTCACACGAAAAAGCGTTCACAATCTGGCTTAATGCTGTAAAATTGCGCCCTGCACATGCATATTAATATGATTTAAGGGTCAGTTATGCCTAGTAATGCATTTTTAGGAGTATTCGCAAAGTCTCCTATTAAGCCAATTGAAGAGCACATTAAGATCGTCCATCAAGCCAGTGAAACCTTGATCCCGTTCTTTAACCATGCCTTCAAAGGGGAGTGGACCGAGGCCGACGCGCTTCGTGTGCAGATCCGTAACCTGGAAAGAGAAGCAGATACACTAAAACGAGAAGTGCGCCTGCACTTGCCACGTGGTCTGTTTATGCCAGTAGAACGTACCGACTTACTGGAACTCATTACCCACCAAGACAAGATCGCCAATAAAGCCAAAGACATCGCGGGACGCGTGATTGGTCGTGACCTGGAGATCCCTGAATCAATTCAAGCCGACTTTTTGGCGTATCTGACACGCTGTGTTGATGCGACCAAACAAGCCTCAGAAGCCATTAACGAATTCGACGAACTACTGGAAACCGGTTTCCGTGGTCGCGAAGTTGCTCTGGTCGAAAAAATGCTCGTTGAACTGGATGCCATCGAGGAAGACACCGATGAGATGCAGATCCGTATTCGTAAAGGTTTACGCAACATTGAAAGTGAACTTAACCCGATTGATGTGATGTTCTTATACAAGATCATCGAGTGGGTCGGTGAGTTGGCTGACATTGCTGAGCGCGTAGGCTCACGACTGGAGCTGATGCTGGCGCGCTAAGCGCACACCATCTGGCTTCACACAATTAGTTAAGAATTAAAGGTTTTACAATGGATATCATTGCATCCTATGGCACGCTATTGATTATTATAGCGGCCGCAGTTGGTTTCTTTATGGCCTATGGCATTGGCGCGAACGACGTAGCCAATGCGATGGGTACATCGGTTGGCTCAAAAGCGCTGACCATCAAACAGGCGATCATCATCGCGATGATTTTTGAATTTGCCGGTGCTTACCTGGCCGGTGGTGAGGTAACCTCGACGATCCGCAAAGGGATCATTGATGCCACGCCGTTTATGGACATTCCGGAGCTAATGGTGCTGGGAATGATCTCGGCTCTGTTTGCCGCGGGTACCTGGTTATTACTGGCCTCCATGTTAGGCTGGCCGGTCTCTACAACGCACTCTATCATTGGTGCCATCATTGGTTTTGCGCTGGTTGCCGTGGGCAGCGAAGCCATCCAGTGGGGTAAGGTTGCCGGTATCGTTGGTAGCTGGATTGTGACCCCGGCGATTTCGGGCTTTATCGCTTACCTTATCTTTATGAGTGCGCAAAAACTGATCTTTGACACCGACAAGCCACTGGAAAACGCCAAGCGTTTCGTCCCGGTATACATGGGCCTGGCAGGTTTTGTAATGTCTTTGGTAACCATCAAAAAAGGCCTGAAGCACATTGGTATTAACCTGGGCACTGTTGAAGGCTTTGCGCTGGCGATCGGCATTGCTGTGATCGTTGGTTTGATTGGTAAAATGGCCATCAACCGCCTGAAGATAGACCCGAATGCAGACAAGCAAATGCACTTCAATAACGTTGAGAAAGTGTTTGCGATTCTGATGGTACTGACAGCTTGTTGTATGGCGTTCGCACACGGTTCGAACGACGTGGCTAACGCGATTGGTCCTCTGGCTGCGGTTGTGAACATTGTTGAACACAATGGTGAAATTGCCAAGAAAGCGGCGCTGGCGTGGTGGATCTTGCCACTGGGTGGTTTAGGTATCGTCGTCGGTCTGGCTGTGCTGGGTAAAAAAGTAATCAAGACTATTGGTGAAGGCATTACTCACCTGACACCTAGCCGTGGTTTTGCTGCTGAGCTTGCAGCCGCGTCTACGGTTGTTATTGCATCAGGTACGGGTTTGCCAATCTCAACCACACAAACGTTAGTAGGTGCGGTATTGGGTGTCGGTATGGCACGCGGTATTGCTGCGCTGAACATGGGTGTGATCAGAAACATTGTGGTTTCGTGGGTGATCACATTGCCAGTTGGCGCTGCCCTTGCTATTGTTATATTCTACATTCTGAGAAGCGCGTTCGGCGTTTAACAGAAAGGACAGACTTTTAGCTTGAAAAGATCTCAATGCCTTTGGTGTTGGGGTCTTTTTATTTGTGGGTATAAAAAGTGAATAACTTACCAAGCATTAAACAGTTACAGTATTTAATTGCGGTGCACCAGCACCAGCATTTTGGCCGCGCTGCGGAAGCTTGTTTTATTGGCCAGTCAACGCTGAGCAGTGCGATTCAGAACCTCGAAGAAACGCTGGGATGCCAACTGATAGAGCGTGAAAACCGCAGTTTAATGTTCACAGATGTGGGCGAAGAAGTGGTGGAGCGTGCCAAACGCATTATTGGCGACACCATTAGCGTGGTAGAGCTGACCAAGAGCTTTAAGCATCCATTGTCGGGCAAACTGGTGCTGGGGATCATTCCGACCATTGCCAGCTTTATTGCGGCGCCCCTATATAGATTTTGCAAAGACGCTTTTCCTGAGCTGCAACTGGTGCTGGTAGAGGACACCAGTGATCGTTTGCTCGATAAGCTGGAGCAGGGCCATATTGATATGGGCATGCTAGCGTTGCCCTACAGAACCGAAAAGTTCCACACTCAGGTGATTGCCCGGGATCATTTTTCCTTGGTCCGCCATCAGGAGTATCAGGTACCCGAGCAGCTGGATGACTTTAATGTGCTACCGGAGCAAAGCGTGTTTTTGCTGGAGCGGGAACACTGCATGACAGATCATGCCCTCAGTGCCTGCCACCTTAACCGCAGTGCCTGTATTAACCCCTTTGAGGCCGCTAACCTGCATACCTTGCTCAGCATGGTGGAATACCAAAACGGGGTGACTTTCTTGCCTCAGATGGCACTGAACGCCGGTATCCTTGATGGCAAACCAATGGTCGCCACCGCGCCGCAACCTGATGCATATCGTGAGATAGGTCTGTTATGGCGTAAAACCACTGGCCGGATCCGGGATTTCCGCCTATTTAGCGATAAAGCGGGTGAGTTTGTTGCCCACCACTGTAACGACAGCAAAGGCGTGACACAATAAAACCATAAAGGGCGAACGCCCTTTATGTCAGTGTGTTAGAGAACTTTAACTAACGCAATCTGGCTTAAGATTCCAGTGACCCCAGCTGGCGGCCTGATTTCAGATCGGGTAAAAAGAGCAGGTAAACCCACACCACCAGATTAAAGTAAGGCACTAAGCCAAGTAAGGTAAAAAACAGTTTAGGGTAGCCTTTGTGGCTTGCGCTTCGGTAACATTGTATGGCGATAACAACGTATATAAGCAACAATATGATAGACAGCTGTACCATTGCAATTCCTCCATTTCCATAGCCAGACGTGTCCAAATCCATTGAATGTCTTGTAAATACCTGTGTTTCATGTATTTAAAGTGACACGTCAAAATGTAAGCTTAATTATAGATGAGAATTACCCAACAGGCAGCTAATTTTTAGTCGAATTTTGTACAAAAATACTAGCAGGCTGTTTTCTCAGACAAAATATTTTTCAGCATGGCGCTGAGCTGTTCAACCGGTAATGGGCGCGAAATATAGTAGCCCTGACCGTAATCAATGCCTATCTCTTTGAGTGCATCAAAGATCTCTTTGCTCTCCACATATTCAGCCACAGAGCGCTTATCCAGCGAGTGGCTGATGTCACTCTCGTGGCAGTAGCATATTCAGTGATTTAACTTTTCAGATATGCGACGCATCCAAATATGCCATCAGGCCTCACAGGGTCATATCATAATTGCTCCAACCTAAATATGACATACAGCTTGGAAGTCTTTCTTTAATAAAATGTGGCGAAAAACATCCCAAGTATTATCATTTGTATTCTTTGGTGGTTCTTTGTGTTCCATTGTTTGAGATAATGTAATTTTAAGGTTATTATCCGCGCCGATTATTGACCCTTGTATGGAGACGTTATGGTTCGGCAAACAATTGTGACCGGGATACTCTTTATTGCTATGCTTTTGCATTCATTTGCAGTGGCATTTGATTCAAATGCTCTGCCCGGCCACTGCGGGCCTTCACTGTCTGGGCCTTCACTGTCTGGGCCGCCTACTCCTTCTGGCGCACCACTAGATCCAGATATCGGCTCCGGAGGAGGTCATCCAGATCCGGATAGCCTGAAGTTTCTCAAGTCACTATGGGTCCCGACTATCAAACAGTTTGATGTCAGCATGGCCGAGTCACAGAGTGCCTTAACGCTGAGATGGAGCGTTACGGGAACGTCTCACCTCAGGTTATTCAGATACAATGCTAATGGTCCCTGTTTGTTGCTGGATACTCGCGCAATTGGGCTTACCCGTCAGGGAACGTTTACCGACTTAACTGCAATGTCCGCAGGCACGCACTTTTACCGATTGGTAGCAATCAATGGTAAAAATAAAGTTTTTGTTGATAAGTTTAATCATGTTGTAGGTGATGAGGTTCTGAATGGGGATTCTACACTGCTGTTTGATGCAGAAAATAGAGATATAAACCATAGGACCGTCGTACACCACTTAGACAATATATTCTTTGCCACACATGATAACAAATTGGTGAAATATTCTAATCAGGACGGAAGTTGGGCATTTGATTGGGAGGTTGCGCTTAATGGCGTAGTTTCAAATCGCCCTATTTTCAGTGACGGATACGTTTACTACTCAGTGAGCTTATTGCGTGAACGAGGGCAGGTTTGTAGAACACAAATCAATGACGTTGAGCTGCATGTATGCTCGGGTATTCGAAATAGCAACATTATAGCAAGCCCTGTACTAGTAAAGGCCGTGCAGCCTGATTCCGGTGTGTTCTCATTCTTCAGTACGCAGCCATCTAAACAGGAATTGGCAGGTGTATATGCATTTTTGCGTAATGGCAGCATCGAAGTACTAGACTTTGCTCAGCATGCTAGGACAGTCGCACGCTTTCAAGTCCCCCAAGAGATTTCCATGAATGTGCTAACCGCTCCTGTAGCAATCACGGGAGCTTCATTCCCAGAGCATTCAGATCCTCAATTTATATATCGTGAAGGAAATAGTGTATTTGGATTGCAAATGCCGATGGTGGAAGCCCAGCAACAGTTCTCCATTTACGGTTTATGGTCATCTTTATTTGGCGAGGATGAACAGAATGAACCTCTGCCTTTGGCACAGCCAGTCACTTTGGATGTTTTGTGGAAACAGGAGTTGTAATTGTGGCCATTATTCGAGTTTTAATCGCTGTATTTTTAATTGCGAACAGTCCATTAATATGGGCCGTTAGCCAATGTAACAGCTCTGTTTCAAGTCTGACCATTGTTCAAGGGGACGCCGCCAGCTTCACAATCCCCAGTATTGATGAATTTACCACGAACCCGGGAAGGGGTTTTGTTTTTGATTTCCGTCAGGGCGGTAAATTGAAGATTAACGGCGTCACCACTAAGCGATATGTTAATGGGCTGGGCTCGCGAACTAACTCCCCGACAGTGTCAATCGCTGATTTGATGCCTGGTACCAATAAGCTCATCCTGAATTGGACTGATCATTGGGAAAAAAATGACGCTAACCAGTCCAGCAGGACTTATTCAGGGCAGTGTAAAATTACCGTTATTGTTGCCAAACGAACCTCCCCTGTATTTTCCGACCCGGTTATTGATGGCACGCTCAGTGATGGAAAGCTGGCTGCAGGTATGGATATCAGTATTGGCTTCAAGGTGAAGGATGAAGGGAGAGATATAAATCAATTTACAATTTCAGGCGGTCTGGTCGGCTCGGAGGTTGAACAGGCGTGTAGCACAGGTGCCTATGATAGGAATCATACGCTCACCTGTAATTTAAGTTTAACATCACCACCTGCTGGGGATTACAGCTATCTGGCATCAGTTCAAGATAGTCAAAATAATACGGCCCTTTCAAAAAGTGTTGCGTTTACTGTTCTGAAAAGTAACACCGAGCCCACAGTAACAATTAAAGGGCTTGTGAATTCTATAGAGCAGGCAGGTAACTCCATTGATGTTGGGCAGGGAGACGAGGTTTCGTTTGTTGTTAAAGCCAGTGATGCAGATCAGGAGTCTTACAATGAACTGAATGAAGCGGTGTTCAGAGTAGGGAGTGGCAATTTCTCTGATTTTAGTAGTAACGATTTGTGCACCAGCCAATCTGGATGCAGTGAGTATATCGGGGAGGTTAGCCAGACTACCATCGTTGAGGTGAAGGTGAGAGATGCTGCTGGCGCTGAGGCAACCTCGGGTCTTACCTTTAATTATGTGACCGCGCCTGAAGTGCAGATCAGTGTGAGTAACGACGCACCATTTCATGATCAAGCATTCACTGTTAAAGCCGAAGTCAATGATAGGCACGGGTTCAACGCTAAAAATTCAGCTTTGATGTTATGTCGTGTTCCAAACGGTAGTAGGCTACCCAGGAATCAGGCGTGCGCGGGAAGTAGTAAAGTGGCAGATTGTAATGGTGCTGCGGGCAACAATAATGTGTACACCTGTGAATATACAGAAAATACCAAGTCTGATCAGGTTCTCTCCCCAGGTGGGTATACCTATTATACCTATGTCAAAAATCTCAAAGGATTACGAGGAAACGAGGCATCCGTTAATGTCAATGCTCAACCCTATTTGAGCACCCGCATTGAATATGACCAGCCAAGCAATACCTATATCCTTGAAGGTGACCCCGTAACATTTAGCGTAACAGCCTTTCCACAGAGCACACTGTCAGAGTCAATACACTATGACGACGTTCAATTTTTGCTGGATGGTTCGCCTATCGACATCGCTGACATAGAGATAAAAAATGTCAGGCATTGTGGTGTAAACAGGGCGCAACCGGAGGATAAAATCCTGCTCTGTACAGATAGTAGTAGTACCTTTGATCTAGTTTGGACGCCTGAGCAGGCGTATCAAAATATCTCTATTTCTGCACAACTGGCTGACAATACGGGTAACGCGAGTCGCTCGGACGCTGTTGTTTTGAATATTGTGTCACGTGAAAGCGTGACTCCTTCAGCCCCACGTATTAACGCACTGCCAGTGCCTGACAACATTCGCATTCGCGTAATTACGCTGTCAAATATCTACAACACCACTGAACTAGCTGTTAGCGCAAGGATAGGTAATCAGCCAGTCGCTATTGAAGGTGAAAGTTACAACAATGGAGAAGTATGGACAGGCCGGGTCACAACCAGCATCCAGAACCATGATCAAAACCTGATTATAACCGCTCAGGGAAAACGTAGCTTTGATGGGCGGGAGTTGGAAGGGCCCGTTGTCACTCATGATCACAATATTCAATATACTCTGCCCCAAAAGCCCAAGGTTTCAGTTGCGCTCATGGAAGATGAGTGGACGCCGGGTCAGTACGTGCTAACTGTAGAGCATCGTGATGCAAAAGAGCTCATTTTTGAGGAAATTGCTGAAACTGAGACAGTGCTTTACAGGCCAGCTAGTACAGAAGTGGTCACCGGCGACGGATCGTTCTCAAACACAATCAGAGTGGATCTTGCCAGAGCTCATGGTAAGAAGCTGTCCGTATGTGTTAAAGGCAGAAACTATCATCTTGAAGATGGTGCGCAGTTCCGGGCCACTTTAAGTGAACTAAGTTGTGCCAATAAAATAGTGCAGGACCCTGAAAAATTTACATCAGGTGCACCAGGCAAGCCCGATATTACTATTCAGGGAGATCAAAAAAACTGGAACCGGGTGCATGTGACTATCACGGGTGGAGTAAATACAGAACGTTTGAATGTGCAGGCTACTTTGGGGGGGGAGCCAGTTACTATTTTAGGTCGTGTTTACGATCCAAATTTAAGCAAGTGGACGGGCTATTTAGACACCCACTACGACCAAAAAGGGATGCAGCTGGAGGTTGATGCAACTGGGTATAAAACCGTACAAACAGACGATGGAAATTGGCACACTGAACTACACGGACCAACGGAGTCAGACACCTACACCATTACTTATCCCATTCCAGGGAGGCCAGATAAACCGACTGTTGAACTAGACGAACCGGTCAATAAATCAGGTCAGTATAGGTTAACGATAAAGCGACCCGCAGTACTAAATAATACCAAAGCTCTGGATATTTTTGCGACATTGGACAATGTGCCTATAGAAGTATCCGACAGGATCCCTGTTTCTGAACAGTCAGTGTCTGATCTTCGCTTTGACATATCTACAGTTGAGCATGACCACAGCAAAAAGCTTGAAGTCTGTGTTAGGGCTGTTAATTACCATAGCATTGACGGAGTGCAAAGAGACCCTGTTTTTGGCGAGCGAAACTGTAAAAGTGAGCGCGTTGACTATGGTGAGCCTGACGACCCCGGAGAGCCTGCAATTACCTTAACTCAGGCAGAAGTGGGCGTTTATTCTATAGAAATAGGCAATCTGAGCAAAGCCCATGCCCTGAACATCAAAGCAACGATGAATGGGGAAAAACTTGTTGAGGGTTCTGAAATAAAGTTTCAGGGCGTTTCTTACAATCACAGTATCGCAACCAAGTATCAGCATCATGGCGCAACACTGACAGCGTGTGCTTATTTGGTAAGGTATCGCGAAATACTTAAAAATGGACGCATCGTGTATGATGAAAAAGCCCGAAAAGAGGGCAAAGCTGTGTGTCATTCCACCGTTGTGTCTCACCAATTACCAATCCCTAGTGTTCCCAAGTTCACGCATTTCCCTCAAAATGGTAAGGCTGCCGGGGATTTTCTGTTGGGCTGGCAAAAAAGTGAAGATGCAGCCAGAGCATACTTCAAAGTAACCTCCTGGAAAGGCAGTGTTGCAGATAAGTTCAAAGATGATAACCAATTGACCGTAGTTACATTCAAAGAGCAGTTACAGCACCGAATTAACAAGCCGGGTTTGGGTCAGTTCAGTTATGAGCTCTCAGCCTGCAATGTTCAGGACTTGTGTAGTGACGGGCATCAGATAACTGTATCTAATGTTGTACCACTATTAGAGCAGGCAACCTTGCAGGTACATACTGAAAATAGTGCAACCCTTACACTAGCCGGACGGTATTTTGACCCCCAATCGTCAGAGCTGTTCATGCGATTGCGCAGCACCGGAGAAACATACAGCTTTAATAATGCCAGCCTGACTGTCACCGAAAATAAAGTTGAGGCAGAGATTAGCTCACAGCACATTATCGACGGATATCATGATAGTGGCTTATATCTGGCGGTGAATAACGGTGTGTACCAGAACGGTGAACAGGTGATTACTGATACGGTGTTAGACGGCAGAGGCCTGGAAATAACCTCAGATTTAATGGGGCGCTCAGTGACTGTCAGTAATAATGGATTTCTGTATGCCGGTACTGAGATGGGGTTATCCGCGTTTAAGATTGAAAACAAAGGCCTTAGTCATCAATGGACTCATCTGACCGATCCTCAGCTAGCCAATGAGATAAATACAATCAAGGGAGTCGCGGCCACGCCTGTTGTGGTTAGTAGCCAGGGCTTCGATGATTTATATTTTGGTGCGTTAAACCATACTTTTTACAAAGTTCGCCATCAAATCAACGCGGGTAACTTCGCCGACCGACATCTTGAAAAGTGGCGATTTATGACGCGTGGAGCAATTTTAGCGCCAGCGCAGCTAGATACTGACAATAATGTCTATGTTGGTTCAATGGACGAGGCCTTGTACTCACTGGATACTGATACTGGCCTGGTTAACTGGCATTACACATTTCCCAATTCAGGTGGTATTGGTGTGGCTCCTCAGCTCTCCGCATCCGGGCACATCTATGTGACGACAGTCGATGGTAATATGCATGAGATTGATCGTAGCATGATCAAAGCCAATGCACTTAAGTGGCAATCACTGGATGAACTCGCTGAAGCATTTGCAGACGAACTGGCTGAATGGGAGTCTCTATATTGGCATCCTGAGCAATCGGATACGAATGCGATAGTTGTGGCAAAAGCTTACTATATTTTGATGCAAAGGCCGCCAACTAAAGCGCAGCTTAGCTTTTTGACGTATCTGCTGACTAAGGGATATCCGCTAAATGAAATTATTTTTACACTCATCAGCGGCAACCCTGATTTGGCCAATACCGATAATGTCGGGTTTGTGAATCGTTTATTCGAGTACCTGACAGGTAATGAGCTTGCGTTAGATAGCAGCTTATCTTTGGGAGGCAAAACTCAGGCACAATGGGTCCTGGCTTTAAATTCAGGGGTAACCCGAGCGCAGCTGGTCTACCAGCTACTCAACACTGCGAAGCCCGAGTACAGCCAGGTGGTATACAGCTCATTGTATTATTTTTATGGTTACTGTCTGGCCTCAAAAGGCTGTACATATTATCCAGACAGCGATGGGGATGGCCTGAATGATCAAGTTGAGCTGCTAACGGGCCGCAACCCTCTGGAACCAACCGATGGCCTGGGAACTCCAACACTAAAATTGACTGAAAATATCAGTGGAAACCTGGCCTTTGAGGCGGAGTCGAGTGGTGATATTGACGAGTATCTGTTTGAACTAAGCGTAAATAACCAGAGTTTTAATGTAACGCGGTATTTTGAGGCCGAGGATAATCACCCGAGCAGGTCATCTTTACCCGGCGACCAAAGTGAACTGTATTATTCGCTGTCGAATGGTGAGTATCGTTTCAGAGTCAAAGCTTGTATCCGCATAACGCTACCGAATAGTGTGCAGGATAGACACTGTAGCCTGAACTACTCAAACGTAGAGTTCTTACACCTAACTGACAGTGGCGTAGATGCGCCAATTAGCTTAGTTATGCCCTATCACCAGGCAGATAAATCAGCGCCTTCGAACGAAGTATTGACAGCCAACGCCCGGCTTGCTGCCACTTTAGGCAGTTTCAGAGTCAGTGAGTCCGGTGCCGCGAATTATAGTTTGCCACTGATGGTTCCTGAAGGGATTGCAGGTGTTACTCCACAAGTATCGCTGAATTACAGTAGTCAAAGTGGTGATTCAAATGTGGCGCTTGGCTGGAGTCTGGAAGCGGGTTCAGCCATTAGCCGATGTAGGCAGACAAAGGCACAAGACGGCCAGTTTAAAGGGCTTACCCTGGATACTGATGACAGGTTATGCCTGGACGGGCAGCGGCTCATCAGTACCGGTAAAAAGCACAATGACAGTGGTTTTGCCGTGTTGGATAGTTACATAACAGAAATAGATAGCCAAATTAATGTGGTGAAAGTTAGTACCAATTCAGGTATTAAATTCATTGTGCAGGGGAAGGACGGCTCCGTTAAGCATTATGGAGGAAGTCCGGATCATGAAATTCGCTTAAAAGATTTTGATCAAAAAGAGCAAACGCTCAGTTGGTTATTGCACAAGGTGTATGACAATCTGGAAAGTGAAGAAACGGCTATCGAATATCATTACAAACGCATCGCTGAAAACGGTCATCGCGAGACGGTATTATCCAAGTTAACCTACAGTGACAATACCATTGAGTTTGGCTATCAAAGCGGACCTGTAAGATCCTTAACCTATGTAGATACCGCGACTACAAGCCAGCTGGCCAGGCTGACTAATATCCGAATGCTTAACCATCATGGATACGAACTATCAGAATATCAGTTCACATTTAGTACGTTAACTGATGGCCGTCGTACACTGGATGAGGTGGCTCAGTGTCGTGGAACTGTCTGCAAGCGTCCTGTGCAATTTCGCTACAATGACGCTGCAACGGCGCTAAACTTTGACAGCGCCACAACGCTTCTTTCTTCAGGGCAGGCAAGCACTTTAGCCGCTTTTTCACTGGCGGACTTACAGGGTGATGGCAAGCCTGAAATAGTGGTTCTATATAGAACTGCCACACACCGTTATGTACTGTGTGCCTACGAAGGCACTAATCAAATAGATTGCCGGGATGTCAACAGAGAAGATCACGATGAATCAGTGGCGATCGCCATTTACGACCATGACAATGACGGGCGGCAGAGTGTACTGATCAATATTAAATCACGTAAAGATGGTATCAACCGACCTTACTGGCAGCAATTTGGTATTGAGAACCACAGCTGGGAGCAGCAAACGTTACCTTTTGAAAAACCAAATTGGTTTATGCGAGAGCTGAAGCTAGCCGATATGAATGGTGATGGATACGTCGATGCGGTGTTTAAAAATGAGCAGGATGCAGCGGAACAACATATCTACGCGAGTGTATTTAACACCCAGACTAAACGCTTTGATCAACCTGAAATACTGGATGCAGACATAACGAGTGTGAATGCAGACTTCACCGAAAAAGGCAGCGACTGGGTGCTGCTGGATATGAACTTTGATGGCCTGGCGGATATCGTATCGTTCAAATGTCGCCAATTCACTCAATGTGATGAAAACAAAGTGAATCGCCTCTATGTTCATTACAATCAGGGCATGTCTGTACTCAATCATTTGAGTTGGTTCAATACCTTTACAGCCAGTCAAGTTACCACCGGGACTGAATTAAAACACCTCACCCCTGCTGATATCAATGGCGACGGCTTGGTAGACCTGATTTACATGGACACCAGTGCCAGCGATGAGGAGCAAAAACGCTGGAAAGTGCTCATTAACCAGTCCAGTGAGCGAGTAGAGTTTGAAGAGGTGTTTGTACAGGAAGCGCGCAGTGAAACAGGGGGGGTTGGGCTTGCAACGGATAAACTTGCTCCCATAGTCGCGGATGTTGATAAAAATGGCCGTGTTGAACTGTACTTCAAAAGCAATAATGGTGCACTGTGGTTTGCTTATGAGTGGTCACCCGGTCAACAAACTTTTGTAAAGTCAGACCACCACTTTAGTACTCCGGACATCTCTCCTGAGCAAGGCGACTACGCTTTTTATACTGATCACAATGGGGATGGCGTTGCAGAAATTCTGTACAAGAGCAAAAAGCACCTCAAAATGCGTTTTAACCAAACGCAAAGCCCTTATGAAGGCATGCTCTTTGAAATCACACAAGGCGCAGGAAATAAAACCAATATTACCTACGCGCTGATGAATGAGCCTGCGGTGTACTCTGAGCTTGCCGAGGTACTTGATGAAGATGCACGCTTGTTTCAGCAACAGGGGTTGCTGGTAACAAAAGCTATTTCGGCTATGCCTTTGGTCCAGCGTGTTACCTCAGACAGCCCTGCATCTGACAACAGCCTACTTAGAAGTTCGGTTGACTATCATTACCGGGGCGCCCGGATACAGTTTGGTGGCCGGGGCTGGCTGGGCTTTAAGCAATTGGAGACATCGACGGACAAAGCTGATAGTACGGGCACTTCATACACCTTTGTGACAACAACGCAGTACCATCAAGCATTTCCATTAACCGGAATGCCAAGTAGTACGCGCAAACAGTGGCAAGGGAATGAGGTGATTTCTGCGGCGCATAATACCTATGAAGTAAGAAACTTTGCACCATTAGCCAGCGGGGCGAGTGCTCATCAGGTATATCAGTCACTGAGCAGAGAGTGTAGCGCGCGGGTCGACAGCAATATGACTATCAGCGGCTATGCCTGTAACGCCATGTCTAACACTCAGGACAAGTATGCCAATGTTACTCAGACAATTACGACACAGTATGATACTAGCACTGATTTTGAACAATTTGTAACCGGCGGTGTGAATGCAAACCGACTGTCCTGGGTCACAACAGTAAACGCCTATGATAGCAGCGACATAGGACGTCGGCTGGGGCGTCTGATTTCAAGTGAGGTAACCCATGAACAGGCAGGGATGATGAGACTAACAAGGCGCTCTGAATTTGAGTATTACGATGAAAGTAGTCCTCATGCATGGATGCTCAATAAAGAAATTACGGCAAAGGGACAAGGGTGTCATCTGGAGCTGACTAAAACCTATAGCTATGATGATGTGGGCAATACGACAAAAGTGTCAACTGAAAACTCTGGGTGTACTGAGGGTAATCAGGTGCGTTATCTGGAGACTGTTTACGATGATGAAAAACGCTACCCGCAACATACAAAACGGAATTACTACAAAAGTGGTGAGTATGATCCGGAAAAGCAGCTGGAAATCAAAGGCGATGAGGTCAAAAAGCGCAATGCATATGGCCAGCCCTTGGTTGTTGAGTCTCCCAGTGGCAGCCGTACGGAGTTTATTTATGACACCTTTGGCAGTCAAATAGGTAATTATCAAAATACGGGGGCACAAAGTTATCGCTATGCAACTGCCTGTGATTTGCCTGGATGTGATATTCAGCTTGAGAAGTATGTAAATGGTGAGTTGGTCCAGCGTGATATGGTAGACCGGGTTGGGCGCGTCTTTGAAACACAAACGCGTACGGTACTTGGCAACTGGCTGAGCACGCGATACAGCTTTGATAAATATGGCCGTGCTGTGACTGTTATTGCACCAGGCCAACAGGCGGTGACCACACTGTATGATGTTTTTGACAGAATTACATATGTGCAAGACCCTAACGCAGATATTACGACGGTAAATGAGCGATTTGGGCTCACTTCGACTGTTACTTTGACCGGTAATGTGCCTGAAAATAACCAGTTCAGTAGCACAACCTACAATGAGTCAGGGCAAGTTATATCCGTTGTTGATGCAGACGGGAATAACTTGTCTTATGGGTATGACGTGTTAAATCAGCGCGTGTGGACACGCTCATCGGCAGATGGCAACAGTAAAGTTGCAGAAGTCAGTTACGACCTACTGGGACGTAAGACGCAGCAAAAAACAGTTGACTTGGGTACCTGGTCTTATACCTATAATGCCTTTGGCGAACTACTGTCGCAAACCGACGCTAGGCTGGTCACGACCCATTTTGAGTATGACTCATTGGGCCGCAAAACTCGCCAATGGCAAAGTGTGCCGGATAGCGCTTATCGTGATTCAACATCTGTGTTTTTGCAAACTGATATTGTCAACGAAGGAGCCAGTGAGTGGCTGTATGGAGGCAGTGCAGAGACTTACTTCCAGCTTAAAACTGCGACCCAGGGCAACGACTGGAAGCAACATTATTATTACGATAGCTTTGGTAGGCAGGTGTCAACCCTGACTGGGTTATCTGGTGCTACCCGCTGTAATGAGCATGTCATATTCAATACCCGGGCGAATGAGCTGAGGCTTAAAGCAGAGCCGAACAATCCGCTCATAAACCCAATATCCAGCTTGTGTGTTATTCAGCAAACGGCGTTTGACGAATATGGTCGGGTTAGTATTCAGCTTGATGATTATCGTCGCTCTGAAACAGGGCGATACTATGAAGCGAGAGGCATACGCAACCACTATCAATATGGCCAACTTAAGTCTCGGCAGGAGGCACGTGAAGGTGCACATGGTACGGTGTATTACAACCTGACTGGCCTCACAGCAAGAGGGCAGGTTAGCAGCTATGAGAAAGGGCATATCCCTGTGACACTGGGCTATGCAAGCAATGGCATGATTGCGAGCATCAATACACAAGGTCGCTACAGCTATGTACAAAACGAGCATTATGAATTTGATGGCCTGGGCAATCTGACCAAGCGGACGCTAACGAATCGGGCCGCAGAGCGATTTGGCTATGACGGGCTTAATCGGATAACACATATTAATGGTAGTAAGCACTTCAGCTACTCGGCCAGTGGCAACCTGTTAACCAAACTTGATGGCAATAAAGGTTGGACATACAGCTATGGTGGCGCTGGTATTGCGAAACATGCCCTGACGACCCGGCAATATCAGAAAATCATTCCGTTAGGGGGGGCTAGCGGCCCGGGTGGCAACCCGATAGACACCCCTTTTGGTGGTGGGGCGCAGGTGTACTCGTCGAGTAACTTCAGTGTATTCGGTGGCTCTGCGAACACGTCCGTACACACTGCCACTACAAATGAAACCAGCGCATTTGGTGGTGGTTTCACACAATTTAGAAAGGTAATGGTTTACGAGCGTTTTAAATACGATGCCAATGGCAACCAGACGCAGATGCAGACAGCAGAGAGGAACATTGCTGATTTGAGTGACTATCGGACGCTGAAATACACGACGAGAAACAAAGTCCGCGAAGTGACGGGCAACTCAGAGACGGTGCAATTTTCCTACGATGCACACAACCGCCGGTATAAACGTACTGACAAGCACCAAACGGTGTACTATGTTGGAGCACTGGAGCTGAGCGTAGACAACAGTACAGATGAGCACTACGTTAAACGCTATATTGGTAATGATGCAATGCAAATCTATTACAGCTCAGGTACCAGTAAGCTGCAGTGGCTGTTTACAGATCACCAAGGCTCCGTTGTAGCGGTAACCAATGCGTACTATAAATTGCTCAAGCGATTCAGTTACGACGTATTTGGAAAACAATCGCCACAGGCCTTTACATTCCAGGAGCGCAATGGCGGGCATGTTGCATCACACCTGACCTTATCTGTATTTAACTCCGTACCACCGAACCTGCGCGGCTATACCGGTCATGAGCCAGTCTCATTGGGTGGAGATAACCGCATCATTCATATGAATGGTCGGATCTACGATGCAGACACCGGCCGGTTTATGCAGGCGGATCCGGTGGTGCAGGCGCCTTCGAATCTTCAAAACTATAACGCTTATTCTTATGTGTTGAATAATCCGCTGTCTTATACGGACCCGAGTGGGTATTTGTTTAAGAAGCTCGGGAAGATTATTAAGAAGAATTGGCGGACGATAGCGGCGATAGGCATATTAGCGGTTACAGGATATGGTGTAGATCTATTCACAGCATTCGAAGCTTATGGAACAGCAGCAACAATAGCGGCTACAGGCGGAGCCCTTGCAGGGTATGTTGCAACAGGCAGTGCCAAAGGCGCTGTTATGGGGGCTTTGTCTGGCGCTGCATTTTATGGAATTGGCCAGGCATTTGGTGCTTCAAGTGGCTTCCTGAAAACAGGTGGTATTGGTCACTTAGGTAGTCATGCCCTTGCAGGTGGCATCATGGCAGAGTTACAAGGCGGCAATTTCGGCCATGGTTTCTGGAGTGCAGGGATCACAAAAGGCGCACAAATAGGTCGACTTGTTCCAGGCGGCTTGGTGGCAGGTACAATTGCTTCAGCTGTGATTGGAGGTACCGTTTCACACATCACAGGTGGAAAATTTGGGAATGGCGCGACGACAGCTGCGTTTCAGTTTGTGATGAATAAGTTTGTGACAGACAGCTTTGACAAAAAGAAGATGGAGCATCTTAAGCCAACAGATATGGAATACGAAATGGTTGAAAAGGGCGAGCTTGCTAAAATGTGGAAAAGTCGTTGTCTTAGAGGTGATCCTATAGGTTGTGTAGGATATGGTACTTGGGGTGAAGTAGATGATTTAGTTGATACTTTAGGCAAAACATCAGGCCTTTATTGGGCCTCTGTAGGCGCAACAGTAAGGGGAAATGCATTCACTGGTTTACTTGCTGCTAACGGTAGTATACCGTCAGATGAACTTTTACTTGCATTTGGTAAAGACATAGCTAATGCCCACCTCAATGCTACTGGTACAGATAAAGAGGGCCTTTGGTATTATTTATCTGCCGAGGAAATAACAAGTTATCATCATACTGTTTTCGACAGGAATGGGGTTAATCGGCGGTTTTATGGGGGGAGTTGGGCATCAGGGGTGCATGATTGGTCTCTAGAGATTTTTTATTGCCAGCCAGATTGTGATAGGAGTCATTAAAAAATGAAACTAAGAAGCCTTTTAATAGCTGTAACCTTTACTTTTAGCGTATATTGTCACGCAGGAGTAAAAGAGTTTTTAGTTTATGATGAAGATATAAAAAAACTTCTTGTTCAATATAGAAAATATGGTGGCGATAGTACCTCTATACTGCTTTATGACAAAGAGTTTGACTTACATAGCTTAGCTAAAGAAAATTTTACCCATATAAAAGCTGACTTATCTAATTTAGAGCCTATTTCTCATGGCAAGAGCTTATATAGAGTCTATCGAAATAAAAATTCTTGGACGTTGAATGAGTTTATCGTGAAAGAGTTCTTGGTTGAACCTTTGAAGTACATTGCTAGTTGCGTAAAGGGCTACGGCAATGGGAGGGTTTACTGTACTTTTAGACTAAATTTTCAAGGGAAAGGTTATCAGTTCACCTTACTTGGTGAGGATATTATTTTAGCGAATGAACTTGTAAAAGTATTACCTAAGTTAATTGGTGAACATTGAGTTGTAAGCAATGAAGTTGCATTGTTATGAAAAAAACAGAACTGAGAAAAATTGTTGAAAGTTACGGGTTTAAAAAAGGTCCGTCGGTTGATAGTTCCCTTATATATTTTTATGGTATCGATGAACGATACTCGATAGGGGTAACTATATCTAACCATAAGGTTGGAGATGTACCTCAAGTTCAGTACGGTATTTATGATCGTTACCTTGCAAAGGTATGGGGGAATGTTAGTGGCTTTGATATGGCTGAAGATTATTGTTTGACAATACAGCACCCATTGAATTATCGGGTTTTGCGAGATGGTAGAGTGCTGCCTATTGAGCAAGTCTTTGATGAAAAATTCTTTGGAGCTTTCATAGAAAGCTTTATAGGAAAAAAAGATGAGTTAGTTGAACAGTATGTTGTTTCACTAAATAGCTTTAATTATCCAGAACCACTAATTCCTGAAGAGAACTTTTTTGAAGCACTTGCCAAGAACCAAGGCGTGTACTTTGGGTTTATGTTTAAGTTATCTAATGGCGAAAGGGTTACGCTGGATGATATTGAAGTACAAAGAGATGAACTAAGAAAAACGTATGGACTAAGAAGGTTTATAAAGAGAGATCTCGCGCTTTTAGAAAGCTATATACAGAGTAACAAGGACAGCTGCCTTGGTTGATAGCATATTTTGTTAACTCCCATTAACCACAAGTAAGGTTAAGGTGGTATCCATTCAAAAACGGCGCTCAGTGAGCGCCTTTTTTCTGTGCAATCACGCCAGCGCGGTGTGCAGTGGAAATCAGCGCGGGCATGCACAGCTGACCAGCGGAGGGTGCATTTGTGGCCAGTCCCACCAATTGGCTGTGCTGCCGAAATTGATGGCTCGCGCTGGCAGTCACTGCATAGTTCTACTTATTTGATCTGCTTATCACGCTGTTTTTATTTGCACTCATGATTGGAGGCGTTGAAGGTACTTGATGCTGCGTAGTATTTTTGGCAGCCATCCATTGCTATGATCTTCAGAGTGACCGTGTTTTAGCCCGGCAATGCCCGCCTTTACCCACCCTTGGTCAGAGTTGCTATATAAATTGCTAAACAACATTTTGTTAAATGGATCATCATTAATTAAACCGAGCGATACCATGTCTTGTGCAACATCCCAATAGTATTCGCTCAGTGCTTTCAGGTATCCTGTCGGTACAGGGGTGAAAAAGTGAAAGATCCGAATATATTCCGATGAATCTAAATCTTTTCTGATGGTAAAACTGTGCAGCCCTTCTTTAATTTGCCTCTTTGCTTTTGAGAAAAACAATTCGTACACACAGTCATATAACTTTGCCTGAATAAAGCTAAATGGTGTAAATGTCGTGAGTTGCACGAAGTGCTGGTGTGCAAATCTCTCCAGAAGCATTTTGTTGTTCCCAGGGGCGAGTGACAATAAGAGCAAGCAAGTGAATGCATCTGGCGTTACGAAATTAGCAATTTGCCGCAGTTGGCTTGCGTTTACGTGCTGGGTGCGACAGGGGTGAGCCAAATCAGTATTTGGTTCAAAGATTTTGCAAGTGACTCGTGAATCCAGAGAGCACAGAAATGAATCTATATTTTTTACGCATTGTTCAGGGTTGTTCAGCAGGCTCCACAGCGGATTGAGCAGGCATCCAGATGACCCCGGAACCAGGTTATCTAGTAACTGGATCTTAGCCATACTGCCAACAGGGCTCTCGTTCCATTTTTTATATAAAAAACTGGCCGAGCAATTTCCCATCTCTCGCCTTTTAATCAAATCGCTTAATTGGTTCAAACTGTTCAACCCGAGTCGAGTCAATATTAATCCGAGCCAGTATCTGGTTGCCAATAGCTTAATTTCTCTTTTAAGGGCCCTGAATTGAGTCAAACTCATTCTCTGCTCCAAATTAGGCATGCGCATGAACAACTCCAAGAAAAATTAATTAACGTTTTGATTATTATGCTTTTTGATGTTTATTTCGCAGCGAATTCATTCCATAAAGCATAGTACAGAAGACAGTTTTCGCAGGTGGGCATAGGGTCTACACTTTGTTTTAGTCTCTAACCAATTACTACAAGCGATATGACGGCAAACTCAGACGGGAGTAAAGATATGTATATGTTGGCTGAAGATTTTGAAACACAGCTATTACGGCTTTATGGCTCTCCAGTTCTATCTGGAGAAAATTTGAGTACGGCATTGGGTTACTCGAGCCTTGATGCGTTCAGACAGGCAATACACCGAAAAACAGTACCCGTGCCTTTATACACGATGGAAAATCGTCGGGGTCGCTATGCGTATGTCAAAGATGTGGCTGATTTCCTGGCAACCATGAGCCATAAGCAGCCGTAGCGCACACTGCAATTGATATTAGGGAGGTGAATATTCGACGAGTTTATTAGCAATTAACCCTTTTCCAAGGCACAGATAGCGAAAAAGCCAGCATTTGACCGATGCTGACTTCTTCTGGGTTGTCGAAATTTGGACCGATCGACACCTTAATTAAAGCTGTCCAGCGCCAGACTGTCAAGCTGGGTGGCATATCCGGCTTGGGCGTTTGTGTGCCTTGATTTCGTTGTTTTAGAAATTAAGGAGTCCTATTATGGACGCACATAAGTTACGTAATTTATTACGTTTATTGTTAAATACAAATTACTCCAATGGTTACATTGCAAACCTGAGCGGATTGGCTCCCAATACAGTCAAACGCTATCGAAAGAAGTTGCAAAGTCAGCCCCTGACAATACAAGCATTGGATGAGTCTGATGACAATCAACTCAATAGCCTGTTCACTACGCACAAAGCAAACGCCTTTCAACGTCGCCAGCCAGATTGGCCTTATATTCATGGGCTTATGCAGCTGAGACATCAAACGCTAATACAGCTATGGGAGGAATATCGCAGAGCAAATCCCAAAGATGCCTATTGTTATTCCCAGTTCACGCACTACTACCGTAACTATATTAAATCAATTGATATCACGATGCGGCAGCACTATGCACCCGGAGAAGTGGCCTTTGTTGATTTTGCGGGAAAGCGCCCATCATGGACAAAGCTTAAGTTTGGGAAGCAGCAGTTTGCCGAGCTATTTGTGGGCGTTTTAGGTCATTCACAGCTGATATTCGCCATGGCTGTGCTAAACCAGAAGATGGAAAGTTGGTTGTATGCGCATCAGCAGATGCTCAATTATTTTGGAGGTGTCCCACAGCTGATAGTCCCTGATAACTTAAAATCCGCCGTCACTAAGCCTGGTAAGTTTCCGGTTATTAATCGAAGTTATCAGGAGATGTCGGAGCACTACGGGTTTGTGATAGAACCCGCCCGGGTGCGCAGACCGCAAGACAAATCATTGGCGGAAATCGGAGTTTTGCTGGTCACTCGTTGGATCACCGTGGTCCTTCGGCGGCGGCAGTTCTTTAGTTTAGAAGAGATGAATGTGGCGATCAGGGAGCTGCTGGAAGTACTAAACAATCGACCGTTTAAACGCTACGAAGGGTGCAGGCGTTCCCGGTTCGAGACACAGGAATCTGAGACACTCATGCCCCTGACTGCCGAGCCTTTTGATATTGGTCACTGGATCCATCATCAAAAAGTAGACAGAGACTACCATGTGTACGTTTATGGTCACGCGTATTCTGTTCCCTTTGAGTTTGCGCATCAGTACGTTGATATCAAAGTCTGTCCAAAAAAAGTAGAAATCTACTGCCATCATAAGCAAGTTGCCATTCATGTCCGCAGCCATGTTCAGGGTGGTGCAACAACAGAGAATCGGCACAGGCCTAAAAGCCACAGAGCCTATGCAGAGCAATCAAGAGAGAGTTTTTTAAAGTGGGCTGAAGGGGTTGGCTCTTGTACGGTTTCAGTAGTCACCGCGCAATTTTCAGAACAGGCTGACCACTCGTTGAAGGGGTGTAAAGCTTGCGCCCAGCTGCAAAAATTGCTCGGACAATATGGAGCGAACCGCTTGGAAAATGCATGTAAATGCGCCTGTGAAATCCAATCACTGACAGCGAGTAGTGTGCGCTCTATATTGCAGTGTAACCTTGATAAAACGGATACAAATGAAGAGGTAACTCAGTTATCACTGCCACTGCATCATAATGTACGTGGAGCAAATTATTACAGTGGCGAGGGTGATGGCCATGAGTAACGAGCAAACTGTTTATGACAACCTTAAGGCGCTTCGGTTACATGGAGTCAGCGAGGCGTTGCAAAAAGTACTACTGACGCCGCAAATGTGTGAATGGCCTTTGCTGGATACCTTAGCGTATCTGACGAATGCCGAAATGCAGTCGAGAGACGTGAAAAAGCGAGAGCGGTTAAAACGAGATGCAAGACTAAAACAAAGCTATGCCTGTGTTGAGAATATTGATTACCAGGCCAATCGGGGAATAGACAAGGGCTATCTGGCGACATTAATCACCTGCGACTGGATTTCGCAAAATCAGTTTCTTGTTATTACAGGTCCAACCGGCGTTGGTAAAAGCTGGCTTGCCTGTGCACTGGCAAATCAGGCTATTAATCAGATGCGATCAGTGCATTACTATCGAAGCGGCTTGTTATTTGAGGAAATGGCCATTGCACATAGGGATGGATCTTTGCCGAAGTTGCGCAATAAACTCTCCAGATATAAGGTCATCATTTTAGATGACTTCGGTCTGAGCCCTATGAGTGATGGCAATCGGCATGACCTGCTTGATTTGGTTGAGGATAGGGTTGAATCAGGCTCGTTTATTATCACCTCCCAGCTGCCGGTTGAGCAATGGCATGAGTATATTGGTGAGGCCACTGTTGCGGATGCCATCATGGACCGTATTGTACATCGGGCCCATATCATTCAGTTGCATGGCGAATCAATGCGCAAATTGCATTCTCCGCTCAGGGAGGGCAAGTCATGACAGCTCACGCCAACTCCCTTAACGATACGCGTTCCATGTCTACAACATCAGATGGACAAATCGCAGAGCAGTTATTTCAGCATTACCACCAAAAGTTGCTGGAAATGCCACAAGTACTTGAGTTGCTAAGAAATCAGGGCATTGATGACGCACAAGTTCTTCAAAAATACATAGGCTATTCAGACCGCTCATTGAATAAAGTTCTACCCTGTGCCAGAACAGCACTGGGCGGACTTGTGCGGGGTCGCTTGCAGGCTATGCAGTTACTCAGAAGATCCGGGCATGAAGCATTTGCTGGTTGTGTAGTGGAACCCTGCTTTGATCTCAATGGTGTAGTATGTAGCGCCTGTGGTGTGCGATTTCGGCGGCAGGCTAGCAGGGCACGGCCACGTATGGTGTTTTGGTATCGTGCAGGTATTTACTATGCGCCATTTGATTTTTTGTTAGCAAAAATGGGAGGTCATTATGCTTAACCCTCCACCAGATATGGCTCTGTCAGGCTGTATTCCATTTTACTTGCAACTATGCAGTGCCAGAGGTCAGAGCGATAAAACGGTTGCGGCAAAAGCCTCTAACTTATCGTTGTTTTCCGCCTGGTGCGAACAACATCAGGTGTCGTCTGCGGAGGACATAGATCTTGCGACCTGCGAGCACTATCAGTGTTTCCTGAATCAGTACAGAACCCGCAGCGGACAGCGCCTGTGCAGAGGTACAATCCGCAACCGGCTGACCGCTGTTAAGTTGTTTCTAAGGGCGTTGTTTAACAGGTCGCTGATAACCGACTCGGGTTTTGAGAAGCTGGAGCTACCACGTTGTGGCAGGGTGCTGCCAAAACCTGTACTAAGTATGGATGAGGTTAAGCGTATAATTCATCAGCCTGACACTGAAACGGCAATGGGTATGAGAGATGCAATCATGCTGGAACTCTATTATGCAACGGCACTAAGACGTTCAGAACTCGCTGATCTGACAATGGACAATGTAGATTTGCCTCAACAGCAGTTGAAAGTGTGCCATGGTAAAGGGTTTAAAGATCGGCTTGTTCCCATTGCGCCGGATACATGTGAAAAGCTGCGCGTCTATATCAATCAGATCAGACCCAAGCTGACAACGCTTTGCTCTGGGAATACCGTATTTGTTGCCACTCTTGGCAAACCATTTAGGCCGACTCAGCTCTCTGAGCTGATCGCAGGTTATATTAAAAAGGCCGGGATCACCAAAGGGGGAGCCTGTAACCAGCTTCGCCATGCCGCAGCCACGCATTTATATGAAGGCGGTGCAGACTTGAGAGCGATACAGATGATACTGGGGCATGCAGATATTTCGACTACCCAGGTATACGTGCATGTCAGCTTGTGCCATGTACGAAAGATATATTTGCGAGCCCACCCGTTGGCAAGACACAAACTCTGATAACTGGCCGCATTGCGGCCTTTTCTTTAAAGTGAAGCGTAATAATTGAACAGGAGGGGACAGCGCTGTGTCTGCAAGAAAAACGACAAAAGCCGTCACTAAGGCAATGATTTATCGTTCAGTGGCAAGCTCCAGTGCCATTGAAACGGGAGAGTCGACCGAAGTGATAGAACGTAAGTTAGAAGATATCAAACGACGTTTTGCAAAGATTGACCTTGCGCGTGATTAATTCACGCAAGACTCGAGAGCTGTTTGATCGCAGCAAATGTACTTTAAGTGGTTTCGAATAATTCAAAGCCAGGAGGGTAACGCAATTTCTTAGGTGAGTGAGTTAAATGGTATCTATTACGTCTGAATCCAGATTTCTCACTAAGGTTTAGCGTTTCTACAACCTAAACCCGTGTGTACCAATATAGTTGAGAGACAGAATGTAGAATTACACTAATAAATAATTATTTTAATTATATATAAATCAATGGCTTGAGTTGTCCCTTTACTGTGGTGAGAGAAACTTGTATTGACAATAAAATCAAAACCTATCAAAATGATAGGTATCAAGTTGATAGGTGTTTAATGAGTAAGAGTAAACCTCAAGGGATTTACGAATTCCCTTTAACAGAAACTACGGCCAAGAAAATAATTAATGAACTCGCAGAAAATTATACGAGTAGAATCATTTGGAGCCGACACGTTAAAGAGAGAATGGTTGAACGAGGAGTTACAACTGGTCAGATTTTGACTTTGCTAAAGAGCAAACGGTCTGTATTCAGAGAGGGCCCTTATGAAGAACCTAACGGGGATTGGAAATTTAACTTGAAAGGAATGGCTGCTGGTAAAGTGATAGAGCTTACCATTGCGCTAAAAAATCATCATGACGATCCGAAGTCGATTTTAGTGACTGTTTGGGTTGATTAGGAGACAGTTTATGTATCATTACACAGAAAGTGGTTTGTCAAACGTCTATTTAAAGAATGGCTTTTCTGTTGAAGAAATCGATGGTGAAGAGTATACAAGCATTGATGACATGAATGGATTACATAAGATCATAGCTGAGAGCATTGTGGATAGCAGTAAGCCGTTAACACACGAAGAGTTCAAGTTCCTCCGTATAGAACTGAACTTATCTCAAAAAGTATTAGCAACCCGTTTTGGTGTTTCAGAGCAAACTATTGCTCGCTATGAAAAAGGACAATCGGATATTCCTCGTACAACTGATGCGGCACTTAGATCCTTGTACATGGAGAGTCTGGAGAAAAATAACCCTGTGAGTTATTTCCTCGATCTGCTATCTGATGCGGAAGCAAAAGAAGCAGAGCAAACAATTATGCTCGAGGAAGTTCAAGAGCACTGGGAGATAACGGCTTAGTCTCGATACATTTCCAGCGTTGACAGAGCCGACTTTTACGTCGGCTTTTTACCGCTGTTTCATAGATTCTCAGAAGTTGTGCTGTTTTGCGCGCTTCAATTTCTTCAACTTCGACAATACCCACCTTCAGTGCTGGGGTTCCATTTTCCTATAGCTTACAACTGACAACTTACCTGACTAACCAGAGGTTACATACCGATTAGTTCATATGAATGGTCGGATCTACGATGCAGACACGGGTCGATTTATGCAGGCGGATCCGTTTGTTCAGGCGCCGAGTAACCTTCAGAATTACAATGCTTATTCTTATGTGTTGAATAATCCTTTGAGTTATACGGATCCGAGTGGGTATATGTGGAACCCGCTTAAAACTGTGGACCGGGCGTTTAAGTCACTGAACAAAGCTCTTGGGGATTTTGCTCCTTTTACCGGGATCATGATGTTGGCCATACCGGGAATGCAGGAATGGGCATTAAAGAGTATTTGGCATGCAGCAGCATTCGGGGCGGCGTCTGGTGGTGTAGCATCTGGTTCATTGAAAGGTGCAGCCATCGGTGCACTTACAGGCGCAGCGTTTCACCAAGTAGGTGCTCACTTTCAGAGTCAATACGGCGAGTTTGCAGCTGCTGAGTTTACAGAGCAGTTACTTTGGGCTGGAAGTCATGCGCTTGTTGGGGGAGTTTCTTCTGTTCTGTCAGGCGGCAAATTTGGCCATGGATTTATTGCGGCTGGCTTTACTAAAATGGCCATGGGCAATGCCGGTTTTAATATGAATAATCGCGAATGGTCAGCAATTGCAGGTAGAACGGCCGTAGCAGCGATTGTCGGTGGTACCGCGAGTGCGATTACCGGTGGCAAGTTCTCAAATGGTGCAAAAACAGCGGTTATGATGCATTTGTTGAATGCTGAGGCAAATGCTGCAAGGAAAGCTGCTATTCAAGAAAAATGGAAACAAATGGTGGGTGAGTTTAGAAGCTCTATAAAGGAAGCTTATATAATGGGACAAAATGGAGATGCGAAAACCTATATGAAAAAGGTTGGTAACTTTGGTGACTGGGACTTTAAAAACCGAATCGAGTACCGCTCACTTCCCGGAGTTGAAGAGTTTGGTAATTTCGCATTTGGCGCAACATCGCAAGCCTGGGCGGATGGCGCATCACGAGGTTTGTCAGTTATTTTTCCAGAAATATCTACTGATTTAGCAATGAGAGGAGCAGGACTTTACCAACAGCACTTCCAATCCAAGCTATACCGGGCCGAAGATGGTACGGGTTTCGATATAAATGCATATCCAGGCAGCACAAATTACGGAGACAACTGGAGGGATCAAGCACATGTATGGATGGGTGCACAATATTACTTCAGAATGAAGGAGAAACTGTAATAATGAGGCTAATTTTAAATCTTATGGTGTTAATTCTGATTGTACTGGGGCTTGCAGGTTGCTTTAAGAATGCGGTGCCTGATGAAGACACCATAAAAAATAAAGTACTGGCAAATCTCACTTTATACGAGGAAGTAGCTGCCAGGGCTTTGTCCTCTAATGTAACCAGAGTTAGCCGAACAGGCTCGTTTCCCAAAGGTGTACTTTCAGAAGAGGAGTACAGTTGGTTTTTGTCAATGTTTGATCAACTTGGTATTCAGACAGGAATTCAGGTTGATTTGGAGTCAAAGCATGTGGAGTTTATTTACTGGTCATCAGGTATTGTAAGTAGAGGAGAAGCTATATTGCTTATTAAGTTAGCGAATGAAGTACAAGCTCCACAAATTCGCTATGCTTCTTGTATTGATATTACTCACCTGTGGGTTCTTTGCCGTCAAATTTCATAAACATTCTTCATTATTACTTTGTGGCGCTCAGTGAGCGCCTTTTTTCTGTGCAATCATGCCAGCGCGGTGTGCAGTGGAAATCAGCTCTGGCATGCACAACTGACCAGCGGAGGGGGCATTTGCGGCCAGTCCCACCAGCGCGGTGGTTATGGAGCTGCAAACAACTGTGTAACGTTTGCTGGTCGAACGGCAATTGGGGGCTAATACATGAAAGTTGTCATGGGAATACTGTTATTTATTTCGATTCTTGCGGGGGCATATCTTTTGCTGGTTAATGTGTCTTCTACAGAGTACGAACAAAGTAGCATCGAAAGCATTGAACAGCACAAGGAGGCGATGACATTGGTTGATAGTCTTGATTGTCCTCAAACTGGAATTACAGACGCATTTATTACTAGCTTGCAATCAGAAAATCCTGATAAATTAATTACGAGAAAAGGCAATGACCTTCTTATTGATGGGTTTTTCTTTAGATGTGAAAAAGGTGAGGCGGATTTTTTCCGCTTTGTTGAAATCAAAGGTTAAAGTGCTTTCTTTGAACAAAAAGGGGGTCAAGTTACTTGTTGCATGATAAATAGCAATGATCCCACTACAAAATATCTAGTCGTCATACGCCGTTTGTGTTTTTTCGCAAACGGCGTATGACGACTAAGGTCACTCTGTGTTGTTGCTGGGACGTATATTGATGCATGATTCAATAGGCCAGCATACAGTTTAGTAACCAATAATTGGAAATTTCAGGTGATATCCATTCGAAATCGGCGCTCAGTGAGCGCCTTTTTCTTGTGCATCGAGATCAGCGTGGTGTGTCAATAACACTCGTGTAACCATACAAGATTGGGCAGCTAAGGACTGTTGTGACCCGTTTTGCTACTTGATCCCCCGGACATGCGTATTGGTCCAAATTTCCATAATGCTGGTCCACAAAAAATAGAATACTGGCCGTAAAAATCAGAATCGCGGTCCAAACCCCACATAATATGCAACTGCATATTATGCTCAAATCATCCACCCATTCTATTCGGCCTGGACCAAATTCTGAAATTTGTGGACCACAATTATGGGCAGCGGACCTGTGGTCTGATCTGGGTTAACGGCAAAAAGTGGATGAAACAGATTTTGTTAAGTGGGTTTGGATATACGAAGAAGTAAGGCGCCGCGCTACATTTTCTGACGCTTTCAGAAGTAGTCTTTCCATGAAGCAGGGTAAGTTGGTGTGTGTGCATTGGCTCAGGTAATAGTAATAAAGCAGGCATGTGAGCGAGTTAAAATCTGACTGGTTACTTAGCTGGTCAAGATATTTGAATGTTGGCCAGGCATTGTCTGTGCTTAGTTTATTGGGGAGGATAACCCTTCGTTTAAATTGAGTTATGAAATACGGCAGCGGAATGTACTTCAACTCATGTTGCATAGTAGGCCCGTCAATATATTTTCCGAGGGTTAGTAACTCAAAAATTACATGATCCAGTAGCTTATGCGCTTTTGGGAACATAGCTTCAATTCTTTCAATTTTATGGCGACTTCTTATAGGCTGCCCTTGATTTTTTAAATACCAGAAGCACGATTTTTCTTCGCTTAAGATGGCGTTATCGTTGCCTGACAGTTTAAATGCTCTGACTAGTTGTGCCACAGACGATACATGGGCTCGCTTTATTAAATATTGAACAAGTCCGGACGTTGCCAGCCTCTTAAATTCAGGTGCTACCCGCGGGTAATATCTAAGTTGTAATGGGTACATAATACTCAACTTAACAGCGCAAATATTGCTCTATTTTGGTGCAAGCCAACAAAACAAATGTATTTACTATGCATTTGTGTTGTTTTCCGGGCGCATAACTTCTCGCTGTAGTTCTGCCTAAACAATTGTTTTAAATACTCATTCCTTAGCATTAATCCCGGCTCAGTTCACCCTGGTCATTTTGCTTGCCTAACCTAGTGTTATTTCGCAATAAACTACAGATATGTTGTTATTTTTCAATGTGATAACGCTATTTACACTTAGCGGTTGGCGTCTAGTCTTAGATATTATATCTCAAATAAGGTGTGGCAATGCATGATAACGTAGACGAAGACATAGAGAGGCTCGCCCATGCCTTGGAGCGCGATTTATATGAGCTGTACAAAACCCCGATGCTGTCAGGCGAAAAGCTGCAAATGGCGCTAGGGTTTAGCAGCCTTGATGCATACAGGCAGGCGTTAACACGTAAAAAATTACCGGTACCTGTTTTCAGGCTTGAAGACAGGCACGGTTATTATGCATTGGTAAAAGATGTTGCGGCATGGCTGGCAACGCAAGCGGTTAATGCGAGGAGAGACAATATAAAGCGTAAATAAATTTGTAGGTGCATAAAGCGAAAAACCTCGCGACTGGTACTCGCAAGGTTTTTCAAATCAGTGTCTATTTTCTCGAACAGACACTGTTAGCTTAGCCCAAGATTCGGTTATGTCAAATATTGGTGTTCTCATCAGTAGTGGCATTGTGCGCCTGTTTTTCACATTGTAAACAGGAGATCAAAGATGAATTCTGTCGCCAGAGTGCGTGAATTACTGCGCATCCGATCTAAAACGAATTACAGCAATCGCAAATTAGCCGAAATGCTGGGTTGCTCTCACCAGACTGTCGGGCGAGATTTAAAACTGATAACTCAGTTGTCATTAACGTATGAGCAAGTGGCTCAACGTGATGACGATGAGCTCATCCTGTTATTGGCGCCGTGGGCCCCACTGGCGTTGCAAAAAAAGCGGTTGCCGGACTTTGCAGTCTGGGTCAAAGCGCTGACAAAGAAACATCAGACAATCTACAATTTAATTGCCTTATATACCAGAGAAGATCCTGCAACAGCCTATGCACCCAGCACGCTCTATCAACATTTCAAAGAGTATTTGAAGACTACCAAACTGGAAGCATTGTTAGAACATTGTCCTGGCGAGGAAGCTCAGTTCGATTTCTGTGGCGAAATGGTGTGCTTGTCTCCTTATAATTCAGCTAAAAAGGTCTGGTATTCTGTGTTCGTTGGCGTACTGTGCTACTCAAAATACTTTCTTGTCTATGCAACTCCAGGTCAAACAACCAACGATTGGATCGCTGGAACAAAAGCCTTTTTTAACTACATTGGAGGTGTACCTCAAATTGGCATACCGGACAACCCTAAAGCCGTTGCTGCCCAGCCCCGGCCAAACCTGAAACTCAATCTCATGTACGCTGCCTTCGTGGAACACTATGGATTTATTGCTATGCCGGCAAGGCCCGGTGAGCCCAGAGATAAGGGAATTGTTGAAGAAACCGTTAGATTTGTCACTGAGCGGGTTTTGGTCAATATGCAGTCTATGGCGTTCCGGACTTCAGATGAAATAAACGATTACCTCAGAAAAGAGTGCGATAAGCTGAACGCCCTGCAATTTCAAAAGCGTTCCGTATCTCGACGTGAGTTATTTGAAAGTGGCGATAAACCAGCGCTAACGGCATTGCCCGCCAAACCCTTTAAACCAATCGAGCATGCTTTTGGCTGTACCATTCCCAGCAATTATCGGGTTATGTTTGAGGAGCACCTTTATTCTGTGCCCTGGCGGTGGGCGAATAAAAAAGCAGAGGTCACTATTACACAAGACGAAGTAACTATCAGACATGCCAATAAATTCCCTGTTGTGCATAAACGCTCGTTCGAAAAAGGCAAGGAAACGGTCGAAACACGTCATCTTCATGCCAGTCACAAAGGCATGGTACGGCTACCACAGTCCGAGTTTACTCGTTGGGCTGAAACTGTCGGGGAACAAACAACACAATTTATTCAGCAACTGTTTGCCGGTAAAGCTGATGGAGATATTGTCGCTAACAAGGCGTGTAAATCAGTGCAATCGTTAGCAAATAAATATACCGCTGAAGAAATGGAAGAGGCGGCTCGTTATTGCATTACTTATGATAAATGTTCTCCTACATCTTTGCGGCACACACTGGCATCTCGTCTTTATGAGGATACTGGCGCGGATATATCGCTTGTTGGTAAGCATAAGAATTTACACGCTCCGCAGCACTTTCAGAATATGGGGAGGTCGTCATGAATATTAAACTTGTGGCCAAAAAGTATGCTGATCTGAAATGGCTGGGGGCTGCACAGATGATTGAGAAGCTCCAGTTGCAGGAGCCTATTTCTACGACAGCTGTCTGTAATGTGCTGAACGATATCGCCGTTTCACAGGAAAATTATTTTGCCGTTAGTAGACAGGCAAGGCTTAAAAAGGCCGCTAAGCTAAGGTGGCCTGATGCGCTGCTTGAGGACTTCGACTATCGCTGTGAAACGCAGGAAGTGCAATACCTCATTGACAAGGCGTGTGAAACCGATTGGGTTAAAGGGCATTCCCATCAAGTAATTACCGGCAGCTCAGGTACAGGCAAAACCACATTGGCATGCGGGATTGCCAATAAGCTATTAATGCACGGATATAGTGTTCGAATGTGGCGTTTTAACGACCTGGTATTCGACCTTGCGTTACATGAAAAAGAGGGTACGCATCCGCAGTTTTTAAGAAAACTCAGTAAATTTAATGTCTTAGTCATTGATGACTGGGCCTTGTTCCCACTTACCAATAAACAACGGCAAATGCTGTATGAGTTAATTGAGCGCCGCGAACAAGTCGGCTCACTGATGATCACGAGTCAATATGATTTCGACAAATGGCATGAAGCAATTGGTGAACAGACGATTGCCGATGCTGTGTTAGATCGTATTGCGTCAATGGCTGAGCGAATTGCATTGCGTGGTGATCCGAAGCGCAAATCGCACAGAGCAAAAGGAGGTAACTCATGAAATCTAATTTTCCTCCCTGTGTATATGCTGAAACGTTGCTGGAATTACCGAACTTATCGGCATCAGATACACATGTTGCAGAGCAATACCTACCAATGATTGTGGAGTATTACAAGCAAAGCTTATTAACGCACCAGAAAGCTTTAAGCTATCTTGAGACAGTCTATGGCATATCTTCAGCAGTTGCACTGGAGCACAGTATTGGCTACTCCGATCGTTCATTGGGGCTGGAGTTACCAAGTGCAAAAGATAACGCTGGTGAAATATTGCGAGGAAGCCTTAAGCGGCTGCGTGTGTTTAAAGGAACCGGACATGAAGCTTTTCGGGGTTGTATCGTCGTGCCTGTCATGTCAGGTGATAGTATTGCGGGTTTTTACGCTGAGCGGATTAACAGAGTGTGCAGAAAAGCCAAATCACAATACTTTGTCAGGTTATATCCTCATTGTTTGTTTGCTACGTCGCAATGTGATGACCATCCGGAGGTTTACTTGTGTGCGAGCCCACTGCTTGCTATCCAACTTACAGAGTCTATCCATCAGCCCGCTTTTGCAACCGATCATAGTTTTAATGCGAGAGACGAGGACTGCGCGTATTTGGCGGGTGCTGGTGTAGATCGCGTCATTGTGGTTGCACAATCACATACAGCGCCGGAGCATCTAAAGCAACTTACGCGCAGGCTGAAAAAGTTTGACCTCAAATACCGGAAAATAGATAACTTCACGGAGGTGGTATATGGCACGGCATGATCCATTAACCTTTGTGGCAGCGCTCAAGGCATACGAGAAACATTGCCTGGCTGAGGGATTGTCAAAAAATACGGTTGGGAATAAACGCTGCAACATTGAGATGTTTATCAAATGGGCGCGGGCTGACGGCATAGATTCGCCAGAAGAAGTGACGAAACAGATAGGTGAACATTACAAAGCGTATTTGGTCGAATATATTTCGCCGCACACGGGGCGTGCGTTGAAAAAGTCCACGCGAAGAAAAAGGGTTTCTGATGTCAGAGTATTTTTTGCCGAGCTTACCTACCTCGATCACTTTGAGGTTAATCCACTGCACCGTTTGAGGTTGCCTAAGGCTCCACGGCCTATGGTAACGGCGCTGCTGTCTCAAGAAGACCTTGAACGTGTGATGGCTGAAACGAAAGTCATGGGGTTGAGGGGGCTCAGGGATAGAGCTATTTTGGAGTGTTATTACGCCACGGCTGTACGTCGAAATGAACTCGGTCATCTTAAGCTCAGCGACTTGAAGTTTGAGCGGGAACAGGTACTCATCGTCAATGGTAAAGGCGACAAAACCCGGTATGTGCCCCTGGCCCCCAGAACCGCCAGCTGGCTCAGGGCATACTGCGAATATGTTCGCCCCAGATTGATGAATTTAAAATCTGGAACAACGGTGTTTTTGGACAATCATGGTCTGGCATTCAGGCCACACCAATTAACAGCGTTGGTTAAGAAGTACCTGTTAAGCGCAGGTGTTGAAGTTGGTGCGGCCTGCAATGCGTTTCGACATAGCGCAGCCACACACATGCTTGAAAATGGCGCTGATTGTCGTGAACTACAGGAATACCTGGGGCACGCGGATTTGTCTACAACCCAAGTCTACCTGGAGGTAACTCAATCCCAGCTTAAGAAAACGTATGCCAAAACACACCCAGCGGCCCTAGCCGGAAAACGACTGCTTAAAGGAGAAGTCGACTCGTATTTGTATCACCTGTCGTAAGTGCTCGCTGGTTATAACCCTTTTCTTCTCTTGAGAGGTTTGTAACCGGTGTACTTTGCTATTTGTATACTCTGCTTGAGCAAACCATGACATTAAAGCCTTAAAAGTATGGCACATTAAAACCTATAAATGATGGCGCTCTAAAACCTATAAATGACAAATCATCAAAACCTATATATGATAAGGCATTAAAACCTATAGATAGAAATATGAAACCAAGCCGTATTTCGAGCAACCGTGGGCGAGAACATGAACGACATATCACAAAAATTAGCAGATTCGCTTGAGCAATTACAGCTGCTTCAGGAATCAGGAGTTGTTGCTATTCAGTCAAAGCAGCTTAGCCGGGTGCACCGAGAGCGGCTTTTAAAGCATGGATTTATTCGCGAAGTCATTCGAGGCTGGTATATACCGGCAATGCCAGATGAAAAACCTGGCGACAGCACCTCCTGGTATACTTCCTTCTGGGACTTCTGTGGTGCTTATTTATCAGAACGCTTCGAACAGTCCTGGAGCCTCTCGCCGGAGCAGTCAATTAGCCTGCATATTGGCGACAGAACCGTACCTCAGCAATTGCTAGTGCGCTCACCAAAAGGAAATAACAAACCCACAGCCTTTTTGCATAACACCTCGATTTTTGATGTTAGGCTGAATTTGCCCGACGCTGAGCACATTGAAAATTTAGAGGGGCTTAACGTTTACAGCTTGGCTTCCGCTTTGGTCTATTGCTCGGCTAACCAGTTTCAACAGACACCAATTCAAATGCGTACCGCCTTATCTATGGTGACTGATGCCTCTGATGTGTTATCCGTTTTACTTGCGGGTAATCACAGTGTAATTGCGGGCCGGTTAGTGGGCGCTTTTAGAAATATTGGCCGAGGTTTGATAGCAGACAATATACTTAAAGGCATGCAAGCGGCCGATTTGAAAGTATATGAAGAAGACCCTTTTGAGGACAAGGCGTTGGTCAGTTTCGGTCGCCGTGATGTCTCACCCTATGTGAATCGAATGCGGTTAATGTGGGCACAAATGCGTGAAAATGTGATTGTGCACTTTCCTTCAGCCTTAAGCCGAACCATCGACATCGAAATCTACATGGCTGAAGTAGAAGACAAATATGTCACAGACGCTTACCACTCACTGTCCATTGAAGGTTATCGGGTAACTCGCGAATTAATAGAGCTGGTTCGTTCTGGTAATTGGCAAGCCGAGGGCTCAGACGAGAGTAAAAAGCACTTGGATGCCATGGCCGCCAAAGGGTACTGGGATGCATTTCAGGAAGTAAAAAAAGCGGTTAGATCAGTGTTAGAAGGCAGAAATTCCGGTGACGTGTTGGAACAAGCGCACAGTGACTGGTACTTAGCTTTATTTGGTCCCAGTGTGGCTGCCGGTATTATTAAGCAATCTGATTTGGCTGGTTATCGGACTGGGCCTGTCTATATCCGCCAGTCTATGCATACGCCACCCAATCGAGAAGCAGTCCGCGACATGATGCCGACATTGTTCGACTTACTTGCTGAAGAAGAAAATGCAGCAGTTAGGGTTGTACTGGGACACTTTATTTTCGTCTACATTCATCCTTACTTTGATGGCAACGGTAGAATGGGTAGATTCATCATGAATTTAATGATGGCCGCAGGCGGATTCCCCTGGACAGTTGTACCTGTAGAGCGACGAGATGAATATATGGAGGCACTGGAAGCGGCCAGTGTTGGACAAGATATTGTGCCATTCACAAAGTTTTTAGCCTCACTACTACCGACATCTTAACTTGTTAAAAGGAGGAATGTTTTTCTCTTTTGATGGATCGTAAAGCCTGATCGCCCATATGAATGGTCGGATCTACGATGCAGACACCGGCCGGTTTATGCAGGCGGATCCGGTGGTGCAGGCACCTTCGAATCTTCAGAATTACAACGCTTACTCTTATGTGTTGAATAATCCGCTGAGCTATACGGATCCGAGTGGGTAT
>NZ_JXYA01000028.1 GCF_000967655.1 Pseudoalteromonas rubra
GCCTTGCTGCGAAGTGGAGCGTCATGTTAACCGCTTCACTTTTAAAGTCAACTAGAAAATTTAATTTTTCTTAATTAAGCTTTCCGTTTGGCTTTCCCGTCACTTGGCTCGTTGCTTTTCAGCGCTGCTCCCCGTGTCGGTGGATGCGCATTATAGGGAAATCGAAACTCAGCGCAACCCTTTTTTGAAGAAAAGTGAGAAAAACTCGCCCTTCGTCCACTTTACATACAGAACACGACAAAACCACCTGTTTTGTCATCAAATATTCACCTATTTGACACAATTTAACTACTAGGGGATCTAAGTATTGTACATTTGAGAAGAGACGCAAGAAAAAATGGCGCTTTTTTGCGCCATTTTTATTAGAGAAAAGAATTAATACAAAAGACTGTAGAGTTTTCGTCGGTAGCGAGCCGCAATTTCATCGCCCTCGGGTAAAGACGCAATGATATCAAGGTAGCCCTTTTTGGCATCTCCAAAGTTCATGTCTTTTCTTAGCACAGATATCAAGCTTTCCAATGCATCGGCTTTCTTTCCTGCGTCGACCTGAGCCTGAGCCAGTTGACATAATATAGATAAATCATCTGGTGAAGCTTTTGCTTCAGCCATAAGACGCTTAAGTTCAGGTGACTCCTGAGCCTCTTTTGCTTGTTCCAGCTTTGACTTTAAGTTAGTGAAGTAGGCATCCTGTGCTTCCGCCGGGACAGACGCTAATAGCGCCTCCGCTTCTTCTACTTTTTGTATCTGAATACAGATATCTGCAAATACCAGCAAAACTCTTGGGTTATCTTTTGCAACACCATAAGCCTGCTTTGCCAGTGCAAAGGCATCATTCAGTTCGCCATTAGCAAGCGCTTGCTTGGCTTGATCAAGTAAGATCAGTTCAGGTGAAGGCAGGTGCGCCGACAAAACCTTGGAAATCTCTTCTTGTGTTTTCGCACCTGGTAGAACATCTACAGGCGTACCGCCTTTCAGCACGACTAAAGTTGGTAACGCCTGGAGGCCCACTTGTTGAGCCAACTGAGAAGCAAGCATTTGTTGTTGATCACAATCGACCGTAGCGACCACTATATTATTTGGATATTGCTGAGCAAGCGCATCGAGAATATCAGCTTGTGCAATACAGTTTGGTTCCTGGGCGCTAAAAAACGTCATTAATACGAGCTTTTCAGGATCCGAAGATGCCAACACCTGTTGAATGTTTTCCGGTGTAAGTAAGATTTTATTTTCCATGTTCAAACCAGCTGTGATATTTGACTATCTATATGGTGACATCCATACCAATTACAAGGCAAATATAAAATCCGATTAAGCCGCCGACTTTCGACGACCATTCCGAGTACTTGCGCGCTTTTTAGTTCTTTTTTTAGAAAATGAACCTCTCGATCCTGATTTACCACTTTTCAGGCCGCTAAATATGGAACTGTCACTCGTATTCGCGCGTTCAATAATACCTGTTATTTCATTTTCAAGGGGATGCATAAAAGTCTGATAGGTTTGCTCTTTCATTGCGATTTTCGCCAGTTGTGACTCCCACAGTGCCGTTCGGTCTGGCAAAGACAGATCTTCGGGAAGCGTCTTGACTAACGCCGCGCCTAGTTCTGTTGATTTAATGCTTTTACCAGTACGTTGCAAAAAGCCTCTTTTAAACAATAAATCGATAATGCCGGCTCTGGTTGCCTCTGTACCGAGCCCATCAGTCTCTTTCAACACTTTTTTGATGTCAGCGTTCGACACAAATCGGGCGATGCCAGTCATGGCGCTTAATAATGTGGCTTCTGTAAAGTGATTGGGGGGTTGAGTATGTTTCTCGATGACTTCTCCTTTAAAGCAGTGAAGTAATTCGCCAACTTCCAGCTTGGGCAACATAACTTGTTTCTTTTCTTCCACTTTAAATAAGCGTTTAAAACCAAGGTCGATAATCTGCTCTGCCTTAGCAACAAACACTCCGCCTGCAATATCTAACTCCACTTTGGTTTCTGTATACCGATAAGCAGGATAAAACTGCGCGAGATACTGAGTACAAATGAGCTGGTAGACTTGCTGCTCGTACTGGCCTAACTGGGCCGTCTTTAGCCTCTTTGCTGTCGGAATAATGGCGTGGTGCGCTTCAACTTTGGCATCATTCCAGCATTTGCTTTTCAGGCTCAGATCTGCGCCCGCAACTTTATCTTCTTCCAACCCCTGGTTATTTAATGCCGCATCCAATACCTGCTTAGACTCGCCAAAGTGCCCCTTCGGTAGGTAGCGATTATCCGATCGGGGATAAGTGATCAGTTTATGTCTTTCATAAAGAGCCTGACAAACATCCAACACTTGTTTAGCTGACATACCAAAGCGTTTGTTGGCATCGATTTGTAGTGCCGATAAGCTATAAGGTAAAGGCGGGTTGTGCTTCTTTGGCTTAGCATCTATTTTTTTGACCTGAGCGTCCTGCCCCTGGATCCTTGACGCGACATTTTCTGCCAACCCTTTAAGCAGCACTCTGCCTTCCTCATCCATATATGGCTGACATGCCTCACTGGGTTGCCACTTGGCACTAAACTCTGCCCCGTCGCTTTTTCTGACCAACGCTTGCACCTCAAAAAACGGTTTAGAAACAAAGTTGGCTATTTCCATATCCCGCCTGACAACCAAACCAAGGACTGGCGTTTGTACTCTGCCAACTGACAGCACTCCCTGAAATCCTGCTTTTTGCCCGACCAAGGTATACGCCCTGGTCAGGTTCATACCATACAGCCAGTCTGCCCTTGCTCTGGCCAAAGCCGACACACTTAAAGGGACAAATTCCTGATTCGCACGCATTTGGTTTAGTGCTTTCTTGACTGCCGCAGGGTTTAGATCGCTGATCAGCAGTCGCTCAGTGGCTTGCTTTTTTGATGCCGACGGCTTTGCTTCTTGCAATACCTCATCAACCAGTAACTGACCTTCCCTATCAGGATCACCCGCATGAACAAGACTGTCTGCTTGCTTGATCAGCTTTTTTACCACACTGAGTTGCTTTTTGGTTTTGGGTTTTGCTTTGAACTGCCAATGCTCTGGGATGATAGGTAAATGCACCATTTGCCATTTTTTGTATTTAGGGTCGTAGTCCTCGGGAGCGGCCTGCTCCAGCAAGTGGCCAATACACCAGGTGACACAATCTCCATTGGCTACTTCAATATAACCATCATGCTTTTTATGTGGCTTAGGTAATACGTCTGCAATGGCTCTGCCCAGAGAAGGTTTTTCGGCAATATAAAGTTTCATTCTTCAGAACAACTGTATGTATTTACAGTTATGATAGTCAACTCTGGCAGTAATTACCAGAGCTGACTCGATCGGACAAAGTGATTGGAGCGGGACTTAGGTTTTCAGTAAATTTAACTGCTTGTGCTTTTGCTCCACTATATAAGTCATTGCACTCGCCGCCTGCTCTACCTCATCGGCAAAACCAGACAACTCAGCTGCCGCATCTGATATACCTGTTGTATTGGTGCTGATCTCCTCAGTCACCATGCTTTGCTCTTCTGCTGCGGTCGCAATTTGTGTTACCTCATTTGAGATACTGCTTAGTTCGCCCACTAAGCTACTCATTAACTCGGCAGACTCCTGGCAGTATGAAACCGCCTGCCCTCCCTGACTAACCGTTCTTTCGATGATCTGCTCGGAGCCCGTGACTTCACTTTGCAGATTATCAATCAGCTTACTGATGTCATCCGTTGAGGCCTGTGTTTTTGACGCCAGCGCCCGTACCTCGTCGGCAACCACTGCAAAGCCTCTCCCTTGTTCACCTGCCCGGGCGGCTTCAATTGCGGCATTAAGTGCCAGTAAGTTGGTTTGTTCAGCAATGGCGCGTATCACATCCAAAATCTTAGAAATGTCTCCGCTGCGCTCAGAGACTTTCCCGAATGCGTTTTTCGCTTCCAGGACCTGCTCGGCAATTTCCTGAACCGTTTCTGTCGTTTTGACTATGCTACGTTCGCTGCTCTGCACCGTTTCAACAGCATGGTTTGTACTTGAGGCGGCTTTTTCTGACGCCCTGGCCACTTCTGTTGCCGTTGCGCTTAGCTCGTTAATCGCTGTCACAACACTGTCTATTTCAAGATGCTGATTAGAAACCTTGTTTTTGATATTAATAGCGGCCTCAGTGGTTTTGTGCGACTGAGCATAAGACTCCTCTGCCAGTTCTTTGAGGTCAACTATCATGCTTCTTAGTTTATCGGTGAAGCGGTTGAAGCCGTTGGCCAAAGAGATCAACTCAGCATGATGACTCACTTCCAGTTTATGAGTTAGATCGCCTTCACTGGAAGCCAGGCTCTCTACCCGCTTTTCAATATAGGTGAGCGGACCAATAATGGTATTGATCAGTACCAAAGCAAGTCCAAGCGCCACAACCGCAACAACAGTACCCAAAAACAGCATCCAACGCCCTAATGAGTTGGTAGATTCCTCTATCTGTTGCTCTATCTGAGTAACAGAAGCCAGCGCAACCTCTTTGGGTAATTCAATAACCAAAGACCAGGTCGTGTTAGCAAGCTTGATTTCAATAGGCACCGCAATCGCAAGCATATCCCCTATTTCGCTAAATCCACCCTGCTGGTGTAAGTTAAGCAGTTGCTCAGCCACATCGGGATTTACGGATTCGTTCAGTGGCCTGGCAAGTTTATCGTAGTGACTGGCACCCACAACCAGCCCAAGTTTACTAAGCAATGAAACTTTTGCCTGTCCCTGATAAAGAGATTCAGATAACTCATCGACCAACTGCTGAAACACAGGTAAGTTCACATCTACCCCGACCAGCCCCTGAAAACGCCCATTGGCATCAACTGGCACAGTTAATGAGGTCATCAACATTTTATTGCCCGGAGAGATTTCGTACAGGTAAGGTTCCATGATACAAGGGGCAACACTATCCCGGGCACACAAATACCATTCGGCTTCGCGAAGCCCAAATTCATTACGCTTGTCTAAATATTTGTCCGCAGCTGATTCAATTTGGTGCTGGGTGATGCCACTTGCATCTCGGGTAAAATATAGCTCCAGCGTACCATCGCCAGGTGCCGAGTGACTGGCTCCGGATGTATAAGCCTGATCTTGTCGATCATAACCGTTGGGCTCAAACTGGGCATACATGGAAGAGACAAATCGATTTTGTTTCAATGCACCAGCAACTAGGTCTTGTACCTGGTTTCGCGCAAGGGGTTCGCTAACTGAGGTTTCTTTTAGGGCACCTGCTAATGTGTAGGGCACCCGATAAGCCGAATTAATAAATTCGGCAACCTGCTGTGCATAATATTGTCCCTGCGCTGTTAGCCCGGTTCTTATCTCCTGATAAACCAGCTCTCTGAGCTGTGTACTTTGCACTTTGTTCTCTTTTTGCAGGTTTATCCACATGGTTGTTACTAACAAGGCAACGAGGGCGGTAACCAGCGTAATCACAAACAGAATAAGCTTCTTCTTGATGGACATATGCTGCATATAAAACACTCACAAATGGTTGTTTATTTAGATAACTTTAGCAAAAGTTTCGCTTTTTTGCGTATTCTAAAATGACAGCTTTAAGTAATTATGACTACACTAATCCGCGATTTTTTTTACACCAAACAATAATAGTACATTAATTAACCTGATTTTGAGTAAACGAACAAGGTATAACAGGATAAGAAATTCAGGCAGGTCGTATAACGGGGTTTGTTGACTAGAAAAAGAGTCGCTGTTGAACAGCGACTCGCTATTAAAAGGAAACTCAGTCTTCCTCAATCTTATCTTTACCACGGGTAGACTCAATGCTATCTAACCTGTGATGAATCGCAGATTTAATCAGCATATATCCACTGATAGGCGCGGTAATCAGCAAGAACATAGAAATAAGCACTTCTTTTACACTCACGCCTTCACCATAAAAGCCATAATAAGCCATTGCAGCGAACAACAGACAGGCCATACCGAGTGTTGTTGCTTTAGTTGGTCCATGCAGGCGCATGAAAAAATCAGGCATTTTGACCAAGCCTATGGAGCCAACTAAGACTAAACTGCCGCCTAACAATAATAAAAATGAAATAACCCATTCCATCATCTGCTCCCCCTATTCAATGATATCGCCGCGCAGCAAGTATTTACATACTGCAACCGTGCTGACAAAGCCGAGTAAGGCAATCAATAGAGCAGCCTCAAAATACAATGAAGTGCCCATATTCATGCCATACAGCACTATCAGCGCAATGGTATTAATGTACATGGTATCCAATGCCAGAATGCGATCCGGAATAGAAGGCCCAACAACAAGTCGCCACAAGTTTAGTAGCAAAGATACACCGATCATCGCAAAGACAATCAAAATCACCGTCTCTAACATGCAAAGATCTCCTTAATGGGTTTTTCATAACGCGTTTTAATCGTCTCGATCAGGGCCGCTTCGTCATCCAGGTCCAGCACATGGATCAGTAAGTAACGCTGTTGCGGCTCAGCCCCATCAGCCATGTCTTCAGGCCAGGGGTAAACTTCGGCACTCACTGTACCCGGTGTCAGCGATACCGTACTCGCCAGGATCGTGATAGGCATGGACTGAGCCAAATCAATTGGCACTTTGACAAACGCGGGTTTCAACTTTCGTGTCGGTCCCAAAATTTTGATAGCAACTTCAATGTTTGCCATCAAAATATCGTATAGAACCAGCAACAGATATTGCAAAGCTTTGCCTGGTTTCAATACCAAAGGCTGTTTAGTCCGAAACGGAAAAGTGGCAAGGGGAATGGCAACGGCCAGGATAGCCGCCAAAATCAAGTGCCCCGGCGCTACGCTGTTATTTAGCAGCAACCAAACAACAAACAACATCAGGCTGCGAAACGGAGTCGGCAACCATCTATATTTAGCTTCCAAACGCATTTAGTTCACTCCTCCCAACACGTCTTGCAGTAGCCCCGTGAAGTCATGCAATTCCTGCGCTGCAAGCAGTGCATATTCACTCAGAGGTCCGGCAAAAATCACCATTAGCGGCGCGCACATCACCAGTAATAATACGGCACAGATCTGTGCAGGATGAGCCCGCTCCTGTTCGCTGTCGCTCTTACCTGTGTGGTGCCAAAAAACGGTGCTGCCCGCTTTTGAAACCGATACCAAAACGGCCAAACTTGCGACCAGATAAACCAACCAGAACCAGTTTCCATAAGGTGTGTCCAGAGTCGACCTTAAAATCCAGATCTTACCCACAAAGCCGGATAGAGGCGGCATGCCAATGACTGCGACCGCGGCAATCAGGAATGCGCCGCCAAGGAATAAAGGCTGTGCAACTGGCCGACCTGCGGTGATCCTGTCAGCCACTTTGCCTCTTTGTCTGGCGATCAGATCAGCTAACAGGAACAAAGCTGCACTAACCAGGGTCGAATGCACCAGGTAATACACGGCAGCCGCGCTGCTTTGTACACTTTGAACAGCTACCAGAGCAACCAAAGTACCCACAGATACAACCACTAAATTCGCAACCATTTTACGTAAATCCTGGCTCGCTAATACACCGATTGCGCCCATTACTATGGTTGCCATGGCCAGCCACCAAAGCCAGTTTTGTGCCATGTGGCTAAGTTCACCGGCTTCTTCACCAAAGATCAGGGTGTAAACGCGCATCATGGAGTACACACCCACTTTGGTCATGATTGCAAACAGCGCAGCCACTACCGGCATTGCCGTCGAATAGGTGTTTGGCAGCCACAAGTGAAGCGGCAGCAATGCGCCCTTCAGGGCAAACACAACCAACAGCAACAAGCCACCTATCTTAGCCAGGTATACATCGTCGCCTTGCAGCAGCGTTACTTTTTGTGCCATATCAGCCATATTCAGCGTGCCCAATGTACCGTACAGGATCCCCAGGGCAATCAGGAAAACGGACGAGCCGACCAGGTTTAAGATCACATACTGCAAAGCTGCTCGCGTGTTGCGCTTATCTCCACCGTGCATTAGCAAAGAATATGACGCAATTAACAAGACTTCGAAGAAGACAAACAGGTTAAACGCATCTCCCGTCAGGAAAGCACCGTTAACCCCAAGCACCAGGAAGTGTAACAATGGGTGGAAAAAACTGCCGCGCTCATCGTCGCCGGCACAGCTGTACAGACCACAGACCAAGCCCAGGAAAGACGTTAAAGTAACCAGCAAGGCCGATAATGGATCGGCAATTAACACGATACCAAACGGCGCAGACCAGTTACCAATGGCATAAACCGAAGTACCATGTTCCTGCGTCATCAACATCAAAATAGCCGATGCCACTGTGGTGAGCAGGCCCATACCCACCGACACAATGCGGCGCGCTCTGAGGTTTTTGCCACAAGGTGGCATTAACATAAAAATAGCGGCCAGCATTGGCAATAATACTGGCAAGGAAGTTAAATGCTGCGTCATGCTTTACCTTGCTCCTTACGCTGAGAGCCAGCGTTACGAGAAGTTGCAGGTACTTCACTGCCATTGACATGATCATTACCTAAATCTGCACGACCGCGGATAGCCAGGATGACCACAAATGCCGTCATAGCAAAGCCGATAACTATCGCGGTTAAAACCAACGCTTGCGGCAAGGGATCGGCATACCCGTCGCTAAAGCCCAAAACCGCAGCTTTGTTCATCGTCAGTCTGCCTGATGCAAACAAAAATAGGTTTACTGCATAAGACAGCATCGTCAGCCCCAGCACCACCGGAAAGGTGCGGGCTCGTAAAATCAGGAACACACCGCAGGCGACTAACAAGCCTACGCAGGATGAATACAATAGCTCCATTAAATATTTACCTCTTCTTTAGGTGCATTGGCTGTCAACTTACCCAGGCTTGCCAGGATCATCAAAGTCGCGCCAACAACCGTAATATACACACCCAAGTCAAATACCAATGCGCTGGCAAGTTCAATCTCACCAATCACCGGCAAATCAAAGTAGTCAAACCAGCTGGTCAGGAACGGTCGGCCAAATGCCCAGCTACCTAAGCCTGCAATCATGGCTATCGCAATGCCCGACGCTATGATCTTCCGGTAGTTAAGCGTAAAGCGCTCTGAGATCCAGTTCGACCCGTGTGCGATATACTGCAAGATAAAGGCAATCGCGGTTACCAGGCCAGCAATAAAGCCGCCACCCGGCAGGTTATGACCACGCAAGAAGATATAGACCGACACCAGCAAGGCAAGCGGCAACAAGCTCTGCGAGATAGACGCCAACAGAATAGGATAACGCTCTTTCGCCCACGGGCGACCTTCTGAGTCACTACCCGGCATAAACAGTGGCAGATTTATCAACAGCTTATAAATACCCAACGCAGCAATACCAAGTACGATTATCTCCCCTAAGGTATCAAAGCCACGGAAATCAACCAGGATAACGTTCACTACATTGGTACCGCCACCGCCTGTCTTCGCATTGGCAAGGAAGAAGTCGGAAATTGAACTCAGAGGACGTGTGATTAAGGCATAGCAAATGCTGCCTACAATGACACCAATCGCAGAGGCAATACCTAAATCGCGCAACACACGCACTGAGCTGCTCTCTTTAGGTGTTCTTTGCGGTAAGAAAAATAAAGCCAGCATCAACAGAATAATAGTGACTACTTCTACCGTTAACTGAGTCAGTGCTAAGTCCGGCGCAGAGAAGCGAGTGAACGCCACTGCCACCATCAGGCCTACGACCGAGATCATCAACAAGGCAACCATACGGGTACGATGCCAGATCACTGTGCCAATGGCGCCAATCATCAGAAGGCCTGCACCAATGGCGTTATGCACATCAATTGGGGTCGGTTTATTTTCGCCAACCAGCTGACTCATTTCGAACAGCGGCCAACCAGCGCTTAACATCACCACCATCAGCATCAGCATCAGATAGCGTTGCAATGAACCATTTTCAATGGCATCAATGCGGGCGCGGCTCCAGCTCACCACCTTATACATGGCATGTTCGAAGCCTTTTTTCGCATTGATAGGCGGTAACGAAGCCTGGAACGCAAACAAGTAGCGACGCTGAGTATAAATAAGTAAACCACCACACACTGCAATACCACTCATCAGCAGGGGCAGATTAAAACCATGCCAGATTGCAATCTTAAACTGTGGCGGCTCTGTGCCTAGCACAGCAGCCGATGCCACATTCAGGATGTCGCTAACGATAAAGCCCGGGAACATGCCCACAATCAGACACAATGCGACCAGAATTTCGATAGGCACACGCATATAGCGTGGCGCTTCATGCGGCTCCTTAGGCAGACCAACCGGCTCCCCGTTAAAGAACACGTCGTGAATAAAACGCGCAGAGTATGCCACAGAAAAGGCAGCGGCAACGGTTGCCAAAATCGGGATCAGCCATGACATTGAGCCAAGCAACTGCTGGTGCAAGGTTTCAGCAAAGAACATTTCTTTTGATAAGAAGCCGTTCAACAACGGCACACCCGCCATAGAGGCTGCAGCGACCATAGCCAGCGTTGCTGTGTACGGCATAAATCGCCACATGCCGTTGAGCTTGCGCATATCCCGCGTACCGGTCTCATGATCTATGATGCCCGTTGCCATAAACAGCGACGCTTTGAAGGTCGCATGGTTAATGATGTGGAAGATGGCTGCCACCGTTGCCAGTTCGGTATCCAGACCCAGCAACAAAGTGATCAGACCTAAATGGCTGATGGTCGAGAATGCCAGTAGCCCTTTCAGGTCATGCTTAAACAAAGCGATGTAAGCACCGACCAGCAGGGTCACAAGACCGGTCAGGCCAACCAGAATAAACCAAATTTCCGTTCCGGCCAGTGCCGGATAAAAACGCGCAAGCAGGAAAATACCCGCTTTCACCATAGTTGCAGAGTGTAAGTAAGCACTCACAGGCGTAGGTGCCGCCATGGCATGAGGTAACCAGAAGTGGAACGGGAATTGCGCAGACTTAGTAAACGCCCCCAGCAATACCAGGATCAATGCCAGTTCATACAGGCCATGAGCCTGAATAAGCTCACGACTGGCCAGGATAATATCCAGGTCATAACTGCCAACAATGTCACCTATCAGCAACAGACCGGCTAACAGTGCCAGACCGCCACCGCCGGTGATCGCCAGCGCCATTTTTGCCCCTTTACGGGCTTCGGATTTATGCCACCAGTAGCTAATCAGCAAAAATGAGCTGATACTGGTTAATTCCCAGAATAGCCATAGTTGCAATACGTTGTTAGACATCACAATGCCCAGCATGGCAGTCATAAACAACATTAGGTAAGCGTAGAGTTTGGGCATAGAGTCGTTACTACTGAGGTAGTAACGCGCATAGAAGATCACCAGTACGCCAATTCCCAGGATCAGGAAAACGAACAAAAGCGATAAACCATCTAAGCGGAATGAGAGTTCCAAGCCCAACAGCGGGATCCACTCTATGGTGGTACGCAGCTGTTCATTGGCGAATACGTCGGGTGCCAAATAGCAGGCCAACGCAAGTGCCAATCCGGGCGCAAGTAAAGTCACCGCAGTCGATTGATTGCGGGATAGTTTACCTGTTAATGATGAGAGTAAACTGCCTAATAAGGATAGCAAGGGTATCCAAAGCAATGTCATAAAGAAAACCTTTTATCTTCAATAACCGTAAATAAACGGAACAGCGCGCAGTATGTAGCTAGTGTTATGCATAGACTATCTGATTTATTTAGCGCACGTTTTTATCACACATAACGCTTACCAGTTATACTTGATTAGTATTTGAGTTGTCTAGACTTTCGCGATCTATACGCTGCCATTTTAGCCAACATTTACAAACAATTCAGATTAAATTCATAAATAAACTCGGCTTTTAACCCTTAGCGGCTAATCTAACCTGAATAAATTGCTGAAAGTCGGTGGGTTTATTTCTTTGTTGCTGAAAAGCCAACAGCCAAAGCGCTTTGTAACGCTTGGTCAAAGCCAGACTCTGATATTGCATGTTAGACATCGCTTGCTGTGGCTTATAGGCGGGTAACAGCCCGGCCTCACAACTGCGACTGGGATACCAGCCTTCAGGCGGCTGATGGCCAACATATAAATTAGGCGCTTTCAGCCCGGGTGTTGCACATATCCAGCGAGCCTTTGATTCGCCAATGGCATACTCGTCTTCAAAGCCGCTAAAGTGCATCAGCTCATGAATAAACACCTTATAGTCACTGCTCAGGCTTAGCGTCATCACACCGCGGCTGACATTGGCATCGCCGCGCGCCGTCATCAGCACCAGGTGATCAGCCGATGACCATTTGGTTCTGCCGGGTAATGTCGACAAATCACAGTAGGCGAACTTCTGTGCTTTCATCCGGCACTGTAAGTCTGCCCCCAGATACACAGGCTCGGCAAAACAGTAACTGCCAGCAAACGGCAACGGTGCTGCGAGATACTGCGCTTTCAGTTGTGTCAGCTTATTCAGCCCCTGCCACGAATCGCTCAGCATCACTACCCGCCGGGCACATTGAGTGCTCCCCCAACTGATCTCATCAAGCGTTTTTATCTTCAGCGCCTGTAGGTCAGCGCCGCTCAGTGTACTGGCCGGTGCTCCCTGCATTATCCGTGACAGCGTCATATACGGGTGAGGTAATGTAAATTGAGCAGCCAACTGCTGTACTTCAGACACCGCCTCTGCGGCGATAAGTGATTCTAATAAACGCCGCTGGGAGTGCTGACTGACCGCTTCCCAGTGCGCACTGGCCAACAGCAGTGCCGTATGAAGTTCCCCCTGCATGACCTGGCGAAGCGCCCATTCAAACGCTGCCTCAGGGTGTCCGAGCTGGCGTAATGCTAATACGGTGTCGTCGGGTACATCAGGCAGGTGTAACTTCGCCCGCTGAACATCAAGGTAAAAACTCTGCGGGCTGCGTTTGAGTACAGAGAGCTGCGCCTGGCGTGCGTTAGGAGAGTGAATTTGCCAGGGGTTGAAGGTGCTGCTCGCAATGAGGGTGCAGCAAATGAGCAGCACCACATAGCGAAGCATCAACAAAGACATAAGCTCAGCTTACATCCGCCCGATTCATTTCATCGGCAATAATTTGTAGCTCCAGCCGGGCATATTTATGCTCTACAAATTCGTATACATTGGTCGCCAGGGCCAGTTTAAAAAACTCTATCGCTTTGCCGGTCTTGCCCTGAGCTTGATAGCGTTTTGCCAGATAAAAATAGGCCTCACATAAACGCTCTGCAAACTCCTGCTGCGACTTAACACCGTCTCCCACCTGAGCAAGAAAGGCTTGCTGAGACAGCTCACCCAGATAAAGCTGGACCAATTGCGTTGCCCATTCGTCATTATTTAACGCCTGGCTGTGCTGCTTAAGCGCCGCTTTTGCCGCAACTGGATCGACTTCTGATTCAGCCAGATAAAGCCACATCAGCCGATACGGGTCCTGAGGAGAACGGGCCAGAAAGGATTCGAAATCACTCACTGCCAACGCCGGGCGCTCACCATAATACAGCGCGATGCCACGGTTTAAATAGGCATACTCATGATCTGTGTTCAGCTCCAGCACCGCGTCAAACATTTCATAAGCCGTGCCATACTCTTGTCTGAGTGTGTGGTGAATGCCCAGAAAGTTGTAGACCTCTGCCAGGTCTGGCTTTAGTTTGACGGCACGATTGAAGTCTATGCGTGCCAATGTGGTTAGGCCCAGACTGTCGTACAGCATGCCACGGTTATAAAACAACTGAGCTTGCTGTTCACTATCTAATGTTTTGTTCTGTAACAGCTCGCTGTATCTGGCAATGGCTATTTCATTGCGAAAATTGGCCGCCAGAGGCACGGCAAAAGGTACGGTTACATTCGGTACGTCCGCCGCCTGCTGAGTTGACTGACACCCCAGCAAACTCATACATAACAAAGGTAATAATAACAGTCTCAATCTATTTCCCCTTTTGGGCATGGTGCGAATTGGTGATCCGCTTGTCGCTACTCGGTTTGAGCAATCATTAAAGCATAAAAAAAGGGGCCATTCAGCCCCTTTCATCGAAACTCATTGTTTCTTTGTCAGATCTTACTCCGCAGCAGGTGCCGCTTCTGACTCTAATGCTTCTTTGATGCTCAGACGAACACGACCCTGACGGTCTACTTCCAGTACTTTTACCTTCACTTCCTGGCCAACGCTCAGGTGGTCAGCTACGTTGTTTACGCGCTCTTTGCTGATCTGTGAAATGTGTACCAGACCATCTTTACCAGGCAGTACGTTTACGAATGCACCAAAGTCTACGATACGGTTTACTTTACCTGTGTAGATAGTGCCTACTTCCAGCTCAGCAGTCAGCGCTTCGATGCGAGCAATCGCTTCTTTCGCACTGTTACCGTTGGTTGCAGCAATCTTAATGGTACCGTCATCTTCGATTTCGATGGTTGTATCTGTTTCTTCCGTCAGCTGACGGATCACAGCGCCACCTTTACCGATTACGTCTGCAATCTTCTTCGGTGGAATGCTCATAGTGTAGATGCGAGGTGCGAACTCAGACAGATCCTGAGATGGGCTGGCGATTGCCTGGTCCATCACGCTCAGGATATGCAGACGTGCTGCTTTTGCCTGACGCAGTGCGATCTGCATGATTTCTTTCGTGATACCTTCGATCTTGATATCCATCTGAAGTGCAGTTACACCGGCGCTGTTACCCGCTACTTTAAAGTCCATGTCACCCAGGTGGTCTTCGTCACCCAGGATGTCAGAAAGTACGACAAAGTCATCGCCTTCTTTAACCAGACCCATCGCGATACCCGCAACAGATGACTTGATTGGTACACCCGCATCCATCAGAGCCAGAGACGTACCACATACAGACGCCATTGAAGACGAACCGTTTGATTCAGTGATCTCAGAAACCACACGTACAGAGTACGGGAATTCTTCAAGCGTTGGCATAACCGCTTGTACACCGCGCTTAGCCAGGTTACCGTGGCCAATTTCACGACGCTTAGGCGAACCGATGAAACCTGTCTCACCCACACAGAATGGAGGGAAGTTGTAGTGCAGCATAAAGTGATGCTTTTGCGTGCCAATCAGGTTGTCCATCATTTGTGAATCGCGTTCTGTACCTAAGGTAGCAGTAACCAAAGCCTGAGTTTCACCACGTGTGAAGATCGCTGAACCGTGTGTACGTGGCAATACGCCCGTCATCACGTCAAGTGCACGAACCATGTCTGGTTCACGGCCATCGATACGCTTTTCACCCGCGATGATACGGCCACGTACGATTTTCTTCTCAAGTGAGCTGAACAGCTTAGACACTTCCTGATCGTCCAGCGCTTCGCCTTCAGCCAGCTCAGCATTCAACTTCTCAACCACTTCAGCTTTTGCTTCGCTTAGTGCATCTTTACGAGCAACTTTATCAGTGATGCGGTAAGCGTCACCTACTTTTTGTTCAGCGATAGCTGCGATTTTGTCAGACAGCTCAACGTTTTTCTCTGGTGCAGCCCAGTCCCAAGCCGGCTTGCCTGCTTCTGCAGCAAACTCGTTAACAGCTTTGATGATAGCCTGTGATTGTTCATGACCATAGACAACCGCGCCCAGCATTTCTTCTTCAGTCAGAATTTCAGCTTCTGACTCAACCATAAGTACAGCACCTTCGGTACCAGCAACAACCAGGTCAAGTTTACTTTGCTCAAGCTCTGTTACTGACGGGTTCAGTACGTACTGACCATCAGTGAAACCAACGCGCACGGCGCCGATTGGACCATTGAATGGCACGCCAGAAATTGCCAGCGCTGCAGAAGTACCAATCATTGCAACCATGTCTGGTTGAATTTCAGGGTTTGAAGAAACCACTGTCGCGATAACTTGTACTTCGTTTACAAAGCCGTCCGGGAACAGAGGACGGATTGGACGGTCGATCAGACGCGCAATCAGCGTTTCATTGTCTGAAGGACGGCCTTCACGCTTCAGGAAGCCACCAGGGATACGGCCTGCCGCATACATTTTTTCCTGATAGTTTACTGTCAGAGGGAAAAAGTCCTGACCAGGTGCCGCTTCACGCTTACCTACAACAGTGACTAGTACAGAAGTGTCGCCAATACTGGCCAATACAGCACCGTCAGCCTGACGCGCAATCGCGCCTGTTTCCAGGGTTACTGTGTGTTGACCAAGTTGGAATTCTTTAATAATTGCTTGCACAAATATATTCCTTACAAAAATAACATATAAGCGCCAACAACGACCAATTACAGTCTTAAGCGGACTAATGAGGCTAATAACTATTTGATAAAACTGATTAAACCAAACAGAGCTAGGTGATCCGCTTAAGCACTACAATTGGCTGCAGACTTGGCGCTGAACCGCCAGAATGGAGGTTCGGGCATAAGTATACTGAGTATATACCCACAAAAAAAGGGGCGATTTAGCCCCTTTTTTCTTATCGGATAAAAATCCGACAAATAATCAAATTCTTAGCGACGTAGGCCAAGCTCTTTGATTAGTGCAGAGTAACGCTCTACGCTCTTACCTTTAAGGTAGTCAAGCAGGTTACGACGCTGGCTTACTTTACGTAGCAGACCACGACGTGAGTGGAAGTCATGCTTGTGGTTCGCGAAGTGACCTTGTAGCTTGTTGATATCAGCAGTTAACAGTGCAACCTGAACTTCAGGAGAACCAGTGTCGCCTTCTGCGCGTGCGAATTTTGCTACGATTTCTGCTTTTTCTTGATTGCTTAGTGACATAATAAACTCCAATTGTTTAAGTAATGCTTCAGCCGATCACTAATTCAGCCAAAGCGACAAAGCGGGCGGCATTGTATCAGCAATTCCCCCCGCTGACAAAAAATTTTATTGTGCGCTGGATAAGGCCCGCTTGGCCTTTAAATGGCCGTGCTGGTTGCGCTCGCCAATACCGACAAAACGACCATCAGCCACGACTTTTAATACGCCCTCTGGCAGCTCACCAACCACCACGGTCTGACCGTGGCTGAATGCCACACCCTGCTCCGCACTGATCTCTACCGCCGGTAAATCAACCAGCGCCGTGTCCATCGGGAGTAACAACGCATCGATGTAAGTCGACGGCGGCAAGTCTTCAGCTTTGGCCTGCTGAAGTTTTTCTTCAAGCTCTTCCAGCGTGATCATTTTATCACTCGGATAATGGCCTACTTCAGAGCGATGCAGCATAATGACATGCGCCCCACAGCCAAGCTTCTCACCCAGGTCATCCACTATGGTACGAATGTAAGTCCCTTTTGAGACATGCACCGTCATCTGGATCTCCTGCGCCTGCTCGTCGTATTCATCCAAGGTGATCGAATAGACGTTGATCTTACGACACTTGCGCGGCACCTCGATGCCTTCACGAGCGTACTTGTATAAAGGTTGACCCTGATACTTTAGCGCTGAGTACATCGACGGATACTGATCCGACTCTCCCAGGAAGCTGGCGACGTCCTGCTCTAGCTGCTCGCGAGTGATCTGCACCGGGCGTGTTTCAACCACTTCGCCATCAGAATCTGAGGTCGTGGTGCGTTCGCCTAACTTGGCACGGACGACGTAAGTTTTATCAGTATCCAACAGGAACTGAGTGAACTTAGTCGCTTCGCCAAAACAGATTGGCAGCATACCGGTCGCCAGCGGGTCGAGCGCCCCCGTGTGGCCGGCTTTTTGCGCAAAGTAAATGCCTTTGGCTTGTTGCAGGGCTTTATTGGAGGAGATCCCCTGCGGTTTATTGAGCAGCACAATCCCGTCTATTGGACGGCCTTTACTACGACGCGCCATCAGGCTTCTCCGTCGTCGCTTTTCGTATCTGGCTGCGCTTCGTCACCACGCTTTTCATTGTCATTGCGGATCACTTCATCAACCAGATTAGAAATGCGCATACCTTCCATCAGGGAGTTATCCAGCACAAAACGCAGCTCCGGCATGATCCGAGCGCGGATCCGCTTGCCCAGCAATGAACGGATATAGCCTGTCGCTTCATTTAAAATAGACAGGTTTTCTTTGGTTTTGTCATCGTCACCGCCAAGCACAGTGATAAAGACCTTGGCGTAGGATAAGTCGCGCGACACTTCTACAGCCGATACGGTGACCATGCCCAAACGTGGATCTTTAATCTCACGCTGTAAAATCACGGCAATTTCTTTTTGGATCTGTTGTGCAACACGATCAGTACGAGAAAATTCTCTCATTTTCACCACTTCAATTTAATCATTAAAACGGGCAATGCATACACTCGCCCACTAGAGGAAACACAAACACAAATGGGGGCTGACGCCCCCATTTCAAGGTTTAACCCCGATTGGATTACAACGTACGTTGTACTTCAACGGTTTCGAATACCTCGATTTGGTCACCGACCTTAACGTCATTATAGTTCTTAACGCCGATACCACACTCCATGCCGTTACGAACTTCTGCCACGTCATCTTTAAAGCGGCGTAGTGATTCAAGCTCACCTTCGTAAATAACAACATTGTCACGCAGTACGCGGATAGGTGCACTACGTTTAACCACACCTTCAGTTACCATACAACCTGCAACAGAGCCAATCTTAGGCGACTTGAACACGTCACGTACTTCAGCCAGACCGATGATCTCTTGCTTGAATTCAGGTGCCAGCATGCCCGACATTGCCTGCTTCACTTCTTCGATCAGGTCGTAGATTACGCTGTAGTAACGCAAGTCCAGGTTTTCAGCTTCAATCACTTTACGTGCAGAGGCATCAGCACGAACGTTAAAGCCAACGATGATGGCGTTAGACGCAGCAGCCAGGGTTGCGTCAGTTTCAGTGATACCACCTACGCCGCTACCAACGATCTTCACTTTAACTTCGTCTGTAGACAGTTTAACCAAAGAATCAGAGATAGCTTCGATTGAACCCTGTACGTCTGCTTTCAGTACTACGTTCACTTCAGACACGTCGCCTTCAGTCATGTTGGTAAACATGTTTTCAAGCTTCGCTTTTTGCTGACGCGCCAGTTTCACATCACGGAATTTACCCTGACGATATAGTGCAACTTCACGGGCCTTACGCTCGTCTTTAACAACAGTAGCTTCGTCACCCGCAGCTGGTACACCCGACATACCCAGGATCTCAACCGGAATTGAAGGACCTGCAGTCGTGATGTCTTTACCGTTTTCGTCTTTCATTGCACGAACACGGCCATATTCCAGACCACACAGCACGATATCGCCCTGGTTAAGCTCACCAGACTGAACCAGTACAGTTGCAACCGGACCACGACCTTTATCAAGACGAGATTCGATAACCACACCTGACGCCATGCCTTTGTGTGCTGCTTTCAGCTCAAGCAGTTCAGACTGCATCAGAATCGCTTCCAGCAGGTCGTCAATGCCAAGACCAGTTTTCGCTGAGATATGAACGAATTGCGTATCACCGCCCCATTCTTCAGGGATAACGTCCAGCTGAGCCAGTTCGTTTTTAACACGATCCGGGTCAATGCCTTCTTTATCCATTTTGTTTACAGCGATGATCAGAGGTACTTCTGCCGCTTTGGCGTGTTGTACCGCTTCTTTAGTCTGTGGCATTACACCATCATCAGCCGCAACAACCAGTACTACGATATCCGTCGCTTTGGCACCACGTGCACGCATTGAGGTAAACGCTGCGTGTCCCGGAGTATCCAGGAAAGTGATCATGCCGCCTTCGGTTTCAACGTGGTATGCACCAATGTGCTGGGTAATACCACCGGCCTCGCCTGCAGCAACCTTAGCTTTACGGATGTAATCCAGTGTTGAAGTTTTACCGTGGTCAACGTGACCCATAACGGTAACAACTGGTGCACGTTGCTCAAGCGCTTCACTTTCGCTACGCTCGCTCAGTACTTTTTCTTCCAGTTCGTTCTCTTTTACCAGAACAACTTTGTGACCCATTTCTTCAGCCACAACCTGCGCAGTTTCCTGATCGATGACCTGGTTAATGGTAACCATTTCACCCATCTTCATCATAGCCTTAACCACTTCAACGCCTTTCACTGCCATGCGTGATGCCAGCTCAGCAACTGTGATGGTCTCACTGATGCGTACTTCCTGCTTCACTTCACTCACTGGCTTTTTAAAGCCATGCTGTAGCGAGGTAGGTGCTTTAAGCTTGCCTTTTTTACCTTTACCACGTACTGGCTGAGCCGCTTTTTCAGCTGGCTTTTTCTTCTTCTTACGACGTGCACTCTTTTCTTCCTGTGCATCTGACTCGTCTTCGGCTTCACGCGCGTAAGTCGAGGTCGTAAGGTGGTGATCTGCAGAAGCTTCGCGACGTGCACGCTCTTCTTCTTCAGCTTTCCAGCGGGCTTCATTCTCTTCTGCTAAGCGCTTTGCTTCTTCTGCTTTACGCTTGGCTTCTTCTTCTGCTTTCTTTAGGGCAGCCGCTTCTGCTTCTTTGCGCAGACGCTCTGCTTCTAGTTTCTCTTTCTCTTGTTGGGCGCTATCCACTTCTTCACTCTGCTGTTCTTTCGCTTGACGTTCAGCTTGCGCTGTTCGTTTTGCCTCATCTTTAGCCTTGCGCTCAGCTTCCTCTTTTGCCTTACGCTCGGCTTCCTCTTGTGCCTTACGCTCGGCTTCTTCTTTGGCTTTTTGCTCAGCTTCTTGCTGAGCTTTCAACTCTGCTTCTTTGCGCGCAGCTTCCTCTGCAGCGAGTCTTTCCTGCTCTTTTTGCTGCTCGATTGCGCTCTTTTTAACGTAAGTGCGCTTTTTACGTACCTCAACCTGAACGGATTTTGCTTTGCCATGCGAGCCGGTCACACTTAATGTGCTCTTGCTCTTGCGTTGCAAAGTCATACGCTCCGGTCCTTCCGAACCGGTACCGCCATGTTGCTTACTCAAATGGTCCAGCAATTGTGCTTTCTCGTTTTCAGTAACATGGTCGCCAGTGGCTTTGGTGATCCCTGCATCTGCCAACTGCTGGAGTAATTTATCAACAGTTGTACCAATGTTTTCGGCTAGTTTCTCTATGCTCACTTCTGCCATATTATGCGTTACCTCCCGTTAATAAACTACTATTGCTCACCAAACCAACAAATATTACGTGCGGCCATGATCAAGTCACCCGCCTGTTGTTCAGATAATTCAGTGATTTCGACTAATTCGTCAATGCCTTGCTCAGCCAGGTCTTCCAGCGTGATGACGCCTTTGCTGGCCATCACGAATGCCAGGTGACGATCCAACCCTTCCAGGTTTAGCAGATCTTCCGCAGGCTCAGCCCCTTCAAGGCTTTCTTCGTCACGTAACGCTTTGGTCGTCAATGCATCTTTTGCACGCTTACGCAGCTCTTCCACTGTGCCTTCGTCCAGACCATTGATTTCCAGGAACTCTGCAACTGGTACGTAGGCCACTTCCTCAAGCGTTGAGAAGCCTTCGTTGATCAGTAACGTTGCGAAATCATCGTCAATGTCCAGCGCTTCGGTGAACAGGTTGATCAGTTTGTCAGACTCTTCTGCGCTCTTACGCTCCATGTCTTCCACTGTCATCACGTTCAGTTCCCAACCCGTCAATTGGCTGGCAAGACGTACGTTTTGACCGTTACGACCAATCGCCTGTGCCAGGTTGTCGGCTTCTACCGCGATTTCCATCGTACGCGTGTCTTCATCCATCACGATCGATGCCACTTCTGCTGGTGCCATAGCGTTGATCACAAACTGAGCCGGGTTGTCATCGTACAATACGATATCAACGCGCTCGCCACCTAATTCGGTAGAAACAGCCTGCACACGCGCACCGCGCATACCAACACACGCGCCGACAGGGTCGATACGTTTATCATTTGATTTTACCGCAATTTTAGCACGCGATCCCGGATCACGCGCTGCACCTTTGAGCTCGATCATCTCTTCGCCGATTTCTGGTACTTCGATACGGAAAAGTTCCATCAACATTTCAGGCTTAGAGCGTGTTACAAACAGCTGTGCGCCACGCGCTTCTGGTTTAACCGCGTAAAGCAGGCCACGTACACGGTCGCCCGGACGGAAGCTTTCACGTGGCAGCATGTCTTCACGGTAAATAACGGCTTCTGCGTTATTACCCAAGTCCAGTACAACCGTGTCGCGTGATGCTTTTTTAACTACGCCGGTAACCAGCTCGCCTTCCTGATCTTTGTAGGCGTCAACAATCAACGCACGCTCAGCTTCACGTACTTTCTGTACGATAACCTGTTTAGCCATCTGCGTTGTGATGCGGTCAAACTGAATTGATTCAATTTGCTCTTCAACATAGTCACCCAGCTGGATCTCAGGCTCTTCTACCTGAGCCGCTTCAAATGTGATCTCTGCATACGGGTTTTCCAGTGAGCCATCTTCTTGTGGGTTCACCACCATCCAACGGCGGAACGTGTCATACTCGCCCGTTTTACGGTCAATAGATACGCGTACTTCGATCTCACCATCGTGTTTCTTTTTGGTGGCCGTCGCTAGTGCGAACTCTAATGCTTCAAAAATCTTTTCTCTTGGGACTGCTTTTTCATTGGAAACAGCTTCTGCAACCAATAATATTTCTTTTGCCATAAGTATTGCCTCGCTTGCCCTTTTTTCCTTCGCACCTAATTTTTAAAATTTTGCGATGATGTTCGCGCGCTCGATGTTGCTGAGCATAAGGTGATGCTCCTGGCCATCGACGGTTAGCGTGATCATATCGCCATTAACTGCAACTAAGTCGCCTTTAAAGTTGCGGCGACCTTCCTGAGGAAGCTTAGTACGCAAACGCACTTCTTCGCCCACTGCCTGCTCATAATGAGCTTGTTTGAATAATGGTCTGTCTACACCAGGTGAAGACACTTCCAGGTTGTATTCGTTTGTAATGGGGTCCTCGACATCCAAAATGGCACTCACCTGACGGCTCACATCGGCACAATTGTCCACATTGATGCCATTTTCATGGTCAATGTAAATGCGCAATGTCGAGTCGCGACCGGCTTGCATCACTTCCAGACCGAGCAACTCGAAGCCACAGGCTTCAACAGCCGGCTCTAACATAGTTGTTAATTCTTGCTCGAGTTTTGTCACAAATTACCTCCATACAAACAAAAAAAGGGCCTAAAAGCCCTAATGATTCAGCTGTTTGCTTCTGGGCTGGGCTTAGTTGCTTAGCTCCAGATACAACAACGCCCCGAACCAAGCGGGGCGTCACACCAAAAACAAACTGTGTGGCCAGTGGCCGAGCTTGGTTGCGGGCTGTATCAGCCTAAATAAGCATATGCTTAAACGCAAAACGCGCATTACGATGAATGCGCGAACTGTAAGAAATGAACCATTTCTTAAGCTTGGTTGCGGGAGCCGGATTTGAACCGACGACCTTCGGGTTATGAGCCCGACGAGCTACCAGGCTGCTCCATCCCGCGTCAACGTGCAGTCAATGCTGCATCAACTGGCGTGTATTATAGAGAGAGTTGTATTAATACGCAACCTTAGTTCAGTCCTTTAACCGAAAAGTCCATTTCAAACGGCCCGATATCTCACGCAATCTTGCGGGTATTCAACGCTCACGGCCAACCTCAAATGATCGCAAATAATTTACCATAAAAACATAAACGCTCGAGAATAACGAACAAAACCATCCAAATTAACTTACAATAAACTGCAGGTTTACAATATTTTACCATTCTGCTTGTTCTTAAAAGTTAAACATCTATACTGGCGGCCCATCGAGTTAATACAAATGATGGAGAAACAGTCATGAAAAAGGCATTAATTGGCGTCTCGATGACAGCGCTAACACTATCCTTTAACACCCTTGCGAATAGCTGCGACGGCTTTGGCCCGCAAACTCCGCGCGATATCGACCAGCTGCATGGTGAGAATAAGCGGGTATTTTCGCTTGCTCCCCCAGCCAGTGAAATGAACCTGTGTAACATCCACTTTCATAAAAACGCCGAGCACAAAGCAAAAGATTTTTCGGTATTTGCCGGCAATGGTAAGTACGGAGGCTATCAATGTAATGCCACCAGCAGCCTGACCGAGGCCGAATTGCGGGCACCCAAAGGCAAGGTCTGTAAAAACGTGAAGCCAGGTGACACCATAGAGGTACACTGGGTGCACAGCTCATGTGACGTTGCGCCCGGCAAAGGCCTGGGTTCCTGTTTAAGTAATGAATGTGCCAATCCTGACTTACGCGTAGAGACCCAGGTTTTTTTGGTTGTGAATGACGAAGACGCACTGGACTTTAATGACTTAAGCTATGATGGCAACATAGTCAATGGCTATCATCAGGCGAAATATATCCCGCAAACGACCGGTAAACCAGTGGAGTTTCTGGGTTCAACCACAGGGCCCAGTTATAACGACAAGCAGTGTTCACCGCTTCAGGTTACCTGGAGTGTCAGACCCGCCTGCGCCAAGGTTGATATCAACAGCCTGGCCCAGTGGTGTGAGAATAATGTCTTTGAAGAAGACCACGCCCACGGTGTCAGGCAACTGGTCACCGACCCTAAGCTACTTGCCCCCATTAAGTAACTGAAGGCAAGCTAACAGCCAGATTGAAAGGTCTGGCTGATCTACTTTAGGTAATTTCAAACAACAATAAAGTTTGCCGAACTGATCAAAGTCTACCTATACTGAAACAGTGGGCGATCGCAGTCATACTGTTTCGGTGAGCCCTATCACAACTTTTACCCAAGTTACTGCAGTGCTTTTTGGCCAGCCCAGCGGCTGATGTCTATGTGACTGCACAATTGCTTGAGCAAATGGATTCGCTCTAATCGTATGTGGAGCGATTATGAGTATTTCACCTTATCAGTACCAGTTATTAAATCAGTCTTTCACGACTCTGAAGCCGAACTTTCACTGCTTCTGTGTCAGCTTTTACAACCAGTTAAAGCAACACAAGGTCACCATGGCGCTGCCTGAATCCGAGCGCCATATGCTGTCGCTGGAGTATCGCTTGCATGATTTTATGCAGCAATGCCTGATGCATTTGCCCCGCCAGCAAGAGCTGACGCGCTTCCTGCGCCACCAGAGTATCCTGATAGCTTCTTTGGCTCCTTCAGTGAAGGACATCAGTGTCTTTTGTAATAGTTTGCTCGAAGTCCTAAAACTTCATTTGGGCGCACAATTTACCCTGGCCGTCCGTAATGCCTGGAAACGCGCGTTACATGTGTTTGCCAACATTCTAAAATCCGAGTTGTTTGGCATTTCGAATGTGGTAGAACTGGCACGCTTTCGGAGTCAGACAAGGGCGCGCTTACGCACTTGATACGCCAATATTGTGATAATGACAACCGACCCGTAAGCCAGTAAACTGCAATCAAGTGGATTGATTTTGGATACTTATATGAAACGTTTTTTATTTTGCGGTATCGGTTTAGTTGCACTTACGGGATGCGACTTTCTTGGTGATTCGAAAGCGCAGATAGAGCAGCAATATCTGGCAAATAATCAGGAATTGGAACAGGTCATAGAAGACATCAGGGCGCACGGTCTGACCGCGATGAGCCAATCAGCTGAGGCCGGCACCCTGGCAGGGTGCGTCGTTAAACAATTAAACGGCGATCCTATGGGCGCCATGATTGAAGTTGAGGGCGCACTGCAGGACAGCGCAAACCTGGCTGACTTAATGGATACCATTACCGGCCTGGCCGATCAGGAACTGTCATTGGAAAGTCTGCCTGATTTACTGCAAGCCGGTGCGGATACGATGTCTTATTTAAAAACTCTGCTTGCGAATTATGAGCTGGCTGAGCTGCAACAACAAGTACAGACTTTACTTGAACAGGGACAGAGCAAAAGCGAAGATATTGGTACACATCTACGAAGCCTGGTTGAGCAGTGTCAATAAAGAACACAAAGACAGGCTAGATCAGACTAGCCTGTTCAGTTTATACCAAACTAAAACAAGCGCTGCCAACGGCGCTTTTTATTACGTACCTTATGGACCCAATTAACATTGATGGTGGTTACTGCCAATACATCACGCTTGGTTTTAGATATTAACTCATAGCTGACACTTTGTGCTGAGCCAAAGGCCAACAGATACTCAAAGTGGCTCACATTTGCCCAGCACTGCAAAATCTTTTTCGAGTTGCTGTCTCTAATGCAATAATCCCCGACTTGCGGCGCAGAAATTGAAAACGTCACATCAGCGTAGCAAGTTCTTCCTTCATGCAGCGCAACACACTTATTTGGTGCAACCTGTAATATCCCTTTCCTATCGTCGTTTGCTGCTGCATGCGCGGCAGAGGCCATGCAAAACACGCCGATAGTCATCGCTGAAGTGAGTTTAAAATACATATTTCACCCCAGTAAACAATACTCTGGCATAGTTAGATTCGAGCAGCGGACTGTCTTTTGCTTCACTAGACCCGGCTAAGAATGACAGACCCGCACTGAACTCCCAGTCTTCTGCTATTGGGTAGCTTAGCTGTGCCTGAACAAACGCCGATGCACCACTGCCGGGCTCATAAGGCGTGAGATAATCGTTGCGTTCTTGTTCAGTCACACCATAAAAATAGTTATTAAAGTTGCTTGAATAATAGTTGGCGCCAAAATTAAGCCACAGATCCCAGTTGCGCAGTTCAAAGTTGCGCGTTGCCTCTACGTGGAACACCCAGCCGTTAGTATCGCCGAATATATCATAGACAAGCTCAGCCACAGCCAGGTAATCACCTACAGTGCGATAGTACGCGACCCCCAGCGATTGATCCGGATCTCTGTCTCTAATGCCTTCTAGCTCTTTAACAACAGGATCATTGGTGTCAAAGTAACCCGTTTCGGTAAAAGCGAGTTGATAACTGCCATAGATGAAATCCAGGCCCCACTCTTCCTCCTGAATGAATTGATATCCTAGATCAGAACCACCAAAAAAGTCACCGGAGTAAGTCACCAGATAAAAGTTTTTGTACTGTAGTTTGATATCGGCTCGCAGGGTAGGTGGTGCCGGAGAGTTGTCGGCGCCAATTAACTCAGGAAGTGCCATGTCTACATAAAAGGCACCTATGCTCAACTGCCATTCCAGTCCATTGTCTTCCAGCCAATCCTCTTCCTGACTGGCAACGCTTTCATCTGCGAAAGCTTGTTGCGTCAGGCAAAGCAGCACAGCAGAAAGTAGCTTTATCATTTTCATCGTTATTGTGGCTTTTCATGTGCCTAAATTAAATACCGATCATACCTGAGCTCTGTCGGGACAACAAGGCATGCACATCAAGATTTAATTTAACCTATATTTAATACAATTGTAACGCAACAGCATTCTAATGCCCGCTGCTCTGATAGAGCGTAAATACTAACTCAGGAATAACACTACAATGAAAATACAATTATTACTCTGTGCGCTGACACTCGCCTCCACCGGGGCTCAGGCCTTTAGTCAGGAAACACACAAACGTATCGTTATCGATGCCGTCAACTACATGGCACAAAACCCGTCGACAACTCAATATGCCAAGCTTCAGGCTTATGCCCTGTCACACGGCATGAGCGTCACTCAGCTTGCCGAGGTCATGGGGCAAGCCGCCTATGACGTTGATGACTTCGAAGATACTTTCTTCTGTGGCGCCATTACCGGTGACTGTGTCCAGGCACCTTTGTGGGGTGCAGCCGAAAGCATTGTAAAATATACCAGCTATTGGCACTTCCAAAACCACACCCAGGGTGCTGACGCCCATGGTAACGATTTTGGTGGTTATAATTATGACAAACTGACTGTCTGGGGCACCATAGACAACATGGCGGCGACCTGGTTAAAAGGCGACTATCTGGATGACGGTAAAGGCGGTGAAACAGGTTGGTTCAGTGCCGACGACAGTGAATATGACAGCTATGGCATTACTGAAAAAAACTACCGCATAGACAGCCATTCTACTTACCGCATGTATGACGACTTCGAGGAGATGCCATTCCAGCCCATCGACAACCTAGGCCAGTACTGGTACCAGAGCTATCTGCAAAACGGTAATCCACAGATCCTGGGATTCGTCTTTCACACCACAGATCTGCTACAACCGCACCACACCTGGACGACCTCAGATCTTAACCATGCCGGCTGGGAGTCCTGGGTAAAGGACTATTATGATCAGGAAAATCTCAACAACCTGAGCTTAGTGAAACAAGCCATGGCCAGCTTCAGTGCCCCTGATGCTGCAAACAAGGACATACGTCCACTGCTTACCCAGGGCGGTGCATATTCCTATTCGCAGGGCGGGATCGTACTAAACTCAGAAGATCACTATGATCGTGTCACGACGGCTCGTCAGGTTATTCCTCATGCGATAGCCATGGTTGTGCACATGCTGAACCATGCGATGGTAGCGCGTTAAATGTATTATCTGGTATTACTCCTGGCAGGCTGTTTAAGCCTGCCATGTTGGGCATCCCTGACTCAACTAACCAAGCCTGAGCTGGCTCTGATGCAGTCTTTATATCAACAACAAGACCGAGCATTATCCGCTACTGAACTCAACAAACACTTACTTGAGAATCAGTTTTTGCTGGCAACAGCACGCCAGCTTAATCCAGAGTTACTCAAACGACAGTCGAGCGTCGGATTTAACAACGACTATCATATTCGCCGTATGATGCTGACATTGCTTATACATCAATTCCCGGCACTTAAATCCGTGCCTAAAGCACAGCTAAAGGCGCCCTTTGACGCAGCGGCGTTATCAGGTCTTTTGGGTTCATATCCGGCCGACGGCAATTACCAGCCAGAGCAGATCGCACACTGGGAGCAGATTAACCTGCTGGATACACCCAAGGTCACCTTGGCACAGCTACTGACCAGCCAGTCGATGCAAAATCGTTTTCGCCTTCACCAGGGCGATATTGGGTTACTCACGCACCAGCTAATCGAGTGGCACTATTATGCCGACCTGACCGCGGCGGCAGCACCACTTTTGGCTCAGCAGGGCCTGACACTGGCACGCCTGAGCGCACTTGCAGCAGGAGAACTGATACGCCCGCCCATGCTGGCTTATCTGGGGATCAAAGCACAACTTCATGGTGAACGCAGCCCCTACCTGGAAGCACTCAGAGCAAACATTCCTGGCAGCGAAATCCAGCGTTATTACCAACGCCACCGCGATGACTTCCGGTATCAGTCGCAGCTGTCAGCCCTGGCAGTCACCTTCGATACCATGGAAGCGGCAAAGCAATTCCAAACACAGCTTCGAAAAAAAGGCCCATTATCTGCGTTAACAGCAACCAAGCTTCGCAATGAGTTTGCCACGGATGAACAAGCTGCTTTGCGCCCCATTACCCGCGAGCATGCTCAGCGCTGGCTTGCCCAGCTGGCGTTTAGTAGCAAACCCGGTAAAGCCACTTCGCCGGTACGCACGCCTCAGGGACGCTGGGCTGTTGTGTATGCAGAGCAGCCTCAATATGCCTACTACCCGCAGGACAGTGAAACCGTGCGTTATCGGGCGCTGGAATCGCTCACTACGCAGTACGCCGTGGCAGCTTACCAAAAGCGCTTTAAACACTGGCAACAGCAGCATGGAGTAAAGCTGTGATGGGTCGCATACAGGCACTCTTGCTTGCCCTCGTCCTGGGAGGACTGGGCTATGGATTGTGGACCTTATACTCTCTTTCGCCATTGCGAGTGACCCCGGAACAGGCGCAACAAGAGCTCCTGCAAACACAGCCCGTCGGGTCTGTCACAGCGACTTCGGGTATGGCATTGTCCGCCGGCAGTGCCACACCCGTCAAAACCGTCACAGCTCCTGTCAATTTACAGCCTGTTGCGCAGTCGCAAGAAGTCAGCGATGACGCGCCCTACATTCCGCCCATTTCAGCCGCTACGCCTGCGCCAGCTTATCAGGGCGACTTGTCTGATCATCAAGCCTACCTGGCACATCAATCCGCCCGCTCTACTCAGATGAAGCAGGCCTATATTGCCGCGGTAGACAAAAAGGTTGAGCGGCTGGAAGCGTTACTTGAAAAGGGCATTAGGCATAACTTGCCGCCACAGCAACTGCAAGAAGCAAGGGACAAAATACAGGGGCTCAGAGCCATGCAGACGCAATTGCACCGCGAGCTGGCGCAATAATCGCTGTAATGAAGTGCACTCAGACGACAAAGTAATCGCATAAAATCGCGCGGTAGATCTCCTCAATGGCGTGGAGATCGGCCACCGACACGTGTTCATTCACCTGATGAATGGAGTCGTTCTTTACGCCACATTCAATCACCTGTGTCTCACTGGAGGCAAAAAAGCGGCCATCCGATGTTCCTCCGGCGGTGCTCAGTGCCGGAAACTGTCCTCGCACACGTAAAATAGCCTGCTCTACCAGATTAAGAAAACATGCCGATCCGCGCCCGCCCGTATAATAGGATTCGCAGGGACGTTCCCACTGCACAGTGACATTATCGTGCCACGGCGCTAAAGCCTGTGCCACTATCTGATAGATTTCCTGACTTTTATAGGCATGGCTGTAGCGCACATTAAAGGTAATTTCACAGCTTGCCGGTACCAGGTTGTCAACGATGTCAGGTACCGTCAGGCCGGTTACCTGCAAACTGGTTTGCGAGCCCAGCACATCTTTCCACCAGCTGATATTGGCCAGCTCATTCACCAGCTCACCGGCAATATGCGCTGCATTAATGGTTTGCTCAGGATAAGCAACGTGCCCTGCTTTCCCGCTGATCTGTATTCGCCCAGAAATCGCGCCACGACGACCATTTTTAATGGTGTCACCTACTTGCTGATGTGAAGTGGGTTCACCAACCAGGCAGGCATCAAGCACAATCGCCTGTTGCGCCAGATATTCGGCCATGATTTTTGAGCCATACTCAGCTTCCCCCTCTTCATCTGAGGTAATGAGCCAAAATAAGGTGCCCTGGCACTGCTGCGCCCGCTCACACAAGTACTCGGTTGCACTCAACATCGCAGCAACGCCTCCTTTCATATCGGCAGCGCCTCGCCCGTAAATCACGTCATCTATCACGGCAGCGGCAAAAGGGTGCGCAACCCAGCCCTGTGGATTCGCAGGAACGACATCAACATGGCCTGCAAAGGCCATCACTGGTCCAGGGCCAAACTCACGCCAGGCAACCAGATTACGTACCCCATTGCAATCGAGGTGGGTGTATTCAAAGCCCAGTGTCGCCAGACGTTCCGCCAGATAGTCAATGGTACCCGCATCATCCGGTGTAACAGAGGGCGCGTTGATTAAGCGTCGCAGCGTTTTTACCGTATTGCTATTGGTATTGTGTTTGACCGAAGGTTTTATTGCGTGGGAAGGCATAACATACAGTTCCTGTGTTCTGATATAAAAGCAACAACAGGCATAGCTGCATTAAGGCGCAGCCTGATCATTCCATGTCCTGAGGTTGCTCAGTTGCTCTCGATTACAGCGCCTGAGCATGACCAGTTCATGTCGACTGCAAGGCAATTTTGTGACAAATATGTATTGCACAGGACTCAATAAAGCCGAGCAGAGCGTAATATATTGGTCAATTTCGATAACAGGTTGTCAATTGCCCTGCGTATGCTAGAACTAAGTATGTAAAGGTTAGTATTGTTAGCCTAACCTGGAGTTCCTACAGATCACGACTCCGTTCTATTTACTGCAAGATAAGGAACTAGTAATGCAGGAAGTCAGTTTTTTGGTCGTCGACGACTGCCAGCTGGTTAGAAATCTGGTACGTACAACCTTAGTCAACCGCCTTGGTGCCGAAAACGTCTACACCGCAGAAGATGGCAAAGAAGCCCTGGAGTTGCTGGATGCCCGACATATCGACATCATCATTGCCGACTGGCAAATGCCCAACCTGGATGGTGAAGAGCTGCTTAAACGGGTGAGAAAATCAAAAAAGCACAGCAAAACACCTTTTATTATGATGAGTTCACTGGGCGACAGAGAGCATGTGGTGTGTGCCATTCAAAACGGGGTCTCACAATATATGATGAAACCCTTTACCGCCGACAAGCTTGAGGAAACAGTTCATAAGTCCTGGAACACCATCAGTCGTCGCGGCGCGGTACGCTTATCCGGATTGCCTGAGCACAGCGTGCGGATCCGCACCGGCAGTCGAACCCTATCCGGCCAGGTTAAAAACATCAGCCAATCCGGTATGTTGCTGCAATCCCCCTACAGCCGCGAAATGCACTTGTTTAATACCTATGAGCTGGAGCTGGATGTATTCGAACTCAACGACGGCAATTTATTGATCTCACCTTTATATGCCGTGCCTGTGCGTATTGTGGCAGTCGAAGGCTTTGTTGACACCAAAATGTGCCAACTGGCCCTGCGCTTTAACCGCGACATGCTCAATGACGCCACCAAACGACACCTTGATGAACTGTTAAAGCAGCTTGGCGGGTGTGAAACTGAGCTTATTCAGGATAACTAGCTGCCTGAGTCGGTAAATCTGGCTGAAAAACTTAATCTAAATCAAATTTTCAATTTTTTCTGAAATTTCGCAATTTGAATATTGATCTAGAACAGCTTTTGAAAAAATGCATCGGCCTATGATAGCTGCAACAAAAAGATTTGCCTTGTACAGGTTCAGGAGATGAAAATGAAAAAATTTACTGCCGCTATCCTATCTACGCTTATGCTAACTGCTCCACTAGCTCAGGCTCAACTCAGCGTGAATGTAGGTGCGATTAATGTTAATCCTAGTGACACAGCATCAGCGTTGAATGAAATCAAAACAGCAGGCCTGGTCGCTGACTCAGACACACAACTGGGTATTACCTTTGACTACCAGTACAACGACAACATTGTATTTGAATTAATTGCAGCCACCCCGTTTTCTCATACGGTTGAGGGCGAAGGTTATATTCCGGGTAGTCCAAACACACAACTGGGCGGCGTAGAAATTGCCTCTGTAAAGCACTTGCCGCCTACATTGCTGGCTCAGTACCACTTTTTTGGCGCCAATGATAAGTTCCGTCCGTTCATCGGCGCAGGTTTGAACTACACCGTATTCTTTGATGAAGAGGCCAGTGCTGCACTTAAGGGTGTTTTGGGTACAGATGACGTAAAGGTGGAGCTGGATAGCTCTTTCGGTGTCGCACTTCAGGTCGGCTTCAACTACGACCTGAACGACAAATGGGGCCTGCATGCCATGGTTTCTAAAATGGACATCAACACGGATGCAACCGTTTACGCAGACGGCAAGCAAGCGCTAACTTCAGACGTTGAGTTAGACCCGATTGTTGCCATGTTCGGTGTTAAATACAAGTTCTAACGATTTAAGGTGCCCACACTGTGTGGGCACACTACAGAGTTACTTTCTCAATCCCCAGGGGCCATCACACAGGCCCTTTATGCAACCTTCGCGTTGCGTGCTTTTTTCTGTTCCAACATGGCTTTCCAGTGCACAATTTCTTCTGGCAAAATAGGCGCTTCACCTTTGAACCCGGCAACTTCCAGCATTTCTTCCACACTGATCACACCCTGACGGCTTCTGAATACGCCACGTACATAGGCGATAGCGTGCAAACCTCGCTCTGAGTGAAACTTCTGCTCAATATAAAAGTATTTGTGATCCCAGCCAACTAACCGGGTCGATACCGTAAACTCCTGAAGTGGCTTGATATCGCGAATATAAGTAATGGCAGTGGCATTCACAATGGGAAACCAGCGACGTTTCATAATCGCACTAAATAGCCCCACCCGCTCAGTCATCCAGGTGCGCGCCAGGTCCATCATGGCAAGGTAACGCGAGTTGGTCAGGTGCAAATTAATATCACAATCACTCGGCAGCGCTCTGAAATTAATATCAATCACATCCAGTAAAGGTTGCGTGGCTTTATTCTGACGGACCCGCCAGAATAACCACAACAATCGGAAATACAAATTCATAACATTGGTCCAACCAGTTAGCATAAAATCCGAGTTTAGCACAGCCGGGTTTCACAACAAGCAGGAATTAAACCACACTGCACACGCGTAACTTGCGAAAAGTGCGTTTGTGCATTAACTTTTAGGCAAGACTTAAAAGAGTGTAACTTGATGAAATATATAACCAAGCTCGTGTATTTATTGACCTTATTCAGTACCGGGCATGCCTGGGCTGACTTTGATTTGCCCGGCAAAGGTCAACTGGTTTATCCCACCGGCATAGAAAGAGACTTTAACTTTGGCTTCGGCTGGCAAAGTGACACGCAAAAATTTCGTATTGGTGAGCGCAGCTATGACATGGCACAGCTCCCGGAGTCCTATTCCATTGCCATTACGCTTAGTAAAGATGACTCTAAGGTCTGGGTTCAGGAGTTTAATCCCGGCTTTATCGAAGGGTTCAGCTGGCAGCTTGGTGAACATAAGCTTGAGCTGTTTAAGAAGCAATTTATGAGTCCCGTGAAAGGAGACTATGTGCTGCGCCTGGATGATATTGATTATTTTCTGGTCCGCAATAACCTCAGCGTGACCATCAAGTTTACTGACCAAGGCATTGAGAACATTAAGCTGGATGGCGTAACCAAAAATATGGGCACCAAGCAATAACAGCCCCAGTGACAAAAAGGGGCGTGACGCCCCTTTGATTATACTTTTACGGTTTTGCGATTAATGCCATATTCTCTGAGCTTATTAGCCACCGCGGTGTGGCTCAACCCTAACCTTTTAGCCAGTTGGCGTGAGCTCGGGTAGGCCGGATAGAGTTTACGCAGTAGTGTTGCTTCAAACCGCTTAACCGCCTGCTCCAGCGTGCCCTCAAAATCCGACTCCAGATAACCCAGGTCATGGGTGAAGGTAGGCAACTGCAAGTGTTCAATACGCAGCTCGTTGTCGTCTAACATAGACACCGCACGATAAATGGCATTTTCCAGCTGTCTGACATTACCCGGCCAGGGGTATTGCTCCAGAAATTGCAGGCATTCTTCATCCAGCGCCGGTGTCGAATGACCACTTTGCTGTGCATATTTTGAAATGAAATGTTCGGCCAGAGACTTGATATCGGCCTTACGGTCACGTAATGGGGCTATCTCCAGTGTCAGTACGTTGATGCGATAGTAGAGATCTTCACGGAAACTGCCTTCCTGCACCATTGCTGGTAAATCTTTTTGCGTTGCAGCAATGATACGTACGTTAACCTTCACTTCATTCTCATCGCCCACTTTACGGAAAGTGCCATCTTGCAAGAAGCGCAGTAACTTGGTTTGTAACTGCGTAGACATCTCGCCAACTTCATCAAGGAACACTGTGCCACCATCGGCCTGCTCCAGCACACCCCGTTTGGGTGCACTGTTTTCCTCATAACCGGCATAACCAAATAGTTCGGATTCCGCGACATCATCCGGGAGTGAAGCACATGACAGAGCAATAAAAGGTTTCAATGAGCGATTGGAAGCATAATGACAGGCGCGGGCCAGTAGTTCTTTACCTGTACCCGTTTCACCGGTAATTAGAATAGGCGCTTCCAGTTGGGCCATTTTGCGCGCCTCACGAACCACTCTGCGCATGGCGGTACTCTGGCTGTGAATTGCCGCAAAGCTCTCCTGCCCGTAGCGACGAAACGCACTGACCTGCTGACCGAGTCGGCTTTGCGATTTTATGTTGATCACCGCACCGGCCAGCACATCGCCCTCAGGGCCTTGCGGTACAGAAATAGGTAAAATATCGGCAATAAAGTCTTCACCACCCACTTCAACCCGGGTTGTCTGACCCAGTACATCTTTGCCTTCCAGCCAGCGAGTAAAGTTAAACCCTTTCAGCAGGTTGTTAATGTTCGCCCCGATGATCTCCGGCTCAGGCTGGTTCAGGTCACGACACGCCGCATCGTTACAGTGGCGCACCCAGCCCTTTGCATCAATCGAAATAACACCATCGGGGAGCGCACTGAGCAAAGTGTTCAGTTCGTTGTGCTCACGCTCAGAAGGCAAAAAAGCCGTCGTTCTGACATCCTCAACCCCATCAATCAACCTGATCTCAGGCATAATCTTCTGAAACTGTTCAAACTCAATGGGGGGGAAACTCACATACATTCTGCAATTGACGGAATCAACTTCTATTCCTTTTAGGTCAACCCGGTATTTCACCAGGATATTCAAAATTTCCTGCGCAATACCGATCCGATCGGCACAGTGAATTTCTAAACGCATTTGTTCCTCAAAACGGTTTTCTACCTTTTGCCGGGATCATACTCTAAGAATAGACCTCAGACTAGCAAAACGTAAACATTTTTGGACAGAGATTTTGACCAAAACAACTATAATAAAAATAACCGCTTACTCTTATAAAGTAGTAGGTAAAAATACGGACCTTTGATGACTGTAATAATCGCAGTTAACGATTGCAGAAAGGTTAACAATCAATTTATAATACAAAAGACCTAGTTATTAAGCCGTACAGGTTAAGGGGCCACCTTGAATATTTACAAGTTACTTCCATTTGTTCCTGTTTTTTCTTTTTTGAGCGCGTGTTCTGTGGAAGACCCTTATGAGAGTGGCCCGACGCAAGCACAACAGCAAGAGCAGCAACAGCAACAAGAGCAAGCACAACAAGACCAACAACGTGGCTTAAACCTGCAATTGCAAGGGTCGGGCGATGCAGCCCTGTCAGACGTCAGCGTAGAAGCGTTGGGCAGCCAGTATCGCACAGATGAACAAGGCCAGCTGACCCTGACAGATCTCAATACAGGTATGCTGACCTTAACCCTGACCAAGCCCGGCTATCAACGCGCGGTGATCACGGTTAACAGCCGTGATTATCAGGATAACCCGTTGGCAGTTCAGTTAAAGCCCCTCACTGCCACCAGCAGCGAGCTGATGTTTGGCGGAGATACCATGTTTGGTCGGCGTTACATGGACCCGTCTTTAACCACCATGGCTAACCTGTTACCAGATGTCGAAGAAGCCATGATCAGGCCCGGCAACGCGGCCAGCAGTGCCATTGCGCTGACACAGTTCGTCAAACCTATAATGACGAGTGCCGACTTTGCCTCGGTCAACCTGGAGTCTCCGGTCCTTGCAGTCCCCACCACAGTGCACCCAAGCAAAGAATTCGCCTTTTTCTCACTGCCAGACACTTTGCAGGGATTAACCGAGATTGGTATCGACTATGTCGCACTTGGCAATAACCACGTGTTTGACTATCAGCAACAGGGGCTGGAAGACACCCTAAAATATGTCGAGCAAGCGGGTTTCAGCCACAGTGGTGCTGGTAATAACACCGCTGAAGCGTATGCGCCCCGATTGGTTGAAGTGGGTAACACCACGCTGGGACTGGTATCGGCCACGTCCATTACCGGCGACGACCACCTTGTCACTTATATTGCCACTGCTGACAAAGGCGGTGCTGCTGATCTGACCGACAGCAGCGCACTCAGAGCCGCTGTTGAGCAAGCCAGAGATAACAGTGATTATGCCATCGTTCAGCTGCACGGTGGTGATGAGTATTCTTATGCCCCGACGCGTTATATCGACAATCGCTTTGACTTTGTCAGCCGCCGGGAGCCCGATCTGATGATAGCCCACCACCCGCACGTTGCTCAGGGCTTTGCACTTTACAATGGGGTACCCGCCTTGCTCGGACTGGGTAACTTTGTGTTTGAACAGAATCGTCATGAGACCTTGCTAGGCGTAGCCGTATCAGTCACCATCGACCCGTCACAAACACCAAAAACACAAGCTGCAAGAGCCTACCCTGTGTACCTCGAAGACTACCAACCTAAACTGGTTGGTGGGTTTTTAAGTGACTATTTGATCCGCCGATTGGCCGAGTTTTCAGGTCCTGAAGTCGCGATTGTCCCGGGACCTGGATTTGGCGATGTGTATTTTCACCAAGCCCCTGTCCCCCAGGAAATTGATACCGTTACTCTGACTTTGTCCTCTGGCGAGCACATTATTGATTTGCGCGAGTACGCGCCCAGTCATGCCTTCTTAAGTAAGATCAGTAGCACAGGCACGCCTGATATGACCCTTGGTCGGGATTTAATGTGGTTTGGTGATTTTGAAGACTGGGACAACGATACCGAGACCAATGAAGTAACCCGCTGGGAACATGAAAGCGACGACATCACCCCCTGCCTGACTGGTGCCATGCGCGGATTACAGGGCATGTGCCTGTCACGTACTCAGTTTAATAATCGCCCGCTGCGCATGCCCTTTAAACAAACGCTGCGGACTATGCCCATCACACCCGCTGAGTCTACACTTCAGGCTTACTCCGAGTTGAGCCTGTTTGGCTATGCCAAAGGAGATAACGCAGGTGACGTGAGCGCTGAGCTGACCATAGTCACCGCGGAAGATAACCTGGAGTTTTCCAGTGAAGAAGTCAGCCTGATTAACCCTGGCAGCTACGACTGGAAAACCTTCCGACACGATATTAGCCTGCCTGACGACAGCCAGACCCTGGGACCGGAACAGCTGCCAGCACGCGCCGTTAAACTGGCATTCAAGCAGGCACCACCTGAGAATGGCGAAGCAACCCTCATGTTAGACCAGCTTGCATTGATCTCCTGGCAAAAACCTCTTAATTTAAACAATGGGTTATGGCAAGCAGAACGCATGCATGGGATGGACTTTATCGCCGTACAGACCAGTAACTCGGTGACACTGACACTACATTTTTCTGCTTATAACTAGACGTAACCATACTAACTCGGGGGGCGTGTGTCGCTCAAACAACAAGTATTTATGATTAAACGGCAAAAGCCATTCTGGTCGATCTTACTGCTATTTCTGGTGGTGCTGGTGATTGCCGTACACGGCTCGTTTGCGCGCCTGAATGCCTATGTATATAGCCAGTTTAATCAGCTGTTTGAGCAGCAAAGCAGTGACATTGTGGTGATCGAGTCTGCCAATCTGCAACATCAGCAGTCAAGCCTTATCAGCCAGTTGCTCACCCAGGATGTTAAAGCCATCGTGGTGCTATCCGACGTTGCCTCCAAACAAAGCATGTCTTTTGCTAATGTGTACTTCCCCTTTGCCGATCCGCGTTATTGTCTGCCAGCCGTGCAACCCTGGCTGGGATACAATATGGTGCTCGGCAAGCCGCAGTCACAATGTCAGAATGTCTGGGAGCGTATTTACGGGCCACAGCAAAACAACACGGGCAAACTGATCAACTTCGCGCTGGCGCCCAGTGCCCTGCCCAAGTTTTCGAGCACCCGGCTGCTGGAAGAAGATGTACTCATCAGCCAGCTGGCTGGCAAAGTGGTACTCATCGCCCAGCAACAGTTAGGCTTTAGCGTGCCGCTGCGAGCCCCTAAGTTACAAGGTGCCAATAACCCCGTTTACCTGCACGCCTATGTTGCAGATAGTCTGGCCAAATCACAACTGGTCACGCGCTTGGCACAGTGGCAATCCGTTGTGCTACAACTGAGCTTACTGGCGCTGCTGTTGATCATTTATCAAAAAAACACGCTGACCCTGAGTATTATTATTGCTGTTGGCCTGTCCGCCGTCGGCCTGCTGAGCAGTTACCTGGTATTGCTGTTTGCACATTACCTGCTGCCAATCGGCCAGCTGCTGGTGATCAATGTGATGACCATGTTGTGGGTGTTTTTCTCGCGCAAATGGCTTGAAGAAAACGAGCTGCTGGAGCTCATTGCCAATGTCCACCAGCGCATGATGGGTCGCTATCTGCCGCGTTCAATCAGTACCGAGAGCACCCCCTGGGATGCCATTATTACCTTAGTTAATCAGCAGCTTGCCCTAAACCGCTCGATTTTTCTCGCACGCCTTGAAGGCGATCACCGGCTTGAAGAGATCCGCGCTATTAACTGCAATATCGAAGACATCTTAGAGCAGCGCCGGGATTATCAGCGCCCACCCTATTCAGATGCCATTAAAGCGTTTGGCGCAGTGCAAACCGCCCGACCCTTTTTCACTGGCCTTCAGGAGCAGGAGCGGCAATTTGTCGTGCCTTTGATGTACGCAGGCGACATTCGGGGATTCTGGGCCATGACGGTGATCCCTAACGAGCATTTCGACGAGAAGGCATTTGTCAAAAACGTAAACCGCTTTGCCAGTCAGATTGGCGAGCTGTTATTCCACTACAGAATGCTGCAAAACCAGCAACGTGCCACCTTGAGTCCCTTAACCCGGGCACTGACACTGACGCTCGAAAAACCCCTGAGCCAGAAAGTCAAAACCGCCATCGGTGAAATGGAACAAAAACTGTCTACGCTGGAGCAGGTCTTTAACCAGATCCGCACCGCTGCGGTGTTGTTTAATTTATTTGGCCAGGTGGTGCAGACCAATCAGCCGCTCGAACAACTGGCGAAAAAGCACCACCTCGCACTGTTCGAAATGACGGCGCTGGATCTGCTGGACAAAATCATTGCCATGCCAAAGGAAACGCTCAAAGGTAAGCTGCGCTATCTGACCCTGCAACAGGGTGAGCTGTTTCTGCCTGCCACGCTTGGTAAAGACACCTATATTTTGAATATTCGCTCTATCTCAGCCAGCCAGGTCAGCAGTACCATAGGCGAACCTTTTTCGGTGGCCGGGATCTTGTTTGAATTTATCGACATCACCACCTTACTACAGCAACTGGAAGACCCACATGCACTGCTAAATCAGCTGACGTCGGTCTCCCCCGATAACAATGAAGACAGCAACGAGGAGCACACGCTGTAATGGACTGGGTGTTACCACTTTTCCCGGATGGCAGCGGACTCGGCCAATCTGTTATCACCACCGTCTGGGTGGGAATTGCCGTGGTATGCATGCTGAACCTGCGGTTTGGCTTTCCGCTTACCGGTTTGGTGGTGCCCGGCTACCTGGTGCCTTTGCTGATTGTCAGCCCGGTCTCCGCCGTGGTCATTATCCTTGAAGCCATAGTGGTCTATGTACTGATGCGATGCAGCGCCAAAGTGGCGATGGAGCGGCTGGGATATGCCGAAATGTTTGGCCGGGACAGGTTCTTTGCCATTATTTTGATCAGTATTTTGGTCAGGGTATTTATGGATACCTTGTTCTGGCCCCAGATTGGCCAGGTATTGGCGCTGTGGGACATTACCTTTGATTACGCCGGCCAGCTGTATAGCCTGGGATTGGTGATCATTGCACTGACCGCCAACGTGATGTGGAATGGGGGTTTTCGTTATGGCATGCGAGTAACGCTCATACAGCTGGCCATTACCTTTATTTTAGTGCGCTTTATTCTGATGCCGTTTACCAATTTCAGTATTGCGAACCTGGCCATCATGTATGAAGCCGTCGCCGCCTCTATACTGGCTGCGCCCAAAGCCTACATCATTCTGGTGATCACCGCCTTTTTGGCCTCCCGGGCTAATATCCGCTACGGCTGGGAGTTTAATGGCATCATGCTGCCGGCCTTGCTGGCCCTGCAACTTATGCAGCCCACTAAACTGCTCACCACCTTTATCGAAACCACAGTGATCTTATCGCTCGGTGCCATCTTGCTCAACCTGACCCGCCTCAAGCATGCTAATTTTGAAGGGGCGCGGCTGTTGCTATTGTTTTTCAATATCGGCTTTTTTTACAAACTCGTGCTCAATTACTTCGTGGTTGATTACTTCCCAACCCTCAAAGCCACGGATACCTTTGCTTTTGGCTATATGCTATCGACGTTGCTGGCACTCAAAATATATCAGAAAAATGCCCTGGGCCTGGTGCTGCGTGCCACTTTCCAGACCTCAATGGTCGGCGGATTACTGGCATTTGGTATTGGCTTCGCCATCATGTTTGTGCCATCGCTGATCCAGCCCCCGGTGCAACCCATCGAAGTAGATAAAGTCCAAAGCGCACCGCTGAGCCACCATGTCAGTGAGTACAAAAGCTACCTTTATACAGCAAGATACGACTTGCTGAACCTCAGTCACTACCAGCAAGCCCAGCAGTTACAGCGCTTCAGAGGCGCAATCAGATTACTGAATGAAAATCGTCAGGACCCGGACACTCAGCAGCGCGCCGCGCAGGTGCTGGCGGAGCTGGGTTTTGCGCTAATTGATAACCCGGCGACTTTGGTGATCAAAGATACCCAGACAACACACCCAAGAGGCTTTTTCGCCCTCGCCAAATCCCCCGTGCGCGAGCACATAGTCACGGTGCCCTACCCCACCAGTGAACGTCTGGCAGGGGATGCCGCCGGGCAGCTTTTTGCTATTCTAGGCAGCAGAGCCCTGGCACTCGGCACCCGGGTGACGCCCTCGGTGGCAAGCCAGCAAACACGGCCTCAAAGCGCCTATTATCAGGCGTTTATTGCCGCCCTGAACAGCAATGAAGTGCTTCAGCTGAGGGCTATTAACCAATATACCCGGCCCCAGTTAAAACTCACGCGCTTTGCAGAGCAAAGTCAGTTTTGGATCTACAATCAGCTGCCCGAGTCACTGTCACAGCGCCAGCTCACGCGGTTGCTGGGGTTTGAACGCAGCCAGTTTGGTCTGCTCAGCGAAGACAATCTGCCCTATCCGGGTTATCAGGGCGCCATGCTGGAAACCTTTTTTGACAACCTGAGTTACTCCACGCTGCTTTCACATACGGCAAGAAGCAATGCCAATGCGGTGCAATATCCCGTTGAGCAGCTTAACCTGCCACTGGACGAACTGGTAACTCAGTTTTCTCAGCATATCAGCGCCAAGGGCAGTGGTCATTTTCGTATGCTCGAAGAAAATGAAGCGGCGCTGTGGGAATACGAAGTGCTCGAACCTCTGTTTAAGCTGTCTCATGCCTTGCGCTCACGCGCTATCAATGAAGATGACCTTAATCGTCTGGAGCAACTAAACCGGCTGGCCAATATGGTGGGCTATCGACTGCAACTGGTCATAAACAATGCTCATCGCCTGGTAGTCATCAGTCCTTTACCCGAAATAAACTACTATCAGCAAGGTCAGGGGTTTTACGCTATCAACCTCAATACGACCCAGCCGCTGACCATTCAGGTGCCCCGGCCCTTATTCGAGAGTAATACCTTGCAGTTTGCAACGGATTTGTTTCAGACCAGTGGAGCGCGGGCATTGCTTATTGCCGGTGCTCACCCTTATGCCAGTGAAGAGGCAAACGTGATGGCACCCACCAATACACGAACGCTTTATAATGTGGTGCATCAAAGTGCGGTGCGTCATAATCCCGGAATGCCGGTATTGAGCTTGCAGGTTCGCAGCCACAGTGCGCCGTCACAGATCCGTCCAAGCGCCCTTGCCTATCAATTTACCCAGCCTGATTTTCGTCATACCTCCACCATTAATGCACTACGCAAGGCCATGACGCGATTGGGTATTAGTGTCGAAAAAGTATCGGGTCAGATTGCCACCCGGGGACTGGAGATTGGCTCATCCCCGCAGTCGGGCTATCGCCTGTTCAGTCCCGACAGTGAACTGGCCACCCTGTGGCTGGCCTCAGACTTTAAGCAACACTATGCCGTTTCTGAACAAGCGCTGCAGGAAAGGTTACTCGCCGTATCCACCATGCCCCGGTTTATGCCACTGCGCCTTGCGGCTACCGGACCAGATGACTGGGTTAAGCTATCAGACGAGCAAATGCAAAAGCTCAGCAGGAACATAGGGCGCTACGCACAAACCCAGCATCTGCCCTGGCTAAGTGCACTCTGTGATGAGCTGCCGCGCTGTCAGTTGCAGGCTATCCGCCTGTCTGACAACCAATTACTCGGTTTGCACGTGCAACTGGCCGGCAAAACCGCGGCCGTGTACCTTGCTCAGCGTAACCGATTGATCACCCTCGAGGCGCTTGAGAACATGATGCAGGGAGGGCCAAATGTACTGGATTAAACGTCTGTTGCAAGCCCTGCTGTTGATTATGTTATTGCTGGCAGGATACCGTGTTGCACTGCATGTATACGTCTGGCTGAATTCAGCTGAGCGCATTGCGGCGCGCAGTGAAGAGGAAACCCGCTCGGTGGTACACTGGCTCAGCCCGGACCGCCCGCTCATTTATACGTTTCCCACTTCCAGGACCGTTGCAATCCGGGTGTTGTCGAATGCCATTTTTGCCAGCCAGACCGTGTTTGATCGGCCTATCAATTACGCCATTGAATATCGCTTGCTGGACAGTCAGGACAACGAGCTGGAAAAGCATGTTTATCATCATGCCTCTAAGCTTGCACTGGAAGAAGGTCAGCAACAGGTTAAACAACTGATTGAAGACAGGCAGGCACTGGCCGTAACATCTGGCCAGTCATTTTACGTCGACTGGCAACAACTAACCCGGGCCAGTAAAATTTCCCTGCGATTAATTCCCGAAGAACCCAGCCTGCGCGGTGTGGTGGTGCGTATTCATGGTAAAACCCCTACCAATGCGGATGATGTTACCCGCACCTGGCTGAAGTTGCCCGAGCAGTGGCGGGAGCGGATGACCAGCTACCACACACTTGGCAGCAGCGGTTTGCAGCCTCAGCAAGTTGCCAACGCTGTCTCTTACGACTGGCGAAAACTGGCCCCGCAAGGGATCCCGGGGATCGATTTTGACGCCGATATTCTGTATGAATCTCTGCCTTACAATGTGATCACTTACGATTTTTCTGCCGAGCAATTTGATTTGGATGGATACTATACCCGAGCAGGTCTGTCCGCCTCAATTCGCCTGACCAACACAGGTAGTTTAAGCGTACAAACACAAGGCGATGTTAGCGATTTACAGCTGATATGGCACGACCTCACACAGCGCCAGGCGCCGCAACCTCTGAGTCTGACGGGTACTGACGACCCGACACGCTTTTTACTCCCAGAGTTACAACCGGGACTGTTAGTGATCCACTCCCAAACGGAGATGATCACCACCTGGCGTGACCAACAGGATCAGATCATTGCGCCCTTACACAGCTACTATTATCAGCTCGATGAAGCCAGTCAGGTTGCCTACACAGTACAAGGTGGCAGTGATATCCAGCTGGATATGCGAGGCCCGGCCGGCAGCACCATGCAGCTCAACATTTATGATAGCCAGCTGCAACGCTTACGCACAGAAACCCTGACTCTGTCGGGCCAAAGCGGTGGGTTCGACCGCTTAATTACCCCGGAAACCCGGCGGGAAGTCATTACCGATAGCGAAAAGCGCTTTTTGCGCCTAAGCCCGCAGGCACACAGAATCACGCTCAGCAGCACCAGTGCGGTCGCCGTGAAACTGCAAAGCCGGCACGGCGCTATGCATCATCAGAATTATGTGTGTGCCACTTTGTGCGATGCGCCACAAACCGGATTTACTGAGGTCGGGGCCTGGTTCAGCCAAAGCGCTGACAATGAATTTGATTTTATTGAACAGCAAAAGATCCTCAAAGTACGCTTGTTCAGTGCGCCACCACCGCTTGAGGAAAAGCAAACGGGCTACTTGTCTCAGGCGCTGTTTGTACGCCTGCCAGTATCCAATACCGCGCTGGTTTACAGTCCACCCAAGTACTTTGCCCCACCAGAGCCCCCAGCGCCGTTTCAGTATGCGCCGCTGACTAGTCTGGCGACATTGCACAGTGCTCAACGTAGCATTCAGGGACTGGGAAGTTTGACAGCCCCCATTCCCAGAGTCATAACCCTTAGTGATAACGGGATCCGCTACACTGAGCAGGACATCACCCAGCTTGATCTCCAGCCCAATTTATCGGACCCGTCTGCGCGGCACTTTATCAATCTGGGCAAACCACGTGACTACTGGAAAGTGCGTTTGTTTCAGCTTCAACCGGGCCAGACCCTGAAGCAGGACTATCGGGGCAAGGACAAACCAATGGCGATTGTGATAAAACCCTTTACCCGAGGTACACAAGCCGCAGATCCACTGCTCATCCAGACTCAGCTGGACGGCCGTTTCAGCCAAAGTGTCACCGATGAGTACAGCATTGCCCGTAAACGCTATGCACTGGCCCCAGAGCACGGGTTGCCTGCCTTTTTACTGCATCCGAAAAACCCGGCGCTAACGGCTTACCCCTCTGTTACGTTAACAATCGGCTCGGATATTGACGCGCTCAATGAGCTGAGCGTGTCCGCAGAGCAGACCCTGTGGTTTGCCCTGCTCGAAGAATATGCAACACCGCCTCCCCAACCTCAATGGTGGCAACATGAATATTAAAAAACTGCTGTTTTTAGCATTATTACTGCTGGCTGATAAGGGGCTGGCCAGCGATACGGCTGAGCTGCAAAGCCCCAGCTGGCAAATGCTGTACAATTGGTTTGCACAGCCTGCAGCCCTGCCTCCCTGGCAATTACGCAGCCAGTCGGGCCTGGTCAAACTACAGGCCAGTTCAGCGCACTTTGGCGGCGGCGATTTGTATTATCGCCCACAGGGTTCGGCTTGCATGTTATCCATACCGCACCAGTTTCACGATATGCTGACCGGAGAAATAGGTAAGGCGGTCTTTGCGACCCAATGTCAGGTGATGGTGATCAATACCGAACATCGCAACGCGCCCAGCCCCGACTTGTATAGTATGGACTACTCACACCGCCCAAGCGGGCTGCATGCGGCGGCCGCGCAGGCGTTTGCCAGGCGTTACCCAACCCGTCATCTGTACCAGTTACATGGCTTTGCTCAGGATAAACGCCGCACACCGCAAGCCCGTCAGGCCGATTTCATTATCAGTCAGGGCAGACAAAACACTGCTGCTTTGTCACAATTGCGCCTGTGCCTGTCAAAGCTGAGTGTACACACCTATCAGTACCCGCAGCAGGTGTCTGAACTGGGTGGTACACGCAATGTTATGCATCGCCTGGGATTACCGGCAGGCTATTTTATTCATATTGAGATCAGTCGCCCGATGCGCGAGCGGCTAGTCGCGCAGCCCGATACTCTGGAACAGTTTGCTCTATGCCTTATTTGATTGTGTTAATTCTGATAAGCCTTCTGTTGCCTGTGCAGGCAAAACCTGCCGCACTGCACAGCGCCCCCGACTGGTATGCACCTGGCACACTGCAGTTGCGCCACAGTGCCGCGGATATCAATCTGGAGCCCAGACGGTCGCGCTTTATTTTGCTGCCCGCCGGAAACTGGATGAGCCTGGAAAACTCGCCGCACACCGTGCAGGTGTTTCAGGGACAGTCTCCTTCTGCCATGCAGCGCGTTACCCGCGCAGAGTTACACTGTGAACAACATCAGTGCCAGTTGCCTGCAACCGCGACAACCCGGCTGCTGCGCTTTTATAATCCCACTGATGAGATCCAGCCAGTGTCTGCCTGGCAGGGTCAGTTTCACAGTCACAGAGACCCGTTTCGTATTCCGGTCAAGCTGGCCCTGCCAGCCATGCAAGTCTATGAAGCACAAACACATACCACCTTGTATCGCCTGAACGACGGCCAGAGTGTGCAACTGTTTTTTGCCAAGGCCATCAAGCTTAGGTTAAATGCCCGACGTATTCTGCTTAGCCAGGCTCAGCCGCAAGCTCAGCGTGGCATAGTGACAGCCAGGCTGGATGATGCGCTGATCAGTCAGCTCTCACTGAGCGACACGCCTGCCGATGAGTTTACCCCGCAACTGCGCAAACACCGGCTTGGTCATGATATTACTTTCGATGATGATCAGGTCATTGGTCTGAGCAGCAGTGACTATATCGCGGTACCTGCTGGGGGCTATCTGCGCATTACGGCGCAAGGCGATACGCTGCTTAATCTGATCCAAATGGAGCGGGGCTTATACGATACCGATGCCGCACAAACCTGGCCAGAGTCGCTGTTTAATCCCTACTGGACCGATAACTTGCAGTGGCAACTGGAGCAGGTCTATCAGCATCATGATATTTCAGCGCTGCAGTCGGCGAATATTGCGAGGGCCAGCGCGCTGGGACGACAACGCCTGTCAGAGCTGCAAGACACGTTAGCGACAGTGCGCTTCTTGCTGCCCAAAAAGTCCGAGCAACCATACACCAGCCATGTCAGTGAGCAGCCGGTTATTCATGCCTATCGGCCAGCCATCGATCGCCTGTATGCCACTGTGCAGGACCAAACTTTGCATTATCATAGGGTATCCGGCGCGGTGCAGTTTGAGTTACCCGCTCAACAGCGCCTGTCTCCAAGACTGCGGCTGTATGTACGCACAGCTTCAGCCACCGAGCTGACGCTGGTCATTGATAGTTACCGCCACACCATCAACCTGCTGCCCTCCGAGCACTTTGCCATGCTGTCACTGCCACTGCCCCTGGATGCCGAGCAGCTCAGTGTATCCGTCAGTGATGATGGGCAGGTTGACCTGGCCCTGCGTGTCAGGGAGTTGCAATCTTTACCAAATAATGCGCTGCTATATCAGCGCCCGGGACTGCTTCGGGATAAAAGCCCGGCCATTGCTTATCGCCTGGAACAACAACTGCAACGCCTTGCTCACAGCTATCAGCAGGGTCTGTCTCGTTTTTCTCTGACCCACACAGACCATATGCACAGCCCGGATAGCCTCAGTGCCAGCCATTGGCACTACCGCCTTGGCGAAGCCGAAATGCAGGTTCAGCAAGCTCCACAGCAAGCACTGCCGATGCTCAAAGCCCTGATTGACAGCCCGCATAAGGAAGTGGTGATCCGAGCCTGGCAGCTGCGCATTGCAGCCTTTCGGGCCCTGGGGGAGCGCAACACTGCAGAGCGTTACCTGGGAGCATTGCTGAGCCATCCCTATCAGGCGCTACAACGTTATGCAGCGCAGCAACTGTTGCAACACTATCAAAACACCCAGGCCATCCACAGTATTCAGGGATTATGCAGTCTGTGGTACACCGCCTTACCTGACTGTCGAGACGCTCTGATCGACAGCTTTGCAGAGCTTCAGCAAAACCTCTTTGCATTGTGGCTGGGCCATGACTTGCGCAATGAGGATGACACCATACAAGTGCTCAGAGAACAACTCGGTTATACGCAGCCGGCGAGCGACCCGCCCGTACTTGATTATTCAGTGCGCCACTTTGGCGTTAGCACCGTGCTCAGTGAGACCAGCAACACAAGCGCCTACCCGCTAGCTGATCAGCCACTTACCATCACCGCGCATCAGCCTATGATACTCAAGGTCAGCGCCCGGGCAAAGGCGGCCGACACCGAGCAGGGTCAGATCTCCTGGTTACATGCACATCAGGGTGAGCTGCGTAAAATCATGCCTGTTTTTGACGATGTACCGGCCTCCAGCGTGCTGCATATCGATGACGACAACCAGCCACGCCTGTCTATTGCCAGTAGCGGCTATTTCAACCTGCGTGGCGGGGAACAATTAACCCTCAGCAGCACCCAGTTGCTACTTTTGCAATTTGATGCCCTGCCCCCGACTCACAGCCTCACTCACGGCCAGAACCTGGCAGGTGCACTTTGGCAGCAAGACTTTATGTCCCTGCTTTATCAAACGCCGGTGAGTAGTGAGCAATCAGTCGCCGCACAGCGCACTTTACTGCTCAATGCCCTGCTAAGGCTTGAATCTCAGTCGCTCAGTGAGCATGAATTCACCGCCCTGTCAGCCAAGTTGATGCAGCGCAGTGAGGTGGCGCCACTGGATATTCTGTATAGCCGTATTCAGAGCTTTGGGCACTGGCAAGCGTTTGACACGTATCAGAATTATGCTGGCACTCAGCTGGTCGATTTATCTGCGCTGTTAAAGCGCAGCAGCGCTGAACAGTTTAGCCGTCATACCAGTCGTAATGATGCGCTACCCGGGCTGATCTTACGCCCCAATCATAGCCTGGCCCTGGACTTGCGCGAGCTTGCCGCTTTGCAGGTCAGGCTGGTGTTTCACTTCTCGAACGCCGAGTTACTGCAACTACAAGAGCGTCCGCAGATTAGTATTGAGCGCGCAGAAGGCACAATCAACTGGCCGCTTGATGACACTCGCAGTGAGCTGGGCCTGACTCGCGCGGATCTCGATGCTGGCAGCCTGGTCGTGCGCTGGCTTAATCCATTTGCCGCGCAATTGCTGAGTGTGGAAGTCGAAGCCTATCAGCAGGGTCGCTGGCAGGCCATCGAGTTAGCTGCTGAGCAGCTGTTCTATTATGGCGATGAAGCAAACCCCATCACCGCAAAACTCAGTAAAGATGCAGTGCTCAAGCTGGAATATGTCGAGCACAATGCGCGACGCGAACAGTCGGGATTCTACCCCGCCGGCCTGATCACTCTGGCGCCGCAAACGGCGAGCCTGGCCAGGCTCTATCGCTGGCAGCTGGACCCCAATCGCCATAAGCTGGCTGTGGCACCGCCCGTCGTGCCTTACCGAGTGGCAGAGCCTGAGCTGCTATATACCCAGACTGAGCACTCCTATCATGAGCCCGTTATGCAGGCCAATGGCAACCTGACCCACGTGGAAGGCGTAATGCAATATAACCGTGATGGGATCTATCAAAGCAGTGAACCGCTGGGCTCAGAGCATACGCTGGACCTTGGCATTCGACTGCGTAACCGCTATAAACAGCATTGGTATCGGCTGGAGAGCTTTTTCCGTCTGAACAACACCAGCGAACCTTCGTTTAGCATTAACGGCTTGTACGACTGGCTCGATGATGAAGACGACTGGTTTGCCAAAGCGCAGTGGTATAACCGCTGGCAGGAATCACCGCAGAGCCGGGAAACCCACCTGACCAGTCAATGGACGGTGGCAATAGGCGAGATCTGGCGAGAAGATCAGCACTGGCGTCATCAGTGGTGGTGGCAGCCTTTTTATTACTACACCAGCATAGACAAAGCCGAATACCTGGCGGATGAAACCATCAGCAATGCCATGTTTAACTTTTATCGTCACAATCACAGTGACGGCTGGCGCGGCGGCTATCGTATTCGTCATCAGAGTCGGGTAGACAGCCAGCTCAGTGCTCAGCTCACAACGACGTCGAATTCAGACTGGACCTCGCTGGACGTGGCCTCATTAAGTGGCGTCTGGCAGCAATATTATCAGGGCCATATTTTCTCGGCTGGCCTGAGCAGCAGCTACGTGTTTGCCGATGACCACAGGCCTAACGCAACCTGGCAATACCTGAGCACAGTAAGCTGGCAAACGCTGTTTGACTTCACGGAGCACACCGGTGGCTGGGTAAGCCTGAGCTGGACACAGGACTGGTTCAGAAATAATCACAGCGTTCGCTTAGAAGTCACCCTGGGCAACTTGCAACGCAGTGGCTTTGGGCCATTTGCCCACGACGAGATCATTTTTGAATCACTGCAACTGACGCATTTCTTAGAGCAGGACCTGTATGGCAGATAATCAATTTAAATCCCAGCTTCAGGCCATTTTATTCGCCGATACGGAAAAGTTCTGGCTAAACCTGCACCGTCACAAATATCATCAGCTGCTCGAAGAGCTGGCCAGCTGGGAGCTATTACAAAACCAGCCAAAAGACGAGCAGCTGGACTACTGGCAGTTGCTTCAGACCATTGCGTTCTTGCGCCATAAAATTGAGCGATTGCATGAGCAGCTCGAGGGCCACGATGCCGATTATCAGTCGTTTGTTGAAAGGCTCGGTAAAGCTGAGCTGGCCACCGAGAAACAACTGCATATCCTCAAGTATGCAGAAACACTGGGCGCCTCGGGCACCCAGCTGCAACAAGATAAACAGGCCTTCTCACGGTGGTTTGACGAAGGCGCCGTGATAGGGCGCTATCAAACCCTGGTTGCCGACTTAGAGCAGGATCTGCGCTTTTTTATTGCCAAGCTGGGCGCGCTGACCAACCGCTACCTCAGGCTGTCTGAAGACAACCTGGATAAAGCCTGGAAGAAACTGGATCTGCAACCGTTTTTCCTGCGCCTGATGGCCACCAGTAACAATGCCCATGTGCGCCACGGTATGATCCGCGCCTTGGTCAACCAGGTGTCTTTGATCAACGAATTCAAAGCCGATCCGGAACTGGACAGTGAACTGATTGCTGAGTTGATTGAGCTGCTGGATGCCGAAAACACCCCCTACCAGGCCGTGGTGGACATCCTGGAGATTTTGATCCACCAGCGTCCGACCTTTGTGCGCAGTTACATGTGGGCCTATGTGGAAACCAGCGAGCGCGACAGCACGCCTGCGCAAAAGCGTAACGACCAGCTGTTTATTGTCGCCGCGATGCCGCGTATTCTGGCCAACAAATACCCACTGGCAGAGCGAGACATTCCTTTGCTGCACGAGTTAGCCCAGCACCCGTTTGCCCGGGTGAGGCAAGTGTGCATAGAGCAACTCCCTAATCTGCCGGATAAGCTCGCCAAAACATTGCTTGAACAACGCTTTACCGATGAAACGGTCGATGCGGTGCGCTTCACGTTGGTCAAACAGCTAACCGCCGCGCGCTTTGCCACCGATAGTTACGCATTTAACTTATGGCGCTCACTTCTGCTTGGCAAAGAGTGCCTTGAAGTCAAACGCATGTTGTTAGAGCAAAGCCCCAGGCTAATGCTCAACCAAGCGGTCGAAACGCCGCTCGACGATGACGCTGTCAGTCAGGATACCACACTGGCACAAAACTATATCGAGGTGCTGAATCAGGCATTGAGCTGTGAACCCAGCCTGGCCGTCAGGCGCTATATTACCCGTACCCGGGAGCAGCTGATAAGCTTCACTCAACAAAGTTTACATGCCCAGCTTGCCCAGCAGTTAGCAGAGCAGGAGAGCGTTTACCTGCCAGGGGACATCGACCAGGACACATTGGGCCGGGCGCTCAGCATGCTGGCTCAGCATGAACAAAGCTTCAATGCGTATCGTGACAAACAAGGCTGGCGAGTCATCGTTGGCTATAAACGCCGGCGCAGATTCTGGCGGGTATGGCATGAGTTTTTCAGCCCAAGTACCGACAAACGTCAAAGCTTTAGCCACACCAGTGCTAAAATCCCCTCGGCGCAGTTACATGTGCCCAGCTGCACAACCGCCGAGATCAGCGCCACCAACGTACCCGGCGAAGCGCTCTACCACCTGAAAGAAGCAAGCGCTCGTCCTCATTTGCCGCTGCCCGACTATCTGCTGTCCGTGCTGAGCCAGGATCACCTTAAAACCAGCTGCAAAAACTATACGCCCGATGGCATTTTAGTCGTCACCCCGCCAAAGCATGTCTGGCAACGTGTGCGAGCCTACTGGCAGCTGTCGGTGAACTATGCCGAAATTGATGGCCTGCGCAAAGGTAATGAACTGGAGCAACAAAACTACCTGGCACGCATACGTAAACTCGGGTTTGCTCTGGAGTTTAAACCGTATGGCAGTGAGCTGGACTGTGACTTTCCCCTTGAGGCGGGCATTAGCAAGTTGTTTGCCCGCGCCGGTGTACCGGGCGTGCTGGTCAATCTGGGTTACAGCTTTAAAGAGTATCTATATTCCATTTATCAAAACAGCATCGGCCAGCTGGTGTTTTTTGTCTCGACCTTTATCGCCTATTTCTGGCTGAGACACATTCGTCTCAACCGCAAAATCCGCACCAACCGTGCGAAAATCCCCGTCACCATAGGTGGCTGGGGCACACGTGGCAAGTCGGGTACCGAGCGCCTCAAAGCCGCCTTATTCAGTAGCCTGGCACTGCGCGTGGTCACTAAAACGACGGGCTGTGAAGCCATGATGATTTTCGCCCGCAGCTCGGGAGAGCAATATGAGCTGCCCCTGTTCCGGCCTTTTGACAAAGCGAGTATCTGGGAGCAAAGCGATGTGCTGGATTTTGCCCGCTCAGTGCGTGCAGATGTCTTTTTGTGGGAGTGTATGGGCCTGACACCCAGATATGTACGCATACTGCGCCGCTGGATGCGCGATAATTTCACCACCATTACCAACACGTATCCGGATCATGAAGATATTCTCGGCCCGACCGGCGTCGACGTGGCGCAGGAAATGGCCGCTTTTATTGGCAGCCGTACCCAGATTTTTACCGCAGAACAAACCATGGCCCCGATCCTCAACCGCGCAGCAGATCACAAGCAGTCTACCCTGATCCAGTTACACTGGGGAGACGGGTTTCAGATCACCCCGGATATCCGCGCCTTATATCCCTATGAGGAGCACCCGGACAACATCGCGCTGGTGTGTAAAATGGCGCAGTACATTGGTATCGACAAAGACTATGTGTACAAAGAAACCGCTGAGCGCATTGTGCCGGATGTAGGCGTATTACAGCACTTTACGCCGGCCCCGGTGGATCATGTGACTCAGTCTTTCGTCAACAGTATGTCGGCCAATGAACGCCTTGCCACGCTGGAAAACTGGCGACGCCTCGGACTCTTTGAGCTTAACGACAAACCTGAGACACAAACTATTGCCCTGCTCAATAACCGCAACGACCGGGTCGCGCGCTCCAAAGTATTCGCTCAGGTACTGATTGAAGATCTCTGCTTCGATCATATCGTTGTGGTTGGGAGCAATGTCGATGGCTTTGAAGCGTATCTGGATCAGGCACTGGATACCCGGATCAACCGCTTGATTGACAATAACGACAAGCAAGATTTGCAGCGCCTGCTGGCGCAGTGGAAATGTGGCAGCGACGCTGCGCAGTTTGTTGAGCAGCTCAATGCCCTGTATGACAGCCCCTGGCTCGAAACCGCTCACCTTGATGATGAGGATCTGCTGGGGATTGTCCTGACTGAACATATTGACGATAAAGTACAGCAGCGCCTGGTCCGGCAGCGCGTTCATAACTGGCAACTGGCACAATCGCTGCTGAGCCTTGAAGACCTGACAGATCACCAGAAACAGCTGGAACGTGTTCTGAGCAGTATCCTGCACAGTAAAGTACTGCTGCTGGATAACCCGCATATCACCGCTGACGAGCTCACCAATCGCATCGCCAGTGTGGGCCTTGCCGGACAACATCAGTTGATTGTGGGCATGCAGAATATCAAAGGCCCGGGGCTTAATTATGTTTATGCCTGGCAGCACTGGCATACTTTGCACGCCAGCTGCGAGCGCCTGCTTGAACCTCAGATAAGCCACGCTCAGTTCCGGCGCGATCTGAACAAACTCACGCAACTTGATAAGATCAATCGTATTGAGCGTGACTATTTCACTAAGATGCTGCATACCCTTGGCAAACTGCCACAGGCGCAAAGTGAGTTTGCTCAGGCCGAACTCAGTCATCTGGCCGAGCGGCTCACTCAGCAAAACGCCAAAGATGAACAGGAAACTGAGCGGCAAAATCTCTCGGGCTTCACCCGCTTTGTGTTGCAAGTGGTCGAGTCGTTTCTGGATGCCGGTGCGGCCGTGAAACGGAAAAAAACGGCGCAACAGGTTTATCTGGATATTGCTACCCAGCGGATCACCCCGGAGCGCGCTATTTCGGTTCTGGCCGCACTGAACCGGGGACAAAAGCCCGGCTGGCTGACCGAGCGCTGGCTGAACCGCAACCAGAATTAGGACGGACAGACTTTAAGGCCCACTATCACTTAATGTGAATCACTTAATGTGAATCACTT
>NZ_JXYA01000029.1 GCF_000967655.1 Pseudoalteromonas rubra
ACGAAAGTCGGTTTTTTTGTGTCTGAATTTTAGTTTGAGTTTGGTGCGAGTGAGCACATGTCTTTGCGTGATTTCTTCCGTCGTAAATAGTTGCAAAGGTGAGCCATCGCACCGCACAATCTCGATACAGTTTGCTTTCCCCTGAGAACTTTTGTGCGCCAGACTATCCATGCTTTTCTTAAGATGATTATCATCAGTGTCCTCCTTTGCTCATTTCAAACACGGGCGATTGAGGTTGCCGCTGAGCGCACAGATCAGTATCTGCCCTTGCTAAAAGGCAAGCGAGTGGGTTTGGTTGTGAACCAGAGTGCGCGGGTGGGTGATCAGCACCTGCTGGATTATCTGACAGACAATCAGGTTAATGTCGTCCGGACCTTTGCCCCAGAGCATGGATTTAGGGGGAACAAAGGAGCGGGTGTTTACATCGATGATGGCAAAGATGTAAAAACGGGCGTGCCCATTGTCTCCTTGTACGGCACCAATAAAAAGCCTAAACCCGATCAGCTTGCAGACGTAGACATGCTGGTGTTCGATATCCAGGATGTGGGGGTACGATTTTACACTTACCTCAGCACTTTATTTCTGACCATGGAAGCCGCCCAGCAAGGTGGGATCAGTTACCTGGTGCTGGACAGGCCCAACCCCAATATTGCTTATGTTGATGGCCCGGTACTGGACCCCCGCTTTCGCTCATTCGTTGGCATGCTGCCGGTGCCTGTCTTACATGGTATGACGCTCGGTGAGCTGGCGCTGATGAGTGTCGGTGAGGGGTGGTTAAGAAGTCCCGGGCGATTGGACCTGACGGTGATCCCGGTCGCCAATTACAGTGCGCAGGATGACTATGAGCTCCCCACAGCGCCGAGCCCTAACTTACCGAATCAACGCGCCATCTATTTGTACCCTTCATTATGTTTATTTGAGGCGACGCAGGTGTCTGTTGGGCGAGGGAGTGACTTTCCGTTTCAGGTATTTGGTCATGATCGGGTTCGGCTCGGCAAGTTCGCTTTTTCACCGCGCTCAATACCTGGTGCAGCAATGCACCCTAAGCTAAAGGGCAAAACGGTCTATGGTGAAGACCTGCGCTATTCCGTGCAGCGAGGATTGTCGTTAGACTGGCTAGTGCAGGCACACAGTGCGTTTGAGCAACAGGGTAAGACGCTGATCAATTCACCGCGCTTCTTTGATAAGCTGGCGGGCACGGATGTGATCCGCCTGGCACTGGAACAAGGTCTGAAAGCACATCAGATTGAATCCATCTGGCAACAGGAAGTGCAGGCGTTTAAGACACGCCGCCTGCCTTACCTGCTTTATGCACGTGAGTAATATTAGCTCAGTCGTGAAAGACCGCGCGCATATTATCATTGGCGCGCTCCACTCGGCGCTGCCAGTGCAAATTTGACTGCGCCAGCGCAACAAACAAGGTATCGATAAGATAACATTGCGACGCCCGGGCCAGTATAGCGCTGTGATCTACAGGCTCTACTTCTTGCACGGTAAATAAAATATGATCGGCAATGTCACTGAGCCGGGAGTCGCCATAACGGCTGATGGCAAACAGGCGGCACTCGTTGTATTTTGCCTGCTCGGCCAGCTTCAGTAACGCTTTGGTTTGGCCTGAGTTGCTGATCACAATCAATAAATCTTCTTTGCCCATGGAGGCGATATAGCTGGCAGCACTGTATTCGTCACTGTGGCAAACAGCGGAAATGCCGACCTTTTGCAGCTTAAAGGCAAAATCCTGTGCCACTGACCAGGATGCCCCTTTCGCGCAGATCAGGACTTTGCGTGCTGCTTTTAAGGCTTGTACGCTGCGTTCAAACTCAGCACTGCTATTGAGTTTTTGTGTTGCACTGAGTGTTTTGTGTTGATTAGCAATGAGTTTTTCACTGATGTCTGCCAAAGAGTCGCTCTGTTCAAACTGCGCAGAGGGGGCAGCCTGATCACTCGCTTGCTCATTCAGCGCGTCTACAACAGCAAGTTTAAATGCGGGAAAGCCCCGGTATCCTAATTTCTGTGCAAATTTTACGACACTCGACTGACTCACCCCGGCCGCTTTGGCCAGTTCAATAGACGATAAAGTACGTATCTGGCTCCCCGAACTAAGGGTAAAGTCGGCGAGTTTTGCCTCACTTTGTGAGAGAGTTGGCCTTAATGCCTTTATTTTAATAAAAGTAGACATGCGCTTCACTTGGTAACCTGTACTAACAGAGGTGTCCATATTATAGGTTCAAAGATGACAATGTAATAGATCAGAAAGATATATTATTGCGCTTTTTAATCTGGTTGGTACCTAAAAAAGTTCTTTTTGTTGCGTTTGTAAATTCAGCCGCGAAAAGCTTGGTTTTTTCCACGCAACTATTTAAGCTAACGGGTTTACAGCTTGATCTAATAATTAGTAATAGGGAATCTATGTCCTGGTATTCGATTTTACCGCCTTTGATAGCCATTGCCGTGGTGTTCTGGCGCAAAGAGGTCATTGTGGCGCTGATCCTGGCGCTGATCTCGTCGGAATTTCTGCTCGCGCAGAATGGTGATGGCAATGCGTTATTTGCCACCTTTATTAATAGCATTGAGCGCATTGTCAGTGTGGCCACCTCTCCTGGAAACAGCCGGATCCTGCTGTTTAGTATCGTGATTGGCGCGTTGCTGGCTTACATCAGAGAGTCTGGTGGGGTGGGTGCGACGGTAAATAAGCTGCTGAATATCGGTGTCGCAAAAAGTAAACGTCAGGTCGGTTTGCTGACTATGTTCACCGGTATGGCGGTTTTTATTGAGTCAAATATGAGTGTGCTGACGTCGGGGATCGTATCCCGGGGATTGTTTGACAAGTTCAAAATGAGCCGCGCACGCCTTGCCTATATCATAGACAGTACCAGTGCACCCGTGTGTATTTTGATCCTGCTCAACGGCTGGGGCGCCTATGTGCTGGGTTTGCTAAGCAACTATGAGTTAGAGCAGTCGGCAGTCAGTATTTTGTGGGGCAGCGTGGCCTTTAATTTTTATGCCATCATCGCTTTGCTGATTGTGTTTTACACCATTGTTTTTGACAAAGTGCATGGTCCGATGAAAGTCGCCGAGCGAGCGCTGACAAAGCAAGATCAGGAGATAGACAAAGGCCCCGCGGCAAGCAAAGCTCGATTTATGCTCGTACCATTGGCAACGCTTATCATCAGTATGCTGGGCTTTATGTTATGGACTGGTGGTGGAGAGCTGGCCCAGGGGAGTGGCTCAAAGTCCGTGTTATATGCCACGGTACTGGCAACGGCAGTTGCCTATTTACTGTTGCTTAAAGCCCGTCATTTTACCCATCAACAACTGGTCGATGTGGGCTTCAAAGGGATGGGGGAGTTATTGCCTCTGGTGAGTATCGTATTGCTGTCATTGACGCTGGGCGCGAGTTTAAAAGAGCTGGGCACTGGGGTGTTTGTTGCATCGTTAGTGGGTGATTACTTACCTGTTTACTTTATTGTGCCTGTGCTGTTCTTAACGGGCGCCGTGATGTCTTTCACTACAGGGACTTCCTGGGGCACGTTTGCGATTCTGATCCCCATTGGGGTGCCGTTGATCCAGACCTTAGGATTGCCTCCATCGCTGGTTGTGGGTGCGATCCTCAGTGGCGGTATCTTTGGCGATCACTGCTCCCCCATCTCAGACACTAGTGCGGTGTCAGCCCTGGCATCAGGGTGCGATCTGCTGGAACACGTAAAAACCCAGCTGCCTTATGCGATGGTAGGCGGTGCGCTGGCATTGCTCTGCTTCTTCGTTGCCAGCGTGGTGATGATTTAAACCAGATTGTTCGCCAGCCTGTCAGGCTGGCGACATTAAGGGCAGGCGTACACGGTGCGTGGAACCGCAGCGATGGTGGTTAAGTGACCGTCGGTGTTTTTGTCCAGTGCGAGCATCTGACCGGGCGCCAGCTCTGATAAAACGGGCTCGCCCTGCAATGCATCGAGTACCGAGTGCTTGATTTCCAATAACGTTTTATTTCGGCAGTCGGCAACAAACCAGGTATCCTGGTCGCTGTGAACCAGTCGGCCATAAAAGTGTTGCTCGCTGAGTCGCTTTTGCTGCTGGCTAAATTGCTTATCCAGCGCCTGTTTTTGTTCCCGAATGTGCGTAACATAATGACCTTGTTCAACACTGTGGGTTTCAACCTGCTCATAGTCGTCATAGCTCAGCGCATACACAGGCACGGTCGCGTGTTGCGAGTGCTCTTGCGTTACCATCACCGTGGCCAGCACCAGGAGTGCGCCGCACGCTAAAATCCACTGACCTCGTTGCCACCAGCTGACTTGCCTGACGGCAGCATTGGCAGCGCGACAAGTTTGCTTGAGCTGACGCTGTTGCAGTGCGGAGGGCTTATGCTGTTGTTTTGCCTGCTGATAAGCCTGCCTGAGCTGTTCTGCCTGCTGTTTGTCACTCATCATCTTCTCCTAATACGTTTTTCAGCGCAGCCCGGGCGTAGCGTAGTCGGGTTTTGATGGTTTCCTGGGGCGCATTCGTGATACTGGCGATTTGCTGCAAGGAGAACCCTTCCAGTTGCAGACTAATTGCCTCTCTTTGCAGCAGCGGCAAGGATAAAATCGCGTCATATAAGGACTGGTGCGACGCAATACTGGGCTCCGTGGCTGGCAGGTGCTGCTCTAAAGAGTCCATGTAGGATAGCCGCTGTTGTTTGCGCAATTCATCAATCAGGGCATTTCGGGCCAGCTTAAACAGGAAAGCCTTGGGCGCCTGGCTGGTATGATAAGCCTGACGCTTTTCAACCACAGTGAGCCAGGTTTTCTGACAGACATCTTTGGCCAACTCACCGTCACTCTGAGTCAGTAAAAAGTGATATAAATCGTGGTTGTACTTATCTATGGCCAATTCCAGGTACTTATTTTCCCCACTCAGTTTGAACTCATATAAAGGATCGGCAGGCTCAGTTTCGATTGCCGACAGCCAGTTTTTTAATGTAAGTAGCATAGGCAGTTCCTTGTTTTTATTGGTATGTGCCCGCATGCACCTGAGTTTTCACTCAGGCGCACAACCTTCATCTTAATTCTGGTTGAGCTTGAACTCCAGCACGACCTTTTGCCCGCTTTGCGCCTTAGGCTGACCATCGACCACTTGCGGGCGGTATTTCCAGCGTTTCAGCGCTTTAAGTGCCTCACGGTTGAACACTCGTTTGGGTTCTGCGTTTGCGACTCGGGCATCAACCACTTCACCTGTTTCTGAAATCGTAAAGTGCAGCTCTACCCAGCCTTCTGTACCATCTCGTGCGGCTATGGTCGGGTAGCGCGGCTCGACTCGCACAATGGGCGTAGCTTGCATATCCGTAGGCTGCATGGATGAGTCCATTTGTATCGGGCCTGTCTCGACAACGGGTGTGCCACCCAGCCCGCTGAGTGCCATGGTGGGCACTTCCGCATTCAGCGTCGGCTTCGGCGGTGCTTTAGGTGCAGGTTTTGGCGGTGGCGGCAGGGGCTTTTTGGTTTCGACCGGACTATCTTGTTTTACGTCGGGCAGAAAAATTGGCGTATACGTGATTGGGTCTTGCTCAAACGCCAGATCCTGGCTGAGCAGGTACTGCATAAAGGCAAAGGCCGCAAAGGTGATGCCACAGGCCCCCAGAAACGACAGGAAAATCTTATTCAGAGTCTGAAAAGGGTGAGGGGACTGCTGTGCTAAAAATTGACCGTTCATAGGCGTGCTCCTTGATGATTTATCAGTAAAACGGGGATGAGGTCAAAAAGGGGTGAAGTAGTTCGCGTTTTTTTCCCGGATTACGTTAGAATGCGCACAATAACTGTCGCTATCCGGTCGGAAAAAGACCTAAGTAGCGTCTGTGCATTGCAGTAAGTGGGAGACAAGATGCAACTGTTAGAGATAGATAAAACACGTTACAGAAAACACCTGAACATAGTGATCGCGGCCTGTATTGCAGCGCTGGTGATTGGCAGTCTGGGCATCGCCCGGGTGTTAATTGTGGCATTTCCGGATCCGGATGGCAGCCACTTCCACTGGAATCTGACAGGCGTGGTACTGACGTGTGTGATGATAGCCGCTGTGCTTAAACGGGTGCAGCATCATCCGTTTATGTATGAAGTTAACTATGTCTGGCAACTCAAGCAGGCGCTGAACAAGGTCACTCGCAAGATGGCCAAGGTAAAAAAGGCCGCCCAACAGGGCGATGTGGACGCCATGCTTGCCATGCAATTCAGTTACAGTGGCTCACGCCAGCTGTGGCAGCTTGATGACAATACCCTCACCATGGAAGAGCTGGGCATTTGGCAGGCAGAGCTGGATGCGCTGACTAATCAGTATCAAGTGACACTGGACATCACCCGCTATGATGCCTCGTTGTTGGATAAGTTCTGAGTTTTATCCGCTGGGTAGGCCAATATTTTTGAGCTGTTACTCAGAGTAAAAGGTAAAGCTATTTCTGGAGGTCTTTTTGATGCTGTACATAGCAACGTCGGCGCACTCAACCAGGCCTTTGAGATTTTCAGCATGCTGAGGAAAGTGGGCAATACCAATGCTGGCACCCACCGCCAGCTCGGTTTGCCCCTCACGGTGCTCAAATGGCATAGGTTGGTTAATCGCTTCCAGCAACGTCTGTGCAAGGCGAGTTAGTTCTTGCTGTGTGATGTCTAATCGGGCGACTAAAAACTCGTCACCTCCCCAGCGACACACCAGGTCGGTGGTGTCCATTGTCACAGATAGCTGATTGGCAATGTGCTTCAGCAACGCGTCTCCTGCGTTGTGACCGTAGACATCATTGATAGGTTTGAACTTGTCGAGGTCGATTAGCAGCAGGCTAAATGTACACTGGTTGTCTATCCAGTCGAGTAGCATAAGCTCTGCGCCGTAACGATTGTAAAGCCCCGTCAGGCTGTCTCTTTGGGCTCGCTTGTTGAGCTGGTTTAGCATGGTTTTGCGCAGGGTAATATCGGCAAGAAACACCTGAAAATACCATTGTCCGTCACTGAGGGTATTGAGCACAATAATGCTCAGCCATACCGTAGACTGTGTCAGCGGGTTAATAAATTCAAACTCAGACTGCATCACCTGCTTTTGCTTGATGCTGTTTTCGGTGAAGGTATAGAGAATATCCGGGGTTTTACAGTACAGCCCAAGGTTTTCGGGAAAGCGTTCATCGACATCAATGCCCATGCCCACGAGCAGATCTTTGGCGGCGTCATTGATGAGTAAAATATCCCCTTCGTCTTTCACAAGCAAAGTGGGTGAAGAGGACTGTTCAAACATCAGTCGAAAGCGTTTTTCCAGCTCGACGACTTCGGCTCTGAGGCTGCGCTCTTGCTCAAATAAGGCTTCAGCTTTATCCAGTAAGGTGTTGATCCCCAGCTCAATTCGGCCGATTTCATTATGACTGGCATGTTTGTCTATCTTCAAGCGCTGGGCACTACCCGGCAGTATTTTTGCAAGCGACCTGCCGAGCTGATTGAGCGGTCGGGTGACTTGCCAGTACACCAAAGTCGAGAGCAGTATGATGATGGGCAGGATCACGACTAGCATAGTTTTGACGCCACCCAAGGCAATACTGCGGGCATTTTGTTCAATGATGAGTGTATTGGGCGCTATGTGTATCATGCCGATGTTTTCGGACAGAAAAAACGGGTTAACCAGTTTTATTTGGATGCTGCCCGGTCCACTGTGCAAAATACTCTTGGCTAGCAGCGTATCTTTGCTAACCAGCGCGGCCGACAGAATTATATCGTTACTTATCAGTCCATTGACGACTTCAGTCGCCAAATCTTTGTCTTCGAGGTACGCGGCAATCGAGGCGGTGGAAGAGACGGTTTTGCCTATCTGCATTACGGTGCCGTTAGCACGCGCCAGCTCTTCTTCAAATACATGTCGATAATATAGTTTTGCGTAGATCACACTGAACAGCAGCGTCGTCAGACTCAGTAAAAGGGTTAGCCGTGTGATCAAACTGTGTTTATTGAACAAAACGATACACCACTTTGACGTCCTCAGTAACCGCTGTTGCGGGCACATAACCAATAGCATCCGGGGTCGATGCAACTTCCTCAAGTATAGCGTCGATTGATTGATACGCTTGTGGAAAAGAGGCCTTACCACTAAATTTTACCTGCGACCAGTAAGCATTGATCTGGCTGATAGGGCGGCCCGTCAGAGTAGTCAGGAAAAGAGTACGTAATGGATGTCCCTGCTCATAGTCGAGCACTTTGGCCAGGGTGCCATCGGGGAAGGCGGTGTATTTGCCCATGTAGAGATCGACGATCTGATGTTGGGATAGCTGCGGGTTTGGGTTGTCACGGTGAACAATTACCACCAGGGGGTCAGTGGCATTGGCCGAGCAGGTGGTGAATAGCAGCAGCTTTAAGATGATGCAGCAAAAAACCTGTAGTCGCATCAGAACACCCAATTCAGACTCAGGCCAAGTGACTGAAAGTACTTGTCATGCTTGGATGAAGACAAGTTTTTGTGAAGATAAAAAGCCGATGGCAGATGATTGGCCTGGGTGTGATCCAGCTGGACTTTAACTGCCAAAGTGGAGGTCAGGTCCCGCCGCCAGCTTAACGACCAGGTATGTTGATCTATCAGGTAGAAATTGGTGTGACGGATCACCCCATGATAGAGAACATCAAGTTCTGGTGTGCTCAGCAATGGCCCCGGATCAACACGATTGTTAGATTTTGCCGCGCTGAAGGTGAGTAGCCAGGTGTCATCTTCCTGGTGCATTCCGGCGCTCACATAACCTGCTTTTAAATGGTTTAGTACCTCAGAGTGAGAGTCGATGTAGGCAAGCTCACCTTGCAGTATCCATTGGCTGTCGTCATACATGGCCCCTACGGTAAAGTAATTAAACCGTTTGCCTTTTATCTGCAAAGATTCAATCAAAGCCTGGCGAGTCGGCCAAAGATCATCGGGTATGGGCTGTAACGCTCTGAGTAATTGGCCTTGTTGCTCATTGGTGTTACCGGCTTTGGTGGTGGTGTAGTTGCTGCGGATCAGCCAGTTTTGGCTTTGTAATGACAGGCTCATGCCATAAATTGACTCTAACTCAACATCCCAGATAAAGTCGTTGTCGCTGACTATGGGTGCATTTGAGCGCCCGGCAAAAACCTTGTAACTCAGCACGCTTTGCGCAAATGGATAGGTATAAGTAACATCAAAGCCATCGAGGTTTTGATGCGGTACAACGGCGTAAAATTCTGTTGGCGGGTGGCCATAATTAAACGCAAAACCAATATCCCGGTACTCCGTCATCATATACAGATCAAGGCCGGTGCGCCCTGCACGAAATTGCCAGTTGGGTGTCAGCGTATAGCGTGCAAAAGCCATTTGAATGAGGTAATCCAGCTTGTATTCTTTGCGCTCTTTAAGCACGGCCTGTGCTACCCACTGTAGTTGTGACGATGATTGCCAGTCGAGTTGCAAACCTATGGAGGAGTTAGCAAAGCTGGGCTCCCCCAGATAGCTGACATCGGGCTGAGAGATCACATGTCGGATCCCGGCGGTTTGAGAGTTACTGATGTTAATATCTAAAGTAGCAAAGCCGTCTACTTTTAACTCATCTGCTTGTAGAGCTAAGCTCAGGCACCAGAGCAGAGATAAAAACATCACAAATGTCGAGCGCATCAGTTACCATTAAGATATTATTTCAGTAGAAAATGCATGAGTGCGAGTGGCACCGGGCAGTTCTTATACCAGCGCACTTCGTTAAGCTGTTAATCCTGCGGCGAAGAATCACGTCGGTATTAATCCCTCGGATCGCTGCTGTATTAATGCAAGCTGGTATTACTATCCTAGCGGTGTTCGGTGTATTTGCCAGTATTTCGTCGGAGGACTTGTAACTGAGCAACTTTGTCACCATATAGTCAGTTACAGTATTCTTTGTGATATTATCACATTTTTGCAATTAGGTATTTTGTAGTCGTGGCACAAGTAAGAGCAAGAGTTGAGCTGAATGTTGGGCAGCGTAGTCATATCCCCGCGGAAATCGTCTCATTTGAAGGGTTGCAGGATGGCCAGGAGCATGTTGCCCTGGTATTTAATCGTGCCGATAGCGAACAATCGGTGCCTTTGATCAGAATGCATTCTGAGTGTTTAACGGGTGATGTGTTTCACTCATCGCGGTGTGACTGTGGTGAGCAGCTTAATGAGAGCATCGAAGCTATGCACCTCCAAGGTGGTGTCCTGTTATATTTGCGCCAGGAAGGCCGGGGAATTGGCCTGTATAACAAAATCGACGCTTATGTGCTGCAGTCGCAAGGTATGAATACCTACGAAGCGAATAACCACCTGGGCTTTGACGACGATTTACGCGATTTTTCGGACGCTGTACTGATGCTACAGGCACTGGGCCTGAACCATGTGCGCCTGATGACCAACAACCCTCGTAAGCTGAATGCACTCAGAGATGCCGGTATTCAGGTTGAGGAAGTAGTCGGGACACATGCCCATGTTAAAGTTGGGGTGGCCGGGAATCGTAATTACCTCGAAACCAAGGTAAAGCATGGCTCACACATGTTAGACATTAAAAAAATTAAGAAGCCGGACGAAATCTAGGCCGGTTGCTATGTGCGGGTCAGTCGCACTTCACGGCTGGCCAGTATCGACTCAGATGTAACAGGTGATGAGTTGAAAATTCCCCCATCTGACCTTTTAAGTCCTCCTGTGACCCAGTATAATTGCTCCGTTTCACAATGAATTGATGAATATGCCAACAGAATTTAAAACATTTACCGCCGGGTTTGGCTTGCAATGGCTAAAAGCCGGGTGGATTATTTTCAAGTCTCAGCCCTTTACCTTCGTAATGATGTACCTGCTCATGGTTGTTGTGAGCCTGGTGCCTTTTGTCTTTCCGCCGTTGCAGCTGGTAGCTGTACTGGCATCGCCCTTTCTGACTGCGGGTTTTTATCTGGCAGTGGTAAAAAAACAGCAAGGTCAGGCCATTACGCTGGCCGATATTTTAGCGCCTTTTTCCACTAAAGGCCGACGACTGAACCTGTTTCGCTTTGGTTTGTACCAAATGGGTGTGGCCTTATTATTGAGCGCCTTGTTGGGGGTACTGTTTGGCCCGGCACTGGAGGTGTTGCAAAACGTCAACGAGCAGAGCGATGAAGCGCAAGTGCTGGCACAGGTGATCGCGCAAATTACTTTTGCGGACATCGCTATTTTTGTGGTGATCCAATCGCTGGCGATGATGGCCTTTGCTTATGCGCTTCCTTTGGTGTTTTTCCGCGATGAAGCGCGTATTATTCAGGCGATGAAGCAATCATTAACGGTGTTTTATCACAATATGGCCCCGCTGACGGTATTTGGGCTGTTGGTGGCATTGCTGATGCTGCTGTCTATTCCAATGTCGCTGGTACCGCTGCTTGTGGTGATGCCTATTGCGTACATCGGTTTTTTTGTGTCTTTTCAGGCTATTGTATCAGCGTCAGAGCCGCCGGCGTCAAATGACAATACACCACCACAGCAACAGCAGCAAAGTGGTCGGTTTGACGCTTGATGGATCAACAAGATATTGAAAAAAAGCTGAAGAACTACGCCCTTTGGTTATTGTCCAGACAGGAGTATTCTCGTCAGTTACTGGCTCAGAAGTTACGCGCAAAAGATGGCGAAGAGGCATATATTACGCGTTTGCTTGACTGGCTAGAATCGCTTGGCTATCTGGATGATAAGCGCTATTGCGCGAGTTTTTTGTCCCAGCAAGTGGCCAAGGGGCTTGGCGAAAAACGTGTTATGATGGACGCGCAACGCAAAGGTGTCGATAAATCATATTTACAGCACTTAATAGAAGAACAAGAAGTCGACTGGTTTAGCGTGGCCTTGCGCGCCTACGAAAAGAAATACAGCCGTTCGACAAATCAATTGGATTATAAAGAGAAGTCAAAACGAATTCGCTACATGATGTCGCGTGGATTCCGTTATGACGAAATAGATTATGCTATCGAGGCATACTCACAGGGTGAGTAATGCCTGTCACTACAGCAGCAAAAAAGGGTAATGAGCACATGCAGCAGATGACGACCGCACAGATAAGGCAGAGCTTTCTTGACTACTTTGCCAAACAACAACACCAGGTGGTGCCTTCAAGTTCACTGATCCCGGGTAATGACGCCACGTTGCTATTTACCAATGCCGGAATGGTGCAGTTTAAAGACGTGTTTCTGGGCGGTGAGAAACGTCCTTACAACCGCGCGACCAGCTCACAACGCTGTGTGCGTGCCGGGGGTAAACACAATGACCTGGAAAATGTAGGTTACACTGCGCGTCACCACACCTTTTTCGAAATGCTGGGTAACTTCAGCTTTGGCGATTACTTTAAAAAAGATGCCATTCGTTTTGCCTGGGAATTTCTGACTAAAGAAATCAACCTGCCTAAAGAAAAGTTGTTGGTCACTGTCTATCACGACGACCAGGAAGCTTATGATATCTGGTCAAAAGATATGGGGGTGCCGGAAGACAAAATCATCCGTATCGCAACCTCCGACAACTTCTGGTCAATGGGTGACACAGGCCCGTGTGGCCCTTGTTCGGAAATTTTCTACGACCATGGCGAAGAGATCTGGGGCGGACCTCCGGGCTCACCGGAAGAAGACGGTGACCGATTTATTGAGATCTGGAACCTGGTCTTTATGCAGTATAACCGTCACGCCGATGGCACGATGGAACCGCTGCCTAAACAGTCGGTTGATACCGGTATGGGTCTTGAGCGTATTTCTGCAATTATGCAGGGCGTGCACTCTAACTACGAGATTGATCTGTTCCAGGCATTGATTGCTGCTGCGGCTAAAGTAACCGGAGCCCAGGATCTCGAAGACAAATCACTGCGTGTTATCGCGGACCACATTCGCTCTTGTGCCTTTTTGATTGCCGATGGGGTGATGCCATCCAACGAAGGGCGCGGTTATGTATTGCGTCGTATCATTCGTCGTGCAGTGCGTCACGGCAACAAGCTGGGTGCCAAAGGCGCATTCTTCTATCAGCTGGTCAGCGCCCTGAGCGAGCAAATGGGTGACGCTTACCCTGAGCTGGTTAAACAAGGTGCTATCATCGAAAAAGTCCTGCGTATCGAAGAAGAGCAGTTTGGCAAAACGCTGGACCGTGGTCTGGCTATCCTTGAAGAGCACCTGGCCTCACTCGAAGGCGATGTGATCCCGGGTGATGTGGTGTTTAAGCTTTATGATACCTATGGTTTTCCGGCGGATTTGACCGCGGATGTAGCTCGTGAGCGCTTTATGACTATCGATGAGCGCGGCTTTAAAGACTGCATGGAAACTCAGCGTAAAATGGCTCAGCAGGCCGGTAAATTTGGTGCCGACTACAACGAGCAGCTGAAATCTGAAAAATCGTCAGACTTTAAGGGCTATGATGCCACTCACTATACCGGTACTGTGGTAGAGCTGTTCAAAGAAGGTCAGTCTGTTTCAGTACTTGAAGACGGTGAAACGGGTATTGTGGTACTGGATCGCACGCCGTTTTACGCCGAATCAGGTGGTCAGGTTGGTGATACCGGTAGCCTGAAAGTTGCGGCGGGTGAGTTTGTTGTCACAGATACGCAAAAGCTGGGTAATGCCATTGCGCATCACGGTCAGGTTACAGGCCGTATTGGTGTCAATGACAAAGCGGATGCTCAGGTAGATGCAGCGCGCCGTGAAGACATCAAGAAAAACCACACAGCAACACACATTCTACACGAAGCATTGCGCCAGGCGCTGGGCGAGCATGTTGCTCAGAAAGGCTCACTGGTCATGGCAGACAAGCTGCGCTTTGACTTTTCTCACTTCGAAGGAGTGAGCAAAGCCCAACTGCGTGAGATTGAAGATACCGTGAATGCCCAGATCCGCACTAACTTCGCACTCAATACTGAGTTAATGGACATAGATGCGGCCAAAGAAAAAGGTGCCATGGCACTGTTCGGCGAAAAGTACGACGACGAAGTGCGCGTAGTCTCGATTGGCGATTACTCTATCGAGCTGTGTGGTGGTACACACGTGTCTCGCGCCGGTGACATTGGCTTGTTCAAAATCGTCTCTGAAGGCGGTATTGCAGCGGGCGTGCGCCGTATTGAAGCGGTAACCGGTGCTGAAGCCATTAATTATGTGGCCAATCAGGAGCAAACCCTGGCTGAGATAGCGGCACTGGTAAAAGGTGATAACAGCAGCGCGCTGGATAAAGTTGCGGCACTGATTGAAAAAGCCAAGGGCCTTGAAAAGCAGGTGTCTCAGCTGAACGATAAGCTGGCCAGCGCTGCGGGTGCTTCACTACTGGAGTCGGCGACAGACATCAACGGCATTAAAGTGCTGGTTGCGAATGTGGCAGGTACCGAGTCGAAAGCGCTGCGTGGCATGGTTGATGACCTGAAGAACAAAATGGGTTCAGGCGTTATCGCGCTGGGCGTGGCCAATGGCGACAAAGTCAGCCTGATAGCCGGTGTGACCAAAGACTTGGTCGGCCGTGTGAAAGCAGGTGAGCTGGTTAACCATATGGCTGCACAGGTAGGCGGCAAGGGCGGTGGTCGTCCGGATATGGCGCAGGCAGGTGGTTCTGAACCACAAAACCTGGATGCGGCACTGGCCAGTGTTTCAGCGTGGCTGGCTGAGAAAACTCAGTAACACGTGGCCCTTATTGTTCAAAAGTTTGGTGGCACTTCGGTGGGGTCAATTGACCGCATCGAAGCGGTCGCCGATTTGGTGGTCAAAACCCGACAGGCTGGCCATCAGGTGGTGGTCGTACTGTCTGCTATGTCTGGTGAAACCAATCGCCTGGTTGAGCTGGCCAAACAGATAGACGCTCAGCCGAGCCCCAGAGAACTGGATGTGCTGCTGAGTACCGGTGAGCAGGTATCTATTGCTTTGCTGGCCATGGCTATCATCAAGCGTGGTCACTCCGCCATCAGTTTATTGGCTGATCAGGTGGGCATAGTGACCGACAATATGTTCGGTCGTGCCCGCATTGCCCAAATAGATACGGTACGTTTACAACAAGAGCTGCAGCAGCACCATATCAGCATTATTGCGGGTTTTCAGGGCCGTGATCTGGAAGGTAACATTACCACCTTAGGTCGGGGCGGGACGGATACCAGTGCCGTGGAGATAGCCGCTGCGCTCGGGGCTGATGAATGTCAGATCTACACTGATGTGGATGGGGTTTATACCTGCGACCCCCGAATTGAACCTAAAGCCCGCCGCATGACCCAGGTTACCTTTGAAGAAATGCTTGAGCTTGCGAGCTTAGGCGCCAAGGTCTTGCAGATCCGCTCTGTTGAAGCAGCTGGCCGCTATACCTTACCACTGCGTGTTTTATCCACCTTCAAACCGGATGCCGGGACCTTGATTACCTACGAGGAAAACCCCATGAAGAATAAAGTGGTGTCGGGGATTGCCCACCAAAAGGACGAGTGCTTACTGACTATCAGACAGGCACCAGATGGCCCCGCAACGCTGGCTTCGATCTTGTCGCTGTTAGGCGAATATGCGATAGAAGTCGACATGATCAGTCAAATGAATCAACAGACTGGCAAAATAGACTATGCTTTAACTGTGCATAGCAATGATCATCTGCAGGCGCTGGATGTGCTCAAGACGCATCAGCACACGTTTGGGGCAGTTGAAATCGAGAGTAATACAGCCGTTGCAAAAGTCTCAGCGGTAGGGGTGGGATTAAAGTCGCACTCTGCGAATGCCGGTACATTTTTTTCGGCGCTGGCAGCAGAGAATATTTCACCTTTGTTAGTTGCAACCTCGGAAATAAAGATTTCAGTATTAATCGATGAGCGATACCTTGAGTTGGCAGTACGTGCTCTGCATGACGCTTTTAAATTGGAAAGTGACGAATAAGCAATTATTTTGCTTACTTTTACGGAAACTTTTCATTAAAATGACCAAGACGCGGAATCTTTTAAATTTTGGAATAACAGGAGCAAGAGAATGCTAATTCTAACTCGCCGTGTAGGCGAAACTCTAATGATAGGTGATGAAGTAACTGTAACCGTATTAGGTGTTAAAGGAAATCAAGTTCGTATTGGCGTTAACGCCCCTAAAGATGTTTCTGTACACCGTGAAGAGATCTACATGCGTATTCAGGCTGAAAAGTCTAACCCGACTACGGGTAATATGTAATCTACAATTCCCGGCGCACAGCCCGGTAGAATTCGAAAAAGTAGCCACTCAGTCGTGGCTATTTTTTTTGCTCAAAATATATTGCAAGGCCTCGTCAGACAGGGCTTTTTTAGAAATGTACTGGTTTGTACCGGCGCGCACCAGCACCACGCCCAGCTCGGTTTCTGCTATTTCATTCACCTCTGACCAGGGGATCTGATAAGACTTATACGGGTTAGTGGCCGTGACGCCCTGCTCATTAATGTCCAGTGTTATTTTGCTGCCACTGGCACGGGTGACCATTTGCCTTGCCACCCACCAGGGGCGTCGGTAATAGTGTGCGATACACTCTAAAACAGCCAATAAAATTAAAAAGTTACCTAAGTAGACATTATCTAAGCCATAGATGGCAACACAGCCCAGGACGAACAAAAATGCGACCAGGGCATACTTAGGTTTGCTGACATTGCTGTAAGGCAATGACTGATCAAAACATTCGCGAAAGTAATCTTTATCCAGCGTAAACTCGCAGTGAAACACAAACACAACTCCAGTTATTTCATCCAACCATTATACCCCGAAATCTTCCACATGAGCGACTTTACGTAAACTGCGGATTGGTCTTGTATAGCACTGTTAACATTTTACAAAATAGCTGTCTTGGTCATACCAATTATATGTTTCTGTTCAGGGTAAGGTGGTGGGTGAATAATTTTTATGCCATCTGCTTATTTTTGTCGGGTATCTTGACTATTTTTCATATTTATTCCCCTGTTTTCATTAAATTTTCATTTGGATTATCGTAACAGGTTGAAATTGTGTGTAATTTGTTATTGGTAATACCAATTTACAGCTTGGTTTACAAAGCAGGCGGTTTTGTTATGATGATTGCATAATTATCTATAAATTGTGGCTATCTATTGTATCTGCATGATGCCACGCAAAAAAATGTTAACAACAAGGGGAGAGCAGAGATGGACATAACCGCCTTACTGGCTCAGGCCGCCAACTTAATGCTTACCGGCATGGTCGGGGTGTTTGTATTCTTGTCTATTTTGATCATCGCAGTGAAGGGGCTATCCAAATTCGCCGCCCCGGATGAGCCGGTGCAACCAAGGTCACAGGCAGCCAAGTCAAAGCCTGCCGGCGCTGAGCAAGTGCCCGCAGAAAACCTGGCGGCTATCAGTGCCGCGATTTCGCAATACCGTAACCAGCACTTCCCATCAGAAAAATAATCAAGGGGTCATTTATGTCACAGCTCAAACTAACAGAATTGGTACTGCGCGATGCACATCAGTCGCTACTGGCCACGCGTATGCGCCTTGAGGATATGTTGCCAATCGCTGAAAAACTCGATCAGATTGGCTACTGGTCAGTGGAATCCTGGGGAGGTGCCACTTTTGATGCATGTATTCGTTATCTTGGTGAAGATCCCTGGTATCGGATCCGTGCCCTCAAAGAAGCCATGCCAAATACCAAGCAACAGATGCTGTTAAGGGGTCAAAACCTGTTGGGATACCGGCACTATGCGGATGATGTTGTCGAAAAATTCGTTGAGCGTGCCCATCATAATGGGGTGGATGTCTTCCGTATTTTTGATGCCATGAATGATGTACGTAACCTGGAAACTGCGATTCGCGCTGCCATTAAAGTGGGCGCACATGCCCAGGGCACCATCTCTTATACAGTCAGCCCGGTACACACGCTGGAGATGTGGCTGGCGCAGGCGAAGCAGCTGGAACAAATGGGCTGTCATTCAATTTGTATTAAAGACATGGCCGGGTTGCTCAAGCCTTATGACGCTGAAGTGTTGATCCGGGAGCTGAAAAACACCGTGTCTGTGCCCATTGCAATGCAATGTCATGCCACCACGGGTCTGAGCACTGCCACTTATCAAAAAGCGGTCGATGCGGGCATTGATATGCTGGATACCGCGATTTCTTCAATGAGTATGACCTATGGTCACAGTGCCACAGAGACTTTGGTGTCGATTGTTGAGGGCACTGAAAGAGATACCGGACTGGACTTATTGCAGCTTGAAGAAATTGCGGCTTATTTCCGTGATGTTCGTAAAAAGTATGCGGCCTTTGAGGGCAGCCTTAAGGGCGTGGATGGCCGCATTCTGTCTGCCCAGGTGCCAGGTGGTATGCTGACCAATATGGAAAATCAGCTCAAAGAGCAAGGTGCAGGGGACCGTCTGGATGAAGTACTTAAGGAGATCCCATCGGTCCGTCAGGACTTGGGTTATTTGCCGCTGGTGACACCTACCTCGCAGATAGTCGGGACCCAGGCTGTACTGAATGTGCTGACCGGGGAGCGCTATAAAACCATCACCAAAGAAACCGCGGGCGTGCTTAAAGGTGAATACGGGAAAACACCGGCAGCGGTTGATGCCGCGCTGCAACAGCGAGTGCTCGATGGAGCAGAAGCGATCACCTGTCGTCCGGCAGACTTAATCGAACCGGAGCTGGCGCAGCTTGAGTCCGACCTACTTGATAAAGCCAAGAGCATGTCACTGAAACTCAGTGATGCGGTGGTTGATGACGTGCTTACTTATGCCCTGTTCCCGCAGATAGGTCTGAAATTTATACAAAACCGGGATAACCCGGCGGCATTTGAGCCGAAACCTGAGCTGGTACAGAACAACTCAGCTGCTCCAAAACCGGCACAATCTAAAGCATCACAAGAGCGCTACAGTGTTCAGGTCGATGGCAAGGTTTACAATGTGGTGGTTGCACCGGGCGGTGAGTTACAGGAAGTGGCGGTCAAGGACAGCGAGCTGATGCCACAATCGGCCTCAGTGAGCAGTGGTGAAACGCTCAACGCGCCACTGGCCGGTAATATTTTCAAACTCCATGCCCGACGCGGAGATGTGGTAGAGCAAGGCGATTTGGTGTTGATCATGGAGGCAATGAAGATGGAAACCGAAGTGCGCGCGACGCACAGCGGTAAAATTGCCGATATCCTGGTTAATGAAGGTGACTCTGTATCGGCTGGCGACGCCATCGTCGAGCTGGCATAGGAGGCCTGTAATGGATGGACTTGTGAACCTGTGGTCAGCGACGGGGCTGGCCAACCTGACCTTTCCCGCACTGGCCATGATAGCGGTTGGTTGTGGCTTACTTTATCTGGCAATTGCAAAAGGGTTTGAGCCCTTGCTATTGGTGCCAATTGGCTTTGGTGCCATTTTGACCAATATTCCGGTTGCGGGTCTGGCCGATCCCGGTGGCCTGCTGTATTACGTGTATTACATTGGCATCGACAGTGGGGTATTTCCGCTACTGATCTTTATGGGCGTTGGTGCGCTGACTGACTTCAGTGCGCTGATCGCGAACCCCAGAATGTTGTTGCTGGGCGCCGCTGCTCAGTTTGGTATTTTTGCGACCCTGTTTGGTGCCATTTTACTGAATTATGTGCCTGGCTTTGAATTTACCCTGCAAGATGCGTCGGCAATTGCGATTATCGGGGGCGCTGATGGCCCGACGGCCATATTCCTGGCTTCACGCTTGTCGCCTGAGTTGTTGGGGGCCATTGCGGTGGCTGCATATTCCTACATGGCGCTGGTGCCTATCATTCAGCCGCCCATTATGCGCTTACTCACGACAGAAGAAGAGCGAAATATTGCTATGCCTCAGTTAAGAGCGGTCTCTAAGCAGGAGAAGATCCTCTTCCCACTGGGTGTGCTGGCACTGACCTTACTATTCTTACCGGCGGCAACGCCACTGGTTGGGATGTTCTGTCTGGGCAACCTGATGAAAGAATCCGGGGTGGTTGATCGCCTGAGTAACTCAGCTCAAAACGAAATCATCAATATAACGACCATTTTCCTAGGTCTGGCAGTCGGCTCTAAGCTGGCCGCAGATCAGTTCCTGACGGTAGAGACAATCGGGATCCTGGTGCTGGGAGCCGTGGCCTTTAGCATTGGCACAGCATCGGGGGTCTATATGGCCAAGGTGATGAACCGTTTTGCCGGTGACAGCCCCATTAATCCACTTGTCGGTGCGGCCGGGGTGTCGGCAGTGCCAATGGCTGCGCGGGTCGTGAATAAGGTCGGCCTGGAAAGCAATCCTCACAACTTCTTATTGATGCATGCAATGGGACCTAACGTGGCGGGGGTACTGGGTAGTGCCGTTGCTGCGGGTATCTTGCTTGCGCTAGTCGGTTAGCACTCTCCAACCTGTTGCGCGAAGTACTGCTTCGCGCTTTTTTCTTTTCCTCCTTATGATACCAATTTGACTTAATACTTGGTCAATTTGAAGGAGCAAATATGACGCTAACTGTGTTAAAAATTTCTCATTTAGAATAACTAAACAGCAAAATTTTTGCCTCGCCTATATGGATGTAGGTGCCTCAGCGATAGCAGGACGCGGGAGCGGTGTTATCGAACATATTTTCTCGCCTCAAAATAGAACACTTAATTAAGCAAATTGGTATGAACTGACCCAATGCTTGGCAAAGCAGGTACAGCTGTGGCATGGTATCGCCATCAACATAAGGAGCGCGTAGTTATGAATGTTCTGATAATTTTAGGCAGCCTGGTCGTCGCTTTGCTGATCCTGATCCCACTGCTTGAGAAATATCAAAGCCGCATGGGACTGGATAAAATGCAGAAGTACGGTAAATATATTTTGCCGTTGGTGATGGTTTCTATCGTGATCCGCCTGATTTACGATATGGTGCAGGGCTAGCCCGATGCGCTCAGCAGCACTGTGCTGCTGAGCGCATCGCTGTTACTCAACCTGTGATTGTAAATAGCGTTGAATAAACTCAGTGGCTTGCTGGTAGTGTGTTTCCAAAGTGTCACGTAGATGGATCAGGTCGTCACTGCTCAACTCCTCGCCTTTACAGCGTTGCTCAAACTCAGCCGCTACGTCGGCAACCCGATGCGCACCTATGGTCTTTGAAATCGATTTGAGCTGATGGCAGGCCTCTACGATTTCTTCCTGGCTCATAGAGATCACGGCGCCGTTGATATCCCGGGCCAGCTCACTGCTTTGCTCCAGATACATGCGGAAAAAGCGCAGTCGCTTGTTTGCATCATGATTGACATATTTGTCCAGCTGCGCGAGATCTATGGGCTCCTCGGGGGCTGTTTGTTGTGGCTCGGGCGCTTGCTCTGCCACTGGCTGTGCATCACTCGAGTCATCTACTGGCTCAGCGGTTTCTGCCGGGGCTTGGTGTTCGTTGTCAGCTGTATCCGGTTTAGCCGGTGCTTGTGATTGCGTGACAGGTTCTTGTGCCGCTGTCGGTACTGGCGTTGCTTTGTTTTCTGTCTGGACTTGTGCAGGCTTACCAGCCGATTTCTGCCAGGTTTCTAAGGTTGCTTCAAGTACATTCAGCTCAACCGGTTTAGTGATGTAATCATTCATGCCAGCTGCCAGGCAGCGGTCACGCTCACCTTTCAGTGCATTGGCGGTGATGGCAATGATGTAAGGCTGAGCATTGATGTCTGCCGCCTGCTCGGCCTCTTCACGGATCTTGGCCACCATGTCGTAGCCAGACATCTTAGGCATGTGCAGATCGGTTAGAATGATCGGGTAGTGGGCTTGTTGCCAGCGGGCCAGACCTTCTTCTCCGTTCTCGGCAACTTCAACACCATAACCAAGCAGATGCAACTGATCGGTCAGAACCTGCTGGTTCAGCACATTGTCCTCTACCAGCAGCACCAATTTATTGGCCGCTCTGGCATCGTCTACATTCAGGTATTTGTTCAATGACCGTGATGGCTTGAGTTTTTTCGGTTGATGCAGGCCTGCTGCGACCAAAATGGCGGTCATAAAGCTCGATTTACATAACGGCGCCGCGTTGAGATAGAAAATACGATCGTGGTTTAACGCCGGTTCATCCATGGTGCTGAGTACAATTACCTGTTGGTTATTGTGTTCAATAGAATAGAGCAAATCACGCAGCTGACCATTGACTTTGTCCATACCGTCCAGGCCATCGAGCACCCAGATCACATCGCTGTCGTACTGATATTCGCTCAGCTCATCCGCTTCTCTTAGCACCACAGTGTCTGCGCCCATAAAGGACAGATAACGGGCCACAATGTTTCGACGAGCATGCTCATGGGTCAGTACAGCTATTCTTTGTCCGTTCAGTACTGCTTTATTGGCATAAGCTATCTGGCCTTTGACACTAAACGGTAGCTCCACCACAAATTCACTGCCCATGCCTATGTCTGAGCTGACATGAATAGAACCCAGCATCAGTTCAACCAGGCTTTTACAGATCGATAAGCCCAGGCCGGTACCGCCGTATTCGCGGGTAATTGACCCTTCTGCCTGGATAAAGGGATTAAAAATCTCTCGCAATTGTGCCTGAGTCATCCCTTTACCATTATCGGTCACCGTAAAGCGCAGGGTGTAGTGCTCAGACGTGTTTTGCGCAACTTCTACGGCAATTTTCACAAAGCCACGTCTTGTGTCATCGGTGGTGGTGAATTTAATTGCATTGCTACACAGGTTGTATAGCACCTGACGAACTCGCACTGCATCACCCACCAGATTGTTTGGAATATCCGGTGCAATGGCCAGTTGCAGATCCAGTTTGCGCTTTCTTGCCACGGATGACAGCACCCGGGCCACTTCTTCAATGGTTTCGGCGACGGAAAAGACACTGTTATCCATCTGCAGTTTACCCGCTTCTATTTTTGAGAAGTCGAGAATGTCATCCAGTATGCCCAGCAATGAAAAGGCTGAGTCGCGAATAATGGTGGTCAGTCGATGTTGTGCACCATCCAGTTCGGTTTGGCGTAGCAAATCTATGGTGCCGATGACTCCATTCATTGGGGTTCTGATCTCATGGCTCATGGTGGCCAGGAAGGTGGTCTTGGCCTCACTGGCGCGCTCGGCATTCAGTGTGGCTTTCTCAAGAGCCAGGGTGCGGGCCTGCACTTCAGATTCTAAGCTGGTTTGTAACTGCTTTAGCTCCCTTTGTGCCGCCTGGTTGCCCTGAATGATGTCTCGGATCTGATTGATTAACTGATTAATGCCCACCGCGGTTTTCGACAGGCCAAAGCTTAGCTTTTCAGTGACATGAATATCGTAAGACTTTTGCGCCAGCAGATGCTGAAGTTCTTCGTTGAGCTCGTTCAAGTCTTTACTCAGACGACCTATGATCTGGCGTTTGAGGAAAATACCAAAGGCAATGGTCAGTAACAAAGCACACCCCGCCAGAATGATGCTGGTCATGGGGGTTGCATTCGACACAGGCTGTTTAGGTGCATACCTTAAAATCAATTCGCCTACCGGCAAATCATCCAGCACCAGGGGCTGGTGTACAACAAGCTCGCCCCCCTGATCGACTTTCGCCTGGCGCTTTATCGGCGTAATGCTTTGTTCATTAGTTTGATAGACCAAGCTGGCCTGGCCGATGCCGCTGTCGCTATATAAATACAATTCTATTTCTGGGTTGCTGGCTTCGAATGCAGAAAGAATTTGTTTGGCATAGTTGTAGCCCAGCTTCATCATGGAATGCGATAAAGGGGTTGCGATGTCCTTTGCCAGCAGCACAAGGTCGGGCCGCTGGGATGTGTCGGTGTTACTCTGGTGCTTATCGGGCCAAGTAAAAGCGGCGGCAGCAGAAATAGCTGCAATAATGATGGTAACGACAATAAACAGCGGCACGAAGCCCTTTATTTGCGTTTGCGACGAGTTTTCCATTATATGATTCCGAACCCAACTTTTGTGCTATGTTTCTTTGTTGGATGCAATCCTACCACCTATGCTGGATGAATTCTCCCCGTTTTTGCCCACCGCAGGCGATAAAACGGCGCGATAAAGTGCTTTAAAATACCAAATACAGAGGGAAATTTAAGCGATTAGTCGTGTTTTGTCGGAATAGTGGTCAGTCGAACACAGAGTTTAAAAAAAAAGTTGACTTAACAAGGCAAAACCCGTTTAATACGCCGCACGCCCAGATAGCTCAGTCGGTAGAGCAGAGGATTGAAAATCCTCGTGTCGGTGGTTCGATTCCGCCTCTGGGCACCATTTTTAAAAGGTGCGCCTGACTTAATCAGTTGGGTGAGATTAGACCGAAGCAACGCTTCGCAGCTAATCGAACGCGAGACAGGACGTCGAGCCGGAACGCTGCTTCAGGATGAATTATACAGCACAATATAACCAGTTTTAGCCCA
>NZ_JXYA01000030.1 GCF_000967655.1 Pseudoalteromonas rubra
TAACCAGTTTTAGCCCAGATAGCTCAGTCGGTAGAGCAGAGGATTGAAAATCCTCGTGTCGGTGGTTCGATTCCGCCTCTGGGCACCATTATTAAGTGTGCCGACTTAGCTCAGTTGGTAGAGCAACTGACTTGTAATCAGTAGGTCATCCGTTCGACTCGGATAGTCGGCACCATTTTATTCCTAGCCCGGAAGCTCAGTTGGGCGAAACAAGACCGAAGCACCGCTTCGCAGCTTGTTGAGGTGGAGGCAGGACGCCGACAGGACCTCGCTTCATGGATGAAAGAGCAGCACGATATAACCAGTT
>NZ_JXYA01000031.1 GCF_000967655.1 Pseudoalteromonas rubra
ACGAAGTATGCTCTCACCCTGGGGCATCTACGGCCACAAAGTTTTTCACCTTATGATTAAAGCCTTCCTTTTCCAGGTAGGCCAGTGCCAGTCGTCCGGCTACGCCGCCCATAGAATGTCCGACTAAACGAATTTCACTGCTCTGCGCGGCCAGTGTTTTAAGGGCCGAAGCCAGTGCTCTGGCATTGTGGCGAATTCCGTCATCCTGGCTGGCATAGCGAAACACCACCAGATCATAGCCTTTGTTGTACACAGAACGATAATGGGACTCATGCATTCTGGTGTTTTCTGCAAATTTATCTAACACCTCACGCTCTGCGGGCACCTGATTGGGTGTAAAAACCCTGCATGTTAAAATTGTAGCCCTGCACCAGCACTATGGGTTTATTCAGTCGGTTATCCTGACCATACCGAATACTGATATGGCCGCCGGTTTCATCGAACGGGCGCGACACGGCTTCTTCACAGATCCGATAGCGGCGCTCATGAGGGGCAATGCTGTTGGCGCCGAGTGTCAGCCCATCGTCGTAAAGTACAGGATCGTCTGTACCAACGGGTTGTTGATCATCCCAGCGCCAGCGAATGCAAACATAGCGATAACGTACCACTTGTGTGCTAAAGCTACGATCGGGCTGTGTGGCATAGCCACTGCTGAACCGACTTTGGGTTGGGGACAGGTCCGGGCCATGACACAGTGACGGCTTTGCTCTGTCCCCTTGTGCTTCTGTTTCCTCGAGGGATGTGTGCGATTGCGGTGCCGCCTGGCAGCCCCCGAAAGACGCTGTCGGGTAAGGCTGGTCACTGGCACTGGCAAAGCCACTCACTAAGGCCATCACAGAAATGGGCAGGGCCCGGTATAAGTGTCGTTTAAACATCAAATCTCCTTTTACACAAAGTTAACATGGTTGATTTGAAATTTAAAATATCATCACCCGTTATTATTAAATTAATTGTTTGCATACCAAGCTGGGGTAATGAAATTTTCTCAGCTTCGGCCTAAATCCCGGTGGATTAAAAAACTGCTTAGGATGAAAAAAGGGTAAGTTCAAAATATTTGTTGTTAAAGCGCTGGTATTGCTGGGTTAGCTGAAAGCGGGTGGTGCAGCGAGTTTTTTTGCTTCATTCAATGGTGAAAGTAGCGAGCGGCAATGTACATTTATGGATATATTCATAAATGTACACCAGAAACATATTACTGCTTGCATGACTTCAGCAAACCAGAGTTACTTTGTTGGTAAATCAGGGCTTTTTGCGCTGTAAATCTTTGGAGGTAAGTCCGGACTACCAGCGCCGCTGCCTGTAACTTTATGTAGTAGCTGAAATGATAGTGTATTTCTATTCATAGATAATGCCTTTTATCGTTCATCATAAAGCGCGGTGTCACTCGGAAGTACTGCCTGACTTTATGAATATATCCATAAGTGTCGTTAAAAAATTTTAGTCAGAGTCCTTAATAACAGAGATGACTCTTCTGGGAATATCAGGGCTAAAAGCCGGGCCACCTGCGCCACCTTTGATGGTTTTTAATAAATAATAGTGTATTTCACAATTTTTCATTAATTTAATCCTGTCTAATAAATTCACAAAAGCAGGGGTTACTTTTTTGCTGTCTTTTTACTGGTTGCAGTAGCTATATCCACAGATTTCATCCTGCCTGGTAGACTAGGGCTTCCTCCTGGACCACCTGTGCCGCCTTTGATAGCTTTTGTTAAGTAATGTGGAATCTCACAATTACTCACTATTTCATCTTTTTTTGTCTCTTTCGGGTCTATCAATCGAGGTGGAATACCTGGACTTCCTGCCGGGCCACCGGCGCAGCCTATAACTTTTATTAAAAAGTAATCTGGAATGACTTTACTTTTCATAGCTTAAATTTCCTTCTCTTATTGGGGTTTTAGCTGCATAGGTTAACAGCGTTAGCGACATTAAAATATGTAAAAAGGTACTCACAAAATCTCGGACGAATAACTTAATATAAAGGTTATCAATTATGTATTGCTTATAGAGTAAAATCTCAATGTAGGTAACGGTGTTAATAAGTATTGAAACAGAAAATATACAAAATATTGCACCTTCCTGTAATGAAAAGTAGTGGTTTTCATAGACTCGGTTAAAATACTCAACACCCGTTCTATCATACAACCAGCCAGCAAGGGGCTTTCGATAAATGATGGGAAGTAGGAATACAAAGCTGATCGCTACACACCAGATATAAAAATGGGTATGCCAGGTTAATACTATTGGAACCATTAACTCATCGATCAGCTCCACAGAGGCAAAGGTAATCAGAAACCATCTGGCACATTCATAGCGCCAGGTTTTGATCAGTGCAAACAGCATAATTGGCAGCTGCATATAAGTAACAAAGGTATAAATATCCATGGTTAATCCTGCTTTTTAATGCTGTCCTTGTGTGCTTGTTCTGAATCCGTGTTGTCCCTTTCAGGCAAAAACCCAAGATAGGCTGCAAAGATATCTTTACCGCATATCAGCATAATTTCAAACATTTGTACATGGGTTAAATCTGTGCGGCCGGATTCCCAGTTGCTGATGGTACTCTGATCGACGCCGAGCTTTTTTGCCAGGCCTTGCTGGGACAGGCCCATTTCCTGTCGAACTTTACGCAAGGAAACCCTGACCTGGTCTCGGAATTTGTTAACCTTATCTTTCCTTAGGTTTGTATTGTTCTTCATTATTGTGACCGCGCCTCCCTGACAGGCATGCAAATCGAAAGTAACAGACGGATAGATTTTGAAAATGTAACATTTGGTTAATTTTGTGTCAATTATGTTGTTTTTGTTTTAAACGGGCTTGTTCGGGGTGAATGAGCGAAGCAGGGCACACCGCGCCCCGGCAATTTGCATACCGCGTTGGGTAGACAGAAAAGCGTATTACTTAGCTACCTTTATGCTCTTTGGGTAGCTCCTTGCGAGAGTTCAGAATAACGATGGCGATATAGACCAGGGTGACATAAAAATTCACGAACGGGATCAGTGAGGCGATCAGCGCCACTTTCTTACTGTAGTGGTATTTGTGTGCAATGGTTAAGTTCACGATAACAAACAAGATAGCCTGAACTGCGAACATAAATGGGGCGAGCGATAACTCGCCGTTTCTGAGCATGTCTAACATAGTAGAGTCTTCATTCTTATAATGGGTTTAATTGATAGGCGTTATTTCAATACGCAGATGCTGCGCCGTGTCATCCAGATGTTTCACCCTGAAATCTAAATGATACTCAGCCGCTTTTTCCAGAAACTGTTGCTGCCTGGCGCGCGAAGAAAACGTATAAATGCCCTTAAAAGTCGTGCCTGCATCAGCAATCGGGTTGCCATCGGCGTCTGACGCACTGCCGGGCACATAACTGAATCTCAGTCTGGCACTGGCAAGCGTTGGGGCTTTCATCACAATATGAGAGCCGTCTGCAAATTCAAACCGCAATTCCATACCTGCCAAATCGATGAATGGATTCAATGCGCCAAACATACTATCCATGATAGACGTGATTTGAGTGCCATAATACGTCACCGTCTCATTGTCTTTTATCCAGTCGTCAAATCTTTGCCGGCTGCTGGGGTTTCGTGCCAGCTCCCAGGCCGAATTAAACGGGTAATATCCGGGTCCCGCACAGGCATTACCCGGCACCTTGATTTTAGCGACCATCCGAAGGTTATTGTCTGTGCGGGCACTAGGCGTAGCTGCCGTCATAACAACCGGGGCGTCTATGCCTGCGGTATTGTGCTCAGACGCGGCAACAGGGCCTGCAAGTGAGAGCATGACGAGCACGGGGAGTCTGTTCAAAATCATCGTTGCTTTTTTTAGTATTCTTGGTGGCATATTAACGGGTAATGTTACTGGTTTGTACCAAAAACATCAAAGACCATCGCTCGCCGTTTCGAACTGTGACTTGTGGCGTATTATCTGACTGATGGAGGAGAGTGTGGGGCACGCACAAAAGCCGTGCCCCGGATGGTTTTTTTAAAGGCTGTGCCTTAGTGCGCTACTACAATCAGGCGAATGGCGTCCAGTTTAACCTGCGCCTTGCTGATGTGCTCGCTCAGTGCGCTGCGCTGTTTGTCGAATACCTGAATTTCTTCGTCGCGGATATTCGGGTTAACGGCTTTCAGTGCCTGCAAGCGGGCCTGTTCGTCGCCCAGACGAGTTTCCATTTGTGCCTGCGCCGCCTGTTGCAACTCAGCCATCTGTGCTTTGGCCTGCTCTTCGGCTTTGCTGATCAGCGGGTGAATACCAGATTGCAGGGCATTGGCCAGCTTACTGGCGGTCTGTCTGCCAACCGCAGAAAGCTGGTTGTTAAAGGCATCAAAGGCCACATTTTGTGCCAGGTCGTTACCGCTTTTGTCCATCAGTACTCGGATAGGCGTTGGTGGCAGGAAGCGACCAATTTGCAGTGATTTAGGCGCAGAAGTTTCGGCCACAAAGATCAGCTCAACAAAGAAAGTACCCACCGGCAACTTGTTGTTTTTCAACAAAGCAACGGATGCACAACCAAAGTCGTCGTCACAGATCATGTCCATCACGCCTTCAACCATAGGGTGGTCCCAGCTGATAAACTGTGCATCTTCCTGTGACAGTGAGGTGCCACGGTCAAAGGTCACGGTAATGCCATCGTCTTTCAGGCAAGGGAACGACGGGTTCAGCATATGCTCTGTGGGTTTCAGGATAATGGTGTTTTCACCTTTGTCTTCCTGATTGACACCAAAGATATCGAATACATTGATCATGTAAGTCGGCAGCACTACGTCGTCGTCCAGCGTTTCAATTTCCTCAACGATACGGTCCGCTTTGCCCATGCCGCTTGAGTGCAGTTCCAGCAGGCGGTCACGGCCTTGTTCCATCTTGGCGCGTAGTACCGTGTTTTGCTTGGCAACCTGTTCAAGTAACGGGTCGAGCGCTTCTTCGTCGCAGTTATGCGCTGCTACCAGCTCCAGCAAGTCGTCTGAGAACTCTTTGTACAGTAGCTGGCCGGTGGTGCTGGTGGTTTCGAAGGCATCCAGCGCTTCGTCGTACCAGCGCAATAATACCTCCTGTGCGGTATTTTCGAAGTAAGGCACGTGAATGTTTACATCCTGTTGCTGACCAATGCGGTCAAGGCGACCAATACGTTGCTCCAGCAGATCTGGGTTGAGTGGCAGATCAAACAGCACCAGGTGATGGGCAAACTGGAAGTTACGACCTTCCGAGCCAATTTCTGAACACAACAGCACCTGGGCTGAGTCATATTCGTCGGCAAAGTAGGCCGCTGCTCGGTCACGCTCTATGATCGACATTCCCTCGTGGAACACCGCCGACTTAATGCCTTCGCGTTCGCGCAGAGTTTGCTCCAGACTGATGGCGGTTTGTGCTTCGGCACAGATCAGCAACACTTTTTGCTGTTTCAGCTCTTTGAGTTTGTCGATCAGCCAGGCAACGCGCGGGTCGAACTGCGTCCAGCTGGCGCTTTCGCCTTCAAACTCCTGGAAGATTTTTTCCGGGAACAGGGCGCGCAGGGCACTTTTTTCGGCGCTCTGAATACCGCCAATGTTACCCATCACAGAAATGGCGGTTTTGTACTGCTTCGGCATTTCTACCGGGCAGGCGTGCAATTTACGGCTTGGGTAGCCGTCGATGCCACTGCGGCTGTTACGGAACAAAATACGGCCCGTACCGTGTCTGTCTAACAGGTTGTTCAGCAGTGTCTGCTTAGCTGTTTCTTCGCCTTGTTCAACCTGACTCAGCAGGTCGCTGATGTCGGTTTCTTTTAGCAGCTCACTCAGGGTTGCCTTGGCTTTGTCGTCAAGTTTGCCATCCTGCAGCAGTTTATTGGCGGCATCGGCCACTTCTTTGTAGTGGCTTTCTTCTTCTACAAAGGCGTCGTAATCGTAGAATCTGTCCGGGTCAAGCAATTGCAGACGCGCAAAGTGGCTGCGGTGACCAAGCTGATCAGGTGTGGCGGTAAGCAGGATAAGGCCGGCAATGTCCTGGCTCAGCTCGGCAATACGCTGATACTCTGTACTGGGTTTGTCTTTTTCGACCGTCAGGTGGTGGGCTTCATCCACAACCAGCAAATCCCAGTCGGCCAGTGTGGCTTGCTCAAACCAGCGGCGTTTCTTGGTGATAAACTCCAGGCTGACCAGCACCAGTTGCTCGGTTTCAAACACGTTGGGTGAATCCGCGAAGGCTTCATCGCAACGGTCTTCATCAAAAATAGAAAAGTGCAGGTTAAAGCGGCGCAGCATCTCAACCAGCCACTGGTGTTGCAGGCTCTCTGGCACCACAATCAACACGCGGCTGGCACGGCCAGTGAGGATCTGTTGATGTAAGATCATACCTGCTTCGATGGTTTTACCTAAGCCTACTTCGTCCGACAGCAAAACCCGTGGCGCGAAACGTTTACCCACTTCGTCGGCAATATAAAGCTGGTGTGGGATCAGGCTGGCGCGCTGACCTATTAACCCTTTTAAATGAGACTGCTGGCGGCTGAACTGATGCTGCCAGGTTTGATAGCGTAGGGTGTAGCGGTCGAAACGGTCAACCTGGCCTGCAAATAAGCGATCCTGTGGCTTATTAAACTTAATAAAGTGATCCAGAAAGGTCTCTTTTAGCGTGACCGGCTCTTCTGTGTCCAGACGTTCGCCGTGGTAGCATAGCAGGTCGCCTTGTTCTTCAACCTTTTCAACACGCATTTCCCATTCGTCAACACAGCGGATCACATCACCGGGATTAAAAATCACGCGGGTAACCGGGGCTTCCTGCACAGAATACACGCGGTTTTCACCGCTGGCGGGAAACAATATAGTCATCTGGCGACCTTCCAGTGCCACTATGGTGCCCAATCCTAAATCTGATTCAGTATCACTGATCCAGCGCTGACCTAAGGAAAAATTCATGCTTGTCTCGTCTCGCGGAAAAAAGGCGGCCATGGTACCGAGAAGCACCGCCTTGTTCAAGGTTGTGAGAGGACGAGAAACGCGCTTAAAGTGTGATTTTTTTCACTTTAAGCTATTGACCTGCGCGATTGTTTCAGCAGGGGAGATGTATGCTCCTGTTTAGCGCTATTTTGGCCAAGTGTGTTCACGTCTTCACAGCAAAAAATAAGCATAGCTCAGTTGCTCAAAATTGACGTATTTAACTCAAACCGTCATCTGGGGTGCTTATCTTAACTGTCATAAAAACGACTTTTGTGACAAATAGACTAAACTTAAGGTAAGGACACAGACTTGCGTGGCGACCAAGTCTTTGTTCAGTAGTAGTTTTCACTAAATAGGAACGCACTATGGGAAATGATGACCTCGACCGGAAAATGTATGTGTTAGATACCAACGTACTCCTTCACGAACCCCTCGCTTTCTTTTCATTTCAGGAACACGACGTAGTAATCCCCATGACAGTTCTGGAAGAACTGGACCACATAAAAGACAGAAAACGCGATGTCAGCAGCGATGCCAGGGTGGCGATTCGCAGTCTTGACGACGTGTTACGTGATGCATCACCTGAGCAAATGCTCGAAGGTGTTGCCCTGCCTAAAGTGCAGCGCGACACCCATAAACCCGCCAGCAGTGGCAAGCTCATTGTGATCAATGACCACTTGTATCCCGATAGCATCTCCGGGTTGCCTGGCAACGAAAACGACCACCGCATTATTAACTGCGCCATACAGTTACAAAAGCAATACTCAGACAAAAAAGTGGTGCTGGTCACCAAAGACATCAATATGCGCCTGAAGGCCAAAGGGGCCGGGCTCAAGTTTGTTGAAGATTATCGTACCGATCAGTTGATTGACGACATTAACCTGCTGACCTCAGGATACAACAAATTTAGCGGCGACTTTTGGGCCAATGTAGGCGAATGCCAGACCGAGCAGCAGGGGCGTTACACCTTGCACCAGGTGCCCGCCAAACTGATGCCCGAAGTGTTTGTTAATGAATACTTGATAGACGAGGGTGAGCATTTTGCTGCCCGTGTGACGGGTTACGACGCCGAGCACGTCACCCTCAAGGACATTAGTGTAGAGCGATTGATGCACCAGCAGGCCTGGGGCGTTTCTCCTAAGAATGTGTATCAGGGCATGGCGCTCGATGCGCTGCTTGACCCCAACATTGAACTGGTGATCCTGACCGGTCCGGCAGGCTGCGGTAAAACGCTGCTGGCGCTGGCCAGTGCGCTGGAAATGATCATTGAAAAGGGCGTGTATGATAAAGTGATTGTGACGCGTAATACGCCGGAAATTGCGGAGAGCATCGGCTTTTTACCAGGCACGGAAGAAGAAAAAATGGCCCCTTGGCTGGCCGCTATCACAGATACCCTGGAGGTGCTGCACAAACACGATGAGAGCCCCATTTCGAGTCGTAACTACATCATGGAAAAGGCTAACATTCAGTTTAAGTCGGTCAACTTTATGCGCGGGCGTAGCATTCAGAATGCGGTGGTGATCCTGGATGAAAGCCAGAACCTTACGGCCTCGCAGCTGAAAACCATTATTACCCGCTGTGGTGAAGGCACTAAACTTATCTGTACCGGTAACCTGGCACAGATAGACAGCAACTACCTCACCCCGGTTACCTCGGGACTGACCTATATTGTGGAGCGTTTTAAGGACTTTGAAGGCTCTGCCACCATTAACCTTAACGGCGTGGTAAGAAGTCGTCTGGCTTCATTTGCCGAGCAAAACTTGTAACACCGGGCGGGCCAGTATGGCCCGCTTTTTTCGCTTTGTGGCGCTGCAAACTCACTTGAAAGATTGGCAACTGCTCGTTACTCTTGCTAAAACAAGGAACTAACGTCGAGCTGCTGCGTGCCGCAATTTCTCCCTCTTAAGAACTATCGTAAGGCGATAAGTGTTGCCTTGCTGGTACCTATGCTGCTGGCCGTGGTGCTGTGCTTTCACCTTTATCAGATTAAGCTTGAGCGCCAGTATCAGGTCTATCAGGCGCAGTTTTTTGTGCTCGCCGGACAAGTTGAGCAGGAAACCCTGGCAGCACAAACCGTGATCACCAGTATTCGCAATAGCCTGTCTGAGCCCATACGCTATGAGCTGGATGCCGACTGGCAGCAGAACATTCGCCAGCAGGCCGGTTATTTTTATCGCCAGCTGCCCGATAATGGCGGCGAGGTGGTCGGGCTTGGCCGTTTTGTTCCAACTCCGGAGCTGGTTGCGCAGTGGCAGCAGATCATGGCGCTGGGCCCCAGTTTTAACACGGCACTGGCATTGATCGACGAGCTTGAAGCGGTTGTTTTTGTTCAGGACAATGGGTTTGCCTTTGTGAAACGCCGTGATACCAGTCAGAGCAATCTGCTGACGGCCATCGTCGAGTCGCGCTTTACACCGCAATTCAGTCAGGGGATCACTGCCACCAGCATGCCAACCCGGGTTTTTGGTAAGCGCTATTTTGCATTGGGTCAGCGTCTGGCCAGTGGCTCGTTGTCGCAAATTTTGCTGATCTACGATGTAGATAAATTGGCAGGCCGGTTGCAGCATATGGCTTTTGGCGGCGGAGGGTTGGCGTTAAAGGGCACCCAGCCGGGTGTGACGCTGGCCACCAGCAAAGACTACCAGGAGATTGCAGAAGCTGAGGTACGCGCAGCAAAGTTGCCCTGGGACGGTGGTGTGCAGTTTAGCTATCGCCCTGCGGCTCAGCCTTTCACCCTGAACTTTGCGCAGGATGAAGCCAGCTTTTCTGCACCGGCTCGATACGAAGCACTGCTTGAGCTGGGTTTTCTGATCCTGTTTATTGTCTTCACGTTCGCCGCTTATGTGTGGCTCAACGCGCAGGTGTTTATCCGACCACTTAAGCACTTTGTGCGATATCTGACCTACCAGGAGAATACTCCCCAAGCGACTATGGACTATGCGGTTCCTAAAGACTGGCAACCCTGGTTTTTAGAGATTAAGCGAGTGGTGACGCAAAAGCGCAATGCGCTGCAACAATTGCAGGACAATAACGCAAAGCTGGATGAGCAGGTGCAGCAGCAGAAGAAAGCCCTGTCACGCAGTTTAGAAGCCAAAGAGCGCCAGGCTGCTTTACTGAAAACTGTCCTCAACTCAGTGCCTGATCTGGTTTACTACAAGAATATCGATGGCTCTTTTATTGGCTGTAACGAGGCTTTTGAGCGCTTTATCGGGATTTCTCAGGTTGACCTGGTGGCCCGTGAACATCAGGAAGTAACGGAGCGACATCTGGCTTTGCTGGATCTGGAACAGGCCATGAATCGCCAGGGGCAGAGCCTGACCGATACCCTGGAGCTGGAGGGGAGTAGTTACCTGATCACGGTGTCGCCTTTGTATAATGACTTGCGCAAGCGCATTGGTACTTTAGGGGTTGCGCGGGATATCAGCGAGCAGCAACAGGCTTTGACTGCATTGCGGGCATCGGAGCAGAATTTTAAAGCCGCTATTGAGTATGCGCCTAACGGGGTGATTTTATTGTCTGTCGATCGCCTGGTGCTTGAACTGAATCGGGCGGCACGTAAGTTATTCACGCGCGTTGATATTGGCAGCAGCCTGTATAGCGTATTCGAGGATGCCGATGTGGAGGCGCTCAATGATGTGCTGGATCATTGCCTGCAGGAGCGCCAGGGCGCCAGCGAGTTGAGCCTGGCTCAGCAAGACCCCAAACGCTGGCTGCATCTCAGTGTCTCTTTGGTCTGGGACAAGCAAAAGAACCCCAAATATTTTGTGATCCACATTCAGAACGTCACCGCGCTGATCCGTGCCCGACTGGATGCCGAGCGGGCCAACCATGCCAAAAGTCGCTTTATTGCCAATATCAGCCACGAGATCCGCACACCCATCAATGCCATTTTAGGCATGGTAAGCATTCTTAAGAGTGAGCTGGATGCCAGTAAAGAGCAGCAGAAATTGGAGCAAATAGAGCGCGCCGCCCAGCAATTACTGGCGATGCTCAATGATATTCTGAATTTTGCGCGGCTCGAAAGTGGTCAGGGTAAGCCCAACAACCAGCCGTTTTGCCTGGTCGACTTGGTAACCAGCCTGAGTGGCTTTATTACCCCGCTGAGCAGTGCCAAACAACTGGCGTTTGAGATAGAAGTAGACCCGTTTATCTGGCCAAGGTTGATTGGTGATGAGGCGCGTATCAAACTGGTGCTGATGAACCTGCTGGGCAATGCGGTGAAGTTTACTGAGCATGGCCGGGTTGGAGTAAGCCTGTCTTTGCAACCTGACATACAAGCGTCCGGGCAGGCCATCAAGTTTTGCGTCTGGGATACCGGTCCTGGGATCAGTGAGCGCGATCAGGCGCGTTTGTTTGATGCCTTTACACAGGGCAATGAGAGTAGCTCGCGAACTCATGAAGGGATAGGGCTTGGTCTGGCGATAGTGAAGCAGGTGATCCAGTTATTGGGCGGGGAAATTACGCTATGCAGCAAGCCCGAGGTTGGCAGCCGCTTTGAGTTTACCCTGCAACTGGAGCGCGCCGCATTACCCGATGATGAACATCAAAAGTCCCTGTTTGTGATCTCAGACGAGCAGTCACCATTGCCTTATCTGACACATCAGGGGAGCCGTCAGGGCAGTGTGGCTGATTTCAAAGCGCTGTGCACAGCGGCTTCAGTTCACTATCTGGCGAGTGACAATCCTGCCCATATTGCGGCATTGAGTCAGACTGAGTCTGGCCTGCATGCGCACTGGCTGGTGCCCGACACCGCCGCATGTACTGACGTTTTACCAGCTAACTCCGACGCCCTCAGGTTATTTGCGCCGGTGTTTTATCAAAGTCTGAGCACCTGCTCACTGGAAGCGCCCAGAGCAGCGCCACCAGAACCCTGCTTGTTATCACCCTTGCTGTGTATTGTGGTCGATGACAACCCGGTGAATCTGGATATCAGTACCACAGTTTTGCAGCAGCGCGGTGCAACTGTGGTTGCGCTGGGCAATGCAGAGCAAATTGTCGATATTTGCCAGAAGTTGCGCCCCGATGTGGTGCTGATGGATTTATACATGCCCAATATCGATGGTTATGAAGCCAGCCGGCAGCTGCGTCGCCACTTTGACCGCGACACTTTGCCCATTATCGCCTTGACTGCCAATGCCCATGAACAGGAAAAACAACAGGCCATGGCGACCGGTTTAAATGGCTTTCTGGTCAAGCCTGTGACCCCTGCAGACTTGTGTGCCGCGCTACAGGATTACGTGCCGGAAAGCGAGGTTATCTTTGATCACCCCTTTGCACTGGCCCAAATGATGGGGAAAGAGGCGCTGGTGCGCACTATGCTGGAAAAGTTTGCTAAGCTTTGTGAAGAGTACGTGACTACTTTGCACAACACACACAGTGCGCCTGAACTCGTTAGTCTGGCACATACCATTAAAGGCTCGGCAGCTGGACTGGGGCTGCGCCGTTTAGCTGCTCAGGCACGGGAGTGTGAAACTGCTGCAAAGCAAGCGCAGCAAGCAGCAATTGAGCAGATATCTGATGAGCAAGCGCAGTTGCTGGCAGCCGCAGAACAAACTTTGTGTTTTATTTCGTTTTGGTTAAAAGGATAAGAAAATGCACAAATCGGCCCATATTCTGGTCTTAGATCCGGACCCGCTTAACCGGGTAGTGTTGCAAAATACCCTGGAAGAAACCTATCTGGTGACGCTGAGCTCAACACCAGAGCAGGCTCTGACCCAACTTAAAGGCACGGGGGTTGATTTGATCATCATGGACAATCAACAACTGGGTGATGCTGGCGAGGTATTTTTGCAGGCGTTAAAAGCCAATGCAGAGACCGTCCAACTGCCTGTGATAGTGATCTCTGCAAGTGCCAGTTTTTTGGATGAAGCGCAGAGCCTTCAGCAGGGCGCTGTCGACTATATTACTAAGCCGTTTAACCCCAATATCGTAAAAGCCCGGGTAAAAATTCATCTGGCCATCAAGCAGCGTAACGATCAGCTCAGCCAGCAAGCGCTGATAGATGGCATGACATCACTGCCCAATCGTCGGGCGCTGGATCAAACTCTGGCAACCTTCTGGCGACAGTGTGCGTCGGGTGTTCGGCCGCTGGCGGTATTTGTGCTGGGGGTAGATCACTTTGAGCGATATAACCAGCTGTTTGGCCATATCCGGGGCGATGAATGCCTGTATAAGATTGCGCAGGTTGTTGCCGGGCTTATCAGTAATATGGATGGGTTTACGGCCCGTTATGATGGCGGACGCTTTGTTGCATTGCTGCGTGATATCAGTGAAATGGAGGCGCAAGAGGTCGCAGAGGCCATGCACAAAGCGGTGGCAGCGCTGGCTATTCGCCATCCTCAATCGCCAATTTGTGCGCATGTGACTGTGAGTGTTGGGATTTGCTACACCAAAGCAGACTTCTCAAGAGTACACCGGGATCCGCTTGATTTGGCCGCAACCGCACTGAACGAAGCACGCGAACGGCAACAAAAAGCGGTGCTCAGTGTGGTGTGAACGGTTCAGAGCGCGTTTACTCTGAACCGACAGGTGATTTAGGTTACAGCAGGTGTGCCATAGCTGTATCGCCAAATCCAACGAGTTTGCTGTCTTTAAACAGTAAAGGTGTGCACTCGTCTTTGGTCACAACGCCGTCTGAGTGCTTACTGTTGGTGGCAAAGTAAAGTACCTGATAAACGGTATCTCCCTTCGACACCATGTCTGTGTATTCAGGTGTGCCCAGCTTGCTCAGCACGCTCTGGTATTCAGTGCCGATTTTTAGTTGGCTGATCTTTTCGCGGTTTTCTCTTTGTTCTTTCTTCCAGCTGTGGTGACCGTTATATTCGCCATCTGTGACCGCAACGACACAGCCTGTCAGTGCGGTTGAACTTAATAGCGCAGTTGCGAGTAGTAGTTTTTTCATTTTTATATCCCAGGCTTAGCCGTCTTTATTTTCTTTGAATTATAGTTAGCAAAGAGTTTGCCATATTTTAAATTATTTTAAATCAATGCTTTATGTTTTGCGATAACACCGTCACTAATATTCAGCACTAAATTTTGAATAAATTAACCATTAGTTAGTTAAAAGCACGAAGTGGCCACTGCATCTCATCATGCACGCGATGGGGGAACTATTAACAGGCGAATTGTTGTTTAAAAGATACACCTGCGCTGAAGTCAAATAGTTCCCGGCTCGAAGGCCGGGATGACGGAGTGTGGGCATGCCGATTAGGAGAGATAATAGGTAGGGCTATAAGGGGGCTTTGCGACTCAATACTGCCTATAAGCTGCAACTCTTGCATCCAACTCCAGTCATCCCGCACTCGATGCGGGAACTACTTAAAAGCGACTCATGAGTGACGCCAATCGCACCTATTCTCACATACGCCGCCCGTCATCCCGCACTCGATGCGGGAACTACTTAAAAGCGACTCATGAGTGACAATAAGTGCACCCATTCTCACATACGCCGCGCGTCATCCCGCACTGGATGCGGGAACTACTTAGTGAGCGACACCAATCGCATCCATTCTCACATACGCCGTGCGCCGCAGGGCTACACCAGGCGGTTGTGCTCGCGCCCCTGTAAAAAGCTATCAATATTCTCGGCAATACCTTGGATCAGGCGGGTGATCGACTCCTGACTGGCCCAAGCCGTGTGTGGGGTTAGTAACAAGTTATTGCCCTGATACTGCACCAGCGGGTTATCAGCTGCTGCCGGCTCCACGCTGAGTACATCTACGCCGGCGCCGAGTAGCTGCTTGCTGGCCAGCACATCCGCCAGTGCCTGTTCATTGACAATGCCACCGCGCGCCGTATTCAGTAAGATGGCATGCGCCGGAAGCAGCGCCAGTGTGTCGGCATCAAACAAGTCGCGGGTGGTGTCGGTCAAAGGGCAATGAATAGAGACAATATCGGCGCTGCGCAGCGCTTCGGTAAATTCAACGCGCTCGGCACGCACTGTCTCTTGCCCCGGGCGCTCTGCAATCACGACTTCGGCGCCAAAGGCGCTGGCGACCTTAGCAACCGCCTGGCCAAGGTTACCATAGCCGACTATGACAAAGCGTTTGCCCGACAGGTCGTGAATTGGGTAGTCCAGACGACAAAACAGGTCGCTGCGTTGCCAGGCACCATTGGCACAATCCTGCGCATAGCGGTGAATATTACTCATCAGGTTGCCAAGCAGTGTAAAAGTGTGCAAAACCACAGATGGCGTAGAATAGCCAGCCACATTGGTCACCGCGATATTGTGGGCACGTGCAGCCTCCAGGTCGATATTATTGGTGCCGGTCGCGGCCACGCAGATCAACCTGAGGTTCGGCAGTTGGCTCAGTGTATCGGCATTGAGCACCACCTTGTTGGTCACAACCACCTCTGCGCTCTGTATACGTGACATCAGCTGTTCAGCTGAGGTGGTATCGTACTCGGTGACTGTGCCAAATTTTCTGAGCGGATCCAGGCTAACACCCGCCAGCGTGGCGGCATCTAAAACAACAATATTCATGGTGAGCAAACATTCCTTACTAACAGATGGCGCCGAGTGTATCATTTTTATTGCCAAAGTTTATCTTTGTGCTTGACCTTGAACTCAACTCTAAGGTTTATACTGTGATCAGATTCATAAAGGACGGCAAAACTGACTATGTATAAGATTGGCCATATTGCAAAACAATTGAATGTGTCTACCGACACACTGCGCTATTATGAGCGTCAGGGTCTGTTGCAGGCCAGTGTTCGCAGCCCGGCAGGTTATCGGTTATATGACGATAGCGCGCTTGAGCAGATGCGTTTTATTGTGCGGGCAAAGGCGGTGGGCTTCAGTCTTAGAGATATTCAGGAACTGCTGACCATTAAAATTGATAAACACAATCACAGCTGTGAAGAAGTGAAATCACTCACGTTACAGAAGCTGACGCAAACCCGGCAAAGAATTGAAGAGTTACTGAAATTCGAGCGCTCTCTAAGCGTGCTGGCCGAACGCTGTTGTGGCGGCGAAGAAAGTGCTGATGATTGTTCCATTTTAACCGCGTTGGAGGATGTAGATGGCTCTGCTTGATAATTTTTGGCAACTCTTTTTGGTTTCAGCGCCCTGGCTGATGTTGGGCCTGTTACTTGCTGGTTTGCTTAACGTATTTATTCCCAAAGATTTTTTACAAAAGCACCTGGGTAAAGAAGGGCTCTGGACAACCATCAAGGCGGCTCTGATAGGTGCGCCCATGCCGCTCTGTTCCTGCGGAGTGATTCCGGCTGCCATCGGGTTGCGTCGTGCGGGCGGGTCCAAAAGTGCCACGACTGCTTTTTTGGTATCCACACCCGAAACGGGGGTCGATTCCATCTCGGTTTCTTACGCGCTGCTTGGGCCATTTATGGCCGTGATCCGACCCATTGCTGCGGTAGCCAGTGCGATCACCGCCGGTGTGCTGGTTGGTAAAGACGAGGGCAACGCACAGCCTGCTGTATCAGATGCATCATACAGCGGGTGCTGTGGCAGCTCAGCCAAAAAAGCAGAGGCAGAAAAAAGCAGTTGCTGTGCCACTGAGCCTAAACCGGCGCCAGTGCAATCCAGCAGCTGTTGCGCAAGCCAAACTAAGGCAGAGCTTTCACCGCAAAGCAGCTGTTGCGATAGTCAGCCTGTGCAAAAGCCCGATGAGCAGGCCACGTCCTGCTGTGCATCAGCGCAAGCCAAGCCTGGGCTGTGGCAAAAGCTAGTGTCTGCCGTGCAATTTAGCTGTAACAAATTATTAGCCGATACTATGCAATGGCTACTGATTGGTCTATTCTTTGCTGCCTTAGTACAAACCTATGTTCCCGAAGCCTTTTTGGCTCAGTGGGGCAATGGTATTTTGGCCATGATAGTGGTTATTTTGGTCAGTATTCCAATGTACATTTGTGCCACAGCGTCAACGCCCATTGCGGCAGGTTTATTACTGGCGGGTGTGTCTCCCGGTGCGGTGCTGGTCTTTATGCTGGCAGGTCCTGCCACCAACGTTGCCACCATTGGCGTGGTGGCCAAAGAGCTGGGCCGTCGCGCGGTGTTTGCTTATCTTGGCGCGGTGATTGGTGTGGCAATTATTTTTGGATTTTTGACCGACTGGCTGGTGGCACAGTTTGGCTTTACGGTGGCGCCGATGATGGGACACGACCATGAAGTGCTGCCATATTGGCTAACGCTGGGGTCAGGCGCGGTACTGGCTCTGCTGATGGCGAGGTTGATGCTGCTGGGTATTAAACAACGCTTTTTGCCCGCTCAGGCGTCGGCATAACCTCAGGTGCCTGCATAATACCGCGAGTGATGCAGGCACTTCTGGTCAGACTTGATATTCTTAGCTTCCGATCAGGGGGCACGATAGAATAAGACGTTTTGATGACAACCACCCAATAATAAAGAGTAGTTTAGTGGATAAATACGCAGATATCAGACCTTACAATGACGATGAAGTCCCCGCAGCTTTGCAGCGTTTGCTGGACGATGATCAGTTTATTGATGTGATTGCGGAGCATAACCTGCCCAAATGGCTGGCAGGATGGGACCTGATATCCCGGCCACTGGTGCGCAGCCGGTTGAAGAAAAAGTGGCAGTCAGTCACCAATGTTGAAGCGGTTCAGAATGAAGTAGCCGGTTATCTGTCTATGCTGGTTGAGCGTACCACCAGCAAGGTAACCTATTCAGGCCTGGATAAGCTCGACAAGCAGGGCGCTTATCTGTTTATCTCCAACCACAGAGACATAGTACTGGATCCGGCGTTGGTCAACTGGGGTCTGCATCAGCAAAAAATGCAAACCGTGCGTATTGCCATTGGCGATAACCTGCTTCAGGTGCCTTACATCACAGAGTTGATGCGCTTAAACAAGAGCTTTATTGTGAAGCGCTCAGCCAAAGCACCAAAAGAGATGCTGCGTGCCTTATCTCAGCTGTCTGCGTATATTTATGACTCGCTGGATGAGGGCAACTCAATTTGGATTGCGCAAAAAGAAGGCCGTGCTAAAGATGGCGTCGACTTTACCGATCCGGCATTGCTGAAAATGTTGCAGTTGAATGGGCGTAAGCTAAAACTGCCGTTTGCGGAATATGTGCGTCAGCTCAAGATTGTCCCTGTGTCGATTTCTTATCAGTACGAGCCCTGTGCCGTGTCAAAAGCCCGCGAGCTGTATCATAAACAGCAGTTCGGTGAATATGTGAAAGCCGAAGGCGAAGACATCAGCAGCATCATCGAAGGATTCAGCAGTGATAAAGGCCATGTACATGTGGCGTTTGGCTCACCGATAGACGAAGAATTCGAAACGCCGGAGCAGCTGGCCGAAATCATCGATCAGCAGATTGTCAGCAATTATTATCTGCATTCGAGCAACTACCTGGCCGCCGGCGATGAAAGCCAGAGCAGTGAGCTGGAGAAAAACCGTTTTATGGAAGCGCTGGAGCAAGTACCGGAAGAGTTACGCCAGCTGGTACTATCTATCTACGCGCAGCCCGCCAAACGCAAGTTGTCGCAGTAATCATCTAAAGCGCCTTTCGGGGCGTTTTTTTATGCCTGGCTATTTTTATGTTTGATTGATAGTGCAAGGAGTGGCGGTGCTTTTGCAGCGAAAGGAAAAGGTGTCCCCGGCAACGCGGATGCAGATGTCAGTCCTTGAACCCTAAGGTTCAAGGCGGAAAGCAACAGCCTACCGTAGGCTTCTCGGTACATGCCGAGCCTGCGCAATAGTAAGCAAACTGCGTTCCTAAGAAAAAGTTATCGGCTCAGGGACATCATCCACTGTCCAACGTGCTAGGGAACGATTTCAGTATATAAGACCAAACCGCATCTAGAAACCTTTATTGGCAAATATCCGTAAAAAGTCGTCCGACTGGCGGTGATTTATGCACTTTTTGTATGGCATCTGAACAACGCAAAAAAGTGCGTAGATTATTTGTACACAAACCGACAAGTCGTTGCTGTTGCTATACTTCGGGTGGTAGCATTAACTAAGCAGATCAAAGCAAACGAGAACATTATCCATGAGTGAATTAAGAGATTATCAGCAAGCACAGCTACTGCTGGAACAACACGATATCTACATTGCCCCGGCTGAAGTGCACGGTACCATCAGCGGCTTACTGGCATGTGGCCTGAATATCGAAGAGCAGGAGTACCTGGGGCTGCTGAGCGATGTCTTTAACGATGGTCAGAAGTTTGCTGCGCCACTGAAAGAATTTTTTGCCGAGCTATATAAACTGGTCGTTGCACATTTTAATGATCCAGAGCACCTGTTTGAGCTGTATTTACCCATGGAAGAAAGCCTGAGCGATCAGGCCAATGCCCTGGTGGCCTGGGTGTCCGGGTTTTTACTGGGCTTTGGCCTCAAGCAAAAAGACTATGGTAAGTTTTCGGCCGACGTAAAGGAAGTGATTGGTGACTTTAGCGAAATCACTAAACTAGATACCCATTTCGACGAAAGTGAAGAAGACAAACAGGCACTGCATGAGGTGATTGAATACATCCGTGTGTCGGCCCTGTTGTGTTTTGCTGAGCTAGGCAAAGACGCCGCTTCACCGACCTCTAAAACAGTGCATTAATTATGATGATAGCCAACCAGGAATTTGTAACGCGCCGCACTGAGCTGCTGGCGCAAATGGATAACAATGCGGTGGCGGTGATCCCCGCTGCCGTTGAGCTCACCCGCAGCCGTGATACTGAATATCCGTTTCGCCAGGACAGCGACTTTTTCTACCTGACCGGGTTTAAAGAGCCCGATGCGGTACTAGTCCTTTGCAAAGACAAAGACGGCACCACACAGCAAACGCTGTTTTGTCGTAATAAAGACAAATTAGCCGAGATCTGGCACGGCCGCCGCATGGGTCACGAAAAAGCCAAAACCGCCTTAGAGCTGGACCAGACCTTTCCTCTGAGTGAGCTGGATGAGGAGTTGCTGAACCTGGTCAATGGCCGTAAGGCACTTTACTATGGTCAGGGCACATATACCGCGTTTGACGATAAAATTTGGGCCCTACTTGGCACTTTGCGTGGCGCGCCGAAAAAAGGCTACCGGGCACCCGAAATCATCAAAGATGTGCGCCCGTTACTTCACGAGATGCGCCTGTTTAAGTCAGAAGCTGAAATTGCGGTGATGCGCAAAGCGGGCGAGATAAGTGCAGATGCTCACAAACGTGCCATGCAGTTTGCAAAGCCCGGTGCCACCGAGTTCCAGCTGGAAGCCGAAATTCACCACCATTACGCCATGAATGGCGCCCGTCATCCAGCCTATGGCACCATAGTGGGCTCAGGTAATAATGCCAATATTTTGCACTATACCGACAATTGCGATGTATTAACTGATGGCGATTTGATCCTGATCGACTCAGGCTGTGAATTGGAAGGGTATGCTGCCGACATTACCCGTACTTTCCCGGTAAATGGTCGCTTTAGCGCGCCACAAAAAGCCGTGTATGAGCTGGTACTGGCCTCTCAACAGGCGGCCTTTGAACAGGTTAAACCAGGCGGCACTTTGGTCAAAGCCAATGAAGCCGCAATGCGGGTGATGACCAAAGGGCTGATTGAGCTGGGTATTTTGGCTGGCGAAGTCGATGAATTGCTCGACAAGCAAGCCTGTAAAGCTTTTTATATGCATGGCCTGGGCCACTGGCTGGGGCTGGATGTGCACGATGTGGGCGAATACAAACTGGATGAAGCCGACAGACCATTTGAGCCGGGCATGGTGCTGACCATAGAGCCGGGCCTGTACTTTGACGAAGATGCCGAAGTACCTGAGCAATTTAAGGGCATTGGCGTGCGCATTGAAGATGACTTGCTGATCACCGCGGATGGCTTTGAAAACCTCACCGCTGGGGTGCCAAAAACCATTGCTGAGATTGAAGCCTTAATGCGCTCAGGCGAATAAATACAAGCAGGAGCAACACTTGCAACACTTTGATGTGTTAATCGTGGGTGGTGGCATGGCCGGTGCCACCGCTGCCGTCACGATAAAAAAACAGCTTCCCGACAGCCGCATCGCGGTGATTGAAGCCTTTGAGCCCAAAACAGCTCATCACCCCAGCTTTGACGACCGCAGTCTGGCACTGGCCGAGCAGTCGGTCTCTTACTTGCGTAACCTCGGGTTGTTTGACCCGCACTGGGATTTTGCAGAGCCAATCATTCAAGTGCATGTCTCAGACCGCGGCCACTTTGGCAAAACCACCATCACCTGTGATGAGTTCGCGGTTGAGGCCTTGGGTTATGTGGTTGAAGTGAACCCTTACGGCGCGTATTTGCATCAGCAACTGAGCAAGCTGGATATCGCCCTGTACTGCCCGGCCAAAATTACCAGTTTGCATCAGCAGCAAACACAGGTCGATGTAGAGCTCGACAGCGGTGAAACTCTGTCGGGTAAGTTGTTGGTGGTGGCCGATGGTGCGCAATCGCCGACCCGCAGCAAGCTGAATATTGGCTTTGACAGTGTGGCTTATGAGCAGAGCGCCCTGATAGCCAATGTGCAGATAAGCGATATGCATCAGGGGCAGGCGTTTGAACGCTTTACCGAGCATGGTCCGATGGCCCTGCTGCCGATGAGCAACAACCGCTACTCTCTGGTGTGGTGTATGCCGCAGCAGGAACTCGATACGTTGCGAGAATGCGATGAGGCGAAGTTTCTGGCGCGTCTGCAAAGCGCATTTGGCTATCGCGCCGGGATGTTTGAACGGGTTGGCAGGCGCACCAGTTATCCGCTGGTGTTAGGCCGCGTTGAGCAGCTGGTGCATCATCGCTGTGTGCTCATTGGCAATGCCGCGCATGCCATTCATCCCATTGCCGGGCAGGGCTTTAATCTGGGATTACGCGACATTCAGGCGCTGGTTGCGCAGCTGCAACAGACAGATCGCAAGCTGTGGGGCAGTCATGCGTTCACGCAAGGCTACAAAACCGCGCGCGAGTCAGACATAAACCGTGTCATGACACTGACCGATTCTTTGGTCAGACTGTTTTCTAATGATTCCCGTATGCTGGCACTGGGGCGCAGTTGTGGCCTGCTGTCGATGAGCCTGTTCTCACAACTGAAGGCGCCACTGGCGCGACAACTCATGGGACGAACCCTGTAAGGAATAATCATGCAGCAAGTACAAGTGTGCATAGTCGGTGGTGGGTGTGTCGGCCTGGCGTTAGCGCTGGGTCTGGCAAAGAACAATATCTCTGTGATGGTGCTGGATGCTGGTCCTGAACCTCAGCCACTGAGCGAGGACTATGGCGCGCGGGTCAGTGCCATCAGTTTGGCCAGTCAGAGCCTGTTTGAGTCGTTAGGCGTGTGGGATGCCATTAAGGCGCAGCGGGCCACGGCTTATCGTAAGATGTCGGTGTGCGACGCCGACAGCTTTGGCCGCATTCAGTTTAACGCACAGCAGCTTGCCTTGCCTGAACTGGGCCATATTATCGAAAACGACGCCATTCGTTTTGCTTTATATCAGGCCTTACAACAGCACAGCCAGGCGAGTTTACTGTTTGGCAGCCGATATCAGTCTATCCACCAGACCGACAGCGATGTGCTTATCACGCTGGAGCAGGGCACGCCCGTGATGGCCAAATTGCTTGTTGCAGCAGACGGTGCCAACTCAGGGGTACGCAGCCAGTTTAACTTGCCGATCAGCTTCTGGGATTATGACCACCACGCCATTGTGGCCACCATCAAAACCGAGCAACCGCACGATGCCACAGCGCGTCAGGTGTTCCTGCCGAATGGTCCGCTGGCGTTGTTGCCTTTGTCTGACCCCCACACCCAGTCAATCGTCTGGTCCACCGCACCTGAACATGCCCGCGAGCTGATGGCCATGGATGAGCAAAGCTTCAATAAAGCCTTGAGCGCGGCCAGCGACCTGCAGTGTGGTTTGTGCACGGTGCAGGGCGAGCGAGCGGTATTCCCGCTGACCATGCGTTACGCACAGCAGTGGCTGACCGGTAAAGTGGTGTTAATGGGCGATGCCGCGCACACCATCCACCCGCTTGCGGGACTGGGAATGAACCTGGGCCTAAAAGATGCCGCACATCTGATCAACGCACTCAGCGAAGACAACGAGGAGTTTGCCTCTCACAGTACACTACGAGAGTACGAACGCACCCGCAAACTCGATGCGCAAAAACACATTGCCATGATGCAGGGTTTAAAAGAGCTGTTCAGCGGCAGTCACCCACTGAAAAAGTTAGTACGAGGTGTGGGTTTGAATGTGGTAGATAACCTCGGCCCGATCAAAGACCTGTTTGTACAACAAGCCATCGGCGAATAACCATTACTGAAGGGCTGCTTTGTGCCAAACAAGCAGCCCTTTTAAATCTGGCAGATTAATCACTCGGTTATGAAGCTCTACACGCGTTATCTCGTATTCATTCCCAGTTATCCAGCACCACCCTCAGTCATCCTGCACTTGATGCGGGAACCGCATACAGGCAACTCGCAGGCACCATTACCCGCCAATCTCTGAACTTACCCCCATCATTTTTTGTAATGACGTGAAAAGAGGCATGTAAGCAAGTGAAATATCTTTTTGGTGTGGGTTAGTTAATAATATCAACAATTTAACCATGTAACTATTTTGATTTGTATAGTAATGCGTCAGAGTAGCTAGCATCGCAGTAAACAGTATCGCCGAATTAAGTCGTCCAGGAGCAGATATGTCAGAGACAAAAACCAAAGTAGAAGAAAACCAGCAAAAACTGGTGGATGGTCTGGTCAGAGCCGCAGTGGGCACCTATACCGGGGTGCGTTCAAAGAACACTATGCTTCCCATATTGGAAGGAGCGCAGGCATATAGCAAAGCTCTGCCTAAAAATCGTTTGAGATATGGTTTTGGTATGGGGGGAGCCGTGTTATTTAGCTTTTTGTTTTCGAGTATTTTTGACAACGAAGTAACGGAAAGCGAAAAGCTGAGTGAGGCGCTGAATAAGCTGGATGATCTCCACTTTGCTATGCTCAAAAATCAGCAAAAACTGGTACAGTTAATTGCCAACTATCATACTTATCAGGAAGTTCTGCGGTTTAATGACCTGATGCGGGGGATCCACAGCATCAGTAGAGATCTATACAAGTTCAATAATTTGGAAGACAAAAGCCAGACAGCCTGTCAGGATTTACTAAACAAAATAGAAATCGCAAGAAACCTTGGTGTGGTCTCTAATTTACTTTACCCGCTTGTTGAGAAAAAGAACTATACCAAAGACCTCATGCATGAAGTCATTGAGCCTCTGATTGAGTGTCATGGCACCATTACCAGGCATGAAGAATTTGCAATGAATCTGTTCTTCCTGCAGTTTTTTACCAATCTCGGCGCTTTTATCAGAATCGGCCGGGTACTGTATGAAAACATGCAGAGTGTTATCCACTCAGACATGAAGTGTCGTGAGCGGAACCTGCTTATAAGGCAATACCTTGACGACACACTGGACTACATGGGCAGTACAAACACCATATATGACCTGAAATATCGTGATTCACTGATACTGCCGTCTGTGGTTTATGATGAATTGCGTTACGCAGACAAAGGCATACAGGCTCTGACTGAAAAAACCAGCTTGCGGATCCAGCAAGTCTGTGAAGCGAATATCAATCAAAATATCCGGGATTACGTTGCGACACACATTAATTTTGGCAAAATGAAATCGAACGGGAAGCATCTCTATGAGTTTCAGGCACAGCTTGAGCAGAACTATCCGTCTTACGCTTTCTTTTCTGTGATCACGCCCTCAACGAAAGGCACACGCAGCTTTGATATTGGAAGCGATAAATTTGACAGTATTTTGTTTTTCAAGAAAAAGCTATCCGGCGACGAGCGCAATATCCAAGTCTTTTTTATTCACAGGCGTCATCTGAACAGTGCCACACAGGAATTCGTTAAACAGAGACTGGAATACAAGGAGCCAGAAAAGCATAAGCATGTTGAGCCCAAAAATAAATATACGCGTAAGGGAGATAAAAAGCTTGATGCAGCTGTAAAAAAGAGCCGAAATTACAGTGAAGCGCTGTCTTTATACTGGCACTACAGCAGCTCTAATTTGATGCTGAAGACCTATGATCCCAAAACATGCTCCAGTGTAGTGACTTGCGCTCGAGGTGAAGGGGAGACAGGAGCTATTTGGGGCAAGAGCATTTACTTTTATATGAGTGACGATTTTATGTTTGAGCCTATCTCTACGACAGAGACTGGTATGTATGGTAACGTTGGTCTGGCACTGCACTTCTTCCCCAAATATAAATAAGTGACTGCCAGGGGAGAGGACCCTTCAGTCAGCTTCGAGTAGTTCCCTGTTTGCTGCCGATGGCCCTGCACTCACCGCTAGTCATCCTGCACTTGATGCGGGATCTGCTAACAGGCGACTCAGGAGTGATACCAATAACACCCATTCCCATATACGCCACCTGTCATCCAGCAGTTCTCAAAAGCAGTGCTTACCCCAAGCGCAGTGCAATAAACTCGGCCAGCTTATTCACCGCGTGCGCAGATTCCTGAGTGTTTTTCACCAGGCTGATCCCAATCTGGCCCAGTTCGGGCAAAAATGCTGTCTGGGCCTGGTAACTGAGCGTAGCCGGCACGGTACTTTTAGCCAGCACCGTAATGCCCAGGCCTTCTTTAAGCGCGGCCGTCAGCCCCGTTAAATCGGCGTTACTATACACAATACGGTATTGCAGCCCGGCTTGTTGTAGCGCCTCGATGGCACGGCGACGATAAATGCAGCCCTCCGGCGCTGTGACCAGTGTGACAATCTGTTGTTGCGCCAGAGACAGGTCGCCCACCCATACCAGCTGGTCCTGCATAAACACCGGATAATTTGAGGAATTCAAATCTTCATTCAGTGCCAGCACCAAGTCGAACTGATCCTGCCTTGAGACCGACAATAGATGTTTACTGAGCCGGGATTTCACTTCCAGCGCCACGTCCGGATATAAAGATACAAAGTCGCCGATGATGGCGGGCAGGATGCGCGCGGCAAACTCACTGGGAATACCCAGACGCACCCGGCCGGTAACGCTCTCTGAAGTAAATTGCTGAATGATCCCATCGTTGAATTGCAGCATTTGCTTAGCCTGAGGCAGCAGCAGCTCGCCATACTGGTTGAGCACCTGTCGCTGGCCCTGCTTTTTAAACAGTTTACAGCCCAGCTGCTCTTCAAGGCGTTTTATCTGCAAGCTCACCGCCGGCTGAGACAGGCCCAGCAGCTCGCCAGCTTTGGCAAAACCACCCACTTCAACCACAGTTACCAGAGTGCGCAGACCATCAATCGATAAGTTTTTCATATTAATAAAATCAATTTATAAAACCCAAATACATTAATATTATTTATCAAACGATAAATAAATACAATTTGTTGTTGCGATAGCGGATCCCTATACTTTTGGGCATCTTAATTTCATCAGGATAGTCGCATGATGAGCACGCCAATCATCTTCGCTAAGCACCGTTTAGGTACGGTGGCGGCGGAAAATCGCATTTTCTCGCCACAGGATCTGGTTGTACTGGATTTCAGCGGATTTGAAACCACACCTTTTCTAAATCAGGAGCTGGGGCTGAACCTCAACAAACTGATGGCACCCGGGCTGGGTGTACAGGGTCTGCTGGCAGGCGGCCAGTCTTTTGCTGTGTATTACTTCAGCGAAACAGCTTACCGTTTTGTGCTGAGTGAAGACGCTGCACAAGCACTCACTGCGCTGGTAAGCAAACACGACAGCGACTATGACATTGAATTAGTGCGTCGCAGCGACTTAGCCATTACGCAACTGAGCGGTGAGGCTGCGCTTGAGACAGTGCTGAGCAGCTTTTCACTGACGCCGGGTCTGCAAATTTCCGACCTGCAGGCCTGCTATGGTAAACAAAGTGGCGAGGTGTTCGTCACCACTTTGGTCCAGCAGGATCAACAGCAGTATCAGCTGATCGCACAACAAGACACACTGAGCCTGTGGCAAGCCCGACTGGCTGAGCAGGGTTTTGCTCACTCAGACGAACACGCACCAAATTAACCCCACTCACCGGTGTCGCATCGGTGAACACGCATCCGGAAGAAACCGGATGGGTGATGACAATAAAGTGAAGGAAGAGTATGACTTCTAAAACAGTACTGCATGCCAAGCACCTAGAAGCTGGCGCGAAAATGGTCGATTTCCACGGTTGGGAAATGCCAATCAACTATGGCTCGCAAATCGAAGAGCACAACGCCGTGCGTCAAGACGCAGGTATGTTTGATGTGTCTCACATGACCATAGTCGATGTAAAAGGTGCGGATGCTCAGGCATTCCTGCGCAAGCTGGTTGCCAACGATGTGGCAAAACTGAAAGTAGCAGGTAAAGCACTTTACACAGGCATGCTGAACGAGCAGGGCGGTGTGATTGATGATTTGATCATCTACTTCTTCACAGAAACGGAGTACCGTCTGGTTGTAAACTCTGCAACGCGCGAAAAAGACTTAGCACACATGAACGCGGTTGCAGCCGACTTTGATGTGGCTATCACAGAGCGTCCTGAATACGCGATGATTGCGGTGCAGGGTCCAAATGCCAAAGCTAAAACAGCCATTATCCTGAGCGATGCACAAAACGCTGCAGTAGAGGGCATGAAGCCGTTCTTTGGCGTACAAGCCGAAGAGCTGTTCATTGCCACCACGGGCTACACAGGGGAAGACGGCTACGAAATCGTGGTACACAACGATGACGCAGCGCAACTGTGGCAAAAATTATTAGACGCGGGCGTGAGTCCGGCTGGCCTAGGTGCACGTGATACGCTACGTTTAGAAGCGGGCATGAACCTTTACGGCTCAGATATGGATGAAAGCGTTTCTCCACTGGCTGCTAACATGGCGTGGACCATTGCGTGGGAGCCGGCAGAGCGTGACTTTATCGGTCGTAAAGTGATTGAGCAGCAACGTGCTGACAAGAGCACTGACAAGCTGGTTGGCCTGGTACTTGAGAGCAAAGGCGTGCTGCGCGGTGGCTCTAAAGTTATCGTAGAAGGTGGCGAAGGTGTTATCACTTCTGGTACATTCTCGCCAACGTTAGGCTTTAGCGTAGCTTTGGCCCGTGTACCTCGCTCTACGGGTGACACAGCTCAGGTTGAAATGCGCAAAAAGCTGGTAGACGTTAAAGTGGTTAAACCTTGCTTTGTACGCAATGGTAAGTCGGTTCTGTAACGCACAGAGCACAATAGAATAACGGGCGATGGCCCACATAAATCGACCAAAGGAACAATAAAATGAGCAACATTCCTAGCGAGTTAAAGTACGCAACGTCTCACGAGTGGGTTCGCGCTGAAGGCGACGGCACTTACACTGTCGGCATCACTGAGCATGCGCAGGAACTTTTGGGTGACATGGTATTCGTTGACCTGCCTGACGTAGGTGACGAAGTTGACGCTGGTGAAGACTGCGCGGTTGCTGAGTCTGTTAAAGCCGCTTCTGACATCTACGCGCCAATCGGCGGCGAGATTGTGGCTATCAACGAAGAGCTTGAAGACTCTCCGGAATCAGTCAACAACGACCCTTACGGTGACGGCTGGTTGTTCCGTGTTAAAGCGTCTGATGAAAGCGAACTTGAAAACCTGCTTGACGCAGAAGGCTACGCAGCCAACATCGACGAAGACTAATTCGTTGTAGATACTATAAAAGCCCCTGCGTGGGGCTTTTATAGTTGCGCCCAGTGTGAGGCGTGGCAACACCGTTAAACTCTGTGACTGTTACCAAGGTATTTTCGTCGCACTGTGCATCAAGGTGCAGGTCGTCGAGCAACAGTGACACCCCCATTTTTACTTGGATCATAGGAATCTGGACACATGTCAAACGCCAAATCTCTTGAACAACTAGAGCAAAAGCAAGACTTTATTCGTCGCCATATCGGCCCGAGCCCGGCTCAGGTGAGTGACATGCTTGCTGCGCTTGGAGTATCGAGTGTTGAAGAGCTGATCGGTCAGACAGTACCTAGCTCAATCCGTTTAGAGCAAGGCCTGCAAATTGGTGAAAGCCGTACCGAAGTAGAAACGCTGAGCTACCTGAAATCTGTAGCAAGCAAAAACAAGGTCTTCAAATCTTACATCGGTCAGGGTTACCACCCGACACACGTGCCTAACGTTATCTTGCGTAACGTACTGGAAAACCCAGGCTGGTATACAGCTTACACGCCGTATCAGCCAGAGATTGCACAAGGCCGTCTTGAGTCTTTGCTTAACTTCCAGACTATGACCATGGACATCACCGGCCTGGACCTGGCCAGTGCGTCACTGCTTGACGAATCAACCGCAGCAGCCGAAGCTATGGCACTGGCTAAGCGCGTTTCTAAAGCGAAAAAAGCGAACCTGTTCTTCATTGCAGAAGACGTACACACACAAACCATCGACGTCGTCACAACCCGTGCCGAGCAGTTTGGTTTTGAAGTGGTAGTAGGCCCGGCAAGCGAAGCGGCAAACCACGAGATCTTCGGTGCTCTGTTCCAGTATCCAACCACATCAGGTGAAGTGGTCGACATCACAGACATCATCGCACAAGTACAAAGCAAAAAAGCGATTGCCTGTGTGGCTGCTGACATCATGAGCTTAATGCTGCTGAAAGCACCAGGTAAACTGGGCGCAGATGTGGTACTGGGCTCTGCACAGCGTTTTGGTGTTCCTATGGGTTACGGTGGTCCACACGCTGCGTTCTTCGCAACACGCGATGCCTACAAGCGTTCACTGCCAGGGCGTATCATTGGTGTATCAAAAGACCGTTTAGGTAACGACGCACTGCGTATGGCAATGCAAACACGCGAGCAGCACATCCGCCGCGAAAAAGCCAACTCAAACATTTGTACAGCGCAGGTACTGCTGGCCAACATGGCTGCATTCTATGCGGTGTACCACGGTCCACAGGGCCTGAAAACCATTGCCGAGCGCATTAACCGTTTCGCCAGCATTCTGGCAACCGGCCTGAAAGCCAAAGGCGTGGCACTGAAGCACGACACCTGGTTTGACACCATCACAGTGGTTGCTGACGACGCAGACAAAGACGCAGTAGTCGCGCGCGCCGTTGCAAACGAAGTCAACTTTGCCATCAACCACGCTGGCGAGTACTCGATTGCGCTGAACGAAACGACGACTCGCGGTGACATCGCTGAACTGTTCGACATCATCCTGGGCGAAGGCCACGGCTTAGATGTAGCAGCACTGGACAGCGAAGTTGCAGCAAATGGCATCTCAGGTATTCCGGCGAGTCTGGTACGTGATGACGAAGTACTGACGCACGACAACTTCAACAGCTACCACAGCGAAACCGAGATGCTGCGTTACATCAAGCGTCTTGAGAACAAAGATTTGGCGCTGAACCACTCTATGATCTCACTGGGTTCTTGTACCATGAAGCTGAACGCGACCGCTGAGATGATCCCGGTCACCTGGCCTGAGTTCGCTGAACTGCACCCGTTCTGCCCGTTAGAGCAGGCACAGGGTTATCAGGTGATGATGACTGAGCTGCACGACTGGCTGGTTAACATCACAGGTTACGACGCAGTATCACTGCAACCTAACTCAGGTGCACAGGGTGAATACGCGGGTCTTATCGCGATTCGTAAATACCACGAGTCACGCGGCGAAGGTCACCGTAACGTGTGTCTGATCCCAAGCTCTGCGCACGGTACTAACCCGGCGTCGGCGCAAATGGCCAGCATGAAAGTAGTTGTGGTTGGCTGTGACAGCGACGGTAACATCGACCTGGACGACCTGCGCGCGAAGGCAGAAGACGTATCTGAGAACCTGTCTTGTATCATGGTTACCTACCCGTCTACCCACGGTGTATACGAAGAAGCCATCCGTGAAGTGTGTGACATCGTTCACCAGCACGGCGGCCAGGTTTACATGGACGGCGCGAACATGAACGCACAGGTTGGCGTAACCAGCCCGGGCTCAATCGGTTCTGACGTATCGCACCTGAACCTGCACAAAACATTCTGTATCCCGCACGGCGGTGGTGGCCCGGGTGTTGGTCCTATCGGTGTTAAATCACACCTTGCGCCATTCATGCCTAACCACAGCGTGATCAAAGTAGCAGGCACCAACGAAGGTAACGGCGCAGTTTCTGCGGCACCTTACGGCTCAGCAGCCATCCTGCCAATCTCATGGGCGTACATTGCCATGATGGGCAGCGAAGGCCTGAAGCAGGCCACTGAAATGGCCATCGTAAACGCCAACTACCTGACAGAGCAACTGAGCAAGCACTACCCGGTACTTTACCGTGGCCGCAACGACCGCGTTGCCCACGAGTGTATTATCGACCTGCGCCCACTGAAAGAAGCCTCTGGCATCACAGAAATGGACGTTGCTAAGCGCCTGATGGACTACGGTTTCCACGCGCCGACTATGTCATTCCCGGTTGCTGGCACACTGATGATCGAGCCAACGGAATCTGAGTCTAAGGTAGAAATCGACCGCTTCATCGAAGCCATGATCTCTATCCGCGCTGAAATCGCCAAAGTAGAAAACGGCGAATGGTCAGTAGAGAACAACCCGCTGGTGTTCGCACCACACACCCAGGCAGACGTACTGGGCAACGAGTGGGACCGCGCCTACGACCGCTTCTACGCAGCCTTCCCGGTTGCATCAGTAGCGAAAGACAAGTTCTGGCCAACGGTAACCCGTATCGACGACGTATACGGCGACCGTAATCTTATTTGTTCTTGCCCAGCTGTAGAGACTTATGCTGAGTAAGATTGGTTTGTAAGCCTTGTAATTACAGGGCTGGCAAATGATGAAAACCGCTCGTTTTAGGACGAGCGGTTTTTTTGTGTCTGTGATCGGGCGATAAGTCAGAGAGCAGGCAGAGCTGCGTGTTGTGGCTCATTCAATGCCCTGATGGGGTAAATGAAATGCTGTTGCAAATTAATAAATAAACTGATCTGTGCTTTGAGCAGGGCAATAGGAGAACACTTACATCTATGTTCTGTGTCTGCTTCAAGTCTATTGATTGAGCTTGCCTAATCTTTTCAATTAGTTAGTTTGCTCTTCAATCCTTGTAGCTGAACCGTTTTTGACCTCTTTACATAATACGGTTGCAATGTAACTTCGCATTGTTAGTATGAAATCTACCCAGTAAGAAGTAACTTACATAGCCCGATGCGATCGCTCGTGCATATTGCGGAGGGTATATTAGTTCTGACAATCGCAAATTAGTTTAGAAATGAAAGATATGAAACAACTGACGGAGCGGCAGCAACGAGCTGTTAGTGGACATGGCGGTGGCACAGGTTCTCCTATTCCTGATCGCCCCAGTTATCAGCAACCGTTAAAACCAGAGGAAAACGGTGGTTAAGCGTTAACAATTAACCTTGTAGTTGAATGCCAACCAGGTTTATTGACTGGGATTCATGCATAATCGGCAGATGGGGTTGGCGAGTTTCACCCTTAGGTTTGTTCATCGGGTGTTTTCGAGTTAGCTCTATATCGCCATAGCCTGTAGCTGTCGTGTGTCGCAAATTGATAAAGCGAATAAATGCAGCAATCCATTTTAAGTACGCTTTAATAGTGCGTTTGGCCTCATGTTGTAGGTCGGGCTAATCCCCGACTTAGACTTTTGAAAACCGCCTTAAGAGATTGAGGCGGTTTTCTATTGTCTGTTATTTAATTCGTTGCGGGAGGTGAGAAATTGGACTTACCACTCCTTGGCCTCCTTGCTGGATAATATGCGTGTAAATTTGTGTTGTCCGGACGTCACTATGACCAAGTTGAGTTTGTATTGTTCTTATATCAGCGCCATTTTGCAGCAGATGTGTCGCAAAAGAGTGCCGTAATGTATGTGGTGTTACCTGCTTAGTGATCCCAGCTAAATACGCTGCTTTTTTTACTGCTCTTTGAACCTGCTTCTCATCAATGTGGTGCCGTCTGAGTTGTTTTGTTTCTGGGTCTGTACTTAGCTTGTGAGAAGGAAATAAATACTGCCACATCAACTGCTTCTCGTGACCATTGTATTTGTGTCTTAGTCTGTGGGGTAACCATACGCCACAGTACTGAGGGTTTTCAGGTCAAGTTGCAGATAATTTTCTACCTGGAGGATTTGGCTTCTTAGTAGGGGAATTAACTCTTTAGCCAGCGTCACAACTCTGTTTTTACCGCCTTTACCGTCCCATATTCGAAGACAGAGATAATCAAAATCGATATCTTTAACCCGAAGCCTCATTGTCTCCATCAACCTTAGGCCACTGCCATAAAGCAGGGCGCATGACAGGTAATGGCGAGCGCTACACATAGTAAGTAATGAACTAACTTCTTCTTTTGTTAATACAACCGGTAACTTGCGAGGACGTTGGCTTTTGGTAAAGTTTAGTCGCAAGGACAATGGCTTTTTAAGTATCTCTTTATACAAAAAACATAAGGCGTTTAATGCCTGAGCTTGTGTGCCTTGAGCAACATTTTGTTCATTTACCAGGTGGTTAAGAAATAGTTCAACTTCTTTATCCCCCATAGTTGTAGGGTGTCGCATATTGTTAAAGCGAATAAATGCAGCAATCCATTTTAGGTACGCTTCAATGGTGCGTTTGGCATAACGTCGTAGGTACATCTGCTCTTGCAGCATGAGTAGAAAAGGTGATTTCATAAACGTTCCATTTGGTAAGGTTGGTACTGGATGTATAGACAGTGTTTTGGTTGTTGTCCAATAACATTATTACGTACCGTTTTGTCCAATTTTTACACAAATGTGTTTTTGCAGGTTGCAACCGATTGTTTACTTTGAGTTTGTTCCGTGGGACTATGAGGACATGTAATACAGCCCGTTTTGTCGGTTTATGTTCCGACATTTTGAGGTAGAATAAATTGTTAGTACTCAAAGGCAATTATGATCGATAAATTTAAATACATTAGCTCAATCATATATGTGTATTTATTTATATTCTTAGTTGTTGTACCGATATTGAATTTTAATGACGGAAATGGGCTTTTATATAGCTTAAAATTCTTCGTTAAAACACTAGTTTTTGGTGTGCCAGTAGCAATATTAGCGTTTACTTTAGGTTTTTATATTTTCAGGCGCTCTATCGAAATGAGTGAAATAAATTATTTCCTAAGAGTTATGGTTTCGTTTTTATTCTCAATAGTTGCATGCAGTTTTGTTGCTGCAATATGTTTGGGCATTGTGTTCGGTTTTGGTTTTCAAGATTTAGATTTTACAATGGTAATTATGTTTATACCAACCGCTATTGTCGGTAGTATATCGGCTCTGCTTTACTGGTATCGTACAAAATGAGTACTAACAAACGCTTTAACCAAAGGACGCAAAACAGCAGGCTTGCGCTCCTTCGTCGCTAATTTTAGCCTGCTATTTTGCGCCGGTTAAGCGAGGCGTTAGCTGGCAGGAGGGCATATGGAAATTAATACCGACTTTGAGAAGATGAGCTTTCATGATGCATCTATCAATGATGTTTCCAGAAGTGACTCCAAGATCACCATCGTTCTCAGTGGTATTTTCATCAGCAAAGAGCATCCAGGTTCCAATGGAAAGGATCTAATTGTTCAAAATGGGGTGATGACTCTATATAACGCGTCGAATGAAAAAAGCCTCACTTGGTTGAATGATGTGGCATCCGTCAGTCACAAAACTCCAGAGTACCCGATTGACGAAATCATGAATGCGAAGTTTGATGGGAGTACATTCCACTTTGATGGCTTTAAGGAAACGATGCCTTGGCATGAGTGGTTTATTCAGGCGACAAGTTTCAACTTGGTAGCTTTCGATGTTGTGGAAACAACCAGCTAACAAATTGTTCAAGAGTGATTCGGCACGCGTGGCATTTTTACTATGCGTTGATTTTAGTGGTTAAGGTATTATGCGGAGGCTTCGGTATTGCGTGCCTCACACCTTAACAAGGCGTTAGGTGAATCTTTGATTTCGTGGAATATTGCTAATACTAAGGAAGGTCAAGATAGTTGGTACTTTCCATCTGTTGAAATTCAAGAATACTTGCTACCAATCATTAATGTTGGAGGGCAAAACTTCGATGAATCTGGGAAAACGAAGTACGCTATTGAAGATTGTCAGCGTTTAAGAAATACGATTGATTTTGCTAAAGAAACTCTGTCTCTTATGTCAAAATCAGTTGTGAGATACGAAACTATTGAGGAAGGTTTGGCTTCATTGGATAAGAATGAAATCATATCAACTCTAGATAAATTAGCTAATGCAGCGGAATTAGCAATTAAACAAGAAACTAGCTTGTTGTTCTATGGTGACTAATTCACCTAACAAATTATTTAAACAATGGACGCAAAACAGCAGGCTTGCGCTCATCCTTCGCTTAGTTTAGCCTGCTATTTTTCGCCGTTTATTAAGGCGTTATACAACTAAGGAGAGTTTTGAGTGGGCTGGATAGTGTTAGTCATAGCTGGCTTGTTTGAGATCGTATGGGCAGTTGGCCTTAAACATACCGAAGGATTTACTAAATTGTGGCCTTCTGTAATAACAATAACAGCCATGTGGATCAGTTTTGGTTGTCTTTCCTATGCTTTAAAAACTATTCCAATGGGCAATGCCTATGCAGTTTGGACTGGTATTGGCGCTGTAGGTGTGGCAATTGTTGGAATAGTTTGGTTTAACGAAGTAGCGGATATTAAGCGTATTGCATGTATAGGGTTAATTGTCATCGGTATAGTTGGTTTGAAGTTATTAAGTTCCGATTCAGTCGTTGTATAACAAGTAAATCAAGAACGGACGTTTAAAGTTTGGCTGGCGCTCGTTCCTCGCTGATTATGGCCAAACGTTTATACGCCGCTTATTTAGGCGTTATATGACTGAGTTAAAATGAAGCTATTTCGAGCTATAGATGAATTAGAAATATCAGGGACAGTGTCGGAGTTGGCTGAAATTAAGCGTACACTTGAAAAAGCCGAAGATGGGCAAGTTTATGTGTTTACATTTGATTGCTCGGGTTGTTCTATGTCATACGATAGTCTTGAACCTGAGTTAAAGGTGCAAGTATGCTCGGGACCCGCTTGTGCAACATTTCGAGAGGAAGGCGGCGTCACGATCAGAGGAGGTTTGAAGAGCATAGAAGTTTTTGCTTCATTTTTTGACTTTGATTTGGATTCAGCGTCGGGTGAACATTATCATTGGGATGAAGCATGTGGTTCAGAATATGTTGCCACGAATTCGATCCCAATGGTGGTTTCAGTGGCCTAACGTCACATAACAAACTGTTTATGGAAGGGACGCCTTAATGCTTGGCTGGCGCTCATTCTTCGCTAATTTTAGCCAAGCTTAATCCGCCCCATAACAGGGCGTTAGCAGTACAGGAAATATGGCACTAGATTTACACATAATGGAAAATGGCCAACCAAAGGAATGGATTTACGCAATTGATTCAGAGAGATGGTCATTATTCAATGAAGCGTTCGAGATATTTAAAGCTAAAACTGGCTTAGTCATAGATCAATATTCCGATACCAAATTCTCATCAGGGCTTCAAAATTTAATAGATATACTTAACTCTGTTGCTCCACAGTACGGTAATAGTGCGGATCTATTTTCAGAGTTTATCTCTGTTTTGGAATCAGCTGAAAGTAATGGTAAAAACGTAATTTTTGTCGGCGACTAATGTACTGCTAACAAGTTACTCAAAAGGACGCAAAACGCTTGGCTTGTGCTCCTTCGTCGCTAATTTTAGCCAAGCATTTATGCGCCCATTAGTAAGGTGTTATGCGTCACTTTAAATCGCTGTCTTTAATGCAGTTTTTACTTCAAGTCTTTTCTTCAAATCAGCTTTTAGGTACAGTGGCGTAATTAAGTTTTTAGTTGGTCTTGGCTGTTCGTTTTTCAATTTAAGCTGTGACCAGAAAGGTCATTCACCAGTCGAACGCTTCTTTGCAATTTTGAGTTTGGTGAGTGTTTTTATAAATAAAAGTTTAGCTAGCTAGTGCAGGCGCAAGCGCTTTGAAAGCAGTGTGTCAACGCATAACAAGCAATTAAACAGGGATAAAAAACTTGCGGGCTATTCGCTTCGCTCAATTTTAGCCCACAATTTTTTACCCGTTAATCGGGCGTTAGCTCTCCTCCAACTAATGGTGACATGATGAGTAAATTACCGGTTGACAGGGATAAATCTTTGAACATGTTCTTGGATTGTCTATCTGAAAAAATTGATATTTTCGAGTTTTATTTATTTGGTTCTTATATTAAAGGAAACTTTAACGCATGGAGTGATTTGGACGTTATCATTGTGTCTGATTATTTTGAGTCTGTTGAATTACCAGATAGGAAGTACTTGGTAGCTTCTATTAAGAACAATCTTGCAGTGAGGTTGCTAGATGTAAAGGTTATTTCATTAAGTGAGTGGGAGAATGGTTTTGGATTTTTGGGGCATATACGGAATAAGGTTGTAAAGTGGGAGTTTAACAATGGCAATATCATTTAACGAAAGGACTCTAATTCTCGAGGAATTTTGGGAGACACCCACTACTATGTGTACCCGTTCTGTGGAGTTACAGAGTAAAGTTGCAACTTGGAATAGGCGTCTTTAATTTTTTTGGCAAAATAAATTAGATCATACAGTGCCGTGCGTGTCTATCACATTGATTTTAAATATGAGTATCTGGGGATTTCTCAGTTTCAGATGTTAGGGGTTAATGGAGTTTTCAAGTTGAGTAATAGCAGAGTTGTATCGCTCGATAAAAGTAAGTTAGATGTGGTTAAAATCCATGACTATATTTCTAATAGATCGTATTGGGGGAAAGGTCGCACAATAGAGCAAACAAAGGCTTCTATTGAGAGTTCAATATGCTTTGGAATATATATAAACGGTGAACAGGTCGCTTTTGCTAGAGTGGTTTCAGATACAGTTACGTTTGCTTACCTAATGGATGTTATTGTTTTTGAAAAATATCAAGGTAATGGAATTGGCACTCAGCTAATGGAAGCCGTATTGAATTATCCTGATTTAAAAAGCGTAAATTGGCTATTAAATACCAGTGGCGCTCATGGGTTATATGAAAAATTTGGTTTTTCAAAAGTAAAAGAGCCAACTAATTACATGAGCAAAGCCACCATATAAAATCTGCTAACAAGAGATAGTGAATATTAGCTGCAACGTAAAATTGGAGAATTGGGAGCAACAGAAATGGAAAATTCAATAATCTATAGTTACCAACAATTACCAGAGCAGGTTAAAAAGGTTGTTCGCCTTCACGGGAATGGCTCGATTAGCTTCAACACAAATAAGGCCGTATTGGTCAGGCTTTTGGCTATACTTTTTTTGCTTGTTAGTTTGTTTGCGTTTTGCCTTACCTTGTTTATAGGTGAGGTATTTCACATCGTCTCACTGTTCTTGGCCACGCCACTCACAATCATTTTGTTTAGCCATTCAAACTGTATTGTCGTCGATCACAAAAGTGGTACTTTTCGACGGCAGGCCCGCTTATTGTGGCGCTCAGCGCAGCTTACTCAGCAAGCTAAGATTGAGGATATAGAAGTTGTGATGACAAAGGACGGGCAAAAAGACGGCCGACGCGTTAATCTGATGGGGCAGGTACTTCATTTTGATAAACCCAGCGAGGCACATGCTTTTCTTGCATTGCTGAAGTTTCAGTTTAACGCCAATACGCTTGAACAAATTACAGCATGGCCAAACAAAATACCCTGGATACCAGTTGAAGATAATGAGATGACTCCTGGTCAATCGTTTGCGCCACTCTCTGATCACATTGTACCGGTCTGGTCGCTACAAGATAAGTTAAAGCTCTTGATCCCGGCTTTGGTGTTTTCTGCAATGGCAGGCTTGGTACAGCTAGGGGGGAAACTGTGATTTTTAAAAAGCACACTCCACATTTAGCTACTTACCAAAAGTCGGCCATAGTTAGCTTTTTGTTGAAACCTTTAGGTGCAATCATTCTATTCGTTGGCTTGTTAAATATTTACTTTGCTGCGGGTGAAAAAAGTTTGCCGTTTTGGGCAATTGGTATCATTGCAGGCATTGGCTGGCATGCAACTTTTGGTAATTATCGGGTGCGAGTAGACCTTGCGGAGCAAATGCTTGAACTTAAGGCATCAGCGCTAATGCCTATATTTAAGCGTCGCTATGAATTGGCCGGCGCCCGCGGGTTTAGAGTCGTCAGTAGCGGAGCTTCCACTCGGCCTTATTCCGTTGTTTTGGTTACACGAGAAGGTCTCCAGGTGGCTATTAGCAACTCGAAACATCAGCGAGATGCGGTTACGACGGCTCGAGAATTTGCTGAGTTCACAGGTTTGCCTGTTATTGAAAATATCAGCTCATAAGGCATCAATGTTTAGTTTGGCTTGGCGGTGATAAGAGGTGAATTGGTTTGAATGGGTTGACCTGTTGATGAGTTTTACCCACCTTTGTGCCAACCTGGTGATTACTGTAGCTGTGCTGTAATAGCTTTATCTCGTTTTCAACCTATAATCCCAGAAATCTATAATCATTAAATTGCAAAAGTTCATCATGCATACCTTTGGTGTTATTGGCGGCATGGGTCCCAGTGCTACGGCTCAGTATTATTTGGCACTACAACAACTGAAAGTTGGTTTAGTTCACCAATTTTGGAAGACACCTGTAGTGGTCAACTAATCCCGCGAAGTTATGGGAAGTTATGGGAGACACCCACTACTAATATAGCTTTTTTGTAAGTCATTTACTAATGGCTCTACATAATCTTCTTTATCTGCAGAAGAGTGGCTAAAAAAAACCAAAACAGAATCACTCATCGATGAAATCCTTCTTATTAAAAATCAACTACATGCTAGCTTATGAAAATCAAGATATCTAGCAAAAATATACATTCAAAAAAGCCACTTATAATTTAGGAAGACATATATCCGGGCTTGACTGGTTATCCTGTGCCCCTAATGAGTTCCAAGCCTGTACACTCTAAAATTAATACACCCACTCGGTCTTTAACGACCGTGCCTTCGTAGAGTTTTGCGCACGCAGGGTTGGACCTTTTTTCATCGTACTTTGGCAAACAGATAAGCGGTTGTCAGAGGATAACAACACCCACAAGGGCTCAATGACCCGAACTCACCTGACAAACTATGAATCTTCGGAGGCACCCACTGATACGTTTACCCTTTCTGTTGAGGAAAGTCGCAACTTTGAATAGGTTTCTTTGATTCATGCATATTAATGATTCGATAAAGCCAATTCAAAACGAAAAAGTTCTAACGTTTTCTGAGGTTTCGGAGATTCGATCTTTAATGGTTAACTTATTACCCTCTATAGCCCAAGTGACTATTGGATCATATTTACTGGTTCTCCACCGACCAGAAGTATCGTTTCCGACAGACCCCCAAATCACGCGTGGCCCTTCAAGATAGCATTTGTACTGCCATAAACTATTATCTTCTTCACGGATATATTGCAAGTAAACTATATCGTATGCAATATGAGTGACATGAACTATTTTTAGTGGTTTGCTAAACATTGTAGCAATTGCGGCTAAGCATACTTTTTGAGTCTGTTCAGGGTTTAAATTTGACTTTACTGTTTTGACTTGCGTTGAGTGTGAGGCTGACGTTATTCTATGGTCTTTTAATTTCGGCTCTATTACAGCTGCGATAGTACCAGTCACAGCAATCCAAAGTAATAACTTTCTCATCAATCTACCCTAGCCTTCAATAGTCCAACCATTAAACATAAATCGTCGTCATTGATGTCAGATTAGTATATAAAATCACAAAAAATAAACAAGCCAAGAATTATTAATTTTATAAACAGCAGAGTCCCCCCGATACTTGTCCCCTTTTGTGGCCTTGTTGATCAAATCCAGATAGCTGATGCAGTACTGCAATTTCAGCTGTTTTCCTGATATTCAGGCATACCTAGCCCAGTCATTCTATTGAGCATTTTCACTTTGAGCATCGCTTCAGTGTGCTGCTGATTGAATCCACGACTGACCAGCTTGTCACCCATTAGCTGTTTATACCGATACATTGCTGTTTCCGCCAGTGAACGTTGATGGTAGTTCACACACTTTTTCCACTCACTGCTACCTATATGCTTTGTTAAAATGACCGCGCTGTTACGAGCATGTCCATCCTCCCACAACTGCGGGTTACACCTTGGAGGGATCATTGCGTCAGTCTTTTTGGCTGTCACTTCAGCATAACACCCTCGGGTATCATAAGCGCCATCCGCTTTGACCGAGCTGATCTTCCTGCGTAATGGTCTGAGTAAATCACCCAGAACTTCTGAATCAGCTACGGAGATTGTAGATAACTCAGCACCCACAATTTGGTGTGTATTTGCATCAACGGCCAGATGCAGCTTTCGCCAAGAATTTTGGAAGACACCCTCCATCGCCCGTACCTTTTTTAGCGGAAATCACATCAGAAATCATTTCTCTACATAGCATTTAGAAATTTACTAGCTAGATAAAAGTATCCAGCACCCAAGAGCAGCAATCTCGCCCAAAAAGTAGGGTGATAATCGAGCACTTTTCTATTGTCCTTCCTAAAAATCCATAGTCACAAAAATGACACATAATTCACACTTGTAATACAATGTAATAGATGAGCTTAGTTTATTGATGTAATTTACGAAACGAATTAAAGGCCAGTATTAATGCTTTTTAGCGTCGTGTAATTAAACAATAGAAATTTGGAGTAAATTATGGGTTCACGAAAAGGGATCGTAAATTCAGCAATGGTCGCCTCCGTGGTGGCTGGCTCTATGGCCATGACTAGCCAAGTAAATGCTTTTGGCTGGGGTAGTATAGGTGACTTCTTTACAGACCCGATTGGAACCGTTGGCGGTGCCGTTACACAGGTAGCACAAGTGGTAAGGCATGTTACTAGCCCAGTGACAAATGTTTCAATTGATACACTTAGACATGGTGCAAACGTTGTGAATGATGCAACTAACTTGGTTGGTGTTGACTCCACAGCTATTACTGATAAAGCCATATCACTCGCTCAGCAAATGGCCACTTTAGACAACATGGGAACATTTGTCGCTGACCAACAACAAAAGCTTGCTGCACTTGAACACTTTGCGACTGTTGCTGTGACCAACGCACACTACCATGGTCAATTAGAAGCATTGGTCGATGGCGTCAATGAAAACAACGTAGAGCTTGCAAAAAACATTGTGTACAGCCTAATAAAAGACATTGACTACGATACGTTAAAGCTCGTCGTAGATCAGGTTAAAACATATGACGGTGCACAGTCTTTGATGTTTATGGTCAATAAAGGTAATTTAGGAGTAGGAGTGGCTGTTGACGTTCATGAACTGGAGCGTATTAAGTATGGCCATCATTCTAACCGCCACGAGCCAATCATGAGCTTTTTTGTTCAGGCTGTGAACCCAGCAACGCCGAATAACCAACTAAAATTTTCTGTTGGCTACCATAAGAATCCTCCTTTGCAGGTATCAGGAAATAGTGTAAGCCTATCAAGCACGGTTAAGAAGATGAAAGTCAGCCTTGCATTTGCATCGTTGAATAGCAGTGACTTCCTTGCTCTGGTTGATGTACAAGCTTTGCGAAACCAACATAAAATGACCGCTGTCGGCGTCAGTGCAACTCCTGTTAGCTTGCAAGCAGGAAGCACATCAAGACAAGTTGTATTCAAAGAATGTCAAAACGGTAGATTACAAGCGAACGGAGTAGATTGTAATCAACAAGGTTTGTCTATTAGTGCGCTGACCGGTGTCTACGCCATGGACCAACACACAGCGCTTGGTGGTGTGTCATTTACATTTAAGTCATCTGGTATAGTGGATGGCATGTACTGCGTACAAACAGTCGAACCCGCAGATCCACATACCTGGCAAGACAACTACTTCTGCTCGTCAGAAGACATTGGCATGAAATGGTCTTTTGCTGGCCCAATCGATGGTATGCGCTGTACGCAGATCATCGAGTTGGCAGACCCGCATACGTGGCAAGACAACTATCTATGTTTACCTAATGACTCAGACTATTTATTCTCTTGGAATAGTGCTGGTAAAGGTAATATGAAAAATACGGTAAGATGGCTTGAAGCCGCAGATCCACATACTTGGAATGACAACTACCTGGGCATTGAAAAATACGTAGAACTGAAGATATTCGATAAGTGTTTAGATATTAATGGGTACCATCCAAGCAATGGTCAAGACATCATACTGTACGATTGTCACACTGGTGCAAACCAGAAATGGCTATTCACTACCGATGGAAAAGTGAGAAGTAAAATGAACTATAACAAGTGCCTTGATTATAGAAACTCAGCGACGAGCAATGGCGAAAAACTGATGATTTGGGACTGTAACACCAGCCCGACACAACAGTTTGAATATATCAATGGCCAATTAAAAACTGTATTGCAACCATCTCGTTGTGTCGATTCTCCACAGCCACATAACTTCACAAGAACACACTTGTGGGATTGCCCCGTGTTAACTCAACACAATCATGTAGTTGTTTCAAAATAATAAACATACTCTCTGCTGGGAAGTGATGCGATGCGCTTTTCAGCAGATTTTTTAATCGAGTTTTGCGAGACACCTACCGATATCTGTCCCCGTTACACAATTACACGGACAGCCACTTAAAAAAATTGCACGGACAGCCACATAAAACAGCCAACCAAAAAAGCTGTTATGTTCTAAATTGAAGTGAAGAATTACAATATGTTGGTTTTGGAGCACAATTACACGGACAGCCACTTAAAACTAATTACACAGACAGCGACTTAAAACAGCCAACCAAAAAAGCTGTTATGTTCTAAATTGAAGTGAAGAATTACAATATGTTGGTTTTGGAGAGTCAGGGCTAGTACAGCTCAGCCAGTTCCAAGCCAAGCAGCGCAGTTAAGTCTTTAGCTACAGTACTAATTCGAAGTCAGGTATGAGTCTTTTTACCCTAATAAGCGCTCACAATTAGCCAGATTAGGACGCCGCTTTTTTTGCAGGTGCTCACAGTATTCAGTCACGGCTTGCTGTCTACCGACCGCACCATGGAATACTTTGGTAAATTGTGTGGTGAGTTTTATCCAATTTTCAGGTTCTATTTGCAATCGAGCAAGAATAGGCTGAGCATCGCAGATGTGATCTCGTTTGTCTGCACGAATGCATCGTCCTGTGAGCTCAACCAGTTCAATATAGTATTCAAGCTCAAAGGGTAATCCTTTGGGCATGTTTTGCCTTGGGTTACCAGCAAAGCGCTGAAGGCTTTTGGGTTGTTTGCCATGCTGAGCATGTTCAATGCGTTTTTTGATACTTGTGAACTCGGATGTTTCTGGTGTGCTGGCTACTTTGGCCCGGATAGGATTGAGGTCAACGTAGGCCATGCAAGCGGCAAGGGCAGCTTCATCAAGCAATGCCTGAGACTTAAACCTGCCTTCCCAGAACCGGCCTTTGCAGCCATCTTCTTTATTGGCTCGGCGAGCGATGTCTTCGTTGAGTACGCGCATAAACCAGCTGATACTCGCCAGTCTTTCGCGATATTTGTCAATAATATCGTCGAGCATAATGCGTTCGGACGGAGTGAGTTCGTTACCTTCCACGAATTTGTGTGTCAGCCAGTTGCCCTTAAACAGTTTATGCCAGCGTATGACGATGGCTTTGTCATGCAATCGGTTGGCTTTTTTATCGTCCACATACAAAACGATGTGAGTATGATTGCTCATCACCGCGTATGCGCATATATCAATGCAGAAAATGCTTGCCAGCAGAAGTAGCTTTTCTTCAACCCATTCACGACGATGTTCATAAGATTGGCCTGTTAACGGGTCTTCACCGCATAAAAAGGCGCGTCTTACGCAGCGAGAGATGCAATGATAGTATTTCGTGTCAACTAAGCTGACCTGTTTCTTCCTTGCCGTCGGCATCATATTCGTCCTTATCCTTGGAGTCGATTAAAGCGTAGTTGGAGTGAGCAGAGCACACAAGTATTTAATTGGATGTCTAGACAGTGCATTCGCTCGCCTTGTCACCAAATATTCAATTGATACGATGAAAAACCGCTCTGTAATGATGTTAAGTTGGAGGCTGCTGAGGGTATTCAAAGTGCATTCAGCAACGACAAATGGCTTACAAAAAACTGCTCAATTTCGTCCTAAATCGCATGGAGTGATTGATGATTGGCCTTGCATGAGTGCTGTCAACCGCCAATGACCACCACGCAAAGCGTTATAAACCAACGGAGGTTTGCTATGAAAATTACAGATGTATTTGAGTATCTTGATGCTCACCCGGAGGGCTCGTTTCTACGTCTTGCTGATTTTAATGGATATAGTTTTGGTACATGCAATATTAAGGGGGTGTCACCTGGCTGGGAGATGCACCCTGACACAGACGAGTTTTTCTTTGTGATTGAAGGTTACCTAGAGATTTTGTTACTTCAGGATACGCCTAAATCATACAGAGCGAATGCGGGGAGCGCTTTTGTTGTTCCCAAAGGGATTTGGCATAAACCTGGTGCACCCGACGGTGCAAAATTCATTCATTTCACTCCTGGTCAATCATTGTATTCCGAAAGGGATGACCCGCGAGTTGAAGTTGATACATAACAAATTAACTCAGAGGGCTACACGAATACTAAATGCTCTTGCTCTATGAAATGGTTGTAGGCAAACTTTAAAAATGGGTGTCTCGATAAAAGTTTTTATGAAAAAACTGTTTTTATATTTAAGTCTGCTCTCATTGATTTTCATACTATTATTGAAGACAACGTATTATTGGCCAGAAAGTAAGTTTAAGCATTTTGCTTTTGTTTTTACTTACTCTGATCAATTTATCGAAGCAATGAGGGCTACAGAGGACGAAGGGTATGTTTCTATCCAGTGGTATGAAAAATCCCAACAACGTGGTGAAAGCTCAATGGCTTGGGAGGCTGGAGAACCCAAATATAAAAAAGTGATTAAGCCAGATTTAAGCAAAATTATTGGGCCCTAAAAATAAACAGGCCTGCATTCGCTTTGGCTTCAAAACTACCAGGGTGCCTGGTTAATTAGGAAAGCGTTTTCGTACAAAGATGAAAACGGAACGGGTGAAGGCATTTATGCTTTTGGTACAGTAAACCCCAAAGATGTTTGCTTGCCAAACACCCAATGCGTGGAACACCTTTTTGGACAGTGGCATGTGATAAAGAATTAGCAAATCACAGGCACCCATTCAAACACACCTTGTTTCAACATCAATTGCAGTTCAGATGCCCAGCCTTACCAAGACAAAGCTATTTTTGGCAGCGAAATAAAGAATTTGAAAATTGTTCTATCCTTAGTAACTGAAGATCAGTGTAGTGTGGGGTAGTCTATGAAAAGCTCCTTAAAGGTTAAGCTGTTAGGTCCAATGTCCGCAATGTTAGCTATGTTTGCTATTGTTGTTCTTGCAATGTTGTTTACTTTGCATACGCTTGAATCTCAATTTGTCGAGCTCAAAGATAAAAATATACATGCGGCCAATCAAGGGCGCTTGGCGCTGTCGCTGTTTAAAACTCAGGTTCAGGAGTGGAAAAATGTGCTGATACGTTCTAAATCAGTTGCTGAGCGAAATAAATATTGGCAGCGTTTTTTAAACTCAGAAAATGAAGTAAAAGGTGTGCTCGAAAATATTGCACAATCAGAACAGCATTCGAAAACGGTTAAAGCACTTATCGCCAAAATATTAGAAGACTATGATGATGCCACACAAAAATACAAAGCAGGCTATGATATTTTTCTGTCTTCCGGTTTAAACATAGAAACGGCTGATCAACATGTTAAAGGTATAGACAGAGCTCTCAGTGATTCACTGATGGATCTTGTTCAAAAGATAGATGAAAGCGTGGATGATAATTTTGCAAATTTACAGGCGTTTTCATCTCGTACCAGCTATACAGTGAGTTTGATCAGTATGCTGACGGCGGTTGTTGGGGTGATATTTGTATTGTTATATATTCAAAAAGTGATTGTCAGGCCAATTGGCGACCTTAATGAAGTATTAAAAGCGATTGCGGAAGGGGATTACACAAAAAATATTTCGTATCAATCCAATGATGAAATAGGAGAATTGGTTAAAAGTGCGCGATACATGCAGGAAAAGTTATCTGACAGTGTCGGGCTCATTAATTTAGTTAACCATGAAGTGAGTACCGCATTTGCTCAGCTATCGGAAATCTCCGACGAAATTGGTAACAGCTCAGTTTCGCAAAGCAAAATCGTCGATAGTTTAAACCAAGCCACAGCACGTTTATCTACTATCGCCGAACAAAATAAAATGGACTCAAAACAGGCGTTCGATTCGTTTAAATCAACCAGCGAAGCGACAGCACAGTGCGCAGCTTCTCTAGACTTAGCAGACAAAGGCATGGGTGAACTGGTTGGTGAGATGCAAGCAATTGCAGGTAATATTGAGCAGCTAGAAAGCCGATCTTCTGAAATTGTTAACGTGCTACAAGTTATTCAAAACATAGCAGAACAGACCAACTTACTGGCACTTAATGCGGCAATAGAAGCCGCCAGGGCTGGTGAGCAAGGGCGAGGGTTCGCGGTGGTAGCCGACGAGGTCAGAAGCCTTGCTACACGCACCCAAAATTCAACACTTGAAATAAAAGACATAATCGACGGCACTTTGCAAAGCTCTAAACAAGCGGTGAGTGCGATACAGTCCGGTCTGTCTAAAACAACGCAAACCGCACAATCAGTTGCACAAGTGAGCAGTGTACTGAGCCAAACCTCGACGTCATTTGATAGCCTGATCACGGTGACCCATTCGGTGGATGACAATGCAGTGCAACAACAAGATATATCGCAAAGTATTGTTGAAGACGTCGCGCAAATGCTGGTGATCTCTGAAACGTTGGAAAAAATGGCACAAAGCGATGAGGTCTCCGTTGCGGTGAATAAAGCGTCGGTTGACTTGCAGTCATTGGTTGAAAGATTATCAACCAACAAAAGTGAGGTGAGCTTGTTTTAAAGGATAAGTTTGGGTGTAGTGGTCAACTAATCCCTGACATTAAATAAAGTTTTTCTTCTGCAACAGCTGGTGCGAGTATATCGTTGTTGTTGTGCGGCCTTTGGCAGTTGTAGAGGGAAAAGAATTTTGGGTACTGTTTTGGAAGACATCCACCGATATCTGTACTCGCTCAGTTGAGGGGCTGCAACTTGGAATGGGTGTCTTAATTTTTTCTAGACTTTGTTATCCGGTTGATTGCTGATAAATTGAATTAGACATACCAACGCTGTGCGTATTCATCACATTGATTTCAAATAGGTATTTTTGGAATTCTCATAACGTGCGTTACTTTCAAGACTGATAGCTGTAAACATATGAAATATTTTAGAAAAATGATCGAGCAGCATATTCCTGTTGACAACGAAGAGTGGAGCTCTGCGTGCAACCTGTTTGAGATAAAACATGTCAAGAAAGGAGTAACGGTACATCGCGCCGGTGATGTATTTAGTGAAATATGGATTATTAAAAGTGGGCTAGCGAGATCATATTTCAGTGATATGAACGGTAAGGAGCATACCTGGCAACTCTATTTTCGCGGAAAAAGTAAGCATGGCTTAAACCACTTTATGGACGACAGCGTCAGCTTTTATGAAAAAACTGGCTCAATGCTTAATTTTGAAATTCTGGAAGACTCGGTGTTTTACGTAACGTCTTTGCAGGAGCTTGATAAGTTTATATCACAAGAAAAAAAGTGGGCGCTTTTGGCTGGAAAATGGATTCATAACACTTATTACTCGGCCACATATAAACGTGTTCTTTCTTTGATGTCAGAGACCGCTGCCCAAAGGTATGCGCGTTTGCTTGACGAATACCCTGCGATATTTAAGCAAGTTAAGTCATATCACATCGCCTCCTACCTTGGTATTGCTCCTCAGACCTTAAGTAAATTAAAAAATGAATCTAGGTGAATGAATTGCTGTATTTCATTGTTTACCATGTGTTTTTTCAATGGAGATTAACAATGAATACTTATCAACAGCTTAAGAAAAAGGCCAATAATGGCTTCCTGCTTTACACTGAAAATGACTGGAATGAAAGCGACGGCGCTGAGGCTGGTGTTGTGTCTAAATAGGGAGCATTATGATGGAAATAACACAAACAGGTGCACAACTCATATTTATTGGTATTGCTTTCTTCCTTGTTGGTTTAATACAAGGTGCACTGATCCCTGCAGTAAAAAACTCCCGAATGGCGCTTTCTGGTCATCTTACTGCTGTCCAATGTGGAATGGCTGTGGCGTTGTTTGGTGTTATCTGGTCGCTGGTTGAGCTGTCTTTCTTCTTGGAATTATTTGCAGCCTTCGGCTCTGCATTTGGATTTATACTGATTTGGCTGGGGATAACAATTGCGTCTGTAACAGGTGCGAGTAAAGCACTGCCAATTGCGGGGGCTGGATTTTCAGCAAACCTCACAACCGAAATCACGGTTAAGATTATGGTGAGTTCTGGGTCACTACTGTCGCTAATCGCCTGTACCGTGCTGGTTTTCGGGTTATTGCCGATACTTGGGTAAACTTTTGAAGGTAAATTTTAGAAGACACCCACTTCAAATATTGAAGCTTTCGGGCGCGCCTATGCCAAATTTGGGACAGTTTTGAAAGACACCCAGCGTTAACTGTTCCGAGTTTGGATTTTCTTGGTTCAACTCTAGAATGATGTTCGGATCGAAAAAGCGCACTTTAGAAGGTCTGGCTCTGCTGTAGATACCGAGCTGAATAATAGAAATATCGCATAGTGCTTGTTGCTGGTACGATGAGTTGATACCCTCAAAAAAAGAATCAGAATTAAAGGCAAGAGTATGCAGGAATTTTTTGATAAGTATGAAGTTCATACCAAAATTAACGTGGTTTGGGGCGAAATGGATGCGCTGGGGCATGTGAACAACGTATCGTATTTTCGCTACTTTGAGACCGCAAGAATCGACTTTTTAAAACAAACCGGGCTGCTTTCTATATTATCAGAACCGACTCACAGCCCGGTGCTGCGTGATACTTATGCGCAATATAAGCGTCCTGTAACTTTTCCAGATACTTTGTATATTGGCTCATATATTACTGATATCCAAGAAGATCGCTTCACAATGCGCTACGAAGCATTTAGTGAGTCGCAGCAAGCAGTATGCACAACAGGGTATGCAAATGTGGTGATGTTTAACATGAAAACAGGGCAAAAGTCGCCAATCCCAGAGAATATGCTGGCCATACTTAAGCAATACGAGTTGGATAACAATCAATAGCAGCCGCTACTTTTGGGTGACGATACGAGTGCTGTTTGAGTATTGTTTGGCCGACACCCATCTATCAGATACAAAGATATCAAGCGGGTAGACAATGTTGAAATGGGTGTCTGCTAAACATCTGGACCGCAAAAACTTGCAAGAAGGGCTATGAGAAAAAATCACATAGCCTCTATCAATACCAACTCAACTTTCCATGGCCAGACTGTGCGTTCTGGAAGGTGATGGCACTTTCTTCAGGTGTAACCGTTCGGAGATCTCATCAAAGAGCGTACAGCACAGTTTGTCGTACTTAACATCCTCAACATACCGACCACTCGTTTCGGAAGTAATATATTGAGCAATACCCTGTTGATTAAGCTTATTGTTTCCTACACTTAATCCGATAACAATCGTATTGGTTTCAAGAAGATTATCTAAAGCCGTTTGCTTATCATATGTCTTGCCATTATATATGCGGCTTGAATGTGCTCCATGATCGCCATACCAGGCAACCAGCCTTAGAGCACCTGGACGCCATTTCGCAGCTTTATAATTTAATAAGGACAGAGGGATTACTTGTCCTTCCAACTGATCTCCTCCTCCCGTCGCTCTTATTAAGCTTAAATTATTGACTAAGGTATCAACGTTACTGTTGATCGTTTGGATAAAATTATATGGTCTGGAGTCCGAAATGTCTCGATAGGTACCAAGTCCATATGCAAGTTTAACCCCGGGGTTACATTTACAATAACCCTGGACATAATCTTTAATCTCATTTTTGACGCTATTAATTGCATTTTGCATACTACCTGTTGCATCCATCAAAAAATAAACATCAACTAGCATTTCATCGCTCATCGCATTCTTCCTTATTTCGTTTAAATGGCAATATAAAAAGTAGCAACTAATGAGCGGCTTCCTATTACATATTATTACACAACAAACGCCTTGGGAGCTGAGCATTGTTTAATCTTTGAGTTTCATAAACATGGCGCTTTGTGTTTTTGCTTTGATGGAAGAGAGGGAAAACTAAGGCAAGAACCCGGTTAAGCTAGAGTGCACAAATTGCATGGGAAAGTCAGCAATGCAGCTGATTTTTGCAGAGCGATTTACAGTAGCAACAGTGTTAGTTCGTTAGTTTGGTACGCGCCGTTTTATCCCGGTTAGCGCTCACAATTTGCCAGGTTCGTGTATAACTTTGAATGCGGGGCTCAGCATGTCGTCACGATTTTTGCCAGCCGAGCGCTGTGAGGAATATATTAGTAATTAATTTCGCGCGCTAGAACCTGTTTTCTGCTCTATCTGTAATCGAACAGCATAGGCGGTGTTATGCAACTGTATAGGCCTGTTTATCCAATCCAATTAATTTTTATCTGTGAACTCTAAGATCCCCTGAAGACACTACAAGGGTGGCTGCTAAGTACAGGAGATCTTGAGCCTGTGTTATTATCTTAATGCACTGTAATTGGCTGATCATTCACCACCAGTGATTGACCATTTTTCTGAGCACGCAGAAAACTGGATATCAAAACGTCATTTGACAAAGTACTAATATCGTCGACCTCTTCAACCATACAAAACGTAATGGATTCCCATCCTAAATCTGTAATAAAAGTTTTAAGTTGATTGATGTTGTCTTGGTAGTTTTCGTCGGTTGTTAGTAGGCCGATGGAGTGCTTATTGCCAGGTTTGTACTTTCCGTGCTGAGCGTTTGAACATTTTGCGTAGCCGCTTAACACATAAACTGTATCTGCGTTTTTATTCATCTTGGTGACATTCTTACAATGGACTTTACTTTTCTTTAAGCATTTTTCAAACCAAGCTTTCAGTTGCGTCTATGTTATTTTTTAAGTGATTGAAAATAATTGTAATAATGACTTTCAAATTCAGATGTCAACGTCATATGATGCGTCAATTTTTTAGCATGCTGTATGAGAAGAGTGGCGTGGCAACAAAATGCGGTCAAAATGCAAAAATGCAAGACACCCAACATAGTGCTTAGCATTATTGTGCATTTTCATAGGGGTAACTTGGTTGGAGGATATCGTTTTTTAAATGGGTGTCTGCGCAAGTTCATGAGAAGAGTGGCGTGGCAACAAAATGCGGTCAAAATGCAAAAATGCAAGACACCCAACATAGTGCCTAGCATTATTGTGCATTTTCATAGGGGTAACTTGGTTGGAGGATATCGTTTTTTAAATGGGTGTCTGCGCAAGTTCTTCTCAAGTTTCTACGTTGTGCTTTCGAGTGGATGTCTGCGCAAGTTCACATCTGCGCAAGTTCACACGACCTCATTAAATGTAATCCTGATGTAATGGCCCCTTCCTGTAACTATTAATAAGCTGAACGGAATGTTGCGAGGGTGCTTAAAGATTGGCTTGCTGAGTGATGACTATGAATGCTTTCCAGTTTTAGCTGGTGAAATAGGGCTGCTCAGGAGAATGCATAAGGATCCTTGCTTGTAGCGCAGCTTTGTAGGTGGAGCTTTAAACGCGCCGTAACTCGTTGACACGGGTCGTCATAAATAGTTTGTTGAAGAGGCTGCATGCCCAGCGGCATGTATGCAATTTTAAGTTACAGAATGAGCTTTGTTAGTAGTTAGAGGTTGGCAAATTTTCTAGACATTTTTAAGGAAATAAAATGAACCAACTCCGTTACCTGCAATTAAGAGTCATACTGTTGTGTTGCTCCTGTGTGTTGTTGAGTGCATGTTTTAAAGAAAGCGTTGCCCAGGACTACACAATTGGGCCGAAAAAAGTGGCTTTGTTTAAGCTAATACTGGCAGATTACTGTAAGAAGTCGTTTTTTGGCACTGTATATGTCACCTCAGGTGATGATGTTGTGTACGAGGCGAATTGTGGGCCAAGAAATCTCTCAAGCTATACGCATTTTAAGAGGATAGCAGAGCTGCATAATATTGATCCAAACACCTCAGGTGCAGAGTATCAAGTTGGCTTAAATACGTCAGACTCCAAATACCGTATTGGCTCAAATACCAAAGAGTTTGCAGCGGCTCTGCTGCAACAAATGCTTTCTCAGGAAGAGATTGAAACAAAGACCATCGGTGATTATTTACCTTGGTTTCCTAACAATGAATGCAAGGATATAACGCTTCACAATTTACTGACTATGTCCTCAGGCATAAATAACTATAGTAATAACCCCGAAGTATATTTGAACTGGGGGTGGCGGCCATATCTATATGAACCAGGTTTAAATTTGAATGGGCCTGAGGCGTTCAGTAATCGTTTTTGTACCTGTCAAAAACAAGAGGTAATCCCCAGCTTTACACCCGGCTCGAAATTTGAGTATAGCAACTGCAATTATTATCTCATCGGTAATATTATTGAGCAGCTCGAAGCCGAAAAGCAAGGCGACATTTCTTCCGAGTTTTACTTTGGCAACATCTTGAAGCGGAATATACTAGACAAACTGGCAATGGTCGACAGCGGCACATTTTATGCGATTGGTGTCTATGAAAACATGACGACTGGCTATGTTGATAAATATAATCCGCTCTTGTCTGACACTACGGGTCGTTTACCGGACACGGGCGTGCCTGATTGCCAAGCTATCACGGGTTTGCCTGATTGCGCAGATATCCTAGAAAGCCCTTATAGCAACCCAATGGTGCTGTATTCTGCGGGCAATATGTATTCCACTGTTAAGGATATGCATTTTTGGGATAAGGGCTTGTATGGCGATTCGATTCTTGATCATGATCAGAAAGAAAGCGCGTTTACGCCTTACCAAAAGGCTGACAATGGCGCTCAGGATGATAAGGAATGTCAGACCCAAAAAGCTCACAATAAGGTTCAGTGTGGCAAAAAGCCTCGGGGCAAAAAAAATGATCGCGCATTTCAGTGCGAATATTTTGGCTATGGCTGGTTCGTCAATTACGTTCCTAAACATGACAGAAAGAAAATTCACTGCCCAGACAAACCTAGTTCATCTAACATTATGAATAAGAAAAAATATGAGAAGTTTGTAAGCTACTCAGGTAATTACCCTTATTCCTGGGTGACGAGTTTTTCAAGGTTGCTGGAACGCAATCAAGCCGTGATGGTATTTAGTAATTATAACAAAGCAGGCTATGAGACAGATTGTATAGCTCAGGAGATCCGTAACGTTATTTTTTATAACAAGGCGTATCGCTCAAAGCACTGTAAACGCGTTTTGATTGGTACTGAGCAAAAACAACTCTTTGAATGGTACTAAGGAATTTACGTGCTTCTCAGTACTTTTAGGTTGGAACCGGCTTTTATATGCGATGCACTGTGAATGCAGGTGACAGGCTGGGTATCTAGCATAGTCAGAATCGCTGTTGGTGATTGTGTAGGGGCTTAATTCTAAAATGCCTTGCTGAACCTGGTTCTGCAAGGCATTAGCTAAATCAGGACAAGTAATCCACAGATATGGCTTAGTAATCCTCTGACTCATCGTCAGACGAGTTATGCGCTTGTCTGACGGCTGGTTTTGCCAGGATCTCAACATAGAATGAGGTGAGGTTCTCTTCCTGAGTCTTATCTATCAACTTGTTTAGCTGTGATACGTGCACAGGCTCGGCTTGCGCTTCTGTGTTACCGAATTTACAGTCAAAGTCCCAATAATCAGCGCCAGTTGGCAAAGTTTTGTTGCGCTCGCGTTTCAGGTACTTTTTAAGCTCGTGTTTTACGGCGTCAACGCGTCTTGCAAGTTTGATTTTTGGGTGAGTCAGTTCAAATGTTTTTTTCATAGTTGCCTTCAAGCAGAAATTACTCAGTCGGCAAAAAAGCATGCCTGAGTAAGGAATGTGTATTTATTAAGCGTATAGCCTATGTATGGATAAATACAGAAATGTAATGCGCTATTTTACGTTATATTCAGCGGGCTGGCGAGGATTGTAAATGCGCTTGTTGAACGCACTTACATAGCGACCGTTTAAGGTAAATCGCCTTTCTCTATTTACTACTGCAGTGCCTACAGTAATGTCGTACTGGTTATGTTTGCAAGTGCTGTGTCGCCTGTAAGCTTACCCAACCACCAAACGATTATTGGTATCCCGGCTGGTCAGTATCTGGTTCGCGTCAAACCCGCTTGAGCGCTTCGCCATACGGTCGTACAGCAACACATTTACGGTGGCGGCCAGGTTCATACACCCTGTGGTAGGCACATATACAACGGCGTCGGCGGCATCGACAATGTTCTGCGGCAGACTGCCATCTTCGGGACCAAAAACGTAAATTGCATTATCGGGATGAGTAAATTGTGGTAATGGTGTCGCACCTTCCACCAGCTCAATACACACCAGCGATCGGCCGGGTACTTTTAAGCTGGTGAGATCATCAACCTGTTGAATGGGGATATTATCGGCGATGTTTTTTGTGTCGGTATGATATTTAGCAGCCTTGGCATAGCGGTTACCATTAAAATAGACGGCCTGCGCTTGATAGCAACCCGCTGCTCTTAATACGCCACCTACGTTAGTCGGCGATTTCGGATTGACCAATCCAATCGCGGCAAACGACTCACTCATATTTTTTCACTCTCAATATACGGCAGCGAGGCTACCAGGAACGCTTAACACAGGCAGCGTAGCTACCAAAATATCTGGCAGGCGATTGTATCATGTGGATGATTTTGTGCCAGCCAAAAGCCTGGCACGGGCACAGCACAGAGATATTATCACGCAATTTGGGCTTTTTTTGTGGGTAGCTATGCTGATTACAAATGCGCATTGGTGAGATGACATTTATCTGCGCTTATAAAAAGCGGCTCCGAACTGATTGATGAGTGCGTTCGAAAACCGCTTAGTAACCTTATTAAATAGAGACACAGAGCAATTTATAGGCCGAGTTTAAAGGTTATCTATTTTACATACTGTTTGGTCCTGGCTTTCATTTACTGTTTGCTCCAGGCTTTCATATACTTGGTTACTATGACCATTCACAAAGGTATAGCAGGGTTTGATGGTATGGATCTGATCGACCTTTTCTGCGAGTGGATTACGGTCTAAGATCACTAAATCAGCCACTTTATTAACCTCTAACGTGCCTATTTTTTCATCGAGCAGGTTTTGCTGCGCAGGCACTATGGTTACACCTCGTAAAGCCTGATAGACATCGATATTTTGCTGTCCGGCAACTGGGTTGTAAGGCATCGGCTCTTTCCGATCCGTTGCGAGGTGAGGATAAAACCAGGTATCGCGATTGACCATTTGCTCCACATACCACAGTGGGTTAACGGGTGAGACGGGCATGTCACTGTGTAATGAAAATGGAACATCATAACTGTGCTCAAATTTCGCTGGGTCAAGCATAGTTGCACGACCTGTCGAGTCCGATTCTCCCTCGTGACCTTTGCCATCCAGTATTGACTGAAATGCGCCGCCCCAGTAAGCAACGTGGGCAGGCGTATGGCTGACGGTAATGTTAAATCTGTGTTTGGTAATATCACAGTCTTTACAGTTTTCACTGTCTTTACAGCTTAAGCCTTCGTTACGCGCTTGTACAATCAAGTCAACGGCTGACTCGTTTGCAGCCGGGTTTCCACCAACGGTGGCATGATGCAACGTGATTGGAAAAGTGTTACTGTCATTATCGCTTTGACATTGTAATTCTGTGAATGCGTTTAATGCTTGCTCTATGGCTGCATCGCCATTGGCATGGACCTGAATAAGCCACTTCCTATCTGTTTCTTTGTTGTTCCAATAATTACCCAGTTCTTTTTCAAACTTATCTCCAGGGTAATTTTGACCGCTGCTCCCTGATTCACCATCACAAATCCCGTTTTTGGCATAATCGTCTTTAAGGTATGCGCTGCAACCCTGAGTCGAGCCATCAGCCCAAATTTTAACGCCGTAGGCACCGTACAGGCCATCGGTCTCGCTATCCCAGGTGTCGGTGTGCAGTGAATTTGCGACTTCGAATGGGCTTCGATCTTCACCCGTTGAGTCCGCAATGTCTGTGGCGATAAGCGTACGATAACGCATATTTGGACTGTCTTTGTTATCGCAAGCCAGCTGTTGGAAAAACTTCGCTTCTGATGACTGAAAGGCACCGGCATTGACCAAGGTGGTGACACCGGTTTGAGCGATTCTGTGTATAAAATATGGCGCTATATCCATGCCTTGCTGTTCAGAGAGGTAGACGAACGGGCTGCCAGGTTCAGCACCTATACTTAGAGAGATAGCTTGCAGGAATGGGACAAAATTAGGAGACTCTAACACTCGACCAGTAAAGGTGCCATTGAGCTGGCTATTGTCTGGCGTGTTATAGACTTCAAAACCGCCGGTTTGATTTTCGTTGTAACAAAAGCGACTGGTGTCTGTTGGGCAGTAGTCACCAGTAGATATGGTGTTCTGCTTTTTACTGCACTTTGTAACCGAGCTACATAAACCGGATTTTACAAACGCTCTCAGATTCACATAGGCCACATGCCCGGACTGGTCTAACAGCATAATGGGGGATTGCTGTTCTGGCTCAAATGAATTAACGGGTTGTTTCGCATTCGCATTGTTTACATTTTTATCTAGTTCAATCGCTGGGTTATTGATAAATCGACGAATGTCTGCAATATTTTTATCACTGTTGCCCAGCCGCGATGGGTCAATGCCATTTCCCCACACCCAGACAGGGTACTTGCTGTTGTCTGTTTTACTAATACGCTTATTGCTATCGTTGAGTGTATTATAGGTTTCTTGCAATGAGGTAGGGCAATCGCCACTTTCATCCAAGTAGTAGGTAGTTTTGTAGGGGTCTGGTAGACATGGCGATAAGTCGGTCATGACGGAAAGACCAATCACAAATGCCAGATGAGTATGTGGCTCAATAAACCCAGGCATTAGTGTCTTGCCCGCTAAATCCAGTTTACGTACGCCTTGTCCTGCCTGTTGTTCGAGTGTGTAGAGGTCGCCGAAGGCCTTAATAATGCCATCTTGTATCCATATCGCATCAGGGTATGGCTCTTGTGTTGCTGATTCATACGCCATAGTGACTATCTTTCCATTATGGATGATGTAGCTGTCAGAGCCCGACGGTTCGTTTTGTTCTGCGGTGCCATTACTCATACAGGCTGTTAAGAGTGGGGCAGTACAAGTGACTAGCAGTGCACTTTTGAGGTGCCTTAGCAGCGGCTGGGTTATAGAATGTAGTGTTAGTTTCATACTGTGATTTCCTTGTTTTACGTTCATTTAAACCTTGATGATTGACCCGGGATGGGGCCTTGCTGTGTGGTCATCAAGTCTGGTCGTAAGTTGGCAGAAATGACATTACATTTTATTACGTGGAGTGTGCATATAAGGCTGTCAGATTTTGCTATCACAGCCAATCTAGCAGGAACAGTGGGCAATCTGGACTATGTAAGTCTGTTGCACTATCTGAGGGGGCAAGCTGGTATCAAGTTCAGTGGTTTAAATCATCGAACTTTTACTTGCCTTTTCTGGTTTTGCTTGTCTTTTATTACTCTCTGATTCAGTCTTCTGGTCCGTCTAAAGTAAAGGTTAAATGCTTACGCATATCTTTGAGGATCACCCCTTTTTTCAGCATTGCGGCGCTCAGGCGCTTTTGCCATTTGAGTAAGTCGGACTTAGCAGCATTCAAAGTGGCTTGATCTTCAAATTGAAAACACAGAAGTAGGGATCCAGGAAAGAGGTGGTATTCCACATCAAACCAGCATTGCACCATGCCTGGGATTTCTGCGCGGGCTTGTTCTTCGATTGCATCGGCCACCGTGAGCACCAGTGCCTGTTGTTTTTGCTGAACTTTAGAGAGCTTTTTCATGAGGTTTCCAAATTTAAAGCCTGTATGGCGATAACCTCGAATTATACCTAACACTCTATTGGTAAAGAAAGTGAGAAGTAAGCCTGGCTGATGGAACCCGGGCGTTGCTGTCCGGGAATGAGCACCACCCAGCATGGTATTGATGATGAACTGAATATTTTTATTATCAGAGGAAGCATAACAATCAACATGAGTGTTGTGCGATAAATGTCCGATGTTGGTGCAATTAATCATCGATAAATGCTTGAGGTGCTTAGCCTGTCTCAGCAAGTTCACGTACTTCTGCTCTTGTGGGCGCTGCTGTTGCGTCGTAGTTGTTCAACTCAACACCGTCACCAAATACCTGGTTTAATAGCGCTTGATAGTCTTCAGGTGAACGCTCAGGAGAATATCTGAATAGTTCTTTGAGCGTTTCTCTTTCTATGCCTCGCGCATCTGCTTCGGCTAGCAGGGGCTGGCCAACGTCGACAAAGCCTTTTTCATCTCTGCTTGCCACTACCCGGCCATCAACGCTGAACACGCTGGTTTGTGGCGTCTGCTCAAACATCAATTTTCTACGGTAGTTTTCTTCGGCATTAATTTGGTCGGTCAGGTAATGGTCTCGATGGTTTTGCACCTGCTCACGCACAAAGCCTTCATAGGTTTCGCCATAGCGTAGCTCAAACACGTCGGCATTGGTTGGCCCTTTGCCCTCGGCGTAAAATTCGACGCGGGCATCGGGGAAGTGTTGGGCAACGAGTTGTTTTATTTTTTCAGGATTTTGACCGGCCTGATTGAAAATATCGGCCACAGAACCCTGACCATATATGGTACCGTCATAGCCTTGAGATGCGACCGCTTTGCCTTGTACAAAGATAATGGTACCCACATCTCGTTGCAGGCCTTTTTGGGTGTATTGTTGTTCCAGCTCTTCCGGGCTTCTTAAAGTGATATCAAAATCGGCCAGAAAATTGTGTTCATCAGAAAGCTTGGTAATGTCTTCTGGCTTGAGCAAATAGACCAGGTTGACCTGTCCGCGTACATCGAAGCCATTGTTTGGCGCATTTACCTGCTCTGACTGTTGTTCGGATTGCTGCTGTACATAATCCGTGCTTTGTGGCGTTTTAGCGGGTTTCTGATATGCGTTGTTTACCTGATAGGGATTGGATGTAACTTGCATGTTCAGCTCCTTTGATGAGGTTAGAGTGAACGACAAGTGTTCCAGCACTTGTCTTATCTATATCAAATACAGCAAGTTACATACCAGAAATGAGAGTGCGTAATGAAGCCGCTGCCGCACAATAATAAGGTTTTTATGGCATGAGTGTATGAGTGAAGAGGCAAGAGCTTGCCGCTTGGACGTTGCAGTCACGCTAGCGGCAAGCCTGTTGAGATTAGTCTTTTTGCTGTTTTAACAGCGCATCCAGCTTGGCTTCAACTCGCTCAATATCTTCGCGAGTTGCCAGTACTTGATCCGGTTTGCCTTCTTCTTCATGCATTACCTGCATGGCGTCGACTATGATACCAATAAAGAGGTTCAGTACTGCGAAGCTGGTAATAATGATAAAAGGTACGAAGAACAACCAGGATTGCGGGAACAGCTCCATGGTCGGGCGTACAATGCCCATAGACCAGCTCTCTAACGTCATCACCTGGAACAGGGTATAGGCAGAAGCGCCGATACTGCCAAACCACTCTTGCATATTTGGATCCGGATGCTGACCAAATAGTTTAGTGGTGAGTACGGCTGAAACGTAAAACACGATACCGAGTACGCCAATGACCGATGCCATCCCCGGCAGTGAGTGACCAAGCGCACCAATTACCCGACGCATTTGTGGTACGACTGAGAACAGCCGTAGCACCCGCAGGATCCGAAAAGCACGCAACACGGAGAGTGGGCCACTGGATGGAGCCCAGGAAACGGCAACAATGATTAAGTCAAACCAATTCCACCCCGACTTGAAGAATTTAAGGCGATATACCATCAGCTTAAGTATTAACTCGATGGTAAAAATTATCAGAATAACCAAATCAATTTTATGCAGGACTGCGGCATTAGCTTTACCAAACTGAGTGGTTTCCAAGCCTAACGTGAAGGCATTGAATAAAATGACAGCAATCAAAAAGTTCTGAAACCATCGGGCTTCGACAATCGCCGTCAGTTTCGACATAAAGGAGTTAGAAGATGTCATGGTTCTTTTTTAGGTAATTTTCAGAGTGAAATATGATGTCGGGAAATTGCGATTTTTTCAAGGTTTGTGGTGCTTGCTAGCACACAAAACTATTTCAACCCGGCTTAACATAAATTGAGCCCTAATTAGGTATATTTTGAAATTTGAAATGGGTGTCTTCGTTATTGTTCCGATTTTTTCAAGGTTTGTGGCGCTGCCGGCGCACAAAACTATTTCAGCCCGGCTTTACATAAATTGAGCCCTAATTAGGTGTGTTTTGAAATTTGAAATGGGTGTCTTCGATTTCTTCGTTCATGTGTTCGGTGATCTCAGGCCTAGCTTTATAACAACCTGTGTACAATTTAGGTAGATTTTGACATGGGTGTCTTCGTTTTTTGTTCTTTTTCGTTTTTTGTTCTTCGTTTTTTGTTCGTTTTTTTCGTGTCGAGACAGCCTCTGTACGTAATGAAGTGTACTAATAACAATTCACTTAGAACTTCGTTACTATAGAACTGCTGATATTGACGATTAAATCAACAGGATAGTTTCTTGATGAATTTGCAATTTAAACTTGTTACGCGCCTTTTCCTTTGTGTTTTGGCAATCAATCTGGCCGCCTGCGGTGGCAGCTCGAATTCAGGCTCTGCACAGCAAGGCTTGTCTGGACAACCCGCACAGCCGTTTTTGCCGGGTGAGCGATTGCAGCTGGAGGCGTTTTCTTCGAGCTATACCGGTGTATCGTATCCGCTGAGGGTTTATCTGCCGCAAAATCGCATTGCCAATAAACGTTATCCGGTGATTTATGTATTAGATGCAGAGTGGCGTTTTGACACCATTGCCGATAGTCTGGACGATAATAAAATGGCGGTGATCTTGGTCGGAGTAGAAAATTATGTCGATGAAGGTTATAAGCACCGGGAGGCTTATTCACAGTGGCCGTTGGCACAAGACTACTTTGATTTTATTCGCAAAGAGCTGGCAGTAGAGATAGAAGCTCGCTACCCGGTGGAGCAATCCGACAGGACAATTATGGGCCATTCCTATACAGGGTTGTTTGTTGGTCTGGCATTATTAATGGACGATCCGCAGCAGCCTTTTTTTCATCGTCATGTCTCGTTTGATGGCAGCTTTTGGGCACATACCGAGACTACCTCTCAGTTGATAGATGACAGACGAGGGCAGAGTTCAACATTAAAGAGCCGCACTATTTTAGTCGGAGCCAATGGCAAAGTTGGTAATGTGCTCTATGTACGCGAGTTTGATGAGCAACTTACACGTGCCAATTTTGCTCAGCTAGATACGACCTACCTGGAATACAAACAAGAACATATTCCGGTCGTCGCATATTCTGTGGATGAGGTGCTGAATGCTTTATATCGGGAGTAATCATCATGCTTACCTTAGGCGAGGCTATTGAGTAATCAGTTGGTACTAATTGCTTGTTTATCTGTGGTTTATCTAAACCTATCTTGCTATTATTGGGTTTATGGTGTTCCCAAGTTGGGTCCTTGGTTGCGTAAGCCAAGGCAGAGCGTGATGCAATATTATCAAAGCAAAATTGAACTCAATAATTTTAATTAAGGAAAATTATGAAAACTTCAGCAATCACATTGTCGGCTCTATTGTTCGCGGGAGCTGCAAATGCAGCGACGGCAGAGGACTTTGGCGCGACTCAGGATCTGCTTATCAACGAAGACGTAAAAACGTTACACATCGTTGATATCAATGCCGATAACAGAAAAGACCTGGTTTGGGTAACCAGTACTGGAGCGGTGAAATATAAGCTGAAAAACAACGATGGGCTGGCTTCACTGGAATCTTTACCGGGCACCCGTTGGCGTTTAGAGTACAATCATCGTAATGAAGTGAAGTTTATCAACTTTACTGTTCAGGGTGGTGTACTTGAAACGCACGACGACAAGTTTTATAGCATTTCAGACATAACTATGAGTAATACTGGCACACTGGACTTCTGTACACCGCTAAGTTACGGCTTAGATAAAACGGGTTGTCAGTGGCAATACAGTGTCACCGAAATTTTACCGAATGTGATGAAAGGCGTAGATAAGCGTTTAAATGCCACTTGGGTTGCGTATAAACTGGTGAACTAACCCAGTATAACCCGCAGGCTTGCAGCAGTGAGTATGCTGCAAGCTATGCTGTGATCTTTGTCCTTTCTTAATACTCTTTTTTAGTATTTCACCCTGCGGTAGTCTTACATAATGAATCCATCGGACTGGTGGCGTAACCTCATTGTATTGATGTAGCCGGACACTAACCTGATATTGAGTTGCCAACCCTAACACAGTTGATTTAACCTGCCCAGCCAGTCTGCAGGCGTTTTAGCTTGAGTAAGGGTCTTGTCATCATCATCGCCAACTCTGTGACTCCGACCGCCAGTAAAGTGGCACTGAATTTGAAAATCAAAAACGGTGTGAAGGCCAATATCATGGCCATGTTGATCAAACAAAGTACGGAAACCAGCCACACCATTGCAACTTTTTGTACCTGAGTTTTGTTTGCTTCTAATGCGTTCAGCATAATTATCTCCTGATTGTTAGTTGTTTGAGTTTTTCTACATGAGGGTTAGTCGGGGTGACAGGGCGGTTATTACAAAAAATTCTTTCTTTTAGTGACTATGTTTTACCTTTTTGATTGGTAATGGTTTTTTCTTATTTCGAAATGAACCAAAGCGGCGCTAGAAAAAATAATGAGATTTTTGTAATGAACTAAGAATTGGCCCGACTAACAGGACAGGATTAACCTAAAAAACATTTTGAAAAGTTTAAAATGATTGTCAGCAGAATTACACCTTTGGTCTCCTAAAGTTATGGGAGCATTTGATAAGTTCAATCTATTGATAGAAAAAGACTTAACAGATAGGCTCTAAATCCATCGATATTGGTATTGAGCAACGAGAAATAGCCCAACTTGTGATCAATGCCGATTTACCCCGACGAGTACAGACAAGTTTATTGTAAGTGGAGCAGTATACAGTGACTGAGCAAATCAAGGAGCAGGACAGGCAGCAAGTTGTTGAAGCGTTCTGGCCGCAGATCAGGCGTGCGGCAAAGGGCTATGAGCGACGCGCTGCGCTGTGTGAAGAACTGTCACAGGATATGGCCTTTGCACTGTGGCGGGCGCTGAACAAGTTTGATGGACAATGCAAATTAAACACTTATGTATACCGAGTGATCCATAACGTGGCGGTTGACCACATTCGCAAACACAGCAAGCAAAATGAAGATGAGCTGGCTGATGAGCATGCCCACAGTCCGGATTCACCCGAGTCAAATATGCAAAAACAGCAGCAACAGCAACGGCTGGAGAGGGCCATCCATCAGCTTCCTTTGAGTCTCAGACAGGTGATGATGCTCAAGCTTGAGGGCATAGACACGGCCGAGATCAGCGACGTTTTGGGGATCAGTGAAGCCAACGTGGGGATCAGGCTACACCGTGCCAAAACACAACTTACCGAACAATTGATGGAGAAATATTAATGGATAATCAAGAGTTTTCGGACTTAGCGCAGCTGTGGCAGTCAACGCCTGCATCACCACCACCAGCATTAGAGCAGTGTATACAGCGCCATAGAAAGCAACGGCTTGGGCTCTTTGCGGGGATTGCCATCGAAACTCTGATCATGCTGCTAGTGAGTGCCTGGTTTGTACTGGCTTTATTTGAGCCAGCCCCTTTGGTGACACAACTTTGGCTTGGCTTTGGCTGCGTGTGGGGCGCGAGCATGTATACACTGGTGAATAGGAGTCGCATTACCAGTTTACGCATATTGAAAAATCAGCAGCTATCACAAGCACTGGAGGCACATCAGCAGCTGCTCAGACAAGAGATCTGGCGCTGGGACCTGAGCATAAAAGCCACTTTGCTATTTGCGCTGGTGCTCGTGCTTTTTATTCTGGTTCAGTACGCAATGAGCTCGGTATTTTTGTCTAACGGCTTGTTAGGTTTGCTGGTCGTGGCCATCCTGTTACCTGTGTTTAAGGCCAAAAAACGCCGGGCAGGAGAGGTATTAAAAACTTTGAGTGAGTAATCACTCAGTGTGCCTTGTTGTGTATCTCAAAGGTGTATAGCAGCTCCTTTGGCCAATTTCGTGGAGCTGCGATATTGTAACCTACTTTTGTTTAATTAACTTTGGCTGGGCGTTTACGTACCTGTGTCGACATTTAGTCGCTGGCTTCATAAACAAATAGGTCGACGGGCACGTCGGGAATAAACGCCACATTGACGGTTTTTTCCTTTTTAAAGCCAAACTTTGACAGTACTTTTTTAGAGGCTTGGTTATCAGGGTGAATGCACCCTACCAAACGGGTACAGTGTTTTTCTTCCAGTGCCCAGTCCAGGACGGCTTTTACAGCTTCGCTTGCCAGTCCTTTGCCCCAAAACGCGGGTAAAAACCGGTATCCAATTTCAATTTCATCGATCTCATCCATATACTTTAAACCGCAAAAACCAATGAGCTGATTAGATTGTATTGTCAATACACGCCAGCCTGCCAAAACCGGTTTCCCGGTAGTCATTAAGAGGGTGGGCTTTTAAGTAGTTTTCTGCGTCTGTTAAATGTTTAAACGGTGCATTACCGACATATCGAATGATCCGGGGCACAGAGCCGAGCAGGTACATATCGGGTGCGTCTGTTAATTCAAAAGGCCTTAAAATCATTCTGTCGGTTTCTAACGTTTTTATCATGGGAGTTCTAATTTATGTGTTTTATTATTATTTTTTATCACTAATTCGCTCGGCCTGCTGAAAAACTTAAAGTGAATAAGTCGCAGCAATCACATGTTAGGTTCGTAATACCAAAACAGTGTAGATACCCCGCTGCTCGGTTGCGCTAAACCTGGCTGGATGCTTCTGCACTTTCTCTGTCCATGTTTAGTTTGATGCGTTGATTTTGCGAGTTTGCCAATTCTGCTGATTGAATTGTTGTGGCTATCAGATTTTCAAACAATGCGAGCTGCCCTGCGGGTATCAATTGATTTTGTATGGCTTTTCGCTTGTTTGAATCAAACAGCCGCTCGGCCAGCCAACCAATTAAATACATCAGTGAAAGACAGCCACCAGCCGTTGCTATATTGCCTTCTATTACGAGCGGTGTGTCCTGAACATCTCCACCCAAACTTTGCAGGGCAGTCTTAGCGTCTGGGTTTGTTGTCAAAGGCTTACCTTTTAGTAAACCAAGCTCGTGAAGAATAAATGAACCTGCACAAATCGAACCAATTAGCTGCTTTTTTGGGTCAAGGTTCAACGCCGACATAAACTCTGTATTCTTCATTGCCGCTGGAATACCGCGCTTGCCACTTGTGATAAGCACGGCATCTTGATCCGCCACCGCACAAATGTGTCCGTCGGTTTTGACTTTCATACCAAGGTGGGAGCGATGTTCAGGTTGAGTGCCAAGTATGCTAACCGTCCAGCTATCGGCTGTGCGACCTAACAAGTCATACATCAAAAAGAAGTCCACATCCGTGAAATCATCAAACAAAACAATCCCAACTTTATACATCATACTTGCTCCCTTGCTGCGCTTTGTTACGTGTTACTGACCAGGCCACTCTTATCAAGCAAGCCGAGGAGACTAAAATACCCGTGAACGGTACTTTAAACCAATCTTTTTTTGCCAACAGGCAATAACTAACGCTCACAATTGATGGCAAGGAGATTTCCCGGGACACCCACCGCAGCATAGATACATAGCGCTCGGTATTTTCAGGTTTGGCTGCATGATTAACTGAGGATTTCCCGGGACACCCACCCCAGCATAGATACATAGCGTTCAGTATTCTTAGGTTTGGCAGCATGATTAACTGTGTCTAAGGCCAATTGGCATCGAGTTCAGGGGAGATTTTCCGAGACACCCACAAGGAGATTTCCCGGAGATTTTCTGGGACACCCACCGCAGCATAGATACATAGCGCTCAGTACTCTTAGGTTTGGCAGCATGATTATCTGTGTCTAAGGCCAGTGGGCATCGAGTTCAGCGGATGTGGCAAACCCATAGTGAACTGCGCCTTACTCAGCACCACGCACAGCAAACACAAACTCGCTGCCTTCGCCGAGTCGACTGTTGACCTTAATGTCTGACTTGAGCAGCTGTAATAATCTGGCAGTAATTGCCAGGCCGAGTCCGGCATGGGTTTTTTTGCAGCCTTTGCTGTTACTGGCTTGATAACGTGCTTCAAAGATATACGGCAGCTCTTTTTGGCTGATCCCAACTCCGGTGTCCTGCACCGCAATGTCGAAGCTGCCAGCTTTGGGCGTCACAACAATGGTAATAGAGCCACCAGCGGGGGTATGACGCAGCGCGTTTTCCAGCAGGTTACTTAGTACTCTTTCCAGCTTGGCGATATCTGAGTAGACCACAAAGTCGCATTCGGTGGGGGTTACTTGCAATGCTATTTCAGCCTGTTGCGCCCTGAGTGCAAATTTGGCAAGCACGTCGTAAATAAGCTCCCCCATATTGAAGGTTTCAAAGTGCACCTGGGTTTGCCCGGACTCCAGATGAGCCAGCTCAAAAATTTGGTCGATAAGGTTTTTCAGTTGTGTGCAGTTTTTTAAAGCGATATCCATGTAGCGCTGCATGTCGCCCGATGTGTCGCATTGGCGCTCAACCAGCTCCAGATAGCCCTGTAAAGAGGCCAGAGGCGTGCGCAGGTCGTGCGATAGGTGTGCCAGTAGCTGGCGGCGTTGTTCATCTACCGCTGTCAGCTGTGACATTTGCTGATTGATGGTTTGTAGCATGGCGTTGATGCCGTTGCCCAGCCGATGAATTTCATTGTTGTGTTGTTGCCAGCTCAGCAGTGGCACCTGCTGAATATCAAATTTGTGCTGCTCCGTACTGCGAATATACTGAGTCAGGCGCTTCAAGGGCTGAGTCATAAAGCGGAATAACAGGAGCAAAGTAATAAACAGCAGAAGCAGAAAAACGCCCAGCCACACAGCTTGTTTGACCAGTTGATCAGAGCTGTTAAGTTGCGCCACTATGGAGTCGTAAATAGAGGAGCCAATAATGACATACAGGTAGCCCTGTAATTTTTGTTCGTTGTACACCGGGGCAACAGAAAATATTTTTTTGCCGTCAGGCGAGCGAGGATCGTCTCCATATACTGGCAGCCTGGTGGGCGTTTTAATCAGTTGCACCAGAGGGCTCAGATCAATTGACGCGCGCTTGACTGCGCCGGGTTTGGCCGAGTAAGTCAGCAACTTGCCGCCGGGGTCAACAAAATAAAACTCAAACGCCGGGCCCAGCACCATCAAAGTATGAAACAGGTTTTCCAGCGCTTCATAGTCATAGACGCCTTGTTGTAGCAGTGGGTTATCCTGGGCCAGGTGCGCCGCCAGACCAATGTGCAGTTGTTGCTCCGCCTGAGCGCGCGAGACCGAAGAGAGGTTTTGCGTCCACCAGACGAACACCGAAACGATGAGCATAAACATGGCCGTGATTGTAAGCGCCAGACGGTGATAAAGAGACAGTGTCATTGCATTTCCTGCTGAAGTGGTTTGGCATTAAGCTTGTAGCCTACGCCCCACACGGTTTCTATGATGGTGTGCTCGGTGATCTGCTCAAACTTATTGCGAATGCGATTGATATGGGAGTTGACTGTGTGCTCATAGCCAAGATGATCATAGCCCCAGACCGACTCCAGCAGCTGAGCCCGGGAAAACACCTGATTGGGATGACGGGCAAAAAACAGCACTAAATCAAATTCCGTGGCAGTGAGGTCTACCGGCGTTTGTCTGAGCGTCAGTTCATGAAAGTGCGGATCAATTTGCAGCTGACCAATTACCACCGGGCTGGCTGTATTTTCAGTTTGTGGTTGTGGCTCGTGCAGCAGTTTGATGTGTCTGAGCTGTGCCTTCACTCTGGCCTGAAACTCTCTGTAACTAAATGGCTTACAGATGTAGTCATCAGCGCCCATTTCGAGGCCAATGATGCGGTCCATTTCACTGCTTTTTGAGGTCATCATGATCACACTGATTTTGGGGTAACGGGTTTTAATCTCCCGACACAGTGTCAGGCCGTCGACTTCTGGCAGCATAATATCGAGTATCACAATGGCATAATGCTGGTGGGTCAGTTGTGGCATAACCTTGTCTCCACTGGCAAGGTGATCAACGTCGAGAGCTAACTCGTTCAGATGAACGCGTAGCAGATCGGCAATATCGGCATCGTCTTCAACGATAAGCACTTTTTGCTGCATAGCAGGTCTCCGCACCGGTATGGATTACCGGCTGTTGTTGCTCCATCACCACAACGGTCACGGAGCGGCTCGGAGACTACTTGGTTCTGGTTATGGTAACCGTCATCAATGGATTGTTGAATTTATGGCTGCTCGTCAGTACCGACGTTGTCAGCCCGTCGTCGACGCCAACCACACCCGGGTGCATGGCTACCTTGTTTAACGCTTCTCTTTCGGCACTAAACCCTGTGCCACCATCGGCCGGACCAGGGATCGTACCCTGAGCTTCACTATTGGCTTCTGTGCCTGCGTCATAGGCATGTGTCGTGTAGGTCATCGCCTGACCAACAGTCATTGCAGACACATCCAGAGCATTAAGACCGGTAAAGCCGTCGTTTGTATTCACCATCATGGAAATCAATGACAATTTTTGCCCATCCAGGGAGTCATGGGTCAGAGTCAGCTCGGTTTTTTGCCCCGGCGCTAAAGGCGCCGCAGCAGAGGTCTGGCTTTGCACTACATCCAGTGCGAGCAAACCACTGTTGTCGCCGCCTTCAGCCAATACTTCTAATGCATCGCTTGCAGGGGTACCCAGTTGCCAGAACTGACCTTCCTGATGCAGCGCAACACCAATAGGCGATAACGGCTGAGCGTAAGTCAGGTTTGTTGCTGTGATCATTAACTCCACTGTGGTTGGCGTGGGGTCGGTCGGATCCGTTGGGTCCGTTGGATCAGTTGGGTCCGGGTCCGCAGGATCTGGATCAGCAGGAGCCGGCTCATCAACCATGCTCATATCATCATCGGGCATTGTGATAGGCATGTTATCGTCGTTATCGCTGCCACAGGCGGCCAGTACTAAGCAAGCCGCAGGCAGGGTGAGTCTGAATAATTTCATGGCAGGCCCCTTACTTAACGGTTACGGTAACTTTGGCAACGGGGTTCAACCAGCGGTGCACGGTATTATGCAGGTCGCTCTTGCCGCCGGTTATCTCATCATCGCCCAGATTGCCGCGATGAATATGTACGTGAGTATTTTCTTCCATCTCAGTCACGCCCATCCCCTGAGTACCTGGTGCAACGCCAGGCGATGCGGGTATCCCTGGTGTGCCCGGTGCACCTGAGCCCTCTACAACCAACTCATTATTTGCTTCAGTGCCTGCATCATAGGCGTTCAGGTAGATATGATATGTGCCCGGCGTGGTCGGGATTGGCCAGCTGTTCAGACCGACAAAGCCATCATTGGTGGGCAACATCATCGCCACAATAGACAAGCGGTCATTACCTGCGTCGGTTTCCAGGCTGGTCATGGTCGAGGTCACTGGTGCAAGCAGGCCGCCAGCCGGATTCTCCATAGTGTTTGCATTGATGCCTGTGAGTATGTCACTCAAGCCAGTCAGCGATCCGCCTTCTGCCATAGCGGCAAGTGCGTCTGACGCTTTTTCGCCAGCCTGAAACACCATGGCGTCGCTGGTATGCGCGCTCACCAGTAAAGGGGTGAAGTAGATCCCTTGCGTCAGATTAGTGACTTTCACATCAAGTGATGCCGCGCTGGTTGTACCGGATGCGAATAATATGCCTGTGATGAGGGGGAGGATGCGTGTTTTCATAATTTACTCTTGTTGTTTGGATTTGACCCTGACAAGCATGCAGGTAAATTATTGAGGAAGGCTCGCGTAGTTATCACGAAATCATCACAAGAGCGTGACGTTTTATTCCCGGGCATTGTTGCTTGCCAAAACGGGCTTGTGTACGACTCTGTTCTTTTGAGTTTTCAGCGAGTTTTTTTCACTCAGTTGTTAGAGTGTGGCCCTGAGCAGCCATAGGCATAAAGTAAGTCAGACTCTGACTGGTGCGTATTTAAACTGTGATTGGTTGAGAAGGAAAAGCGAAGCGCATGTGACAGGAGGTGATATAGAGCAGGGAGTGATCATAAGCCCGCTTTTTAGCGGGCAAGGGCTTTATCGGGTGATTAGCACGCCCGCGATGTTAGTGTGCCCGGACAGCGATGATCTGACCAACAGTAGTAAGTTTGTTCTACACCACCGGCTACTTGCGGTGTCATGTTTGCAGGTACGCCTGCTTTGTCGTTAGATAGGGCTTTCATTGGTTTCTTTTTTAGTTTTAGTAACATGATTATCTCCTTTGATAGTTACATCTAGTAACCTAGCACAGGATGGAAGTGAAAATAAAGTAAAATATTTACTTTATTTTTATATCAAAATTAAATTATTTCCTGTCTTAAGTAATCGTCGTGATCTGACACAGGTAGTCGGCCAGGTTTGAATGTCATCAAGACAGAGTTAGCATGGGCGTGGTGGGGTACTGTTTATGGCTGTACACGGCACAAAGAAAAAGGGTGCGCACAAGGGTGTAAAGCCACCCTTGTGCGCCTTTGTCCATACCGGAGCTTAGTCGTGCAGTAACAGTTGCTCAAGGTCGCGATGCAGTACGTCGTCATCTCCCAGGTTCAGCTCAATCAGGCGCTTGAGGTGGGTCACACTGTCAAGATCTATCTGATTGCAGTGCACGCCAAGGTGGCCTTCTTCTATATGACGAACCTGAACCTCCATTGCGATTTGAATATCGCTTTGTGGCAGGGCAAAGCGCAAACTGGCTGGCTCATCCTTGAGGGGCACATACCCCACAGGTAACGTCAACAGCGCGCCATTGAGTGACAGGTCAATCACTTCGCACTTGTAATCGCCACTGGCCGTCATAAGCAGGGCCGGGTTAGAAAACAGTACGCGTGAAAATCGTCTACGTTCTTTCATCGGTATTCTCTTAGCTTGTTTCTCTATAGCTTAGCCAGTTTTTTGCCGACTCTCCACTTTGCAGAGCAAATTCCAGTTCAGAGCAGGTATAAAAAAGCCCCGAAAATCAGGGCTTTTATCTGGCGCTATGGGTTATCAGCCAATTTTCTTGTATTTAATACGCTTTGGCTCAGCGGCTTCGGCGCCATAGGTCTTTTTCAGCCACTCTTCGTATTCGGTGTAGTTACCGTCGAAGAAGTTCACCTGACCTTCGTCACGGTAATCCAGAATGTGTGTCGCTATCCGGTCGAGGAACCAGCGGTCGTGCGAGATACACATAACGCAGCCCGGGAATTCCAGAATGGCGTTTTCCAGTGCTCGCAGGGTTTCTACATCCAGGTCGTTGGTAGGCTCATCCAGCAAGATCACGTTACCACCTGCTTTGAGCAGTTTAGCCAGGTGCAGTCGGTTGCGCTCACCACCGGAAAGCTCTTTTACGAACTTCTGCTGGTCGTTACCCTTGAAGTTAAAGCGGCCCACATAAGCACGGCTGGGTACTTCAAAGTTGCCAATTTTCAGGATGTCCTGACCGTCTGACACTTCCTGGAATACGGTATTATTGCCGTCCATGTCATCACGGAACTGCTCAACGGTGGCCAGCTGCACGGTCTCACCCAGTACAATCTCACCGCTGTCTGGCTGGTGTTGGCCGCTTAACATTCTGAACAGCGTCGACTTACCAGCACCGTTGGCACCAATGATCCCAACGATTGCGCCTTTTGGTACCGAGAAGCTCAAGTTGTCGATCAGGACGCGGTCGCCAAAGCTCTTGGTCAGGTTGTTCACTTCAATGACCTGATCGCCCAGACGCGGACCCGGTGGAATAAACAGCTCGTTGGTTTCGTTACGCTTCTGATAATCCGACTGCTGCAACTCGCTAAACTGTGCCATACGGGCTTTTGATTTAGCCTGACGGCCTTTCGGATTAGAGCGAACCCACTCAAGTTCTTTCTCAATCGACTTCTGGCGTGCTTTTTCAGACTTCTCTTCTTGCTTCAGACGCGCATCTTTTTGCTCCAGCCATGAAGAGTAGTTGCCTTCCCATGGAATACCATGGCCACGGTCCAGTTCGAGGATCCAACCCGCAACATTGTCGAGGAAGTAACGGTCGTGGGTAATGGCAACCACAGTGCCTTCGTAATCGTGTAAGAAGCGCTCTAACCAGGCAACCGACTCGGCATCCAGGTGGTTGGTCGGTTCGTCCAGTAACAGCATGTCTGGTTTTTCAAGTAACAGACGACAAATTGCAACCCGGCGACGTTCACCCCCTGACAGGTGCTCAATTTTAGCATCCCACTCCGGTAAGCGCAGTGCATCGGCAGCACGCTCCAGGGCGTTGTCCAGATTGTGACCATCATGGGCCTGAATAATCGCTTCCAGTTCGCCTTGTTCTTTGGCCAGAGCATCGAAGTCGGCGTCTTCCATTGCGTACTCGGCGTAAACTTCGTCCAGGCGGCTCAGTGCGCGTTTTACTTCACCCACTGCTTCTTCAATGGTTTCGCGCACAGTTTTGCTTTCATCCAGCACTGGCTCCTGCGGCAGGTAACCAATTTTGGTGCCAGGTTGTGGACGTGCTTCTCCTTCAAACTCGGTATCGACCCCGGCCATAATGCGTAACAGGGTTGATTTACCCGCACCATTTAGACCGAGCACACCGATTTTGGCACCCGGAAAAAAGCACAGAGAAATATCTTTTAAGATTGTGCGTTTGGGTGGCACTACTTTGCTCACCCGCGACATTGTATAGATATATTGAGCCATGAATTTTGCTTCTCTTTGTTTAGATGTGGTTATTTTAGTGAATGCGGTGCATGGGGGCAATGTTTGTCTGGCATACTGCATTAAAGAAGCAATCTATTGTTGTTATATTTACTTTTGTTATTTTATGTTTCAACTTGTTTTCGTCTGGTGGCTTTATTACTCAATCTTGAATTCAACTTGCTTGATTTTTTTAACTTTATAATTGTTAGGGCATTATTGACCTGTTTTGAATCGGGGGAACGGGTATTATGTGTCTAAGCTTGATAAAGCTACGACATGGAGTTGTAAACATGTGATGCGATATTTGCACCAGTGCACATCACGTCCAGTGGGTGTACCACTCAATGAATTGGGACAGCAAACCGCCCATTTTTAGCGTACTAACACCCGGTCCGCTCTCGCATCAACTCAATAACCCAAAAAATGACAGTGACGAAAGACGCCAGGGATGACACAGCATGCTAGTGGCTGTCTGTCAGGGAGCGTTCTGTTTAACAAATGACTTCACAGTATAAGGAAAACGATGAAGCAATTTATGCACGCACAGTCGCGGCTTACACCGCAACGAAAAACGCCTTTGGGTGCCGATATTCTTCGCTTTGCCCGGCGTCTTCGAGGTTATACGCAGGCCGAATCGGCTGCGCACTATGGTGTTGAGGAGCGTACATTAAGGCGTTGGGAAAACAAAGAGTACAGCCCCAGATGGAACGATGTAGTCGGTCTGGTGGAGGATGTGTACTCGCTCGATATTTTAGAAGTAATAGGAAAGATCAATGATGATGACACAACCAACCATTAAGCAGCTGCGCACCGCGTTAAAGCGCTGGGGTCGATTCTGGCGTACCAAAGAGCTGGGTAAAGGGTTTAGCCGTCAGGCTGTGACCGAACGGGTAGGTGATTCTGGTGCAGGCTACATCAGCAGCGACATGATGACGGTGCCTGAAGAAATTGAAACACTGACACAGTGCATTGCCAGGTTGCGACCTGAATGTATTCGGGCGCTGCGAGGCAAGTATCTGGTTGAGGGGGATATTGCCCTGGTTGCTAAAACTCTGGGATTTGACTCCAAACGGTCGATGGAGTTTTGGCTGGTGAAAGCAGAAAGAAGCCTGCTCCAGAGCTTATGTCATCCATAAGGAGCAAGTATGACCATTATGAACACGGTTGAGCAGTTAAAGAAGCATGAAGGGTTTCGCCGTTTCCCTTACTACTGCACAGCGGGCAAGCTGACCATAGGGTATGGCAGAAATCTGGAACAGAACGGCATCGCAGAGGAAGAAGCGGAACAGTTGCTGGCACAGGATGTGGCCAATGCACAGGCCGGCGTGCGGCGCCGCATAGACACAGTGCACTGCAACGAGGCCAGGCAGGCCGTACTGACCAATATGGCGTTTAATTTGGGGATGCAGGGATTGCTGGGCTTCAAAAAGATGCTTGAGGCAGTGCAAAGTGGCGATTTTGAGCGTGCTGCACTGGAAATGCTGGACAGCCGCTGGGCTCGCCAGGTGCCAGAGCGGGCGCAGGAGCTGGCTCAGCAAATGCTCAGTGGCCAGTGGCAGTCTTAAATTGCTGGGGGTAACTATGAATGAGGAGGTGGCCAAACCATGCAAGCCGATCAATGGCAAATGAAAAAGGAGCTGAATCTGGCTCATATCCTGACCACCATTGCATTGGTGGTGTCGGGCATTTTATATCTAAACGATCTGGATAAACGGATCACCACAAACTCACAGGAGCTGGCACATTTAAAGCAGATCCGCAAAGAGGACCAGAAGCGCATCGAAAAGCGTCTGGATTCTATCGACAAAAAACTCGACGCCCTGTTGAGTGCAAAACGCAATAACGGCTAGCTAAGGGCACAGTCGATGCAGCACATCTGCATCAGGTTGCACCGCCAAAGCATTCTGCCTCGTCCTTTTAATGACTGAATTGACCTGAACAATCTTGTCCGGGCGGGACGATTTTGCCTGAGGAATTGACTTATGAATACCGCGATTGACTTATCACGCCTGGCTCCCCCAGCGGTGATAGAAACACTAAATTACGACGAAATCCGCCAAGCGCTCATAAGCGCTATCACCGAACGCCTGCCGGAACACACGCTATTGGCGTCTGATCCGGCAGTCAAAGTCCTGGAGGTTGCCGCTTATCGGGAATTACTGTTAAGGCAAAGAGTTAACGACGCTGCCCAGGCTGTGATGCTGGCCTTTGCGGCAGGAAGCAACCTGGATCACTTGGGTGCCCTGTTTGGTGTTGTCCGCTCGCAAGGGGAGAGCGATGAACGTTACCGCGCCCGCATTCCCCTGTCATTAGAAAGCCACAGTATGGCTGGCACCAATGGGGCTTATCAGTTTCAGGCGATGTCGGCTGACCCGCGAGTGCGGGATGTGCATGTGGCCTCAAATACGCCGGGTGTGGTGGAGGTCACGGTGCTCACTGAGTTGGGGGCAGATCGGACGGCGGTGCAGGCTGCGGTGTCGGCACATCTTAACCATGAAGATGTTCGGCCACTGACAGATCAGGTGCAGGTAACGGTTACACGGCCAACCAATGTGGTGGTTGATGCACATATCTACCTCAATCCGGGTGTGAATGAGGCTCAGGTCAGGCTGGCAATTGATACGGCTATGGACGATTTCAACCGCGCACATACCCGCCTGGGCAAAGAGATCCCACATTCAGCCATTATCGATATGTTGCACCAGGGCGGGGTGCGCAAAATCAAGCTCTTGTCGCCCTCGGATGACATAACGCCTGAGGCAACACAGGCCGTGAGTTTGTCACTGCAACTGTCGTTTTTATAGGAGGGGCAATGACTGCGACAACACAATTATTGCCGCCCGGCGCAAGCGTACTGGAACGTGGCTTGAGCGAAGTAACACAGTGCACCGAGCGTGGGGTTGTGCCAGAGCAGATAGCCAAACTGTGGGATCCACAAAGCTGCCCGGAATCATTGTTGCCCTGGCTGGCCTGGGCGCTGTCGGTGGATGAGTGGGATGAAAGCTGGCCGAGCGAGACCAAGCGGGCATTGATCGCCCGCTCAGTGCCTATCCATAAGCATAAAGGAACAGTGGGCTCGGTTAAGCGGGCACTGTCCTCACTCGGTCTGGAGCTGGAGTTTTTCGAGTGGTTTGAGGATACCGATGATGTCTACCTGGCTCCTTACCTAAGCAAGGAGCCGCATACCTTTGTGTTTATCGCCTGGGCCAATGCACTGCCTTACACCAGCCGGGCTATCAAGCTGGACCAGACGCTGTACGACGCCATTTATCGGGTGACTAACCAGACCAAGCCACAAAAGGCCCATTTTGATTTTCTGGTTGGGATGAAAATGGCCAGTGGTGCGGCGGCAGGCGCAATCGTTCACCCGATCACACACAAGCGGATGTATGCGGCGGTGGAGCCCTGTATTGGCGACAAAGCCAAACAGCGAAGCAGCCAGGCTGGTTTGTCTGTGGCGGCTAACCTGTCGCGCAGCCGCTATCAGGTGCTCAGGCACCGAAGCGGGGTGGATAAACTGCGCCACCGTACCGCACATGGTGAGTTGCCGATGGCCGCCAATTTATCGCGCACGCGCTATCAGGTGCTCAGACAGGTTATCGAGAGCGCCAAAGTGCGCCGCTGTCACTGGCGCGGTGCGCTGGATCAGACACTGAGCATTACCCGCAAACCGCTTCAGGTGGTTCGTTTCAGGGGACTTACGGATCAGCGTATTCCCGATCATTTTATTAATAGTACCAGTTGCGCTGCGCCCTTGCTGCACATCAGCCGCCGTCGGGTGAGTGCTGTGCGTTGCTATGGCACGCTCGGCGCACCTGCATAAAGGAGTTAGGACTAATGAGTATTTTGTTACAGCCCGTGATCACCTCGGCGGGCTTATCGGCGCTGTTCAGGGCGCAACAAGGCGGCTTTAAGGCCAAGATCAGCAAAGTGGGCCTGGGCAGCGGCAGCTATCAGCCACATGAAGGGATCACCCGCTTGCAGGATGAAAAGTACAGGCTGGACCTGGCCAGTGCTAAAACCCTGGCTGATGATAAACAGCTTCATCTGACCGTGCGCGATGCCGAGCAGGTGGAGGGAGACGGGTTTTTCGTCAACGAAATTGGCTTTTACACCGAGGAAGAAGTGAATGGAGAGATCCAGTATGTGTTGTTCGCTGTGTACTCTTCCGATGAACCTATTGCTTATAAATCCAATGATATTGAGCTATTGCTGGCGTTCGACTTAACCCTGACAGGGGTGCCTGCCGACTCGATCACTGTGATCGATCAGGGCGTGGAGTTCAATATTTTGGTGGCCCCGGAGCTGGCCAAGATGGGCGCAGCGCAAATTGGCAACATGAACCGCCATCTTAAGCTGAAATTTGCACTGATGGACAACGGGGTGCTGTAAGCATCCGCTCAGCGCACCAAAGGAAGCAAAACAATGACAGAACATAACCCGTTCGCAAAAAATGCGCCGCAGCGCGCACAACAGCTGGCCGAGGAAGCCATTAAACTGCTCAAACAGGCCAAAGCACTGCAGCATCAGGCGCAGGTGGATGCCGCCCGGATACAGGGATATCAGCAGCACAGCGATGGCCTGGCTTTTCAGTTTCTGGCTGCCTGCGCGGAATACGGCGAACACAGTCCACAAGCGGGTAAAGCCCGTGAGCACTGGCTGGGGGCGCGTAACGCCATTAAAGCCCAGTTTCCAAGAACCTAATTTTATTTAACTTTTTAATTCCAATTTTAAATGGAGAAAACTATGGCATTAGAACACGATATTGCCAGCCTGGTTGAAGCCTCTGAAGCGCTGACCAGCACGGTAGATAACAAAATCCAGAGTATTGATAGCGCGCTCAGTGCAGCACTCAGTGCAAGTGAGACAAAAGCAAACCAGCACCTTGCAAAAGTAGATGCGCAGCTGAGTAGGTACACGGAGTCTCAGTCGCATTTTCGGGTGACAAAGAACCAGGCATTAGTCCCTAAAGAAGACGGCTCGTTTCCCAAAGATTGGAGTGCGGGCTATCTAAAGCAAGCTAGGTTGGTTGAAACCGTAGAAACGGGCGTTGAGCCGCAGAACAGAACTGATCTTGCGCGCGAGTTTTTACGCGCAATTGGTTCAGATACCAAGTACTTTGCCAAAAACTTTAATATCTGGGAAATGGAGTATCTGCCTTATCGAAACGTGACCAACGAGAACGGAGACACGGTTAAAACCTATTCCTACATGATGTATCAGTATCTGCGTCGTCCTACCTACGTGACTTGTGCGGCGGTAGTAAAGCACATTCGTGGTGCGGTTCCAACCGCATTTTGGTGCAGTGGTTTAGAAGCAAATGCACCGGCTAAGGTATGCGGTGGTGGCATATCCCATAGTAATCGAAACTTATATACACATTGCCATCCCTATATCCATGGTAAAGACCTCGACTTGTCTGAAACAACGGTGATCCAGATCGCATTACCTGCGGTGGTAACGGGCAATGTGCCAATTGCGAACGCCTGGGGCCAGTTCCCTTATCTGGGAGACAGTGCAGTGTCTGCCTATGAGCATCAACCAACCCCAACTTTACCCTAGGAGTGAAACATGGCACAACTTATCGTGAATAATCAGGTCGTAGAGCAATTCCTTGACCCCTTTACACCACCGGCCGTGGTTGCCCAGTTTGTGGAAGAAAACTACGGTCAGCACAGCGAGTATGCAATTGAGCTAAGCGACTCAGAACAGCAATTGAAGGATCGTGTTCAGATCCGTAGCGAGCTGGAAAAGCAAGTAGCCGATACTCAGTCTTTGCTTGGCACAACGTCGGACACCACCCATCTGTTGCTCAATGAACTCAGTGTGTTTGTGAATAAACTGGCTGCGGCACGCACGCTGGATGAGGTCATTGGCTCGGCTACTGACATCCAAACTGCCATTGGTGATATTGGAGGCCAGGTGGCAACAGGTGAGCTGACCTTCCCATATCAGACTAAAGGTCTGGCGTCGGTTAAACAGGAAATACTGGAGCGTGCCAACGGTGTAAACAACCTGCTTAGTGACTAATCACCTTACCACCTTCAGGGCTTCATGCCTGAATACCTGATTTCCTCAGGTATTCCTTTTTAAACGTATTGATTAAAAATCAAATCCTATCGGAGAGAACGATGGCATTAGAGCATGATATTGCCAGCCTGGTTGAAGCGTCTGAAGCGCTGGCCAGCACAGTAGATAATCAAATTGAGAGTATTAATAACACCGTCAGTAGCAAAATGACGGAAGTAAACAGCTTTGTTGCACAGCAAAAGGCCCGAGTGGATAGTTCACTGGATGATTTAACGGTCATCGGTGACGGGGGCTTAGGCACTTTGTCAATGGGCATAGCACATTTCTTTACAAGTGGCTCAGGACCCACGAAAGTGCATTTGCGTTTGCCGCTGAACGTTAAAACACATGATGAGATGTTTCACCTCAAAGTGCGCGGTTATGCTTACCATGAAGGCAAGGTTGTGGATGCAACCTTTGTTGGCTATTCCTACGCGCGTATTGGAGAGTTAATAAAAAAGCAAGCAATAGGAAGCCACTTACCGACTTTGTATGTCGGTAGTGATGACCATGTTTATTGTCGTTTGTCATTTACACACAAACATTTCTTAACCTTCAGTGTTGACGCAATGAGAGTGGGTAACGGCCGGTTGCTCAAAGCGGGTGATATTGAAGTGATTGAGTCTGATGCTGAGCAAGTACAAGGAGGACATGATGCTGAATGAAAATATAACTGAAAAACCACAGCTGGTGGATCATGATGGGGTAGAGCAGGCAAAGAATACCTTGCGTAATAAAATTAACTATTTTGTTGCGGATAGTGCCTCACTGACCGGCACGGCCACCGATATTGCCCACGTTTTACTGCATGAACTGAGCGGCTTTGTCAATAAACTGTCAGAAGCCCGTGATATGGACGAGGTTAACGCGTCGGTTGTGTCTATGAAACAAGCCATTGGTGATATAGAAACCAAAGTTGGCAACAATGAGTTGCGCTTCCCTTATCAGGTCAAAGGATTGGACGTAGTGAAAGAAGAGGTGATTGAGCGCGCGAATGGTGTTAGTGAGCTGCTGTAAGTTGCCTATATTCTAGCGTTTTCTTTCCTTTTACCTGCTTGTTTTCACCTATTTTATCGGAGCTGCTATGTCTCTGACCAACTTCAGTGCCTTCGACCTGGCACGATTGCCAACCCCGGCGTTAATTGAACCTTTGAGCTTCGACGACATTAAATCTGCCATACTGGCGGATTTTAAGCAGCGCTATGGTGAGGCGATGCTGGATTATGCCAGCGACCCGGCTGTTAAGCTGATAGAAACCTTTGCCTATCGTGAGATGTTACTGCGCCAGCGCATTAACGAGGCGGCAGAGTCGGTGTTGCTGGCCAAAGCCAGCAGCGCTGAGCTGGACTATCTCGGCGCGCGTTTTGGTGTGGAGCGCGTGGTGATTTCGCCGGGTGATGCTGCTGCCTCGCCGGCTGTACCATCGAGTTACGAAGCGGATGAACGATACCGTGAGCGGATCCGGCTGGCACTGGAGGGCTTCAGCACGGCCGGTCCTCTCGGCGCCTATGTGTTTCATGCAATGAAAGCATCGCCACTGGTGCGGGATGTCTATGTGTCAGCACCGGAGTTTGAACGAGCAGATATAGCTGACTCGACAGAAGCGTTTGTGCTGAATTGCCGGTATAACGCCGGGCTGGTTGACCCTATGCCCGGCGATGTTGCAGTGACAATCCTCAGTGATGAAGGCTCCGGGCTGGCATCGACTGCTTTACTGAACACGGTTCAGGCCTATCTCAATCAGGATGAGATCCGGCCGTTAACCGATCGGGTGCGGGTGAAGCCTGCAACAATCAAACCCTTTACCATTGACGCTCGTTTGTATCTGTATCCGGGCATGGATGGTGATGCCATTGTGCAGCAAGCTAAAGAAGTGACTGCGCGGTGGCTTGATGAACACCGTCAGCTCGGCCATGATATTTCCCTGTCTGCCTTGTATGCAGTATTGCATCGCGAGGGCGTGCAACGGGTTGAACTGCTGGAGCCTCAGTGGGATATCACCGTTGGCCAGGATGAAGCCGCCTATTGCTCCGCGATTGAGGTGAATATCGGAGGCGAGCATGTCTGAATCCTTGCTGCCTAACCAGGCAACCAAACTGGAGCAGACCCTGGACAGGGTGGCAGCGCGCATCGAGCAGGTCCCGGTGCCGCTTGCCACCTTATGGGATCCCTGGCATTGCCCGGCACATTTTCTGCCCTGGCTGGCCGATGGCCTGAGTGTAGATAGCTGGGACAGTCGCTGGCCTGAACAGATACAGCGTCAGGTCATCGCGGACAGTGTGCCGAATCACAGGATCAAAGGCACCGTCGGTGCCATCAAACAGTCACTCAGCAGTCTGAATGTCAGTGTTGAGCTACACGAGTGGTGGCAAACTGGCGGTGTGCCGCACAGTGCTGAGTTACTGGCACTGGCCCATGACAACCTGGACCCACAGGGCAACACTTTACTTACGCCAAAACTTCAGGCTCAGCTGTGGCAAAACGTCGCTGCAACCAAACCCTGTCGTAGCCAGATCCAGTTTAGTGTTGGCGTGACGCAAACTCAGACGCTGGGTCTGGCTTCGGGCGCAAACTCACTGAGCGCTCAGACAGGGCAATGGTCTGAGCATTACGATTTTTCTTTTTCACCTTCATCAACACACCTGTCAGGGGCTGGTCAGTCTCTGTCAGTATCCACCCCCTGTTTTCGTCAGACTGCGCAGGTGCAACTGAACAGCGGCGTGTGGATGGCTGACGGGATGGCGATTACACAGCTGCAACAGGTCATGATGACAACTGTTTAGGCTACCTATGAGTATCTATACACCCATTATTACCCAGGCGGGGATCAATGCCGCCGTGAATGCCCAGACCCATGGTATTCAGCTTGAGATTGGGCGCATCGGCGTGGGCGACAAAGGCTATGTGCCAACCCGCACCCAGACACGTCTGCAAAATGAACGTAACAATGTGCCGGTCACCGATGGCCGGGTGGTTGGTGACGGCCAGTTTCATCTGTCCGGTGTGTTCACTGACGATAAGGAATATGCCGTTCGCGAAGTGGGCTTTTATCTCAACGACCACTCCGACGATGCACGCAAAACCTTGTTTGCAATCTGGTCTCACCCTGAAAACGTCTTATTTTATCAGACTCCGGTTGCCCGGGTGGTGCAGGGCTTTGACCTGACAGTCACGGCGGTGCCTTATGAGCATTTAACCGTCAATACCAGCGGTGATCTGAATCTCTTTTATGCACCAGAATTCCTGGCGATGACCCAGGCGCAAACCAATATGGCGATTGCCCAGGTGCAGTCAAATCATCGACAAATTCAATTTAACGATCGCTTACTGAAACTGGGAGTTTAAAATGAGCAGTACAGACAACAAATCTATGGAGCAACGGATCTCTGAGCTGCAACAAACCAACAGTGAACTCGTGAGTGCCAACAACGCTCTGACGGCAACGGTCACTGGCAAAATGGGCGAAATTAATACCGCACTGAATGAAGCCAGAACCGAAGTGACCAGTAAGCTGGCGCAGGCGAGCAATACAGTCAATAGCTATGTGTCGGATGCACGCCAGGAAATGCCCTTTATTCGCCTGACCAAAAATCAGTTTGGTCACCTGACGACAGATGGCAAATTGGCTGATCACACTATCAACCCTAATGTTGATATCAGCTTCGAGGAATATCGCACGATCGAAACCGATATACCGTGGGCCAGCAGGGACGATGAAGAGAAGGAAATATTAACCGCCATGGGCATGGCCGGGTACAGGCATATGAAGCCTGCTCCGATTAGAATCATTAAAATGCGCTGGCAGGATCTTGTTGTAGATCCAGAAAAAGAGGCCTATGCGTTCTATCAGATCATACATGGCTCTAACAAAGTGACGGTTGCTTGCTATGCCAAACTGCTGTCTGGCTCGGCGTATGGCAATGGTTTTAATGGTCTCACGAACGAATGGGGTCTGTGTGGTAATCATTATGGTGGTAACCCCGGCGCTTATGTACACAGCCATCCTATTTTAAACAGTCCCAGCGGCGAAGTTTTGTTTGCCTGGTATGGCGCCGTGGCGGGGTTTGCACCATTAGACCGCAATAACCCTAAATGGGGCTATTTCCCGCATATTGCGTCTGCCCATGGTGAAGACATTTCAGTGTAAGGAGAATCGCGAATGAAAATTTATGTGAATGAGCGCCTGGTGGCGCTGCATGGTGGCATGGTATCGCAGCAGCAGGCAGTAGATATCGCTAGATCTGCAATGGAAGAGCCGGTCAACCCCGATGAGGTCAAGCGGGTCTGTACGACCTGGTGTGAGGTTCGTCAACAGCGAGATAATGCACTGGCTGACAGTGACTTTACTCAGGTTACAGACAGTCCACTTAGTAATGAGCAGCAACAGCTCTGGGCAACTTATCGTCAGACATTGCGCAACCTGCCGGAAACATTTGAAACGCCCGAGCAGGTGATATGGCCACAACGGCCTGCCTAACGGTTTTTAATTGCACAGGCCAAAGAATAAACAAGGAGAGAAGTTAATGAGCACTTCTAATTCACTGTCGCTTGACCAAAGGATAGCGGCATTACAACAAGCCAATGGCGAACTGGTGGCGGCCAATAATACCCTCACCGGCGAAGTAACGGCAAAAATGGGCGCAATTAACGCCACGGTTGCTGGTGCTGAGGCACGTATGGATCAGGCTATCGCTAACCTGGCTGCCAGTCATTCGGATATGCGGATCAATTATTATGATGGGGTTGTACACTCCAAAACATCTCTGGGGATTGAAGCAGACCCGGATCAGCCGCATATGTCCAAATGGAAACGTATACCAGTGACTGGCATTGGCTATCACCAGTATCCGATTAATGGTGCGCTTACCAAGTTACATCTGAAACATGGTTTAAGCTTTGATGGCGGTTATCACAAAGACTCGCCTACATATGATAGTGACTGGAGCCGCACTTTTATGCAGTTTGTGCTGACCAATGAGGAGGCATCCAGCGAGCAGATCAATGCAGAGTTGGAGCGTCTGGGCACGACTCTTTACCCAACAGGGTCATGGACTGACAATGCCATTATGGTGACAATTCCGTTCCTAAAAATTGCTGAACTGCACCCTTACACAAAGCTATTTGTGCGCTTCGTTAACCGCCCAAGTGCTCTGTTTTCAAGTGGTAAACAGCCACAGAATATCGTCGAGTTTGGTGGCAATGCCAAATTCGCGGTTGATCGCGTTGTTAACTATCCGCACATCAAAGTATAGGAGCACAGACATGGAGCAATTTCCGACCCCAGAAGCACATCAGGCAATGCTGGCAAGCCTGGAAAAGCAAGTCAAGCGAGGTCAAATTACACAACGGGTAGCAGATAATGAGTCTTTGCTGGGCACCACATCAGATACGGTACACCTGCTGCTGGTTGAGTTTGCCAATCTGGTTAAAGCAATCTCAAGTGCACAGTCGCTTGAAGATCTTAAATCAGCGGCACAAAGCAGTGCACAACTGCTGGGCACCATCAGTGACAAAGTCTCGGCAGGTGAGCTGCAATTTCCTTATCAGGGCAAAGGCACTGAGGCGGTATTGCAAGAGATCCAGCAACGTGCTCAGGGCATTAGTAATATTTTGCAAGATCCCCCTAAATAGGTCACTTTTGACCGGTTTTCTGCCCATAAAATCAGTAAGATACACCTAAGCTTGAGAAACTTAAGTCAAGCAACCAGGTAAACGGTTACTTTGTAAGTAAAGCATCCGCAAGTTAAAAACCACCGGCTCGTATTTCGACTGGTGGTTTTTTTATGCCTGGTCAACGGTGGCTTACTCTGTGGCATTTAAACCGGTCAGAATTGACCGTTTTTAATTCCATAAAATCAGTAAGATAAACCTAAGCTTGAGAAAGCTAACAGAGATTAAAACAGACTTCCCGTGATAAACCCGATGCGGTGCTGCACTGATGCAGAGCCAAATCGGGTTTTTTTATTCCTTTTTGTAAAGACCGAGGATGAGATGAGCCAATTTGCAACACCAGACCTGTCTCGGGTGCCTTTACCGGACCTGCTGCAGGATGTGGATTTCGAGCAACAGTTTAGTGAAATCAAACAGCGTTTTTTGGCGTCTCACCCTCAGTATGCCGATGCCCTTAAGCTGGAAAGCGATCCGCTGACGGCTTTACTACAAACACTGGCCTATCAGCAGGTGTTAAACACTCAGCAGACAAATGAGGCGGTTCGGGGTGTGATGCTGTCAACCGCCAGTAGTGCGGATTTGGATGCCATTGCATCGCGCTACAACCTGCTGCGCGGCGAGGGTGAAAGTGATGCCCGGTTTCGCCAGCGTATTCAGCTGGCCTTCGACGGGTTAAACACCGCGGGCAGCGCCTCGGCCTATACCTTTCATACTTTGTCGCTCGACCCGGCCATTCGGGATGTGACGGTGCACAGTCCGGCGCCGTGTGAGATCACCCTGACTATTTTGAGCAACGAAGGGGGCGGTACGCCCACGCAGGCGTTGCTCGACAAGGTGGGTAAACATTTTGCTGCCCAGGGATGGGAGCACCAGGGTGCCTCGCAAGTGAGACCACTCGGAGACAGAGTAACTGTACATAGCGCACAAATTGTGCCCTTTACGGTTAACGCCCAGCTGATTGTGTTACCCGGACCGTCTGCCGAAGCTATCCGTCAGGCGGCCGAGGACGCATTACAAGCTTACCTGACAAGTCGCTGGGCACTGGGGAAAAAAGTGACCCGCGCTGGTTTATTCGCGGCGCTGCACCGTGAAGGAGTAGATGAAGTGAACTTGCTGTCTCCCGCCAACAATGTATCCGTCACACAGACTCAGTCGGCCTGGTGTGAGCATACGCAAGTGACTGTGGTGGTCAAAGATGAATGAATTATTGCCAACCAATGCATCGGCGCTGAGCCGGGCGATAGCGGACGAGATGGCAAGACCTGAGCGGGTACGCGCATTACTGCTAGATACACTGGATATCAGCAACAGGAGCCAGGCGCAGCGCCAGCGCCTTGCCACACAGTGGCGGTTAAATAGCACGACCGACATCGCCTTTGTCAGTGCGGATATCAGTCTGCTACTGACCTTGCTGTGGGATCAGGCGATTTGCCCGGCGCCTAAGCTTGCAGAGCTTGCCCGGGCACTCAAGATCCCTAACTGGCACCACTACCTGGATGAACAAGCACAGCGCCGGGCGCTGCAGGATGCCTGTATTTTACAGGATATCCGCTTGCTGCTTCGTGCGCTTTGGGATCCCATGCTCTGTCCTGAGCCTTTGTTACCCTGGCTGGCCTGGGCGATGTCAGTGGATGAATGGGATGAAGCCTGGTCAGAAACACTCAAACGCCAGGTTATCCGTGATGCCTTTGCGGTGCACCAGTACAAGGGCACCCCTTACGCGCTGCAAAAAGCGCTCGACAGTTTAAACATTGCTACTGAGATCAAGGAGTGGTGGCAGTCCGAAGGAGCGGACACCCCTTCAGGTGAGGTCATGCCGCCCGGGACGATTAAAGTCTGGGCACTGGTGAATCAGAATTTGGACGACCATCAGCAAGGACTGCTGACTCCCCTGATGCTGAAAAAAATCCGCCGGGTGATCAATGCCGTTAAGCGCGGCACTATTCATGTGGATTTAAAGCTGGGTATCGCACTGAGCGAATCCGTGGCCCCTTTTGGAGCTGCACAATCGGCGCTTAATCTTATCGACTATAAAGCCACGGGTTTGGGGGTGACGCCAGACTCGACACAGGGAGCTGTGGCTACAGCCGCAGCGGGGCACTTACTTAATTGTCAGCGCTGGCGTACAGAGGGCGAGGGGATCACTCCGGATCCGAGCGAGGGGGTAATGGCAGCGCATGCACAGCTGCAATCCTTAAATACTGCCAGCCTGAAGGCCGAAAGCTCGGGTGTGACGCCCGATTCTATGGTCGGCGCACTGGCGCTGTCTTCAGGACTAGATGCGCTGAATATTCAATCTTTTCATTTCCAAGGAGTGACGTAATGTCAGCATTAACCTTGCAATTTACTCAGGTGGGGCTGGATGCGCTGTTGTCGGCGCGTGCCAGAGGCTTTAAGGGGCAAATCAGCCATATGGCCTTTGGCGATGCAAGCTACACCCCGTCTAAAAATCAAACCACGCTGCGTTCTCAAAAAGAGTTGGTGGAAATTGCCGATTCGGATTACACCGACGGCGAAAGCAGCAGCCTGAAAGTGGCCGCCAAATTCGAAGCGCCGCTGGAATACGCCATTGGTGAAATTGGCGTGTTTCTGGATTCCGGCGAAAAGCTGGCAAATGGTCAGCCCAAGCTGATTTTACTGGGCGTGTATTCTAAACCCAACACCACGCTTGGGTATCGCACGCCAGACGTCAAAGTGTTGCAGTGGCTCACTCTGAGTCTGACCCAGCTGCCCTCCGACAGTGTTGAAGTCAAACTCGGTGTCGATAACCTCAACCTGATCCTTGACAACGAACTGGCCGAGCTGACCCTGGCTCAGATTGATACCATGCATCGTCAGATCAATCAGGAATGGCGCTTAGTGGCGCTGGAACAGGCGTAATATAGGACTTTTTAAGGATTTAATATGTCAACAGACAATACCACTGAATTACTCACCCAGGTGGCCGTACGTGCTAATGCCCTGTGCCAGAGTGTGCAAGATCATGCCGGTAATATCAACGCCACGGTGAATGCCAAAAAGGCCGAACTGGATGTAGCAAAACAACAGGCGCAGGCGGATATACAAAATTATATTGCCGATGCACGCGCTGAGCAGTCCCATATTTTGCTAAGCCGAAACCAGCAGATGGAGCCGCTGGGTAGTAATGCGATTAAAGGATTTACCACTACAGGGCTTGAGTCCTTTGAAGTTGTCAAGGAGGCAACGATATATGGTCAGGTAGGCAAACATGATGAAGACCATACCGGAGGCGGGGTCGCTACAAGTTTTAGGGATAATGTTTACAGAGGCTATGTCAACAAGAAGTTCCATATTCTCAGAGTTAAATGGAAAACGAGTCCAGGTAAAACAGTGCGATTAGATAATACCTATTCTCATGGGTACGATCAGGGTACGCTCACTAAAGGCTGCTATATCAAAGTAATAGAAGGGCAACTGGCAGGAGACCTACAGCCTGTGACTGAGTTTAATGACGGGTGGAAGCTCCATGCTTACCGGCAAAAAGCAAATTCGTCAACCGGTGGCTTTTACGCCCCGCACACCGCGCTGTCATTTTCGTCTGAGACGGGAGAGGCTTTGATCTGTCTATATGGTTCAGTGTCTGGGTATGTAAACCTGGAAGGTAATGCATGGGGCTGCTATCCGGAATTTGCAAGGCCCAGTGATATTGAAAGCCTGACTGGCAGTATCGCGACCCTGAATTCACGAGTGAATGAACTCGAAACCCCTACAGCCTAATACGTAAGCAAGGATCAACACATGCAATTAATCCACAACGATACTGTACTGGCGACTTTGGGTGAGCTGATGAATGAGGCCCAGATCCGCCATTTTCTGTCAATGAATGAGATAGATGTGCCGTTTGAGGCACTGACTTTTCGTTTTGAGCACGAAGAAGCACTGGAATATCGCCGACTTTCTTACCTGCGTGAGTCAGACCCACTCTACATGGAATGGCAATTCGACCAGACAGAGGCGGCTAAACAAGCTTGGCTTGATAAAGTGGCCGAGATTAAAGCGCGCTTTCCTTTACCGCAGACACCTGTCTCTGAGGATTAAGCCTGAACGCAGGCACAAATGATACGTGCCTTGTTCTTTTTTCCCTGACCCGGTCAGAATTGACCGGTTTTACCTACGGGAAATCAGTAAGATATACCTAAGCTTGAGAAAGTTAGCTCAAGACTTCGGATTCTTCCCCTGGGCGTCATGCACGCCTTTTTATTACCTGAATTATACAGCGGCACAGGGTTGCCGATTCTAAGCCTGCCACTCCTCGGCAAGGCTCACAGGAGACACTATGTCAACGGACAATAAAACCACGACTGAGCGGCTCAGTGATGTGGCCGTACGGGCCAATGCACTGTGTCAGACGGTGGCACAACAGAGCGATAATATAAATACCAGTTTGCAGCAGGCCAAAGCAGAGTTTGATGACTGGAAGGGATCTTTCACAGAGGTCGTAAATGGACTCTTAGTGCACAAAGAAGGCCGTAATAAGCGTTTTTCCTTTGCGCAGGTCTTGGATAATGGTGGATATGATGAAAGAGGCCAGGGACCTCATCCAGACTTTCGGGCATGCGCTAATCCGAAAGAACCTTATTATATAAACTTGCTAGAGTTTGTTGCTGGTGCAAATGGCTGGTTCGGTAACTACGGTGACCGTTTCCGTTGCGAATTTATTATGTCACACAGAGGAATGTACAGCACCAGTGATCATATTGTGATTACTGGTACGTCGTTCGAAGATTGTGTATCTGGCCGTGTTGAAATCAAGAATATCACGGAACATACACAGAATGGTCACTTAGCTCTGTTTGTTTCCGAGCCAAACGAAAACCGCGAACAAGAGCTTAACCCTAAAATAGATGATTATAGCAACTCGTTTCCATTCAACTTTAGGGCGGTAAATCAGGGCTTTGGTCCGGGCGTTGCCAGAATAACATTCAAGGTCGACCCTAAGTTTCATTGTGGCGCCTACAGAGCATTGTCGGTTCAATGCGAGTATTCATCGGATAGAGCGCGACCAAGTAACATGCGGGTAAGTCATGAACAACCATCCTGGAACCAATTTTAGGGGGGAATGTGCGCTGCAAATAACAGGCTATCAATTGCTCATTTAAAAGCAATGGCACGTTGCCTGATAAACAGGTAGCACTTTTTAGAGTAAGTGGTGGGAGGTTGTTGAATTTTACTAAGCGCTACAGCCAGCCCCTTAACCACTGATGTGATATCGCTAACAGTCAAGATACTGCTGAATTTTCAGAAACTGGGGGCTATCGCCTAGTCAGTGAAACTGACTCCTGAACTACACCTTCGGGCACGTCGCCCGCCCTGACTCACGGATTGTCTTCGAGTCTTTTTAATCTAAGAGCAAGTCTATGCAACGAACGACCTTAATCACCCAGGTGCTTGAGCGCCTGACAGCGTCCCTGGCACAGGTGGCTCAGGTGGATTACCTAATCCCGAGCCAGGTGGCCCCGGACCTGACCCAGCATGCGCAACTGACGGTAACGCCGACACAGGAGCGTCAGGCCAGCGAGCTGCAAAGTAAAGGCACCGACAAAGGTGTTAGCTATGGACCGGCGTACAACAAAAACCTCAGCCCGAACCTGCTTGACAGGCGGGTGCTGAGTGTGCAGCTCGATATTGAGTTGCTCGATGGCGATAAAGCCAGGCTGCTGGAAAGGCTGGATGAGGTACTCAGCGTAGGCGAAGCTGCGATGCTGGCGGACGACGTGCCCACCCACTGGCAACATTTTATTGCCGAGCAAACGACGTTTGACTTTACTCAGCAAGATGAAGCCATTAAGGCCCGGCTGCAAGTGAACTGGACCTTCTATTATCAGGTGGAATACCCAGAACTACCAGGTACCGCCATCACTGAAGTGTATCTGGGACAAAAGGGCTATGAGCACAAGTTGATTTACAGCAGTGACGCATCAAGCGCGGAGGTAGTATGAGACCCGACCCCATGCAGTCCGAACTGGCGGTCTCTGACTTACAGCATCGCTTAAGCAAGCTGATCACGCTGGGTACGGTGCACGAAGTCGATTATGAGACTGCCCGTGTCAAAGTCAAAATAGGTGACTGGATCACGGCAAAGCTGCCCTGGCTGGCCGATATGGCCGCGCACAATATGAGCTGGCGAGCACCTGAAATAGGCGAGCAGGTTGTGGTGCTGGCACCGTGCGGCGACACCGCGCAGGGCGTGGTGCTGGGCAGCGTTTACAGTGCTGCGGCCGATCATCATAAACCCGATCATGTATTGGGGGCGGGTGAGGGAGAAAGCTACCCCGCGGCGAGTAGCCGAGAGCATGTGCATCGCACCCGCTATCAGGACGGCGCTTTGGTGGAGTATGACACCGAGCGCCATATCTATCATTTGTATGTGCCGAATCGTGATGGCAATGAACAGGCTCAGATCCACATTCATTCTGCCAGAGATATTCGGCTTCACTGCGAAAATGATGCGCATATCCAGTGCGACCGCGATGCACAGGTGAATGTATTGCGAGATGCGAATATTACCGTTGACAACAATGCTACGTTGAGTGCGGGTAATGAACTTAACCTGACAGCCAAGCAAAGCACGCTGAATATCAACGCTGAACAAGGTGAACTGAATATTAAAGCTGAGCAGGGAGAGCTCAATATCGAAGCCTTACAGAGCGGCCTGAACGTATTGGCGCAGCAGGGAGCACTGACAGTCAAGGCCAGCCAGGGCGCATTAACCCTTGAGGGCAATACGGTATCTGTTAAGTCCACGGGCGGCCCCTTGGAGGTTGACGCGGGTGGTGCTGACCTGTTGCTTAAAGGCGGCAAGATTAAGGCAAGTTAATAACAGGAGGTAAGGATGGCAGATGTCAGCATTAAGGGAGATAAAGCCGGGGGCGAAGCACATGACGCCAGTTTTGACCCCGGAAAAGTAGAGCTCCTGGATCCTGATCGTAAATTTACCGTCAATGGCGATCCGGTCATCCTGGTTGATGACCTGGTGATGGGGCACTGGGATAAGAGCAAACAAACCCCTCACCCTCCAGGCACAGTCATTGAGGGCAGTAAACTCTTCACGCTGGGTGATAAAGCAATTGCCCGGGTGGGTGATAAAACCTCTTGCGGTGCATTACTTACTGGGGGAGATAGCAAGCTGGATATCAATTCATAAGGAGTAATAAGCATGGCGGGGATGGATGCACAAACAGGCAAGCCGCTGAGCGGGTTGACGCATCTCAGACAAAGTATTCGCGATATCGTGACCACGCCTTTGGGCAGTCGGGTCATGCGCCGCAACTACGGCTGCGGTCTGTATGAGCTGGTCGACCGTCCATTTTCACATTCGCTGGTGGGCGACATCACTATGGTGATATCCAATGCGCTGGAATTGTGGGAGCCCAGGTTTCGCCTTGAAGGCGTGGCGGTGCACCCGGCAGGTAATGGCAAGTTGTCTATTACCATTGAGGGGTTATACCTCATTAGCGGACAACCGGTGACCATAGAAGGGATCCAGTTCTAATTTTTTAACCATTTTCATTCTAATCATTATCAACTTAAGCCACAGGTAAGGGCGGAGCCATCCGCACCCCTGTGGCTTTTTTATTAGCTAATTGACATACCTTTAAAGGAGATAACTATGTCTGAATTTCTACACGGTGTAGAAGTAATCGAGGCGCAGTCTGGTACTCGCCCAGTTAAAACCGTTAAAAGCTCTGTAATTGGAGTCATTGGTACAGCCCCCCTTGCTGATACTACTGCGTTTCCGGCCAATACACCGGTATTGATCGCAGGTAAGCGCGCAGATGCCATGAAGTTGGTTGATACCAAAGGCGCAGCCTATCAGACGTTGTTGGATGAGGCGAAAACCAAGGCAGGTGACTTAGCAAAACAAGAAACCAGCGCTGAGTATCTGGCGGCTGTTGAAGCGTTCAAGGCGGCAAATGGCAAAGATGCTGACTATGTGCTGTCTGCTGAAGAAAAAACCGCTATTCAGGACAAGGTCGAAGAGCAAGCGCGTAACGCTGTCACAGACATTGATGATGCGAAAAAAGGCAGCCTGCTGCGCGCCATTGATGGTATTTTTGACCAGGCCGGTGCTGCGGTTGTGGTTATCCGTGTTGAAGGCGCAGATGACAGTGCTGCGACTACCGCCATGGTTGGCAGCGACACTCAGCCAAAGGCGATTGAAGCATTCCTGGGCTCAGAGTCTGTATTAGGTGTGACACCGCGTATTCTGGTAGCACCTGGATTCAGTCATCAAAAAGCCGTGGCAGATGAGCTTATTGCGGTTGCAGAGCGCTTACGTGCTGTGGTTATCGCGGATGGTCCAAATGATAGCGACCAGAAAGCGGCGGAATACCGTAATGAGTTTGGCTCGCGCCGTCTTTTCCTGGTTGACCCTCAGGTCAATGTACTAAAAGGCGACAAGCTGCAGGCTGAGCCGGCCAGTGCCCGTGTTGCAGGTTTGATTGCCAAATCTGACAATGACCGTGGTTTCTGGTGGAGCCCGAGTAACACCGTTATCAATGGCATTGCCGGTACCGCTCGTCCGGTTGACTTCCAGCTGGGCGACCCGCTTGCCAGTGCAAACCAGCTTAACAGCAAAGATGTGGCGACCATCATTCGTCAAAATGGCTTCAAGCTGTGGGGTAACCGCACGTGTTCAAGCGACCCTAAATGGGCATTCCTGTCAGTGGTACGTACCGCAGACATGATCAACGATTCACTGCAACGCGCGCACATGTGGGCCGTTGACCGCAATATCACCAAAACTTACATCGAAGATGTGACGCAAAGTGTTCAGTCATACCTGGACAACCTGAAGGCACAGGGCGCAATTCTGGGCGGTGAGATCTGGGCAGATGAAGAGCAAAACACACCGGAAAACATTCAGGCCGGCAAAGTGTTCTTTAGCTTTGACTTTACACCACCTACGCCTGCTGAGCACATCACCTTCAAGAGCATCATGACAAACAACTACCTAGAGGAAATCGTATAATGGCAATGTCTCCTAAAATCCTTAAAAAATTCAAACTGTTCGTAGATGGTAAAGGCTACCTGGGCATTGCGGACGAGCTTACGTTACCAAAAGTAACCGTGAAAACCCGTGAAGTGACTTCTGGCTTCCAGGCGCCAATCGAGCTGGATGTGGGCCAACTGGAAAAGCTGGAAGGCACGGTGACTTTGCTTGAGTACAACGCCGACATGATGAAGCTACTGGGCGACTGGAGTAGTGCAACGACACCACTGACAGCGCGCGGTGCGATTCAGGCACAGGGCGATTCGCCGGTACCGGTCGTGGTTACTTTGGAAGGCTTCTTCAAAGAAGTCGACATGGGTAACTGGAAAGACGGTGAAGAAGCCAAGCTGACACTGCAATATGCGGTACAAAAGTACAAGCTTCAGATTGGTCCGGACACCATCTACGAAATCGACCTATACAACGATGTGCGTAAGATCAACGGCAAAGACCACATGGAACTGCTGCGTAACGCCATTGGCGCTTAAGCACTAACTCGCAATAACAATAAATAGGAGCAAAAGCATGAAAGAAATCATTACCCTGGCATTTCCAATCACGGTTGATGGGCATGAGTATGCCGAACTAACAATGAGACGACCTAAAGTACGTGACCGGTTAATGGTGGATAAGGCAGATATCAGCGAGTCGGAAAGTGAAATTCGTTACTTCTCCAATTTGTGTGAAGTCTCGCCGGATATCATCGAAGAGCTTGACTGGAGCGACTTTGTGAAGCTCAGAGAAACCTTACAGGCTTTTCTCGTATCCCGCCCAGGCGCTTAAGAGCCATGGTCGTGGCCCTGGCCAAATACACAGGTTGGGGCCTGGCTGAGCTTAACGCGTTAACCGAAGACGAGTTAATCGACTGGTTTGAGGCAGCGGTTGACTACAAACGCGCAACCACTCCCTCCTGACTCGTGGGCGGGTTAGGGCTGGCGGGCAATTCACACCCGTCAGCCTTTATAGGTAAGTGCTCCATATCAGAGCGCTTACCTATAAAGCACCTTTTCGCTTTCCAAAATTTCTTCATCCCGATACGGACCGAAACCCTCATGCTGTGCGCCTGAGGCGGCTGCCGTGTCTGTCATTTTTGTCTTGGCGTGCGTGCCATTTTTCTAGTCATTCTCAGGTAATATTATGAAGCAACAGGGATCTGTCGACCATCTTCGTTCCCCCGCCGGGGCCGAAAACAAAGTTAAATATCGCCTCCCACACAGCGGGAGTACAGCGAAGCGACTGGCCAAACTGGGTGATGCGCTTAAAGAGTTAAAAGCACACAGTCACGCCAGTACCCAATCCGTCAACCAGCTGTTGAATGCCATGTCGCAACTCAATGCCATGGCGCTGCTGGACCCAAACGAAGCCAATTTACAGGCCCAGCTTAGGCAATTTTTTAAGCCGGCTGCGAAAGAGCAGGCAGCAGATGCCGGGGCGACCCCAGATACGCTTGAGGCGGAACAGAGCGAGGTCTTTGAGCACTCAGATCAGTTAGTGCAGGCCATAGATAAGCTGACGTCGGCGATTACCAGTCTGGATTTGTCGCCGGCTGTTGTGGTTAATAGCGCCCATGAGGCAGCTTCAGTGCCACAGCCAATAGCGACTGCTGCGCAATTTGTTACACCGCAATCAAGTGCACCGCAACAGGCCACACACCTTGAAGTCAATGGTGCAGCGGCTGCTCCGTCTGCATCCGTTGCAGGTCCGCTTAGTACGCAGCAAAACACGGTTTCGGTTGCACCTGCAACGGGGGCATCTGCAGAGCTTGGGCAGTTAACGGCACTGGCCCCGCAGCTGGGTGAGGCATCTGGCCTGCCCACTGTGGTCGCGCAATTTAAAGCGACCCTGCCGGCGCTGCAACAGCTGGATCTGGGCGGTATGCTGGCGGGCGATTTGCAGGCAATCCAGGCCGCATTGCCGGTGTTGCTGGATGTGGCAGATATACCCGGATTGCAAAAAACACTGGCGGCTGAGTTGCCAGCGATGGCGCAACTGGACCTGGCGGGTGTGTTACAGGGCGATCTGCAATCTTTGCTCGAAGTCACGCCAGGTGTGTTGACTGAGCTGGGTCTGGATGGTGCCTCAGGTGCCGTAACCCGGGCACTTCCCGCACTCAAACAGCTGGATATGGCCGGGATTGTCAGTGGCGACCTGAGCTCATTGCTGGATCAGGCACCACAGGTCTTCAGTGCCCTGGATATGCCGGGTGCAGCCCGCAGCATGGCCAATATCCTGCCTGCGCTACAGAAAATTGATGCGCAAGGCGTATTGAGCGGGGATTTAACCTCTTTGGTTGAAACCGCGCCTGAGCTGTTCAATGCCTTTGGTATGAACGAGGTGGCCACAGTTTTTGAGCAACATTCAGGGCTTATCCAGAAGCTGGATGTGAAAGGCCTGATGAATGGCGACTTGTCTTCGTTAAGTGAGGTAGTGCCAGAGGTCTTTGAGGCGCTGAACATGCCTGGCGCAGCGCAGGCGATGCAAAAAGCCATGCCGGTGTTTGCCAAGCTGGATCCGGCGGCCCTGGTGGAGGGCGATCTCAGCAGCTTGTTGCATGCGACGCCTGAGGTGATGCGTGCCTTTGAGCTGGATGAGGTCGCTGATAAATTCCAGGCGGCGATCCCTGGCCTGACGAAACTGGACATGAAGGGCATTGCACAGGGCGACTTGTCGAGCCTCATGAGTGCTGCGCCTGAGCTGGCTGACGCGTTGCAACTGGGCGATGCCGGGCAGCTGATAGGTGCAGCGTTGCCTGCTTTACAGAAATTTGATGTTGACGGCTTACTGGCCGGTGATCTGTCTTCGCTGGTCGAAGCCGGCCCAGAATTACTCCATGGCTTGGGCATGGGCGATGCGGCAAATTTATTGCAGCAACATGCCTCTGTGGTACAAAAGCTGGATGTTAAAGGCCTGATGAATGGCGACCTGACATCGCTGGGGCAGGCGGCACCTGAGTTGTTTAAGTCCCTGAACATGCCAGGGGCTGCACAGGTGATGGAAAAAGCCATGCCGATGCTGGGTAAACTCGATGCAGCGGCCATGATGAAGGGCGACCTCAGCAGTTTGCTTGATGTGGCACCTGAGTTGTTCGATGTACTTGAGCTGAGCGATGTCGGGAGCGTCATGCAGTCCGCGTTACCAGCGCTGCAAAAGTTTGACCTGGACGGTCTGATGAGCGGCGACTTGTCTTCTTTGGCACAGGCCGGCCCGGAGCTGCTCAATGCCTTTGGTATGAAAGATGCCGCCTCTTTATTACAGCAACATTCAGGCATTTTTGAACAGCTCGATATTAAAGGGGTAATGGACGGTGATCTGTCCTCTTTGGTTGACATTGCACCGGATGTGTTTAGCGCACTGGGTATGAGTGATGCTGCCGCCTTTATTCAGCAACATGAAGCGGTGTTTAAGCAACTGGATGTACCCGGTCTTTTGCAAGGCGACTTGTCCTCTTTAGGGGATGCGGCGTCTCAGTGGCTCAGTGATTCTGGCTTGTTTGGCGACAGCAGCGAAGAAGGGGCGCAGGCAGGCGACGCGCAGGGTGAGCCAGATCAGAGCGATGTGGCATCAGACTCGGAATATGCAGACTCTGAGGATGCGGCTTACGAAGAATTTGATGAGTATGACTTGCTTGATGAAGCCGAGCAGGACGACGAACAAAAAGACCAGGATAAGAAGAAAAAAGACAAAAAGAACAAGAAAAAGCCAGGTAAAGGCCGTAATAAAGGCAAAAAGGGCAAAGGCAAGGGCGCTAAAGGCAAAGGAAAAGGCGCGAAAGGGAAAGGTAACACACGCAAGGACGTATCAGCGCGGCCAGGCAAGACGCGTGCTAAACCCGGCAAATCTCATCCAAAGCCCAAGCCTAAACCTAAACCCAAACAGAGTAAGCTTGGCAATGTCATGCGTCAGCTCGATAAAGGCAGTCAGAGTCCACAAAAAATGACGGCCAACAGCCCTAAAAACGCCAAGCTTGGTCAGTTTGCAGGGAAAAAAGGTGGTTTTCTGAGTCGTCTGCCCGGGGCCAAACTATTTGGCAAGATGGCTGCGCCTTTGAGTGCAGTCATGGGCGCAGTTGATGTCGCGACGACACTGTCTGACGATACCTTGACCGCGCAGCAGAAAACCCAACAGCTAGGCACTGCGGTGGGTGGTGCCGGGGGAGCCTGGGCCGGAGCTGCTGCAGGCGCCGCGTTGGGCTCCGTCATTCCGGGTATTGGAACGGCCGTTGGAGGCCTGATCGGCGGGGGGCGGGGCGCCATGGGTGGAGAGTCTGTTGGTGGCTGGTTAGGAGACAAGCTCGGTGGCTGGTTTGAGGATGACCCCGAACCTGAGCTAAGTACAGACATGGTCTCTGAAGAAGTTGAGGAAGCGGCAATTGCGACTTCCGAGCTTCATCCGGAGCCTGTAACGCCCGAGCAATCAGACATCAAGCCGGGAGATTTGGCTAATCAGGCAAGCAGCAATGCGCTGCTTCAGGATCTTGCGGTGCCACTTGGCCCGGTGGTGTCGATGACATCCAAGCGCTTTGGTGAGGGCAAGTCGACCACTGAGCCTGCATCGACAGAGACGGAGCTGGCTGGCAAAACGCCAGGTGGTTCGCTGAGTGAAATTGGCAGCAATGCGCTGCTTCAGGGTCTAGCTGGACCCCTTGGTCCGGTGATGTCGCTGACATCCAAGCGCTTTGGTGAAGACAAGTCGACCACTGAGCCTGCAGCGACAGAGGCGGAGCTGGCTGGCAAAACGCCAGGAGGCTCGCTGAGCGAGATTGGCAGCAATGCGCTGCTTCAGGGTCTTGCAGGGCCACTTGGTTCGGTGATGTCGCTGACATCCAAGCTCTTTGGTGAGGGCAAGTCGACTACTGAGCCTGCATCGACAGAGGCGGAGCTGGCTGGCAAAGCGCCAAGTGGCTCGCTGAGCGAGGTTGGCAGCAATGCGCTGCTTCAGGGTCTAGCAGGGCCACTCGGCCCGGTGATGTCGCTGACATCCAAGCTCTTTGGTGAAGGCAAGTCGACCACTGGGCCAGCAGCAACAGAGGCTGAACTGGCTGGCAAAGCGCCAAGTGGCTCGCTGAGCGAGGTTGGCAGCAATGCGCTGCTTCAGGGTCTAGCAGGGCCACTTGGCCCGATGATGTCCTTATTCGCTCAGCGTCAGGCAAGACAAGAAACGGGTAAAGCCAACGTGCGCTCAGCTAAGTCGATTAAAAGCCGCTTGTCGGGTCAGGTCGCCAAAGCGTTCAATGGTCGAGGTGCTGATGCGCCGTTAACCGCAAAATCCCAAAAAAATACGACTGTTCTGCAATCTGAACTACCTGGTTTTAAATTGCCTGTGGCAGCGAATGACTCCGAATTCCAGGCACAACAAAGTCAGTTGAAAACGCCAGTGGACGGTGTGTTAGGCGCACTGGGTATAACCGCAGGGCCACTTGGCGCGGCGCTGCAACTAGCACAAGGGGGTCAGTCACAACCTGCCTCAGGCGGTGCAGCTCAATCTGGCCCAGGTGGCAGCCTGGTCTCGAAGGTGCTGGGGATGGCACTGGGTCCTGTGGGTGGCGCTGCGACAAGTTTATTGGGTGGCTGGTTCAACCAAGGTGCCGGACAGGAAGGAGCTGAGGGCTTGCATGATCTTGTGTTACCCGATTCACCAGCGACGAATTCTGATGGCGCAAGTAGCGTGTTTACTCAGGCTGAAGGCTTTATCAAAAACCAGTTTATTAACCCCTTTAATCTGGTTGCAGGTACGGCTTCGGCTTATGCAGGGTTGAAAGGTCAGCCACGCAGTCCTGCGCATAAGGTTGCCAAAGTCGGCAACCTGGCGGGGGACGCACTGAACTACCATACCCTTTGGCAGGCGGCCAATGATGATGCTCTGAGTGGCTCGCAAAAAGCGGGTGTGATTGGCGGTACGCTGGGCGGCATGTTTTCAGCCAAGGCCGTGAGCGGGTTGATGGAAAAAAGCCGCAACCCCTGGCTCAAGATGGCAGCACCGCTGGCCGGGTTTGCGACCAATGCACTGGTGGGCTCACAAGTAAGCAGTTGGTTTGGTGATGAACCAAAGGCGAACGCCAAAGGTAATGTCACCGCTCAGACTGCGCCGCCGTTTGACCCGGATGCACTGTGGCATTTGTCAGACTCCGAAGCGGTGCGCAGCGCGTCTGAGTCTTCACATCTTGCATCCGATAACCGCAGCGCACAGGTGACGGTGAACGCCAATATTACAGTCAATGCTCGCAGTGGCGAACAGGCGCAAGACATTGCGATTCAGGTCAAGCAGCTACTGGAACAACAGCAACAGCAGGCCATTTTGGACCTCAATGCTGGCTATTTCAATCATGTGGCTTGATAGCCCAATCCACAATTCAGGTGAACTATGAGTAATACCAATCATGCCAGACACATGATGCAGCTGGGCAGCTATAAGTTCTCGGTCAGCTCGGCTGCATTTAATAAGTTGAAATACGACACACAATACCGCTGGAAGAGCCTGGAGGCACCAACGGATGACAACAGCCCGTTAATGCAGTTTATCGGCGTGGGTGAGCAAACGCTTGACCTGGAGGGGACTATTTTCCCGCAAATGGTAGACAACGGGCTTAAACAACTGGACTACATGCGAGAAGAGGCCGCCAAGGGGCAGCCTTTAACGCTGGGTTATGTGGAGCAAAGTGGCAACACCAGTCCCAGTGTGGGACGAGTGCTGGGTAAGTGGATCATCAACAGCATCAGTGAAACGCGCACTTTGTTTTTTAACGACGGTATTCCACGTGAAATTCAATTTTCTATGCGACTGGGTCGCTATCAGGCGATCCTCAGAGAGCCCGAGTAGGAGGTATCATGAAAGGCGTAAGTTATGTAACGCGCGATGGTGATTGTTTGGATCTGATCTGCTATCGCCATTACGGACAAAGCTCAGGTACGGTGGAAAAGGTGCTGGGGGCTAATACCGGCTTAGCCGGGCTCGGTGCGATTTACCCGGCTGGCATTGAGATTTTTCTGCCGGAGTTGCCCAAGCCTAAGACCAAACATGTGATTAATATTTGGGATTAGTTATGAACCAGCAACCCTATTTTTCTATCAAAGCCAATGGCAATGAAATTACCCAAAGACTGAAAGATCGGATCGTTGAGGTCGAGGTAACGCAGCGAACGGGTTTGCTCAGTGATGTGTGTAAGGTGCGGTTTGATAACCTGGAAGAGTTTCCTATCCAGCTGCCAGAGCCGGGAAACGTGCTGGAAATCGCGATGGGGTACAAAGATGGTACGCCGGATACCCATGCTGCGCTTACCCCGGTGGGCAAGTTTGATGTCGGGGCATACGAACTCACAGGGCCTGCCAGAGCATTGACTTTATATGGCAACAGCATCATGTGGGATGTCGACTTTAAGTCGCCCCGGTTTCGTTCCTGGCCGCAGCAAGGCAGTGAAACGCCCGTCACATTGGGAGATTTGGTGGCGCAAATTGCCTCTGAATATGGCTTACAAAGTGGGGTCAGTGATGCATTGCGTAGTATTACTTTGCCACATCTGGAGCAAAGCGAAAGCGACATGCAGTTGCTCACGCGTCTTGCTTTGCGCTACGACGCCGTGATGAAAGTGGCAGCCGGTAAACTGCTGTTTGTGACCAAAGGAAGTGGGCAGTCGTTGTCCGGTCAAACCGTTACCTCGGCTACGCTGAGTAAAAACCAAATTATACACTGGGCCAGAGTGAGTAATCATTATCACCTGGTGGGGGCCGTACAAGGCTTCTACCACGACTCAGACCAGGCGCAGCGGATGTCAGTGCAGGCCGGCAGTGGCGCGCCTGTGATTAAGCTGCCTTACCTTTATCCGGATGAAGCCAGTGCACAAGCGGCTGCCGATAGTCAGCTGACGCGTCTTAAGCGCGCCCATGGCGCGGTTCAACTTACTGTGCCCGGCAATCCAGAGATTGTTGCCGGAGCATTAATCTCGGTTGATAGCTCAGTGGATCACCTTGAAGGCGACTTTTTTATCACTGAGGTCACTCATCGGCTGACATCAACGGGGTACATTAGCCTGATCAAGGCAGAGCAACCCAATTAGTCCTGCCATCGCATCGCCCTGATGCGAGTAAGTCCTTTCTCCATGCCTTTCCAATCAGCACCATGTGAATCTTTTGGGGTTCGCATGGTGTCATGTCAATAAAGCCCGGGTCTTGTTCAGTTACGCTGCAAATAGATCAGAACAGCTCTATATCTGCGCTGTTGGTGCTGGCTGCTCGGTCATCGAGGAGTGTTATGAGCTGGGTGAGTTGCCGTTCTACCTCTTTACCAGACTGTAGTTTGGTGTCCGCCGACGCTCTTGCCGCCAGGATCATGGTGAGAAGCTGTTGCTCGGCCTCTTCAGATAATTCGTTATCTATACTCAAAGTGCAAAACAAAGATTCCAGCTGTGTCTCTAAATCGTCAATCAGGCCCACAATGCCGTTTTTTATGTTGGTATTTTGGGTTTTAAACTGGCGGATGGTTTGACGCAACTGCTGCTCCAGCAACACCCGGTTGATACACTGTTCCATACCATCCATCACATAGGCGAGATAATCTCGCATTGTGCCCGCCATTTCTGGATCTTCAGGCATATTTTTTACCAGTAAGGAGGCACGGCGCCAGTTAAACGCCGCCCTGTGCTTACCAAATGCCATGATCCGGCTTGCCCCGTGTAATGACTCCAGCAAAGCCGCATCGATATTTTTAACCACCCCGTCATCAAAAAAGCAGGGGCTGGTGTTGTGACTTCGAACGATCAAAGAGCATTTCAGGCCAAATCCGCGCGTCACGCTAAAAACGGACTGGGCCAGGTGTTCCAACTCGTGGCAATGAAAGCTATCCCGATAAAACCCCATCACAATTCCCAATGAAGAGAGCGCCGATAAGGCTTTGACTGCCACGTCGTCCGCGTCATCGGGTTTAGCGGCGCGCGCCTGATGCGATTTAAGCAGGGCAGACACTTTGATGTGCAGCTCTTGTTCGTCTACCGGTTTGGCGATAAAGTCGTTGCCGCCGGCATCATAGGCTTTTAAGCGCTCCTCTAACGAGTTGAGGTTCGAGAAAAACAAAATAGGCATGGTGTGCCCGGCGAGCCTGATTTTATAGGCCGCTTCATAGCCATTCATGCGCGGCATCTGAATGTCCATCAGAATAAGGCTCGGCGGGCGTGAATCGACCAGCTTAAGTGCCGCTTCGCCGTCTTGTGCGACTTCTATCTGGTACTGTGATGACAGCATATGTGTATGATATTCTATAACAAATTCGTCATCATCAACGATCAGGATTGTCTCCATTCAGCCCACCAGTTTAGTTAATTTCGTTGTGACTGATAGGTGCAATATGCCGCTATTTTCTTCGTTCAGCCACCAAGTTCTCAATTCAAGACTAGAATACAAAAAGAAACTTTACCAATGACCTAGTGGATGGGGAAATCCGTGAAACTTTTGTTGTTAGCACTGGTGTTTACACTGATTGCCGGGTGCTCTGATGCAGCGCGCACACCGCTGCGGGTCGGCTTTAATCTTTGGCCAGGCTACGAGACACTCTATCTGGCTAAGCAAAAAGGCCTGTTGGAAGAGAATATCAAGTTGGTTGAGCTCTTATCTGCCACCGATACCATGGATGCATTTCGCCACGGTCGCATCGAGGTGGCAGCGCTGACACTTGATGAAGCCTTACTGCTGGTTGCTGAGGGGATTGCACTCAAAATTGTCTTGATCATGGACATATCAAACGGCGCCGATGCGGTGGTCGTGCGTGAATCTGTCTCTGAATTAGCACAGCTTAAAGGCAAGCGCATTGCCTATGAACAAACCGCTGTTGGTGCCTTGATGCTGCATGAAACATTGGCAGCGGCACAATTGAGCATGACGGATATTGATGCGGTGCATTTACCTGTTAATCAGCATTTTAGGGCCTTTCAGTCACGCGCAGTGGATGCGGTAGTAACATTTGAACCCGTCACAACTCAGCTTGTGAATCAGAGTCATAAAATTATTTTTGATAGCGCGCAGATCCCAGGCAAAATCGTTGATGTGCTGGTGGTGAGAGCAGCGCACCTTGCCTCTCATCATGAGGCTATACAGGCATTGGTTTCGGCCCAATTTGCAACCCTGGCATACATAGAACAAGACCCGGAAAACGCCGCACAGCTAATGTCTCCCCGGCTTGGGCTGCAACCGAATGAACTCTTGACGGCGCTCGGCGGTATTGCACTGGCCGATGCTCCGACCAATCGCGCCTTGCTGGTGGGCAAAGGTACAGATCCACCGCTGTATTCAACAGTAGAGCGGCTGTTGTCTGTGCTGGTAGAGCAAAAGATGATTGACGACGTGGCCGATGTGCACGGTCTGGTTGATGCGAGGTTTGTACTGCAATGAGGCAACCGGGTTTACCAACGTCGCTGGCATTTTGGGTGCCAGTGGGTGTGCTGCTGTTGTGTCTGGCTGTACTGAGCCTGAGTACTATGGTGATTTACACCGGTAGCCGGGATGCCTCATATTCAAACCATCAGTCACATGCTAATTATTTGCTGATGACGTTGAAACGTCATGTAGAAGTAAACCTGAGCTCGGACAGGCCCGAAGAAATTCGCCATGATTTATCTGTTATTGGCACGGTGCCGGAAGTCATCAGCATTGTGGTTGCGGATCATACCGGGCGAATATTATTCAGCAATCAGTTTGCCGAGGTTGGCAAATCCGTACAGGACATTGCAAGCCGCGGCTCCCGTGAGGCGGTTAAGGCCGCCCGGAGCAGCAACATGCCGCTGCTCACCTTTTCTGCTGACCACGCACAACTTGAGGCATTTCAGAGCTTTGCCTTGCCCTCAAGTACAGAGCTGCGTTCTTCCCGCCGTGGCATTATTTATCTGCATTATAATCTCAGGCTGAGTGAACAGGCCTTGTGGCGCAATATTCGGTTCAATCTGGCACTTATGTGGATAGGCTGTGGGGTTTTGATCCTGATGGTTATGGTATTGCTCAAAAAGCGGGTCATTGCGCCTTTGGGTGATCTGGCCAGGCAAGCCACCTTACTTGCTGATGGAACTTATACGCACCAGGCCGTGAAGTCCGGTTTCAAGGAAATTGCGACGCTGACCGAGACCTTTAACTGGGCCGCCAGCGCCATTCGTGAACATATTGCCCTGTTGGACAATAACCAGCGTGAGCTTGAGTCCCGCGTTAAATTACGTACTGCGGAGCTACAAAGTGCCAACCTCAATTATGAACAGGCGCAAAAAATGGCGCGACTGGGCCGCTGGGAACTGGACGATGGCCTGATGCATTTTTCACACGAAGCATACGACATAGTCGGAGCGAACCCATCACAACCGGTGAGCATACGCACTTTATTTGGCCACTCAGAAGACGTGGCAGAGCCTGCGATGCGAGCTATCTTAGACGAGCAAAAGACTCACCACGATTTTAGTTATGAATTGCATTATAAAGAAGGCGCAAGACGGTTTGTCCGTCTGGTGGCTGAGCGTTGTCAGGACAGTATTACCGGGCGCAGTAAGGTGGTCGGGATTGTCCAGGATATCTCAGAGCAGATGCGTAAGGAGCACTCACTGATAGAAAACCAGGCCATGACCCGCGCAATCATAGATACTGCCGCCGATGCCATTATCGTGATCAATACGCGTGGAGAGGTGCAGGAATTTAGCCCGGCTGCGGTCGAGATGTTTGGTTATGAGCCCGCAGAGGTGCTGGGTAACAATCTAAAAATGTTGATGCCTGAGCCAGATCGAAGCCAACATGACCAGTACATGCAGGATTATTTCGCCACCGGGGTCAAAAAGGTCATAGACAATAAACGCGAGGTGACCGCCAGGAATAAAAATGGGGCATGCTTTCCCATTGATCTGGCCGTGGCCGAAACCCAGGTTGGAGACATTACCTACTTTACTGCCATTATTCGCGATATTACGGAGCGCAAAGACGCCGAGAAAAAGCTCCTTGAAGCCATGCAGGCGGCGCAAAGTGCCACCCGGGCCAAATCGGAGTTTCTGGCCAACATGTCTCATGAGATTCGCACGCCCATGCATGCCATAACCGGGCTGACGCACCTGGCGATGAAAATCGATGCGCCCCCCAAAATGCGCAACTACCTGAACAAGATCCAATATGCGGCAGACAGCTTGCTACTGATCTTGAACGACATTCTGGATATCTCAAAAATTGAAGCCGGTAAACTGAGCCTGGAGTCGGTACCGTTTCGCCCGGCTAAGGTGATGGATCATGCCTGCGAATTAATCGCACCTAGGGTGGAGCAAAAGCAACTGACCTTTGAGGTGCAGTGTGCGGAGGGTTTGCCTGAGGTACTGATGGGCGATCCCCTGCGCCTTGGCCAGGTGTTACTCAACCTGTTGAGCAATGCCGTTAAGTTTACTCCCCGCTATGGCAAAGTCTCGTTGCAGCTTGCCGTTCAGGCACGCGGTGAATCCTGTGTGCAGCTCTTATTCACAGTCTCGGATTCTGGCATTGGGATCTCCCGGGCGCAGTTGCAAACGTTATTTTCACCGTTTACACAGGCTGATACCTCAACCACCCGGCAATTTGGTGGCACAGGTCTGGGACTGGCGATTTGTAAAAACCTGGTCCGTCTGATGGGGGGCAAAATCTGGTGCGAAAGTGAAGTGGGGCAGGGGGCTCAGTTTATGATTACGGCTGAGTTTGATATTGCGCTTGAGCAGGATGAACCCGTGCCGCAATCTGGTCGATTTGATGAAACAGAACTTTTTCAGGCCCTGTCGGGCGCTGTGGTGTTGTTAGTTGAGGACAACGACATTAACCGCGAAATCGCTCAGGAGATCTTGCAGGATGCGGGCATGGAGGTGATCACGGCGGTGCATGGTAAAGAAGCCATAGAGCGTTTGTGTGAAAATCCGGTAGACCTGGTTTTAATGGACTGTCAGATGCCGGTGATGGATGGCTACACGGCAACCCGGGAGATCCGCAACATGCCAGAATGCGGGCAAGTGCCGATTATCGCCCTGAGTGCCAATGTGATGCAGCACGACCTGCAACAAATCAAAGCCTGCGGGATGGACGACCATATTGCCAAGCCTATTAACGTTGAGCTGGCATATCAGAAGATCTACCAGTGGCTGCATCGCAAGGCACTCAGGCAGGGTGTGGTGCAGGACAACACGCCATTGCCCAGTGCGCCACCGCCCTTTGTATCAGAGGCGCCCGCCGTCCAGCCAGAACCAGCGTCCTGTGAATTACTTGATTTTGCTCAGGGGCTTAAACACGTTAATGGTAACGCTGCCTTTTATCGTAAAATGTCCGACAAGTTTATCGCAGCTCAGCGTGGGTTTTGCGCATCTCTGACGCAGGTCTTGCAGGCGCAGGACATAGAGGGGGCCATCAGAATGGCGCACACACTGAAAGGCCAGGCGGGTTATCTGGGGTTATTGCGCTGTGCTGAGCTGGCCGCACAGCTGGAGCGGGCGATTGCGAGTCAGGCACCAGAGCTGGGGCAACAGATACAGACACTTGATGATGTTTTGCAGCGTTCCTGCGCATTGTTGAAGGCGGCATTTGCAGAATGATTGATTTGGACGGCTAAACATCTAGAAGTTGAAATTTATTCCCATTACGTCATAATGTCGCTGGAAAGCGGATCTGTTTAATAAGGTCCAGTCACTGAGGGGAATACCATGCCAATCACAGTCACCGATGATTTACCTGCCATCAGCCATTTGCGCCACGAAAATGTCTTCGTGATACCACAAAGTCGCGCCAGCACGCAGGAGATCCGGCCAATGCGGCTGGCCATACTGAACCTGATGCCCAACAAGGTGGAAACCGAAGTTCAGTTTATTCGTCTGCTGGCTAACACGCCCTTGCAGGTGAACGTGGATCTGCTGCGCCTGGACACCCACCGCAGCTCCGACAATTCCGAGCAGCATTTGAATATGTTTTACCGTTATTTTTCGGATGTCCGAGAAGAAAACTACGATGCGCTGATTGTCACCGGTGCGCCATTAGCACATCTTGAATACGAAGAAGTGACTTACTGGGAAGAGTTACAGGCATTTTTTGACTGGGCCGAACACCATGTAACCTCAACACTATTCTCCTGCTGGGCGGCACATGCCGGCCTGTTTCATCATCATGGCCTGAAGCGGGAACTTAAAAAAGACAAGCTGTGCGGGGTGTTCCGCCACCACTGCTACTTTGAACATGGTGCACTAACCCGTGGCTTTGACGATGAGTTTTTGGTGCCCCATTCCCGTTATGGTCATATTGAGGCCAGTAAAATCGATGCCTGTGAGGAGCTGGTGACGCTGGCGGGCTCTGAGCGAGTTGGGGCATACCTGGTCAAAAATGTATCGGGTAGTCAGGTTTATATTACCGGGCACCCGGAATACGACGCCGATACCTTGAGCAAAGAATATTTCCGCGATTGCGAAAAAGGCCCGGATGCGCCCAAGCCGGAAAATTATTTTCCCGCAGATGATGTGACCGCCAAGCCATCCAAGACATGGCAAAGCCATGCCTTTTTGTTATTCTCCAACTGGTTAAACTACTATGTTTACCAGACCACACCGTACGATATTAATCTGGTTAGCCAGGATGTAAGGACTAACAATTATGCCGAATAAACAAGTCACTACCGCGATTGACGGCGCAGCCATTGCCGATGCACTTAAAACGGCCATGCAACAGCGTATTTTGATCCTCGACGGTGCTATGGGCACCATGATCCAAAAACACAAATTTGAGGAAGAGGACTATCGGGGCGAGCGTTTTAAAGACTGGCATGTCCTTATCAAAGGTAATAACGACCTGTTAAGCCTCACGCAGCCTGAGGTGATCCGTCAGATCCACCGTGAATATCTTGAAGCCGGTGCGGACATTATTGAAACCAATACCTTTAATGCCACTACCATCTCGATGGAAGATTACGATATGGCGAGTCTGAGCCGCGAGATTAACGTCGAATCGGCCCGCCTGGCACGGGCTGTGTGTGATGAGTTTACCGCTAAAGACCCGAGTAAACCGCGTTATGTGGCGGGTGTTTTGGGGCCAACCTCAAAAACCTGTTCGATTTCACCGGATGTGAACGATCCGGGTTATCGCAATGTCTCGTTTGACCAGCTGGTGGCGGCCTATATTGAGTCGACCGAAGCCCTGATTGAAGGCGGTGCACACCTGATTTTGATTGAAACCATCTTCGATACGCTGAATGCCAAAGCGGCGGCGTATGGAGTGGAAGAAGCTTTTGAGCGCACCGGTATTACCCTGCCTGTGATGATCTCTGGCACCATTACCGATGCATCAGGCCGAACACTATCAGGCCAGACAACCGAAGCCTTTTACAATTCTATTCGTCATATCAAACCGATTTCGATTGGGCTGAACTGCGCACTGGGACCGGATCTGTTGCGTGCCTATGTTGAAGAATTATCGCGGGTGTGCGAAACCTATACGTCGGTGCACCCTAATGCGGGTCTGCCGAACGAGTTTGGCGAGTACGACCTGGAAACCCCTGAAATGGCAAAAGAAATCATTGACTGGGGTAAAGAAGGATTTATTAATATTGTGGGTGGTTGCTGTGGTACAACACCCGAGCATATTCGCGCTTTTGTAAAAGGGCTGGAGCAGGTGGCACCGCGCACTTTGCCTGAGCTTGAAGTAAGAATGCGCCTGGCGGGCCTTGAAGCCTGTAATCTGAATTAGGAAGTACTGATATGACGCAATCTACAGCCATTTTTACTAACGTTGGTGAAAGAACCAACGTGACCGGCTCGGCGCGTTTTAAGCGCTTGATCCTGGAAGAAGATTACGAAGCCGCGCTGGATGTGGCACGCAGCCAGGTGGAAAACGGCGCCCAGGTGATCGACATCAACATGGATGAGGCCATGCTGGACTCTAAAGCTGCCATGGTTAAGTTCCTGAACCTGATTGCTTCAGAGCCGGATATTTCCCGCGTGCCAATCATGGTCGACTCTTCTAAATGGGAAGTAATTGAAGCTGGCCTGAAGTGTATTCAGGGCAAGGCCATTGTTAACTCAATCTCACTCAAAGAGGGCCGCGAGCCATTTGAGCGCCAGGCGAAGATCATTAAGCGCTTTGGTGCGGCTGTGGTGGTGATGGCGTTCGACGAAACGGGCCAGGCCGAAACCGCCGACCGCAAGTTTGAGATCTGTGAGCGTTCTTATCGCATTCTGGTGGATGAACTGGGTTTTCCGCCTGAAGACATTATTTTTGACCCCAATATCTTTGCTGTGGCAACGGGGATTGAAGAGCACGACAACTACGCCGTCGAGTTTATTGAAGGTACGCGACGCATCAAGCAAAATCTGCCGCACTGTAAAGTGTCGGGCGGGGTGTCGAATGTGTCTTTCTCGTTCCGCGGTAACAACCCGGTGCGTGAAGCCATTCACTCGGTGTTTTTATATCACGCCATTCAGGCCGGTATGGACATGGGCATTGTCAACGCGGGTCAGCTGACGGTTTACGATGATATTCCCGATGAACTGCGCAAGGCGGTTGAGGATGTGGTCCTCAACACTGACCCCGGTGCCGGTGAGCGTCTGGTCGAGATTGCGCCAAATTACTCGGGGATGGCACAGGCTGAGAAAGCAGAAGATCAGGAATGGCGTAGCTGGCCTGTGGCCAAACGCCTGGAGCATGCGCTGGTTAAAGGCATTACTGAATTTATTGAAGAAGATACCGAAGCCTGTCGTCAGCAGTTTGATAAACCCATTGAAGTGATCGAAGGCCCACTGATGGATGGCATGAATGTGGTCGGCGACTTATTTGGTGCCGGTAAAATGTTCCTGCCTCAGGTGGTTAAATCGGCACGCGTGATGAAGCGGGCGGTGGCTTATCTGGACCCCTACATTGAGGCAGAAAAACAGGCCGGTCAGAGTAATGGCAAAATCATCATGGCGACGGTAAAGGGGGATGTACACGATATAGGTAAAAATATTGTGGGTGTGGTGCTGCAATGTAATAACTACGAAGTCGTGGACTTGGGTGTAATGGTGCCGGCAGAGAAAATTCTGCAAACGGCCATAGATGAAAATGCCGATGCCATTGGTTTATCGGGTTTGATCACCCCTTCGCTCGATGAAATGGTGCACGTTGCGAAAGAGATGACCCGTCGTGGGTTTGAGATCCCATTGCTGATCGGCGGCGCAACCACCTCTAAAGCGCATACGGCGGTGAAGATTGAACCGCAATACGACAAGGGTGTGGTGTATGTGAACAATGCTAGTCGCGCAGTGGGCGTGGTTTCCAGTTTACTGAGTGCCACTCAAAAGTCAGGCTTTTTAGAAAAAACCGCCAGTGAATACGTTAAGGTACGCGACCAGCAGGCGCGTAAAAAGCCCCGCTCAAAGCCTGTCACTTTGGCCCGCGCGCGCGACAATGCGGTTAAGCTCGACTGGGACAATTACACGCCACCGGTCCCCAAAAAGCTGGGTATCACTGAGTTTAAAGACGTCAGCATTGCTACCTTGCGCGAGTATATCGACTGGACACCCTTTTTCATGACCTGGACGCTGGCAGGCAAATACCCGCGTATTCTGGAAGATGAAGTGGTGGGTGAGGAAGCGAAAAAACTTTTTGCCGACGCCAATGCTATGCTCGACGAGCTGAGCGCCAAAGGCAGTTTACAACCGCTGGGCGTAATTGGCCTGTTCCCGGCAAACCGGGTGGGTGATGACATTGAAATCTATCGCGATGAAAGCCGTGATGAAGTGCTGCTGAAGTCTTGTCAGCTGCGCCAGCAAACCGAAAAAACCGACTTTCCAAACTATTGTCTGGCAGATTACATCGCGCCGAAAGGCACGCCAGATTATTTTGGGGCCTTTGCGGTCACCGGTGGTCTGGAAGAGGACGATTTAGCCGAGGTGTTTGAGCAGCAGCAGGACGATTACAACAAAATCATGGTGAAAGCCGTGGCAGATCGTCTGGCCGAGGCCTTTGCAGAATACCTGCATGAGCAGGTGCGTAAGCAATACTGGGGCTTTGCTGAGGATGAAAAGCTCAGTAATGAGGAGCTTATTCGCGAGAACTACCAGGGGATCCGTCCTGCACCGGGTTATCCGGCGTGTCCTGAGCATACCGAGAAAGACAAAATCTGGCAGTTGCTGGATGTAGAAAACCGCATTGGCATGAAGCTCACCAGCTCTTATGCCATGTGGCCGGGCGCGGCGGTATCTGGCTGGTACTTCTCCCATCCGGACTCCAAGTACTTTGCCGTGGCAGCCATTCAGCAGGATCAGGTTGAAGACTATGCCAATCGCAGCAATATGACGCTGGCAGAAGCTGAGCGCTGGCTTTCTCCCAACCTAGGGTATGAGCCCCAGTCGTGATATTATATACAGGGTGTCAAAGTGGCACCCTTTCTTTTTTAGGTAAAAAGTTCGCAAGTTTTGCTTGCATTAATCAACTTTTGCGATATTATTGCTCTCTTGCTTTAAATAACCTCTGATTTAAAGCGTCATAGAAGTAATGCCCTCTTGCCCTGATCCAGTAAGCCCGCATTAAAAATTACAAGTAGAGCTTATTATAGTCAGGCGATATACCACTGCAGTTACCCCAGCCGGGGACGTTGTGAATGCAGATATTTAGATCGCCAGTACCATTTCCTTTGAAGCGCACGTCGGTTGCAGACTCAAAAGTGTCGAAAAACTGATCGCAGATTTTTTCAGGTTTGGTATCAAACTGTCATAAAGCTCGTTTATTGTCTAAAGCGATAGCCGCCAGGCTGCGCATTATAAAAGTGAGTTTTATTATGTCTTATACATACAACGGAACAGAGATCCGTGTTGAGCAACCGATTCGCTCAATTTCGGTGAACAAATCAAAAGTCGTTTTTGCTGATGGCACAGGCCGCAAACAAACGCAATTTTCAAGTGGCAGCGAAGCCCGTCACTTTCTTAACTGGTTGACGCGTGCTTGCTAAGTAAAGCAAGCCCTTCAACTCAGACACAGCGCCGAGGTAACTGACAAGTTACGTCGGCGTTTTGCTTTTTTACGTTGCACTTATTGCTGTTCTAATGTACTTTCCCGTAGTTTTCATGGGGACGTTTCGCCATGAAAACGTCAATAATGTGAAAACGAAAGCATAACGATTAGGAAGCCAATAATGGACTCGACTTCTACCCCAGCTGCTGCCGAAGCAGCCAGCCACTCAACACCATCCCAACTGCAATTTACCGGTAACGGCAAAGAATACTTTGGTATATGGATTGTCAATATGTTACTGACGCTGGTAACACTGGGTATTTACTCAGCGTGGGCGACGGTACGGACTAAACAATACTTTTACGGTCATACCCTGTTAGACGGGCACAGGTTTGACTATCTCGCAACACCAATTCAGATACTCAAAGGCCGCTTGCTCGCCGTAGGCTTGTTTGTGATCTACAGTGTGGTGTCGAGTTACTTTCCGCTTGTGGGCGCGATAATGGCATTTGCACTGGTATTGCTGGTGCCCTGGATGATCAATCAGGGGCTTAAATTCAGCATGCGCATGACCCGTTACCGCAATATTCGTTTTGCTTTTAAGGGCAATCTGGGCGAGGCGATGGTGAACTTTGTGGTGCTGCCATTTGTCAGTATTTTTACCTTATATCTTTTGATGCCCTGGGTGCTCAAGCGCATTGATGCCTATATTCACAGTAATATTCGTTACGGCGATAAGCCAGTACAAGTGCAGCTTGAGGGCAAAGAATACTATGCCGCCGCATTGCTGGTGATGTTACTGGGCATCCTTGTGATGATGTTGCTGGGTCTGGCATTCAAACTGGCAGGTGGTATCAACATGAACCCAGATGAACTGGGTTCGGTTAACTTTGGCATGTTCCTGATTGTGCCTCTGTATTTGTTTGTGATTTCTGCATTGCAAGGCATCTACCAGGCACTGATCCGCAATCACATCCTCAACAATGCACAGATTGAAGATGTGGCGGAGTTTAAATCAACTCTGGCACCACAGCGTTATGCCTTGATCCTGGCAACCAACGCCATGGCAATTGTATTGACCGCAGGCCTGGCATTTCCCTGGGCAAAAGTCCGTAAGGTAAAGGCATTGGCACAAGCAACTCAGGTTGTGGTGTTGCCTGGGGCTGATCAGGTGCTTGATACGGCGCAGCAGGCAGACTCTTCCTTCGCTGAAGAAGCCGCCAATGTATTTGACGTTGATATCTCGTTGACCTGATGATCCGGGGATACTTTTATCAGCCAAGCAGTAGCCGGGTGCAAGAGGCGGTTGCCCGGCTCAGCGGCAACCGGGTTGCGATTTATACGGGCGATGAATGCTTGCGTGAAACGATGCAGGATACACTCAGTGTGTCGGCGCATTTGCCGGGGCAGGCCAGTGAGCTGACTTTCACAGACGGGGCGCGTTTTGTGCCGCTGGATGTGACACATCGTTGGTCGTTTCAGTCGGGCAAGAGTTCGCTACTGGCGAGTCTTGAATCCAATTTGGTTCTCATTGTGTGTGCCTTGGTCGCGACACCTGTATTGCTCTATGCCTTGCTGTTTAAGCTTGTACCAGAGATTGCAGTAACCGCTGTAGAGGCAATGCCAGATGCGGTGGTGGAGCAAATGGGCCAGCAGTCCATGGTGCTGATTGAGCGTGCCGCGCTGTCACCCAGTGAACTGTCTGCTGAGCAGCAACAAGCCGTTCGGGATTTGTGGCAAGATACACTGGCGCAGCTTGATTTATCTGCCGACAAATATCGTATTGATGTGTATCGCTCAGATCATTTTGGCGCCAATGCCTTTGCGCTGCCCCACGGTCAGGTGGTGGTCACCGACGAGCTGGCACTGCTTCTGGCCGAACATCCTAATGCGCTCAGAGCCATTTTATTGCATGAAATCGGCCATGTAGAGCGTATGCACAGCGTGCGCCTGGCGTCCCAGGCCGCGGTAGCCAGTATTGCCATTGCCATGTTGATCGGTGATATGGATATTGTTGCTGAAGTGGTGTTGGGTTCCGGTAGCGCGCTGATGGACCTACAGTTCTCGCAGAATATGGAGTGGGAAGCCGATAACTATGCTTTGGTGCAACTGGCACGTCTTGGATATAGCGGCGAAGACTTTGCCCAGGCACTGGAGTCATTGGTGTCGCTTGATGAAGACGAGGAACACAGCTGGTTAAAGTACCTCTCTACCCATCCAAGCCTGCAAGAGCGTATTGAGCATGCCAGGACTCATACACCAGCTCTTTGATATTTAGTTAGATATCGGATCAGTATAAGGGTATCCACTGCGGCTGACTCGCTTCAATAAGCGACTTTGCGAACATCCCTCCCTGAAGGCCTGAATAAGGCCTTTTTCATTTCAAAGTCACTGCAAATCAGACCTCCACGCCTGCATGTACTATTTCTTATTCTGCTAAGTCTTTATTATTGTTTCGAAAACCGAGATTGGTACCTTATTTTTACCGCCTTAGGCTGATGTGTTGTTATTTTAAGGTTAACTTTTGTTCGTTCCTTCCTGTATACTAGCGGATGCTGTGACTGATCTGTGTGCTGGGGAGGCAAATGAAGTTTTTGGTGTTGTTATTGCTCGTTGTGTCGCAATGTGCCAAAGCCCACAACCCTTTGATTGTTGATATCATCAGTAGCGAGAACTTTTCTGAGCGTTATCAGGCCTTTTTGCAAGGTCGATCAGTCCTTGATGTGACCGACTTTCGGCCCACCACCCAGGGCTCCCATATCGAAATCATTGAAATGGTGTTGTTGCAGCAAGCGCTATTCCTCGGTGGGGAAACCCGGGAAGTGGTGTTCAATCCTAAGCCTTCCGTGAATATTCTTGAATTTACCGACATGATAGCCGGAGAAAGCCTGATTTTGGCGCGTACCGTTTGGCATGAAGATGTAATTAATTATCGTGGCTCAGTGTACGTCAGCGATCCTGTGGTTAAATTTGGTGAGTATGAAGCCGGTATTTATGTCGCTAAACGCAACCAGGCGCTGCATCAGACCACACAAGACGGGCTGGAGCAACTAACGCTGGTGGCTAACCCGCGCTGGCGGGTAGACTGGCATGCGCTGACAAACAGCAAAATGAACCTGGTCAGCTTTATTGGTCCGTGGGAAAGCATGCTGAATATGGTTGAAACCGACATTGTGGATGGCATGCTGGTGAATTTCAGCGTCAGTGAATCCTTGCAGTTGGCGTTTGAAGGGCGTGACTATGTGCCCATCGAGGGCGTGAAAATGGTATTGCCCGACTCTCGCCACTTTATTGTTAGTAAGCGCCATCCAGAAGGCGCGCAAATATTTGCTGCTCTGAATCGTGGCCTCAAAGAGCTCAGGCGTCGGGGCGTGATCCGTAAAGCGCTCACAGAATCCGGGTTTATTAATCGCAAGGTGCGGGACTGGACAGTCATTAATCGGGCGATGTTGCCGCAGGAGCCTAAACCATGATGCGAATTGCTATGCTGGCGAGCTGGCTGCTCTGTATGGCGTTGACTGCACCTGCTACTGCTACTGAGCTTGCCTCGCCCAGTGCGCTTGAAAAATCGCTGGCCGAACTAAACGAAGCACTGAAAAGCGACTTTGACTTGTCATTGTTACCTGAGCTAAGAGCGCTGCGCCGCGATGCTCAGGCAATTGATGCACTGGAAATCGTTGCTCAGACTTTGTTGCTCGAAGGACAAGTTCGTAAGCAGTATGGGGACTATCAGCAAAGCCTGGTATTGCATAACGATGCGCTGCAGCTGGCCATACAGCGAAAAGATCTGGCACTGATGGCACAAAGCCGGCTGGCGATTGCCAGACTGGAGATGGATCTTGAGCGTTACAACTATGCCCAGCGCTCACTCGATGATGTGCACCAGTTGATCGAGCAGCTCAACAATCATCCCCAGAAAACACCTTATGTGGCTCAACAATTGCTGCTACAGCACAGGCTATGGCAAGGGTACTTGTATGTTTTGCTGGGCAGTTATCATCAAGCGGTTGCAACGCTGCGAACCGATGGTCTGGTCGTCACCGGCACGCCTGAGTTGCACGATACACTCTTGCTGGCGCGGGCCTGGGCATTGCTCAAGCTTGGCCGTTATCAGCAGGCGCAACCTATTCTGAATCAGGTTGCGCAAAGTACCATGCTGGTTCGCAATCAAAGAATGCGGCTGCGCTTTAAGTTGTTGCAGTCTATGGTCTGGTTGCAATCGGGCGACTTTCAGCAAACCCTGGATACGGCCATGCCGGCATTAATGGAAACCTTTGCCACCCGGTTTTTAGATGAGCAGGCCGAGTTGCAATTTGTTATGTCTAACGCTTATGTACAGATGGGGGACTACCAGCAGGCGCATTTATACCTGAAACGCTATGCCCTGACAAAAGATGCCCTTAACTTTCAGAAGCGTAACAACAAGTTGCTGCAACTGGAGTCACAGTACGCGCTGGCAACCCAAAAACAGCAGCTGAGCTTGCTGGAAAAAGACAATGCCCTGCAGGCGCAAGAGATCTTTCGTCACCAACAAATTCTTGAAAACACCCGCCTGGCGCAGCAACGCGGCGCACTGCTACTGATTTTGGCTGTGGCATTATTGGGCTTTTTATACTGGCGATGGCAAAACAAGCGCTATCTCTCTTTGCTCGAAGAGGAGGTAAAGCAAAGAACAGCAGAGCTGGACGAGCGAAATCGCCAATTGCAGGCCCTCAGTTACTCCGACAGCCTGACCGGTTTGCATAACCGCCATTACTTTTTCAGCGAGGCCGATAAATTGCTGGCGCACACTCACAGCGCATCGCAGAGCACAATTTTTTGTCTGATAGACATAGATCACTTTAAACAGATCAATGACAGCTATGGTCATGCCGTTGGCGATCAGGTGCTGCAACAGTTTGCGCAACTGGTCAGACTGCAACTTCGTGAGCAGGATGTTCTGATCCGCTGGGGAGGGGAAGAGTTTTTGCTGGTCATGCCGGACACCGATGTATCGCAAGCCCAGCCACTGATTGAACGGATCCGCCATGTGGTTATGCAGGCATTGTTTGGTTCTGATGCTCAGCGTCTTATGTGTACTTGCTCACTTGGGTTTGCACCTTACCCGCTGCGCCTGAGCAATGGCCAGCCGCTGGACTGGGAGCAAGTGCTGGAGCTTGCGGATAACTGTCTGTATCAGGCCAAACACGGCGGGCGTGATGCCTGGGTCGGCCTGAATCCGCCGGCGCAGCCTCTGGCGATGAGTTTTGAACAACTCCAACAAAATATGGAAGCATTTACCGTCAGCAGCACTCAGCTTGCGGGTTAATACTTATAAATAAGGGATTTGGAATAAAAAATTGGCGGATTTCAGGAAGCAAGTTTTAAATCATGCGCCTTGGTCTATGCTTGTCAGATAAAGGAAAGACCGACGACTTGCTTGTGACACTGAATTTACCCGATAACCCCAAAATACTGATTGTGGACGACGACCCCAGCAGCATATTGATCATCAAAAAAGCAGTCAAAGATCTGGGAGAAGTGTTTTCGACCTCTGAAGCCAGCTATGCGGTGACCTTAGTCAAAGAGGTAAAACCCCATGTTATCCTGCTGGATATCGACATGGGGGAGTATAATGGCGTAGATATTTGCCGTTTGCTTAAAAGTGACCCGGAAACTGCCCACCATATCATCATTTTTATTACTGCCAGCCGCGACCCGGACATAGAATATAAGTCGCTGACCGAGGGCGGCGCCGATTATATTCCTAAACCTTTAGATCTGAGAACCTGCCGGATGCGGGTCTATAATCAGCTGGCCATGCTGGCATACCAGCAAAACCTGGAGCGTACTACACAAGCGCTTTATCAGGAAAAGCAGCGACTTAAAGTCACGTTAAATTCCATAGGTGATGCGGTGATAGCCACAGACACAGCAGGCCTCATCACTTATATGAACCCGATAGCAGAGCGCCTCAGTGGCTATGCCTCAAGCTATGCGCTTGGCAAGCACATTGAAGACATCCTCGATTTACGTGATGCATCGTCACAAAGTCGCTCTTTTAACCCGGCCATTATGGCACTGGAGGAAAAGCGCAATGTGGCAATGGCACTGAACTGCCAATTGCACAGCCGGGAAGGGCAAATTTACCGGGTTGAGGATTCCGCTGCGCCCATTCGCGATGAAGACAATGCCATCATTGGGGCGATCATGGTATTTCATGATGTCAGCGAGTCGGTTGCCATGGCGGTTAAAATGAACTTTCTGGCCAACAATGATCAGCTAACGGGGTTACCTAATCGTATTTTGCTGCATGACCGTTTGCAGCATGCCATTGCCTGCTCAAAGGCGTCAGATACCCATACTGCACTGTTGCTCATTGACCTTGACCATTTTAAATATATTAACGATGCACTGGGGCACTTTTTGGGTGATGAATTAATTAAGAAAGTGGCCAAGCGGCTGGAGTCGGTGATTGACCCAAACGCAACCCTTGCGCGGGTGGGCGGCGATGAATTTGTACTGGTGTTAGAAGAAGTGCGCTCTGTCAATTATGTGGCTGTGGTTGCCAATAACGTGATTGCCAGTTTTAAGGAGCCCTTTACGCTGGAGCAAAAGGAATATCAAATTTCGGTCAGTATTGGCGTGAGCATGACAGAACTGGATGCGAATGAAGAAGAAGTCATGATGCGCCATGCCGATGTGGCCATGTACCGGGCAAAAAATCAGGGGCGCAATGCGGTGTGCTTTTTTTCTCAGGAGCTTGAAGCTGAGCTGATGAAACGTCATGGGCTGGAACACTTGCTCCGCGAAGCTCTGGAAAAAGAAAGCTTAATCGTGCTGTTTCAGCCCCAGATAGAGATAATATCAGGACAGGTGTGTGGCTTTGAGGCGCTGGCCAGGCTGCAGGACAGTGAAGGAAATTGGATTTCGCCGCTGGATTTTATCCCGCTGGCGGAGGAGATTGGCCTGATAGACACCCTGGGCCAGCAGGTATTGCAACAAAGTTGTGTGTTTGCCAGCCAGTTGATGGGTTTGGGTAAAGACCTGAAAGTGAGTGTTAATGTTTCTGCGCAGCAGATCCGTAACCGGCATTTTATTGACTATGTTGTCCAGTGCCTGGAGTCGAGCCAGGTTCGCAGTCGAATGCTGGAGCTGGAAGTAACAGAAAGCGCGTTGATTGATGACTATGAGCAAACCCGCAAGACGCTTCAGGCGCTCGCTAACATGGGGGTGAGTATTGCCATTGATGATTTTGGCACGGGTTATTCCAGCTTGTCTTATCTGAAGTCATTTCCCCTTGATGTGCTTAAGATAGACCAATCTTTTATTAAAGATATGGGCAGTGATGAGCAGAGTCATGGCATTGTGCAAACCATAGTGTTACTGGCGCAGGCGTTAGGTCTCAGGCTGGTTGCTGAGGGAGTCGAGACACCGTCTCAGTTAGCGGAATTGAGCACCATGAAATGTGATGTGGCACAGGGGTATTTGTATGCCCGGCCGCTCGAAAGCCAGGCTGCCTATGAGTTTGCGGAGCGTAATGTAGCCGCAGGTGGTAAGCCAACTTGATAGTATACCAAACAGGGCAATTTACCTTGCTTTCAGCAAGTGCTGAAAAGTCTGTGTACACATAGTGAAAAGTGTGTGACTTAGACTATAGTTTGAGGGTAGCAGCGGTTTTTACAGATTATTTATCAGTCACATGCCTGTGCTTTAGGGTGTGTGACTAAACTGATATCAGTAACAAGTTATTAAAAACACCCTGAACACAGGGGCAAAGGTCATACTATGATAAGGATCCTGTCAGCAACACAAGGCAAGCCAACGCGCTGGTTTGCGGGCATGTTTAGCGTACTCTTATTACTGCTGATTGCACTGGCTGTGTTTTTCTTTGAGCGCAAGCTGCAAAATGAGGTGAAGTTTGAGGTCGCCAGCCAGCTGAAGCACAACACGGCGATTGTGGCCGAGCAATTCGAGCGGCGCTACCGGGCCGATTTAAGCTACCTGCATTTTTTGAAAGACACGCCGCCTTTTCCGGGCATTGCCCGCGCACTAAAAAATAACGGCGTTGACCCACAGGGTAACCAACCCATTGAGCTGTGGAAAACCCGCATTGCCACCATTTTTAAATCCCTTATCCACAATAACCCGGAACTACTGCAACTAAGGATCATCATGCCGGATGGCCGTGAGTTTGTCCGGGTGGACAGGCTAAGGGGCAAAGTGGCGCGAGTTTCAGAAGCCAAATTGCAGGATAAATCACACAAAGACTATGTGCAGGAAACCCTGGATTTGTCTGAGGAAATGCACTTTGCGTCGCGGATATCACTGAACTTTGAGAACAATAAAGTGCAGCGCCCGTTTACCCCTGTGCTGCGCATTGCCATGCCCCTATTTGATGCTGACAATGACCTGTTTGGCTTGCTGGTGCTGAATTCCAGTGCCCGGCAATTGATAGAGTTGCTGGAAAGTGACAGCGCAGAGTACTTTTTAACCGATCATCAGGGGCACTATATTTATGGCCCGGAGCCGGTGTTTCATTATACCCGTGACCTGGCAAAACCGAGGTTATTCGATGATGACTTTCTATTACACAGCACCGCAAAGGGCCGCGTTGACGGCGTTATTAAGCATGGTACCCAATCAATGCTGGTGGCCATTCAGCAGGAGCTGAACAGTGGCTATCAGGGGCCCGGGCATGAAATGTTTATTACCGCGATTGCACCACCTCAGCAGGCCGAAGCGTTGTTAAATGAGCGGCGTTTATCGAGTTATGTGCTGCTGACCGTGGTGGTATTGGTGCTGCTCTTGTTTATGGGCGGCATTGTGCTGTTTTATCGTAACCGGGAACGATATCAGGAAGATAAAGTGGTGTACGAGTCGATAATTGACGGTGCCGATGAGCCGATTGTCAGCTTTGACACTCAGCTGAACGTACAAACATATAACAGTGCGTCTTTGCTGATTTTTCCCAGTCTGGCGGCCAGTGAGCGGCAGCATAAAATCACCGATCTGGTGGCGTTGCCTATGGATCGTCTGCAAGAGGCGGTGACCTACTTTAAGCACGAAGATGGCCCAAAAGATACCGACTGGTATGAAAGTTACATGCTGCAGGACCAGATCCGGCATGTCAATTTTAAAGTGTCTCCGGTGCGCGGCCCGGGTAACCAGTTGGTCGGTATCACTTTATTTGGCCGTGATACTACCAAAGAAAAACTCAGCGAGCAGCAGGTTAAGAGCGCCAATGAAGGCCTGGAGCGCTTGGTACAGGAGCGCACCGGGGAGCTGGAAGCAGAAAAGGCCAAGGCCGTGAAGGCCTCCGCGGTTAAAAGTGCGTTTATTTCTACCATCAGCCATGAAATGCGCACCCCGCTGAACGGCATTCTGGGCACCCTTAACTTGATCCGCCGCGAGCCACTGACCAAAAAACAGCTGTCTTATTTGGAAATGACCGAGACCAGCTCGTCAACTTTGGCCTCTTTAATCAACGATATTCTCGACTTATCTAAAATCGAGGCGGGCAAACTGGAGCTGGAGCAGGAGCCGCTGAACCCCATTTCAGTGGTGGAACACGTGGTGACTTCCATTTCGTTAAAAGCCTATGAGAAGCAACTGAACCTGGTGGTGGATGTTGCGGACATCGACTTTATCGAGCTGGTGGGCGATGCTGGGCGGATCAAGCAGGTGGTGTTTAACCTGGTGAGCAATGCCATTAAGTTTACCAGCAAGGGGTGTGTTTGCGTGCGCGGCCAGACAACGCAGGAAGCCGGCAAAGTATTCCTCAGTGTCACTGTGGAGGATACCGGAGTCGGGATTGATAAAAACAACCATCATAAGATTTTCTCTGCCTTTACCCAGGAAGACAGCGGGGTGAGTGCTGAATTTGGTGGCACCGGACTGGGCCTGTCGATTTGTAAAAACCTGTGCGAGTTAATGGGCGGAGAAATTGGCTTTGAGTCGCAAAAAAACATTGGCAGCAAGTTTTACTTTACTTTGCCGTTTGCGCTCGATACCGCTAAGTCCAGGCCACATGAAAATACGTTGGGTGGGCGGCGTTTTGAGCTACATGTGGTGGATACCCGTGAGCGCAGCTTTTTATCACATGTGATCAATAAGTACGGCGGTACTGTGGTGGAGCACGATGGTGAGTTTGTGGTGGCAGATCACGATAACCCTCACATTAATACTCTGGCTGAGACGCCCATGTATGAGCGTACCATAGTGCTGTACAGTGAATTTACCCACCAAAATGTTGCAGAGGGCTTTTTAGCTAAGCTGGTTAAGCCCATTCGCCTGGGGGCGTTTTTATCGGTGTTTGATCAGAATGCGATTGCTAAAATGCTGAAAAACCAGCATCAGGTACAGGTGCCCAACGTACAGTGCAACGAGCGTAATGATTTGGGTGGCGCAACCGTAATGATTGTTGATGACAACCAAATCAACCGGGAAGTTGCCCGTGGCATATTGCAGGGTATTCATGCCAATGTGGTGGCCTGTCAGTCGGGGCATGAGGCGCTGAGTGCGTTGCTGAATTTTGAAAAAAACGACCAGCCAGTGTTTGCCGTTTTAATGGATTGCAATATGCCAACGATGGATGGTTATCAGGCTACGCGCCTGATCCGCGAAGGCAAAGGAGGAGAGTCGTTTCGTCACCTTCCGGTGATTGCGATGACGGCCAATGCCATGTCGGGAGAGCGGGAGCGGTGTCTGGCGGCAGGGATGGACGATTATGTCACTAAACCAATACAGCCCAAGCTGCTGTTTGATGCGCTGACTAAGTTTAAGTCTTTTCAGCAACCCAAAAAGCCGCCTGTCGCACACATGCCTGAGCATCCACCTTCGCAAACCACAACCCAGAACAACGCCGGGGAAGAGGTGGAGCAGCCGCCAGTTGCTTCTGGCGAAGTGCTTGATATTGATGGCACCATTGCGCGGCTACAGGGAGACTCGGAGCTGTATCTGCAAATCTGTATGCTGTTCTACAATAAAGCACCACAAAAGTTGTTATCTCTGAAAGAGCAGTGTAATAAGCAAGACCATGCTCAGGTGAAACAGATAAGCCATGCATTACGGGGGCAAAGCGGCGACATAGGCGCACAACGCCTTACTCAGTTGCTGGCGAAACTTGAAGAAGGTGCCAGCCACCAGGACGGCTCTGAATATAGCGCGCTAATCGAAAGCATTGAAGCGCAGTACCTGGTGCTTGAACAGGTGTTGCAGGAGGCGGTATTTAAAACGTCATCTGCTGTCAGGCAAGGCAGTGAAAGCTAATGGTGAAGCAACGTGAATACAGCGACAGTCGTCACCCGTTATCGAATATTTATCAGGGCGGACTAAGGTGAATGATGTGACAAACCACCAGGATACACCGGCAAGGATAAACAGGCCGCTGTGGCAACTGATTTGGCCGTTATTACTGGTTATGGGGCTGGGCGCCTTAGGTGGCTGGTATAGCCATCAGTCTCATCTGCAACATATTGATAAACGAGTAAAAAGTGCTGTAATGTCTGATCTGACCCGGCTCACTCAGGCCGTGGAAGAGCGCATGGCTTTGTACCGTTACGGGTTGGCGGGTCTGCGAGGTGCCATTCAGACCGTGGGCGTTGAGCACTTTAATTACGAGCGCATGCAGCGTTACACTGGCAGTCGTTACCATGAGCAGGAATTTCCCGGTGCCCGAGGGTTTGGTTTTATTCGCTTTGTGCTTTATGACGACAGAGCGGCGTTTGTTCAGGACGCTCGTCAGCAACGACCCGACAAGCAATTCAATATTAAGCAGCTGACTCCCCATGAGCAAAGTTTGTATGTGATCCAGTTTATTGAGCCGGAGTCGCGCAACAAGCAGGCGGTGGGTCTGGACATTGGCTCCGAAGCTATGCGCCGGGTTGCGGCAACCGATGCCGCCCGGCGCGCCGAAGTGATGCTGACAGCGCCGATCACCTTAGTTCAGGCCAACCAAAAAGTGCAGCATGGTTTTTTAATTTTAATGCCAGTCTATGCGCAAGGTACAGCGCCAGACACCCCTGCAGAGCGCATGGCAGAACTTGCCGGTTGGAGTTACAGCCCAATCCTTATTGATGAGGTGCTGGGTTCCCTTAAAGGCATTAAACGTAATCTGGTTTTGAATGTCAGAGACATTGACCGCCGCGCCAGCACTTTGTTTTTCAGCCGTGGCGAGACTCAGTCTCAGCTGAATGAATATCGTGTACACAGCGTGATCCAGTTGTATGGCCGAACCTGGCGCATAGAGCTCAGCCCGACTATGAGTTACATCGACTCACTGGGCTTACCCAGCCCTTACCGGGCATTGCGCGAAGCGGTGATGATCACGTTGGCACTGATGCTGGTGGTATTTTGCGTACAATTGCTCATTTTGCGTGCCCATCAGTCTAAAGCACATCAGCTCGATTTGTCCGAGACCCGGGAAAAAGCCTTGTCGGAGGCCAATGCGATACTGGAGCAAAAAGTGGTGTCCCGGACGGCTGAAATAGAGCGAGTAGGAGCACTGCAGCGCAGCATTTTAGAAAGTGCCACCTATTCGGTGGTGGCAACCGATGTACAGGGGGTGATCACTGTGTTTAACCCCGCCGCAGAAAAACTGTTGGGTTATAAAGCCGAGGAAATGATTGGCAAACTGACGCCTGCGGTATTTCATCTCGAACTGGAAGTAGCACAGCGCGCAGAAGAGTTAACCGAGGAGCTGGGCTATCCGGTAGAGCCTGGGTTTGAGGCCTTTGTGGCTAAGGCCCGCCACGGCAAAAATGATGTCAATAACTGGACCTATGTGAAAAAGAGCGGGCAATTAACACCGGTTCGCCTCAGTGTGTCGCGGTTACAGGACAATCAAGGCCAGCTGGTGGGATTTTTAGGAGTCGCATACGATTTGACCGAGCAGCTGGAGCACGAGCAGGCACTGGCAGAGGCCAAGCTGGTGGCGGAGCAGGCCACGCAGGCCAAATCAGAGTTTCTGGCCAATATGAGCCACGAAATACGCACGCCCATGAATGGTCTGTATGGCACCTTGCAGCTGCTAAGTGAAGAGTCACTGCCGGGCAGCGCCCGTGAGTATCTGGAGAAAGCCACTTATTCGGCAAAAGCCTTAATTACCATAATTAACGATATTCTGGATTTTTCGAAAATAGAGGCGGGCAAACTGTCGTTGGAGATCCGGCCGTTTAATCTGACCGAGCTTATCAGCCATATCCAGTCGGACCTGCAAGCGGTAGCCGCGCAAAAGGGGATCTACTTGTCGGTTACCGGCCACTTTGATCATGCCAGCTGGCAAGGAGATGCCGTCAGGATCCGGCAAATACTTTTAAACTTACTCTCTAATGCGATTAAATTTACCCAAAGAGGCGGGGTTGACCTGGAAATTGAGCAAGTACAGGGCGAGCCGGGAGTGGTCTTTACCGTGCGTGATACTGGGGTGGGGATTGGCAAAGAGGCCCAGGAGCGGTTGTTTCAGCGCTTTGAACAGGCCGACAAATCTACCACCCGCAGATTTGGCGGGACTGGTCTTGGGCTGTCTATCACCCAGTCTCTGGTCGAGCTGATGGCTGGCACCATTGAGGTGCAGAGTATGGAAAATGTCGGCAGCGTGTTTACTGTTTATCTGCCGCTTGAACAATGCGACCAGGCTCAGCCTGAAATTCACGAGGAGTGGTCAAAAAGCCCCGACTTGAGTGGCGCACGCGTGTTGGTTGCTGAAGATAATGAAATTAACCAGCTGGTGATCCGCGCTCTGCTGGATAAGTGCAATGTTGAAGTTGCCATGGTGATTAATGGCAAGGAGGCGGTTAGTCAGGCATCACGCCAGCGCCCGGATTTTGTGTTGATGGACATTCAGATGCCGGTTATGGATGGTGTAGAGGCCTGCAAGCTGATAAAACAGCAGCATCCGACATTGCCAGTCATAGCCCTGACTGCTAATGTGTTAACCGAAGACAGGCAAAAGTATCAGCATGCAGGCTTTGATGGCTATATCGCCAAGCCCATAGAGCAAAAAGTGCTCTGGCAGGTGATTGCAGAGCATGCACCTAAGCGGCCCAGCATGCGCGGTCGGTTAAAATCGGTATAATAAACTGTGTCAGAGGTACCCTCGTTAATAAAATCAGGCGGTTAACCCTGCATTTTTGCGGGTACATAGTGGTATAACCCAGGGTAAACGGGATGGAATTCGATGTTTGAAATTGTACACAGTATCGAGAGTTGTACGGTATTGGTGGTTGACGATGCAAAGGTGATCCGCAAGCTGGTAAGCGCGATATTAAAGCCTGTTTGCCGCACGGTGAGTTTCGAAAGTGCCGAAACAGCGTTAAAAGTGTGCCATAAAATTAAACCAGACTTGATCATCATGGATATTCATCTAGAGGGCATGTCCGGCCTTGAAGCGTGTCAGCAGCTTAAATCAGACCCTGAGCTGGCCGATATTCCCCTGATTTTTATCACCTCTAATCAAGACCCTAAAACGCAGGAAAAGTGTTGGGATGCCGGGGCGGTGGATTTTATCGAAAAACCTTTGGTTGCCAGTACTTTGGTTAAACGGATCACCACCCACCTCAAATACAAGGTACAGGCCGATATTCTGACTAACCAGTCTTTTGTTGATGGTCTGACGGAACTCTATAACCGGCGCTTTTTTGACATCGAAATTGAGCGACTATTGAAGGACAGTTTGCGCCGTCGTGTGCCGCTGGCATTACTGCTTATCGATATCGACTTCTTCAAAAAATTCAATGACAGCCTGGGCCACCTCGAAGGGGATCAGGCACTGAAAAGTGTGACCCGGCAAGTATCTTTGTGTGCACGTCGCCCGGTCGACTTAGTCTGCCGCTATGGCGGCGAGGAAATCGCGGTGTTGTTACCCGACACATCCGTGCACAGTGCCCAGCAGTTTGCCAGTGACATTGTAAAAAGTATTGCCGGTTTGGCGATTGTCCATCCTATGTCTCCTCATAAGCATGTGACTGTGAGTGTGGGGTTATCCTGTACCGGCAGTAGCAAAGCCACAACGCCGGCGCAACTGATAGCACAAGCCGATGATGCTTTATATCATGCCAAAGAGGCTGGTCGTAACCAGTATCAGGCTAGCGTCGCCCTCGTGTCGTAAGTTTTTTCTATACATGATCACCTGAAATATCTGGCGCTGAGACGGATACACAGTGAGCGCGCTGCCTCATCCAGTTTGTTGCCAAACAGCTCGAAAAACGAGATGTTTTTGCGTTTGATATAGCTGATACATGCCAGCAAAAGTGCCAACCAAATGAGTTGATTTTGCCAGGCGTTAAGTGCCCACTGCCCTTGCCAGGTCAAACCGGTGTTGCTAAACGGATACAAATACTCGATGGGCCACTGATAACCATCTGGCCCTTTGGATCCAATCAAGTCAGTGAACAAGTGCAAATGTATCGCAACAAAGGACATCAGCCAGACACGCGCTTGTCTGGTGCGAGCCAATAGCCCGGCGCAGGTCGCAATTGCCACGGCAAACACCAGATTATGGCCGAAGACATGATGCCATTGTTGATAGTATCGGGTGGTCCCTGTGAACCAGTCTATCAGCAGCCCTGCACCGTCCAGGTCAGGAGCCAGGCCCGCTAAGGTAATGATTATGCGCTCACGTTTCGTTACTACAGTGCTGGCGCCGCACAGCCAGCTCATCATCAGGTGTGCACTGGGGGTCATAGGGTCCTTTAATATGTTTGTCTGATTTACAACTTGCCAGTGTTGTTGCTCGCACAGAGGCTTGCAACAGCGAGTCTGGATCATCCCACTTTGGCTCACCGCTTGTCTATTTTTATCTGCCTATTTTAATGTACTGATTATCAAGGCGCACCACTCCAGGCCTTTGCCTCACAATGAGTCACTTAATCGCCCGATTTAGTATAAACTAACCCTATCTTGGATTTAACACAGCAGTAAAAATGACCACAGCGCTACCCATTCAGGCCGTCTACGATGAACTTGTCTCGCAATTAACCACGCAACCTCGCGTGTTGTTACAGGCACCGCCGGGGGCAGGTAAATCGACCTGGTTGCCGTTACAGCTGATGCTGGATGGGCACTTCAAGCGCATCATTATGCTGGAGCCGAGGCGCCTGGCAGCGCGCAATATTGCCAGTTTTTTGGCGGCGCAATTAGGCGAGCCTGTTGGTGAGCGGGTGGGGCTTAGGATCCGTCAGGAAGTGAAAGTATCCGCTCGCACTCAGCTGGAGATTGTGACCGAAGGCACATTAACGCGCCTGCTTCAGGCAGATCCTGAATTGCAGGGCGTTGATTTGCTTATTTTTGATGAATTTCACGAGCGCTCTTTGGCAGCCGATACTGCGCTGGCCTTTGCGCTGGAGTCGCAACAGGCATTGCGTGATGACTTACATGTGCTGGTAATGTCGGCAACGCTTGACAGTGAGCGGTATCAAACGTTTTTATCCTGTCCGCTGGTGCGCTCAGATGGACGCAGCTTTGCAATTGACGAAGTGTATGTGCCGCTCAAAGATGAAAGCCGTTGGCTGGAGCAAATCCCGCCAATGGTCCGTCAGGCATTACACGAGCAGAGCGGTAGTATTCTGGTCTTTTTACCCGGTCAAAAAGAAATTCGCTATGTCGCAGATGCCCTGCAAGATACGCTCTCATCTCACCGTGAACTGATATTGGCAACGCTGTCTGGCGATCAGGACAAGCAAGCCCAGCAGGCGGCAATTGAGCCGGCACCTGGGGGTATGCGCAAAGTGGTGTTGACCACGAACGTCGCCGAAACCTCATTAACGATAGAAGGGATCCGCATCGTTGTTGACAGCGGTAAACGGCGGGCCGCTCAGTATAACTTGCGCACCGGCGTGAGCGAGCTGGTGACTCAGTCTATTTCGCGCAGCTCTGCGGTGCAACGAGCCGGGCGGGCAGGCCGTATTGAGGCTGGGGTGGTATATCGCCTTGGCAGCCAGGCATTGTTTGAACGCCGTGATGCCCATGACCGCCCGGATATTTTGTGCAGTGATCTGAGTGGTTTGATGCTGGAGGCCAAAGTCTGGGGCAGCGAAGTACATGAACTGGCACTGCTGGATACGCCAAGCGAGGCGCAGTTGGCCAAGGCGCAAGCCTTGCTGCTTAGTTTAGAGCTGATTGATGATCGTGAACGGGTTACAGCGTTGGGCAAGCAGGTTCAGGCACTGGGCGCGGATCCCAGATATGGGCATATGTTGTTAAAGTCAAAGCAACTTGAAGCTGAATATCCGGGCATTACCCGCCTTGGTTGCTATATGATTGCGCTGCTAGAGAGCCGACTATCATCCAGCCCTGAGCTGAGCATTGCCCTGCAACAGCAAGTAGCAAAACCGCATGGTGCATTTCGTCAGCAGTTATCCTATTGGCTGCGTCGTGCCCAGCTTCAGCAAATTAAAGAAGACCTTGCGATTGAGCACTTGCCAATCGTTATTGCACTCGCGTTTCCGGATCGCCTTGCCAAACGGCGTGGACAGGGCTGGGTGCTGGCCAATGGAGCTGGTGTAAACGCGCACAAGGCATACTGGCTGGATGCCAGCTACCTGGCGATTGCCGAGCTCGGGGGGCACAAAGGTCAGCAGATCTTCAGCGCCACGGCGTTTGAGCCTAAGCAGTTACAAGCGGCTTTGCCCTACCTGTTTTCTGAGCGTGATGTATGTGAGTTTGAGCAAAAATCGGCGCAGTTTATTCATGAGCAACGCACTTACCTCGGTCACTGGGTTTACATGGCTAAGCCCGCGCAGGGACCGGTAGACACAACTCTGCGCACTCAGGCCTGGCTGGCTCTGGTACGCCAGCAAGGTCTGACGATATTCAATGCCTATTCGGATTGTGAGGATCTATTAACCCGGATGGCACTGGCGCAGCAGCTTTATCCTCAGGAGTTTCAGGGCCTGGATGAAACCAGCTTGCTGGCGCACCTGGAAACCTGGCTTGCGCCTTATCTGGATGACATCAGACAATTGCCGCAACTAAAAAAGCTCGATCTAAATACTGCCTTGCTAAGTAACTTGGTGTGGGCACAACAGCAACGCCTTAAAGCGATACTGCCAACGCGTATTACCGTACCCAGCGGCTCCAGCATACGTGTTCAGTATCAGCTGGACGGGCCAGCGCGTTTGTCGGTGCGCATGCAAGAAGTATATGGCATGAGCCACAGCCCGGTCTTGTGTGAAGGGCGAATACCGGTGCTTATGGAGTTACTTTCTCCTGCACAGCGCCCATTGCAGCTAACACAGGACCTGGCGCACTTCTGGCAGTCCAGCTATCGTGAGGTACAAAAAGAGATGAAAGGGCGCTATCCCAAACATTTCTGGCCTGACGACCCGGCCACGGCTCAGGCGACCAACCGGGTAAAGAGCAGAATGTGATAGCAATCCAGATGCAACATAACGCAGCGAGTGTATACCGTTGTACTGATTGTATCTGCTCGCATAAATTCACTATTTAGTTGGTTACATTATTGCCAAGTTCGCAATGTGCTGAGCCTGTGCTATTCTGATTAGATCACTCAAGCTGTATGACTGGCGCATGTGAAGTTAAAACACCTGCTTATAGCAACCTTTATCTTAGTGACGGCGCTGCCCCTCTTCATTGGCCTGTACTCTCTTAACAGCTACACGGGCGTGCAGTATCGGGAGCAGGTTAAGTCTAACCTGAGCGCCATTTCTCAAATCGCGAAACTGCGGATCCTTGCCGGGGTTGAGCGGGCAAACGACAATGTGGCGCAAATTGCCAGCAGAACCCAATTGCGTCGCTCGCTGGTGCTTTGGAATGACACGCGTGATGCACAATACCGCGCGCAAATTACTCGGATCATCAATGATGCAGCCTTAGACAGGTCTTATCTGAGAAGTATCGGGGTATTTGACCACCAGGGTCAATTTGTGACAGCAACGCAGGGGTTTGAAAAGCTTAGCACCCTGGCGTCTGCACAATTTGAAGATCGTCCGATCCGTCTTGAGCAGCATAACGGAGTTGTGCAGTTGAGTCGGGTTGCGCCCTTGTTGCTGGACGGGCGGTTAGCGGGTTATGTTAAGGTTGACTTCTCAACTCAGTTTTTGAATCAGCTGGTCCGGGACCGCACCGGTCTGGGCCAAACCGGAGAATGGCTGATAGCCATGCAGGACGACAATGGCGATGCGCTGTTTGCTACCCCTTTGAAATACGACCCTAAAGCGGCATTCACGCGCACAGTGGCCTTTACACAAGGCACTGTGCCCATCATACAAGCCCTGTCTGGTAATGAACTGGTGCTTGAGCAATCTCCGGATTATCGCGGTGTCCCCGTGCTGGCGTCAACTCGCTATATCGAACAGCTGGGTTGGGGACTGGTGGCCAAGATGGATGAAAGCGAAGTGAATGCTATGGTGTATGCCAATCGCACGGTCATTTATGCTGCGGAACTTGGCATTGTTCTGCTGGCCGTGATTGTCGGTGTTGGCTTGTCGATTTACATTTCTCAACCCATTGAAAACCTAAAGACTTATATTGAGAAAGTCACCCATGAAGGAGAGCTGATTGATCCCCCAAGGGTGACGCGTGGCTGGCAGGAGGTTCGCGAACTGACCGCACATTTTAGTTATATGATGCATACACTCAGGACGCTGAATGAAAACTTGCAGGACAAAATTGATGAGCGCACCGCAGAGCTGACACAGGCGAATGCCTTACTGGAGAAAACGGCAAACCAGGATCCGCTAACAAGCCTGTTTAATCGACGCTTTTTCACCCTGCGCTTTGAGCAGGAGCTGGACCGGTCAACTCGGTACGGGTGTTTGTTCGCTTTGGTTCTGCTCGATATTGATTACTTTAAAAAGATCAATGACCAGTGGGGCCATGATATGGGTGATGAGGTGCTCAAAGAGGTAGCGCGGTTTTTACTGGCATCCAGCCGCAGCTCGGATTTGGTGGCGCGTATCGGTGGTGAGGAATTCTGTATTTTGATCCCCGAATGTGAGCAGGATAAAGTGCTGGTTTATCTGGAGCGTTTGCGCTGCGACTTGACTGAGTTAAATTTTACTGCAAAAGATACATTATTCACAATTTCGGCAAGTTTTGGCGTGGCTTTTTATCAGCCAGGTATGAAAAGTGGACAAGTGCTTTTAAAACAGGCGGATGAGGCGCTTTATGAGGCAAAGCATGCGGGTCGAAACCGGGTGTGCATGTATCAGGGACAATTGCCTAACTAGCTGATAACTCGCGTTTGTTGATTGAGTAATTAATGGTTGTTTGTTTTTTGAACAGTTCTAACTGTTTGTTATTTGGGCATTTGATTGCAATTGGTCGCAATATATTTTATAACAACGCCTTTCATATTAATATTTTCATGGTAACTTAAGACTGGATGTATCTGTCAAACAATCTGGTCATAGCTAATTTAGTTGCGCTTTTGTTAAATTAAGGTTGAGTGTTTGGCTTTGCTTGTTTAACATGATCATAGCAAGTGGCTAAGACAGTTTTATCCAAAGAGAAACGTAAGGAATAGCCCATGAAAGCTACTACAAAACAATTCGGTCTCCGTTTAAGTGTGAAATCAAAGAAGTTAAAACAGTTAAATGGGGTTAGTCTGTCACACAAGCAACTTGCTGAGATATACGGGGGCACTACGTCGGATGGTGATCAGCCTAAACAAATGCAGTTACAAATCTTGTCTTTGCAGTACTGCTAGTGTGAAGAATTAAAAAGGACTAAGCATGAGTGAGTTTTATGTAGTAACGGGATGGACGTTACGTTTTTTACAGTTGATGGTTGTAATATATTTGCTTTACTATTTTAAGCAATACAGGTTTAGCTTGCTATTTGGTGGCAAGTCAAACCTTAAAACGTTGGCTGATCATAAACTTCATTCATGCTTTTTAACTGCTCTGGCGCTCCTAGTTTTCCAGACAACCAGTCGAGCGCTTGCCACCTATATTATGGGTCTCGATATTGCTCTGCAGGTCAAGATTCAAATATATTACTTTGCGTTGGTATGCTGTGGAGCGTCATATGCAGTGGCTCTATACATACTGCATTTACTGCGGGGCAGTATGTTTTCCCAAGCAGCAAGGTATAGTCTTTACCTCACGTTTGCCCTGGTGATTTTGAATGCCCTTCAACTGTTATTGAGAGGGTTTCTTGAAAGTAATCTGCTCTATTCCTTGTATGGGCCTGTTACTGTGTGTGTGAATATTGCGCTTTGGTTAGTTGTTGCTAAATATCCGTTTTACAGGTTTATGGAAACCCGTATCCGTCAGGAGGCGTAGTTTATGTTTTTACTGGTACTGACTGCATTAGTACTCTTGTTAATGATCGGCCTTATGATTGGAGCATGTATTCAAGGTATGCAGTTACATGGGCCAGAGCAAAAAGTGCAGGATTTTTTTATGCGCTTTCGTGCTGAAGAAGACACCAAACAAGAATTATATGATACCGCTTATAGAATAGTGATGGACTTGGGAGAAGCACTGGATGAAAAAGATATTATCGCCCAGTGTGATGCGGTGCGCAGTGCCCACGACAGAGCGCGCGCTTTCAGAGCCCGGGCGACCGACCAACCTATACCTGAGTCTGTCAGCACCCCCGGGCATGGCCTCAAGGTAGTCAAATAGCTTTCTTTAAAAGCTGGCCTGCATGCGCAGGTCAGCTTGTTTTTACCGGTGCTACTAGAAAGTAATAATGGTTGATACAGCTTCTTCCTCAGCTGTTTCAATCGACATCTTTATCGTCCGCTTTTGCCAGTCTATATCCAGCATGCCATAGTTACTGCCAGACTTGTTGATCAGGTGGCGGTTGCTTGTGGTGAGGTTTGCGATGTCTTTACTGACGACACCAACCTGACCGGTCGGGATGTTTGCACCGCTGGCTGCACAGTTGCCCCATTCACCTTTAACACCATTGCCATTCTCATCGACTTCGGTATAACACCAGGGCTTGTCATGATCCTTAGTAATACACCCCTGGTAAGTCACTGCTGCATATTTAGCGGGGAATTGGCATTGTTTGGTGTAGTTGCCATCGCCTTTGGTATCGGCATAAACGGGCAGGCGTAACGGGTTTTCGATGTGATAAGGCCAGTTTTGTCCAAATCCGGAAGCCGTGACCTCGTAGACTCTGGCCATTTTGCCATGCTCGTTACTGGCGGGAATATCTTTTTGTAGCAATTCACCCCAATGCTGATCGCCAGACAAGAAAATCACGGCTTTGGTATTACCCGCATTAATTGACTTTTGCACAAGTCTTAGCAGCCGTTCACGCTCCAGCGGCACTTCAGCCCAGGATTCGTAACTGGTGCCCGACATCTCGGATTCTTGCAGGTTGCTCAGCGCTTGCTCGAACTTTTTGCCGTCGCCATAGGCACAGTAACTGCTGCGGCTACGACCTTGATATAAGGGCGGTAAAACCTGGATCCCACTGGCGATCAGTTTAATCTCTGATGGCTTGCTAAGTTCTTTTTCCAGCCATTGCCACTGCTCCTCACCCAAAATCGTGGTGCTATCGCCTTCACACTCCCCATAATTTGAAAAGGTCGGAGAGCGAAAATAGCGGGCATCCAGCGTGATCACATGCGTCTGTTCGCCTTTTTGCCCTAGCATTTTGGCTTCATAAATTCCTGCCCGGCCATTTAGCCTGGGGTCATCGGCCGGAGCATCAAAGTGGCGTAAGTATTCCTGCTGGCTTTCTGCGCGTTTAGGATAGTGCTTACCATCGTTGTTGCGGCCAAAGTCGTGGTCATCCCAGGTGGCCATGACCGGGATTTTGGCTGCCAGAAATTTTTGATAGTCAAGGTTACGCTTTTTGTCATCATATTTCTGGCGCATGGTACTCATATCTGTGGTATCGGCGTAAATATTGTCACCCAGCCAGAAAAACAAGTCCGGTTTATGACCTATCAGACGTGCCAGTGCAGCAGGCATATCGCCTTTTGTCTTAAAGCAGGAGCCCAGCGCGACTCGGCTGAGGCGCTTACTCTGTTGCGGGTGCGTGTGACTCAGCAGGGGCTCAGGCTCTTCAGTTGCACATTCCTCCCAGCTCCCTTGTTCGTCAACATAGCACCAGGGCGTGCTGTGATTGCGCGTAGAGCAACCGTAAAACTGTTCGCCCTGATAGTTGGATGGAGTATTACAGCTTTTACCGGTGATGGTGGTAAATTCAGGGATTGTTTCGACCCGGACATTACCCCAGCTTGAACCATCAATTGCTTGCTTGAGATAGCACCATTGGCTACCCGAATTATTTTTATCCGTTGTGCCCTGGTAACTGGCGCTTAGATAGCTAAAGGTACTCTGACATTGATCATAATGTACTTCCGGCGCGCCGAAGGAGTGAAAGCTGCACAGTGCAGTACTGATGCTAAGCAATAAAAGTGTTTTTTTCATTATTTTACCTGGTATTAACGCAAGCTGAGCGAGATATCGCATGCATGCGGGCCTGATTTGTGTTTCCTTTGTTCGTTCGACCCAGATTATCTTTGCAAATTGCAGAGTATTGGTGCACGGGAAGCCTCTTCCTGCTGAGGAAGGCGTCATTTTAGAGACGAGATGTGAAAGATTGCTTGCAGCTATGTTTCAAAATAAAGTTATGTGGAGTAGGTGTAGATGATTGTTGTGTTTTATTTTGGGGCTTGTGTATTAAGTGAATTAATGCGTTATCTTAAAGTGTGAAATAACCCGCAGGGCCTGATTTTTTGTTTTTATTATGTAGATAAGGCTCTTTTATTTGTTGAATTTTATTTTCTATGAATATTTTCATTGCTAAAAAGGTAATTATAAACCGTGTGGCGGATTGAGCTGGGCGTTGACCTGTATTCAGGCTAGAAGCAGTTATGAATTGGCTTTTTTGTTTTACAAATTTTGTGTTGCAAAGGCGTTTTTTTTATGATTAAACTGGTTTTGATTTCAAAAGAAGGAAACTAAAAATGAAACTTGCAGTTAAAAAACAAAAGCTTAAGAACCTAAATGACAGCATGAATATCAATGCTAAGGAAACTATGAAAATCGCCGGTGGTGGTACAGCCACTTCTGCATTGAGTGGTTGTAAAGAAGTGCCTTGTCAACCTCACTAAATTGTATTATCGGTCTGTTTTATTCACTTCCTTATTAGCTAAGGGAAAATAAAACGCCCAGAGATACCTTTTATTTTTATCGGGTCATAAATGTGGCCCGATATATTTTAAGCCCCCACTCTTGCACTTCCTGTACACTGTAATTGGTCATACCTGATTGACATCAAAAACCAACCTTATATTACTAGTATCAAAGTATTAAAAGGTGTAGGTTGTTTAATGTATCAAAATAATTTGAATACCTTTAATAATAACTAATGCATGTCTCAGGCGTGGCTGTTGTGAAAACCTTCTCACCTTAGTTTTGCCCGTTTGTAATACGACATGGTGTATTAGCCACTGCTGGCGTAACGGATCTTTGAGTGCATTGACATCAATGTATTCAGGGTCACAGTGGCTGTGGTATGCATTTGCCGCTCCCCATGCCCGGAGCGGGTTTGCTTTGTGCTGTAGGAGTTCACGTGCAATTAAAAAACCGTCTGAGTATCGTTGCTGTTCTGCTTGCTGTCATTCCCTTACTTATCACCTGCTTTGTTATTGGTTTACTGGCGTATCAGGAAGGCAAAGCCGCTGTCACAAAGGAAATTGAAAATAACCTGGTGTCGCGTCGTAACGCGATGCAAACTCAGGTTGAACGTTATTTTAAAACTATCTCAGATCAGGTGGTTACACTGGCCGGCTCTACCATGGTGATTGACGCCAGCCGGGCATTTTCAGACGCATTCGCCCGTTACCCGCATGCTGGCGCTTCGCAGCACGCGTTGAAACGGTTTTATGAAACTCAGTTCCTTGCGCAGTACAGGCAAAAGAATCGTGGCGACAGCCTCAGCGTAAATGTGCTTATGAGCCAGCTGAGCCCAACGGCACGCGCGCTGCAAGCCCAGTATATTGCCGCCAACCCGAACCCGCTGGGCAGTAAAGATCAGTTACTGGATGCCGGGGACAACAGCCCTTACAGTGTCGTGCACCGTCGTTATCACAAAGCAATGCGCGAGTTTCAGGCGCGTTTTGGCTTTTACGATGTCTTTATTACTAACCCGCAGGGCGACGTGGTGTACTCGGTATTCAAAGAGCTGGATTTTGCTACGTCTCTGAGCAGCGGTCCATTTCGGGACTCAGGGTTGGCACGTGCCTATCAGGCTGCGCGCACTCAGCAGGTGCGTGAAGGGCATTTTATCGATTTTAGTCCTTATACACCGTCTTATAATGCGGCGGCAGGGTTCATTAGTTCCGCCATTCTGGCCGACGACGGTAGCTTACTTGGTACTTTAATTTTTCAACTGCCCGTGGACGAGATTAACCGTATGTTGACGCTGGATGGCCAGTGGCATGAACAAGGGCTTGGCGACAGTGGCGAGCTGTATCTGGTGAATCAGAACAAGTTGCTGCTGAACAACAGCCGTTTTTTTGTGGAAGACTCGGATGGTTTTATTGCTCAGCTTAGAACATTTGATGTTGATAAAACCATGGTGGATAAGATTGAACAGCAGCAATCCACCATAGGTACTTTGCGGATTGACTCGCCGGGCACGCGCGCGGCGCTGGCCGGGCAAAGTGGCTTTGCCATCTTTCCCGACTACCGGTCGGTGTCGGTGGCGTCGGCCTTTGCGCCGCTCGATATTGACGGCTTGCACTGGGCCATTATCAGTGAAATTGACGAAAGTGAAGCCTTTGCGATGATTTCACAGCTGAAGTATTCCGTACTTCGCTCCTCGCTATTATTTGTGTCTGTGGCAGCCATTATTGCCAGTCTGGTGGGCTTTTTTGTGGCTAACCGGGTAACACGCCCCGTGATAGCTGCCAGCAAAGCGATCCGTGGTATTGCCGATAACAACGACTTCAGGCTGCGTGCGCCCGACGAAGGTGATGATGAGATCCGCGACTTAAGCCGCTCGGTCAACAGCCTGGTTGAGCGCTTACAGCAAAACTTTGCTGACTTATTACACAGTGCCCATACGCTTAAAGAAATGTCGACGGCCTTGTCAGAGCGGGTGGCGGGCCTGATTGATGGCGTGAATAAGCAGTCGCTCGACTGTGAGCAATCGGCCACCGCTGGACAGCAAATGCAACATACAGTGCAAGAAGTGGCAAGCAGTGCACTAAATACCTCAGAGCAAACCCAGCAGGTTAGCTCGCTGACCAGTCAGACTAATCAGCTGGTGGAGCACTGTGCTGATATCTCCGAGCAACTGGCAGAAGAGATGGATAAAGTCGGCGGCGTTATGAATGGGCTATCGTCGCAGAGTGAGCAGATAGGCAGCGTGCTGGATGTGATCCAGTCCATTGCAGAGCAAACTAATTTGCTGGCGCTGAATGCGGCCATTGAAGCGGCGCGGGCAGGGGAGTCGGGACGTGGCTTTGCGGTCGTGGCAGATGAAGTACGGGGCCTGGCACAGCGAACCCAGCAAGCAACAGAAGAAATTGAACAGATGATTAACGCCCTGCAAAGTGGTGTTGGCGAGGCGCGCCAGTCGGTGCAGCAAAGCCGTGAGCGCTCTGTCGATAATGCGCAAACGTCCGAGCGGGCTAAGGACTCGTTGATGGAAGTGTCCGGTGCGATTGAGCAGATTGTGGCAATGAACACTCAGGTTGCGACCGCCGCGGAAGAGCAGTCGGCGGTAGTTGCACAGATCAGCCAGGCAATTAGTGCCATCAGTGAAGAGGCCAATGGTAACCTGGGGCGCAGCCAGGATATTGATGACCGCTCACGGTATTTGGCTAAACTGGCGGTGCAACTGGACGATATCCTGGCCCGTTATCAGGTTTAGTGTTTTCCTGTCGCCACGCATCACATCAAACCGCAATGTGTGCGACAGGGTTGCCCAACTTATATTCTGTTACGGGGGGGATCTTTGGCGATATAAGTGACCTCACTCACAGGATGATACTGGCTGGGTTTGTCTATCTGAACAGCAGCCAGACGCTGATAGAGGTGCGGGATCAGCAAATGCGTAAAGCGCCCGCCATCGTGTTGTGTGCTGTCCAGCCAGGCGTCGAGTTCAGCTGAGTTGGGTGGCAGGATCAGCGGGCTCGCTTTATCGTGATAACGGCGTAGTTTAGGGTGTGCCGGCAGCGTGATCACTGAGCAGGAGTAGTGCTTTTGCCCGCTGTCCGGATGGTGCCATACCTTATATAACCCGCCTAAACACAAAGCCCCGTCTGCGGCGATAAAGTCGTAATAATGGTGTGGTTTGCCCTGCACAAACTGGGTTTCACCAAATCCTTTTACCACAATAATGCAGCGACTGTAGTGGAAAGGCCGGTAGGCAGCGCTACCCTTGACATGCAGCTTATCGTAGCGGCTGTTAAAAGAGGTGTATTTGGATGGCTTAAACCCCTGTCCTGGTTGCGGGTCCAGTAGCAGCCACCAGGTTGCGTCGCTGAGTTGCCGCTGGCCGTTTTCTTCATGAACAATGCTGATGCTGTCAGTGGCCTTTTTAAAACGGCCAAAGCGCATTTCTGCTCTGGGGTTTGCGATGCCCAGCCCTGCTAAGATCTCGATCACAAAAGGATCATCGCTGATATTTAATCGTCCACACATACTATGCCCCCGTTGTCTTTAATCACTTTAGCTAACTTCGCATGTAACTGCTTGATCTGGATTAACTGCTTGCTACTTTCTTGACCCCTGAAAGAGGCTGCCTGGTGCGTACCATGCACAGCATGCTTGCACTTTGCTCAACAGTAATTATACTGTATAAATATACAGTTTGGGGGTGTTATGAGCAATTTAATTGAACGACTACAGCGCCAGGATCTGGTATGGCAGGGCACCGGGCTTGCAGATCGCCAGCAGCAAGGCGTATTGACAGCAACGGGGTTTGCTGAATTAGACAAACACCTGCAAGGCGGTTTTCCTGCCGCGGGGGTAGTCGACTTGCATACCGATCTGGGGATCGGTGAGCTAAGACTGTTATTGCCGAGCCTGATGCGGCAAAACGGCCTGACGGCAGTGATTTCGCCGCCGGCACGGCTAAACGCCGATGCTTTACAGCGTACTGGCATGGATACCAGTAAACTGCTGGAGATCACACCCGGATGCCCACAGGAAGCGCTGTGGGCTGCTGAGCAGTGTCTGAAAAGCGGTGCCTGTAACAGTGTGTTGCTCTGGCATGGTGAGTTACAGGTTCATCAGGTTAAGCGTTTGCAACTGGCTGCTCAGACAGGCGAAGCGTGTTTGTATTTGTTGCGCTATGCACACCAGGCTCAGGGCACCTTGCCGGTTTCTTTAAGCCTGGGGCTTAGCCCACACGCGCGTGGCCTGAATATCACCATTAAAAAGCGTAAAGGCGGCTGGGCGCAGGCTCAATTTGCATTGGACCTGTCATCGCGCTGGCCGGAACTGACCGAACACTTCCATACTCAGAGCAAGGAGATGCCTGAGGCTGCGCGGCAATATCGAACAGGCAGGTAATTGTTGTGACTTTATGGTTGTATTTGCACTTTCCAGCGATTCAGCTCGATAAACTGAAAATGGCAGCACAGGCACAAACCCCCGATGGAGTGCAATCTGGCGATGACCTCAGCGCGTTGTCTCGGCCCTGTATTATTGTCGGAGGCCATGACAACAAAGTGATGCAGCTGGATCAGGCTGCCGCGCAGTTAGGTATTAAGGTCGGCATGGGGCTGGCAGGGGCCGCTGCGCGCAGCCGCGAGTTGCTCGTGCACCCCTATGATGAAGCCGATGAAAAGCGCACGATACGTGAAATTGCACAGTGGCTGTATTTGATCACCGCAGACATAGCTTTGTTCGCCCCTCAGGGGCTGTTACTGAAGGTGAGTGGTATGCTGGCCATGTATCGGGATTTGTCTCATTACCTGAGCACACTGCACGCGCACCTGGATACGCAATCATTCAGCTATCGCTTTGCCTGTGGTTATTCTCCGGAGGCTGCCCGGTTGCTGGCAGAGCACCATGGTGCCTTAGTAAGCCAGGACCCAAAAGTACTGGAAAGCGCCTTACTGGGATTGCCCTTAACGGCGTTGTCGCTGCCAGCCAAAGCGTTGGAACAATTACGCCGGGTTGGCTTTAAGACGGTGGCCGATCTGTTTGCCTTACCTTTGGTGGAGCTGGGTAAACGCTTTGACTGCGAGCTGGTGCAGTATGTGTCCCGGCTGCGCGGCAAGGTGCCTCACCCGGTGACCTTTTATCAGAGCGAGCCGGAATTTGAGCGCCACCTGCCTTTGTTATACGAGATAGAAAACCTCGACTGGTTGAACAAGCCTTTGCTCAAATTATTGGTGCAGCAGGAGCAATTTCTGCGCTTGCGCAATCGCCATGCGACACAACTCACGCTGACTTTGCATCAGCGGGATGCCGAGCCGCTGGTGTTAAGCATTGGCCGGGGAGAAGGCACAGACAGGGCCGACCTCTGGCTGACCTTGTGCGACCTTAAACTGAGTACAGTGACACTGAGTGGCCCGGTACAGGCGATAGGGCTGAAGGTGGCTCAGATGTGTCAACCCGACGAGCTGATGACAGACTTATTCGCCGAGCGACGAGGCACTATGACGCCTGCCGGGCTGGTTGCGGTGCTGCAGGCCAGATTAGGAGAGCAGGCTGTACAGGGCGTGAAAGCCTGTGACGATCTGCGCCCTGAGCGGGCCAGCGCATATTGCACACCCCTGAGTGTGTCGGGGACACCTTTGTCGGGGACACCTTTGTCGGGGACACCTTTGTCGGGGACACCCTTGTCGGATGATATGATGGCATCGTCTGCAATGCGCTATCTTCGGCCTGCCTTTTTGCTGCCAACTATTCAGCCCTTGCAGCATAAGGTGACGGTGCATCTGGGGCCTGAGCGGATCTGCACAGGCTGGTGGGATGCTCATGGGATTGAGCGCGATTATTTTGTTGCGCAGGATCAGCAGGGGCGCTGGTTATGGGTATTCAGAGACCGCCAGCAGCGCTGGTTTTGTCATGGGATTTTTAGCTGATGGCAGTGCATAAGTCGTCTATGTTTACGCTGCCAGCTGCGCACTTGGCGGCAGAGCAATCGGCGAGTCAAAGTAAAGGTGAGCCGCCGGGTGACACGCACAGAGCGGGTTATGCTGAGCTGTTTTGTCAGACTAACTTCTCGTTTTTACAGGGGGCATCCCGGCCAGAAGAGCTGGTGCGACAGGCCGACTTTCTCTCTTACACTGCGCTGGCGATCACCGATGAGTGTTCGCTGGCAGGCGTGGTGCGGGCACATACGCTGATCAAAAATCAACAGCTGGACTTACAACTGATAGTGGGTAGCCTGATGCGCTTTGAGACCCTCGAAGTAGTGTTACTTTGCCCGGATAAAGCCGCCTACAGTGAATTATGCCGGGTGATCACCAATGCCCGGCGGCGCTCTGAAAAAGGCCACTATCAATTAGCTGAGTGGGACTTACTCTCATTGCGCCACTGCTTGCTCATTTGGTTACCGCAAGGCTGCGAGCAGGATGCACACTGGGGCGCCTGGCTGATGCGCCATCATCAGGGCCGCAGCTGGGTTGGCATTCAGCGTCATCTGGTAAATCAGGAGCAGCGTTTTATCGCCCACTGCGAAGCACTGGCTGCCCGTTATCAGTTGCCTGTTACCGCTTGTGGCGGGGTGCTAATGCATCACAGTGAACGGCTCAGGTTACAACATACACTGACGGCGATTCGGCTTAATCAGCCGATTGAGCAGGTTAAAGGGGAGCTGCTGGTAAACGCTGAGCGAGCCCTGCGCAGCCGCGATAAGCTCAGCAAGTTGTTTAAGGCGCCCTGGCTGGCAGAGTCGTTACGCATTGCCAGGCGCTGCACGTTTGATCTCGACTCACTGCGTTATCAGTATCCGGCAGAGCTGGTTCCTGAAGGGAAAACCGCGATGCAGCATTTACGCGCTCTGGTGCAGGCTGGTCAGCAGCGGCGCTTTCCTCAGGGAGTACCTGCTGACATTGCCCAGATCATAGACAAAGAGCTGGCATTGATTGAGGAGTTAGACTATCCCTACTTTTTCCTCACCATTCATGATCTGGTGTGCTTTGCCCGCAGTAAAGGCATTTTGTATCAGGGGCGTGGCTCGGCGGCTAATTCAGTGGTGTGTTACTGTCTGGAAATTACGGCGGTAGACCCTTGCCAGGTATCGGTATTGTTCGAGCGCTTTATCAGCAAGGAGCGTAATGAGCCACCGGACATAGATGTCGATTTTGAACACGAAAGACGCGAAGAAGTGATCCAGTACATCTATCACAAATATGGTCGTAAGCGTGCCGCACTGGCTGCAACGGTGATCAGCTATCGTTTTAAAAGTGCGCTCAGGGATGTGGGCAAGGCGCTGGGCATTGAAACCACCCAGCTGGATTACTTTATTCGTAATGTGAATCGCCGCGACCGGGGACAAAACTGGCAAACTCAGCTGGCAGAGCTGGGCTTGCAGAGCGAGTCGCACAAAGGGCAGCAGCTTATTACCCTGGTGGAAGAAATCATGGGCTTTCCCCGTCACCTTTCTCAGCATGTGGGTGGCTTTGTGATCTCGGCAGGCCCGTTGCATGATCTGGTCCCCGTCGAAAATGCCGCGATGGCTGAGCGTACGGTGATCCAGTGGGATAAGGACGACCTGGAAAGCCTCAGGCTACTCAAAGTGGATGTTCTGGCACTGGGGATGCTCAGCGCGATCCGCAAAACATTTGCACTGATTGCCCGGCACACATCCAGACAGCTGGACCTGGCCGAGTTAACCCGCATGGGTGATGACCCTCAGGTATACAAAATGCTTCAGCGCGCAGATACCGTCGGCGTGTTTCAAATTGAATCGCGGGCACAAATGAGCATGCTACCGCGGCTAAAGCCTTCCTGTTATTACGATTTAGTGATCCAGATAGCCATTGTCAGACCCGGGCCCATTCAGGGGGATATGGTGCACCCCTTTCTAAAACGCCGTAATGGTGAGGAAGCCATTACTTATCCTTCCGAGGAGGTCAAGTCGGTCTTGTCGCGCACCATGGGTGTGCCTATTTTTCAGGAGCAGGTGATTAAACTGGCAATGGTCGCGGCTGGCTTTTCCGGTGGGGAAGCGGATCAGCTACGCCGGGCAATGGCGTCGTGGAAAAAAAGCGGCGAGCTGATGCAGTTTAAAGAAAAGCTGATCAACGGTATGCAACAGCGCGGTTATGAGGTGAGTTTTGCTGAGCGTATTTTTGAGCAGATCTGTGGCTTTGGCGAATATGGATTCCCGGAAAGTCATTCTGCGTCTTTTGCTGTGCTGGCTTATGCATCAGCCTGGCTAAAATACTACTATCCGGCCATGTTTTATACCGCCTTGCTTAATAGTCTGCCAATGGGGTTTTACAGTGCTTCTCAACTGATCCAGGACGCCAGGCGCCATCAGATAGAGGTGCTGCCGGTGTGTGTTAATGCCTCTGAGTACGACCATCATATTTGTCAACAGCACGACAAGTTTGCAATTCGCCTGGGCCTGCGCCTGGTCAAAGGGTTACAGCGTCACAGTGCAGAGCAGCTACTGGCTGCCCGGCCAGACACTGGTTTTTCCGATATGTCAGCGTTACAGCGTCTCGGACTGCCTGCTAATACATTGGAAAGCCTGGCATCGGCCAATGCGCTTAAAACGTTGCAGGGCGATCGCTACGCCGCGCGCTGGGCGCTGATGGATAAGGAACACACTTTGCCTTTGTTTGCCGGGCACTCAGTTGCAGAGCCGGCATCTTGTGTGTTCCAGCCGGATGACATGGACGACCTGGTGGAAGACTATGCTGCGCTGGGCCTCACGTTGGGTCAGCACCCAGTCACCTTGCTCGATAAGGCCGGTAAACTGGGGCGTTTTACGCGCATGGCGCAGCTCAGTGCCTGTCGGCATAAATCTCTGGTGACGGTTGTGGGCATTGTAACTGGTAAGCAGGCACCCGGGACCGCTGGTGGCGTGACCTTTTTTACGCTTGAAGATGACACAGGCAATATTAATGTGGTGGTATGGGCGGGTACGGCCCGGGCGCAAAAACAGGCTTACCTCAGTGCTAAACTGCTAGAAGTAAAAGGCATTGTTGAAAAAGAAGGGGAGGTGATCCATGTCATTGCTGGTCGGCTGATTGACCGCAGCGAGATACTGGGCACATTACACAGCAAGTCACGAGATTTTCATTGAGGCAAAAAGTGAGTCAAAGCAGCGTGGAAATCAGGCACAGCAAAGGGCGCTGTGCTTGACTATAGAGCAGGCTAAGATCTGAGTCTGAACTTGCGCACTAGCTGGGCCAGCTGCTCAGCCTGTTTATTCAGCTGCTGTGCAGACAAGGCCGCAACCTGAGTATCCTGTAGTGAGCTTTGGCTTGATTGCTCTATCTTCGAGATATCCTGAGCCATTTCTCCAGCAACGACTGATTGTTCCTCTGTTGCTGTCGCTATCGACTGGATCATGGCGGCAATTTCAGACGCACCGCGAACGATATCATCCAGCTGAGCCCCCGCAGCTTCCGCCATAGACACACTTTGATCAACCTGAGACACGCTGTTTTGCATTGAGTTGACGGCATGTTCGGTCTGCGACTGAATTGACTGAACTGTTGAAACCACTTCCTCTGTAGCTTTTGAGGTGCGCTCAGCAAGCGTTCTGACTTCATCGGCAACCACCGCAAAACCACGGCCCTGTTCGCCGGCTCGCGCAGCCTCAATTGCCGCGTTTAAGGCGAGCAGGTTAGTTTGCTCAGCAATGCTGCCAATCACGCCAATCACGTTTCCTATTTGGCTACTCAGCTCGCCCAAATGGGTCACGTTTTCAGCGGTTTTTTGCACGTTCTGCGAAGCGGTTTTGATCTTGCTGACGGTTTGCCCTACGGTATCTCCACCTCCGGACGCCAGTGTACGCGCTTGATCGGCGTGGCTGGCTGCAACCTGGCTTTGCGACGCCACTTCAGAGACCGTGGCGCTCATTTCCTCTATTGCCGTGGCAACCTGAGTTGACTGGTCGGCCGACGAGCGGCTGCGCGAGGCTATTTGGTCATTTGCTTCAGCAATATCGTGGCTTGAAGTGCGAACATCATCCACCACTTTGGCAATGGCATGCAGCAGCTCGTTCAAAGAGCGGGCCATTTTATTGGTGGCTTCAGCCAGCCCGTCAATTTCGTCCTGCCCCTTATGGGCAATGTCTCTGTCTGAGATATCACCGGCACTGATCCGCTCAGCCACGCCTAGCACCTGGTTTAATCGAGACACGATTGAGTTGCTGATCAGGTAGGCAATCATCATACCTAGCATGGCTGCAATCAGTGTGATCACTATGATGACGATAGATGTAGAGCTTAAGCCATCAACCAATAGTTCCAAAGCGCTGGTGGCATCATCAATTTCTTCCTGAGCAGAGGTCTCGAGTACTTTAGCCACTTCCTCTAGGTATTGTTTATTCATTTCCTTGAGCAACTCAGTGGTTTGCCTAAAAGCACTCGGATCATAACTTTGAAATACAGTAGCGGCTTCATTGCGAATGTTTTGATACAAACGTTTAATCGTTGCAATGTCCTGAAGTTCATTTGGCTTTTGCTCAAGTGGGATAAGACGGTTCAAATAGTCTTCGAAGCTGGCGGCATCTTCATCAAATTCAGCTTTGGCATTCGCATCGCCATTGGTGTGCGAGATGATGGCGGCGATCATATCCCCCGCTTCATCAACCAGTTCGAGGTAGTAGCGCACCCCGGGTAGATCGTCATTCAGGGACTCCTGCAAATCGATTGACTGCATAGCATCATTAAATTCCTGCTCTTTTAGCTTATCCAGCAAGTCTTCCAACTGGTCACCTGTGGTGTCATTGAGTCGGTTTACACGTTCCCGGATCCTTTGATAGGCCGTTGGATCAAACCGATCGAAGACTTCCTGATTGACGCGTTGATGATAGGTTGTGACACTTTTTAAGATAAAGGCCATTTTTTCGCGGTCTGACTGTTTGGCAGATTCATATCGGTATAACTCAGTATGGATTTCCTTGAATCGCTTGAATATCTCATTGAAGGAGGCTTTTTTGCTGGTATCGCCGTTCATATATTCGAGCGCGGCACTTTTGAGTAAGTGTTCTTTGTCAAGCAGCCGACTGTATAAGATCATGCCTGGCAGGTCATCTCCAATGACCTCTGTTGCTCGAGCGGTCTCTGTTGAGACCTTAAACCAAACCAAAGTGCTGGACATCAACATCAGCACAATAAGAACACCAAAGGCTGAGTAGAGTTTGTTACTGAGTTTCATAGGATCACCAAGTTAGAAAGAGGCGTCATCCATGGCATACTTTTCATTGCGCTATTGTTTATAATTAAAGTCGTTAATTATCAGAACAGGCAAGTTTTATCTTGGCTTTATGTACATTGAACACGTTCTGGCAAACGCGACATAAATTATTACCGGACTGAACGTATCTGTCATTTCAGACCGGTAATTGATGAGCTGCGTGAGGTGGTGCTGGCTGTTTATGTCCTCAGTTTGAACCTGCTGACCAACTGGGCCAGCTCCTCAGCTTGCTGATTCAGTCCCTGGGCGGATAGAGCTGCAACCTGAGTATCCTGCAGAGAGTGCTGACTGGACTGCTCGATATTAGAAATATCTCTGGCCATTTCACCGGCAACCACTGACTGCTCTTCCGTTGCGGTGGCAATCGACTGGATCATAGTGGCAATGTCTGAGGCGCCACGCACAATGTCATCTAACTGTATGCCTGCGGCTTCGGCCATAGAAACGCTTTGGTCAACCAGAGATACACTGTGTTGCATGGAGCTTACCGCGTGATCCGTTTGTGATTGAATGGATTGCACGGTGGAGACGACTTCCTCGGTCGCTTTGGATGTTCGCTCAGCCAGGGTTCTGACCTCATCTGCAACGACGGCAAAGCCACGACCTTGTTCCCCGGCGCGGGCTGCTTCAATGGCGGCATTGAGTGCTAACAGGTTGGTTTGCTCCGCAATGCTGCCAATTACCCCGATCACGTTGCCAATCTGGCTACTGAGTTCGCCCAAGTGAGTGACATTTCCTGCGGTTTTTTGCACATTTTGTGACGCCGTTTTTATTTTACTGACGGTTTGTCCGACGGTATCTCCTCCGCCAGAGGCCAATGTACGTGCCTGCTCGGCTTGGCTTGCTGCCACTTGACTCTGAGAGGCCACTTCAGTGACCGTCGCGCTCATTTCTTCAATGGCCGTAGCGACCTGAGTCGACTGATCGGCAGATGAACGACTACGGGCGGCGATCTGCTGGTTCGCTTCGGCAATATCCTGACTGGATGAAGTCACATCGCCAACCACCTGAGTGATAGAGTGCAGCAATTCGTTCAGTGAGCGGGCCATTCTATTGGTCGCTTCTGCCAGCCCATCAATTTCATCCTGGCCCTGATGCACAATATCCTGCTCAGAGATATCACCCGCACTGATCCGTTCCGCAACACTCAGCACTTGATTGAGACGTAACACGATTGAGCGACTGATCAAATATGCGATAACGAGGCTAAGCATCGCGGCAACGAGAGTGATCACTATGATGGCAATAGACGTAGAACCCAGGCCTTTAACCAGTTGCGCCACAGCATTGGTCGCATCATCAATTTCTTCTTGCGCAGAGACTTCAAGAATATTGGCAATATCTTGTATGTATTTTTTATCTAAAGCCCGAAGTGTCTCACTTGCTTGCTTAAACTCGCTTGAGTTGTCAAAAGCCACTGAAGTTTGGTTCTGGATCGTCTGAGCCACAGCTGGCTGATAACGCGCAAACACGTCCTGATTAACCTTCTGGTGGTAAGAAGAAATACTGCGCAGAATATGTGCCATCTTATCTCGATCAGATTGCTTGGCTGATTCGTAACCGTAAAGTTCGGAGTGGACTGTTTTAAACTTCTCAAATGTATCGTTAAAGGTCGCTTTTTTACTTGCATCACCATTCATATATTCGAGCGCAGCGCCTTTGAGCTGGTGCTGAGTATCCAGTAAGCGGCTGTAGAGGATCATGCCGGGTAGATCGTCACCGGTTACTTCTTTTGCACGGGCAGTTTCAGTGGATATTTTAAACCATACTAATGTACTGGAAATGATCATTAGTATGATTAACACACCAAATGCTAAATAGAGTTTATTACTGAGTTTCATAGTATCACCTGAGTATACGTGACGGTATCCGCCGAATATGGAGCAAGTTGAAAAACTGATTATAAAGTTGAAAGCTGTATTTTGAATCGTTCCAAAATAAACTGATAACTCTCTAGTGATGAACTATCAGCTGGGATAAGCATGAGAAACAGAGGGTTACTTGACAGGCTCTTCAAACTTACAAAAAGTACTTTCTTGATTATTCATAAATAATTCTAGTGTTTTTCATTTGAAGAGTGAAGTGTTTAACTTGATTAATTGAGTTCGTTTCTAATTATGATTTTATTTATATTAAATATATCATAATTCGTGTTTTTCAGTCACAGTTGAGGCGCAAGTGATATTTATTATCAACTATACAATTAATGTAAAACATGGTGCTATTTTAAACTTTGCTTTTTTATATGGCCAGGTGAGCTTATAAAGGCTCATCATGAGTGTCATAAAGTAGTGATTTGTCCTCAGGCATTCATGTTAATTGCACAGAGAAAAGACGTGCGTAGTCAATAGGGAGTATGTCAGAGCAAGGAAGCAGTTGATATAGCTGAATTTGAGCTAAGCAGATCGCACTCAGCAGCGTTATAATGAATGTCATTGGCTCAACTGGTCAGATGTGTTAGGGTGGGGTGTTATTTAATTCAACAGGTTAAGCGTTATGGCAACACCCTTATTAAAAACCTACAAGAAGTTTAAATGGTTGCCCTTTGGCAACTGGCTATTCAGCAAGGCGGTCTGTAAGCGAGCGCCTTATTTTGGCACCATCAAGCCTAAGATCACTCACCTCAGTGAGGGGCGGATCACGGCGCAAATGCCCAATAGAAAAGCGGTGCACAATCACATTGGCACTGTGCATGCGATTGCGCAGTGTAACCTTGCGGAGCTATGTGCTGGTGTGGTCACCGATGCCAGTATTCCCTCTAAAACGCATCGCTGGATCCCTAAAGGGATGACGGTGCAATACCTGAAAAAAGCCGATACCGATTTACGGGCAGAGGCGACGATTTCACTCCCACGCCAGTGGCAGGATAAAGAAGAGCTGATAGTGCCGGTTGAGGTGTTCAACAGTGACGGGGTAAAGGTATTTCATGCCGATGTCACTATGTATATTTCGGCGAAAAAATAGTGAGAGGCCCGCAAGCAGCGGGCCTTTTTCTATCAGAAAGTATAGCGATACTTTACTTCTGACTGGGTGTATTCCACACCATTAGTGTACTCCAGCACCACAGCGGAGCGCTGCGTAAAGCTAAAACGCAGGCCGATATTAACAAAGACACCATCGTCATCATCTGTAGAGTTATCCAGTAACTCATAGCCAGCCTGAGCATAGGCGCTAATGTGTTTGGAGAAGGCATGCTCGTACTCACCGTAAAGGCGACGTGTATCTGCTGTTGAGTTAGAGCGATTAGTTGACACTTCAAACTCACCAACCTGAGCGCCAACTGCCAGGCGTCCACTGTCCGTTGAATACAGAATGTAGCCCAAATTAAACGTCGTTTCGTCAACGTAGTATTCTCCATCACGAAGATTGTTGAAGAATGCCAGGCTGTCTGAATGCTGATCGATTTTGAGTCCCATAAAGATGCCGTTGGCAAATTCATAACTGCCCGCAATCATAAATCCTCGAGGAGTAACTGAACTCGGTGAACCATCCAGCTTGGTCTTACCATAACCCACTTCAAGGAAGCTTTTACTCAGTTCAGCGGCCTGAGAGCCTAAAGAGGCAGTAGCCAGTAGCAGGCCTAAAATATGCTTATTCACGATATGTCCTTTGAATTACTTCGATGTGCTGTATCAAGCGAGTGTGTGACACCCGCTAGGTACTTAAAATACGCAGAAATGTACCACTCAGTGATACAAAAGTGAAATGCTAAGTCTATGTTTTGTGTTATGAAATGTTATCGGTGGCCTATTTCTGGCGAGTCATTCAGCCTTCGCTGGCTTTATCCAGTGGGGTGACATTAGATGGCTTTGCGCGATGATTTAGCTGGCCCTGGATATGCGCGCCGGCCTGAATACTCAGTGTATCGTGTTCGATATCACCAGTCACTCTGGCGCTGGGCTCCAGCGTAACACTGTCGGCGTTGATCCCACCCTGAACTTGGCCACGAACCTGCACCTGTTTGGCGATAATATTGCCTTCTACAAGCCCTGATTCGCCGATGATCAGCTGAGCGACATTGAGGTCACCCGTTACTTTGCCATCGATCTGAAGTTCACCATCGCACTGGATGTTGCCTGTGATTTCGGTGTCGGGAGAAATTAGCGAGAAAGGAAATGAGTTTTTCTTTTTATTGAACACGTTTGAGCACTCTTGCCAGTTTTACAGGATTTATATGCTTTTTATCCTGTAACACCTCATAATGCAAGTGTGTACTGGTACTACGACCTGTGCTGCCCATCAGTGCAATCACGTCTGACTGTTTGACCGTCTGGCCTTTTCTCACTTTGATGGTGTGTAAATGACCATAACGTGTGATGATACCGTTCGCATGTTTAATTTCAATAAACTTACCGTATCCGCCATTTTTACCCGCTCTACTGATCACCCCATCTGCCGGCGCAATGATCTGGGTTTTATGCCAGCCCGCCATATCGACCCCTTTGTGGTAGGCACGGCGGCCCGTGATAGGGTCTTTACGAAAGCCAAACGTGCTGGAAATATAATATTTGTCGTGCGCGACGGGCATCATTTTGGGCGTGGAGTGTAATAAGTTCTCTAGCTGATTGAGTTGTACAGAGTCATCGATTAGCTGGGTATAATGTGCATTCAACAGTGTGGCATCAACCTGATGATAAGGACCACCCTGTGCTGAATTATTGTCGCTGCTCAAAGAGAGACCTGCTTCGTTAAATCCGGCCATCAACTGGCTATGGCGCGCCGAAATAATCGCTTGCAAGGTTTCAAGTAAGGCGGCCTGCGCATCGTCCAGCTCAGTGCTGTGCGCCTCAAACTCATGGCTGTCATTGATATCACCAGCGGCCGGTTGCGTGTCACTCGGCTGTTGGCTTTCTGGCAAAGCCACTGCTGCGTCTGCCTGCTCAGTGATGGATGTCGGCAGAGCACTGACAATTTCACTGAGTACTGTGTGTTGTTCATTCAAAGTAGCAAGCTGAGTTTGCTGCTGTGACAGACGCTCAGCCAGTTGTTGTTTTTCTTGTGCCCAGGCCTGTTGTTGTGTCTGGAGCTGAGCTTGTAGCGCGCTGACTGTGTCTTGCTGCTTAAAAAACGCTGATGTACTGATAACTAACCAGGTGAGAGCACTACAAACCAGCACTAGTGCAATAAATTGCAACCAGCCAGGCACAACCATCAGACTAACCTGGCCATTCTGGCGCAGCATTAGCTGTTTAGGTTGAAATAATGATGTGATCAGGCGTTTGATATAGCGAAACATAACACGTAAAAATTAAAAATAACGACCCACTTTAACAATTTTTATGCAAAAAGCCAGTATTTACTTACAAAAAAAAGGTGTACTTAAGCACACCTTTGTTTTCTATAGAAAAGCTTTTGCGTTTGCGATTACTTCGCTGGCAGGATAGTGCCTTCGACAGAACCGAAGCCAATACGTGCAAAGCCGTTCGCTTCACACCAGCCACGCATAATGACCTTGTCGCCGTCTTCCAGGAACTTACGCTCTTCGCCGTTGTCCAGGGTGATGGTTTCTTTGCCGCCACGAGACAGCTCAAGCAGTGAACCCGCTTCTTCGTGCTCAGGACCAGACTGAGTACCAGAGCCCAGCATGTCGCCCGGCAGGAAGTTACAGCCGTTTACTGTGTGGTGAGTCACCATTTGTGCCACAGTCCAGTAGCTGTGCTTGAAGCTAGACTCAGACAGCTTGCTTGGCGCTGCATTGGCTTCACGCATTTTTGCGGTTTCGAGCAGTACGTCCATCTGAATATCGAAAGCACCCGATTCACGGTTTTGTGCAGACTCAAGATAGTCAAGTGGCTGAGGATCTTGCTCGTCACGGTGCCAGTTAGTACGGTACGGCGCCAGTGCTTCAGTGGTGACAATCCACGGCGATACCGTTGAGGCAAAGTTTTTCGCCAGGAACGGACCTAACGGCTGGTATTCCCAGGCTTGCAGATCACGGGCCGACCAGTCGTTGAACAGACAGAAACCAAACACATGGCTTTCGGCATCCGCAATTGAGATTGAATCGCCCAGCTCATTCCCTTTACCCAGGTAGATACCCAGCTCCAGCTCATAGTCCAGACGCTTACAAGGGCCGAAAGACGGTGTATCAGCATCTGGCGCTTTGGTTTGACCTTTCGGGCGTGGGAAGTTTTGACCAGATACATCAATCGATGAAGCACGGCCATGGTAACCGATTGGTACCCACTTGTAGTTAGGCAGCAAAGGGTTGTCCGGACGGAACAAGCTACCTACCGCAGTGGCGTGGTAGATTGAAGTATAGAAATCGGTGTAATCACCAATGTGACAAGGCAATGCATATTCAACGTCAGATTGTGCAACCAACGCCGCTTCTAGTGTACCCTGGTGCTCTGAGCCTTCACGAAGAGCACGAGACAGTGCCAGGCGCAGTGCAGACCAGTAGTTCTGACCCATTCCCATAAACTCATTCAGTTTAGGTGCATTGGCCGCTTCTACTGCATCCTGTGCTTCGCCACTGAAAATACCTGCTGCGGCAACCACAGCCAGATCCAGTACTTGATCGCCAATGGCAACGCCGCCACGGAACTCTTCAGCGCTGTCTTTGTGGCGGAATGAAGCAAATGGCAGGTTTTGAATAGGGAAATCAGTCCCGGCCTGGTTAGCGCTGGCAACCCAGCTCTTCAAATTAATGTCGTGCGTTTCGTTGATAAAAGACATGGTCTTTCCTTTTTGCAAGTTTGAGGCTGTTCTCAGATGTGGTGATAGCGTTCTGATTTTTCAATGCAACATCTGAGTCTCAGACAAATTAAACGGCAAAAGCAGCCACAAGGCATCGCCCCAAGCTGCTTTTAAATTTCTACTCTCAAAGGAGAATTAGATCACGCCGCGGCGTTCCTGATCACGCTCGATAGACTCGAACAGTGCCTGGAAGTTACCTTCACCGAAACCACCGTCGTCAACACGCTGGATCATCTCGATAAAGATAGGGCCAAACAGGTTCTTAGTGAAGATCTGTAGCAGGTAGCAATCTTCGCTCTGGCTGTCTACCAGGATCTGGTGCTCTTTGATCTTGTCACGGTCTTCTTTAACCCAAGGTACACGGTCAAAGATGGTGTCGTAGTAGTGATCAACAATGTCTAATGTTGCAATGTTAGTCTGGTCAAGTTTGTCCAGTGAGGCAACCAGGTCGTTGGTCAAAAACGCCAGGTGTTGTACGCCCGGGCCATTGTACTCATCCAGGTACTCATCGATCTGGTTGTTGTTGTCGTCTTTACCTTCGTTAATTGGAATAGAGAAGGTGCCACACGGAGATTTCAGTGCGTATGACAACAGGGCTGTCTTCTGACCTTTGATGTCGAAGTAACGAACTTCAGTAAAGCCGAATACGTCTTTGTAGAAGTTTGCCCATGTTTCCATGGTGCCTTTGTATACGTTGTTAGTCAGGTGGTCGATACGCAGGAAGCCTTTGTCCTCAACAACCACTTGCTCTTCCAAGTCAACAAAGTCTTGCTCGAAAATAGAGCCTTTGTCACCGAATACATCGATGAAGTAGATCAGGCTGTCGCCGATGCCGTAGATGGCCGGGTAAGGCAAGTCTTTATGAGTTGAATCAGTGGCAGGCTTAGCACCGCGCTCAACCGCGATTTCAAACGCTTTTTGCGCGTCTTCTACACGCCAGCCCATAGAGCAGATAGCCGGACCGTGGCTCTTAGCGAACTCAGCAGAGAAACCGCCGCGCTCTTTGTTCAGCAGGAAGTGAATGTCGTGCTGGTTGTAGTATAGGATGTCTTTGTCTTTGAACTTTTTCAGTTTAGAAAAACCAAAATCGGCAAAAATCTTTTCCATGTAGTCCGCATCTGGTGTTGCGTACTCGGTAAACTCAATGCCAACTAGGCCTAGAGGATTTGTTACTTCACTCATTGTCTTACTCCCGCTTAAAAGCACTGGATCGCTATTTGTTTTGTGCTGTGGATGATTAATCAAAATGGCAAAAAGGGGAAGCTATGGGCATGATTTAGCAAGCGGGTAAAATGTAAATTCTGTCGTACAAATTGTCTGGATTATACGGATTGCGTGAACAGGATAAATTTATCGATTAAAAGACCTTATTTGTTCTTAAAAATTGATTGTATGACGGGTGGTTTTTCAGCAAGGCTTTCTTTATCTATATGAAAATAATGAACTTTAAAGTTTTGCATTGACAGCGATATCACCTTGTTAGTAATACAGAGACAGGTACAAGAGAAGCAAAATCTCGCGTTGCTGTATTGATAAGTTTACAAGTGAGGGCTGAAAACAGAAAAGCCGCACAAATTTAGTGCGGCTTTTACACGAGTCAGGAGTTAGAAATTACTGTCTTTCGCCAGAGATCTCTAGCTCTTTCTCAAGATAGTGCTCCTGAGTATGCGGCTCATCAGTGGTTCCTTCAGCGCCGTGCATCCAGTCAACCAGCTTGTTGCTAAGCAGGTACATTGCCAGTGCAGACAACAGCGCTGTTGCTCCCAGACCAATGAAGATGCTCATGGCATTGTTCATTGCTTCCTGGCCTTCGCCGATGAAAGAACCAACAAAGCCCGCGATTTTGTTCGCAACCGCTGTACACAGAAACCACAGACCCATTAATAATGAAGCCAGGCGCAGTGGTGCCAGTTTACTCACCATAGACAGGCCAATTGGCGACAGACACAGTTCACCCAGCGTGTGGAACAGGTAGAAAAGTACCAGCCACATCATGCTGATCTGCAGGTTACCCGCATCACTGCCTTCGGTGATAAGCGCCATCATCATGGTCAAAAAGCCCAGCGCCAGGAATACTAACGCGATGGCAAACTTAACCGGTGAGTTAGGCTCACGCTTGTCCAGTTTCAGCCAGATCATGGCCACCAGTGGCGCGAAGATAATAATAAAGATAGAGTTCAGAGACTGGAACCATGACGCCGGGATTTCAAAACCCATCAGCATACGGTCGGTATAATCAGCAGCAAACAGGTTCATCAGACCACCGGCCTGCTCAAAGCCCATCCAGAAGATAATACTGAACACACTCATAGTGAAGATAACGCGGATACGGTCTTTTTCTTGACTGGTAAGCGGCTCTTTAGTGTTGCTGTTAGATTGCTGCTGAGACAGCTTAGCAGCAGGCACCACGCCGATGTCGCCAAGATATTTCTGGCTCAATAGTAATTGCATCACAACGGAGATCACCATGCCGATACCTGCAGCGATGAAACCCGCTTGCCAGTTAATTTGTGCTGCCACATAACCTGCGATAAGTGGACCCAACGCACCACCTAAGTTGATACCCATGTAGAAAATCGTGAAGGCACCGTCGCGGCGCTTATCACCTTCCTGGTACAAGTCACCAACCATAGTCGAGATGTTTGGCTTAAACAGACCGTTACCGGCACATAATAATGCCAGACCGATATAGAAAACCTGTTCTTCCATACCGGCAACCAGGCCATGCGGAATACCCATGGTAAAGTGGCCTGCGGCCATCAGGATACCACCAATGATGATGGCTTTACGCTGACCCAATACGTTATCGGCTAACCAACCACCGATCAACGGGGTCAGGTAGACCGCCATGGTAAAGGTGCCGTACAGGCTTAGTGCATCGGCGTTAGTCCAGCCGAAGCCGCCGTTTTGTACCTGAGCAACCAGATAAAGAACCAAGATTGCACGCATTCCGTAGTAGCCAAAGCGCTCCCACATTTCCGTGCCGAAGAGTAAGAACAGGCCTTTTGGATGGCCCAGAAACTCACCGCGATTAGGTATTGAATTCATATTATTCCCATTTCAATCAAATGTGTTGTTTTGGCCTTAATATTATCGATGCCGAAGGTACTGTTGATGACAGTAATCAGCGGCATACTTTGAACGGGTGGCCAGTCCCCAAATGATTTCCAAGTTAAGTCAGTGTTGACTAACTATTCATTAAAAGCGCGTCAGTATACCTAGTGGGGTGGCGATGGGGAAGCCTTACCAGCTGGGTTAGGCGCTTTTTGTATACAAAAAAACCAGCCTGTCTGGCTGGTTTTTGCGCATATAGAGCGAATGTTCCGGTTATCGGCAGAAATTGTCGACAAAGGTCAGGTCGTTAATATGCTCAGGACCTTCCATGACTAAAGTGGCAACCGCTGTGTCTGGATTCATTTGCCAGATCTGCGCATTGCTGTTGGCTTCACGACCAGAAACATACAGTTTGCCATCAGCCGTAATCGCCAGGCCAGATGCCCAGTTTACGCCGTGCTCGCCAATCTTAGTCAGCTCCATATTGCCTTCATCCAGGGTATACAGTGCCTTGCCGGTTAAAACGTAAAGGACGTTACCGTCTGCTGAGTAAGCAATATCGCCATGACTGAAGTCATCACCCGGGTATGATAATTTACCCAGCACAGTTTTTTCGCCGCTGGTCATGTCGAAATCATACATGTAGGTTTTACTGGTGCTGCGTAAAGACACGCCATCCGGTGTAACCGCAGAGCGGTACAAAGGCCATGACTTCGTATTGGCTATGCTGTATTGCTGGTTGCCATTCAAGTCCAGTGCCCACAAAGTGGATGCTTTGGTTTTACTGTCGGTTTGCTCCATAAAGTAAAGCACACCGTCTTTGCTGGCGATGTTCGACGCAGTGTGAGTCACGCCTGATACTTTGCTGTACTGACCGGCGTCAATGTCAAAGTAATAGACATAGCCACCTTCAGCCGAGCCATAATTATTGATCCCGAACAAACCTGTGACGCAGTCAGCGGTAACGGAGACGTTATCCAGTAGTGCGCCGTATGAGTCTGAGTTGCCCGCACCGACAAATTTCAGCGTACTTTCGTCGCTGTTTGCAGTGACGTTAATCGTGTAGAGCTGCCAGCCACGTTGTGTGCCGTTTAGCTCTGCGATTACCTGGTCGTCCCAGTAAACAGTTGCTTTGTTGGTGGTGTTATTATTGGTAACACGTGGTGAATAGTAGAAGCTCACGACATACTGCTTGCCCGCTTCAGTCGCAACGCTCTGGTAAGCACTGTAGTTGCGGGTTGAATCCAGCTCCAGATATTGCTCGCCATCCTGAGCCTGAATAAGGCCAAGACGGTTAGTCTGAATCTCAAACTTAGCAGAGCTGCGGTTCCAGCCGGGCAAGGTTTTAAACAGGCTCCATGAACCGTTGACCGTGTTTGACTGCTCAAAAGAACCGTTAGTGATCAGGTTTTCACTGGCATTTGCAGCAAAGCTGCTGATTAGGGCGGCGCTGAGGCCAAGCGCAAGAACTGATAATTTCATAGATATACTCCAGGGCTTCACTCTATTTGTGTAAATAAAATGTTATCCCTAATCAATTTTAACTAATCCCATTTTCTTACTTTTACACAACTTGGTCAATTAGAAATCAAAAAATGACTGTTAGTTCCGATTTATGCCTCAAGACAGGATGATAAAAACAGCCCTAAAGTATTGGTTTTTAAGTGTTATGTACCTAATACTTTTACATGTCATCGGAGCTGTGTGGTTTCGCAATGTGCACATTTTTGCTTTTTGCGAGGCCGGAAATGGTCATCTGACTGAGCAAAATGGCAAAATGGCAAAATGCAAAACGACATTGCATCTGAGGCATTTGTAGGTGATCAGAGCAAGGAGTATGCCCACATTAAGTGATCCACATTA